>CAVRUM010000007.1:0-322735 GCA_963724375.1 uncultured Acidobacteriaceae bacterium
AACAGCTTGTAATCCATTCTTCCTGCGGGGTTTACGGGCGGGCTTGCGTGCTTGAAAGAGACGCTGTAACTCATTCATTTCATTGGTTTAACTTTTCTATTGCTGTTATGCGTGCGCGGAGAAACAACCGTGTTGCCCATTAAAACGAGAATGGCCCGCTGGAGCGGGCCTGAATGGATTTCCTATTTCTATTTTATCGACTTGAGATAATTAATCGGCCAGACTGGCCGGGATGGTTAGCAGCCTGAGATGAACGGGTTGCAAGCAGACGGCCGGTGTCGAGGGTTGACAGGCGCGGATGCTTCTCCGCGTTACGCTAGGCCGCGAACAGCGGAACTTATCCGCTGTCCGCGCAGGCGAGTCATCTACTTTGCTGATGCCATGGCGGCTTTAGAATAGCGGCCGGGTGGCTGGCCTACATAGCGACTGAATGCCGTACTAAACGTGCTCGCCGATCCGTACCCAACGCGCTCGGCTACATCGGCAATGTCGATCTCGCGGTGCCGAAGCAGATCTTTTGCGAGCGCCATGCGCCACCCCAAAAGGTATTCCATAGGCGGCATGCCGACGTTGCGGGTGAAACGATCAAAGAACGCTGAGCGCGACAGCGCAGCCTCTTTCGCGAGTTGAGCCATAGTCCAGGAACGAGCGGGGTCGGCGTGTATCTTCCGGATGGCTTCCGCCAACCGCACATCGCCCAAACCGCGCAACAGCCCTGCGGGCGCGTCGGGAGTGGGTGTCAGCCGCAACGACTCGACCAGCAAAACCTCAACGAGGCGGCTCAACACCAATTCGCGTCCCGATCGTTGTTCCGCTGCCTCGTCGATCAGAAGCTTCACCAGAGTCGACAGCCGATCGACACCGCGAATATGAACTTGTCCAGGTAACAGAGAAACCAGTAGGCCGGAGTCTTCGCTGTCGAAGATAAAGTAGCCGCCCAGCATGCGGACGCTCGGCGGACCGTCCTGCGTCCCGTGACGAACTTCTCCCTCTGCCTGCGCGGCCACATTCGGATCGATGAAATCCGGTATGACGGGCTCGAAGCCCGACATGGTGAACCCCGGCGTGGTCGACAGCAATACGAAGTCGCCCGCCTCCAGCGTCAATTCTTCTTGTCCGTCCACAGCGAGACGGCACGACCCTTCAATCACGATACAGAAGCTTGGGTGGCCGAAATCCGCGTAGCGGACGCCCCAGCATCCTGCCCCGCTGATGCCCTTGGTGAACACTGCTCGCGGCCGGAGCAGACCTATGACTTCGGAGAGAGGATCAGCCATATTTCTGGACTATTGCAAATACAATATGGACTGTCAATTGTAGATAGTCCTGAAGCGTCCGCGTAGATTGGATTCAGCAAAGGAGATAAACCATGAAAACCATCATGATCACTGGATCCTCTTCCGGCTACGGCCTAGAAACGGCCCGCTATTTCCTCGCGAAAGGCTGGAATGTCATCGCAACCATGCGTATCCCCCGTAAGGACATCCTGACACCATCGCCGGTACTGCGCATCCTGCCGTTGGACGTGACAGATGAAAAGAGCATCGCGGCGGCCATCAAAGCGGCTGGTCCGCTCGATGTCCTCGTCAACAATGCGGGCATCGGCGTCGTCGGTGCTTTTGAAGCGACGCCCCTGTCGCACATTCGCAAGGTCTTCGAGACCAATACCTTCGGCGTTATGGCGATGACGCAGGCCGTGATCCCGCAGATGCGCGAGCGGCGCTGCGGTGTGATTGTCAACGTCACCTCGAGCACAACCTTGGCGCCCTTCCCGTTGGCGGCAGCCTATACCGCGAGCAAGCAGGCTATTGAGGGCTTCACCGGTTCGTTGGCTCACGAGCTTGGGCATTTCAACATTCATGCGAAGCTGGTCGAACCCGGATACGCTCCGACAACCAGGTTCACGCAGAATACCGAGGTTCGCGTCGAAGACCTCATTCCGAAGGCCTACGCCGACTTCGCCGCTCCGATCTTCGCAGAGTTCGCAAGACCGGCACTGACCACGAAGGAAAGCGATGTGGCCGAGGCCGTATGGCTGGCCGTGAACGACGCCAGAGGCAAGCTTCGTTTCCCGGCGGGAGCGGATGCGGTAGCGCTTTCAGGTGCCGTGCGATAAATGCGGTCTATGCTATCCCGCCAGATGGCCTGCCGTTTACGCGGCAGGCCGTCGGGTGTGGCAATCAGTTCGGCATGCCGGCGTACTTCCGCTCGATTGCCCGAAACCCAACCGGGACCGGTGTCCCTGCGAATAAGTAGTTTTTGCGTCCAAGAGCCACAGCCCGCAGTGCCCGTTCGGCCGCGCTGTTGTCTATCTCCAACAGTTAGTCTTCGGCGTAGCGCGTGAGAGCACGCCATCGCGAGAGCGCGTATCGAATCGCACTCGTGGTTTCGCTCTTCGCTCAGGATGGGGCACCTGTGATCTTTCAAGAGGTTGTCCATTCGATCAGGACCGGAGAAGCTGTTTGTGACGAGCAAGCAGTAACTCAGGAGACCGAATGGACTATCACAAGAATGCCCCATGGACGGCGGTGAGTCGAGAGCGGCTGGCCCGCATGGTGATTGAAGATGGCATAAGGCTGGGGTCGGCAGCGTCCCGGTTCAGCGTCAGCGTCAAGACAGCAGCCAAATGGGTGGGCCGTTATCGGCAGTCTGGCCCAGCTGGCCTGGCCGATCGCAGCTCGCGTCCGCGCCGCAGTCCGCGGCAGATCAGTTCCTTATTAGTGGAAAAGGTACTTGCACTTCGTCGCCGGCACATGCCCGGCTACCAGATCGCTCGCCGCACCGGCCTGAGTCCGGCTTCGGTCAGCCGCATCCTGCGCCGGGCAAGACTGAGCCGGTGGCGCGATCTGAATCCCGCCGCCTCCCGTGCAGCGCTACGAGCATCCACGGCCCGGCGACCTGCTGCACCTGGACATCAAGGGCATGACACGCTTCGCCGAGGTCTCGCTGCGCGGCGATGGCAGGCTGCGCGGCAAAAAGGAACATCCAGGCTTCCTGGCTCTGCACGTGGCCGTCGACGATCACTCGCGCATGGCCTTCACCCAGATGCTGCCCGATCAGAAGGCTGAAACCACCATCGGCTTCCTGAACTCGGCCGTCGAGTTCTTCGCCCGCCATGGCATCGGCGTGCGCGCGCTGCTGACCGACAACGGCTCCAGCTATCGCTCCAGTCAGTTCCGTCACGCTTGCCAGCAGATGGCAATCAAACACAGCCGCACCAGACCTTACACACCCAGAACCAACGGAAAGGCCGAGCGATTCATCCAGACCGCGTTGCGCGAATGGGCTTATGCAAAACACTGGTCCGACTCCCAGCAAAGAGATGCTCACTTGCTGCCTTGGACCGACTACTACAACCGAGAAAGACCCCATGGTAGCCTCAACTACAAGCCGCCCATCAGCCGCTCCGAAATCGGAACAACCTCTTGATCATCTACAGGCACCCGGCCCTTCGCATCGCTCGAGGATGGGGAACTCGGCACAGACCATGTCGAATCTTAATTTCCGCGGAAGGTCGACTGAAGTTATTCTGAAGAACCTGGAGATTTGAAGGATGGCCAAGCTCGTTTTCGGAATGAACCAGTCCCTGGATGGCTACGTCGACCACATGAAAATAGGGCCACCCCCTCCCGAGCTATTTCGTCACTTCATCGAGCTAGTGCGCGGCTCGACGGGCATGCTGTACGGTGGCCGCATGTACGAGATCATGCGTTATTGGGATGAAGACCTTCCGGACTGGGACGCGGAGGACCGCGAATTCGCGGCGGTGTGGCAGAGCAAGCCAAAGTGGGTCTTGTCACGCACGCTGAAGTCGGTCGGCCCCAACGCCACACTTCTTGAGGGTGATCTGGAGGCGGCGGTACGCGAGCTGAAGGATAAGCAACCGGGGGAGATTGATGTTGCCGGACCAAACCTGGCAGGAGGCCTGACCAGCCTGGGTCTTATCGATGAGTATCGACTGTACATTCGCCCCATCGTGCTTGGCGGCGGCCAGCCATACTTCGTCGGGCCCCGGCCGCCGCTCCGCCTCGTGAACAGCGATGTCCTTGTCGAGGACGTGATCAGGTTGACGTACGTTCCTGCTTAGTCGCGCGACTCGCCCGTGAGCGGCCCCTGCGTGTCCCGGGAATTGGGCGGGCTTTGGTGCCTGAAAGAGAGGCGAAACAATGCGCCGATATCATCACGTTGGAATTCCTACCGACCAATCAAGGCCGGGAGAGCGCCACATCGAGCGCCTGAAGATCTTCATTGTCGGACACGAACTGAGCGAGTATGGCGTGGAATGGATGCGGTTCGAAGCGGATGCAGACGTTCCTGAGCTGGTGAGGCAAGTGCCGCATGTTGCTTTTGAGGTAAGCGACCTTGCGTCGGAATTGGCAGGCCGAGAGATTCTGATTGCGCCGAACAGCCCATCCGATGGCGTGCGCGTGGCGTTCATCGTTGAAAACGGTGCGCCGATTGAGTTGATGGAGTTCACCGACCCCAATCATCCGGATCGGCGGCTGCGCAGCGAGATGCTGTAACCCTCGAGCGAGAGGGGCGGCTCCGTTACATGGACGAGCAGGTATTTCGTTACAACAATCGGACCAGCGAAGATAACCCGCTGGATGATGGAATGGGGGCTGATGTCCGTTGCCGGGTTGCTACACCGGAATCAAACGCCTTGCCCGACTCGTACGGCACTCATCCGGTCTGTGCACGGAAGGGCCCAGCCCCCAGCGGCCCCACATCGATACTACCTCTTCCTGTAAGGCCCGCCGGGACGAGAGATTCTGATTGTTCCGTTACACGCCGAGCAGGTATTTCGTTACAACAATCGGACTACCGAAGATAACCCGCTGGATGATGCCGACCGCTTCGATCTAGCCATTTCGCGGATCAGTGGTAGACATTAACCTAGGCCAAGCTAACCAGCACCACAGTCCGACGGTAGGGACTGGGCAAGAATAACCGTTCTAAACCCAGTCCTTGCCGGACACCTTCGATTTGCGTAAAGCAGCAGGCTTGCTGGCCTTAAAACGAGAATGGCCTCCGGTACCCGGGGTTGTATCGTCCCTGACGGGACTCGATCTCAAAGCCTCTTCCTTTTCCCGGCACTGCCGTGCCGGGCTATAGCTTGTTTCGTCCTCCGGACTCGGGGCTCAGTTTTCCCACGTTCGGGATATGGACCCTTCGAGCCGGCTCATGGAACGAATCGAGTCGCAATCAGGCGATCCAGACTGAATTTTCCTGGACCTGAACAGATCAGCCACACAAAAAACAATACGTAAAGAACTTCGGGAAAATAGAGGAAATCGTCCACCCAATTGAGAGGCGAAAGCGCCTTAATGTCGCCAGAAAGCTTAGTGGTCAGGATGGCGACCAGCATATTAACCATCAACACAAAACAAGCCAAGCTTGACAGAAGTCCCACAACCAGCAAGCACCCGCCGACGAATTCTACTGCCGAAACACAATAGGCCATCGACCGCGGAAACGGGATCCTGGCCGCGGCCAAGGTTTCATACATGACTTTCGTCCGGCTCGCGACAAAGAGCTTATTTCCACCGGAGATTGCGAAAAACACTCCTAACGCGACCCGCACCAACAAAATCGCCCATGGTTCCAGATTCGCATCACCCAGCAGCCCAAATCGAATCAAGCGTTCCCATTCCATCACGCTTCTCCTCTGCGGGAATCTGCTCAAGAATACCCCGTGAATTGCCGTTTCGAGCACTCACAGGGCTGCTCGCTGGCGATCCATCGGAACGATGTAGGGCAAAACTAACAGCTTCGTTCAAACGCGCTTCTCGTCACTTGGACGAAAGTCGCCATTTCGGAAATTTTCGACCCAGTTTCCCGAATGTTCCGGGATGCTGGTCATACGGTAGAAACTCAATGCGACGATTTCACCAATGGGTAACGGCAGGAGAAGACTCCTCGTCGGGAGGATCGGGAGCCGGAAACGAGTAAACCTGCCGCATTTGGTCGATCAGATCGTACGACTGCGTCTCGGGCAGATTTTGAGCGAACGTGACGGTTTCCCCAACGCAGTCAAAACGGATACCGTGCTGCAGTCCTGCTCCTCTCGGTCCCGGCCACCGCTCATATCTGAGTCTCTCGACCGTTGAATTCGGAAAGACACGTTGCGACCGGACGAAGCCGCAGATCGCCGACTCGATTTGTAGGTCTGTAGAACTGACACTGACAATTTCTGATCCGAATAGATTGAGAAGTACGTTATAAAAAACTATCAAAATCAGGACCGAACAGGCGGTGATCCCGAGTATGTACCCTCCAAGGCTTCCTCGAGTTGCGATAGCGAGCTTTAATCCGTTGAATGCTGGCGCTATACCTACGCCGGAAAGGATGAGGATCACCGCGAGACCGGTGAGGACCCCTAGCCAATTCACACTCGGAGCAACCTTGAGCCTCAGCGAATCTCCGACTCTCTCACGCACGATGATCATGTCGAAATGACTGCTTTCATGGTAAGGCATGTTGCGAATCTGACGCGTTCTGGGCGTGTCGTCGGCAACACGGACATTTCGACTCGGGTTCCACGAATCTTCCCTGAAGAGAAGAAGACGAGAAGTAACTGTTATCCGCGCAGAGTGTGGGGTTTCTGCGCTCATTCAGGCAAGTAGTGGCTCGACTACGTTTGGCTTTGCAGGCAGAACCGCCAACAGAACTCCGCCGATCACAAGGACTACGATCACATCAGTAAAGTTCCTGTGGACACCGTGAATCCAGGCTTCCACGCTTTGAATAGCCATCACTACGCCATGGGAGATGTGCCACCAAGCGGCTAAAGCAATCATCGAGCGATGCTCAGATGGTCTCCTTGCGGCCACGAGTAGAAAGACCCCGACCGGAATAAAGAAGCTCAGAAACATCGGCTCGCACTCGTTCTTCTGCTCCAGAAGCCAGCTGGAATTCCGCAGGTCCATATATAGGGGATAAATTATCGCCAGATTCAAAAGCCCCACGATCACCAGGACGACCCGTGTCAGGCGTTCTCTTTTCACATTGACCTCGTGTGAGCGAATCTTGTTGCGAGCGCAGCGGCAGCTACGCAGAGGATTCACAAACTAGCACACACGCAAGAACAAAATCTGCATGACGCTGCTGATCGATCCCGTGGAGGCACTCAAACGACAGAAAACTGTCGTGAACAGGCAAAGCACTCATTAACGATTCCGGGCTCACTTCGTCGTCGATAGGGAGACGTCAGAATGCGACTCCGAGGAGTGAATGGGGTTTTCGCGACCCGGTCCGCAGTTCACTAATCAATAAAGTAACCCAGCTCGGTCAGGACATGTTCACTCAGTTCCACGCCGAGCAGGCGAGCGTCGGAGGATGAGTACATATTCCGTTCAAACCGGTCGATGACCGCGGCCGGCAAATCGGTCTGCCGGTGAAGCATCCACAGCAGGCTTGAGCTGTCGGTGTGATATTCGTAGTCGCCCGGTAATCCGCAAGCTGGCCGGATCGTCAGCGATAGCGGAACAGGTCTTGAAGCTGACTTAATCTGACCGGAGGTTTGAGCTATGAGGTTTACTCGCATGCAGGGATCATCCCACCAGCATTCGTTGCCCTCAATGGCCCAAGCAGGTCATCAAGGTAACACAAGGTGGGCGACCCCTACCTCTGAGAATCCCAAGACCGAAGGGTTCGTTGCTCCCACCCGGCGGTGACCGCCTTCAGTAGAGCGTCTCAGGCAGTGGGTTCTTCATCTTTCCTGCCTCCAGCGGAATGGTGACGTCTTTAGCCGCATTGGCGCGACCCAGTAACTCTAGTGCTTGGCGTGGACAACATGAACGCCAGCGTGTCCGGGCGCGAGCCCTTGAACGGCGCGGCCGAACCTGGACTTGATCTCCTGGAAATTGATGTCTTCGATGTCAGAGAATCCGTGCGAGCGAAGAATCGCTGCAATAGCAGCCGGCTCGAAACGGCTGGCCCAACGTTCATCCATTTTCTCAAGCTGTTCGGTCCGCTTCGTTACTAATTCCCTCATCTCTTCTGAGAATGCCTGCGGGGGTTCCATGTAGTCGAACACCACCTCCGAGTTCTCGATTGACGACATGTAGTCCAGAGTGCTGCCGATAGCTTCCCGTGTCAGATATGGCACAACCCCGAGCCAAGTGAAAAACGCGGGAGAGTTCTGCTGAAAGCCTGCGGCGAGGAGCTTCTCTCCCACAGTGTCCCGCTCGAAATCGACTGGCACGAGAATAAGCCATGGCGGACGTGCGATTTGAGCTTCAGCCAAGCGCTGGCTTTTCCATGCCTGCGTCGCGGAGTGGTCCACCTCATAGATACGGACCTGTCGTGCGCCATGGGGATTCCGGAGGGCGAAAGTGTCGAGTCCGGCGCCAAGGATGACGATCTGCCGAATCCCTTTTTCGACAGCTCCTGACAAAGCATCTTCTGCAATCCGGCTTCGCGCGGCGGTAAACAGACGTCCGATGCTGGCAAAGGGGTGTGCGTTCGCGAATTGAAGCACGTCCTTTTCGTCTTCACGCAGAATCTTCATCGCAAATGGGTCATAGAGGATTGAGCCATGATCGAGCACCTGATGAGCAGCTCGTTGCCGGGCGATCATCAGGGCTGTGCGGCTGGGTTCATCAGGCTTCATGTTCGAGGTCTCCGTTCTCATCAATAGCTGATCGCACGAGTTGTCGCGTGCACGGCCGGCGCGGTGCATACCGATATCATCCGCTCAATTAGATACCTCCCGAGTCCGGTGCCTTCGGGGTTCACTCAGGGCGGGCTGTGGGGCCCACCAGGGATTAAGGCCGGGGATTGCCGTATACTTGGTCGCGTCTGAACGGAGGGTCCGATGGCCATTCTCCCCCAGATCAAGCACATCATCGTGGTGATGCTCGAGAACCGCTCGTTCGATAACATTTGCGGGTGGCTCTACAAGCCGGGTACGATTCAGCCGAGCCAGTTTCTGCCCGCATCGACGCCGCAGCAATTCAATGGGCTCAAGTCTTCGTACTACAACCCGGTGAGCGCGGATTATTTCCAGGGGAAGTCGACGGAGACCTATCCGGTGTTCGACCAGGCGAATGCGACGAACATGCCGAATCCCGATCCGGAAGAGGACTTCGACAATGTGAACTACCAGTTGTTCGGGCCGGAGGCTCCGAGCACGAAGCCTACGTGGCCCAACCTAGGATTTGTGATCAATTATGCAAAGGTCACAGGCACAAATATTCCGGTGCAGATCATGGAGCCGTTCAGTCCGGCGCAAGTGCCGGTGATTTCCGCGCTGGCAACGAATTATGCGGTCAGCGACGAGTGGCACGCATCGGTGCCGAGCAATACGTGGCCGAACCGGTGCTTCTTTCATTCAGGAACGTCGAACGGCAACGTAAAGAACGGCGCGATTCCGAACCCGTTTAACTGGGATGTGAGGAACATTTTCAACGTGCTGGAGGATATTGGCGCGAGCTGGAAGGTGTATCACGATACGATCATCGTTCCGTCGCTGACGTGGCTGATGTTTCCGAACCTGTGGATCTACTCGCTCGACCGCTTTGCCACGTTCGATGCCTTCAAGAACGATTGCGCGAGCGGGAACCTTCCGCAGTATTCGTTCATCGAGCCGAGTTTCCTGGTCAACCCAAATGACGAGCATCCTCCGCATGATGTGGTTGCCGGTGAGCAGTTTCTCTACCAGATATGGCAGGCGGTGAGCCAGTCGCCAGCGTGGCCGGAGACGCTGCTGCTGATTACCTACGACGAGCACGGTGGCATCTACGACCATGTGCATCCGTCTTTTGGGGCGGCGACTCCGGATGCGAAGAGCAATCCGGGCGAGGAGGGATTCACGTTCAACCGCTTCGGCGTGCGGGTTCCGCTGGTGCTGGTGTCGCCGTGGATCCAGGCGGGCACGGTGTTCCGGTCTCCGACGAGCACTCCTTACGACCACACTTCCCTGCTGGCGACGCTACGGGACTGGATTGGGATTCCGGCGGACAAGATGCTGACGAGCGCGAGGATCGCGGCAGCTCCAACGCTGGAGCAGGTGCTGACATTGCCGGAGGCACGCACAGATACGCCGGTGATTCCCACCCCGCCGGCGGAGGTAAAGGCGACGGACACGTTCAAGCCACCGAATCCGATTCAGCAAAGCATGGTTGCGGCGCGGGCGGCGCAGCTGGGGCAGGACGCGCAGGCGGTTCTGAGCACGATTCAGACACGACAGGACGCGATCAATTATTTCCAGGCGAATCCGCATACGGGAACCGCGCCGGGAGCGCCAGCAAATTGATCTACGACCGAGGCCGGGAACAGGCGCCGAAAGGAGCTGGATGTGGCTGCTTCATTTCCAATTGATCCGGCGCACACGGCGGTCTTGAGCATGGACTGCCAGGCAGGCATCGTTTCTATCTATACAAAAGAGAACAAAGACGGGTTTCTGGCTCGAGCCAAGAGTGTTCTCGATCACGCTCGCGCCAAGGGGATGATGATCGTCCACGTACAGGTTGGCTTTCGACCGGGGCTGCCTGAGGTCAGCTCGCGAAATGCGCTGTTCGGCGCAGTCAAGTCCTCGGAGCGGCATCAGCAGCTGTTTCGGGAGCCGCATGGAAGGATTGCGGAGGCGGTCGCTCCGCGCGAGAACGAAATTGTTATCACCAAGCACCGGATCAGCGCCTTCACCGGCACCGATCTCGCGATGATCCTGCGCGCGAATGAGATCGATACGCTGGTTCTTTACGGGATTTCGACCAGTGGCGTCGTCCTGTCGACTCTTCTCGAGGCTTTCGACGCCGATTACCGCCTGGCGGTGATAGGCGATTGCTGCGCCGATCTGGACTCGCCGCTCCATGAATGCCTGATTCAGCGGTTCTTTCCGACGCGCGGGTCTGTCTTCTCGGCTGAGGATTTTATCGCTGCGTCATCGAGGACAGCTTAGATAGATTGACGCCGACCGGCCTTCTCAATGGAAGGCGCCCCGGCGTGGCAGACGGCTGCCAAACCGGGCGCGCACTTTTCATTGACTTGGGATTCACCATCAAGTACGCTTCCCTCCAAATTTCAGAGGGTTCCGGGGCGCGGGCTGCAGTTGGATTTTGGGAACCTCAGAATGCTGATTCGATCGAGCGAATGAGGTGAGTGCATGGCGTTTTGCGGGAAGTGTGGATCACAGGTTGCAGAGGGAGCACCGTTTTGTCCGCAGTGCGGCGCCCAGATAGGCGCGGCCGCGCCGCCACCCCCGGTTGTAATGGCTCCGGCTGGATCGACGGGACTGCAAGAAAACGTGGCGGGGCTGCTGTGCTACCTGCTGGGCTGGTTGACGGGGATTATCTTCCTGCTGATCGATAAGCGGCCGTTTGTGCGGTTTCACGCAGCGCAGTCGATCGTAATCTTCGGAGCGCTGACAATTATCCGGGTGATTCTGAGCTTCGCGTTTCTAGGCACGGGAGGCGTCATCGGATTCTCGATATGGGGACTGCTCTCGACCTGCGTGTGGCTTGTCGGAGTGGTTCTCTGGATCGTGCTGATGGTAATGGCGTACCAGGGCAAGATGTTCGAGGTGCCGATCGCGGCTCCGATTGCGAAGAACATCGCGGGCAGCGTGCAGACGTAAATCAGGGAACGGGGCTCACGCAGCAGGGACAGGGCTCAATTCCCACACAAGCCAACAGAAGGCTTGGGTGGGGTATCCCGTTCCTTCAGAGCAAAGGAGAATATAGTGGCAGCATTCTGCACCAAGTGCGGCGCGGGGCTCACTCCCGGCGTGCAGTTCTGCACGGTCTGCGGCGCTCCTTCCGGAGCAACGGCCGGTCCGGTGATGGCAGCTCCGCCACCGGTTTATGGGCAGCCGGGCGCTCCGCCACCAGGCGGCAGCAGCACGGTGAAGGTCATCCTGATCGTTGTGGGCGTGCTGGTGGGAGTCGGGATCCTCTCCTCGATTCTTGCCACGTTTGTATTTTGGAGGATGTCGCGGGGCGTGCATGTGAATAGCCGCGGCGACGGCGTAACTCTTTCGACGAAGGACGGAACCATCACGACCGGCTCAGCAGCGAATGTCACCGAGGCAGACCTTGGGGTGCCGATCTATCCGGGAGCGACGCGGCGCGAAGGTGGAGTGAATATCAGGTCGGGGACCAAGTCGATGGTGACGGCGGTGTTCACCACGACGGATTCGGTCGAAAAGGTTGTCGATTTCTACAAAGACAAGCTCGGCGCAAATCCATCGGTTGTTCAATCACCGACGGGGGGCGCCGTCCTCTCGTCCAGCGATAACGACAAGCAGGGCGTGATGGTCACGGTCGGGAAAGATGGAGGCAGCGGCGCGACATCGATCACGATCCTGCGAACGACGAAGTGAGCGGCGGCCTCGGCGAAGAGGCCGCTACAGGTCCGTCTGAAGCTATTCCGGATGGCTTGTGCGCGAATGCTTCTGGGTCAGAGCCTTGAAACCTGCAAGAACCGGTGTCCAGCCCTGATCCACACCCTGAGCGATCGCGACCGCGGCTTCGTGGCGCTCGAAATGGCGATGTTCGAGCTCGACCAGCGTTGCTGAATCTCCCATCGGCGTGAAGCGGACTTCGACCTCGCTGGACTTGCTGAGGTCGGGCGAAAACTTCCAGTCTCCCTGCAGACCCCACGCGAAGATGATCCTGCGTGGCGGGTCCCAGGCGAGGACGCTGCCCCACTGGCAGGTGGTTCCGTCGCGGTCTACCTCGAACCATCCGCCGCCGACGCGTGGCTCGACGACAATCTCGACGAAGGGCGTGGACCCGATGTGGTGGGTGGCCGGCCACCAGGCAGCCATGTCGGAGGTGAAGAGCTGGAAGGTCTCAAGTGGAGGAAGCTCCACCTCAATTGACTTTCTTACGGGCTCGATTGCCAGTGCTTCGGTCATCGCTGCTTTCCTTCTCCCTGGAGATTTTTTCTGCCGCAGCCTGAATGGCCTTGAGGTTGCGCTCCCATAGCTGATCGAAATACTTGCGGAGGGCTTCAATGCCCTCGGGCCGGACCTCATAGACGCGGCGGGTACCGTCCCTGACGTCGGCGACGAGGCCTGCCATCTTGAGCACCCTGAGATGCTGGGAGACAGCCGGCCGGCTGACCGGAAGGTGTCCGGCAATCTCTCCAACGGAGTGGGGACGGCTGGCAATGCGCTGAAAGATGGCCAGACGGGTTGGATCTCCGAGAGCTTCAAACGCCTTTTCGATGTTAGCCATTATTTACGTTAGTGTGAACTTACTGATCGGACTTGTCAAGGGGCACACGGAACATTCGGCGACCGTCCGGCCCTGGTGGTTTTGCCCCTCCTTGGGCGTAGGTGTCCTCAAAGAGCTAACGTTGGCGCATGGGCAAGGTTTCAGCCGAACGTGGCGCTGCGATGTGTGCGGATTGAGTCGAACTTGCCCACCAAACCGCCCTCGCGTTGGCTTTGACGGAGAACTCGATCCTTAGCTGGCGAACAAGTCAGTGAGTCTCGTTAGCTTCACCAGTTCGCTCACGCGAGGCGACAGGTTGACGAGTTCGAGCTTAACCAGGCCCCTATTGAAGGCGGATACCTTCAGGCTAACCAACGCACCCAAGCCTGAGCTGTCCACGGATTGCAGATCACTGCAGTCGATCACAATGCGGCGCCGGCGGGCCTGGATGAGCGGCTTGACCAGTTCTTTGATTTCCTTGGCATTTTCGCACAACAGCCTACCGTGGCATTTGACGATGGTGACCCGTGATCCGAATTTGCCTAACGATTCCTCAATATCAAAATGGATCAAGGGTTCTGCGGTCACAGCTGCGACCTCCCTATTAAGGACGGGCGTGCCGCCCGTGAGAGCGCAGGCTTGGTCGGACGTGAAAAGCATCGCGCGGGCCCAGGGGTCTGCTGCATTGACGAGAACGGTACGCTGCGAACGCAGAAACGACATCCCCCTTCGGGCTCCGCTGCGATTACTCTTCGGTAATCGTTACCGAGCGGGAGGCTACTTTTTTGCTGGCCTCGTTTTTCCGTGTTCACATAGAAACGGGATTAGCGCGCCCTTAAGCGCAGGCCCTTCCTGATTCTGTGCGGGGTTGGCACCGAAGAAGCTTGGGCCCTGTTCTGGAGGTACCGGGATTCCGGAACATAGCTCTCGAACGGCCACCTCCGCTCGTTTCATCTGGCGTGGAAGCTGTCCATCCCTATCCGACCAGACAAAGCCGGAGTCTCGCGGTTTCGAGGTTTCTCAGGCCCTGGCAGTTAACCGGGGAGGAGCCCGACGGCGGAAAATCTGTGGTACTGTGAACCCAGTTTTTCCAAGGCACCGATTTTGCCGATTGCCGCTGGATGCACAATGAACAAGCAGGAGCAAGCCGCGGAGCAGTTGTTTGGGGAAGCGCTCGACCAGCCGCGCGATAAGCGTGGGGCATTCCTGGACCGAGTCTGCGCGGGCAAACCCGTGCTTCGCCGAATGGTAGAAGATCTACTGGATGAAAATGATCGCCTTTGCGGGTTTCTCTCAGAACCGGCCTTCGCAAAAGACCAAACGGCGGCGGGATTGGCGTCCCAGACCCTTGTGCTGGCGTCGGGCAAGCGTCTGGCAGAGCGTTACCTGATCACAGGCAAACTGGGCACAGGCGGAATGGGCGTGGTCTACCGGGCGCGGGACGAAAAGCTCGGCCGCGAAGTTGCCATTAAGATGCTGCAGCGCGGAGTGGTGGGAGGTGATGAAGCTCGAGGACGGTTTCGGCGTGAGGCCCAGGCTCTCGCAAAAATGAACCACGCGCACATTGCTTCCGTCCATGACGTGATCGAGCAGGATGGCGCGGATTGCATCGTGATGGAGTTGGTGGCGGGTGAGTCGCTGGCGGCGAAGCTTCGCGGCGGAGCTCTGCCGGTGAGGGAAGCGACAACAATCGCGCTGCAGGTGGCCGAAGCCCTTGAAGAGGCGCATGAGCAGGGCGTGATCCACCGCGACCTGAAACCGGCCAATGTGATGATCACCCCGAAGGGTCAGGCCAAGGTTCTCGATTTCGGACTGGCGAGGCTGCTAGGCCCGGCGGATGTCACGCAAACAGCGTTGGAGACAGGCCGGGTGATGGGCACGCCGCTTTACATGCCTCCGGAGCAGGCCCTCGGGCAGAAAGCTGATGTGCGAAGCGACCTGTGGAGCCTGGGTGTGACCTACTACGAATCATTGACCGGGGTCGAGCCATTTCGCCGGCCCACGACCCTGGCGATTCTGCGAGCAATCACCGATGAGACGGTGCGCCCGATGCGGGAGCTTTGCCCTCAGACGCCTCTGCTGGCCGAACAAATTGTGGCGCGGGCGCTCGAGAAAGACCCGGAACTGCGATACCAGCACGCGCGGGATCTCGCTACGGATCTACGGAGAGTGCTGCGGGACCTGGAACCGGGACGCGTAACCGGATCGGGAACGCATCCTGAGCTGGTCCGCGGCGCTACCGTGGGCGCCGGACCGATTCGTCGTATAGCGCTTCGTCGAATCGCGTTTCTCGCCGCCCTGCTGGCGGTGGCCGGGACAATTCTGATGTTGATTCGTCCGGCGCCAGCGACTGGAAACCTCCAATCGACGCAGATTTCATTTTCCAACGAGGAGAAGCTCGGTCCATTGCTCACTGACGGCGCCCGGCTCTATTTCGAGAGCCGCAACGTTCCGTCGGCAATGTCTGTGAGCGGGGGGATGATCGCGCCGATTCCGGGGCTGACCGGCGGAATGTATCTGGTAGATGTCATCGCAGACGGGTCGAAAGTCCTGGTGTGGGCCCAGGACAAGAACAATGAGGCGGGGGGCGGTTGGTTCCTGACGGGGTCGAGTCTTGGGGGAGCGTGGAGGAAGATTGGGACAGGACAGGACGCCAGTCCCATTGCACGTTGGGCGCCGGACGGAAAGTCGATCTATTTCGTCGAATCGAAACAGGTATGGGTTATGGACGAGGATGGCGGTGATGCACGGCCTTTGTGGAGGCCGCCCCAGCCTCCGATCACGCTGGCCGTCTCGCCGGATGGGAAGCAGCTCGCAGTGACACTCGCTTTCCGGACACCGCGTATTTGGCTGGTCGGCAGTGACGGAAAAGACCCACATCCACTGGCACTGGATTGGCCGACGGATGCCGAGGAAACTCAGGGTCAATGGACTCCGGACGGGCGACGCTTTCTCTTCAATTCTGACCGCGAAGGGCGCGGGAATGTGTACGAGCTGGAGAAACCGCGCTGGTTCGAATTTTGGAAGAAGCCGGGAGCTATACGCCTGACGGGGAATCAGCTGAACATCACGGATGCGACGCCTGCGCGAGATAGCAAAAGCCTGTATGTGTTGGGACGGGTGGAAGCGGGAGCGATGCAGGTGTTCGATCCACGGGCGGGGAAGCTAGTGCCGTTTCTCGGGGGGCTGCCAGCTTTGCAGTTTGCGGTTTCTCCGGACCGGCAATGGATGGCGTACTCGGAATATCCGAGCGGCCATTTGTGGAAGAGCCGCGTGGATGGCAGCGAGGCAGTACAGCTGACAGACGCGCCGGCCTATATGGAACAGTGGTCCCCGGATGGGAAATGGATTGCCTATTCCGACTGGCGCAAGATCTACCGCGTCTCAGCCGACGGCGGTGCTCCAGAGAAGCTGATGACGGAAGGCGACAACGAGGTGATCCCAAGCTGGTCGCCTGATGGAAAGTCAATCATCTTTAACCGGTACGACGGGTTCAGTCAGCCGGATGGGCTGTATGTGGTGGATCTGGAGACCCGGAAGGTGACGCCGATGGCGGGTGGGGAGAAGTTCTATATCCCCTTATGGTCGCCGGACGGCAGGTATCTGGTGGCCATGGCGCGAGAGCCACTGCGGATGGTGATCTACACCGCGCAGACGAAACAGTGGCGGACACTGATGCAGTTCGACGATCCGGAGGGCTTCTATGCGTGGTCTCCAGACAGTCGTGCCATTTACTTCTCGCAGACCCAAACCCATGCAGGTATGTACCGGCTGTCCGTACCGGATGGCGTTCGGAAGCGTGTTTCGGACGTTCCTGATACGACCATATCTAACCAAGCGTTCGTGAGCGTTACGGCGGACGGACAACCGGCGATCATGAGTCATGCCGGAGCCGAGCAGGTGTACTCGCTGCAGTGGAAGTGAATGGCGGATGGGGTCGGCGATCAGGCGAAGTTGCTTTCCCAGTTTGCGCTAAATCGCCTGTAGTCATTGACCTGCTTTCCAGGCGTATGCCCGGCATTCCGTAAGTTACGAGCCGGTCGAAATGTCCGTATTGGCGACAAACCATCCGGAACAGCATCGAAGCATGCCACGGATAGATTCGCTCTTAGCTCAAGCGCTGCCACATCACTGCCACTGAGGACTTCGACGCTGGGTGCTAAACTTTGCGCACGATTGGACGAATCGACGCAGCCTAGCCAAAGGAGGAAAGCACGCAATGCGTAGCAAACGCGTCTCAGGCGGCAAAGAGTCTCGCGAGACATCGCTTGAAGGATTCGCATCCACCTGCAGTGTCCTGGCGGTGGGACTCTTTGTGCTTACCTTTGTGTTTCAAAACATGCTGATTCCATCGTCCTCGATGGCAAGCACCCTTCTTGTTGGCGATCATGTAGTGGTAGAACGCGAGACACTAGCGCCGGCGGCGAAGTGGGCTCCCTTCGTGCACTACCGCGAAGTGCACCGTGGGGATATTGTCGTCTTCTACAAGCCAACCGAGGATCCCAAGGGTGAACACATATTTCTCGTCAAGCGCGTTATCGGAATTCCTGGCGACCACATTCATCTAAGGAACGGCATCGTTTATCTCAACGGCGTCGCCCAGGACGAGCCTCAGGCAGCCAAACCTACGCCCGCGAACTATGACCCTTACGTGGACGATTTCCCCTCAGTGGGTCCTTCTGCCGAGCCTGGTGTTACGGCGGAATGGTCGGTACTACTGAGTACGTACATTCAGAGCGGGGATGTGGTCGTACCTCCCGGCCATTATTTCGTGATGGGCGACAACCGTACAAACAGTATGGACAGCCGATACTGGGGTTTTGTGCCGCGGCAAAACATCTTAGGGCGTCCCCTTTTTGTCTACTGGTCCATTGTGAGACCCGAGTCCGGTATAGAAGAGGTCCCGCTGGAAGAGCAAGCAGAATCCACCCTTCATGAGTTCGTTCACTTCTTTGATGAGACTCGCTGGAATAGAACGTTCCACCGAATTCAATAATGGACGTATTGCCGGCTTTTCGGAACTAAACAGAGCGAAACTTCCCGATTGGCGACAACACTACCGCAATACTATTTCGGGGCTTAGTTAGCGCAATGGACCGAGGGATTTCGAGCACTGTTCTTGCCAGATCGCAGGCTTGTTTAGCGGCTGCCCATCGTCTCCGATCCATGTCGAGTAGTAGCAAGCATGTATGCGATACGCCCCGCGCATGAATTGAAACCAAACGAGATTTCGGCTAGTGGCATTCGAGTGGGAACCCAGAACGATGTCCCTATAACCGTTGGTTGACCATGGCCGAATCAGTATCTTCTCGAAAGTGACCCGACTACGGTCATCCGTGTCGAGAAGGACCTTCAGACCATCAGCGGTTCGTTCGAATATCCAAAAGATGCAGTTGCCAGTGCCACCGCACGGCCCGAGGCCATTTGCTTGAGCAATGATCTCAGGATTGCCATCACCGTTTAGATCAACCAGCTCAACCCGCGTCTCTTCAGCAAGTTCGCGCACTTGCTTTTCCGTCAGGTCCTCTATCGAGTCGTCATCTTTCTTCAATTGCAGCACTATGGCGTTCGTCAGCGCGGCCTTGTCCACAAGGGACAAGTCAGGGGACTCTCTGATCGTGCGGCCATAGTCGAGTTCGTGGGCTTGCGTCTCGCTCCATCTAAAATGCGTGGGAGTTGCAGTAGTGCTGGGAACCTCTTGCGTGTGCGGTGCTGCCAATAATCCCACTGCAACAGGAATCAGGATTTTCATGAAGCACTAGAATACGCTGGGCATGCAGCAAAGGGCGAATCACCGGCAAACCGGAAACGACGCCGAATGCGCATCGTGCACGAGAACATGCCTCTGGGGCTAAAGCCCCTCATATCGGAGAACCTTACGGCATGGCTGAAAGCCATGCTCTTACGCAACTGTCTTTTTCCGAAGGCTTGGTAATCACACAATCGGGTAATAGAGTAAGCATCGTTGATCCGAGACAATTAATTGCCATGACGGCTATAAAGTCCTTGCCGTTCCACAAACTGCGGGAGTTTTTGCGCTGGAAAAACCTGAGGCGCTACCCTGAGCTTGCTCTCTTGTGCTTTTCGCTGACGGCAGTATTGATTGGCCGCAGCCTGCATCTGCCAACGAGTCCTCCAGATCCGGGTTTCGTGAAGGCAGTCGTCTTCCACTACATTTTCCCGCTGGCCTTTGCGATTGTGGTACATCTGGCAATCCTGATCCGCTCGCAATCCCGCCGTAGAGATAGCGTCATCGTCCTAGGACTGAGCATCCCGACGCTGTTCGTTGTCGCTTACTGCCATTTTCAATGCAAGGTCTGGATGCCGTTCGTCAATCCGCACCGCTTCGGCGCCCTCTATGAGTCCGTGGACCGCATTTTCAGCCCGATCGTGGAACTATGCGGCAACTTTGTCGCGTCGATGGACCGCGCGGGCCTTGATGTGTCGGGCGCTTACCATCTCTGGTTTATCCTGTTTTTCTTCGTTTGCTTTGGACTCCACACATTGCGCGACACGCCCACCGGGCAACGTCAGGTCATTCTAGGAGTCGGATGGATTCTCGCGCTGGGGGGCGTAGGCTACTGGATTGCTCCTGCGGTCGGTCCGTTTATCTATCGGCATGGAGCGGACAGCAACGCCTCGCTGATTCAGGACTACATGTGGCAGAAGTTCCATCTGCTCGTGCTGACAAGGCATATCCCTGCTGGCTACTTTCTCGCGGCGCCCGCCGCCATGCCCAGCCTGCATGTTGCACACGCAGCTTTTCTCGTTTGGATGTTGCGGCGTCTTTCCCGAGGGCTCAGTCTCGTCTTCTTTCCCCTGCTTTTGTGGTTTGCGGTAACAGCGGTCGGTCTGGCGTGGCATTACATCGTCGACGTTCCTGCAGGCTTTCTCCTTGCGGCGTTCGTGGTGATGCTCGTGAAGAAAACGCTGCCTGATCCTGAGACACATGAGTCTCTGGAGCCCGTCGTGGATGACATTATCGCCGGCGACCTCATCCCTGCCTAGTAGCACACCCCGTCGGCGTAGCCGAAGTAATCCTGGACGGATTACCGGCGATCCTGAAGTTACGCCGAGGGGAGACAGAACCGGCTGGAGTTTACTCGTTGCGCAGCACCTCGATGGGATCGACCTGGGCTGCGCGGCGCGCGGGCAGAATGGCGGCAATGGCGGCGGCCGCAACGATGAGGACAAGGCTGGCGGCGATCGCCAGAGGGTCGGCTGGCCTGGTCTGGTAGAGCAGACTGCTGACCCAGCGTCCGGCGGCGAAGGCGAGAACGAGTCCAACGGCGGCGCCAGCGAGCACGGGCCACGCAGCCTGCTTGAGCACGAGGGCGGTGAGGCGCGATTTGTTCGATCCGAGGGCGATGCGAATGCCGAACTCCTGCCGACGGAGCGAGACGGAATAGGCCAGGACTCCGTAGACGCCGAGTAGAGCGAGCAACAGGGCGGCTGCGCCAAAGCTGGAAAGCAGGAGGGTCTGGAAGCGGTCCGCTGCAACGGAGTCACTGACCTGATCGTCGAGAGATTTAACGACAGGGATGGCAACCTGCGGATCGATGTTCCAGATCACGCGGCGCATTTCGGGGATGAGGGCAGAACTGGGCTGCGAGCTGCGGACAACGAACGAGAGCGACCATGGAACGTAGGCAAAATATGGGATGTAAACGACCGCGGCCGTGTCCTTGAGTCCATTGATGCGCGCATTGGCCACTACGCCGATTACGGTTACGTCAGCGTTTCCCGGCTTATCGTCCGGAACCGGAACGACGTTAGAGATTTTGTGGCCGATCGGATTTTCGCCGGGGAAGCCGTCATGCATGGCACGCTCAGAGAGCAGGACGACATGAGAATTTTTGCGGTCTGCTTCAGTGAAATTGCGCCCGCTGAGAAGCTGCATGCCGATCGTTTGGATAAATTCGGGGCTGACGAAGCGCACGTTGATTGGGGGCTGTTCAGCTTCGGGCACAGGATGGTCGGGACGGACGAGATCGTCGATCCAGGTTTCGCCAGCAAGTGGCATTGCGCTGGTGACGGCTGCGGACCGGACGCCAGGGAGTTGACGCAGCGCGGAGAGGGCACGATCGACGAAGGCGAGCTTCACGGCATCTACATCTGGCCGTGAATCATCATATTTCGCCGCATAAAGGTTCACCTGCGTGAGCGTCACGTGGCTGGAATCGAAGCCGCGATCCTGCCGGAGTACCTGGGAAAAACTGCGCAGAACGAGAGCGGTGATGATGAGCAGCACGACCGTGCAGGCGACCTCGGTGGCAACGAGCAGGTTGCGGGTTGAGTTTCCCTGGCGCGTGTTGGCGACTCGTCCAGAATTGGCCTGCAAGGCTGTCTGCGGATCTATCTCAAGCGAACGCAAAGCGGGAAGTATCCCGGAGAGCAGAGCGGTCAGGAGAGAGAGGCCCACGGCAAAGAGCAGCACGGGCAGGTTAACGGTTACTTCGTTCAGGCGGGGAACATTAGCGGGCGCGACCGCTATCAGCAGCCTCACTCCAGCAAAAGCCAGCGCTATACCAGCGATGCCGCCAGTTGCGGCCAGAACAAGGCTTTCTGTGAGCCGCGAGATTAGAAGCTGCATCTTGTTTGCGCCGAGCGCCGCTCGAACCGCAGTTTCGCGCTCGGCAGCGACGGAGCGAGAAAGTTGTAGATTGGCGAGATTGACACAGGCGATCAGCAGAACTGCTCCAACGGCGGCGAAGAGCAGCCAAAGTGCTGGACCGATGTTCGAAGTGACGTCCTTTGCGAAGGGAGTAACGGCAATGCCGAGGGGAACCGCCAGATGCGCGGAGCGCGTGTATGCCTTTTGCAGGCCTTCGAGCTCGGCCTGAGCCTGGGCCGGAGTGACACCGAGCTTCAGCCGCGCAATGACTTTGTAGTTATAGTCTTCTTTGTCTTCCCGGAGGTCCCAGTCACTGGGAACGAGAGGTTGGAAAACAAGAATTTCCGGCGGGGCTCCGGAGGCTGACTGGGAAGGGATGTTGGATGCCCATGCTATGTCGGGAAACTTCACGCCGCGGGGCAGCACGCCGATGACTGTGTTGGGCTCTCCCCCGTTGCGCAGCGTCTGGCCGATCACATTCGGATCGCCGTTAAAGAGAGTCTGCCAGCCGTTCCAGGTCAGAATCACCACGTTGTTTGCGCCCTTCACCGCATCCTGAGCGAGGAAGTCGCGGCCCATAATTGGCTGCACTCCGAGGACGCGCAGTATATTGGGCGAGCCAGCAATTGCCCCCACAATATGCGGATGATCTCCGCTTGGTGAGACGCTGACGCCGTGGTTCTGAAAAATAGCGGCGTCGGCCAGCGTCTTCGACTCCCTTTTCAGGCGCAGATAGTGGCGGTAGTTGTCAGGCAACTGATTCGACAGACTGCCCTCGCGGATGACGACGAGCCTATCCGGATCGTGAAAAGCGAACGGCTTCAGCAGAACGGTGTTCACCACGCTGAAGACTGAGGTAACGCCACCAATTCCGAGCGCCAGCGTCAAAACAGCAGTGACGGCGAATCCGGGCGACTTACGGAGGCGGCGAATGCTGAATCGGAGGTCGCTTAGACCCGGAAGCGGAAGGCGCAGGTTGCTGTTGGCCATAGAAGAGCTCTCGGTGAATTGCGGAGCACGCATCGGGCCAAGTGCGGCGACGGGATATGTTGCTGTATCGGCAAGAGAAATACTTACCGGTTACCAGGAGATACGGGAAATGGACATGTCCGGCGGCGAAGTGATCTGTCCGGATCCGGACAGATGTAGAGTATAGAGCAAGCTGTTCTTTTAACAGAGGACCAGCTGTCCATTTCCGCTGGATATTGCATCACACGAGTGCTGGAGGCGTCGAGCTATGCCAGATATCGCGATGAGGGCGCGAGTTGCGGCGGGTTTGATCGCGGCTATGCTTCTTCCCTGCCCGATCGTACTCGCCGAGCCGGGCTGGCCGGTTGTCGCGGATTCTTCTCCGCGCGGGCTAACCACAGACGGAGCGCAGCAAAATAACAAAGACAGAGACCCGCTGACGGACGCGGAGTCCGATCAGATCGCGGATGCACGCGACCAGCCGGTGGCTCGAATCAAGCTCTACCAGAAATTTATCCAGCAGCGGATCGATGCGATCAAGGACCTGGGGGCAAATCCAAAGGCCGAGGACCGGAAGGCGGAGCTGCGGGCGCGGTATGAGGAGTTCACGCGGCTTTCCGATGAGCTGCAGGACAATCTGGATACGTTCGATGAGGCGCACGCCGATATCCGGAAGGCGCTGAAGGACCTGGTTCCGGCAACCGAGAAATGGCCCGCGATATTGAAGACTGCGGCTCCCGATGCCTCTTATGACTTTTCGCGCAAGACAGCTCTGGACGCGGCGGAAAGCACAAGCGACCAGGCAAAGAAGCTGTACGAGGCCCAGCTGAAGTATTTCGCCGAGCACAAGGACGAGGCCGGCAAGAACGGGGTCGGCCCGAGCTAGGGCTCAGGGCTCAGGGCTCAGGAAGGGCGATATCATTTCTTCCAGGTAGTCTGCGATGAACGAGGACAGGATCACAATCGAGCCGGGTAAGCGGAGCGGACAGCCGTGCATTCGCGGCTTGCGAATAACAGTCTGGGACGTGCTTGGTTGGCTTGGCTCAGGGATGAGCGAGGAGCAGATACTTGCTGATTATCCCGAACTTGAGCCGGCAGACCTGCATGCGGTCTTTGAGTACGCCGCACGGGTGGGTCGGCGTGTCGCGCTGTGAGGCTTCTCTTCGATGAGAATCTCTCACGACGGCTCGTCGCCCGCATCGCCGATCTATTTCCCGCCTCGACACATGTAGTACATGAAGGTCTACTCCAAGCGTCTGATCGCGCGGTGTGGGAACACGCTAAAGCAAATCAATTTACGATCGTCACCGCTGATGCTGATTTCTATGAGTTAGCGATTACCCTGGGACCTCCACCGAAGGTGATATGGCTTCGCGGATGCGATTATCCGACCGCGACCGCCGAACAACTGCTCCGGAATCAGGCAATCCGCGTTGCGGAATTCCTCAAGGATGCGGAACAGGCTGTACTGGTCGTCACTCCATAAACGGCCTTCCCAGGCCGACCTGTTTCAACCTGAGGAAATGCGTTACGCTCGAACCAGTGACTCCTGGGAATTCTGAAATAGTCGGCTGGTTTGAGGAGGAGTATCGCCTTTTGCGGCCGCGGGCTCCGATGCCCCCTTTTGAAGTACGGTTCTACCATTTCACGAGCCTGAATACGACGATCCGGCTGCGCGAGGGGCGGATCAAGGTGAATCTGTCGGATCTGCTCGAAGGCGCGCCAGAGGCGGTGCTGCGGGCGATCGCGCATATCCTGATCGCGAAGCTGTATCGCAAGCCGATTGATGCGGCGCGAGCAAACCGCTACCGGCGGTTCACTTCGAGTGAGGCGGTGGTGCGGCAGAGCGAGCGCATCCGGCAGGCGCGGGGGCGCAAGCGGATCTCGACGGCAAAAGGCGAGCACTACGATCTGGATGAGGTGTTCGAGGCGCTGAATCTGCGCTTCTTTTATGGACTGATGGGGCGTCCATTGCTGACGTGGAGCGGGCACAATGCGAAGCGGCTACTGGGTCATTACGATGCGGCGCACAACACCATCATGGTGAGCCGGGTGTTCGATCGGAAGAACACGCCGCGCTATGCGATTGAATATCTGATGTACCACGAGATGCTGCACCTGAAGCATCCGGTAAAGGCAAAGAATGGACGACGCTGCGTGCATTCGCGGGAGTTTCAGGCCGAGGAGAAGCTGTTTCCAGAGCTGGAGCGGGCGAAGGCGTATCTGAAGACGCTGTGAGGCAAGACTCCCCGTGCCGGGCTACCTTGTTTCGTCCTCCGGACTCGAACTTTCAGAACCCTGTGCGCTTATCGGGAATTTGCGAAACCGGCTTCTAGCGCGAGTCCGCGGTGACTGCGACTGCCGGAACCGAGTTGGCTTTGGACGCGGCTCTCCGGCGCGCCCAGACCATGAGGGCGAGACCGGCGATGACCGATCCGATGCTGGCCACCTGCGCGTTGCTCATGCCCCAGTAGATCTTGGGGTTGATGCGGATGAATTCGACCAGGAAGCGGGCGACTCCGCTGAGGATAAGGTAGAAGCCGGTAAGCTCGCCGATGGGGCGCGGACGATTGGGAGCGCCGCGACGCCAGAGGATCCATGCAATAAGGAGAGCAACAATCAGCTCATAGACAGGCGTAGGATGGACGCGCACTCCGGGCGGGGTGGGCACAAGTCCGTCGGGAAAGCTCATGCCCCAGGGGAGCTTTGTGGGTATGCCATAATCTCCATCGCCGGAGGTGAGGCAGCCGAGACGACCGAGTCCGTAGCCGATGGCGGCGGCGGGAGTGGCAAGGTCGAGCATGGCAAGACGGCCGATGCCGTAGGTGCGGCCCTGCCACAGGAGGGCCAGGATGCCAGCGACGAGGCCTCCGAACCAAGCGAAGCCGGCGCGGTCGAAGAGCACGGCCGCCGGGTGCTGGATGAGCGCGTGCGGGTCTTCGAGGACATGCCAGAGCTTCGCGCCGATGACTCCGGCGACGGTGGAGATGGCAACGATCCCGATGGCGTCGGCATCGATCTTCCAGCGACGGAAATTGAAGTGAAGCACCAACCCGGCGCAGACAGCAGCCAGCCAGAGCATAATGCCGAAGGTGCCGATCGCGAAATGACCTATGTGAATATACGGATACATGGAGAAGCTGCTTCTTCAAGTATATCGTCCACAAGGGATATTGGAGATATCCTAGGCATTGTGAGTCACGCAAACATTCACAAGGATTTCCCCGTCTTGTTCTCCGAGCAGGAGATCGAGCGGCGCACCGCAGAGATCGGCAAGCAGATCGACCAGGACTACGAAGGACAAAGCGTGGTGCTGGTGGGTGTGCTGAAAGGGGCTGCAATTTTTCTGGCAGACCTGTCGCGCCGGATCACGATCGACTGTACTTTCGATTTTGTCGCGGTCTCGAGCTACGGCAAGGGACAGCGAACCAGCGGCGCGGTAAAGATGATCAAAGACCTCGACCAACCAATCGAAGGCAAGAACATCATCATCGTAGAGGACATTCTCGATACGGGCCTGACACTCTGCTTCCTGCGCAGCCTGCTCGAGCAGCACAAGCCGCGGACGCTGCGGATTGCCGCCCTGCTGGACAAGCCTTCTCGCCGCCTCGAAAAGATCGAGGCGGACTACGTGGGATTCAAGATTCCCAACCATTTCGTGGTCGGGTACGGCATGGATTACGCGGAGCGGTTCCGCAATGTGCCGGATATCCGGCTCATGCCGCCAGATTACCCCGAGCTCCATTAGGACGCTCTTGGCGAAAGGAGTCGAATGCAATGACAACCACCGCCCTTCAAGAGATAGACGAAAGCGAAAACCCGTTCGATACTGCCGCGTTTGCGAAACAGGCTCTCGCCAGCCGCGAGGCGCTGGCGGCCGCGATCGACCACACACTGCTCAAAGCGGAAGCCAACCGCGAGCAGGTATTAAAGCTCTGCGCAGAAGCGGCCGAACATCGCTTTGCGTGCGCCATGGTGAATCCCATCTGGGTTGCGACCGCGTACTCGGCGCTTGCAGGCACGGGTGTCCCGGTCGGCGTGGTGGTGGGTTTCCCGCTGGGGGCTAATCTGACGACGACCAAGCGCGAGGAGGCTGCAGCGCTGCTGCGGCTGGGAGCACGCGAACTGGATATGGTTCTGAATGTCGGCCTGCTGAAATCGGGAGAAAACGGACGCGTGATGAGCGATATCCGCGGCGTGGCGGAGATTGTTCATGATGCGGGGGCATTGCTGAAAGTGATTCTTGAGACGTCACTGCTGAACGTTGAGGAGAAACTGCGCGCATCGGAACTGGCTTGCCAGGCCGGGGCGGATTTTCTGAAGACCAGCACGGGTTTTTCTTCGGCGGGCGCAACGGTGGCGGATGTGGCCCTGCTGCGCGGCGTAGCAGGAGGGCGGTGCGGCGTGAAGGCGTCGGGCGGGATACGCACCCTCGACGATGCACGCGCCATGCTTGAAGCCGGAGCGAACCGCATCGGAGCGAGCGCCGGCGTGGCAATCGTGCAAGCGATTTCGCCCTCGTAGCAGCGGCGTATCCGGGACAAAACACCCCTTCTAACTTAGCGGCCGGGGCCGGTCCGCGCGGAGGGCCGAACGCGCTATCATGGCTCGTCCGCAATGCCTTGCTTTTACCGCAGGCCTGGGCGGAGAGAACTGGCACGCACGCGGCAACCCAGGGCCCCATGGGAGTGATGTGAGCGAGGAAACGACGAAGACAGGCACAGCGCAAGAGGGATTCGAGGGCGATTACCGCCCCAGCACGACTGCTCCAGCGCCTGCCCAGATTCATGTAGAACCGTTGTCTTCGGAGTTTCTCCTGCGGCTGGCCGATGCGCTGAATACGACGCTCGACCTGCAAACGCTGCTTAAACGCACGGCAGACCTGGTGCGAGCGGTGATCGATTACCGCATCTTCGCCATCCTTCTGGTAAACGACCGCACGCGTGAGTTGAGAATGCGGTTCCAGATCGGCCACACGCCTGAGGCCGAGCGGATGCGCATCAAGATGGGCCACGGCATTGTCGGGCAAGTGGCGCAGGACCGGCAGGCGATGCTGGTCAACGATGTGCGCGAGGTGGAGAACTATATCAGCGCGAATCCCGCGGTGCGCTCCGAGCTGGCGGTACCCCTGATCGTAAAGAATCGCCTGATCGGGGTGATCGATATTCAGGCTGAGCAGGTAGGCTACTTTTCTCCGCACCACATGCGGCTGCTGCAGCTGACGGCATCGCGCATCGGACAGGCGATCGAGAACGCGAGGCTTTACACGCGGGTATCGCGGCAGGCGCAGACGCTCGAGGTGCTGAACGAGATAAGCCGGGAGCTGACTTCGATTCTCGACGTGGACGCGCTGCTCGAACGCGTCGGACAACTGCTGCGCAGGATCATCGACTTCCAGATGTTCTCAGTCTGGCTGCTCAACGAAAGCGAGCAGGTGCTGGAGAACAGTTATGCCGTGCGCTTCGGGCGGCGATTCGATCCGGGCGAGAAGATCCCGCTGCATCGCGGAGTCGTGGGCCTGGCGATCGACGAGCGCCGCCTCGTCCACGTGCCCGATGTGCGCAAGGACCCGCGCTATCACATGTTCAATCCCGAGGCGCGCTCGGAGATGGCGGTGCCCCTGATTTACAAGGGCAAGGTGATCGGCGTGCTGGACATCGAGCACACGCGCACACACTACTTCAACGAAGATCACGAGCGCGCCATGACGACGCTCTCGGGACAGATCGCGATCTCCATCGAGAATGCACGGCTCTACCAGCGTGTGGCGCAGCAGGAACAGCGCCTGGAAAAAGATCTGGCGATGGCGCGCGAGGTGCAGCTGCGGCTGCTTCCTCCCATGAAACCGAAGTTCAAGAATGCCGAGTTCGCCACGCGCTTCGTTCCGGCGCGCAGCATCGGCGGCGACCTCTACGACTTTGTGCCGTACGACCCGAACCGCAGCGCAATCGTACTGGGCGATGTGAGCGGCAAGGCGACAGCAGCGGCGCTGTATGCAGCGCTGGTCAGCGGAATCATGCGATCAGAGGCGAGCCAGCAGCCTTCTCCGTCAGCGATGCTGGAGATGCTGAACGATTCGCTGCAGGAGCGAAAGCTCGACGCGCAGTACGTGGTAATGCTCTACGCGCTGTGGAACGATGAGAATCGCACGGTGCAGATCGCCAACGCGGGCGCGAGCCAGCCACTCTTCTGCCGCAACGGCGATGTAGATTTCGTGCACGCCGAGGGCTTCCCGCTGGGCATGTTTCCGAACGTGAAGTATGAGGAGTTCAGTCTGTCGACCCAGCCGGGCGATTCGCTGATCTTCTTCAGCGACGGCATCACTGACGCGCAGAACATGGAAGAAGAGATGTTCGGCGACGACCGGTTGAAGGCAGTCGTGAAGAAGAATTTTCAGAAGCCCGCAGCGAAGATTGCGGATGCGATTCTTACCGAAGTCGGGAAGTTTCAAGGGGAGCGCGAGCACTTCGACGATGAGACGGTCGTGGTGCTGAAGGTGCTTTAGGATAGAAGAACAATCCTTCCAGCTATTTGTTTTGAATGCCTGTTTCTGCCTGATCTTTTTAAGGAGTTTCGTTTTTGACCGAGGCTACAACCGAACGCATCATTGAGCCGGCGCGGAATATTCTCGGCAGTCTGCGGCTGCCCGGCGATAAAAGTATCTCGCACCGTTACGCATTGCTCGGCGGCCTGGCACACGGCGTCACGCGGCTGACGAACTTTTCCTCAGGAGCGGACTCCGCGAGCAGCCTGGCCTGCGTGGCTGATCTCGGGGCGAAGATCTCCCGCGATGCGGATGGGACAATCGAGATTACCGGTACCGATGGGCATTTTCGCCATGCCGAAGCTCCGCTCGATTGCGGCAACTCGGGATCGACGATGCGCATGCTCGCCGGACTGCTCGCGCCGCAGCGCTCGGCGTACACGCTGGTCGGCGATGTCTCACTGAGCCGGCGTCCGATGGAGCGCGTTCGCAAGCCGCTGGCGCAGATGGGCGCGGATATCCATCTGACCGAAGGTCACGCGCCGATGACGATTCGCGGCAGCCATCTTAAAGGAATCGACTACACGACACCGGTTCCGAGCGCGCAGGTGAAGAGCGCCGTACTCTTCGCCGGGCTGCAGGCCTCGGGAACCACAACGGTGCGGGAGGCGGTGCGGACGAGAGATCACAGCGAACTGGCCCTGAGGGCATTCGGCGCGGTGGTTGAGCGGACGATCGATTCGGTGTCGATTGCGGGCGGACAGCAGCTCAACGGAATCGAGGCTACGGTGCCGGGCGACATGTCCTCGGCGGCGTTCTTTTTTTGCGCAGCGGCGCTGTTTCCGGAGTCGAATCTTGTTTTTGACGGGCTCGGGCTGAATCCCACGCGCGCCACGCTGCTCGACGTGCTTACCGCTTTAGGAGCGCAGGTCGGCGTGCTGAATCTCGAGGAGAAGCATGGAGAACTGGTGGGCACGGTGCAGGTGAATGCTCCGCGCGACGGCATGACGGGTACAACGATCTCCGGCGCATTGGCGGCGCAGCTGATCGATGAGCTGCCGGTGCTGGCAGCGATCGGTCCCTATACGAAGCACGGCATCCGCATTCGCGACGCGAAAGAGCTGCGCGTGAAGGAGTCGGACCGCATTGCGCTGGTGGCGCGAAATCTAAGGGCGATGGGAGCCGAGGTTGAGGAGTTCGAAGACGGCCTCGATGTGCCCGGCGGCCAGCCACTGCACGCAGCAGAGATCGACTCGGGCGGAGATCACCGGATCGCGATGGCATTCTCGGTAGCGGCGCTCAGAGCGCGTGGACAAACTGTGATCCTCGGGGCGGAGTCCGCGGCGATTTCGTTTCCGGAATTTTTCGAGATGCTGGACCAGGTGGCGGAGCGGTAAGTCTCAACTACATGAAGGGATTCGTTACCTGCGTGTTCCCAAATCGTTGTCCATGCTGCAGGTCTTCGCTATAAAGAACGTCGCAATTAGCTTGTATGGCCGCTGCAACAATCAGGGAGTCATACCAGGCGAGTTGATAGCCGCCGCGCAGATGCAGAGCCTCGGCATAGAGCGCTTGTGAGGAGTGAACAGCCAGCAAGGGTTGAAGGACTTCATTTAAATATCGCTCAGCCTGTGTTGTATCCATCGGCGAGGCGAACCGTCGCAGCGCCAAATTGAAGAACTCCTGAATTATCTGGTAGCTGATGACTCCGCGACCAGACTGTATGCCGCTGGTGACAAGGTCAATGGAGATCCGGTGCTTCTTTTGGTCCGCAGGCTCGAAGGAATAGACGAAGATATTGGTGTCGAGAAAGAATCTATCGCTCATTCATTTCGTCTCGCGTGAAGCGCCGACCAGCTCTCACATAGCGAAGCTGCTGCATGAGGTCCTTATATCGTTTCACGCGGTCCTGTTGGGCGGTGTACAGGACGAGCCACTCGCGAAATGCGGCATTCAGTGTGGTGTGCTGTTCCCTAGCCTTGTTTCGGGCCAGCTCGATGAGATGCTCGTCAGCGCTGAGGGTAATGTTCTTCACGAGTATAGTGTACACGAGTTCCGTGTGAATGCCCGGGCTTTGCTCGTGTCCATCGTCGAATAGCTCTGTGCGGAAGTGGACAAGTCCTCGGCGTTGTGATGGGCGCAGAAAGGAGTACTTTTTTCTTTTATATCTGCGACTTAGGTCCGGTCTGGTACTTGGTTTCATATTTGCTGACCATTTTCATAGGCTAAATTCGCGCTTCAGAGGCGCCCATGTCGAGCTTTATGCAGGACATTCGCTACGCGTTTCGCCAGCTGCGCAGTCATCCGGGCTTCGCGCTCACGGCTGTCTTGTCACTCGCGCTCGGCATCGGCGCAACGGTTTCGGTCTTCAGCATTATCTATGCGGTGTTGATGAATCCATGGCCATACGACGGGGCGGATCGGATCTGCCAGCTTTGGTTTTTGGACAGGGCCGGAAACGGCGATAGCTGGAGCGGCCTAACCGGTCCGCAGATACGGCAGCTAAGCCAGGCTCGCTCAGTTGAAGGCGTAATGGGCATAAACGACTGGAGCCTGACGGTTACCGGCGGCGACGTTCCGGAAGATGTGCAGAGCATCGACCTGACGGGCGACGGCCTTCAATTCCTCGGCCTCCCGGCCATGCTTGGACGAAATTTCGCGCCTTCCGACGCTCCCGATGGACAGGAGCCACAGCCGGTCATCGTCCTGAGTAACAAGTTCTGGCTGCGGCACTACAACGGCTATCCTACAGTCGTGGGAAAGACCATTCAGCTCGTTCATAAGACATATACGATCCTCGGCGTCCTCCCTCCACGTTTCACCTGGGGGGATGGCGACGTTTATCGTCCGCTAAAACTCTCGACCGCACCGACCGTTACCTATGGGGTGATGGTCAAGATCAGGCGCGGCGTTTCACCGGCGGCCGCAGCGGCGGAACTGGAGCCGCTCGTCCAGCAGTTCGCTAAAGAGACGCCGAATCATTTTCCAAAACAGTACAAGCTCGAACTTCGGAACATCAGCTATCGCTATCACGAGCAGCTCGGCGGAACTCTGGGCCTCCTGTTTGGAGCTGTTGGGTTGTTGCTGGCGATCGGGTGCGGGAACGTGTCGATTCTGCTGCTGGCGCGCGGAACGGCGCGGCAGCACGAGTTCGCAGTGCGCTCGGCGGTGGGAGCAAGCGGATTTCGCATCGTTCGACAGCTTCTGACCGAATCGCTAATGCTGGCTCTGAGCGGCGCCGCGTTCGGTGTTTTTCTGGCCTATCGCATCACCGACTGGATCGTAGCCCGCCTGCCGGAATACTCATTTCCGCATGAAGCCGATTTTCACGTGAACCTTCCGGTTCTGTTCTTCAGTGTCGGTCTTGCCCTGCTCACCGGAATCGTCTTCGGCCTGTTCCCTGCCCTGCAGCTCGCGCGGCCGCAGATCAACCAGGTGATGCAGTCGAGTTCTCGCAAGGTGGCTGGAACGGTACGCGGCAAGCAGTGGCACACTGTCCTGATTGCGGGGCAGATCGCGCTGACCTTACTGCTGATGTCGGCCGCAGGCACGGCCATCGAGGGATTTGTGCGCTTGATGCGGATTCCGCTTGGCTACGACCCCCATAACGTTATGTCCGTCGGGATTCCGGTACACGACAACACCTATAAGACACTGACCGAGCGTGTGAACTACTTTGAGCAATTGCGGCAGAGAGTTTCGACATTGCCCGACGTTCTCTCTACCGGACTTTCGACCAATGCAACGCCCCCGGACAGCGGTTGGAACCAGCCGTTCGAATTGCTTGGCAAGGCCGGGGGAGAAGAACAAAAGGCAGCGCTCGAATTTATCGATCCCGGCTACTTCACCACCTTGCAGATTCCGCTGCTGCGCGGACGGGTTTGGGATGCCACGGAGGTCGCTCATAGCGCACCGCTGGCGATAGTGAACGAAGCACTTGTGAAGCACTACTTTCCCAACGGCGACATTGTGGGACATTCGCTGAAGATCCCGACGCTTAAGAACGAGCCGCCTTACACGCTGGCTGCTCCAGGAAGCGACGGCTGGCTGCAGATCATCGGAGTCGTCGGCGATTCGTTAAACGACGGCCTCGATAAACCGGTGACGCCTGCGATTTTCCTGCCGTATTCGCTTTATATGTGGATGCACACGCAGATTCTGGTGCGGGGCCGTGCGGACCCGCTGTCCATTCTGCACAGCGTCCGGCAGCAGATCGCCGCGGTCAATCCCGATCAGCAGGCATATGGCCACGTAGACAACCTGGAGACATGGATCAGCCACCAGACGGAGGTCGCGAGGGGGCGGCTGGTTTCGATCCTCTTTGGAGCGTTTTCCGCGCTCGCGCTGGTGCTCGCCGCTGTGGGCCTTTACAGTGTCGTGTCCTATTCGGTCGTGCAGCGGACGAATGAGTTTGGCATCCGCATGGCGCTCGGCGCGCAGAAGAAAGACGTGCTCTGGATCGTCCTGGCTTCGGCTGGCGTGAGCGTCGGATCGGGGCTTATAGCGGGCCTGGCGCTCAGTTTCGGGCTGAATCGCCTGATTGGCCGCTGGGTCGAGCACGCCGCACACGATCCGCTGCTTATTCTGGGGACTTCTCTTGTGATTCTCGCGGTTGCCGCGCTGGCGTGCGCGGTTCCTTCGCGGAAGGCTTCGTCGGTCGACCCTATGACGGCGTTGCGGTGCGAATAGCGGCTATAGCCGGTCAAACGCGGGGGTTTAGTGCACAACGCCGAGATCGTCGGCGGGCCAGTAGACGAAGGCGGCCTTTCCGTAGATGAGCTCGCGGGAGACAGGGCCGAAGTCGCGGCTGTCGCTCGAGATGGAGCGATGGTCACCCATGACGAAGAATTGATTGGCGGGAACGACGATTTCGGGCATAGAACGTGAATCGCGGTATTGGCGCGGCACGTAGCCCTCGTCGATTCGCTCTCCGTTCACATAAACTCGCCCCGCGTCGATTCGCAGCGAATCGCCCGGCAGCGCGATGACGCGCTTGATGTAGCTCTTTTCAGGATCACGCGGGTAGTGAAAGACGACGACGTCTCCACGCGAGATCTTCTCAAAGCGATAGACAAACTTGTTGATAAAGAGCCGGTCCTGGTCGCGCAGCTGAGGCTGCATGGAGGTGCCCTCCACGCGAACCGGCTGGTAAAGAAAAGTGATGATCATGAACGAGGCTGCGACCGAGATCAAAACATCGCGCAGCCACAGCCGCAGGTGGTTGACGGTCGCGCTCAGTCTGGGAGTTTCGGGCTCGGGATGAGCCGGCTGTATCGGTTCACTCATGCTCTTACAAATGCAAATTCCACTGCTTCTATTTTACTGGCATCCCAGGCTGCCGATGGGGCAAAGAATCTTCTGCGGCTTGGGCAGCGGCTGCGGCTGCCTCCCGGTGGGGACGAAAGCAGTGGTCGCCTCGGCGGAAGCCACATCGGATTCCTGCAGCTGCAGGGGGCGCTGGAAGACCATCTCGATGGTCTGGCCCTCGGGCAGGACAATCTCGTTGCCGCGGGTGAAGAGGGTGTAAATCAGACCGCCGACCGCACCGCCCGCGGCACCGAGGCCTACAGCCTCGCCTGGGTGGTTGGAATCGATTCCCGCGAGACCACCGATTCCGGCGCCCGTAGCGGTAGTTTTGGCGATGGTCGCCGCATCCTTGCCCTTGCTGCTCGCCTGCTCGATCGTACCCTCGCTGTTTTTCTTTATGGTCGGGCCATCAGAACCGGGGATGCTGTTGACGGTTCCGGGGATGCTCACGACAGAGCCGTTGGGGAATATAAGCGTGGTGAAGTGCATGGTCACCTGCGCGCGGCCTTTCACACGGCCGGGGCGGACGACGCTGTCAACAACTCCCTGGACGTAAACTCCGCTGGGGATGACGACGTGGCCACCCGCAAGCACCGGGAAGGTCGAGGAGAGATAAACTCCGTCGCCCGGCTGGGCAGTTTTGGTATTGATTCCGCTGCGGAGAGCAAGCAGGACCTTGGTCCCGGCGGGCACCTCGATGGTCTTGGCCTGGGCGGCAGGGCTGGCTTGGTCAGATGGAACGTACCCGGGAGCTGCCGGGGTAGCTGTCGGAGGGGCCTGAGGAGCGGGCGCGGCAGCCTGAGCAGGAACGGTTGCGGACTGGGGTGGGTTGCTGCTCTGGCTCGTGCTTGTCTGCGCCGCAGCCGCAATGGGAAACGAGAAGGCAGCAACTGCACACGCGAGAAGAATCCGGGGTTTTCTCATAGAACTTCTCCGCTCATTTCATTTTCTCTCAATTGGGCCGTGTGCGGGTCCAATTTATAGACGCAGTGGTCCGAGTACCAGTTAGCGAGGAGCCCAGCCGTCAATTACTTGCTTCGCAAGCCGCGCCATGAGAACTTCGGCCTCGTTGTCAGGGGTCCAGCTCTGGTCCTTGTTGTCCCAGGTGAATTCCGAGATCACGATCGGTCCGGTACTTCCTGAGGACGATGGTTTCGTGAAAACCACACCGACGTCGTTACGGACTGCGTCGAGCGCGCCAGTTTTGTTGGCGATAGCCGAGTCACCTTCTGTCGTGTCCACCGTTTCGAGATAACGCGGAATGCTGTTGCGGTAGAACTGATTTTTCAACATGTGCAACGCGGCGTCGCAGAGTGCGCGATCGGATGGAATGGGCGGGGCCGAGTGGCCGGGCGGGTTGAGGTCGCAGGTGACGAAGCGCTTCATCACGATGGCCATTTCGCGAGGAGTTGTTTTGCCGAGGCCGAAAGTTTTCTGATCGGCGGGCACGGGACCAACCGGGGCCTTGTAGACCTCCTTATAGAGCCATGTGTTTTTCAGGCCCAGAGAAACGATGCGTTCATCGATGTTCTTGAGGCCGAGGTGATCGATGGCAAGATTGGTCGCCGTGTTGTCGCTGAGGACGATCATCAGCGTGAGAACGTCTTTCAAGGTGAGGGTCTGCGGCGTATCGAACAGGGGCAGGATTCCCGATCCGGAGACCTGGTCGTCGCGGGTGAGCGTGAGTTTGTCTTCGAAGTGGGCTTTGCCTTCGCGGATCTGCTCAAGCGCTTCGTACAGGATCGCGAGTTTAATGACAGAGGCAGTGGGAACAGGAGTATCGGCATTCAGAGCAACAGTCTTGCCGGTGGCGAGATCTTCGGCATAGAGACCCATCTTGCCTTGGTGCGATGCAGCGATGGCCTGCAGCTTCGATTCGAGCGCCTTGTCTTCGTCGTTGACCGACTGCGCCGTCAGGGCAGACGTGGTGAGTCCGAACAGGAGCAACGACAGGCAAAATTCCTTCATGGGGATTTTCATTTCCGTTTACTATAAGCAAACTCCCATGCCTCCGCCGCAGACCTCCATCCCGGCAAGCGCATCGAAGGGCCGCGAGCGCTTTCGCGCGGCACGCGAAGTGCTGGAACGGGCGATCGAGGAGCGAGCCTTTCCCGGAGCAGCATGGGGGGTCCTGCTTGATGGCGAAGTGGTGGCGCTTGATGCAGCGGGACGGTTTACGTTCGACCGCGATTCGCCGGAAGTGACGCCGTCAACCATCTACGACCTGGCAAGCCTGACGAAGGTGATGGTCACGACGGCGATGGCCATGCTGCTCTATGACAAAGGGCGCGAGAATCGCGGGCAGTTTCATCAGGGGCCGCGTGGTGTGCTGGATCTAGATGCGCGGCTCGGAGATATTCTCCCGGGGTTTGTCATCGGCAGAGAGCACGGATTGCACAAGGAGCGAGTCACGCTTCGGATGCTGCTGGCCCACTCGTCAGGCCTGCCGGGTTATGGGCGCCTGTTCGAAAGGCACCAGACGCCGGAAGCGATGTTGCGCGCAGCGCTCCACATGCCTCTGGCGGCGCAGCCCGGCGAACGCGCGGAATATTCGGACATTGGATTCATTCTGCTGGGGAAGGCGCTGGAGGTGCTGTCGGGAGACCTGATAGTGCGGTTTTTCTCACGTGAGATTGCGTCTCCGCTGCGACTGGAGACGGCGAGATTCTGCCCACCGGAGGACTGGAGAACGCATATTCCACCGACGGAAGACGACCGGGTCTACCGGCGGCGGGTGATCCAAGGCGAGGTGCAGGACGAGAATTGCCACGCGCTGGGCGGAGTAGCCGGACACGCGGGGCTTTTCGCGCACGCTCTCGATGTGCTGCGCTTTGCGGGATGCATTCTTGCTGAAGGACGAATGGCACCCGGGCGGCAACTGTTTCAACCAGAGACGGTGAAGCTGTTTGCAACCCGCGAGACCGGACCGCCAGGCACGACCCGCGCGTTGGGATGGGATACACCGAGCGAACCGTCATCTTCAGGCCGGCATTTCTCGACGCATTCGATTGGTCATCTTGGTTATGCAGGCACGTCGCTGTGGATCGATCCCGAGCGGAGACTTGCCGTGGTGCTGTTGACGAACCGGACGTGGCCGGACAGATCGAACACGGCTATCCAGGAGGTGAGACCTGCGTTTCACGATGCTGTTGCCGAAGGGATTACCGTCTGACACAAAAGTGTGCGTCGGAATTCACGGGCCAGAGTCAATTCCTGGCGCTATAATGAGGCAGCACACGTTCGGGAAAACAAACATTTATGGCCACACTGACGCACCCGCAGGCTGAGCTCAAAAGTTCAAATCATAAGAGCATTCCCACAACAAACTTACACGAGCTCATGACAGAGAGCCCCAACGACGCATCCCAGGGGTTCGACACCAAATCAGCACTCGAGATTGCCCGGATCATCAACCACGAAGACGCGAAGGTTGCAGCAGCAGTAAAGAAAGCGCTCCCGGAAATTGCACAGGTAATCGATTCAGTTGCGCGCAGCTTGCGCGAGGGTGGACGTCTTATCTACATTGGCGCGGGGTCGAGCGGGCGTATCGCGTCTCTCGATGCGTGCGAATGTCCTCCCTACTTTTCGACGTCGCCGCAGACGGTGCAGTACATCATGGCGGGCGGTCCCAAGGCGCTGGCATCGCCGGTTGAGGTGAATGAGGATTCCGAGGAACTTGGCCAGCGCGATATCGCCAGGCGCCGTCCGACACGCAAGGACATGATTATCGGCCTGTCGGCCAGCGGGCGGACTCCTTATGTTGTGGCCGCAATCGCTTATGCGCGCGCGCGCGGTGCGAAAACGGCATGCATCACATGCAACTACAACACACCCCTGGCTTCAGCGGCGGACATCGCCATCGTTGCAGATGTAGGCCCTGAGGTGATCTCGGGCTCAACGCGCATGAAGGCGGCGACCGCGCAGAAGATGATCACCAACATGATCACGACCGGCGCGATGACGCGGCTCGGCTACGTGTACGAGAACCTCATGGTCAACGTACACATGCAGAACTCGAAGCTGGTGGAGCGCGGCATCGGCATCCTGATGCGTGCCTGCCACATCACACGCGATAAGGCTGTCGACGTTATCAAATCGGCAGGACGGAGCGTGCCGGTGGCTCTGGTCATGCTCAAGGCCGGAGTCGACAAGCCCGAGGCAGTTCGCCGGCTGGCAAAATCTGACGGCAATGTGCGACTGGCCATTGAAGATACGACGATGGATCTGTAGGTTGGATTCCGTTGAAGTAACATAGACCCGCTACGCTCGCGTGGCGGGTTTTTACTTTGATGCGAAGACTTCTGCGGCTGCTCTCTTTCGCGTTTGCTATCCGACTCGTTCCCGCTCTCTGCCAGGAGCCAAGCAAGCCGCCAGTTCCCGCGGAGCAAGAGCCTGCGTTCCGGGCGGAGGCCAACCTGGTTCTCGTTCCCACGCTGGTTCGCGACCACGCGGGCAGACCGGTCTTCGCACTCAAGGCCGACGACTTCACCGTCACCGACAATGGCGTCGCACAGAATATCGCGCTGGAGCAGGATACGGACGGGCAGCCGCTTGCGCTGGTTGTTGCTATCGAGACCGGCGGTAACGGAGCAGGCCGCCTTGACGAATACAGCCGCCTTGGAATCCTGATTCAGGCGCTCGTCGGGGATGTCGAACATCGCGTCGCGGTGGTGGGCTTCGACAGCAGGTCGCATCTTCTACAGGACTTCAGCTCAGACTGGGCAGTGGTGAACCAGGGATTGAGCGATCTGGCTCCCGGCGACGACAGGGCCGCCATATTCGATGCAGTGAGCTTTTCGGTGGACCTGCTGCGAAAGTCGTCTCCAACCTATCGCCGAGCGATTTTGCTGGTCAGCGAGACGCTCGACCGGGGCAGCGAAACAGGCCTCGCGGAGACCGTGCGCAGCGTCAGCGACACTAACACCATCATCTATAGCCTGGCGTTCTCCTCAACCAAGAGCAACTTCAAACAGAATGGCTCACGCATTCTTCGCGACGACAGGCCGGACCCACCACACGGCTGCATGGCAAAAGACCCTGATGCGCCGGATCAAAACAAAGCGCTGCAGTTCTGGAACTGCCTCGGGCTGCTGGTTCCTCCGCTTCGAGTAGCACAGCTTGCGGTTCTAACCGGGGTGGACAGCATGCGGCGCAACGCTCCGGAGACCATCGCCCGACTCACGGGTGGCGAGTATTACAAGTTCGGCAATGAAAATAGCCTGGAGGGGGCGCTGGTCGCCATATCCAATCATGTTCCGAATCGGTACGTACTGAGCTTCCACCCTGTGTCGCCGGCGCCAGGCCCTCATGCGCTGGAGGTAAAGCTGAAGGATTACTCGAAGCTTGAGGTGACGGCGCGGAGGACGTATTGGGTGGATACAACCAGGTTGAATTAGGATTTGCCTCATTATAACCTACGTTATAATTGCGATAGGAGCCAAACATGACCACTACCGTCAAAGTGACCACTGTCGGCAACTCTGTAGGGATCGTTCTGCCTAAAGAGATCCTGGCAAAGCTCAACGTGAAGAAGGGCGACACGCTCTACGTGACCGAGACCCCGGACGGGGTGCAGCTGACAGCGTACGACGAGAAGTTCTTACGGGTGATGGAGGCGGCCGGCCAGGTCATGCGCGAAAACCGCGATGTGCTAAGAAAGCTGGCCGAATAGCTTGGCTGAAATTGTCTGGATTGACAAACATGAAGCGCTGACGATTCACGCTCAGCAGCTAGCAGAACACGGCGGCGGCAACGGCGTGCGCGACGAGGCCTTACTGGAATCTGCTCTCGGCCGGCCGCTGAACCTGCTCGCGTACTCCGAAGAAGCTCCGTCCCTGGCCAGGCTTGCGGCAGCCTACGGATTCGGGATCGCAAAGAAACATCCCTTTGTGGATGGCAACAAGCGCACGGCCCTCGTGGTCACATTCGTATTTCTGCTCGTGAACGGACTGCAGATCACTGCCTCAAAAGAAGAGCGATACTTTATCTTCTACGACCTTGCGGCGGGCAAGTTGTCCGAGGACGGGTTGGCGCGGTGGCTGGAGGCAAATTCCGAGCCGGTCTCAAAGTAGCTACTGGGCCGACGTTTTCCGCATCTGTTCCGCGATTACACTAACGACAACAGGAGCACCAGCACAGCACCATGGACAAGTTCGTAATTCGCGGCGGCAATCCGCTGCTTGGCACAGTTCGCGTAAGTGGAGCAAAGAATTCGGCGCTGCCGTGCATGGCGGCGGCGATCCTCACCGAAGACGAGGTGATTCTCGAGAATATTCCGCAGGTGCAGGATATTGAGACGGAGCGGAAGCTGCTGGTCTCGATGGGCGCTGAGGTCGAACTGGGCTACGGGCGCGCGCAGCACCGGACGACGATCAGTTGCCGGACGCTCGACCCGGTGGCTCCATACGAAATCGTCAAAACCATGCGTGCGTCTTCGCTGGTGCTAGGGCCTCTGGTGGCGCGCACCGGGGTGGCGCGCGTTGCGATGCCCGGCGGCTGCGCAATCGGCGGGCGGCCAATCGACCTGCACATGAAGGGCCTCGAAACCATGGGCGCAACGATTGCGTTTGAGCATGGTTACATCGAAGCCCGCGCAGAACGCCTGAAAGGCGCACACATCAATTTCGACAAGATTACGGTCACAGGGACCGAGGACATTCTGATGGCGGCTGTGCTGGCCGAAGGTGAGACGGTTCTCGAAAACTGCGCCCGCGAGCCAGAAGTGACGGACCTTGCCGCGCTGCTCACTGCGATGGGGGCGAAGATCGAGGGCGCCGGCACCTCAGTCATCCGTGTGCAGGGAGTGGAGAAGCTGCATGGCGCGCGGCATCGCATCAATCCCGACCGGATCGAGGCGGGAACCTTTCTGATCGCGGGCGCGATTACAGGCGGCGATCTCGTGGTTGCCAATTGCAATCCCGCACACCAGGGCGCCGTGATCGCGAAGCTCCAAGCGGCGGGCGTGCGGATCGATATGATCGGCAAGGATTCGATCCGGGTGCGCAGCGAGGGCGATCTGAAGGCGGCCGACGTGTCGACGGAAGAGTATCCGGGCTTCGCGACTGACATGCAGGCGCAGTACATGGCGCTTGCGACGCAGGCCGAAGGCTCGTCGGTGGTGACGGAAAACATCTTCGAGAATCGCTTCATGCACGTGCAGGAGCTTGTACGCATGGGGGCGAATATCAAGGTCGATGGTCGCTCGGCCACGATTCGCGGAAAGTCACCGCTGTCGGCGGCCGCGGTGATGTGCTCGGACTTGCGCGCGTCGGCGTCTCTGGTACTTGCTGCGATGGTTGCCAATGGAGAGTCAATTCTCGATCGCGTTTATCACATCGATCGCGGTTACGAGCATATCGAAGAAAAGCTGCGCGGCGTAGGCGCACAGATCCGTCGCATGGGAGACGTATTTGCCGACCGGCGCGAATTGGCTGCGGTCGAGAGCTAGGGCCTAGCTTTCCACGTCCACAATAAAACGCCGGAACGGGGCATTCACGCATCCCAAAGTGCAGGAGAGACGAATGCCCACAGAAGACAGAGCGTTGCGGGAACACTTGCTGGAATTACTTCGCGGTGGCAGTGCACACGCGGACCTGGCCACTGTGGTTGAGGATTTCCCTCTTGAATTGACGGGCACCAGATCGAAGAACGTGCCATACACGCCGTGGCAGCTTCTTGAGCACATACGATTCACTGTGAGCGATCTGCTGCTGTTCTCGACCAATCCCAAGTACGTTGCGCCGAACTGGCCCGACGATTACTGGCCGGCGAAGAAGGATGCTCCGGGACCCGAGGAGTGGAAGAACTCGGTGAAGGCTCTGAAGGCGGACCTTGCCGCCTTTGAGAGCATGGTGCAGGATTCGAAGTCCAACCTTTACGCAAAGATTCCGTGGGGCGAGGGACAGACGCTGCTGCGCGAGGTCCTGCTGGCGAGCGATCACACGAGCTATCATCTGGGGGAACTGGTGCTGATGCGGAGAGAGCTGGGGGCCTGGAAATAGACGCGATTATTTCCAGCTGACGGCAAGTTGCCAGCGCAGGTTACGCAGAGCTGTCTTGCGCAGAACGCGCTCGTATTCGGTGAGCTCCTCAAGGACTGGTCCGGTTTCGGAACCGAGTGCAGCGGGGACGTTCTTGAGGTAGTCGAGAAGCGTGACGACGGTAGTAAGGCCGTCCTCGGGGGAAAACCATTGCGGAGGCGGCAGGGTCTTGGCCCACTCGGGGTCGCCAGCACCTTCTTCGAGCAGTAGAGCCATGGAATTCTGGTCTGCGGAGAAGAATTCGAGCAGCGGCTTCACTCCGAGGCGGATGGCAAGCTTCTCAAGCGCGTCTTCGTTGCGAGCGAGGGCATGCCCGTTGACGAAGATGTCGTAGCCGGGATCTTCGCCTTCAACGACGATGTACATGGACGCGCTCATCGGTACTTTGATCCTACTTCAGAGTCGGATGCAGCGGACCGGCGAAACGCAGGTATTGTTACCGGAGAAGTTACCAGGCCCCGGCGGTAGAGCAGCCATAGAACGGCTCCGAGGATGGCTGCAGCGGCGAAGGCCTGACTGCCCGAGGGCCGCGCGCGCAGGAACCAGGCAGCTTCGGCAACGGCGACGAGCGTGGAGATCCACTGCAGGAGAGCAGCCTGCCACGCCTGAATTTTTGTTAGCAACCAATACAGAAGAGGCAGGGTGATACCACTGACTGCGACTCCGAGAGTCAAAAGCCAGGGCATCGACACGGGGTTCAGGTTCCACGGATGGGTCCGCTCGGTGAGGTAGCAGAGCAGGCCGAGAAAAATGGCCGCAAATGTAAGCTGGAGCGCTGATGAAAGCAATAGATCGGGGCTGCGGAGGCGCTGCCTGGCGTAAATCAGTGAGAAAGCTCCAAAAATTACAGCACCCAGGACGAGAAGTGCTCCGCCGAATTGCGCGAGTGAGAGGGACAAACCTGGACCTACGAGCAGGACTACTCCGGAGATACCGATCACGAGAGCGGGAATGATGCCGGCTGCTTCTCCTTCGATCAGGAGAGCGATAAGAGGCATGAATGCGAATAGAACGGGGATGGCAGCGGGTGAGATGTGTCCGGAAGCCCAAACAATGAGGGCGTAGGGCAGCGAGAGCGCGGTTATAGCGAGGACGAGCGCGTCGAGGATGAGTGCTACGGAAAATCGGGCATGTGTTTTGGCTGGCAGCAGGTGTGCGATCATCGCCAGAGTTGCTGTAAAGACAGCAGCGACTGCGAAGCGCAACGCGCCAGCCTGAAATCCAGAAATTTGCTTCAGGACCTCGGAGGTTGGAATCCACGCGCTACCCCACAAAAGTCCGATGAGGATAAACGCCAGTGACGAGCGCCGGTTCATGGGGTTCTGATGATACGGGAGAGATAAAAAGGGCCGCGCGGTGCGCAGCCCTTTGGGTTATTTACTGAGGCCCGCGGTTGCTACCGCCGCCTCCGCCGCCCGGTCCACGACCACGACCGCGACGCCGGCGACGGGTACCGCCGCCTCCGCCCTGACCGTGACGGCGCTCGCCTCCTCCGCCACCGCCCACCGGAACGGGAATGCCGTCGGCACGGTTGAAGTTCATTTCCGGACCCTCTTCTTCTGTCCCATCGAAGTCGTCACCGCCTTCGATGGTGATGGTGCTGGCATTCGATGAAGGCTGACGCTCGACCGGCTCCTGACGCGGCTGGCGTCGCGGGCGATCTTCGGATGGTGCCGGCGCGCTTGAGGCGGCAATCTCCCCGACGGGCGTACCGCCTTCCGGAGCAGCCTCGGTGAGGCCCATCTTCTGGCGCTGCTCGCGAAGGAGGGCCTTGCGCGACAGCTTGATGCGATTGCCCTCAACGCCAAGGACCTTCACCATGACCTGATCGCCTTCGCGAAGCTCGTCCTTCACATCCTTGACGCGATGCTCGGCGATCTCGCTGACGTGCAGCAGGCCGTCGGTGCCGGGGAAGATTTCGACGAACGCGCCGAAGTCAGCGAGGCGGACGACCTTGCCGAGATAGGTCTTACCGATCTCGGGCACTGCGGTGAGGTCGTTGATCATGGCGAGCGCCTTCTGGAGGCCTTCCTCGTCGCTCGATGCCACATTGACGCGGCCGGTATCGTCGACATCGATCTTGACCTGAGTGGCCTCGATGATGCCGCGGATGGTCTTGCCGCCCGGTCCGATGAGGTCGCGGATCTTGTCAGTCGGAATCTGCAGGGTGCGGATCTGCGGAGCGTACTTCGACTTGATATCGCGCGGTCCGTTGAGGATGGCGTCCATCGTGTCGAGCAGGAAGATGCGGCCGCGGCGCGCCTGTTCGAGCGCCTCGCGCATGATCTGCCCAGTGATGCCGCTGATCTTGATGTCCATCTGCAGCGCGGTAATTCCCTTCCGCGTGCCCGCTACCTTGAAGTCCATGTCGCCGTAGTGATCTTCGGCTCCGGCGATGTCGGTGAGGATGGCGTATTCCTCGCCTTCCTTGACCAGGCCCATGGCGATGCCGGCAACTGCTGACTTGAGCGGGATGCCCGCATCCATCAGCGCGAGGCTGGCTCCGCAGACGGAGGCCATCGAAGAGGAACCGTTTGACTCGAGGATGTCGGAGACGACGCGCAATGAGTAGGGCGATTCGTCTTCGCTGGGAAGGACAGCGCTGACGGCGCGCTCGGCGAGCGCTCCGTGGCCGACTTCGCGGCGGCCTACACCGGTCATGCGGCCAACTTCGCCGACCGAAAAGGGCGGGAAGTTGTAATGCAGCATAAAGCGCTTCTTCTGCTCGCCCTCGAAGGTTTCAAGGCGTTGCGAATCATCGGCGGTGCCGAGGGTCGCGGTGACGAGGGCCTGCGTCTCACCGCGAGTGAAGAGGGCCGAGCCGTGCGTACGCGGCAGGACACCAACCTCGATGTTGATGGGGCGGATTTGGTCGAAGGCGCGACGGTCGGGGCGGATGCGCTCCTTGGTCACCTGCTCGCGGAAGATGTTCTCGCGAAGGAGCTCGTAATACTTAGCCAGCTTCTTCTTCTCCTCGCCAGCCTTTTCTCCTTCGGGAATCGCGGCAGCCAGCTCATCTTTGAGCTTCTTGACGAGCGCATAGCTCTCTGTCTTAGGGTGCGTCTTGGTGTCGAGTGCATCGGCGAGGCGGTCGCCCACCTTGGCGCGGAGGGCGGAGTAGTAAACGGTGTCGAATTCCGGCGCCGCAACCTCCCGCTTCGATTTGCCAGCAACGGCGGCAAGTTGCTCGATCCCGGCAACGATCTTCTTGATCTGCTCGTGGCCGAATTCGATCGCCTCGACGACAGTCTCTTCGGTCACTTCGCTGGAACCGCTCTCGATCATCACAATGCCGGACTTGGTACCGACAACTGTGATGTTGATGGTGCTGTCGCGCCGCTCGGTGTAGGTCGGGTTCACAATGAACTGGCCATTGACGTAGCCGACGCGCACGGCGCCGACGGGGCCGCCGAAGGGGATGTCTGAGAGCGCGAGCGCGGCGCTGGCGGCGTTGATGCCGATGACGTCGGGGTCGTTGTCACGGTCAGCCGAGAAGACCAGGACGATGACCTGGGTCTCGTTGCGAAAGCCCTCGGGGAACAGCGGACGGACGGGGCGGTCGATCTGGCGCGAGGTAAGAATCTCACGCTCGCTGGGGCGGCCTTCGCGCTTGATGAATCCGCCGGGGATGCGGCCGCCTGCGTAGGCATATTCGCGGTAATCGACGGTAAGGGGGAAGAAATCGATGCCTTCCTTGGGTTCGGGGGAGGCCACGGCGGTGCCGAGCACCACGGTTTCGCCCTCTTTAACAAGAGCCGCGCCAGACGCCTGCTTGGCCATGCGGCCGGTTTCAAAACTCAGCTGCCTGCCTCCGGCAAGGTCAACTGTAACTTCGTGCTTCATACAATCCTCATTTCTGAAAAAGCGATGGCGGCAGGGCTTCCGGACGCCGCGGACTGCGGCGCTTCGTCAAAGCGGGAAGCCGGAGTGGGATGGGCCGGCAGAAAGCCTGGATGACGCATCGCGGGTGGGGTAAGTTGGCGGGAAAGACGGGCGGATTCGATCGCGGTCAGGTTCGAGGCTGCGCCAACGGGCGCGCGCTCGAATCCGCTGGAATTCCTGGGGAGAGTCCGCATCACAGCGAGACTCTCCTGGGCCGGCGGCACGAGCCATAAGGGCTGCAGTTCGCCGGCGAATACACGGAGGCCTTGTTTTGGGCCCGCGCATTCCATCCTGAATTCGATTTCCGTCGCGTCAGGTAGAGGGACAATGGAATCGTTGCGGCTACTTGCGTAAGCCGAGCTTGCCGATGACTTCGCGATACCGGTCGGAGTCGTTCGTCTTGAGGTAGTCCAACAGGCGGCGGCGCTTGCTCACCAGCATCAACAGACCGCGGCGGGAACCATGGTCCTTCGCGTGGGTTTTGAAGTGCTCGGTCAGCTCGCCGATGCGCTCGCTGAGGATCGCGATCTGCACTTCAGGACTTCCGGTATCGGAGTCATGCGTGCGAAAACGCGTAATGATGTCAGATTTTTTCGATGGGGCCAGCACGGTGCGTGCGTCACTCCTGTTTCTTGTTCGTTACACTTCCTAAGTGTCTGCATCAAGAATAACATGGAGGGGGTTGAGCGGCAATCCTCAGCGCGCCCCAACCGGCATGATGATCTGGAAGTTTCCACTGCAGTGCATGAGGCTCATCAGGTACAGCATGCCGTCGTAGTAGCGCTGCTCTCCGGACGGGATGGATGCGTTCCACAGCTCTTCCAGAAACGCCTTGGAGACAGGCCCCGGAGTCGCCGAGAGGCTGCCCACGGCGGTGGTCGCGACCATGCCGATGGAGTGCCGCGTTGAGAGCGGCTTGCCGTCGAGAGTGTAACGGTCGGCAAAGGTCTTGATTCCCTGCCCGCTGAGAAAGAGCTGGATACGGTCGCTGAGGCCGGCTTCGCGCGGATCCTTCCTCCACCAGGAATAGTCGACCGACCAGTTGCTGACGCTTCTCCACGAGTCGTAGCCGAAGGGCGTCGGGACGCCGTCGCGTCCGATGATCTGCGTCATATCGAAGTTGTTGCGGTCGGGAGTGAGGCCGGTCAGCGGCCCGGTGACCCTGGTAAACATTTCGCGGCTTACGTCGGCGGCTCTGGCCCAGAAGGCGCGGTCCTCGACCGGTCCCCAGCGAGACCACAGCTCATAAAAGGCCGGAAGGTGATAGGAGGCGTCGGTGAACCCATCGCCCTCATTGGGCACGAAGCGGACCATGTAGTAGTTCTCCTCGACCATTGGCCCGATGGTTTCGTTATAAAGACCCGAGGGCATATGAAAGAACGCCGTGGGAGACTTCCCCTGGGCGGCCAGTTCGCGCTCGCGGGCGCGATTGTTGGGGCTGGGCCAGGGTTGATCCGGAGGGATGAACGGCGGATCGTCAGGATGAATGCGGAAGGGACTGGTGCCTGTCAGCACCGCGTGATGGCGCATGGCGCGCAGAATCCTGTCGGCCTCAGCCTGGTAGTTGTAGATGCCCTTGCCGTTTCCCCACCGGTTGGCGGCGAAATAAAGAGCCATGGCGAAGTACTCTTCCCCGTCGGGGGCCGCTCCGATCGAGCGCGGTGTGCCGTCGGTGTTCATCGACCAGGCGAAATATCCGACCGAAGGATTCTTCGGATCGGTGATAAGCATGTAGGTGTTGGCCCAGTTCCAGATGGCGTCGAACTCGCGCTTCTTGTCGAGCTGGACGGCGATCATCATGCCGTAGCTCATGCCTTCGGTTCGCGCATCGTTGTTCGCCCAGTCGGTGATGTAAGCCAGCGGACCGTTGGCATTTGCGCCGGTCTCGAAATAGATCCGCTCTTCCTGCCCGTCACCATGAAAGAGCTGCTGGAAGGCACGCTCGATCTTGGCTTTGCTTTCGGCCTGCGTGTGACCCAGTTTTGCAAAGAGATCGCGGTAATTGCCGGTACGGTAGGCGCCGTCGCCGTCTCCCGGCACGCTGGGGATTTCGGGCAGAGGAGCATTCTGGTGGGGCGGAGGCGGCGCCGAGGCAGCGGCGGACTGCTGCGAAGGCTTGCCAGCCTGCGCGGACGCCGCTCCAATCAAAACGAAGACTAGAGCGCAGACGATCAAAGCCCGAAACCAGGCCCGAAACCAGGACGATACCAAGGCAACCCTCGCGGGAATAAATTGGGGAGTTAAATGCACTCCTATTTCACTCCAGAAAGGGAGCTTTCGTCGAGGGGCTAAGTGACAGGCGGCAAATGCGCATCAGCTGCTGAATCGGCCTACGACAGCTCCAGCTCGATCCTCTTCGCTGCGGCGTCGAGCTTTGCGATCCTGAAGCTGCGGATTTGGCCGGTCTTGAGTGCCTCGGGCTTCGAACTCGCCAGCGCTCCGGAAGAAGCAGACGCGGATGCGCCTTTCCAGCGGGCCTGCAGCATCGAGGTCAGCGATGACAGGTCAGCTTTGGCCGGCTCGGACGGCTGGCTGGTGGAATCGGCGGCAACGTGGGCAGTGGCGACGATTCCCTCGCCGAGTTCGACGCGAAGCTGGTTTCCCGAGTCGTCGAGGAGGCGGCCGGTGACGATGTCTCCGGGTTTGTGCTCGGCGAGAAATTCGTCGAGGCCGGTGGGAATAAGCTTCTTGATGCTCAGGCGGAGCTGGCGCTTTTCGGAATCGATCGAGAGCACCTGTGCTTTGACGCGCTCCCCGAGATGCAGCGCGTCAGAGGGGTGGTTGAGGCGGCGCTCGGCGGTGATTTCGCTGATGTGGATCATGCCTTCGACCCCTTCGGCGACCTGAAGGAAGGCTCCGAACTTGGTGAAGCTGACGATGGGGCCCTCGACCTGGGAGCCGGCGAGCAGGTTGCGCGAGGCTTCGGCCCAGGGATCTCCGAGAGCCTGCTTGAGGCCGAGAGAGATGCGGCGCTCACCGGCGGCGATGCCGAGGATGACAGCTTCGACGGTCTCGCCGGGCTTCACAACGTCGCTCGCCTTGCGGACTTTTTTACCCCAGGCCATTTCCGAGATGTGAATCAACCCCTCGATGCCGGGTTCCAGTTCAACGAATGCGCCGAAGTCGGTGGTGCGGGTAATGACACCGGTGATGCGCTGCCCGAGCGAATACTTGCCGGGCACGGCATCCCAGGGATGCGGCTGAAGTTGCTTCATGCCGAGCGAGATGCGCTGCTTTTCAGGGTCGATCTTGAGGACTTTGACTTCGACCTGCTGGCCGACCTCGAGCACTTCGGCAGGATTGGCGACGCGGCTCCAGGAGATTTCTGCCACGTGAAGAAGGCCGTCTATGCCACCCAGATCGACGAAGGCTCCGTAGTCGGCGAGTGAACGGACGGTGCCGGTAACGATTTCGCCCTCCTTCACCTCGGTGTACCGGCGCTGGCGGGTCGAGCGTGCTTCTTCTTCAAGCACCGCGCGACGGTCGACGACCACGTCCTCGTCGGCGGTGTCGAGCTTGATGATGCGGCAGACGATCTCCTGATCGACGAGCTTCTCCATTTCGGCGGCGTCGCGTGCGCCGCTGCGCGAGGCAGGCATGAAGGCGCGAACACCGATGTCAACGCTGAGACCACCCTTGACGGAGCCAGTGACGCGTCCGGGGATGGGGGTCTGGTCGCGGAAGGCTTGCTCGAGAGAGGTCCAGTCTTTGGGGACGGCGACTTTGAAGCGCGAGAGCGAGTAGTAGCCCTCCTCGTTGCGGCCTTTGATGGAGACGAGCACGCGGTCTCCGGGATTCAGAGGCTCGGATTCAACGATGGGCAGAACGCCTTCGATCTTGAATCCGATATCGACGAAGACCTGCTCGGGAGTGACGGCGATCACGACGCCCTCGACCTGCTGTCCTCCGGTTTGGGGTTCGCGGGCGTGAGTCTTTTCGTATTCGGCAAAGAGTGCGCCGAAGGACTCAGCCGGGGCGGGCTCGACGGGGGTGGGTTGAGTGATCGGAGACTCGGTGATGGGGGACTCAGCGGGGGCGGACTGCAGCTCGGGAGCTTCTGAATTGGACATGAGCGTTACTCCATTCTTGCACAGTGAAGGCGTCGCTCACGCAGGTGCTCTTCTCAGTTGCCTGCCTGTTCCTCGACGAGTTCCGGGGGAGCCGGGACGATGCCCAACTGGATATAGACAGGCCGCATCTCGTCGCGGATATCGCGCCGGCGCGACCAGAACCACGCGGCGCCGAGGATGCAGCAACTTCCGGTGGCCATGACGGTCGAAGTAGCGCCGATCCAGTGCGCCAGCGTGCCAGCGAGCAGACTGCCGAAGGGAGCCATGCCTACGAAGGCCGCCGTGTAGTAGCTCATGACGCGGCCGCGTTTGTCCTCGGGCACCAGCGTCTGGATGATGGTGTTGCTCGCGGTCATGCCCTGCATCATGCCGAAGCCAACGATAACCATGAGAAGCATGGAGAGCCAGACGTGACGAGAGAGACCGAAGCAGATGAGTCCCGCGCCGAACATGGCGGCGGCAATGGGGATCATCTTGAGCAGGCCGCGCACGGATTTGCGAATGACGAGCGAGAGGGCAGAGATAAGGGCTCCGACGCCGGCTGCTCCCATAAGGAAGCCGAGGGTGTGCGCGCCTCCGTGAAGCACCTGGACCGCGAAGACAGGCATAAGGACGACGTAAGGCATTCCCATGAGGCTGACGAGCGCAAAGAGCGTAAGGATGCTGCGGACGGGAACAAAGGTGGACACATACTGCCAGCCCTCCTGCATCTGCGCCAGCATGGAATCGGCGGCGCGCCGCACCTGTGCGACATGCACGCGCATCAGCAGAAGCGAGATGATCACCGCAATGTAGCTGACGCCATCGATGAAGAAACACCAGCCCTCGTTTGTGGCAGCGATGACCAACCCGGCGAGCGACGGGCCAATCAGCCGCGCCAGGTTCACCATCGACGAGTTGATGGCAATGGCGTTCGAGAGGTCAGCACGATCCTCGACCATCTGCACCATGAAGGCCTGTCGCCCGGGCATGTCGAAGGCGTTGATCACACCCTGAAAGGCGCTCAACGCGAGCACGTCGTGAACCGTGATGCGATGGGTCAAGGTAAGAAACGCCAGGGCAAGCGACTGAACCATCGCAAGGGTCTGCGTCCAGATGAGCACCTGGCGGCGGTTGAGGCGGTCGACCCATACGCCAGCGAAGGGCGCGAGCAGGAAGGTGGGTATCTGGCCAGCGAAGCTGACAGTTCCGAGAAGCAGGGCGGATTTCGTCAGGCGATATACGAGCCAGGCTGTCGCGATGCGTGTCATCCACGTGCCGATCAGCGAGATGGTCTGACCGCCGAAGAAGAGGCGGAAGTTGCGGTGCCGCAGCGCGCGCCAGGCGTGGGAGAAGTCACGGCCGGCGTTTGGTGATTCGTCAGGAACTGCGGCGGGGCGATTCGAGCTCATTTGCACTCATGCGAGTTGTTCGGACTCAGCAGATTGGATGCAGCAGGATCTGAATCTCATCTTTGTCCTTTACCGACGGCGCGGAGGCGCAAAAAGACGACGACACCCACGGGATCGGAACCGTAGACAGGCTTGAGCTGCGATCCCGGCGTGTATGCGGTGACCTGCGCTCCGATTGCTGATCGAAGATGCGGGAGCAGGTCGAAATCACGGTCGTATCCAAAGGTATAGGCCTGAACCCGCCCGGCTGGCTCCTCGGCGAAGCCGGGTGGCTCGGGCTGTTCTCCGAGCAGCAGTTCGGTAGTGCGGTCGACATTTTCAATGCGGGTCCACACGTAGTTTCTCACCGCAAAGCGCAGGGTTGACTCGAGAAGATAGCTGTTCTGAATGAGATTGGTCGGGATGGCACGTGTGCGGCCCCAGGCGAGCGTGGAAGCCCAGTTCCCTTTCGTGCCGTCGCCGAGAAGGCGGTTATACATGAGCGAGGCGGTCATGCGCTCCTGATCTTCGCCGGGGTTGAGCTGTTCAGGACTATGGAGACGTCCGTAGGAGTACTGACCGCTCCAGTTCTGGCCGGGCTGGACGGTCAGGCGCGTCGACCACGAATCGATGGGGCCCTGCTGCACCTGCCAGCGGTGCTCGTCCGGCTCGCGCCCGTGAAAGCCGCTGGCTTCGATCCGAATAATGCGATGGGTGAAGCCGACGGTGATGACGTCGTCGGCAATGTGAGTCGAGTCCTCCTGGTGATGACCGAGAGCGGCGATGGGGTTCTCGGCTGCTGAGGCGCGATGGGGATAGGCGGTGGGACCGATGGCGGGATCGCCGACGGGCGCGGCGTAGAAGCTGAGCAGGGTCCGCTCGCCGAGAGACCAGTCGTAGAGCGCGGCAAGCTCCATGACAAAGTCATGAGGATGCTGTCCATCGATAATGGGATCACCATAGGCGGTTTCGCCCTGCTGAAAAAGCAGCGGGTACTGGCGGCCCGTGACGGTCGCCGGTTCGAGGCTGAGCATGGTACGCAGTGTCAAAAGGCCGTGGCCGAGCGGATGTTGCGCCATGGGCATGAACCAGTTGGTGGAGAAGAATTTGTCTTCGCCTCGCGGGCTGGTCTGCTGGATATCATTCACAAACGCGACGCCATGGAACATGAGCATCCAGTCGTCGTGCATGGTCATCATCATCGGCATTGGCGTAGAGTCCGGCTCGGAACTCGTGCCGGATGTGCCATGCATCTCAATCGACCCGGTAAAGGTCGAGGCTTTGCCGTCCATTTTCATTGGCATCGACATTTCATGCTGCTGGGCTGCGGCGAAACCGCTCATGCCCAACAGCAGGACAACACACCGCTTGTACACGAATTTTCTCCCAGCTGAAAAGACAGGCCGGCCACGGACACAGGTCCGCGGCACTGCACAGTGATGGGAGAAGGCTCAGATTCGAAGGTGAAATTGCGGGGGCGAGGATGTGCGGACGGATTCTCGCGAAGGAGAAGAGAACGCGGCCGCCGCGGGCGAAACGGCGGCGCCATGATTCGCAGAAGGAAGAAGGACCGCGGGCAGGACGGTTTGAGCTGACGCCAGCCGCGGCGAGTGCGAGCAGTCCGGAATACGCGCCAGGCTATGGTGAGCGGGGTCTGTGTGCGAGGCGCAGCACGCGTGCGGATCGTTCGGCAGTACACAGTTCGTTTCGCACACCGCGGCCGAAGACGCCACAACCAACAGCAGCGCCATAAGCAGGGCAGCGAATGCGGACCGGAAGCTCACTATGAGGATATTAATATGCCGCGTTCTTCATAGGTTTCAATGCGCCGCGATCTCAGTGGTGCCGCCGCCGTGCGGATGATTCTTCGCCAGAAGGAATACCAGCGGGATCATGACGACCGCAGCCACACACAGCATGTAAAACACGTCGATATACGCCAGCACGACCGACTGCTGGATTAGCTGGGAATAGATCCTTCCCTGCGCGTATGTGGCCGAATTGGCTGAACCAGTTGCAGGGTTGAAGACATGCTTGAGCGCGTCGACGCCCCCTTGAAGATTGGCGTTCGATGGCGTGAGGTACTTCAGCAGCTGGTCCTGATGGAACTGGGCACGCTCGACCACGGCCGCGTTCGTGAGCGAGATGAGTATGCTGCCGCCGATGTTACGGACAAAGTTGATCAGGCCTGCAACCTGATTATTTTTCTCGCGGGGCATTCCGAAATAGGCCGCCGTGGTGACAGAGATGAAGACCAGGGGGATGGAGTACACCTGAAGAACACGCAGCCAGGAGGACTCACCGAAGCTGAGGCCAAGGTTCAGTCTTTGCGCCGTGATGAAGTAGGCGAAGGCGAAGCCAATGAAGCCGGCTGCAATGATATTGCGCGCCGGGAAATGGGTCACTAATTGTCCGGCGATGGGAACCACGAGCAACAGGACGACTCCGCCGCCGGAGAGGGCAAGACCGGCGAGCGTTGCGGTGTAGCCCAGCGAGTTCTGCATGAACTGGGGCTGGAGCACGGTGGTCGCATTCAGGAAGCCGCCGGTGAGAAGCATGAGGAAGCAGCAAACCGCAAAATTGCGGTTCTTGAGAAGCTTCAGGTCCATGACCGGATTTTTCGTGAACCACTCCCACACGATGAGGGCCGTGAAGGATGCAGCGAAAGTGATGGCACAGGCGACGATGAAGTGGGATCCGAACCAGTCGTTCTCCTCGCCCTTGTCGAGCATGATCTGGAGCGAGCCCATCGAAACGACCAGAAGGGCGACGCCAGTGTAGTCGAGCCGGAAGAAGTTTTTGCGGTCGGCTACGAGCCAGGGAGGATCCTCGACCAGTCTGTTGGTAAGGAAGAGGGCGAGGATTCCGACGGGGATATTGATGTAGAAGATCCAGTTCCAGCTGTAATTGTCGGTGATCCAGCCGCCCAGTGTAGGACCGATAGAAGGAGCGAGCACGGCGACAATTCCGTAAAGAGCAAAGGCGAGTCCTCGCTTCGCCGGCTCGAAGGAGTCGGCCATGATGGCCTGCGCCATGGGCTGCAGTCCTCCACCCCCGGCGCCCTGGATGACGCGGCACACCAGAAGGAGGCCAAGCGACGGGGCGATTCCGCAAAAGAATGAGGCGATCGTAAAGATCACGATGCAGGTCATGAAGAAGCGCTTGCGGCCAAGAACGCTCGCGGCCCATCCGCCCATGGGGAGGACGACGGCGTTCGAGACAAGGTATGCAGTGAGCACCCAGGTGCTCTCGTCCTGGCTGGCTCCGAGGCTGCCGGCGATGTGCGGGAGCGCCACATTGGCGATGGAGGTGTCGAGAACCTCCATGAAGGCCGCCATCGCCACCGTAGCGGCGATGACCCAAGGGTTGGCCCTGGGTCTCCAGTTCTCAAGCGCTACTAGTTTTGGCTCGGCGGTCGCTGTGGCTGCTGCCATGCGTGACTCGAGTTCCCTTCCGCTCTTCCGCGGTGCCGCAGAAATTCAGGATTAACTGTATGTCGACAAAAGACTAGATGCAGAAGAGCACCCGATCGACCCAAAAATCCAGCTAGCCAGCGAGCGTATCGCCTAGCTCAGGTTTCTGCCCAGGAACTCGAGGGAACGGGCGCGCGCAAGCTTCGCCGAGCCCGCATCATAGCTTGCGCGGGCATCGCAGTTGAAGCCGTGGCCGGCGTCATACCAGTAGATCTCAACTTCGGGGTACGCGGCCGCGACAGTGTCGACCTCTTCTTTAGGGATGTGCTGATCCTGCCTGCCGAAGTGCAGCATGACGGGACAGTGAGGCTGCTCGTTCACAAACATTGCGATTCGGCCGCCGTAATATCCGACCGCAGCCTCGGCATTGAGACGAGCAGCAGCGAGCCACGCGATGGTCCCCCCGAGGCAGTAGCCGATCACGCCGGACCTTTTGCCTGTTTCCCGCCGCACATAATCGAGGGCGGCAGCCGTGTCGCGAACAGCGGCGTCGATGTCGATCTTACGTGCGAATGACATGGCCTTCTGCATGTCATCGCCCTGATAGCCGAGTTCCACACCTCGCTCATAGCGGTCGAAGAGAGCGGGGGCTACAGCGAGAAAGCCGTCTCTCGCGAAACCGTCGGCAACGGAACGAATGTGCGAGTTGATACCAAAGATCTCCTGCACGACGACGAGGCCGGCAATAGGTTCTCCTTCCGGTTTTGCCACGTAAGCTTCCAGTTCGTGGCCATCGCTGGCGGTCAAGCGCACTCTTTCGCTCATTTCAACTCCAGTGGTGGGTGTAGGGATTTTCCTAATAGATGCGCCGAGCAAGGCGCCGGCTGCGTTGATGCGGGGTTGTGGCGCGCGCGCTGCGTTTCTGGTTACGGGCCTTTCGCGGCAGCCTTTTCCGCGTCGGCGATGGCCTTGCGGAATTTATCGACCGCGGGAACGGAAGGCGACTGCAATGCGTCAGAGGCGGAGTATCGCCACGCGGCAGGAGCATCCAGCGGATTATTGATGTCGCCACTCCCACGATATACAGCGAAGGTGTCCTGGGAGCCGGTCTCGACCTGAGGACGTGGGGGTAGGGTCTGACCCGAAGAGCTTTGGACTGGTGAACCCGGTGCAGCACCGTGTTGGGCACCTATGGCGATACCGTTGTCGTATGGATCGATGGTACCGGTGGGGTTGTTCTGGCGAGGATTGCTGATGGTCGGTTCGACGACGCGGCCATGTCCTTTGCGAATGACTATGACCAGATCCGTACTTTGGCCGTCCATGCGGACGTCAAATCGTCCCCAGTTCAGAAGCGCGGTCTCGACATCTTTCCGTGCTATCTCGTTGGCTCGTGGATCGTCCACAGAAATGCCGGCTGAAGGATCGATGATGACGGTGACCGTTCGGGCGGTGAGGACATAGGCAGGGAGAATCGGCTTCTTGTCTTTGGCGAATCCCGCTTGAGCGATGAAGAGACCAGCTGCGAATACGGCAACCGCACGGTTCAGCATGAGCCGCCTCCGTTCAACTCCGGGGCATCGATACTGTGACGGATGCCGCCATGAAAAAGTACGCATCTCCTGCTGCGAAATTTAGTTGCCGGCAAGCCCGTAGACATCGATGCGGCCATCGTAGGTGGGGACGAAGATCTTTCCGCCGCTGACGACCGGAATGTTGAACTTGGGATGGCTGAAGTTGATGTTCCACTGCTGGCTGTCCCACAGGACCTTGAGCTGGTTCCCACCCCCGTAAGGGCCGGGGACAAAGTTTTCCGGGTCGTAACAGAGGAAGCGGCCGGTGGTGATGGTTGAGTTTGCGTCTCCATAGGGCAGGAGCGCCCACAGGAGGGCGGTGCCGGGCTTGTCAGCATTGGCCGAGATGCTCATGAATCCGCCGGGCATGCCTCCGGGGGGATTGACGTTGTTGACCGATGCGGTTTCGGCGCTCTCGGCAAGCAGCGTGAGCACGCCTTTGGGGCTCATGGACCAGGCGCGGAGGCGGGAGTTTTCTCCCCAGCAAAAAAGCATGAGGCCGTGCACGGAGCTCATGTACTGCACGGAGGTAGAGTGCATGTGCCGCGTCTTGCCCTCGTAGAGGAAGTCGAGGGTGCTCGAGTCCTGCGGGGCAGCGTCGATGTTGGGGTTGGGCGTGTAGGTGTACCAGAGGGGTGGCTGGACGAGTTTGGCGTAGTTGGTGGCCGCGTGCGCGAAGTCAGCCGGGCGGGTGCGGCCCATGTTGTTGATGTTGACTTCGTAGGCGACACCGTCCTTTCCGGAGGCGAGCGCGATGCCGTATTCGGGAATCAGCGATAGCCCGGCGGAGCCCAGGTCCTCGTCAGCAAACCCTTCGTTCACTTCCTGCTGGTTGGGCTTCGTGATGGTGCGGTTGCCGACCACCGGCGCACCCTGAAGGTTGCGGTCAGCCATGCTGTTGACCGGCACATTGGCGTGGGCGACAGAGGGGGCGCTAACACCGGATATTTTCGGCGCCATTTTGCCCGCCTTAAAGGCGCTGGGCGCCGATTGCGTGGGGTCTTCTCCGATGCGGCCAGCGTCGGAATAAGGCGTCCACCAATCGATGACCGCGAGCGAGCCGCGTTTTTCGCCCTCGGGAGGCGTGTACTTCACCTTGAAGACTGTCTCTCCCCAGTCGGAGACGGCATCGAAACTGCCGTTGCCGGTCATTCCGTAGATGAAGCCTTCTTTGTCGGCGCAGAGCCCGGAACCGGCCATCCAGATGCCGGCGCCGTACCCTCCGCTCATGGCGAGCGCGGCGGAGATGCGATGCGAGGCGACGTCGTAGGCGAAGATCCAGCCGGCTGCTCCATTGGTGGTCTCGAGGACAGACCCGGAGGCGAAGAAGATGGTCTTGACGCCGTTGACGTGGGTCATGAGCAGAGAGGAGCGCTGCTTGCGCATGGTGCTGCCGAATTTCTGCACGGGCAGACCGTGGCCGGGGTTGTATTCCTCCCCGCTGAGGCTGAGAGGCTCGTGCACGCGGCTGCCGTCCTTGAGGTTGAGTACATGGACGTAGTGCAGGCCCTTGTGGGGATCGCCGTCGGGCGAGGTCCAGGCGACTCCGTACCAGCGCATCGTATCGGGGTCGATGATGCCGGTGGAGAGGACTCCCCAATGATCATTGATGGTGTGCATGTCGATGGCGCTGCTGCCATTGATGGGGACGGCGAGTTTGGTGACCCAGAGAATGTCGGAGTCGTTGGCGTCGTAGCACCAGACCAGGTTGTTCATGCTGGAGACAACTGCGATGTCACGGGTAGTTCCGTCGACAACGGGGACCTTGGGCAGGATGAGGGTTTGCGACTCCGCACCGCGCGCGTCGCCCTCCATATAGAGGGAGAAATACTTGCGGATGCCCCTCGAGGCGATACTGGCCTGCGACAGGATGGTCTCGTTCAGAGTGGTTCCGGTGCGGCTGTTATCGTAGGCGCGCGTAAGGACCGGCGACATAATGCCGGAGGTGGGCGCCTGAGCGTTAGCGAGAGGTCTGGCAAGGCTGTAAGCAGCGGCGCCGGCTGAAAGCGATAAGAAGGTTCTGCGCTTCATGGTCGACTCCTGAATGGTTGGAAGTTTGGCCGGTTATTTGATGTTCGCTTGCGATCCCCACTGCGTGCAGTAGGCCTGAGACGGGTCAGCGTTTACCAGACTTACACAGCCATTCACGGTGTGCTTCAAAACATTCTTACCGCCGAATGGCGCGAGGGTGGGCGGACCCAGAGGGCCCATGGCAGCGCTGTCCCACGTCTCGGCTACCAGAGAGCCATGCTTAACGTTCACGACAAGCGGAGTGACCTGGGGGGAGTCTTTCTGCGGATCGAAGGTGATGGTCACTTTATTTCTGTCCTGGGTCCAATGGGCATGCCAGACGTCCGACTTTCCACTGTCCCAGTTCTGCTGGACCATGACAGTTCCGTCTTCAGCGAACTGCACCATAACGACACGGTGAACTTCCGCGCTCAAGCCTCCACTGCCGGAATAGTAGCCTTTGAGCTTCTCGGCATGGGCTGTAGCGGTAGCAAGGAGGACCGTTAAAACGAGGGAGCAGAGGCGCCGGGCTTGCATGGTAGCAGCAATCCTACACAAAATCCTGCGGGCTTCCTAGGTCCTGAGGTCCTTTGGTAAAGGGCCAGTTGAACTGCCAAGGACCACAGTTACCGAGATCCCCGTTTTGCAAGCACTTCAATGGTCAGTTGATGGGACGCCTTGTTCTGATCCACTTAAGAATTGAAGGGCGATCATCTCTTCGGCCGCGAGCAAGATTCGGCCAAACATTCTCCATCCCAATATTTAGAGAGGGCAAGGAGGGTTCCGCCTTTCCCGTCATCTAACCTTTCATCTGGCTCTTTTTAGAACGGACGAGCCGGGCCGATCTGCGGCGCACGTACCGGTTTCGCCATGCCGTAGAAAATGACAACGCCCTGTCCGCCGCATCGGGTCGAGAGCGCCTCACTCGGTGTGCCGATACAACTGTCGATGTCCTGCCAATTGTTCATCGCCCAGACATTACCCGCAGGATCGACAGCAATATCGGTTATCATCTGCAGACCTCCTCCCACGTAGCCGTTTGGAGGCGAGATTTGTCCGCCCGTATGGACGCCGGGCGGGCAGTGCTCCGTGCGCACGCCGCACAACTCGGTAATCGGACTGCTGGGCCCGGCGAAATTCGAGATCCAGATGTTGTCGTTGCCATCCACGGCAACGGCCCACGGGCCGGGCAGACCGCCGCTCTTGAACGGCGAGCCCGGATATGGTGTTCCATCCGGCCGCAACAGCGTAACGCTGCCACCGTTCATAGTGCCTCCCTTCTGCTGCGACATCGTTTTCGTCAGATAGTCTGAAGCCGACTCAACCCCCCCGGCCTTCAGGTGTATTCCCATGTCGACCAGATGGGCCATGCCCAGCAGCCCAGTGCCGAACCGGTTGGTGATCCACACATTCCCCTGGCTGTCGATGCCTAAACCGCTATTGTTGATTCCGGTCTTGAAGTTCTCGGCCTTGCTCGGATCCGAGGCCGGAAAGCGCGTGACGTGATCGGCCCCGCTATTGGCGACCCAGATTCGGTCCTGCTGGTCGATGCCAAGGTGAAATGGCGCCAGAAACGACTTGCACGGCTCTGCGCTGTCACCCTCGCAAACGATCTCGCCCTTGGTCAGATCGCCCTTGGGAAAGCGCACGAGCTGTCTCTTCTCGATACCCAGGATCCAAACGTCGCCGCTCGGCGTGACGATGACTCCTTGCATCAGACCGAGCCGGCCGCCAAAGTTGATGCCCTCCGGTGGCGTGAGGGGCTTTCCGTTCTTGTCGAATACCGCGATCGATTTGCTGCCGTAGGTGGTGAGCCAAGCATTATCCTTGGCGTCGACTGCGGCGCCGAAGGTTCCGCCCTCCATTCCGCCGCCGGTAAAACCCGTAGTGATCGGCGACAGAGGCTTGCCGTTGGGCGCGAACTTGGTCGCATTGCCCTGCCACAGCGAGTCCTGCCCCTGCCAGCCGACGCTGAAGTTGTCGCCTACCCAGAGGTTGCCTTCACTGTCGAACATGGCTTTGCCGCCCGCGACATACCCTCCGCCGTCGAACCTCAGCGGCAGGACCCACGCGCTGGGCGCCCAGTTGAGGTATGGCATGTACGGAACCGCAAGCATGTGACTGGACGGCGATACTTGATAGAACTGGCGGAGCAGGTCGTAAATTTTGTCGGGCTGGTGCCAGGGGTTAAGTGCGATCGCCTCGGCTGCGTTCAGCGTGTTGGTCGGAGGGCCACCGCCCGGAGGCGTTGCGGCCGTGAACAGGGTGCCGCAGGCATCCGCCTTCACCCGCGTCACGCAACCGGAAAGCAGGTCGGCAAGAGTGGCGAAATTGGCCATAGTAGGTGTCTGGCTACTGTTGAGCGGATCCTGGATCGCGCCACCCCAGCCACCTGTCTCCACGTCAACGAAATTGGGCACGTTGCCCGCGGCGATACGCAGGCTCAGTGGTTGGCCCTGGAGCATCGCGTCGTCGAGGAACTGGGCGTTCGTCCACACCGATGCGATGGTGGTCATCTCGTTGATCACGACTTTGGCCGGGGGCTTGCTGCCCACGACCGTGATCAACACAATCGCCGGATTATTACCGGCTCCTTGATTGGCTGCGGATACCCCACCGGTCGCCACGAGATAGAGGCTGGAGTCAGGCGTGCTGGTGCCATGGATCGTGAACCGGCCATCCTTGTCGGTTTTAGTCTGTGCGAGTTGCTTGGGAGCGCCTGCACTTGCTGCCCACAGGGTCACAGTTGATTGAGCAATTGGCACGCCTCCGCCCAGCACCTGGCCCTTGATGTCGGCAGCAAAGGCGCATGCTGCAAGGGACAGGCTGGAAGTCACGATCGCCGCCAGTATCGATTTTCGAATAGCTGATCTCGAATTCATGTCGTTCTCCTTACCCACGAATATGAGTCGCGAATCTTTGAGCGACGTGGATGGAGTCATTTTGTTTTCAGTCGATCAGTTAATTGGATTTCATATCGCTTGCGAACTGGCAGTAGCGACAGGTAGCCGTGCCTAAGACTGCTAAGCTTCGTTCAAGTCCGGTTATCGGTAACTTCGCGCTGCTTGATCTGATTGGCCTACCACCAGTTTTTCCAACACCCGGGGGGCGATCTGCGAGACACTGCCCGCGCCGAGAGTGAGGATAACGTCGTTGGGCTCGGCATGCTCAATGACCCGGGTGATGGCGCGCTCGCTGGTGTCGGCGTATTCGGCGCCTGGATGGTTCATCGCTGCGACCAATGCCTGGGAGGTCACGCCGTCGATGGGCTCTTCGCTGGCGGCGTAGATGTCGAGGACTTCGACGGTCGCGGCGTCGTCGAAAGCGGTCACGAACTCGTTGAACAGGTCGCGAGTACGAGTGTAGCGGTGCGGCTGAAAGATGACATGGATGCGGCTGTAATTGCTGTCGCGGGCGGCGCGGAGCGTAGCCCGAATCTCAGTGGGGTGGTGGCCGTAGTCGTCGACCACGGCGATTCCATTTACACAGCCCTTGAGCTGGAAACGGCGGTCGACACCGCGGAAACTCTTCAGGCCCTGCGCAATCTCTTCGGGGCTGATCTCCAACTGCGTGGCAACGGCTACGGCGGCGGTGGCATTGAGGACGTTGTGGGCTCCGGGGACGTGCAACTCAAAAGGCCCCAGCACACACCCTTCGCAGGTGGCGACTTCGAAGCGGGAGCGGGCTCCATCGGCGTGAGGCAGCATGCGGAGAACGTAGTCCGCGTGCGACCCAGCTCCGTAAGTGAAGACCTTGCGGCGCAAGCGCGGCAGGATCGCGGCGAGAAGCGGATTGTCGAGGCAGGCGATGCACGCGCCGTAGAACGGCACGCGGTCCATAAATTCGATGAAGGCGGCTTCGACGTCGGCCATATCGCGGTAGCAGTCCATATGCTCGCGATCGAGGTTGGTGACGACGGCGAGGATGGGCGAGAGCTTGAGGAAGGAGCGATCGCTCTCGTCAGCTTCGGCGACGAGGTATTGAGATTTTCCGAGGCGGGCGTTGGAGCCAAGGGTGTCGACGCGGCCTCCGACAACAACGGTGGGATCAAGTCCTCCGGCGGCGAGCACGGTGGCGATCATCGAAGTAGTGGTGGTCTTGCCGTGCATGCCGGCGACGGCGATTCCGTACTTCAGGCGCATCAGCTCGGCGAGCATTTCCGCGCGCTGGATGACGGGGATCTTGCGGCGGCGCGCCTCGACAACCTCGGGATTGCGTTCGCTCACAGCGGAGCTGGTGACGACGACTCCCGCGCCGATGACGTTCGCGGCGGCATGACCCTCGAATATCGTCGCGCCGAGTGACGCGAGCCGTTCGGTGATGGACGTACTTCGCAGGTCGGAGCCGCTGACTGTGTTTCCGAGGTTGAGCAGGATCTCGGCGATTCCGCTCATTCCGATGCCGCCGATTCCAATGAAGTGGACGCGCTGTGGCTTGAGAAACATGAATTTCGTTCACGCCATCGCGCAAGGCTTCTTGCGCGCAGGCTGCATACGTTACTCTACCAGCGCTGGCCATACCCCGGTTTCGGAGCTTTCGGATGCGATTGCGATTCCCTGTCCTGATTTTTTGCGTGTGTGCTGGACTTTTTGCAGCTTCTACACTTGACGCACAGATTGCGGGGCCGCATGTGCGGATCTCGCAAGGCGAGCTGGAGGGCGCGCCGACCGGCCTGGGACCTTTTGTGTTCAAGGGAATTCCATATGCTGCTCCTCCGGTGGGCGATTTGCGTTGGCGCGAGCCAAAGCCGGCGCCCGGGTGGAGCGGAGTGCGCGATGCAACAAAGTTCGGGCCCGCATGCATGCAGCCGGAGTCACGGCTGATGAGCATTTCGCACGCGGAGATGAGCGAGGACTGCCTGTATCTGAATGTGTGGACTGCAGACCTCAAGCCGGCTCAGGCAGCTCCGGTGATGGTGTGGATTCACGGCGGGTCGTTCCTCACAGGCGCGGGATCGCAGCCGCAGTACGACGGCGCGAGGCTGGCGCAGCGCGGCGTGGTGATCGTGACGATCAACTATCGGATGGGGGTGTTCGGCTACATGGCCCATCCCGAATTGAGCGCGGAGTCGCCGAATCATACTTCGGGTAACTATGCACTGCTCGACCAGATGGCTGCATTGCGATGGGTGCGCGAGAACATCGATTCGTTCGGAGGCGATGCGCGGAATGTGACCGTGTTTGGCGAGTCGGCGGGAGCTTCGAGCATCGGGTACCTCTTGGTTTCACCGCTGGCAAAAGGGCTTTTCGACAAAGCGATCCTCGAGAGCCCCGGGCTGCTGTTCGCGCCCGAGCCTGAGCTGCGCCAGGATTATCGCGGCATTACGAATATGGAGGCGGTGGGGCTGGCGGTCGGACCGCATATTGCGGAGCTGCGCGCGCTCTCGGCTGAGGCCCTGATGGTGCAGTCTTTCGCTGCATCGAAGAAGCTGTTCGGACCGGGCGGTGGCGGCAAGACACGGCTGCGAGCGGCTACACCGCTGGACGATCCGAACGCGGTACACCTTGCCTGGACGCCCTTCGCGGATGGGGTCGTGATTCCGGAGCAACTGGCGAAGCTTTATGCAGAGGGGCGCGCGATGCGCCTTCCGGTGATGGCGGGAACGAACGCAAATGAAGGCAATCTTTTTCTAACGCACTACCATCCGGTGAATGCCGACAGCTTCAATGCATGGGCGGAAGAGGCGTTCTCACCGTGTGGCAAGGCGGTGCTGGCGCAGTATGCGCCTGCGTCTCCCGCGACTCCGGAACAGATTCATGCCGCAGCGGACCGGCTGCTGACCGATTCGCTTTTCCTGTACGGGACATTTTCGGTTGTACGAGCCACGCACGGGTATCTGTATCGGTTCACACGGGTGAGCCCGCGGGCAGAGAGATTCGGCCTGGGCGCATATCACGCGTCGGAAATCCCGTACGTTTTCGGACAAACGCTCAACGCGCCGGATGACTACAAGGAACTGGACCGCAAATTGTCGGACCAGATGATGACCATGTGGGTGCACTTTGCGCGGACCGGCGATCCGCGGCTGATGATGAGCTCGGACTGGACGCGGATCGGGTCGAACGGCGAAGTCCCATACATGGAGTTCGGCGACACGATTACTCCGAAGGATTTTCCGGACACTACCGTGCAAGTCTTCGGTCAACTCTGGCCGCCGTCGGGCAAGGCGCCGACGTGCGCGAAGAAGTAGAGCTAAGGACTCAGGGAATAGGGCCGAGCTCATTGTAAAAATCCGGCACTCGGCCTTGTATAGGTCAGCAGCGGCGTTTCCGAGCGCGATGCGCAAAAGGGGGCGAATGATGCGCCCTTAAGCAAAAATAAAGCCCGCAATAATTCCGCAACAATTGATCGGAGCTCCTGTTCACATACGCAGAGCGGTTCGGTGAGCAAAGCTCAATCGACGACAGCAGCGGCAATCGATAGAGGTTCGATGCCACGCTGGAAAGGAGCTCCGATGAAAAACATTCTTCGCACACTCGCACTTACTGGCGTTGTGGCAGCGGCAGCTGTCGCGGCACAGCCACAGGCCCAGGCTCAGGTTGGAATCGCGGTCCGCGTCGCACCTCCGGTTTATTACAGCGCTTATGTGCCCCCGTGCCCAGGTCCGGATTTCTACTGGACGGCGGGCTACTACGCCGGAACAGTATGGGTGCCGGGACGCTGGATACATCGCGACCACTACTATGTGGCGCACCGCGACTATGGTTTTTATCATCACGATTTCGATCATCGCGGCTGGGACCACGAACGGCGATAAGGCCGTTTCAATCAGCTGCGCGAGCGGTGCCTCCCCGGCGCTGCTCTGAATGCACCCGGATGTGCCCGCATCCGGGTGCCGTGCTTTACGGGCAAGAGATACGCAGGCGAGTAAACTTTCCGTGGGATCGAAATACCAAGCCAGCAAAGAATGGGCACGAGCGATCACTGGGACGCCGTTTATCGGAGAAAAGCACCGGATGCGGTGAGCTGGTATCGGCCGCACCTTGAGGTTTCCCTTGAGCTGATCAAGCGAGCGGCGAACGATTCGAGCGCCGCGATTCTCGATGTGGGAGGAGGCGAGTCTACGCTCGTCGACGACCTTGTCGCGTTGGGATTCGGGAATGTGACGGTGCTCGATATTTCGGCGATTGCGCTGGATGTAATAAAGGTGCGCCTCGGCAATCTGGCCGAGCGCGTGCGCTGGATTGCCGGCGATGTGACGGTGGTGTCTCTGCCGCAGCTTTCGGTCGACGTCTGGCACGACCGGGCCGTTTTTCACTTTCTTACCGAACCTGAGAAACGCGCAGCGTATGTTCGCAATATGCTCGACTGCGTTCGGCCGGGAGGGCACGTGATTATCGGGGTATTTGGACCAGACGGGCCGGTGCAATGCAGCGGGCTTCCCGTTCTCCGCTACGACGCGGAAGCGCTGCGCCGTGAGTTCGGCAGCTCGTTCATGCTGCTGGACACGCGAGAAGAGCTGCACCTCACCCCTTGGGGCACGACTCAGCAATTCGTCTACTGCCACTTTAGTGTAATGCCCACGGGAAACGCTCAAAATGCTTGGCTTGCAGCCTTGTAAACACTCCTGCGAATGACCCGAATCGGCACAACTTTTTCGCACATCTACTGTTATTAGAGATAGGCTTACAGATGCCGGGAGCGAGAGCTCAAAACCGGATCTCTGGAGCCGCCGTCATCCTGACTTTGAGGCGACGGGGAGGGTTTCAAAATGCGCATCCTGCGCTCAATGATGTTGGTTCTACTGCTGGCGGTTCCCCTTGCGCTGATGCCGTCGAAAGCAAATGCCCAGGTAGCTGTAGGCATAGGAATCGGGCCAGTGGTCGGTTATCCGGCTCCGGTCTATGTTGCCGGGCCGCCGGTTTGTGATTGGGGCTACTACCCCTATTATCCTTACGCCTGTGCGCCTTATGGATATTACGGACCGAGCTGGTTCGTCGGCGGCCTGTTTATCGGCGCCGGTCCCTGGTACGGCGGATGGTATGGACATCCCTGGGGCTGGGGCTGGGGACATGCGGGCTGGTACGGGTATCGCGGCGGCTACTACGGTGGCGGATACCGGGGCGGGTATGGATACAACGGTTACCGTGGCGGATACAACGGAGCTCGTCCGACGCCCTACGCTGGCCGGGCAGGATTCGGTGCAACGAACGGTCTTCATAGCACGGGCTATGGAAATGCCTACCACGGGACGGCCGGGTATGGAGCGTACCATGGCGGAGCCAGTTATAGCGGGTACCACGGCGGAGCAGTTGGTGGTGGATACCATGGCGGCTCGATTGGTGGTGGCGGTTTCCACGGCGGAAGCATGGGCGGTGGCGGATTCCACGGTGGAGGCGGCGGAGGCTTCCATGGCGGTGGAGGCGGTCACCGGTAAGTCATAACGCAACAGCTGAAAAGGCTCGCTCTTCGGAGCGGGCCTTTTTGTTTTTGCGGATCTCGCTGCTACTTCCTGCCCTTTCCTTTGAGCTCGAGAATCATCTCCATGATCTTGTCGACCGCGTCGGGATGGGCGAGCGTTTTGGCGCGTACGGCCATGGTATCGAGAGCAGATTGATCGTTCAGCAAGCTGACCACGGCGTCGAGGAGAGCGCCGCTGGTTAGATCGGGTTCGAGGAGCATGCGGGCGGCTCCGGCATCCACCAGGGCTTCGGCATTCTTGCGCTGGTGGTCGTCGGCGGCCTGTGGAAACGGGATGAGCAATGAAGGCTTGCCCGCAGCAGCCAGCTCGGCCACTGTACTGGCCCCGCTACGCGATAGCACCAGATCGGCGGCGGCGAAACGGCGAGGCATATCGCTCACATAGTCAAAGACCTGCCAGCGGCTTGATTGCGCCCCGCTTGCCATGTAGGCAGCCAATGTCTCCTTGGCGTGGCGCGCGCCGGCCTGGTGAAGAATTGTGAGGCCCGGGACCTCAGCGAGCAACGCAGAGGCGATCTGCGGCAGGAGGGTGTTGAGGATGCGTGCACCCTGGCTGCCTCCGAAGACCAGCAGGTGCGGAGATGTGCCGCGAACGCGAATGGGGAGACGAAAGAATTCCTCGCGCACGGGGATGCCGGTGACCCGCGGGTTGTGGAAGTATCTGGCAGCCACCTCGAAGTTGACGGCAGCGGCTCCGACGAATTTGCCAACGAGGCGATTTGCCAGCCCGGGATAGGCATTGGGCTCAAAGGCGAGCGTAGGAATGCGCTCGAGGATCGCAGCTGCCATGGCGGGGCCGGAGGCGTATCCGCCGACTCCGATGACGACGTGGGGTCGGAAACGGCTGAGCAGAGCGCGGCAGCGGAAGATGCTGAGTGGCAAATCGAAAAGCGTTCGCGCGCGCGTGAGGAGCGAGACGTTTTTAAGCTGGCCGACTTTGATGAGGGAGATTTCGTATCCGGCCTGGGGCACGAGGCGCGATTCAAGGCCCCGCGGTGTGCCTACAAAAAGAATATCGGCGTTGAGTTGTGCTCGAAGCGCATTGGCGATAGCGACAGCAGGAATGATGTGGCCACCGGTACCTCCTCCGGCGATGACGACTCGCATTTCGGGCATTTCCTGTCAGGATATCCCGGGGATATTAAAAGATTGCGCGCTGATTTCGCGAGGTCACTGGCTTGCAAATAGCAGACAACAAATTGACTAAACTCATTTGGTTAGCTAATGTTCAGTTAGCTAGAGATTTCGCTATGACGGTCAGTACAATTCACGAAGCAAAGACCAACCTTTCGCGGCTTATCGCTCGCGCCGAAAGAGGCGAGGAGGTTGTTATTGCGCGCGGAAAAGAGCCGGTAGTTCGCCTGGTTGCGGTAAAGAAACCCGCCAAAAAACGGGCTATCGGTATGTTCAAGGGTGAGTTTGAGGTGGGCCCGGAATTCTTTGAGCCGCTTCCGCCGGAAGAGTTGGAAAGCTGGGAGTAGAGTTGAGAGTTCTTCTCGACACCCATACGCTGCTCTGGGCGGCTCTCGATCCGGAGAAACTTTCGGCCAAAGCAAAAACGCTCCTGACGTCGTTGAATACGGAAGCTTTTGTCAGTGCAGCGTCCGCCTGGGAAATTGCGACAAAGGTTCGGATCGGCAAGCTGCCCGGTGCAGGGGCGTTCGCGGCCGATTTTCCAGCTCGGATCGAACGAATGGGCTTCTACGGATTGGACATCACACTAGAACATTGTCAGCGCGCCGGCTTACTCCCCGGCACGCACAAGGATCCATTCGACCGAATGCTGATCGCACAGGCCCAGGCGGAGAATATCCCGCTCGTCAGCAACGAACATGCCTTTGACGGTTACGGCATTCGACGAATCTGGTAGCGGCGGTCGCTGCTAATCCACTTCCCTTGTGATGTTCAGGAGCACGCCGATTGAGGCGAGCATGATGAACAACGAGGTGCCACCGTAGGAGATGAAGGGGAGCGTGATCCCTTTTGTCGGAACCAGGGCAAGCACGACGCTGATGTTGAAGAAGGCCTGAATGAGGAGTGTCGCCGTAATGCCGAAGGCCAGGAAGCGGGCGAACGGATCTTTCGATAGGATCGCGGCGCGCATGCCGCGATAGCCGAGCACGATGAAGAGAGCGACAACGGCGATGGCTCCGATAAGGCCGAGCTCTTCGGCAATATTTGCAAAGATGTAATCCGTGTGCGGCTCCGGAAGGTAGAAGAGCTTCTGGCGGCCATCCATGAAACCAGTGCCGGTGAGGCCTCCGGTGCCGACCGCGATGAGCGACTGGATGATGTGAAAGCCCTTGCCGAGCGGGTCGGACTCGGGATTAAGGAAGGCAAGGATGCGGTCGCGCCGCCATTTCACGCGAAACAGCATGAAATAGAGCACCGGGGCTGAGGCCAGCGCGGCGACGCCGAGCCAGCGCATGTTCATGCCGGCAAGATACAGCATGAGCGCCGTAACACCGGCGCAGACCAGCGCGGTGCCGAGATCGGGCTCCTTGAGGATAAGCGCGATGAAGATAAGGCTGGGCAGAGCGGCAGGCAGGATGGTTCCGCGGAAATCCTCAATGGATTGCATGCGGTTTTGCAGGAACCATGCGAGAAAGAGCACGAGGGCGGGCTTGGCAATTTCGGATGGCTGGAAGGACAACGCGCCGAAGCGGATCCAGCGGTGAGTGGCGTGCGAATCGTGCATGAGGAACGCCACGAGCAGCAAGAGAACCGAAACGGCAACCGTGGGAAAAACCACGTTGGGGTTGTTGTAGCGGCGGTAATCGATCTTCATGAGCAGAACCATCGCCGTGAGACCAAAGGCAGCCCAGAGGGATTGCCGGATGACGAACGCATAGGGGGAGCCGAACTTCTCCTTGGCCATGACGGCGGAGGCGCTGAAGACCATCAGCAAGCCGATGACTGTAAGTACGAGGGTCGCGCCGAAGAGCCACTTGTCCACGCCTACGCGTTTTGCCATTGCGCTCCTATTGCATTTTCTGAGTTACGATGCCCCGTTGAATGGCAATTAAGGTCGCCGCTCCCTGTTTGTCGCGTCGACTATTGATCTGTGGCTTCTGGGTACACCAACTCCGAAAATGCTTCATGCGTTTTGCCATTCTGGAAGTCCACGCCGGGCAAAGACGAGGTCTTTGAAGACCTGCCCGCGCTGTTCGTAGTTCTCAAACTGGTCGAAGCTGGAACACGCGGGAGCGAGCAGAACTATGTCACCGGGCTGGGCAGCACCGGCAGCCTTTGTCACTGCGGTGTCGAGCGTGCCGGAGTTAACGATGGGGGCAGCGCCTTCGAGATGCGTGATGATTTTCTCCGCCGCGGCTCCAATGGTGTAGATAGTCTTGACGCGCTCCTGAATAAGCGGACGCATGACGCGGTAGTCGGAGCCTTTGTCCTTGCCGCCCAGGATGAGATGAATGTTGCCGGGAAAGGCGGCGATGGCTTTGACGGCGGCATCAACGTTCGTGGCTTTGGAATCGTTGTAGTAGTCAACTCCGTTGATGTTGGCGACAAACTCTAGACGGTGTTCGACGGCGCGGAAGTTCTGGACAGCGGCGCGGATAATCTCGGGAGCAACTCCAGCGAGGCGGGCAGAGCAGACGGCGGCGAGAACGTTCTCGACGTTGTGCAGACCCTTCAATGGGATGGCGCTCGCCTTGAGGATGAACTCGGGCGCGGACTGCTCCGTGGCGCGGAAGTAGATGGCGCCATCGTGCAGGAAGGCTCCCTGCCGGACGATGCGCGTGCGGCTGAACCAGAAGACGCGCGATTTCGCGCGGGCAGCTGCGCGCATGGCTACTTCGTCGTCGGCGTTGAGGACGAGGGCGTCTTCGGGAAGCTGGTTGGCGAAGATGCGCTCCTTGGCGGCGACGTAGTTCTCGAAACTCCCGTGGCGGTCGAGGTGATCGGGAGTGATGTTGAGAATCACGGCGATGTCAGGATGGAACTCGAAGGCGGTCTCGAGCTGGAAGCTGGAAACCTCGAGCACCGACCAGCCGTCCTCGCGGGACTGGTCGACGAGAGCAATCACCGGGACACCGATGTTGCCTCCGACCTGTACGTGTGGGAAGGCGGCGGCGAGGATTTCCCCGCAGAGGCTGGTTGTGGTTGTCTTGCCGTTGGAACCGGTGATGGCGAGAGTCCTGCCGACAAGGAAACGCGCGGCGAGTTCGAGCTCGCCGATGACGGTGAGTCCGAAGCTGCGCACCTGCGCGAGCTCGGGAGTATCGAGTGGAACTCCTGGACTAACGACGATCAGGTCCTGGCGGCGAAAGGTCAGCAGGCCATGTCCACCGGCCTCGACCATGATGCCCTCGTCGAGCAGGGCCGGAATGTCTTTGCCCAGCGCGGCGGCGCTTCGCACATCAGAAACAGTGACTTGCGCACCCTTGCGGCGCAGAAAGAGCGCCGCGGCGAGGCCGGATTTGCCGAGTCCGACGACGAGGACTTTTTTTCCTTTGAGTTCCATGCTCACGAGTGTAGAAGCTCACCGCGTCCGGCGGAAATGGGACACACTTTTGCTGTCCACGGCCGACCTGCCGAACAGGTCATTGTTGCACGCGAAGGGTTGTATTTAGCGCAGTTTGAGGGTGGTGAGTGCAAAGAGTGCAAACACCAGGGCTCCGATCCAGAAGCGGGTGACGACTTCGGACTCCAACCAGCCCATCAGCTTGACCGGGATAGCGCAGTATACCCAGCCGCCCAGCGCGGGAGGATCATTTAACACTGTTATCCACGCCCGTCAGAAATGCGAACGAGACCGGAGCCCATTTCGCGCCGCGCGAAGGACCCCACAAGATCTGGAGATTTTTGCCCGGCTGCTCCTGTGAGAGCCAAGGGAAGAGCGGAACTTATGCCACTCCGGAAGATCCGCCCCTCGGAAAGGTACTGCGGTTCCGGTCGTAGCGTTCTTCCGTCCTTAAGGCTTTCCCCGCGGCTTCGTTGGCGATGCGGTTGATTGCCTCAGTCTCTGCAGCATCGGTGGTTTTGGACTCATCCGGCTCTGGTGTTTTGGGACTTTCGGGTTCGTTTGGCATCGTGTTTGCTCCTGTCTCCTAGTTTAGTGCAGCTTGAGGGTGGTGGGTGCAAACACCGTCGAAGACGCTCTTTTGGTGTACCGAATGCAAGAGCATCTGGTGCGAAAACGGCAGCACAGCTACGGTTATCAGAAGGCACGAAGGTCCCGGACGTCCATTCATGCCGGTAATACCAGCCGAGACTCATTCGCTAAAGAAACGCCTGTGACGGCGAACGCTCTTCTGCACTTTCGATGCTGTCTTTATCGCAGCTTGAGTGTGGTGAGCGCGAAGAGTGCAAATATCAAAGCGCCGATCCAAAAGCGGGTGATCACTTTCGACTCCGACCAGCCCATCAGCTCGAAGTGGTGATGGAGAGGCGCCATCTTGAAGATGCGCTTCTTGCGCAGCTTGTAGCTGCCCACCTGCAGGATGACGGAGAAGGCTTCGAGGACGAAGATGCCGCCGATGAGCGGAAGCAGGAGTTCCTGGCGGATAACGACAGCGACGGTGGCGATTGCGCCTCCGAGGGCAAGCGAGCCGACGTCTCCCATGAAGACCTCGGCGGGGTGGGCGTTGTACCAGAGGAATCCGATGCTCGCGCCGACCATGCAACCGCAGAAGACGGTGACTTCGCCGACCATGGGCATACGCTGCAACTCGAGGTAGTCGGAGAAGACGACGTGCCCGCTGACGTAGGTGAGAACGGTGAGAGCTCCGGCGGCGACGATAGTGCAGCCAATGGCCAGGCCGTCGAGGCCGTCTGTCAGGTTGACGGCGTTGCTCGAAAAGACGATGACCAGGATTTCAAATATCACAAACGGAAGAAAAGCCAGCAGTGCGATGTGGGGAATATGCGTGAGCGGACCGAGCGAGAGGTGGGGGTGGAAGCGCTTGATGAAGGGCACAGTGAGCTGCGTGGAGTAAATGCCCTGGCTCTGCATGGCGACAAGGGCCACGGCTATTCCGAATGCGACGAGAGCCTGGTAGCCGAGCTTGGCGCGGGCGGTGAGTCCGAGATTGCGACGGTGCACGACCTTGATGTAGTCGTCGGCGAAGCCGATGGCTCCGAAGGCGACGAGCGAGCCCATGACCAGCCAAACGAAGGGATTGGATAGGTCGGACCAGAGCAGCGTAGGCAGAACAATGGCAATGCAGATAAGGACGCCTCCCATGGTGGGAGTTCCGGCCTTTTTCTGGTGGTCTTTGGGGCCTTCTTCGCGGATGTATTGCCCGATCTGGAACTCACGCAGCTTCTGAATCACGTAGGGGCCGACGAGCAAGGCGATCAGCAGAGCGGTGAGCGTGGCAAATGCGGTGCGGAACGTCAGATACCGGAAGATTCGAAATGGTCTGAAGTAGGGGAAGAGTTTTTGGTAAAGGAGCCAGTAAAGCAAAAATCCTCCGGCACAGCAGGTTACTCTGACCCATCATACGGCCAGCGGATTGGCGCGGCTCGATGTATTCATGCTGCTGTAATATTGAGTGGCAGTCAGGTACATACACTGTAAATCGTTATGCAACAAGAGACTCTCGCTGTTGAATCGCTCCCGGGAAAACCAGAGGGCACTCGGATCGTACGCGTAACCGGGCCAGTTCTTTTAAGCAATTTCTTTGCGCTCAAGGGTGAGCTGGAGAAAGCACATCCGCCGGTCACGATTCTCGACCTCTCGGGAGTCGAGTACATGGATTCGGCCGGTATGGGGGCGATTATCAACTTCTACGTCTCGTCGCAGAGACGCGGACACAAGCTGATCGCCGCCGGAGTGAACGATCGAGTGATTGAGCTGTTCAAGCTCACCCATGTCGATTCGCTGATTCCGATTGCCGCCACTGTGGAAGAGGCCGAAAAGCTTTAGGGGCGGCTTTCGAGCCGGCACTCAAATGCAAGCCAGTCTGCGTGGCTAGATGAGTTCGGTTTCCCAGAGATCGTGCAGGTGAATGACCCCCTCGATCGCGCCTGCTGTATCCACCGCGACTAGCGATGTGATCTTCTTCTCTTCCATGATGCTGAGGGCCCGCACGGCAAGCTCGTCGGGCGGGATGGTGCGCGGGTTAGGGTTCATCGCCTCACCGGCGGTCTTGCTGAGCAGCTCCGGGCCGTCGCGTTCGAGCAGGCGGCGCAGGTCTCCATCACTGATGATACCGACAAGGCGGCCGTTGTCTTCAACGGTAGTCATGCCGAGCTTTTTCCGCGACATTTCGTAGATCACATCTTTCATCGGTGTGTCGCGCCCGACCCGCGGGATGGCATCGCCCGAGTGCATGAGATTGCGGACTCGCGCCAGCCGCTTGCCCAGCTTGCCGCCGGGATGCAGGTCGGCGAAGTCCTCGGCGCGGAAGCCCTTTTTGAGGGAGACGGCGATGGCAAGGGCGTCGCCCAGGGCCAGCATGGCGGTGGTGGAGGCGGTTGGGGCGAGGTTCATACCGCAGGCCTCCTCGGGAACGCTGACATCGAGGCAAATATCGCTGGCCTGAGCGAGAGTGGATTGCGTGTTGCAGCAGAAGCTAATGAGTGCGTCGCCTATGCGCTTAATCGTGGCCAACAGGCGGAGAATCTCCTCCGTTTCTCCGCTGGCTGAGAGGGCGATGACCACATCGCCTCGCGCCACCATGCCAAGGTCGCCGTGAACGGCCTCAGCAGGATGGAGAAATAAGGCCGGGCTGCCGGTAGAGCTGAGGGTAGCGGCGATCTTCTGTGCGATGATGCCGCTCTTGCCCATGCCGGTGACGACGACGCGTCCGCGGGCTTGCCCACACTGGAGGATGCAATCGACAGCGCGGTCGAATGCGGCGGACATAGGTCCTTCGAGGCGTTCGGCTAATGCGAGGAGAGCCCGGGCTTCAGTGCGCACGAGCTCGGATGGCGTGTGTGGTGTCAAACAGGTCATCCTACCAGAAGCAACCCAGGCTACCAGAAGCGTATGGGCTCGGTGCGGCAAGCTTCTGGTCGAGAGTGCAGACGATCGCTATCTGACAAGCAGAGAGAACTGAAAGACAGCGAGGGCGAGCAGCGCGAATCCTGTGTTGGCCCAGAAATATGCCTTCATGGTCGCGTTGAGCGTCCGGGTCAGCGCCATGTCGCCAGCAGCGGCGATCGGATAGACGGCCCGATGGATCTTCCAGACACGATATAGCGCCACCACAATCAGCGCGAGGAATCCGGCCGCGGCAAGCACAGTCAATGTGCGGAGCTGATGGTACGGCCACGCGGTGCGAGCAAGTAATGCAACCGCGACGACACCTTGCATGGTCGCTATCACGGCTGACTGGAATGGTCTGGGACCCTGGGACCGTCTGAGTTTCAGCGAAAAGATTTCCATCTCGCCGTATCACTTTCTACCGCGATGCGGTGCCGACCGGCACCATGGTAGACCCATCCACTAGAATTGGAAAAGACAGAGGTGGAAGGCGTGAAGCGGAATGTAGCAGTGGTGCTGGCGGTCATCGTGGCTTTGGGGCTGGTTGCGTGGGCCGGCGTAGCGAATTACCGGAAGCGGAAGGCGGAAGAGGCAAAGGCCACGCAGCCGATCATCGTGCTGACGCCGGCGGCGTCTGATTCGGCCTCGGCCTCGCCGTCAACGGCAGGCGACGAGCCACCGTTCAAGAATCCGCTGGCGAACAAGCAGGCTCCCGCGTTCACGCTGAAGGACACAAACGGCAAGAAGGTTTCGCTCTCCGACTACAAAGGCAAGGCGGTGGTGGTCGATTTCTGGGCGACGTGGTGCGCACCGTGCAAGGTGGAGATTCCGTGGCTTGCGAAGCTTTATGAACAATACGGGAACCAGGGATTGGTTGTGCTGGGCATATCAGAGGATGACCTCGATACGGACGATAAGGCGGCCCTGTTCAAACAGAAGCGCGAGATTGCTGAATCGGCGGCGAAGCTCGGAATCAATTATCCGGTGCTGATTGACGACGCCAAGGTGGCGGATCCGTACGGCGGGGTAGATGCGCTGCCGACGACCTTTTATGTGGACCGCAACGGTAAGGTGGTTGCGGCGACGATTGGCCTGGTCGATCGTGACGAAATCGAGGCCAATATCAAAAAAGCTCTCGGGACCGCCGATCAGGCACCAAAAGGCCAATCGTAGTGGGGCCAGCTACAGCGATGAGAGCAACGGCAATTCTGGTCCTCCTGGCAGCGAGTCTGGCGGGTGCGCAGAAGCTGCCGTGGGATAACGGAGACGCGCAGAACGCGAAGCAGTTTGTGAAGTTTCTCTATCCCGAGCAGGTATCGATACCCGCGAACCAGGACAGCGTGGTCGAGCTGCACTTTGCTGTGAATCCCGGGCTTCATATCAATTCGCACACTCCGCATGAGAAGAGCTTTATTCCCACACAGCTGATCGTCGCTGAGCCGGCTGGCCTGACAGTGAAGCAGGTGGACTTTCCACCGGGCACGGACTTTGCGCTGGCTTCCGATCCGAATGAGAAGCTGAGCGTGTACACGGGCGAGTTCGTCCTGCGGGCGCATCTGAAGGCTCAGGCTGGCGAGCATTTGATCCAGGCAGCGCTTCGCTACCAGGCGTGCGACGCGATGTCGTGCTTTCCGCCGCGCAAGGCTCCCGTGGCGGTAGATGTAGTAGCCAAATAGCTTTGTTAACCCTCTGAAAATAAATGGGAAATCTAAATCCGAATATAGCCATTGCCAGATTTGATATTGATGTGATATCACTTTGCTAGCATTCGAAACTGAGTGCTGGAGGTAAGTGCTATGTCAGCGAATCAAGTTGTTAATCAGGAGCGGGTGGTAAAGGTATGGAATGGAGCAGCGGTACTTGTGCTGTGGTTCGTATTGCTGCTGGCCGATGGTGCTTTGCTGGTTTTCTCAGTAGTGCAGAATGAGCTGATCTGGGAAAGAGTTGGCGGCATTCTCGTACTGATCGCTCTGATCGTGTCGGTAAAGGGATTTTTCACGCTGCAGCCGAACGAAGCGCGGGTGCTGGTGCTGTTCGGATCGTATAAGGGAACGGTGAGGGCAAGCGGCTTCCACTGGGGAAATCCGTTTTATACGAATGGAGCATCGCAGTTTGCGTTGGCAAACCTGCCGAGCAGGAAAGCTGAGTGGCATTCTGGGCGCGTCCGAGGCGCGCGGACAGGAAAGAAACAAGATCTCGCTGCGCGCGCGGACATTAAACGGCGACACGCTCAAGGTGAATGACAAGCGCGGGAATCCGATCGAGATTGCCGCGGTGGTGGTCTGGCGCGTCGAGGACACAGCCCAGGCGATGTTCGACGTGGACAACTACGAGAACTATGTGCCCACGCAGAGTGAGTCGGCACTACGGCACCTTGCGAGTCTGTACGCATACGACGATGGCGAAGGCGAGATTACTCTGCGCACAAACGTCGACGAGGTCTCAGGCGCGCTGCGCAGCGAACTGCAGGAGCGGCTCGCGAAAGCCGGTGTTGTAGTCGATGAGGCGCGGCTGACGCACCTGGCGTATGCTCCGGAGATTGCGCAGGTAATGCTGCGCAGCCAGCAGGCGGAGGCGGTGATCGCGGCCCGACAGAAGATCGTGCACGGTGCGGTGAGCATGGTCGAAATGGCGCTGAAGCAGCTCGCGGAAAAGGACGTGGTGTCGCTTGACGACGAGCGTCGCGCAGCGATGGTAAGCAACCTGATGGTGGTGCTATGCAGCGAGTCGGAGGTGCATCCGGTGGTCAACACAGGGAACGCTTTACAACTAGGGCCGACTGAATGGCGGAGCGCAAATCATTTCTGCTGCGGATCGATCCTGCGCTATGGGCCGATCTCGAAGCCTGGGCGCAGGCCGAGTTGCGCAGCGTGAATGGGCAGATCGAGTACATCCTGCGCCAAGCGGTGGAGAAGCGGAAGGGCAGCGGGCAGGACGGTTCAACAAAAGCGGAGCCGGACGTAACTGGTTAGGAAGTCGGCAGTAGTGCAGTTTGAGATCGGATCAGTTCTGAAGTCCTATGGACGAATGCTTGCTAAATCACCCACAACTAGCGTTCGCGCAATACATTCCGCCTTGCAAAGCACCATCTTGCAAGTGCTGCTAATGCAATTAGAACAACTGCGAACCCCGCTACGATTTCTGCCTTTTCTCGCAAGTTCTCTGCCGGTGATAGATGGGGATCGTTCGGAACCAGGAACCAGGTGTTCAGGATCACCAAAGCTGCATAAAGCGCAAGTATGACTGCGGCCCAGGCTGCCACTGCGAGAGCGGTTGATGCTTCTGAGAGCCTCGATGTTTGTTCCCTCACGCCTCAATCCTAATCTCACGCTCAGACCGGTGGAAATTCAACCTGTACCACTATCAGGAAGTCTCTTAGCTGGCGATTTCCAACAACTCGTAACGGACAGGAGATGCGGAAACAGACTGGCCACTGTTACGCATCTCCTCCAGGTACAGGCTAATGGCCTCGGCTATCATCCCGCGCGCTTCTTCGTAGTCTTTACCGGTGGAGACGACTGCTCCGGGCTGAAGCTCCGGAGCATACGCACTCACGCTGCCGTCTTCTGCCTGCTCATAAATGACGAGGTAGTTGTGCTTCATCGCTGAATGCCTGCCTGTTTCAGTATTGCCGCTGCTATACCTTTTGCCAAGTCCCGAGAATGGATAGGAACCACCACAATGCCGGGTTTTTCGTTGTGCCTGTAAATGGGCGTGACTCCGGATGTCCGGACGTGGAACCGTCCACCTGTTTCCAAGAGCTTGATGATCTCGCGATGCTTCATTCGCCGGTTGTCTGGGCCGCTCTGCCCACGGCGGCGAGGCGCGCGACCACGCGCTCCTTCCCCAGAGAAGCCATCACAGCGAAAAGACTGGGCGCGACGGCCTGTCCGGTAAGGACGACGCGCGACCCGTTGATGAGCGCACCGGCCTTGATTCCCTTCTCTGCGGCGAAGGCGCGGAGGGCGGCCTCGGTCGAGGCTTCGGTGAAGTCAGTTTCGGCGGCATAACGGTGGGAGAGTTCTGACGAGAAGGGCTCGGACGGCTTCGTCGCTCAGGAATTTTGTAACTGCCGCAGGATCGTATTCGAAATCGTCGCTGAAGTATGCACGGAAGACGGTGGCGAAGTCTTTCAGGTTGCGGGCGCGAGGCTTGAGGAGATCGATGGCAGCAAGGATCTCTTCACCCGAGCGGTTCGGCGTGAATCCGGTCTTCGCCCACTCCTCTTCGATGAGCGGCTGCAGCTTTTCGGCGGGGTAGGCACGGATGTATTCAGTGTTGAACCAGGCAAGCTTGTCGTTGTCGAAGACGGCGTTGGATTTGGAGATGCCCTCTAGCGAGAAGAGCTGGACGAGTTCGTCGGAGCTGAAGATTTCGCGGTCTTTGTGAGCGGGGCCGGGCGTCCATCCGAGGAGCGCGAGGAAGTTGCGAAAGGCTTCGGGGACGATGCCCATGTCTTTGTAGGAGATGACCGAGGTGGCTCCATGACGCTTGGAGAGGCGTGTCTTATCGGGGCCGAGGATCAGTGGGACATGCGCGAAGATGGGCATGGGCGCGCCGAGTGCCTGGTATTGCAACACCTGCTTCGGCGTGTTTGAAATGTGGTCGGCACCGCGGATGATGTGGGTGAGGCGCATGTCAATGTCGTCGGCGACGACGCTGAGATGATAGGTCGGGATGCCGTCGGAGCGGAGGAGAACAAAGTCCTCGATCTCGGCGTTCGCGAATTCGACGCGGTCGAAAACGGCGTCGTCGAAAGATGTAGCCCCTCCGTCGGGAACCGCGAAGCGGATGGCGGCGGCTTCCCCTGCGGCTTTGCGCTGAGATGCGAGAGCAGGATCGATGCTGCGGCAGCGGCGGTCGTACATCGGAGGGCGTCCGGCGGCAACGGCTGCGGCACGGCGCTGTTCGAGCTCGGACTTAGTGCAGAAGCATGGATAGGCGTGGCCGGAGGCTAGCAGTTTTTCGGCGGTCTGGCGATACAGATCAAGGCGCTGCGACTGGTAGAAGGGGCCTTCGTCCCAGTCAAGGCCGAGCCAGCGCATGCCGACGAGGATGCCCTCAACCATTTCTTCGGAGGAGCGCTCGAAATCGGTGTCTTCGATGCGGAGAATGAGGGTTCCGCCGAAGTGGCGCGCGAAGAGCCAGTTGAAGAGGGCGGTACGGGCTCCTCCTACGTGGAGATAGCCGGTAGGGGAAGGCGCAAAACGGACGCGGGGAGTGCTTGCTGAAGACATTTCTGTGTGTGGGATCAACTTTTGATGCTACAGGATTCAGGTAGTAATGGCATGGAAGCCGAGTTGGCTTGCTGCGAGGAGTAGTTGTCTATCGCCGGAAATGAAGGGTCGCCCCTGCGGGCTGTCGCCACACCAAGCGAGCGCTGCCGCAAGCTGGAGAGAATCCGCCGCCTTCAGCGGAAACCGATCCACCAGGGCTTCGGCATGCGCGCGCAGCGCTTCCGTCGGCTGCATCTCGCGCCAAGATCGTCGCATCACGTCTAATGACCTTTGCGCTCTGGAATGTTCGGCCGCAGTCAATTCCCCGGTGCGAACCAGGCGAGCAAAGGCGCTGCGAATCTCTACCGGGGTGCACCAGCAGACGACAACATCGTGCCTGGAGATGAGCTTGCGAATCGGAGTTGCTGGATGTTGGGCAATGCAGATGGGGACTAAGGAGCTTGAATCCCAGAATGCCGGGTCCATCTATCGGTCGCCCCGGCTTTCAAGAGCGGCCTCGACGGCCCTTTTATGCGATACCTTCGGTCTCGGCAGCGCCCAGAAGGCTTTCCAGTCCATTTCCTGTTGGGGAAGCTTCATAGCTCCAGAGGCGACCATCTGCCTTTCATGTTCGGACAGGTCGGCATTGTCGATGGGAAGGATGCGGGCGACAGGCAAGTTGCGATCGCGAACGATAATTTCTTCGCCGTTCCGCACATATTGCAGATAAGCACTCAGCTGATTCTTCAGATCTCCGATGTTTACGGTACGCATGGGTTGATTTTAGCCGCACTTGGCCAAGTTGGCTATAATCACCAAAGTCATGGATGAGCCTGGAAACAATCAAACCGAATTGGAACGGCCGGAACCGAAGAAACGGAAAAAGCTTTCCGAGGTTATAGGCCAAAACATCCTGGGTGTTACCTATATCGCTCCCGATTTCGACGAAGATATCCCACTCGAATATCTACTCGGCGAAGACCTTTCTTCCGAATCCGAGAAATTGAAATGTTGAGTCTGTCTCACGGACGCTGTGAAGAGAGTTTCAAACAGACGTAGTTCAGGCCCCTTGGCGGTACATTTCGTAACATTGATGGCAAAGCAGTTTGGCCTTGATATGGTTCGAGTTCGCGTCGTTCCACTCCCCCTGCTCCTCAAAAAAACGATTGCAAATGCGGCACCACGCATCCGGCCAAGGATTCTCTACACTCGGCTCGCTTGAGTACCAGCGTTGATTGGGATCAGCGGCGAGATGTTCGCAGACGAATGTCTCGAAGCTCTCGCCGTGTGTCGCGCATTTAATTGTGGCGCTCACAAATCTGTTGCCCTAGTCGGTTATTCATCCCAATCTAGCAGAGCAAAGCTGACTCACTTCAAGTCGATGTCCAGCACCTCGATGGAATAGCCGGGCACCGTGTGGTGGAAGTCTGCTGAGACATTCTTCAGCTGTGTCTTTACGGGAACGATTCTTGTTGGTTCGAGGATTGTGTTGGTCGCCTCGTTAGTGAGTGCATGCAGGCTCACAAGAGGCGCCGTGCCGGCGATCTTCCCTGCTCCGGCGAGTTGAAGATTGATGTCCTGAGGTAGTGACGATGCGTTGACGAGCTTGAGATAGAGCTTGCCTTTGCTTGCATCGCGGGTGGCGGAGTAGAAGAAGCGCGGGCCGGCTCCGGTCAGGTTGGAGGCGACCGTTTCGTTCCCGATATAGCTCGCGAACATAACCTGCGCGTAGTAGCTGGGCGAACCGTAGCTCGACGCGGCGTTGTAGCCGATGAGGTCGCTCTCCCACTGCATCCCGCCGGGGTTGACGTTCACAAGCAGCGGCGCATAGCTGGCCATGATAACGATGTCGCTGTTGCGCTCGAGACCGGTCATCCACGCGGCATCGCCGAGAGCGGCCCCGAAGTTGGGGGTGGGCGAGCCCTCACGCGTCGCCCATTCGCCGACGAAGATCTTTGGGCCGCTGCGGTCGGTCTTGTCGTAATGAGTCGTGTCGTTGAAGAACTCTTCCTTTCGCCTGTAGAAGTGGTCGTCGATCACGTCGGGACGCATGTTCTTGATGGGCATGGTCGCGATCAACTGCAGGTCGGGATACTTCGCTTTGATGGCTTTGTAGAACTGCGCGTAGCGGCCCTCGTAGCTGCCGGACTTGTCGAACATGTCTTCGTTTCCGATTTCGACATACTTGAGAGCGAACGGCGCGGGGTGGCCGTCCTTCACGCGCTCGGATCCCCATCTCGTATCGGGACCGCCGGTCACGTATTCGATCTCGTCGAGGGCGTCCTGCACGTATGGCTCGAGGTCGGGGCCGGGGTTGACGTGCTCCTGCATCAGAGAATATCCGGCGTAGACCGCGAGCACAGGCTGCATGTGCAGGTCTTCGCACCATTTGAGAAATTCAAGCAGACCCATGCCATCGGTGGACTGATATCCCCAGGGGCTGCGGTGCGTGGGACGATCGACGAGCGGACCGATGGTCTTCTTCCAGTCGAAGCGCTCGTTGATATGGTCGCCTTCGAGGTAATTGCCGCCCGGCAGTCGCAGAAACTTCGGGTGCATGTCTGCCAGCTTCTCCATCAGGTCGATGCGGAAGCCATTGGGCTGATTCATGTAGGTGGGCGGAAAGAGCGAGACGAGACTGAACCAGACAGTCCCGGGCTTGTCCAGGGTGAGGGCGAGGTGGTTGGCAGTGCCGGCGGTCGTGTTGCCGGTCTTCAGTGTGAAGTCGTACTTCTTCCAATCGCCCGTCAGGGCGGGCACAACGGACTCAGCTGCGGCCTTGCCGGTGAAGTCGTCGACGAGGCGCACAGTGACGGCGGCACCACCGTCAGACTTGGCGTAGAAGGAGCCCTTGTATTCAGTATTGGGGGTTACGAGGATTCCCCAATAGCCCTCGTTCTCGACGCCGGCACGATCAGAGGGATCGGCTTGCTGGACGGTCAGCTTCAGGCTGTTGGGCAGCGCGGCGCTGGGACCGGTTGTCTTGTCGCCCTCCATGGAGGCGCGAGAATTTCCCTGCTCGACCAGGTACCAGTGCTGAACTCCGCTCCAGTCCGCCCGGACGGTACGGTTGCGGACCAGCTCGGCGTAGAGTCCTCCGTCGTAGGAGTAGTTGATCTCCTCGGTCATGAGGCCATAGAGCTCGGGGCTGACTTTCGAGACAGCCTTGCTGGTGTCGATTTTGAGCGTGGCGGACGACTGAGCGTGGGCGGCAACGGTGGCGAGAAGGATAGTTAAGGCGAGGGCTGTTTTGCGCATGGTTTGGCAGTGGTCTCCGGCGCAGAGAAATTCAGAACACGGCAAGTATACGTTTTCCCGGAAGGGCGTCAAAATGCCGATTTTTGGAGTCCAGCGAAGCGCTCGCTTATGGATTCCGGCGTTGGAACCCGCAAAGCCTTTCACCGGAGGTTTTTGGGGGGCTAGCCGTGTTCAACGCGCGCCTTTATATCCGCATACGCCGCATCGATCAGCTTGCTCAAGGCTACGGCGTTTGTGGCCGTTCCCGGTCTCAGCTTCACATGGCGCATGAACCTGCCGGTGCCTTGCAACAATCGGGCCCGGTCCGGCAAGGCTGCGCCGTGAAAGAACCCCACGTTTACGTGCGAAGTAAATACGTTGACGTAGCCGAAGGGCGCATCACCCAGGCATGCAACCGGACAGCCGTCATGCAGAAGCTCTCGAACTTCGTCTCCACACTTGCGCATCACCCCAAACCAATGGCGCGCGATGGCTCCCAACTCACCTTCATGCTTATTCATCCACGCGTCGATGGCAGGGTCACGCTCGACGGCACCGTTGAATCGCAGAAGGTCCGTTCTCATCGTTGTCCTGCACCCTTATTTATCCAGGGGCACACCATCGAGTTTGGTCAGGCGGCCCACTGGATACTCACCGACATGATTGGCCGCGTACCAGGGGGAGTGTTCATAGAAGAAGGAAAGGCGCGCGTAAGGATTGGCGGCGAACTGAGGATCATTCTGAACCTTGCGCTCGAATTCTTCCTTCAGCTTGGGGTCCTTGTCTATCATTTCGCGGGCAAGCTTTTCGAGAACGTAGGGCTCGCCGTATTCCTTTTGCTCGAAGGTGCTGTCAAAGAAGCCCCAGGCCATCGCGGAGTCGGGCCCTTCGGGCTCCAGCCATTGCAACACGACCTTCGAGAGGCGCTGGTTGAGCCGGATCACAGCGGAGCCAGCCGGATATGTAACCGTCCTGGTGACGAGATCGCAGTGGCCGAATTTTCCCGGATCGGTCGCCCCTTCGCCGGGAAAGATCGGGTGACGACCTTCAAAGGGTGCGCGGTTCCACTGCATGTCTCTGCAGTCATAGGTCTCCACCTGGCCCGTCCAGGCGGCGGAGGTGCGCTGTATCTCGACCTGATGCGCCGCGAGGACGTCGATGACATGGGTCCACTGACGCGGGATGATGTAGGCCGCGGGCGGTACGGTGGAGGCTGTCACTTTGAATCCCGTGGCCAGAGGTAGGGACACATCCCAGGGCTCGTGGGTGTACTTGATCCACATGGTGCCGGAGACTTCGCTGAGCTGACGAGTGTAGTGGTATCCGCGAAAGAGGAAGGGAGTGGTGTCGCCGCTCCAAGACAAGCGCAACGGGAACTGCTGGTTGCCCAGCGGGTGTGCTCCGAGGCGCGCAGCTTCGGCGTCCGCATCGGCATTCATCTTGATGAGCTTATCCGCATCCCGGTTCACAACCTGCATCAGGGCTCGGAGGATTTCGTAGTTGCCGGTGACGCGGGTCTTGTAGTCCTTGAGCATGTGGAGTTCAACGAGCATGCCGGGACGGTTCTCCAGGATCATGTATCCGGTGGAGAAGCGCGGCGGGTCGTCGTTGAAGGCGAGCCCCTTGGCGGGATCGGTGTCGTCGTTGAGGACGATGTAGGTGGGCGAGGCAAGATGGCCCGGTACAGCGTCAACATCCTTGACGAGTGCCGGCGTGACCACATCGTCGATCCAATGCGCCGTGGGACCGAAGACATCGGGGCCGTCGTCGATGGTAAAGGTGACGTCGTACTGGTAATCGGCGCCGTCGGTTACGTGGTCGTCGACGAAGAAGTCGGGCAGCCACGTATGGAACATCTTCATGAAGGCGCGAGTTTCGGGCGCGTCGGCCTTGAGGTAATCGCGGTTCAGATTGAGGTTTGTTCCGTTGCCGCGCCATCCCATTTCGGCGGGTCCATTCTGATTGATGCGGTTGTAGGGCGAACGGCGCTCATGCCCGTCTGCGTTGTACATGGGGATGAAGACGAAGACGGCGTTGTCGAGAAGTGCGGCCTGGGTCTTCGTGATTGCCATGTCACGAAGCAACGCTAGGCAGGAGTCCTTGCCGTCCATTTCGCCGGCGTGGATGGAGTTCTGTACGAGCACAATGGGACGATGAGAGGCATGAATGGCCGCGGGATCGAAGACGCCGTCTTTGGACGCGATGACAATATCCAGTTCCCTGCCCTCACCGGTTTCGCCGAAGGGCTCAATCTTTACCTGGCCGGGCGCGGCAGCGGCAACGCGCCGCAGATAGGCCATGGTTTCGGCATAGTCGGGCGTTTTTGCATAGGCGGCTTTTTCGGCGGGGGTCTGCCAGTCAGCAGCAGACTGCGCGGAAGAGGAGGCGCAGGAACAGGCTCCGGCAAGCGCGAGGACGGCAAGGGTCTTGCGGGTCATCAGAACTCCTGAAAGCGGATCAAACCCACGTCCGAGAATCCGGCCGTGGGGTTAACGGCGACTCGGCTACGTAATGTCGTCGGTATCGAAGACCGGCTTGATGGCTGGACGCGGCTCGATTCCGTGGACCTGGCTGACCAGGTCCTCGACTACGTTCTCCATCCGGACCTCGCGCTCAATCGAAGCGGTCATGGCGCGAAGCTCGTCGGTTTCCTCCGATTTCTCGAGCAGAACCACGGCGTGCGCCTGCGCCACGTGATCGGCGTTGAGGCCCTCGGGAGTCTTGGCTTTAATGCCGACGTCGGCTGGCTTCACGCCCAGCAGTTCAGCGACGCGCTCGCGCATGTCTCCGGCGATGGGACCGATCTTGGGAGCGGCTAGGACCAGCGTGGTGTCGACGTTAACGATGTGGTAGCCGGCGTTGCGAATTTCTTCGAGGGCGAGGTTCAGAAAGATGGAGGAGTCTGCGTCTTTCCAGCGGGGGTCGCCAGGCGGAAAGAAACTGCCGATATCGCCCACTGAAATAGCGCCGAGAAGGGCGTCGGTGATGGCGTGAAGCAGCACGTCTCCGTCGGAGTGGCCTGCCAGACCCTCGGGGTGGTCGATGGAGAGTCCGCCGATCTTGAGGGCCACACCGGGCTTGAATGCGTGTGAGTCCCAGCCGTATCCAATCCTGATGCTCATGGTCTTTCCTGTATGAAGCAAATAACAGTCTGCGGGCCGGCAGCGCGGCCTATGTGGCGCGAATTTACCGGTGGGCCGGCTGGCGCTGCAAATAGAACTCGGCCAATTCCAGGTCTCCGGGCTGCGTGATCTTGAAGTTTGCTGGGGAGCCGGGAACGACGGCGACCTGTCCTCCGGCGCGCTCGACGAGGCTGGCTTCGTCGGTACCGACGAATTCGTCGGCGGCGGCCTCTGCAAAGGCGCGCTTGAGCAGATCGCAGCGGAAGCCCTGCGGCGTCTGCGCCTGAACGATGTACTCGCGCGGGATAGTGGAGGTGATGATGGCTCCGTCGGCCGTGCGCTCAACCTGCTTGATGGTGTCGACGGCGGGCAGGCCGACGATCGCCGCGTCGTGCTTCTCGACAGCGCGGACCGTGCGCTCGATCGTGGCTGCGTCGATGAGCGGCCGAACCGCGTCGTGGACGAGGATGATGTCGTCGGGGTCGCAGTCAATAGCGTCGAGAGCGTGCTGGACGCTCTCCTGCCGGGTATCTCCGCCGGCAACGACCTGAACCTTGCCCGCGAATCCGTACTCGCGAATCTGCGCGGAGACTCGGTCCATCTCATTGGGCCGCACGGCAACGTACATGGCGGCGACACGAGGCACCTCGGCAAAGGCGCGGAGCGTGTGGATGAGGATGGGAACGCCGGCCAGCTCAAGGAACTGCTTGGGCGCCGTAACCGAGGAAAGGCCCGCTGACATCCGGGTGCCCAGCCCGGCAGCAGGGAGAATCACAAATACCCGCATAAACAGAGGAGTATATCAGCTATGGGACGGTGAGCGGGGTTATGCGCGCGTAACCGCGATTTTGAGCTTCTCATAAGGACGCGTGAGAGCGCGGGGCACGGCTCGCTCAGTGATAATTCGGCTGATTTCAGACAACGGCACAACGGCATAGCGCGAGGCTGCGTTGAGCTTTTCCGAAGAGGCGAGCACGATGGTCTCCGCGGCTGCGTGGCTCAGAGCACGCTTTACGGCAGCTTCTTCGTAGTCACCGGTGGTCAAGCCTGTCAGAGGATGAATGCCGGTGACTCCCATGAAGTAAATGTCGGCGTGAATCTGGGCGATTGCTTCGATGGCAGCCGCGCCCACGGCGACAACTGAGTGCTTGAACAATCGCCCTCCGATGAGAATGACGTCAATATTGGGGTGATTGACCAGTTCGAGCGCAATCGTGGGACTGTGGGTGATGACCGCAGCCTGGAGTTCAAGAGGAACGTGCCGGGCCACCTGTCTCGCCGTGGTGCCGCCATCCAGAATCACCACCTGGCCAGGCTGAATCATCCGCGCTGCGGCCTGGCCGATTGCGACCTTTCCCTCAGGCGTGATGAGCTCGCGTCCGGCGAAATCAGCCAAGGCGGGCGACGCGGGAAGAGCTCCACCATGAACACGCTGGAGACGGCCTTCCTGAGCCAGCTCTCTCAGGTCGCGGCGAATCGTATCTTCTGAGACGCCCATGGATTGGCTTACATCTTTCGCGATGACCTGGCCGTTGCGCTTGAGCAGCATCAGGATTTGTTGCTTGCGGTGAGTTGTCAGCATGAATTTCTTCTCTCTGCACGATATTACTTGACACTGCACGAAATTGCACGATACGGTTGGATATGGCCAGCCTCTTGAAAGCGTCCACTATGGAAGAACGCGTGCGGATCAAGAAAGTCGAGACGCTTTCCGATGACTGGTACGTCTTGAAGAAGACCACGTTCGATTTTCTGCGCAGCGATGGAACCTGGCAGCAGCAAAGCAGAGAGACGTATGACCGGGGAAATGGCGCGACGATTCTGCTTTATAATCCTGATCGCCGCAGCGTGATTCTCACGCGTCAGTTTCGATTTCCAGCGTTTGTCAATGGTCACCCGGGCCTGCTGATAGAAGCCCCGGCGGGCCTTCTCGACCAGGCTGGACCGGAGGACCGCATCAGAACCGAAGTCGAAGAGGAGACCGGGTACCGCGTAAGTCAAGTGCGCAAAATATGGGAAGCATTCATGAGCCCCGGCTCAGTTACGGAGAAGCTCTACTTCTTTGTTGCCGAATATGACGCGAGTAGCAAAGCCGTGCATGGGGGCGGCAATCACGCCGAAGGCGAGGATATCGAGGTGCTCGAACTTTCCATCGATGAGGCAATGGACGCGATCCAGAACGGCGAGATTGCGGACGGCAAGACGATCATGCTGCTGCAGTATGCCTATATCCACTTGTTTCCCCCGAACAGAAAGGTCGCCTAAGCATGTCCGCTCGACCCCTCATGATCCTGATAGCGGGTCCCTACCGCTCGGGCACAGGCGACGATCCGAAACTGATGGAGAAGAACCTGCGCACATTGGAATCGGTTGCGCTCCCGCTCTATCGTGCGGGCCACATTCCACTGATCGGGGAGTGGATCGCGCTCCCGCTGCTACGCGAAGCAGGCTCAAAACGTCCGGGCGACGCCATCTACGACGAAATTCTGTACCCGATCGCGAACCGGCTCCTGACGCGATGCGATGCGGTCCTGAGGCTTCCGGGCGCATCGAAAGGGGCGGATGAAGATGTCCGCCTGGCGACAGAGCGGGGATTGATGGTCTTCGAGAGCCTCGCAGAAGTTCCCGGCTTGCAGTGAACCGAACGGCAGGCGGATTCTAGTTGTTGATGAGATGGTCGGCCTTCAAAGCCCGCAGCATTACCGACTCCAGTTCAAAAGAGAGATCTTCGGCGAGCGAATAGTGCTCGCGCACTTCGGTCGGCGCGCCCGACCAGAGCTCCCGAATAGCGGCAACACGAGCAGGAGCCGTTCCTATGCGCGCGATCCACGAGGAGAACTCGATGGGAAGTCTCCAGCGCAGACTGATGTTAGCGGCAAGCCCATGCACTTCAAAGAATGCCAGCCACTCGCGCTCGGTGTAGTTGCGGACGTGCGACGGGTCGCGCAATAGTTCGACCGCCTGAAGATGGGTATCGAGCAATGGCTCCGGGCCGCCGAAAACGTCGATCAGGCAGACCTGGCCGCCAGGCTTGAGCACGCGGGCAATCTCCGCCATGGCCAGATCGAGATTGCGCCAGTGATGCGCGCTGTAGCGGCTGATGACCCAATCGAAGGCGGCATTGGCGAAAGGCAGCTTTTCCACGCTCCCCTGCACCGTGCGGACGTTTGCCGCGCCGCGGTCTGCGGCCGCGCGCTCCACAACACGAAGCATGGAGTCAGTGAGGTCATAGGCAACAACTTCGGCCGCGGTGGACGCAGCGGCAAAGCTGGCGTGGCCCGCGCCACAGCCGAGGTCAAGAACCTTCGCGGCTGGTACTTCGGCGATGACTTCGGCCAGCAGTTCGAGATCCCGCCCGGTGGCGTGCACCTGACTGGTGAGGTAGGCCTCAGCTTGCGCAGCAAAGCTTCTGGTAACGGCACTCTCGTGCTGCAATGTCATCCTCCACTAGTGAACGAAGACAATTTTCGCGCGTGCGGCAAAACTTTTCCAACGCAGGAGCGGCGAAACAGACGTCTTCCGCTAATCTGGCGGCCACTGCAACGGACGTGATCCTCCGTTCGGGCTTGTATACTGAAACGTTCGCATCCGAGCCATCCATATGAGCACAAAAGCAGAAATTCCCGTTCAGTCCGGCTTTGCCGATGAGGTCCATGAGTGGATCGAAGCCTTTGATGACGTTGTTGTTGCCGAGGGCCCGGAGCACGGCGCCGAGTTGCTCGATGCCTTGCGCCAGCGGGCGCGCGAGGCCGGCATCACGACAGCCAGCGAGCTGACCACCCCCTATATCAACACCATTCCGAAGCATGAAGAGGTGCCGTATCCCGGTGACCGCGCCCTGGAGCGGCGTGTGGAGAGCCTGATCCGCTGGAATGCAATGGCTATGGTGCACAGCCAGAACAAGAAGGACGCGGGGATCGGCGGGCATCTTGCGACTTACTCGTCGCTGGCCACGCTGCTTGAGGTGGGATTCAACCACTTCTTCCATGCGACGCATGGAGACCAGCCGGGAGACTTCGTTTATTTCCAGGGGCACGCGTCGCCCGGCATCTATGCGCGAGCTTATCTTCTGGGGCGGTTCGACGATCAGCGGCTGCTGAATTTTCGCCATGAGCTGAGAGGCGAGCCGGGGCTGTCCTCGTACCCGCATCCCTGGCTGATGCCGGATTTCTGGCGCTTTCCGACGGTGTCGATGGGAATCGGACCGCTGAATGCGATCTACCAGGCGCGCTTCATGCGGTATCTCGAAAACAGGGGCCTGATCGAGAAGACGCCCCGCAAGATCTGGGCTTTCGTTGGTGACGGCGAGACAGATGAAGTAGACACCCTGGGCGCAATCGGCGTCGCGTCGCGGGAGAAGCTGGACAACCTGGTCTTTGTGGTGAACTGCAACCTGCAGCGCCTGGACGGACCGGTGCGCGGCAACAAGCGCATCATTGATGAGCTTGAGGGGGTATTCCGCGGCGCCGGCTGGAATGTCATCAAGGTGATCTGGGGTTCAGACTGGGACAAGCTCTTCGAGCGCGACCATACCGGCCTTTTGCTGAAGCGGATGGAAGAGTGCGTCGACGGCGATTACCAGGCATTCAAGGCCAAAGGCGGCGCATATATTCGCAAGGAGTTCTTCGGGAAGTATCCGGAGTTGCTTGAGCTGGTCAGCGACATGACCGACGAGCAGATATGGACGCTGCATCGCGGTGGGCACGACCGCGCGAAAACTTACAACGCTTACAAAAGGGCCACAGAGCACAAGGGCGGTCCGACGGTGATCCTGGCCAAGACGGTCAAAGGCTATGGCCTGGGGAGCACGCAGTCGCGCAATGCTTCTCACCAGGAAAAGAAGCTCACCGACGAAGGCCTTACAGCTTTCATCAAGCAATTCAATATTCCGATTCCGGAGGAACTGGCTAGGGAGAGCAAGCCGTATCGGCCTCCGCAAGACAGTCCGGAGATCGTTTACATGCAGGAGCGCCGCGCATCGTTGGGCGGCTACATGCCGAGGCGCGAGGTTCCCGAACTGAACTTCAAGGCTCCGGAGATGGATTACTTCGCCGAATGGACCAGCGGATCGAAGGGCCGCGAGGTGTCGACCACTATGGGCTTCGTCAGCATCCTGCGGCACCTGCTGAAGGATCCGGAGATTGGCAAGCTGATCGTGCCGATTGTGCCGGACGAAGGCCGCACCTTCGGGCTCGAGTCGGCGATCCGGCAGGTGGGCATCTACGCGCCCGAGGGACAGAAGTACAAGCCGCACGACGTGGATATGCTGCTCTACTACCGTGAAGAGAAAGACGGCCAGATTCTCGAAGAAGGCATTACGGAAGCGGGATCGATGGCGTCGTTCACCGCAGCAGGAACGGCTTACTCGAACTATCGCGTCCCGACGATTCCTTTCTACATGTACTACTCGATGTTCGGATTCCAGCGCGTGGGCGACATGATCTGGGCGTTCGCCGACTCGCGCGGCAAGGGCTTCCTGATGGGCGGCACAGCAGGCCGCACGACAATGCTCGGCGAGGGCCTCCAGCATCAGGACGGGCACAGCCATGTGCTCTCAAGCACGGTGCCCACATGCGTGAGCTATGACCCGGCCTATGTGTACGAGCTGGCTGTGATTCTGCAGGACGGCATCCGGCGGATGTACCAGGAGAACGAGCAGGTCTTCTACTACATCACTATGTACAACGAAGACTATCCGATGCCTGAGATGCCGGAGGGTTCGCGGGAAGGCATCGTACGCGGGATCTACAAGCTGAAAGCGGCGCCGAAGGGTAAGGCCACCGCGCAATTGTTCGGCAGTGGTCCAATCCTGCGTGAAGTGCTGCGCGCACAGGAGATTCTCTCGCACAAGTTCGGCGTGCAGGCTGATGTGTGGAGCGTGACGAGCTACAACGAGCTGCGGCGCGAAGCGCTCGCAGTCGAGCGCTGGAATCGGCTGCATCCGGCTGAACCGGCGAAGACGCCGTACATCGTGAGCGCGCTTAACGGAGCAAAAGGGCCGATCATAGCGGCCAGCGATTATATGAAGTCGATTCCGGATCAGCTGGCTCCGTGGCTGTTGTCAAGACTGGTAACGCTGGGCACAGACGGTTTTGGGCGAAGCGATAACCGCGAACATTTGCGCCGCTTCTTTGAGGTGGATGCGGAGTCAATTGCGGCGGCTACGTTGTCGAAGCTGGTCCGCGACGGCAAGCTGGATGCGGTCAAAGCACAGGCGGCGTTCCTCGAGCTGGGTATCGATACAGAGGCTGGAGACCCAGCGAAGCGGTAGATTCACCCAGGGATAAAGAAGCGTCTGGGGTGCGGGCGCTTCTTGCAGTCACCAGCAGCTACTGCTTCAGGTCGGCGACGTTGCGGGTCTCGGCGACCCGGCCTTCGTTATCGAAGCGATAGGCCCGGCCGTCGAAAGTCCACCACTGGCGCTTGTGGCTGTCCCGCCATTCATTCTGTGGCTTGAATACACCAACGCAGTCGAGAGCTTCCCTCGGTGTTCCTACGGGAAAGTCCATATGCTGAATCGATTCCACCTCGGCCGGAGTGAACGGTGAGTTGTAAGGATCCAGGTAGAGGCCAGACTCATATGCGAGTATGGGCAGCGGATCGTCGCTTTGCCAGGCTCGATCGTCGGGAGAAAACGTAAGTTTCACGTGCCTTCCGGATGGCAACCGGAACAAAAGAACAACTCTCGGCGACGGGTCGCTTGAATAGCCTGCGTCTTCGATCCTAAGCGGCTGCATGGGCGGAAACTCAGGCCGCGCATATCGCCGCTTCATGGCGTCGCATTGCGCGACCGTTGTTACTTGGAGGAAGCTGACCTGTTCAGCCCAATCCAGGGTACCTGCACGTGCGCATGCGTAGATGTCGCGGTGACAAAGCGCATCGATCTTTGACTGGAGTTGAAGAGACGGCGCCTTCTCAAGCTCAGGTACCGAACCGATTGTGCATGCGTGGGCGAGGGGCGGTGACTGAGAGTCGGCTGCATGCTGGCCGCAGAGCGTCTGAGAAAAGCCGAGCGCCAACAGCCACGCAACCGCAGCCCTCATAGGATTCTCCCAAATCTGACGACGGGACACTTCTGGCTTTCCGCAGATGAATGTCCTGCGCATCCGCAGATTCGCTCATCCATCTCTGCCTAGTCAAGCATCAGCGGGGACGGAGTCAGCTACGCGAAGCTGGCGCAGCATTGAGCGCTTCTTTTCCTGATGAGCCTGCATTCGGGTGAGGATGTCGGCCAGAACCCGGACCGCTGTCAGTGCATAGGGCCCCTTGTTGAGCATGACGCATTCGGCGCGCTCGCCCATGGCCGCGTCTGTGATTTCAGAACGCGACGGCGTGCCCTTCTTGGCCAGCGTCTCCAGCACCTGAGTGGCCCAGATAACCGGAATGTGGGCGGCTTCGCTAATCCAGAGGATTTCTTCCTGAATTTCGGCAAGCCGCTGATAACCGCACTCCACGGCGAGGTCTCCGCGGGCGATCATGATGCCCAGCGAACGGGTGCGCATGGCCGCCAGAATGAGGTTAGGCAGATTGTCAAAAGCCTTCCGCGTCTCGATCTTGAGAACCAGCCCAAGGTGCTGTCCGCCGAGCTGGTCGACATAATCGAGGAGTTCCGAAATGTCGGATTCTGTGCGGACAAACGAATACCCGATCATGTCCGCGTGTTGCACGACGAATGTCAAAGCTTCACGATCTTCGGCGGTCAATGCGGGAATATCGATTCGGGTCTCGGGCAGGTTGATTCCCTTTTCCGCGCCAAGATTTTCTCCCTCAGGGCGAGCCTGGGTGATTTCGACTGTCGCTGAATCCGGGCCAACGATGCGGAAGATGCCGCCAATCTTGCCGTCGTCAAACCAGATCGGCTGGCCGGGCGTGGCGTGATCGAGCATTTGCGGAAGTGAGATGCCGATCTCCGCGGGCGCTATGAGCTCTCCGGTTTTTGAGTGAACCGCCGGCCTGCCCGGTATGCTGGTCCGATGCAGCTTGAGCATCTCGCCAGGTTTGAGCAGCAGGGTGTGCTCAAGGGGAGGCAAGTGGCCGATCCGAGTTTGTCCCTTTCGGACCTCTTTACGTGACCCGCTTCTTCCAGTCGCAGCGAGCCGTAGTCCGGGGACAAAGTAGATGGTCTGCTTAGCTTCCGCCCAGATGTTACCGCCAACAACGTGAGCGACGCGCAGAGTGCGTGCTGAACGGCGCCCGTCCCGGAAGCTGATCGTGTCACCGCGCCGCAGGCTGTCGATAAATTTCGCGGGGAGAGGAATCGATGGAGCGGGGGTCGGCGAAGGCTCGGGATGATCCTCGGGAGTGAGCCAGATTCGGCCAGGTGCGACGACCCGGCCGTAGATGTCGCGCCGGGGCCGGCATTTGATTACTTGCGGACCGGGCGCCATGGGGCCAGTGCGCAGCTTGGGACCGGCGATATCCATGAGGATGCGGCAATTGCGGCTGGTCTCTTCACGGGCTTTTTCCAGGTTACGAATCATGGCGAGCCATGTATCCGGGCTATCGTGCGCACAGTTGATGCGCATGCAATCCATCCCGTTCTGGACGAGGTCGCGCACAAGCTCGTAGTCGGTCGCCGCATCGGACGACATGGTGACCATGATGCGAACTCGTCTGCCGGCGGGCGGATGTCCAAGAAGATCATCTGTATTCTCCTCCAGCAGGCAGGACCCTTCGCCGATTTCCACCGGTATCCCTTCGGCGATTGGCGGAGCGGCGCCATCGCCGAGCAAAGCACGCACTGCGCGTTGCACGGCGACGATTGTGCCAAGTACGTGGCCCTCCGCCCGCCCCAAAGAAGAGAGACCGAGAAGAGCAAGCCGGGCCTGCAGAGGACGAAGATCATGTTGGCGCAAGGCGAGGTAATGAACCAGATTGCGGGCGCTGCGCAGGTGCGCATTCTGAATCGCCCCAGCGCGGCTGAGCAGAGACTGTTCGAGCTCAAGCATTTCGTTGCGCAGCTCGGTCAGTTCACCGTAAATCTGTTCCAGCGCGTGCTTATCGATAGGTTCCATGGAATTGAGTTCCGGCGCGATGCTTTAGCGAGCAAAGTCCGGAAAAGCTTACGTTACCCCGTGTAGAGAGGCTGTGCGGTGACCGCGCGCACATCCAAGGTTGGGTCATTCGTTTGAACCCGCAACGAAATTCCGTTATAACGAATCCGTGCAATTTTGCCCGGATCTCGGCTCACTCACGATACCCACTGAAGAAATCAATAGCCGTAATAATGCGACTGGATGCCCTCCGGCCGATGCAGGTATTTTGTGACGCGATGAAGGAGAATAGATGATTTCCCGCAGAACATTTATCAATGGCGTTGCGGCCGGAGCGGCAGGCGCCGCTCTCAGCTCGACTGCGAAAAGCTATGGGCGGATCCTGGGCGCGAATGATCGGCTGAACTTCGCTATTTTTGGCCTGAACGGTCGCGGATATGCGCATCTCTCTGCCCTGAAGAACAACGCCGATTCGGCCCACGTGGCCTATGTGTGCGACGTGGACCAGAAGATCATGGCTAAATTTTCGGCCGAAGCGCAGAAGGAGCTGGGATATGCTCCCGCGACGGCGACGGATTTTCGCAAGGTGCTGGAGTCGAAGGACGTGGACGTGATCACGATCGCGACGCCGGACCACTGGCACACTCCGCTGGCCGTCTACGGACTGAAAGCGGGCAAGAACGTGTATGTTGAGAAACCGTCGAGCCACAATCCGCGCGAGGGCGAGCTGCTCGTCGAGGCGCAGAAGAAGTACGGGAAGCTGGTGCAGGTGGGCGACCAGCAACGGTCGTCCCCGCACACGATCAAGATCGTCCAGCAGATTCACGACGGGCTGATCGGGCGGGCGTATTACGCGATGGCGTGGTACGTGAATACGCGCAAGTCAATGGGCATCGGCAAGGAAGTGCCGGTTCCGGAGTGGCTTAACTGGGAGTTGTGGCAGGGCCCGGCGCCGAGGAGCGAGTACAAGGACAATATTCATCCCTATAACTGGCACTGGCTGCGCAGATACGGAACGGGAGAGGCGCTGAACAACGGCACCCACGAAGTGGACATCTGCCGGTGGGCGCTGGGGGTGGAATATCCAATTCGCGTGACCGCGAGTGGGGGCCGCTATCAGTACAAGGATGACTGGCAGTTCTACGACACGCTGGTAACGGGCTTTGAATATCCGGATGCGATGCTGACCTGGGAAGGCCGCAGTTGCCAGGGCATGAGGATCTATGGCCGCGAGCGCGGATCGACGATTCTTGGCACCAAAGGCACGGTTCTTGTCGATCGCGAAGGATACGAGGTGTATGACTGGAACGGCAAGAAGACCGACGAGTTCGTGACCGGAAAAGAGAATTCAACGAGTGACCTGCTGAGCCGCGATTCGATGACCGATCTGCACTTCGCGAATTTGATCGCCGGAATTCAGAAAGGCGAGCCGCTGCATTCGCCAATTGCGGTGGCGAACGTCAGCGTGACGATTCTGCAGCTCTCGAACATTGCGTACTTCGTAAATCGCGAGCTGAACATCGACCCAACGAACGGGCATATCAAGGACGACTCCGAGGCGATGTCGATGTGGTCGCGGAAATATGAGAAGGGCTGGGAAGTGACGGTGTAGAATCCGGTCTGAATTTTGCACAGGTGAAGAATGAAGCGCTGCCTGTTCGTTTGCGTCGTCGTTGTCCTTTCTCTGAATACGTTTTCTCAGCAGGGCCCCGAGCTTGCTCCCACTCCGCCGATGGGCTGGAACAGCTGGGACTCCTATGGGCTGACAATTACCGAAGCCGAGTTCAAGGCAAATGTGAACTGGCTTCACGAGCACCTGCAGCGGTTCGGCTGGCAGTACGCGGTTGTGGATGAGGGATGGTATCTGGCGCATCCTGAAAACGCCGGAAAAGAAGGCGCGGACCAGGGTTGGACCATTTCAGCGGAGGGCTTGTACCAGCCGGCGGTGAACCGCTTTCCTTCGAGCGCGAATGACCAGGGGCTGAAACCCCTGGCCGATTACGTTCATTCGCTCGGGCTCAAGTTCGGGATCCACATTATCCGCGGCATTCCCAAGCAGGCAGTCGAGAAGGATATGCCGATCGCGGGGTCCTCGTATCGGGCGTCGGAGGCCGCCGATCAGGCCGATCTGTGCCGCTGGAACCCGGACAACTACGGCGTCAAGGACAATGCGGCCGGGCAGGCTTATTACGATTCGATGGCACGCCTCTATGCGAGTTGGGGGCTCGATTTTCTCAAGGTGGACTGCATCTCGCAGCCCTACGACGCTCACGAGATTCACATGGTCAGCGCGGCGCTCAGGAAGAGCGGACGGCCCATCGTCCTGAGCCTCTCGCCCGGCCCCACCCCACTGGATGAGGCGGCGGATGTGCGTCAATATGCGCAGATGTGGCGGATTTCGGACGACATGTGGGATATATGGGCGAAGAAGCCGGGCGACGAAGCATTTCCGCAGGGCCTCAAGAATCAGTTCGGGTTGATTCAGGCCTGGTCGCCGCATGTAGAGCCGGGACACTGGCCCGATGCCGACATGCTCCCAATCGGCTACCTGGGCCCACGCCCCGGCTGGGGAGAGGCTCGCCAGAGCCGCTTTACCCTCGGAGATACGAGGACGCTGCTTACGCTGTGGGCTATCGGGCGCTCGCCGCTGGTTCTGGGAACGAACCTGACCCGCATGGATGCGCAGATCGAGGCTATGGTGACGAATCCCGAAGTAATTGCTGTGGACCAGCATTCGACGGGAAATCGTCCGGTGATGGTAACGCCCGATACGGTGATCTGGACGGCGTTTGACGGCAATAACCGTGTAGTGGCTGTCTTCAATGTTGCTGATTCTGCTGCCAACATCACTCAGCCGTGGACGGCGCTTGGGCTGGACAGAAGCAGCTACCGGGTGCGGGATTTGTGGCTAAGGCAAGAGCTTGGCGTTCAGAGCTCGCTCCGGGTCAGCGTGCCTGCTCACGGGGCTTTTCTGCTTTCCCTTCGATGAAGCCCGGCTGGTATGGCGTCAGTTGAGGCAAAATTGGTGTAAATCCGCCCATATTTGACGCTACAATCATCCCAATCAATATGCCCGAAGCGAAACAGATTCGGGCACTGCTGGCTGTGCAGGATGTAAAGGCCCGCAGTGCTCTGCGCGGATATTTGCGCGCCCGTGGCGATGCGTCCGAGATCCGCCCGGGCCGCAACGTCCCGCAGACGGTGCAGACGCATAAACCGGATGTGATTCTGCTCCAGATGGAGCCAGGCAGCCCTGTAATGGCTTCCCTGCGGAGCGAAAGCTGCCGCGTTCCGATCGTGGCGATCGGGCCACCGCAGGCAGATCTGGCTTTCGAGGCCGCGCGTCTGGGTGCCATCGCGCTGCTCACTTTGCCAATCGATCCTGAGGAAATCGCGTCCAGGCTGGCCGCGCTTTTAGATTCCCTGATCCGGAACCAGGCACGCGGAAGCGAAAGCAGCGCAGCCACTGACGCTCCGGCTGCCAACCAGGATCTCCCCGGGCTTTTCAGCTCGTCTCCGCGAATGGCGGAAATCCGCGACACGATCGAAAAGGTTGCGACGACGAGTGCGACGGTGCTGATCCGTGGCGAGAGTGGCGTAGGCAAGGAAATCGCCGCGCGGATGATCTTTTCGTTGTCACACCGCAGCGAGAAGCCCTTCGTCAAAGTGAATTGCGCGGCGATTCCCCATGACCTGCTGGAAAGCGAGCTCTTTGGATATGAAGCGGGGGCGTTTACCGGCGCTCAGCGCACCAAGCCGGGCAAGTTCGAGCTGGCAGACGGAGGAACGCTGTTCCTGGACGAGATCGGCGAAATGCACCCCGCACTGCAGGCCAAGCTGCTGCACGTGCTTCAGGATGGGCAATTCGCGAGGCTCGGAGCGAAGACCGATACGGCCGTAGACGTGCGGGTCTTGTGCGCAACCAACAAGCTGCTCGAACAGCTGGTCAGCGAAGGGACATTCCGAGAGGATCTCTTCTATCGGATAAATGTGGTAACCGTGCATATTCCTCCGCTCCGCGAGCGGCGAAATGAGATACCTCTGTTTATCCGCCACTTTATTGAAAAGTATTCGGCGGTGTATGGGCGAGGGGTGCCGGCTCTGGCCGATGATTCGATGGAGGCACTCATCCGGTACGGCTGGCCGGGCAATATCCGCGAACTGGAGAACCTGTGCAAGCGCTACGTGATTGTGGGTGATGCGACGCAGATCGTACGCGAGCTCTCAGTGCAAACAACGGATCGCACAGTAGCGCCGCAACGCCAGACACCAGGCAGCCAACCCATTCCATTTCCCTCGTGCCCCGAGCCATCGCTGCTCGAAATTGGGCGGCAGGCGGCGTGGCAGGCGGAACGGGAGGCCATCCAGCAGATGCTAGTGAATACGCGCTGGAATCGCCGCGAGGCGGCCAAGAGGCTGCAGGTGAGTTACAAGGCGCTCCTGAACAAGATAAAGCAGCTGGAGTTAGAGGGTTCGTTCCAAAATGGGAATAGAGATGCCATGTAGTGGTACCAAAGTTCCACAATGTGCTGACACTTTCCTGGTCGAAAGACGAACTGGCAGGCGATAACCTAGGCAATACACTAGCTTCCGGCGTGAATAGTCAGCGACTTAGGAGCCAAGCGTGATCGGCTGAAAATAAAGACTGAGACCCGGGCAACTTTGGCCCCTGATTTGCACTCTCATCAGCAACACTAGAGGCGACTTCAGGTGTAAAGATCCTACCTTTCGTAGTGCATCTCACTGTGTTTTCGGTCCGCTGCGGCGGACTCTCTTCAAATCGATCCCGTGTAGTATCCCCTCCCTAATGCCTCTTGAGCGGGCCCGCCGGAAAGCGGGCCCATTCGCTTTTTGCAGGGACTTTCCCCAGCTCACTGTACCGCCCGTAGAATGAGCCTATGCACGCCCGTGCGGCTCATCCTGCGCCGACGGCTTCGCGGACCTCGCGGCAGATGGCGGAGGTCGAAGTCGTTCGCGCGGCCTCCATGTCGACGATTCCGTGGCTGGTACACGGGTTCAGCACACGCCGTGGTGGACTCAGCACGGTATACGGCGGCTCACAGGGCTCCGGCGACCTGAACCTGGGATTCACAGACGCGGACCAAAGGGAGAACGTTGTCGCCAACCGCGAACTGTTTCTCAAAGCCGCCCTAGGAGACGGCCGTCTTCCGCTCGTGACGGCGCGCCAGGTTCACTCGTCCATCATCAGGAAGGTGACGGTAGCGGATGCGGCACCGGATTCCGGCGCGGCCGAAGCCGACGGCATGCTGACGGGCGCAGCGGGAATCCTTTTGGGAATACAGACTGCGGATTGCATCCCGGTGCTGGTTGCCGACCGACGGCTACAAGCGGTTGCGGCTTTTCATGCCGGCTGGCGCGGCACCGTGAAGAGAATCGTTGAAGAAGGCGTGGGCATGATGCGGCGGGAGTTCAACAGCCAAGCGGATGACCTGGTCGCCGCGATCGGCCCAGGCATCGGCCAATCCTGCTACGAAGTAGGAGAAGAGGTTCGCGGCGAGTTTACGTCGCAATTCTCCTATGCCGCGGCCTTATTCCGGCAAGGAGATGAGTGCGGAAAGCCATATCTCGATCTGGTGGAGGCAAACCGGCGCCAATTGCTGAATGCCGGACTTTCTCCCGGCGCGATATCCGTGGTGGGCGAGTGCACAAGTTGCCGCACGGACCGGTATTTCTCTTATCGCGCCGAAGGCGGATTTACGGGACGGATGCTTTCCGTTATAGGTATCAGGCCAGCTTAACTTGGTGTCCCGCTGTCAGCCGCTGCAGGCGGAGCCGATTTCACGGCCGCTTCATGCGGGTTGACGAGATCGCGGAGTTCCTTGCTGGGTTTGAAATAAGGGACTTTCTTCGCTGGTACTTCCACTTTCGCGCCGGTTTTGGGATTACGGCCAATTCGAGGTTTCCGTTGGCGGATGCGAAAGCTGCCAAATCCCCGAATCTCAATCTTATCTCCCGACTTGAGCGCTCCTATTACGGCGTCGAAGATCGTGTCGACAATCACTTCTCCGTCGCGCCGTGTCAGATCGCCAAGCTGCGTCACTTCCTCAACCAATTCTGCTTTTGTCATGGTGGGCTGCGCTCCAGTCTCTCTTTGCTTCCTAGGGTAACCCCTTTTAACCATAGTAGATGCGAGATTATTTTAGGTTGCGTCGCAAAGAAATGCGATGAGGCAACTTCACGATCCGAAAATCGAAGGTGAGAGTATGTGATTTCGAGGAATCCGGAGCTCCCCGGCTGGTCGCCGCGAGCTCCGATAAGGTTGGATTCCCGTTGTAAGAAATCTCGTATCACCCGGCCGCTTACGAGGCCTGGGCGTGAATGAAAAGGCGGGAGTGTTCTGCTTTATGCTCCAGCCGGATTCCTTGTTGAGTTTTCTCGAGGAAAAACGTTTTGGAGCAAGTGCCGCACAGCCAGAAATGTTCCAGCCGGTGAGCACGCTTTGCGTTGCCGTCCGGCCCGGACGAGAGAGAGTCGAAGACAAAAATACGCCCCTCCCGGAGGTACCGGAGCGGTTTCGCGCATTCCGGGTTCGCGCAATGATCCAGCATTGAAGTGTTCTCCGTATCAAGCCCGGCCGCGCACCGGGCCCGGAAATATGACGACCTGTTTGATTCAACGGGAGCAAGTGACGGTGCGGGCCCCCGGAAAATTTCTTTCCTACTTAATTTTCTTTCCTACATAGTAGGACGCGAAAAAGGCGCCGAATGTTCGCCACGCCATCCTGTAGCGCTGTTTTCATTTGACCGATGCCGGGTGCTTCGAGACTTATCGGCATTCGGGCGTCAATCTTGAATGTGCGAAAATACGAAGTTCGACTTCGCCCAGGATTCCATGGCTATTCTACGCTCTGCCTTCATCGCGTGTTCGCGTAACCAGACCCTCCGTCATTTCGCTGAGAGCTCCTCAATGGGCCGCCGCATGTCTTCCCGCTTCGTCGCCGGCATGGAGATTGAGGACGTGCTGCGGGCCGCTCAATCGCTCGAGGCTCAGAGAATCGCCTCGACCCTGGACAGCCTGGGCGAAAACGTCAGCACTCCGGAAGAGGCAAAGCGGCACGCGGATATCTACCACCAGTTGCTGGATGCGATCGAGACACGGCGGCTTAGTGCCAACGTCAGCGTGAAGCTGACGCAGATGGGGATGGACCTGGGTCACGACCTGGCGCAGGAGATTGTCTCCAGTCTCGTGGACCATGCAGTCGCGGCGAAGACGTTCGTTCGCGTGGACATGGAGGGCAGCGAGTACACCCAGGCGACCATTGATCTGGTCCGGGCGCTCCATGCGATGCCCGCGAACCGGGGGAGCGTGGGCATCGTGATCCAGGCCTATCTGCGGCGCAGCGAAGAGGACATTGCGGGGTTGCTCGCTGATGGCATCCGGATCCGGCTGTGCAAAGGGGCTTACAAGGAGCCGGCGAACCTCGCCTTTCCAGACAAGGCGGATGTGGACGCAAACTTCGTGAAGCTTACGGAGATCCTGCTGACCAGCGGCATTTATCACGGAATCGCAACCCATGATGAGGCGATGGTGGACGCTACCAAAAGGATCGTGAGCGAAGGGAAGATCGATCCGAAATCATTCGAATTTCAGATGCTTTACGGTGTGCGGCGCGACCTGCAGCGAGCACTGGTAGCGGAAGGGTTCAATGTGCGTGTGTATGTTCCGTTCGGGGCGGAGTGGTATCCCTACTTCATGCGCAGGCTGGCAGAGCGCCCGGCCAATGTGCTGTTCATTGCGAAGAACATGATGAAGCAGTAAAGAAAATGAGCTGAGGCAAAAAGGCTTAAACCTAGCGGCCGAAATAAGGCTGGGTGACAGCCCCTGCCCGCTGATACGGTTCAATCGAGAGCAGATTTCCCAGCACCGTCCGCTCCTGCGGGGTGAATTGCGACGCATACGATCCCGAGTTGAGCATCTGCTGCCGTTCCTGTGGAGGCATCTGGCGCAGGTCATGGAAGGCATGGCGCAGAGCCTGTTGACGGTCCGGGGACATCTGCGAAAGTGCTTGTGACGCGCCGCGAACCTCCTGCTGGCGCTCAGGCGAGAGATGCTCGAAGGCCTCGTTGCGGGCCAGGATGCGCTGACGCTGCTCGGGCGTCTTTTCATCGAGCGTATGGAGGCGGTTGACGAGGCGCTGCTGCTGATCGGCCGGCAAATCGCGGAAGCCTGGCTCGCGGCGAAGCGCGTCCTCCTGCTGCTGCGGCGTCAGATTCTGATGGTTGTTGAACCACTCGGGCAAATGCTGGGTACCGGGATGCACGTTCGCGTAAGAGGTCTTCGGGCCAGACTGGACGTAATGAGACTGGTTGCCGGCCGGGTTTGAGGGCGCCCGCAACTCAGGATAAGACTGCGCAGAATGCGGCGCCTGATAGGCGGGCGTCGCATGGTTTTGCGGCGGTGCGGAATGTGCCTGGGCCGGAGGATGCGGCGCGGGCGCACTTTGCTGGTGGCCGCCTCGATACTGGAATCCGCCATGCCGGCCAAGCGCGAAGGTGGACGGAACGCACAGGGAGCAGAGAGACAGAGCGAGCACGGTGACCTCAGGCACACCGAGGCTGGTCAGCCAGCCTCGGCGGCCCGCCGTATTTTTCCGTGCCCACATCGTCATAACTCTCTTAAGACAACCCCAGACCAGAACCGCAAAAGCAAAGACCGCAATATTCGAAACTCCCAGTCAATCTCCGGCGGTCACAATTCCAACTCATTTGCGAATCGCCGTCCGGCGCGGCGGCCCGCGGCTCGAAAGCTACAGGTTACTGTTCGACTGGCCGCTATCCGAGTCGTCATCCTGCTGGTCGAGCGTATTCAATTGCTGAAAAACCTGCGAATTTTCGTCGAGCGATTGCAGATCGCGAATCATGGCTGACGGATGTGCCGCCGGCTGACTCGAATTCACCACGCCCACATAAGTGCCGCCACCGATCAACAGAAGCAGAGCGAGCGCTCCAGCGGCAACCGGGCGCAGATGCATATTGCTGCTGTAGAGCAGGCGGGCGCGGATCCGCTCGAAGAAGCCGGCCGGAGGGGCGTCGCGCTCAGCGCGTACACGCGCAGCCATGCGGGCCCCAAAAAAGGGAGACGGCTCCGGCGCTTCCCAGGCGTCGAGCTCCAGCATGGTGGACTTCAAGCCGGCAAGCTCCTGGCCGCACTCCGGGCAACCCTCCACATGCTTCCGCACCTCGAGAGGAACTTTCTCCGGGTCGAGGAGCAGGTTCTCAAGATTATCTTTTGTCTTCCGGCAGATCATAAAATTACCTTCTTTGTACTGCTGCAGCCGCTTGTTTGAACAATCGTTCTGCTTGCATCTCTCTAAACAAAGTCCTTCAGCCGCTCGCGCAACGTTTGATAGGCGCGGAAGAGCAGCGACTTGGTCGCCGACTCGCTCAGCTTTAGAACTTCACCTATCTGCTTATAATCCAGTCCCTGGTACTTGTGCATCAGGACAGCGGTACGCTGCCGCTCGGGCAATGCCATAACGTGCTGGCGAATCGCCCTCATGCGCTCGTCACGCACCAGTTCCTGCTCTACCGTCGCCGTCGAATCCGCCACATCCGGAGTCGTTCCCGTCTCCGGGTCCGGCTGGTCGAGATAAATATTCTGTGCCGCGCGCTCGTACTTGGTATCCCGCGCGTGGTTTACGCCGAGGTTGGTTGCGATCCGGTAGAGCCATGTCGTAAAGCGGGCCTCGGCACGGTAAGTCTGGCGCGAGCGATACACGCGAAGGAAGACCTCCTGCGCGAGCTCTTCGGCTACAGCCTGGTTGTGGACCATGCGAAACATGAAATGGATGATCGGCTTGTGGTATTTGTGCACCAGCAGATCGAATGCGGCGTCATCTCCTTCACGGACACGGAGCATGACCTCGGCATCGCTCATGGCGCTCCAGTCGACCACCTCTCTGCCCCGGGCTGTCCGGCTCGGGGATGGATCGATCTGGGCTCCCTTCAAAAGCGCGGAATCTAAGGCAACGGTCGCCATATCCTCATCAACCCCATTCCCAGCGGGAGGTTGCGGGAAATCAGCGTCAGGTTGCGCCTCTTCGAAGCTGGAAATCTGAGCGCCAGGCGGACTGTCCCGGCGGGGATGTCCGGAATCCCCCGTAGATGTGTGACGATCGGGTGCCGGGAATGATTCGGTGTAGGACATCTGTTCCGTCCTACGATTGTATCTGTCGGACATAGCAGCTCGCGGCGGCCATCGCGCAAATGTCATGGATGGCTGAACGGGCGGTTTGGCAGCCTGGGCGACGAATGTTAGTCTAAGGATTGTCCATCCGGACGGTCGCTTAGCTCAGTTGGTTAGAGCGCCTGCTTCACACGCAGGAGGTCGTAGGTTCGAGTCCTACAGCGACCACCATAACGCTCAGAAAATCAGTGCTTTCTGTCGGGCATAACAAGCCTCGCCAGCACCTGCTCTGATAAAATGAAGTTCTCATAGCGATAGTCTTGCCCCCATTGTCTGAATAGGCTGGCCGTTTGCTGAATTGGCCCGGGCTGAGGTATCGGCTGAGCGGCCCCGGGACGAAGAGTCGCAGCGAGAAATTCCCCAGCTTCGAAGGTTTCAAGAGGTGTTTGGGAAACTTGCGGATACTCGATGGGCGAGTTGCCATGTCAAGGAGGAATGCGGCAAACCAGTAATTCTTCGTCGCGCATAGACGCAGCGACGCACATGGGCCGCCGGTGGTGTGATTCGGTCGATACATCGAATCTCAAACCCGTTCAATGAAGCAACTGACACTGCCTTGCTTCCTGATGGCGTCTCTTACAGAATGAATCGACCGCGATGTTCGAAGCGCCATGATTACCGCCCCTATAAGTGACCTGTTGCTCGGGATCTGTGCCGTCCCTTCCATTTATTACGCGCTCGCACTCGTAAGCTCAGTAAAGTTTTTCGGGACAGCCCCGGTGACCGCAAAAAACGGCCCGTTTCAACCGCCGGTGAGCATTCTGAAACCTGTGCGCGGACTCGATCCGGACGCCTACGAGAACTTCGCCAGCTTCTGCACCCAGGATTATCCCGAGTACGAAATTCTCTTTTGCGTGGGAGACAGCGAAGACCCGGAAGTCGCGCTGATAAACCAGGTCATCAGCGCATTTCCGCAACGGAAGATCCGCATTCTTTTTGGATCCGGGCGCACAGCCGCGAACGACAAGGTGGCCAAGCTCGTCAGACTGGTCGAGGAAGCCGCCTATGAATATCTCGTGATCAGCGACAGCGATGTGCGCGTGGAGCCGGATTACCTGCGCAGGATAGTCGCGCCGCTAGCGGACCCGAAAATCGGCGCGGTGACCTGCTTCTACGTACCTACGAAGGACACCAGCTGGATTCAGCGTCTGCAGGACGTGGGTATGCTTTCGGACTTCTATCCGGGAATCCTCGTGGCCAAGCAGCTCGACGGAGTGAAATTCGCGCTCGGGCCGACGATCGGCACGACGCGGACGCGTCTGCAAGCTTTCGGCGGATACGCTGCGCTTGAAAACCGCCCGGCCGACGACCTGCTCGTGGGACGTTTGATCGCTCATCAGGGCTACGAGGTGGAGCTGCTTCCCTACTCGATCTCGACGGTTCCTGACTATCAGTCCCTAAGGGATCTGTTCCACAAGCGTCTGCGCTGGATCACTGTGATGCGGCACATGCGTCCCTGGGGACACCTGGGCCTGGTCTTCACGCTCGGGCTGCCGTGGGCGCTACTGGCAGTTGCTGTGCGCCCCACTCCGGCGGTTGCCGCCGCATATCTGGGAGGCTACGCACTTTTACGCGCGGCCATGACAGCTGTGGTTGGCGCATGGGGACTCAGGCAGCGCGGCACGTGGAGAAAAATGCTCTTGGTCCCGGTGTGGGACGGACTGGCCTTCCTGATCTGGCTGGTCAGCTTCACGCGCAGGAGCATCCGTTGGCGTGGGAAGAACTATCTGATCCGCGATGGGCAGCTGGTCCCAGTTCCCTAGCCGCCCGGTCTCGATGACTGGTCTCCAGGCGGCCCGGGAAGCGCGGACCCGTTTAGTCCGCGCCTGAGACAGCTTCACTGGTGAGCAGCGTCTGCTTCCGCTTGGTCGCCGCACGCCGGTCATTTCTTGCATGACGCCAATTCACCTGCGGATCGAACATCGCAGGGTCGATGCGGTCCTGGTAGCGCACCGCAATGTTGATGAGCGAATCAACAAGGGAATGCGACAGCAGATGCGGCTCGAGTCCCAGCTTGACCAGGCTGGAGTGCTTTGCGTTGTAGTAGTGCGATTCGGCCTCGACGCGGGGATCGGGAAGGTGGTCGATCTCAACTTGAAGGTCCATCTCCTTGCCGACATTCTTGACGATCTCAGCCAGTTCCAGCACCGAGAACTGTTCGGTGAACTGATTGAAGACGCGGAATTCGCCGCGCGCGGCAGGATTGTTGCAGGCGATCTCAATACAGCGCACGGTGTCGCGGATATCGAGAAAGCCGCGCGTCTGCCCGCCCTTGCCGTAAACCGTGAGCGGGACACCGATCGCAGCCTGGGCACAGAAGCGGTTCAGGACGGTCCCGAAGACCTCGTCGTAATCGAAGCGGTTGATCAGCGCTTCGTCCATCATTACTTCGTCAGTGACGGTCCCGTAGACCACGCCCTGATTGAGGTCGGTGGCGCGCAGCCCCCAGATCTTGCAGGCAAAGGTGATGTTGTGGCTGTCGTGAACCTTCGAGAGGTGATAGAACGAGCCCGGCTGCTTGGGGAACGGCAGGGTGTCCTTGCGGCCGTTGTGTTCGATGGTGATGTAACCCTCTTCGATATCGATGTTCGGAGTGCCGTATTCTCCCATCGTTCCGAGCTTCACGATGTGGCAGTCGGGCTGCAGTTCGCGAATGGCGAAGAGAAGATTCAGTGTTCCGACGACATTGTTCACCTGGGTTGAGACCGCGTGCTTGTGATCGATCATTGAGTACGGGGCCGAGCGCTGTTCGGCGAAATGGACCACGGCCTCGGGCTCGAAGCTCTTGATGAAAGAAGACAGGAAATCGTGGTCGGTAACGTCGCCAACGAAGAGCTCGATGCTCTTTCCGGTCAACTGATGCCAGACATTCAGACGGTCGGTTAAAGGACGAATGGGCGTGAGAGTCTGGACACCCAGTTCGTAGTCCCAGAGCCGGCGGACATAATTGTCGACGATCGCAACCGAGTGGCCTTTGTTCGAGAGGTAGAGCGCAGTCGCCCAACCACAGTAGCCGTCGCCTCCGAGAACGGCAATCTTCATTTTTTCTCTCCTCCTCAGGAGTCAGATATAGAAATCGTGAAACGAATATTTACCTTACAGACGCGTTTTGCCGGTCCTCGGTCGACGCACCTGCAGAACTGATCTCCACCAAGGCGTCGTCCGGCGTGTGCCCTAGCGGCACTTCGCGTGACAACGGCGATTCCGGTGCCGGCGGCGCTGCGGGCGGCGACGGCCGGTTATGTCCATTGGCGTTTTTCTGCAGCCTGGTGAGCTCAAAGAACGCGCTGGCAACTCCGTGTTTCATCGCCAGAGACGACTCGACACCGCAAGTGCAGCCGGGGCATTCACGGCGAATCATGGCCTCGGCCTGTCGAGCGTAGGCTTCTGAGCCGAGGATGGTCGCCAGCTTGTCCTTCAAAATATTGCCGACGGGCGGCAGCGGGTAGCATCCGGTCAGCACATCGCCGTTCGAGAGCACAAATACCTGCAGATAACCAAGCACGCAGGGCGGCTCGGCCAGCTGCTGATGCTTGTAGTAACGAGTGATGTAATCCACTTCGTATGAGGGCCGACGCTCGCGCAGGAATCCTTCGATCCGAGCGACATCGCCGGATTCGGGCCACATCGTATCCAGGTTGGCGTCCTTGAGAAAGAAGAGGCTCTGGCTCAGGATATTGAACTCAAGCTTCGCACCGATGCTTTTCGCAATCTCGGCAAGCTCGTCGAGCTCTGATGCAGACATGCGATTGAGGGTGACCGAAATGGCCAGATGCTTTCCCTTGAGCAGCCTGAGACCCTCGATACCCAGGTCGAAGTAGCCGCGAATGCCGCGAATGAGATCGTTGGTCTGCTTCAGGCCATCGATGGAGACAGCAATGTGCGTAATGGGCGAGGCGTTGATCTCTTTGTGCAGCTTCTTAATAGCGAGGCCGTTGGTCTGCAGGATGATGCGTTTGAAGCGGGATGTGTTCGCAGCGGCAAGGACATCGAACAGATCCTTGCGCAGCAGAGGCTCACCGCCGGTGAGGCGTAGTGCTCCGATGCCAGCGGCATCGATCTCATTGATCAGCTCAATGGCGCGCTCGGTGGAGATTCCGTCCTGCCATCTCGACTGCCAATAGTTACAACTGATGCACTTGGCCTGGCAATTCTCGGTCAGCTTGATATGCGCGGAAAGAGGCCTGATCTGCGAAGGCAGAAAGCCCGGCGAAGTCTTGCTGCCCATCCAGACGCGAGGCAGATAAAGAGGCGACGGCAATATGTATCCCCTTCTTTCCTACGAGTTCGCCAGCCGCCGAGGACTGGACGCAGCGTGATCGAGCGCACCCGTCGTTCCTTGGCGGACTCCGGATTGAGAAGCTGATGCCGGCAATGGCTCGTTGGTCAGCAGAACCTTTCCTCCGCTCTCTTTCACCACGATCAATTTCTGAGCGCCAACCAGCTGGCTCAGATGGGGAACCAAGTCCCCCGGAGCAGCCAGATAATACCGCTGAGAGCCGAGCCAGAGCTCCCGAAAACGCGCGTCGTCGATGAAGACATCTGCCGCGCCGGGCGCATACGATCCATACATCAGATTAAGGGCGCGGCCATTCAAAAGCAAGGCGCTGCGGTTGGTGTAAAAGATCACCGAAGAGAAGGGATAGTAGTGGCGATTGACGATCAGCGTGCCCTCGGGAGAACGCTCCAGAGCCTCTGCCAGAGGACGCGAAGACATGTAGGGATCAAGCCGCACCATCGCTACAAGGGCGGCCTGGAAGAAGAGGACCATCATCAGCGCGGCGGCGAGAAACGCCCTCTGCCCACGCCAGAGTAAAGCTCCAACAGCGCCAAGAATGAGTGACACCGCGGCCATGACCAGTGGGAGACGCAGATAGGCGAAGGAATCCAGCGTCAGATCCTGCATGTGGCCCAGCGAAAGCTTGTACGTCGCCTGGTGGGTCAGTGCTTCCGAGATATCTCCCGGCGCAGGCACGTGCCTCACGGCCACCAGAATGCCGATGAGCACCACGGCCACCAGCCCCGAGACAACCGCGAGAGCACGGCTTCCTCGCCGAATCCACGGGCTGTCTGTATCCATAGCCGATCCCAGCAAAAGAGCCAGCGCGGGATAGACCGGCATGGAGTAGTACTCCTGCGTTGTCGAAAAGGTGAAGAAGACCAGCACGAAGCCGGTCCAGCAAAGCGCCAGCAGGCGCGTGCGGCCGGCCCGGTCGATGGGCTTATAGGACAACTTGAAAGTTGCCGGGAGGTAGACACTCCAGGGGAACAGCCAGATCAGGTGAAAGAGCCAGAAATAGGCCCTGGGAACCGTGGCGTAGTCGCGCGGGTAACGCAGATTCAGGAATCGCAGCAACTGCTCGTTGATGAAGAAGAACCACAGGAAGCCGTGATACTGGCCAGGCACGCTCTTCATCGTGAAATCAAAGTACGGCGGATTGCGAAGCGTCGCGAGAATGTGCCAGGGCGCGGCAATCGCCAGAATGATCGCAATGCCGGTCAGGGGGTGCAGCCGCTTCCAGACGCGGGCCGAGAAGAGCTGGCGCGTGCAAAGCAGATACACGATAGCTGCGCCGATCGGGAAGACCAGTGCGATGAGACTCTTCAGGAGAAGTCCGAGGCCCAGAGCGGCTGCGAGCGCCGCAGCCCAAGCTCGAGGATGCTGTTCTTCGGGATCAAGAACGCGGAGAAACGCCCACATGCCGAGCGCGATGGTCAGCGTGAGGATGACATCAGGGATCAGAACGCGTGTGAAGAGCCACAGGCCCACGCACGTCGACATGCAGAGGCCCGCGAACAGGCCGGCACGCCTTCCGAAGGCCCAGGCGCCAAATGCCGCGGTGAGCAGGCACAACGTGACCGCCGAGAGAGCGAGCGGGATTCGCGCCGCCCAGTCGTGGACACCGAAGACCTTGTAGGAGGCCGCGATCATCCAGTAGACCAGCGGCGGCTTTTCCAGGTAGGGCACGCCATCCAGACGCGCGGTAACCCAGTCGCCGGAAGAGAGCATGTTGCGGGCGATCTGTGCCTGCACCGAATCGACATCATCGGTAAACGAGGGTGGAGAGATGATGCCGCCCAGATAGACCACGCCCGCAAAGAGCAAAACAATAAGAAATGCGTAGCGGGCGCTTATAGTTCGACTGCGAGCGCTTGTCTGCTCAACTTCGGAGACGGCGCTGACTGAATATTCCATCGTTTCATCCACAGAAACAGTATGAGCAGGCCCCACAGGTGATAGCCGACATTGATGCGCCTGTCCAGATGGAGCTGCGCGAAACGGCGGATCGACTCAAAACGAAACAGGTCAGAGTACTCCGCCTCCGCCGAGCTCAGTGTTTGCATCAGCATCGGCTGCAGCCTTCCCCGGAACCAATCATGTGCTGGAATGTCGAAGCCGATCTTCTTGCGCTGCGCGATGGAGCTCGGCAATCTCGACTTCATCAATTCCTTGAGAAGGTATTTCTGGCGGTTACCCCGAATCTTGAATTTACCAGGGAGCCTTGAAGAAAATTCTACTATGCGATGGTCCAGGAAGGGAGGCCGGACCTCCACGGCATGGGCCATGCTCATACGGTCGGACTTAACGAGAATGTCGTCGGGAAGGTAGTACTGCTGATCGAACTCGAGGAAGGGATCGATACCGTCTCCGGGAAGATTTTCGCCCAGAGCTGAAAGCAATTGTGTGAATGAAGGCGGCAGCGGAGTGCGCACGAGGTCTGCCTTCTCGGCTTCGGAAAAAGTGCCATTCCAATACACATGGGCCTGTTCGGGCGGCATGAGCGTGCCACGCAGGAGGCGCTTGATCTTGTACTCCAGGCTTATCTTCTCGTTGGATACGGGCCACAGCTTCATAGCGTCGAGCGCGAGATTGATAGCCGGCGCGGGCATCCGGCGCAGCCGCGCGGCAATGCGATTTGCACGATAGGTGAGATATCCGCCGAAGATCTCGTCGGCTCCTTCTCCGCTCAGCGCCACCGTGGTGCGCGTCTTGCACAGCTTTGAAAGAAACCATACGGGCAGCGCTCCGGAATCCGCGCTCGGCTCGTCGGAGTAATACGCGAAGTTCTCGATTGCACCTTCCAGGTCGTGCACAGGATTGAGATCGAGTTGCTGGTGGTTTGTCCCGTAGTGCTTTACCACCTCTTCGATGTAGGGCGACTCGTCGAAGCTCCGGCCATGAAACGAAATGGAAAACGTGTGAAGGGGCGTCGCCGAGGCCTGGGCCGCGTAGTGCAGAATCGTCGACGAATCCACTCCTCCACTCAGCCAGACGCCGAAGGGCACATCAGACATGAGGTGCTCGCGGACAGACTGGTCAAGGAGAGAATCTAACTCAGCCTTGGCATCTTCAAAGGAGATGGGCTGCGGAACGATCGACGGAACGCGCCAGTAGGCCTGACGGGTGATCTGCCCGTCGCGCCACTCCAGCCAGTGCCCTGGAGGCAGCTTCTCGATGCCGTCGATCAGGGTCCACGGAGACGGCACGTAGTTCATCGAGAGATAGCAATCGAGACCCTCGAAGCTCAACTGGCGCTCAATCTCAGGATGAATGAGGATGCCCTTCAACTCCGACGCAAAGAAGAGGTCGTCTCCGCGTTCGGAGATATAGAGGGGCTTGATACCCAGGCGGTCGCGGCCCAGCACGAGCCTTCTATCGGAATTGGTCCAGATGGCGGCCGCGAACATCCCCCGCAGCCGTTCGAAGCAATCCGTATCCCACTCGAGAAAGGCCTGAAGTACAGTCTCGGTGTCGCAATGCGTGTGAAAGCGGCGCCCCCGGGATTCGAGTTCGCTCCGTATCTCGAGGTGGTTATAGATCTCGCCGTTGAAGACGATCACCGCATCGGAATCTTCCGAATAAATCGGCTGATCGCCGGATGCCAGATCGACGATCTTCAGGCGTGTGGCTCCAAGGGAGCATAACCTCGATCGAAAAACGCCCTGCTGATCCGGACCGCGATGAAAAAGCGTATCCGTCGCATTGCGGATGCGCTCATGATCAGGAAACCAGTTCTTGCTTGTGAATCCGACGATGCCGCACAAGTGCTTTTTAACCCTCTTTTCAACCTAGCACGGTAGCAAAGTTAAGATGTCCTGACCTGCCGTTTCGCTTCAGGCGGCGCTAGACCGAATGGGCCATTCTAAATCGTTTCGGGTGTTCCTTTTTGGCTCAAATTCCGAAATTCGAGCGGAGAGGTATTATTTTCTTAAAGGCAAAAATATGACTTTCTTCCAGCCCGGCTTGCGCGGGCACGTAAATCTGGTCGCGGCAAGCGGCGCTCGAAGGAGCCGATGACGCCGCACAAAGCTTTTCATCTGAAGACCTACCTCGTAATTTTGGTGATGGTGCTTGCCGGGCCGCTAGGCAATGTTCTTCTCGGTAAAGGAATGAAGCACATAGGAGAGTTTGCCGTCTGGCCGCCCTCCGCGCTGATTCATGCCGGCTTGAAAATTTTCACTACCGGGTCCATATGGCTGGGGATTGCGTCGCTCATCACATTTTTTGTGGCGTATATGCTCGCCCTTTCCTGGGCGGACTACAGCTTCGTCCAGCCTGCCTCTTCCCTTGCATACGGCGTGGTTGCCCTGCTTGGATACTGGATCCTCGGTGAGCAGGTATCGCCGCTGCGCTGGGCCGGCATCGCAGTGATCTGCCTTGGCGTTTTCGTGGTCGGCCGCACCGCTCCGAGAACCACCGGGCACGGAGCCACAGGACACGAGACGGCGGGTCAAGAGACGGGCGAGGCGCGTTTAGCTTGAAAAACATAATCATCTTTGCCCTGATCGTGATAGCGGGCACGGGCGGCGAACTTTGTGTTTCGCGTGCAATGAAGGTCATCGGCGAGGCCCGAAGCTTCCATCCCCGCGATATCGCCGACCACATTTTCAGAGCACTGCGTGTGCCATGGATGTGGCTTGGCGTCGGCATGATGGCCACGGCTTTCTTCGCTCTGCTAGGCGCGCTCTCTGTGTTCAATGTGAGTTTTGTTGTGCCCGTGACTGCATTGAGCTATGTCGCCGGGGCCTTCGGCGGCGTAGCCTTTTTGGGAGAGCGGGTGAACCGCCAACGATGGCTCGGAGTTCTTCTGGTGGCCATTGGCGTCACGCTGGTATGCTTGTCCAGCCGCTGATCCGCCCGGCCGAATCGCGATGATCAGACTGTCCGATCTTTCGAGGGAACGCCAGATCTTTGGCGACATCCTGCACCTGGTAATCGATACCTTCCAGGCGAATCGCTCCCGCTTCCTCCTCACCTCAGTCGGTATGATCCTGGGTACCGGGTCGCTGATCTGGGTCGTAACCATCGGCCTGACCGGGCAGACCTACATTCTGAACTCCATTCAAAACGTAGGCGCCAACCTGATCTGGGCGGAATATTCCGGGCTGGCGGACCCTGCCGTCGGCGCCGAGAGCGACTTTCTGACCGTGAGGGACATGAATGCGGCGCGCGAGCGGGTATCGGGAATCGCCTCAGCCACGCCTGTCGTGAATCTCAAGCTGCAATATCCGACCGGTTCCGGGAAAGACATCTCGCTGCTGGTTCTCGGGGTTTACCCGGACTATGAGAAGATTCGCCGCCTGAAACTGCTCTCCGGCCGCTTCTTTGACGATCAGGACGCCGCGCTGGCCAGCAAGGCAGCAGTCGTAACCGAGGAATTCGCCCTCAGCATGTACGGAAGCGTGGACGCCGCCCTGGGCAAGAGTCTTAACATCTCCGGGATCCCGTTCGAAATCATCGGAACGTTCACAGAACGCACAGACACCTACGGCCAGTCGGAAATCACCGACTACACGGTGCTCATCCCGTATCAGGTGGCGCGTTATTTCAAGGGCAGTGACGCGGTCAACCAGATTTATTTCTCCACGACGGACATCGGCAATGTTCCCGAGGTGACAAGCGAAATACAGCGCGTCATCAGGTCGAGACACAGGCCTGAAGCCGTTTACGACGTGGGCAACCTGACCGAAGTGCTCGCGACTGCGCAGCGCACCGTATTCGCGATGAACATGATCCTGCTACTCTTCTCCGCTGTAACACTACTCGTCGGGGGCACGGGCATCATGAACATCATGCTGGCCACGGTAACATCCCGATTCCAGGAAATCGGCATTCGAAAGGCTCTGGGTGCGACGCGGCGCGCCATCCGGCTGCAATTTCTTCTCGAGTCCACGCTGATCTCGTTAGCCGGAGGCATTCTGGGCACCCTCCTGGGATTCGCAGTGCCACTTACAATTCACCTGCTCAGCGGCGTCGACCTGCAGTTCTCCTGGATATCTGCTGCCGTCGCCCTCGCTGTTTCGGCGGCGATCGGCATCGGTTTTGGGACGGTACCCGCCGCCCGCGCGGCCTTGCTGGATCCGGTCGAATGCCTGAGGTCGGAGTTCTGACGGACCGCGCTCGTCTCTCACGCCCACGGTAGTGACGGCGGTCACGGCGAGCTGCCCTTCTGAAGAGCAAAGATAGTCCATGGTTCCGAATCCGAAGTTCGGAGGAAGGCTATGGCGACTAGTCATACGGCTACGGCGCGCACCGATTTAGAACCGCGGATCCCACAAATACGGAAGATCGCTGTCCTCACCGATTTTTCACAGGCGGCTGATAATGCGCTGCAATACGCGGCGATGATTGCCCGATCCTATGGAGCGGAGATTCTGTTGGCGCACGCTTTTCTGCCGCCCGCGTGCGCGAGCGCGGCTCCCACAGCTGCCATGGTGTTTGCTGCCTGCGACGACAGGCGCCAGTATCTCGAAGAAAAGCTGCGGGCAAAAACCCGTCAGCCCCTGCTCGAGACTATCCATTGCAGCATAGCGCTGTGTGAGGGCGCGCCAGTCGATCTTGTGCAGGAGTTGAAGGATGTGGACCTTGTCGTCGTTGGCACGTCCGGCGCAACGGGCCTCCGTAAGGCATTTCTCGGCTCGACTGCCGAAACCGTCTTCCACACAGTCACCAAACCCGTGCTCACTGTCGGCCCATACTGTGCCACCGCAGAGGAAGGCAAGTCGGGAACTATCCTATGTGCGGTTTCCCTGTCAGGAGCGGCAGACGTACTTGGCTATGCCTTGTCTATCGCCAAGCGGCGCAACGCGGAGTTGATGCTGCTTCATGTTGTCGAAGGGCCCGGCGTAGTGTTTGCGCTGGAGCAGGCCCAAGCGAAAGCGGAGATCATGGAAGAGCTCCGCCGCCGCATGACAGAGAGCGATACCGGTGGCGTGAGAACGACGTTTTTGGTGGGCTTTGGAAATGCAGATTCGGTAATCCTCAACGAAGCCCGCATTCACGACGCCAGACTGATCGTCGTCGGCACTCATCGGACCAGAGTTCCCGCATTGGCGAGCCATTTTGCCGGAGGCACTGCGTACAGCGTGGCGACGAATGCGGAGTGCCCGGTTCTAACAATCCCCGCTAAGGGCCGTCCGCACAAGAACGGCTCCCACGTCAGCGGCTCGACACTTCATGTGACCGGCATCACTGAATCGAAGCAGCATAGTGAAACACACTGAACGCGTAGGGAGAGACTTCAATGAACACCGACAATCGGCTCCAATTCAATACCATCGTCGTAGCCACGGACTTCACCGATACCTCGTCCTCGGCGCTTCGCTACGCCAAGGCAATCGCGCTACGGCACAAGTCCGTGCTGATTGTTGTCCATGTTATCGACCCGGTCAGCTACGCGTTTCCAGAGGGGATTCCCGAGTACGCGGCAGCCGACGAGGCGGCCCGCGAAGAGCTGAAGAAGATCGAGGAAGAGACCCGGCATCACGGGATCCCAATTCATTCCGTTGTTGAGACAGGAATCGTTTATGAGCGGATCCTCCAGGCCGTCGAGGACCATCATGGCGATCTGCTCGTGCTGGGTACGCGCGCGAAAACTGGAATCGGACGGGCCGCGCTCGGCGCAGTTGCAAGACGCCTGCTGGCCAAGGCGGGCTGCCCTGTAATCACTGTCCCTCCGGATTCGGAATCGCACCTGCCCTGGGCTGGGCACTGGCGTCACGTGCTCGTCGCAACGGACTTCTCGGCCGCGTCACTGTCGGCGCTTGGGCACGCACAGCGGGTCGCGTATGAACAGCTCATGGTTGTCCACGCAGCAGAAGACACGAGCGAAAGTGACTGCCACCGCTATATCGAACAGCTGCGGTTCCTCGCTCCCATGAACGAATCCCATACGCTGCCAGTCGAACACGTCGTCAGCCCAGGCGAGGCCGGAAAGGTAATCGCCGACCATGCGAAGAAGTTTCACGCAGACCTTGTTGTTCTGGGGTCTCCGGTGGTCGAGCTTGCAGAAGAGGACTTCCACACCAGCACGGTGCTGCAGGTAGTGTCGCAGGTTGATTGCCCGGTACTGTGCGTGCCATGCGTCCCCTATCCAGTCGTTAACAACCTAGTCAACGAGGTGGCCCTGTCATGCTGAAGGCTCTCAACATCCAATTGCGAATTCTTCTGGCGCACGGAGCACTTGCCCTGTGCCTGGGCGCAACGCTGCTTTATCTGAGTGCGGCAATGACCAACCGCATCTTTGAGGCAATCGCCGTCGTCATAGCCGTGCTGGTGGCCAGTACAGCCCTCATGCTCGGAGCCCTCGCCGACTGGGTTGCGGCCTGGGGTGAAGGGACCAAACATCTGCAGAGATCGGTGTTCTATCTGCTGAGCGGCGTCGCCTTTGCCACGGCCGGAGCCTTCCTCGGCATCTACGCGCCAATCTCGCTTCAATGGCTGATTCTGCTCGCTGCGATCCATGCCTTTGCCTTCGGCATGCTGGGAATTATCATTGGCCTGCGGGCAAAGCGGCATGGATGGGAACAGCGCGCCGTCTTTCTGTTCGGGGCTGTATCCATTGCATTTTCAGGAGCGATGACGGCCCTGGCCAAGCAACTGGACAACGGAAGCGTTACCTGCCTGCTGGGCATCTATTTCTGCTTTGTCGGAGTGAAGCTTCTCTTCCTAGCGTGGAACCTGCAACAAAAGATCAAGACAGGATATGCGATAGAAAATCCCGAGCGCGGCCGCGTGGTTCCATTCGCGGTCCCGTCGAGCCCAAGCGCCGTAAATCACTAACGGCGCTTCTACTCTCCACCGATCGCAGCCAAAGCGGACCGATCCGGGATCACGATAGTGGCGCCCCTGAGAGAAACCAGATGCCGGTTCTTGAAGTCGCCCAGGATTCTGGTGATTGTTTCGCGTGTAGAACCGACACATTCGGCGATCTGCTCGTGAGTCAGCGGGACGCTGATGCGCGTTCCTTCGCTGGTTTCCTTGCCGTCTGCCGACCAGTCCAGCAGCAGACGAGCGAGTTTCTGCCGCGATGTTGCCGAAAGGGCGATGTTGCGAATCTGCTGGCAGGTGCCGAAATATTGCGCGCTCATCTGCCGCAGCATCGCGCTATAGACCTCGGGGTATTTATGGATGAAGCGCGAGAAGTGGTCGCTGCGAATGAATGCCAGCTGGCAGGGTTCCATGGCCTCGGCAGTGGCTTCGTACGGAGTACCGGAGATCGCGGCCATCAGTCCTAGCACTTCACCCGGCCGAGCAAGACGCAGAATCAGAGTCTTGCCTCCACTCGAGCTGATGGTGAGCTTCATTTTGCCGGTGCATAGCAGATAGACGCCGCGAAACTGATCCTTCTCGAGGAAGAGGACTGTTCCGGCAGGGTATATCGACGTCGTCTTAATGGCGTCGAAGTCGTGCTGCGCCGCCGGTGTGAGATTGCAAAAGAGACCCGGGTACTTCAACGTGCAGCTGTGGCAGTCACGCTGCGATTCGAAAGCCTGCGCAGGATGCATGTTAGCGGTCCTTTCTTTCATTTCCGGGTATTGTGCGCATTGCTTCCGCAGCAAAATACCTGGCTAAAGGTGTGTCTGCGAGGATCTCCGCGCCGGTGCGGCGAAAGATCTTCTGCAGCGTTCTGGTTCCGGCTTTGTCGACAAAGGTGACTCCGCAGAGATCAAGGCACAGCTTCTTCATACCGAGTGAGGGCCTCAAATCCGACCACACGCGATCCAGCTCGGTCGCCCATGGGCCGATGACCTTTCCCTCGAGCTTCAGAGTGGCTGCATTTGCCTCGTCTTGTATGGAGATTTTGAGCACCGCCGTGAACTCCTGGCCTTGACTATGGCACGTCAATGACCAAACGCGACTGAGGCGACGGGGGCTGCCGGACCACCGAAAACAGCGCCGTTTACTGTGTTTTGGTTGGCTCCTGTTCGAAGTGACGACGGGGTGACGAGACGCTATTTCGTCACGAGACGCAATTTCGTCTCCTGAGCCTGAACACATCGAAGTGGGTTATGTGGGGGTCGGATATCCCGGAATTTGATTGTTGTGTGCGCTCGGTCACAGCGCATCCAATCCGCGATGGCTAAAGATGTGACCATCTCGCTCCGACTTGCTTGGCGACCCACAAATTCATGATCAATCAGAGCAGGACTCCAGCCGCGCTGACAGACATTCTCTTTGCAACCGATTTCTCCCCGGAGGCAGAGAAAGCGGGCAGGTTTGTGACGGGAATCGCGAAGCACTCTTCTGCGAAGGTTCTGGTTCTTCACGTTCTCGACCCCTCCGGGCTTATACACATGCCGGACGCGGGCATCGCCCTCGAGATGACCGCCCGGGAAGCCGATCAAAGACTTGCGGAGGCTGTAGCCCAGCTGAGGGCCGAGGGCATTGAGGCGGAAGCGATCCTAAGCGAAGGAATGCAAACCACAAAGGTGATCCTCGAACTTGCCAGCGAACGGGCATCAGATCTGATCGCGGTTGGCACAAGAGGACTTGGAGCGTTGGGGCGGCTAACCCTGGGCTCGGTGGCACAACAGCTCATTCATGAAGCGCAATGCCCCGTACTCACGGTTGGTCCCCATGTGAAGGCGCCCCATCCGGAAAACAAATTCCAGCGCATCGTTTGCGCAACGGATTTTTCGGAGGACGCAACGGCAGCAGTGGAGTTTGCGCTGCCTTTCACGCAGAGCTATGGCGCACGAATGTATCTGTGTCATGTGCTTCCGAAGCCGGACGGCAGGCAACCGGTCGACACACAGGAGCTGAACGAGAAATTCAAGGCTGAGCTGCTACGGGTGATTCCGGGGATGGCGCGCGAATGGTGCGATCCGGAGTGCATCGTGGACCACGGCTACGCGGTCGACGGCATCCTTCTGCTTGCGAATCGCGTGAAGGCCGATCTGATCGTGCTCGGAAGCCGGCGCCTCTCGCCGTGGTTCGTTAACCTAAAAGCCGGTATAGCTTTCGAGGTAATCCGCAAGGCCGATTGCCCGGTTCTGACGGTCCGGAAGTACGGACGGACGGTGCCGGCTCAGGTGTAGTCTTCCCTGCCGATACCCAGCTTCTTCAGCTTCGAATTCAGGGTGGTGCGCTTGAGCCCAAGCCTCTCCGCTGCGCCTCCAGGACCGCCGATCATACCCTTGGTCTCTCGAAGCACACGCAGGATATGCTCACGTTCCGTTGCGTGGAGGCTGAGGTCTGCCGTCCCAGCGGGCTCCTGGGGGATTTCCAGCTCCGCCAGAGGCGCGCGCAACACATTCCCCTGCGTCAGGATGACAGCGCGTTCGATGAAGTTCTCCAGTTCCCTCACGTTGCCGGGCCATTGCCATTTGGTGAGAGCTTCCATGACTTCGGTGGGCACGATAGTGATGGGTTTGTTCATTCGCCGCGCGTGTTTGGTCACGAAGTAATTCACCAGCAGGGGTATGTCGCTGCGGCGCTGGCGCAGCGGAGGAAGGTTGATCGGAAAGACATTGAGGCGGTAATAGAGATCGCTGCGGAAATGGCCCTCCCGCATCATCAGGGTAAGGTCGCGGTTCGTCGCGGCGATGAGGCGGACATCCACGGGAATGGTCCTTCTGCCGCCGAGACGCTCGATCTCCTTCTCCTGCAGGGCGCGCAGAATCTTGGGCTGCAGTTCCAGCGGCAGGTCTCCGATCTCGTCGAGAAAGAGGGTTCCCTTGTGGGCCAGCTCGAGCCGGCCGACTTTCTGCGCGATGGCTCCGGTGAAAGCGCCCTTCTCATGGCCGAAGAGCTCGCTTTCCAGCAGCCCAAGCGGGATCGCAGAGCAATTCAACTTGACGAAGGTGTGTTCGCTGCGCCGGCTCAGCTGATGGATGGCTCTTGCCACCAACTCCTTGCCGGTCCCGGTTTCGCCAAGTACCAGCGTTGTGGCATCGGTCGGGGCTACGGTCTCCACCTGCTTGAGTACGCGCTTGAGCCCGGCACTCTCGCCCACGATCTCTTCGAAGCCGTATTCGGTCCGCAGTTCTTCCAGGAGATAACGCCTCTCCTCAGCCAGTTTGTGCGATAGATCGGTGATCTGCCGGAAGGCCTGCACGCTGTCAATCGTGAGGCCGATCTGACCGGCGATCTGGAGAAGCGTCTCGACGTCAACGTGATCGAAGGCCGATTCGCTGCGGCTTCCGATAAAGAGAGTTCCGATGACGCGGTCGCGGCTGCGTAATGGAAGCCAGCATCCGGACTTAATTCCGGACTTGATGTAGGGGGCGAAGCTTTCAGTAGTGAACCTGTCTCTGGGCAATCCTTTGAAGAACAGCGGCTCATGGCTGGTGAAGACCCAGCCGCTGGGCGTTCCTTCAACGGGAATCACTGTCTCTGCCGCGAAGGCGGACTCGGCCTGCGGCTGCAATTCCTGGGGAAGCAGGTTGCCGCTCTGCTCGTCGTAGAGCGCGATGATGGCGTAGTCGTGGGCCACAACGTGTTGAATGCCTGCCCCGATGGCAATGAGCATCTTGCGGATGTCGAGGCCGGCGAGCACCGCATTGCTCAGCTCGAGCAAAAGCGATTCCTGGGCGGTCTTACGGTCAGAGAAGTCACGGACGATCTTGGAGAATCCGATGAGCTCGCCATCCTTGCGGCGAAGCGCTGCAATGATGACGTTAGCCCAGAAACGCGACCCGTCCTTGCGGATTCGCCAGCCCTCCTCCTCGTAGCGCCCATCTGCCTTCACGATTTCAAGGATGTGCTCGGGCTTGTGGCGATCGAGGTCCTCCTGCGGGTAGAAAACGGAGAAGTGAGATCCGATGATCTCATCCGCACGATACCCCTTGAGCCGCTCAGCGCCGAGATTCCAGGTCGAGACATTGCCTTCAGGATCGAGCATGAAGATGGCATAGTCGCGGGCATTTTCGACGATGAGGCGAAGGCGCTGTTCGCTGAGTCGAAGGTCCTCCTCCATCTGCTTCCGTCGCGTGATGTCACGCACGACGGCGAGTACAATCCTTTGGTCTTCGGTCTCCACCGGGCTGAGCATAATGTCGACCGGGAACTCACTCCCGTCCTTGCGCAAGCCGTAGAGTTCGAGGCCGGCCCCCATCGGGCGCAATCGCGATTCGGCCCGATAGTTCTCGCGGTGATGAACATGCACACCCCGGAAACGCTCCGGAATGAGGAACTCCACTGGCTGAAGCGCGAGTTCGGTGCGGGAATAACCGAACATGCGCTCTGCCTGCTGGTTCGCCTCCAGAATGCGGCCATTTTCCCCGACAACAAGAACCGCGTCGGGCAGCGACTCCATGACCTTTTCGCCCCGAATCTGGGGTTCGCGAGCTATTCCCTCTCCGGTTGAGGTCTTCGGCGCCATGATTTAATTGCAAACCTTTGGTTTGGACAGAATAATCCACCTAACACGTGCGCAAAAGCAACTTGAGATTACGCGCTTGAGAGCGAAACGGTCATCCGTGTGATGGAAATCACGGGATTGTAACGGGCTTCCCAGCTACGATAGCCCTGATATGGCGCAATGACGGCAAGAGGCACAAATCCAGGGTCCTGCCAGATGCGTCGAACAGAAAGGTATGCCATGAGCGCAACCACAGGCACGAAAAACACCGAGCACAATGCTATGCCCCACCTCGAAACGACTCGGATTCATTTCAAGGCTATCCTTGCAGCCACAGATTTTTCCGACCAGGCTACGACTGCCCTCAAGCTCGCCACCCACATTGCAAAACTGTTCCACAGCAAGCTGCAGGTAGTGCATGCGGCGATGCCGGAGTTTTATTTGGGGGACACAACCATGCTCAGCGCGGAGCTCCAGAAGATTGAGACTGAGCGCGGCCAGCAGCGACTTCACGAATATACGACGAAAATTCCAGAGGTGCGCTCCGCACTTCACGAGGAGATTGTTCTTTGCGGAACCCCCGGTGAAGTGATAGCAGCGCTGGTGGAGGCCTCAGAGATCGACCTGCTCGTCCTGGGGTCCCACGGCCGGCATTCGGTGGGGAAAATGCTGATGGGCTCGGTCGCTGAGTCGGTAATTCGCCGGACGCACTGCCCCGTGCTGGTGACCGGACCGCAATGCAAGACACATACCAATCCGCTGAAATCGATTCTGCTGGCGACAAGTCTTCCGGCTGCCTCGCTGCGCGCGGCTCAATATGCAACGTCTCTGACGCGCCAGTTTGGTGGCACGTTGACCATAGCCCACGTGCTTCCGGAGCACGACGACGACGCCACAGCTTCCAGCGAGGCGCAAGAGCGCCTCATCCGGGAGGATCTCCACGAGCTGTCGCCGGGGAACCCTGAGTTCAGGAAACACGTGCATATCCAGGTGCGCTCGGGCGACACGGCAGAGGAAATCATGCGGATCGCCAGACACGCAAAGGCGGATCTCATCGTGATGGGCGTTCATGAGGAAACCGCGCTCGCCGATCGCGCGCCATGGGCAACGCTGTCCCAGGTGATTCGCGAGTCGACTTGCCCGGTGCTGGCGGTCCAGCCCCATATTGCCTGAACAGAAAACAGAATAAGCAGCACAAAAAGTGCCGGATGGCGGATTCAGAGAGGCCCCGCCATCCGGCATCTTTTTCCGGGAGCGGCAGGTCCGGCTCCAAAAAAGAGCCCCGGCGAGACCAACGGCTATCAGCGCCGCGAGGCTCGCAGGGGCTTCGCAGAAAAACTTTGAAATCTTACTCAGTCGCTATTGTCAGGACGGGGCATGAAGCACCAGCCAATACCTGGCCAAGAACCCCTGCCGGCATATGAGTCGTCGTGAATTGCCCGGTTCTGGCGCCCATTACGATCAGGTCGGACTTCAGAGACTTGGCCACATCGACAATGTTTTCCGCCGGGCTCTTGCCCGAGAGCAGGCTGCGGATCTGGGACCTGCCCAGTTCTTCGGGAAGCGCCTCGGCGAGGGCATCCTCGAAGGCGTGCCAGGTCAGATCACGATCTGCCGGATGGCTGGGATCATCGACCGAGAGTAGTTCGAATGTGGCTCCCAGGGTCTGAGAGAGCCGGTATGCATACGCCACAACGTGCGCAGCGCGTGGGTTGAGATTGGTGGCGCACAGAATATTCTTCGGCGCCCAGGCCCCCTCGGGAGCAGGAGCAGCGACAGGTCCCACGGTGAGCACGGGCCGGGAAGTATGCCGCACCACGCGCTCTGCCTCCGAGCCGAACAGGAAGCGCTTCAGCCCGGTACGGCCATGCGTTCCCAGCACGATGAGGTCGGTATGATACTCATCCGCCAACGCCTCGATTTCATGCTTGACGGACCCGTAGGTGTTGACCGCGTCGACCGCCAGCCCCTCCGCGCGGAGGGCTGTACCTGCGGCCTGCATCTCTTCCTCGATCTGATTCGCACTCTCCTGAATCCATCCGCCCTCAGGAATGGCAATCGGAGCAGCTGGATCGCTCACATGCGCGAGCACGATATGGGATCCGAAGTGTTTTGCGATTGCCGTCGCATAGCCAACTGCGTTCTTGGAGGCGTCGGACAGGTCGGATGCTACCAGAATCTCTTTGAATGAAACTTCAGGAATCGTGGTGGTTGTCATGGTAGTCTCCTGCAATCGAAATCCAACCGATTGCAAGGTCAGACTAGCTTTTCAACTCCACCAAAGCAGTGATTTGCGTCACAGTTGCGGGATGCAACGACCAGCACCGGGCTTTCCTACTTCTGGTAGATAACCTTGCCGGCTCTTATGGTGTACGCGACATTGGCAAGATTTTTTACATCGGCTGCGGGATCGGCATCGAGCACAACGAGATCGGCATCCATTCCCTGGGCTACGCGGCCTTTGTTGGACGCCTTGAAATATGCGGAGGGATTCGTGGTCAGCGAGGCCAAAACGTCGCGCCACCCCATCGCTCGGCCCATGAATTCATATTCCTGCGTAGTGTCGTACTTCGAGATAAAGCCCACATCAGTGCCGAACAGGATCGTTCCGCCTTCGGAGAAGTAAGATTTCAGCTCGCTCACGCCCGCGTCTACGAGTTGGTTCTGAATCCTGGGGTCCGAAACCACTGTCGTCCAGAGCGTGAGAGTCGGAATCAACGCGGTGTGCTGGCGCTTCATCTGTGCCAGCTCGCCGGGCGTGAAGCTTCGTTCGTTCGGAATCGTATGCGCCAGAATGTCCACTCCCCCGTTGAGCGCGTTGTCAGTCCCTTCGCGATTCTGGGGATGCGCAAAGACAGGCTTGCCCTGCGCATGCGCTACGTCAACGGCGGCTTTCACGATCGCCGTGTCCATATTGATGACGGGCTTGTCGCCCATATAGGCGCCGGTGAAGAGCTTCATCCCGTCGAGGCCCATGGCCATGTATTGTTGCGCCAATTGCCGGGCTTCTTCAGGAGTGGCAGCCTCGGGCAATTGCATCTCTGGCGGGAGATACACGGGATGACCGCCTTTCGGGAAGATATCTCCTGCCATCAGGATCTTCGGTCCGGGAACTTCAGCTGCGTCCACGCGACGGCGCAGCGCTAATGTGTTCGATGGCAGAGAGCCCAAGTCCCAGACGGTGGTGAAGCCCCAGCGCGTGAGCATCTCCTGCATGTGAGCTTCGAGTTTGGTGGCGGGAGCGTTTGTGGCGTCATCCCATCCGGTTTCGAAATGCACGTGACTATTCCAGAAGCCCGCGACGACGAACTTCCCTGTGCAATCAAGCTTGAGGGCGGACGCCGGCAGCTGATATTTGGCGTTCTTCGGAGCAACGGTGACAATTCCGCCATCGCTCACGATGAGGACCGCATCCTGAATCGGAGGATCTGCCGGTGAGGGATACACAGTAGCGCCGATACATGCCAGGGCCGTGTGATCAGCCGCAAGCGCTACTGGTGCAAAGGCAATAAGCAGGCAGAATGCAAAGGCGGTTCGGCTGAGAGAGCTCATGCGTCGATTCTGCCGGAATTAATGTCCGTGGCCATGTCCGAGAGGGCGCGCAGTCCCTTCGACGGGCGCGGACTTCGGACGCTTGTCCGCGCGACGGCCGAGGGTGTACATGGTGACTCCAAAGATAAGCATGACCAGTCCCCAGATGAGGTTGATGTTCATGCCGGCCGATCGCTGATAGATTTCACTGCCGCGCGTGAAGAGGCCGAAGACAGTCATGATGCCGCCGACGATGGTAAAGAGCAGCCCCATGGGTATGCGAAGGTCGAGGTTCATCAGTTGCTCCTGTCGGCTATCGGAAGATGAGATTCAGCGTAATGAGCATCACGATCAGACCGACGGCGATGACCTTGGGACGCTCGTACCACTCCATATGATGCTCAACGGGTTTCGGCGTGAGCGAATAGACCAGCCCTACAAGCTCCGGCTCTGGACGCGGTTTGGTCATCAGGCTGATGGCGACGGTGATGATGAAGTTCGTCGAAAAGGCCCAGATGGCGGTCCAGAAGTTCTGCGCCATGTCGCTGGGATAATGATGCACGACGGCGATCCATCCACCGTGGATGCCAGGGTGCGCATCAGTGGGCAGAGTCAGACCGTGATGCAGGATGGCGGCGACGGTCCCGCTGACCAGGCCGGTGAATGCGGCGTGGCCGGTGGTGCGTTTCCAGAACATGCCGAGCAGGAAGGTGGCGAAGAGCGGCGCGTTGACAAAGGAGAAGACCAGTTGGAGCGTGTCCATGATGTTGTTGAAGGACGTGGCAAGATAGGCTGCTCCGATGGAGAGAAAGATGCCGACGACGGTCGTCCAGCGGCCTACCTTCAGGTAGTGCGAATCAGAGGCGTTCTTGTGAATGTAGGACTGGTAAAGGTCGTAGGTCCAGACCGTGTTGAAGGCGGTCACATTGCCCGCCATTCCAGACATGAAGCTCGCCAGGAGAGCGGTGAGGCCAAGACCGAGGATGCCGGTTGGGAAGTACCGCAGCAGCATGTTGGGAATGGCAAGGTCGTAGTCATAAAGCGGATTTCCCTTCTCGTCCGTCATGACCTTGCCGGTCGTGGGATTGACCTTCACCGGGATGAGCCCCTTGTCCGGAGCAGCGCCACTCATATCGGTGGACGTGGGAGCGGTCGCGGAGATTCCAGCCGGGGTCTGCACCGCTGCGTGCTGCACAACGGCCGGCGTGGCGATGGCGATGAGTCCGGGCAGGATGACGAGGAACGGGAAGAACATCTTCGGGATGGCGGCGATGAGAGGAACGCGGCGAGCGGATTCTTCGGTGTCGGTCGCCATGGCAGTCTGGATGACGAGGAAGTCAGTACACCAGTAGCCGAAGGAGAGTACAAAGGCGAGGCCCATGGACAGCCCAAACCACTCGACGCCGAGCGGATTGTTGTGGGGGTTCGTCATGCCGCGCCACGAGTGCGTGTAGGCCGCGGGAAGCGCAGCCTTGAGGCCGTCCCATCCGCCGACGTTTTTGAGGCCGACCCACACGAGAGGCAGGAATCCGGCGACGATCAGAAAGAATTGCAGCACCTCGTTATAGATGGCACTGGTGAGGCCGCCGAGAAAGATGTAGCCGAGGACGATAATCGCGGAGAGGAAGATGGCAAGGTGAAACTCCCACTCGAGGGGCATGCTCATCTTTATGAACATCTTGTCGAAGATATGCAGCGTCTGAATGAGGCGCGCCATGGCGTACATCGAGATGCCGGACGAGAAGACGGTCATCACCGCAAACGAGCACGCATTGTAGGCGCGAGTCTTTTCGTCGAAGCGCAGCCGAAGAAACTCCGGCACTGACCGGGCCTTCGATCCGTAATAGAACGGCATCATGAAGACCCCCACGAAGATCATCGCGGGGATCGCGCCGATCCAGTAGAAGTGGCTGGTGGCGATGCCGTACTTCGCGCCGGAAGCACCCATGCCAATGACTTCCTGGGCGCCGAGATTGGCGGAGATGAACGCCAGGCCGCAGATCCACGCGGGCAGTGCGCGTCCGGCCTGAAAGAAGTCCTTGCTGGTTTTCATGAATCGTTTGAGTGCAAAGCCAATCCCCAGCACAAAAACGAAATAGAGAATCATGATGAACCAGTCGATAGATGTCAGGTTCACTGTGCTCTTTTCAGTCCTTCCGCGAAAAAATGTTCAGCCGCTCGCCAATGTACGTGGGCGAATTCACAGAACTCAAGGCAATTGCGCGAGGCGCATCTGGTTTCTCGCGCAAATGTACACGGTTGCATACTGAGTGGGCAACAAGTGTGCGCGGCCTGTGCCTGACTGCTGAGGTTAATTACTCACCGGCAGGCGAAAATCCACGCCCGCGGCGCGGTTGGCCTGCTCGGTTGCCGGAAGATTAATCTGTTCGAGCGGAATCTGAGGCGAGTAACCGGCAGAAGCGTTGTCCATCATCAGCAGCGAGCTCCGCGTGATCGCGTAGTTATGGATCTGCTGCGAGTGGCCATCCTTGTAAATGATCGTCACAGCAGGTTCGCTTGCCGCGCCTATGGCCGCTGGGGCCATCGCAGGCTGGTAGGCTGGAGCCCCGATATCCTGCTGCTGTTCAGGGGCATAGTACTGGTCCGATCCCTGGTCTGACGCTTGCGCGGGAGAACTGGCGTCCGCGGTGTAGTCGTAGCCGGAATCCCAGTTGCCGAAGTACGGCCAATACGACCAGCCGCCGTAATATGGCCACCCATACGGCGACGAGTAAATGGTGACGCTGTGATAGGACGAGCGGTAGTGAGAATGTCCATCACGGTCTCCGCCGTGCCCGTCGGGATATCCGCCGTGGTATGGCTGGTTTGTCAAACCTCTGCTGACGGCGCCGGGATAAGGCGCGCGGCGCACAGCGGGAATGCTCAACTGCCCGAAGGGAGAGCGCGTCCCGGTGAAGCCACCATAGGGACGAGCCGCTTGGGCGAATCGACTGTAGCCGGATGACGCCGGACCCGGCATGAAGTTCATGCGAGGCGCGGGGAAGCTGCGCGCTGTAAATCCACCGGAAGGAACGCCGAAGCTGTGCCCGGCGAATCCGCCGCTGGAGAAGCCTCCGACGTGACCGCCTGAAAAGCCACCAGCGTGGCCACCGCCGCGCTGTCCAAGCATGGCGCACGGGAGCACCAAGGCACTTGCGCCCGCGAGAACGAAAGCCGTCAGCACGCGCCGCATACGCACAGTCTACGCCTAAAGTCCCAACCTGGCAGCCTCGGCGTGCGCTTCCGTAAGCGGCTGCAGATTCGGGTCAGCATTCTTCCAGTAGTCGAAGAATGCCTGGTATTGCTGGCGCGCTTTAGCGGCATCACCCAACAAAGCCTCGGCACGAGCAAGACCAAGCAGGCTCAGCGGATAGGCAACATTCATTCCCTGCACCTGGCAGAGTACGAACGCACTGCGATGGTTGGCAGGGAAGCTTAAGTCAGCGGCAGCAGCGGCGCCGTCCTTAACCGCGAGGTGGGCCAGTCCACGGAGGTAAGCTCCTATCCCGAGGATGTCGTAATCGACCGCAGGAGCGAGGGCGGCGAGCGCATCGTCGGCATGGCCCTCGCGCAAAGAGATTGCGGCGGCGATATCGGGCAGAAAGACGTGATTGATGATCGTGTCTTCCGGGTAAGTTCTGGCGAGCGACTGGCGAATGGCATTAGCGCGCGCCGGCTGGCCGCAGAGCGCGAAGGCGATGGCAGCCGTTCCCTGCATGGTGCGTTCCTGGTCGAGCTTGAGGCTCTGGTCGAGGCGCGGCACCGCGTCATCGCAAGAGCCGACAAGTGCGCGATCGAGCGTCTCCTGCGTAATCAGCGTCGCGGTGGAGTTGACGAGCTTCTGGTCGGTCATGCGCGCGATGGCCTGCTGCCAATCGCCGGACGCGGCGGCGAAGCGGCCCTCATTCTCGTGAATAAGCGCAAGCTGCGAGTTGAGAATGAATCCGTCCGGCTGGCCGCGCGACCACTCTACCTGCTGCTCGACGGAGGCATTGTCTCCGCTGAGGTAGGCCGTATAGATGTAAGCTCCGCGCACGGAGGCGTCATCGGCAAGGTTCATGGCCTGGGCTTGATCGAAAACGGCCTTCGCCTCCGGGAAGCGTCCGAGCGCCGTGAGAGCCAGGATGGCATCGACACGGGCGGGGCCGCTGCGCGGATTCATCTCCAGAGCGCGCTTGACCTGATCGTAAGCCTGCTGAAATTGACCGAGAGTGATGTATGCAACAGAGAGCTGCGTCGGAACAGCAGGGTCATTGGGATAAGTGTTGCGATAAAGACGCAGAATATCGATGGCCTGTGGCAGGTCTCCAGCAACATTCTGGTAGTAGTGCGCGCGAATGTAGAGGCGCTCGCGCTCGGATACTTTGTCGGAAAGCTGGAAGGCGTGGGTGAGAGCCTCGTTCCCCCGCGTTTCATTGCCGAGCGCAAGGTAGGCAACACCGAGACCGGCGTAGGCCATGGCGAAGTTGGGGTCAAGTTCGATCGCCCGCTTGTAGAAACCGACGCTCTGGGAAAAATTGGCCTGGTTAGCCTGGCTCTGGGCCATGGCATAGTTGCGAAAGGCCTCGAGGGACGGCGTAGTCGCCTCGCTATGACTCACGTCCAGCTTTTGAATCGAGCCCAGCGACTCGCCGAGGTTCGTGCGCAGCGTGTCAGAGGCGGCGTGCAACGCATCGAGGACCTTGTTCTTACCGTCAGCCTGCGCCTGGGCGCGCGTAATGACGTCGCCTGTGCTGGCATTTTGCGCTTCGAGTGTAATGACGTACTGGTTGCCTATGCTGGAGATGCTTCCGTTGATAACAGCCTTGTCGCCCTCACGTTCGGCAATCTCGCGGGCAATGGCGGGAGTGATGGCCTGATCAGACGGTTTGTTCAGATAGGACAGACTTTCGCGCAGATGGGCATCGCTCACCACATTGAGTGCCGGCGACTGTTGGAGCCATCCGCTAAGCGCCTGCCTGAGCGCAACGTCGAAGGCCTGATCTCCGGTGTTGTTGGTGAACTCCGAAACGATGATGGTGTCGACCTGTGCGGGCTTGGCCGGAGCAGGAGCAGGCCAGCGGCGCACCGCAACCCAGGCGATGGCACCGAGCAGAACGACGGCGGCAGAACCAATCAGCCAGCGGCGCAGATTTCTGCGGCGGCGGGCGACGGCAAACATCGCCGAAGATGGGATGGCGGCGCTGGTATGCCCCAACAGGTCGAAGCGTGCCTGTTCAATATCTCTGAGCAGCTCAGCCGCCGATGCATAACGCTTGTTCTTGTCCTTGGCCAACGCCTTGAGGATGACCCGCTCCAGCTCCCGGGGAAACTGCGGCACGCGCTTGCGAACTGGCTCCGGATCGCGTGCCAGCAAGGCGGCGAATATCTCCGCGATGGACTGGCCGAAAAACGGCGGCGAGCCCGTGGCCATCTCATACATGACGACGCCGGCGGCGAAAACATCCGCGCGGGCATCCAGCTCTTCTCCACGAGCCTGCTCGGGAGCCATATAAGCGACGGTCCCCATCGTGGAGCCGCTTTGGGTGAGGCTTTGCCCTACGGCGGTGAAGTCGCCAAGGGAATTTGTCGCCGAAGTATCGGAGGCAATGGGTGAGCGCTTCGCGAGCCCAAAGTCGAGAACCTTGAGCGTCCCGCTTCCCTGCCCTCTGCGGACGATGAACAGATTCGCCGGCTTGATGTCGCGGTGAAGGATTCCGCGGTTGTGGGCTTCAACGAGCGCCGAGGCGAGTTGGATGGAATAGTCGAAAACGAGATCAACGGGCAGCGGGTTCGCGTTGATGAGCCGCTTGAGGGTTTGGCCCTCCAGCAGTTCCATCACGAAATAGGGCCGGCCTTCGTGCTCGCCGACATCGTAGATGGTGCAGATGTTGGGATGATTCAGGGCCGAGGATGCGCGGGCCTCGCGGAAGAAGCGGTCGTAGGAAGCAGCAGTCGGCGTGCCGGGAGCCAGGTAGCTGTCGGCGATGACCTTGAGGGCAACGTCGCGATTGAGACGCGTGTCATGGGCGCGGTACACAATCCCCATACCGCCATGACCGATCTCCTCAACGATTTCGTATGGCCCGAATCTGGTTGACGTCTGCATTGTTAAAGCGCGGGGATGACGCAAGTGTAAATCCTTGGGATGCTTTCGCAATGAAGAAGCCGCAGGACAGCCCTCAGCCCGCTCTCGAGACAAGGGATGCGTACACTCATGTCTATGGCGGTGGAAAGCAAATGATTGTCGAGCCAGTGACCCTGGAAGGACGGCTGGTGCTCCTGGAGCCCATGCGGATGGAACATCTGCCTGCTCTGGCCGACGTGGCTTTCACGCCCGAAACGTGGCGCTGGATGCCCATGCGGATGCAGTCCGAAGCAGATCTTCGGCTATGGATCGAGCAGGCCCTCGAACAACAGGCAGCCGGAAAGGCGCTGCCATGGGTAACTATCAGCAAAGCAGACCGCAGAGTCGTCGGCTCAACGCGCTACATGGACATAGATTCCCGGAATTGCGGGCTTGAGATTGGCGGCACGTGGCTGGCGCCCGCATGGCAGCGCTCGGGCATCAACGTCGAGGCCAAATATCTGCAGCTGGAGCACGCCTTCGAGAGGCTGTCGGCAATCCGCGTATCGCTGAAGACCCATCACAACAATCTGGCATCGCAGACCGCCATCGCAGCCCTCGGAGCAAAGCCGGAAGGCGTATTCCGCAACCACATGATCATGCCCGACGGGAGCTTTCGCCACAGCGTGTGGTACAGCATCGTCCGCGAAGACTGGCCCGAAGTGAAGGCTGGCCTCGAGGCGCGGATGGTGCGTTTCGCGTGAAGGAGTGGCGGCCTCGACGGAGCGGAAGGCCGCCGTGGCGGGGTTCAGACTCGATTGGTAGCGGCGGCGTCTAACGCAACCAGCTTCTGCACCTTGCTGTGCCGGGTCGAGTAGGTGAAATAGATCACCAGTCCAACAATTAGCCATGCGATCGCCACAATCCAGGTGATAAGCGGCAGATTCAGCATCAGATAAAACGCGCTGAGGATGCCGAGAATGGGCACCACAGGCACCAGCGGGGTGCGGAACGGCCGCTCCAGGTCGGGATGACGGACCCGCAGAATCCACACGCCGGCCGAGACTATGGTGAAGGCCAGCAGAGTACCCATGTTGACCAGCTCGGCGAGACGATCGATGGGCAGAATCGCCGGCAGAAATGCCACGATCGTGCCAACCACAATGTTGGAGATCCACGGCGTGCGGAACTTCGGATGGATGTTGCTGGCCCATTTAGGCAGTAGTCCATCGCGTGACATCGAGAAAAAGACCCGCGACTGGCCAAGAAGCATGACGAGCATGACGGTGAAGAGCCCGAAAACTGCGCCTACCTTCACCAGCAGGCCGCCCCAGGCGACTCCGGTTTGATCGATACCGACGGCGACCGGTTCCGCCACATTCAGATCGCGATAGTTCACCAGCCCGGTCAGCGTGAGCGAGACGAGGATATAAAGGATTGTGCAGACGACCAAAGACCCGAGGATCCCGATGGGCATGTCGCGCTGCGGACGCCGCGCCTCCTGCGCAGCCGTCGAGACGGCATCGAAGCCGATGTACGCGAAGAAGACAAATGACGCGCCCGCGACCACACCCTGCCAGCCGTATTCTCCGGGCCCCTGGTGGGGCGGAATGAACGGGTGCCAGTTTGCCTTGAGCAGTTCGGGGTGATGGATCAGGAAGTTCACGCCCAGCACCATAAAAACTCCGACGACTCCGAGCTTGACCATCACGATTGCTGAGTTGAGGTTGGCCGATTCCTTGATGCCGATGACCAGAATAGTGGTGACGGCGAGGATCACCAGAAAGGCGATCACATTGAAGATGCCGGTGACGTGGGGCAGTCCGTCGGTCGGGGTCATGGCCATGGCAAGCGTGGAAGCCGATTGCCACTTGCCGTGATAGAAGTAGAGGATATTCCCGTAGGTCGTCGTGAAGCGCGCGAGAGCGGGTGATGGAGTAAGGCCGAGCTGCTCGAGAAGGCTCAGCAAATAGCCCGACCAGCCGGATGCGACGGTCGCCGCTCCAAAGGCGTATTCGAGCACCAGGTCCCAGCCGATGATCCAGGCAACGAGCTCGCCAAGGGTTGCGTATCCATATGTGTAGGCTGATCCGGCTATGGGAATAATCGAGGCAAATTCGGCGTAGCAGAGTCCGGCGAACGCGCAGGTGATTCCGGCGATGATGAAGCTGATCGCAATGGCAGGGCCGGCGTGGAGGGCGGCGGCCTGTCCGGTGAGAACGAAGATGCCCGCACCGATGATGGCTCCGATGCCGAGGGTGATCAGATTTATCGGCCCCAGGGACCGTCTGAGTGTGTGCTCACCCTCTTCGGCTGCTTCGTTTTTCAGTTGCGCGAGCGGTTTGACCGCGAAAAGTTTAGCCATGGAACAGGCTCTTCCTCCAAGGGAGATTCATTGCGGCGGCAGCACGGCCTTTCTGCGAGACCAGAGAGCGAACACCGGAACCCCAAGCAGCACGATGAAGAGTCCCGGCCATGTGTACTGGGGCTTGTAACGCAATAGTACGATACATATCCACGCAGCCATCACTATATATATTGCGGGCAGCACCGGATAGCCCACCGCACGGTAGGGCCGTTCGGCATCGGGGCGGCGCAGGCGCAGGACGAACAGGCTCCCGATGGTAAGGATGTAGAAGACCAGCGCAGCGAACATCGTGTAGTCGAGCAATTGACTATAGGAGCCAGAAAGGCAGAGCAGGCTTGTCCAGACCGCCTGAACGATCAGGGATCCCACCGGGGTCTTGTAGCCGGGATGGAGCCTGCCGGCTGCTTTGAAAAACAGCCCGTCGCGGCTCATCGCGTAATAGACGCGCGCGCCCGCAAGAGTGAGACCGTTGACGCATCCAAAAGTCGAAATAAGGATAGCCGCGGCCATCACGTATGCCCCGCGCGCCGAAAAAATCTCCTGCAGAACTGCCGTCGCTACCCGATCCTCCGAAGCGTACTGAATACCGCGGGCAAAGACGGTCGCTCCGTGCGGATCGCCATGAAGTGGCAGCGCCATGAGGTAGACAAAATTCGACAGAATGTAGAGCGTGAGCACGAGTCCGGTGCCGAGCACCAGCGAAAGGGGAAGATTGCGGCGCGGGTTGCGCACTTCCCCGGCCGTGAACGTCACGTTGTTCCAGGCATCGGCGGAAAAGAGCGAACCGGTCTGCACGACGGCGAGGATGGCGAACAGCCCAACCATGGCGATTGACCCGCCAACACCTACTTCAACCGGATGCAGCGTCGAAAGAGACGCCCCCTTCCAGAAGTTCGCGCCAAAGTTGGCATGAATGGCCTCCGCATTGTGCCCGAGCGCGAATCCTAGCAGAACCAGGCCGAGCAGGGCTGCGGCCTTGGCGGTGGTGAAGACGTTCTGTACCAGCGCTCCCAGGCGAACTCCAAAAATATTGATGGCGGTCAGCAGCCCGATCACGAAAATTCCCGCAAAGTTGGCGGTGTTGAGGCCAATGTCCATATTGCCGAGAAGCATCGGGCCAACGCGCCAGGCTGGCACCCGTCCGATATGCCAGAGCCAGTGCGATGACGAGACACTCGGAAAGAAGACGCCCAGAAATTTTCCGAAGGCGACGGCGACCGCGGCGATAGTCCCGGTCTGAATCACAAGAAAGAGCGTCCAGCCATAGAGGAAACCCCACATGGGCCCCAGCGCTTCGCGCAGATAGACGTACTGGCCGCCAGCGCGGGGCATCATGGCAGCGAGCTCGCCATAGCTGAGCGCCCCGATGATGGTCATCACAGCGGTAATGAGCCAGGCCGCAATCAGAAGGGCAGGCGATCCAACGTTACGGCTGATGTCGGCAGGCACGATGAAGATGCCCGAACCGATCATCGATCCAACAACGATCGCTGTGGCGCTGAAAAGCCCGAGTCCCTGAACGAGGTGCGTGCCCGCAGACGGCGCGGAAGCTTGGGTTGTTCGGCTAGCAATGGGCACGTGTGAGATTGTTCTACAGGAAAAGGTCAGGTTATGCCATATCGCTTGCTGATGCTCCAGCAGCGGGCGATGGACATGCTCCTCCAAAGCCGGACGGATCGCCAATTCTGGCTCTAACCAAAACAGGCCCAAGTGGCTATGGCGCTTCCCACCGCGGAGGGGGAGATACTAGCCACTCCGTTCGCCCGCTCCCTAGAGGAGGCGTGGATGCGAACGAATATTTTCGTCGGCCCCGCCGCACACCACTCTTTGGAACTGGGCTGACATCTGATGGCATTTCCGTGTGCGCGACAGCGTCGAAACCGCCACATTTTTAGTTCTGACGACAAAATCAAGACGGCGATTGTGATTTGTCGATTTGACAACTCTCCTGCTCGTTTGACTTAATGATTGACGGACTAAAGGTAAAGCCTTTTACCGCAAGCTGAATGACGCTCACCCATGGGCGTTAGTTATTGATGAAACTTAGTCTGGGTTAAGCAAGAATTCCCAGGTCATACAGATGAGCAACGGGCGGGGAGAGCAACTCTCCACGCAGCGACATGACTTCAGGGGGCACAATGAAAAGAAAGTTGATGTGTCTAGGAGGCCTTTGTGCGCTTCTGCTGGGCGCGTTTGCAGTTGCGAGCGCACAGGAGAACGGCACGATCACTGGCCAGGTTACTGACTCGACCGGAGCAGCAGTGCCGGGCGCGACGATCACCATCACACAAACTAAAACCGGAGAAACGCGAACCACGGACTCCAGCGGAGCTGGACTCTATACGATACCCGCGCTCGCCATTGGCATCTATAACCTCAAGGCTACCGCGGCGGGATTCCAGACCTACACCAAGACAGGGATTGTCGTGAACGAGGCGTCGACTGTTCGGGCCGAGGTGGTTCTGACGGTAGGCTCGGCAAGTCAGACGGTTACAGTTCAGGCGAACGCGCTGCAGGTGCAATCGGAAACCAGCGAAGTGAGCAGCCTGATTACCGGACAGCAGGTTTTGCAGCTCTCCACCAACGGCCGCAACGTCATGTCGCTGACCACGCTCGGCACCGGCGTTACCAACACGCTGCCCTCCTTCAACGGAGTTACGGCCCAGGGCAGCAGCGCCGAGATCAACTTCAACGGCAGCCGTTACGACCACAACAACTGGCTGATTGACGGTGGCGAAGTCTACGACCGCGGCAATATCTGGGCTTTGGCAGCATTACGCAAATTGAAAACATCACCAACAACAACTACAACTCCCTCCAGGCTGGACTTCGCATGCAGAACAAGCATGGACTCACTGTCCAGTTGTCCTACACCTGGTCGCATGAAATCGATATCCAGAGCGGTGATCTGACCTCTACGAACCAGCAGGGATCGGGCGGCACGATCTCCAATCCATTCAACATCGAGTACGACCGCGGCTCGGGCACCATCGATCGCCGCAACGTATTCAGCGCAGACTATATTTACGATCTGCCCTTCTTCCTGCACTCGGAGAATGGGCTCGCCCGCACTCTGCTCGGAGGATGGCAGATCTCCGGCATCACTGCGGCGCAGAGCGGCAACCCGGTCAACGTAACCTATTCTCCAGACACGCTTGGCCTGGGCGGCGGCACAACCAATCGTCCTAACCTGGTAAGTTCGGTCGGTTATCCGAAAAAGCAAACTGCATGGTTCAACACCGCCGCGTTCGCGGCGCCGGTTGCTCCATGGAACGGCGGACCGAACCAGGGCTTTGGAACGGCGCACAAGGATGCCGTGGTCGGGCCGGGACTCTTCAACTGGAATCTGAGCCTGTTCAAGGAATTTCCGCTCACGAGGGGTGAGGGCCCGAGGATCCAGCTTCGCGCTGAATCCTACAACACCTTCAACCACACGGAGTGGAACACTATCGACACCGGATTTACCGATAGTAACTTCGGACAGACAACCTCAACTTACGATCCACGCACCTTCCAGTTCGGCGGAAAATTCCTGTTCTAGGAGTTATTGCGCCTCCATAAGCGCAGTGAAGCGAAATGCTTCACTGCGTTTTTTTTGTTTTGTACGCGGGCTTATTCCAGTTACTATTCCGCCGCCTTCTCCGCCAACGTCTTGACCACGGCGATATTCTGCAGCAGTTCATGCGGAAGACCGTGCCGCTCGGCCAGATACTCCGCGCTGTTGTACGAGACCCAGACCTTCCCTTCTCCATCTGCAGCCACCAATATCTTCAGCGGCAGATCGATCGCGATGCTGGGCGCGGCCTGCATCAGCGGAGTTCCCGCCTTCGGGCTCCCGAAGATCAACAGCTTCGTCGGAGGCATCGTCATGCCAACCTTCTCCGCCTCGCCGCTGTGATCGACGAGCGCAAAGAGCATCACACCCTTTGCCTGCAGGATCCCCTTCAGCTTTTCCACCGTCTCGTCGACGGAGTGGTTGCTGGCCACGCTGACAATTCCGTTCTGTGTACTCACCGACATCGAAGGCTCCTTGCTGTTTGTAGTTTGTGAATGGGCCGAATCCCGAACCGAAACCAGGTAGATCGCCATCGCCAGGCCGATTAATCCCAGAAGGAATGCGACTCCCACGGACACTATCGTCGAATGCGGGGACGCTTTTTCCGCGCGCGCGAGCCCTTTTACCAAGCGCAGATGGTGCCATCCGGCAAACACATTGACGATTACACCGACCGCGATCAGCCCGGTTCCCGCCCAGAGCGAAAATCCGGAAGACTCCAGCGACTGGCCGTTCTGCATGAGGTGAAGCTCGTTCAGAAAGAGAGCAAACCGCGCCAGCACAAAGCCGAAACCCATCAGCGCAAGACCAGTCCGAATCCAGGCCAAGAGGGTGCGCTCTGCTGCCAGATAGTCGGCGAGGCTTGCCCGGGGCGGGGCTTCGGCTGGATTGACCATGGCAACCCAATACTAACCGCCAGAGGCACTGCCTGCATGTATCTGAGATCCGATACGGTTCCCTGATCTCTGTCTTTCTGTCACTCTGAAGCGTGCCCTTCACCCAGCCCCTCGTCGACGATCTTGCGCGCGAAGCCGGATTTACTGCCGCCGGGATCGCAGCGATTCCTGGACCATCCACTCCCGAGAGCACCGAAGAGCGCCGCCGCTTTGAAGATTGGATAGCCTCAGGCGCCGCCGGCGAAATGGAATACCTCAAGCGCCGCAATGAAGCCGGCGACCTTGTGCGCTCCTCGGTACGAACCGCATTCCCATGGGCACGATCTGTAATCGTTTGTGTTGCGAATTACAACTCCGCCGTGCCCCGGTCGATCGATCCCGCCCCTGCGGGCTCCGGCTGGATCGCCCGCTACGCTCAATCAGGCACGCTATCCGATTCCGGCTCCATGCGCCCGACCGACTACCACAAGGTCCTGCTGCGCCGCCTCGAAGCCCTCGAGACGCGCCTTGGAGAATCCGGCGGCCCCTTCGAATCCCGCCGCTACGTCGACACAGGACCCATCGTCGAGCGCGTCTATGCCCGCTACGCCGGCCTGGGCTGGACCGGCAAGAACACTTGCCTCATCAACCAAGAGCTTGGCTCCTGGCTTTTTCTCGGAGTCATCCTAACGTCCCTCGAGCTGCCTGCAGCCGAACTGCCCGCGCTCGCCGCGGACCGCTGTGGAAGCTGCACGCGGTGCATCGACGCTTGCCCCACGCAGGCCCTCACGCCCTACCGCATGGACGCGACCAGGTGCATCTCTTATCTGACGATTGAGAAGCGTGGCTCCATCCCGGAAGGCCTCAGGGCCGGCATTGGACGCAATGTATTCGGGTGCGACATCTGTCAGGATGTCTGCCCGTGGAACAGTAAGGCGCCGGTTACCGGCGATCCTGAACTCGCCCCACGCAACGAGCTGGTAAATCCTGCCCTTGAGTGGCTGGCCTCATTCGATGAAGACGACTTCGGGCGATGGTTCTTCGGCTCGCCCGTCAAGCGGTCCCGCTTCTCAGGATTTCGCCGTAACGCCGCCATCGCAATGGGCAACAGTGGGCTTGAGCGGTTCCGCCCGATTCTGGAGTCATGGTCGCGGTCGGCCGATCCGACTGTGGCAGAATCGGCGGCGTGGGCGCTTCGAAAGCTTGAGTCACTCGGAAGGGGGGACCCCACGACCGAATTTTCTGACGTCGGAAATAACCTTTGAGAGAAGAGCAGTAACAGTCGGGTGAAAGCGCTTTCCTCCTCAAAAACACGATCGGCCTCTTCGCCATGAGCGAGAGGCCGTAAAGAGAAAAACAGTTCCGATCACCTCTGGTGGCGCGTCATCGCGCTCACGCCGGAACAGGCCTAGGCAGCCCGGATTACATTTGCTGCATTCAGGCCCTTGGGACCCTGTTGACATTCGAACTCTACTGCTTCGCCTTCGTTCAGTGTCTTGTATCCCGAGTCCTGGATAGCAGAAAAGTGTACAAACACATCTTCCCCGGTGGAACGCTGGATAAATCCGTAACCTTTTGCGCCATTGAACCACTTCACAATACCGTGTTCTTTCACGTCGACTCCTTGTAGTTTTGTGACCTTCTTTTTAGCCTTCAAGTTCCCGGACTCCTAAGACACCAAGAGCCGCCTGTACCGGGCAGGCAGCTCGATAGCCTGAGCATTTTCCGAGAACCGTGCAACCAGTTACCTCAACAATCGGCCTTCCAATTGTCCTGCCTGATCGATGGTAAAAGAACAGGCAGGCGTGTACTTGTTATGGCAGGAAATTGAACCTGAATCAAGAAAAAACTGTCCGAGAAGATTCCGTTATCCTACTGATTACTAAAGGACAGTGTCTTGCCGTACCCGTAAGTTTGCATTGAGGGAACGCTCGCCCGGCACCCACCAATTGTGGGTCATCCTTTTGATCGAGGCGTCTCTTGCCTGCCCGCGATACTCTGGCCTACGAAGAGGTAAAGGTGGAATCCAAAAGCTGGCCGATAAGAGTTCTCAAGTTCAATGCCGGCATGGCTCTCATAGTGTGGACAGGTTGGCTTGTGCTCGGCGGACGCTTCGCCCTCCACAGCATCGTCTCCAACTGGCCCGTTGCCGTTACGATGGTCTTCGGCTCCCTCGTTGGAGGAGGCACAAGCGAAGGCGGAGGCGCCGTCGCTTTCCCGGTCTTCACCAAGGTGTTGCACATTCCTCCCCATGAGGCCCGGGTATTCGCCTTTGCCATTCAAAGCGTCGGGATGGGTGCAGCCTCGCTCAGCATCCTGTATAACCGCATTCCGATCGAACGCCGGGTTCTGTCGTGGGGCGGGGGCGCCGGCATCCTCGGACTTCTCGCCAGTACGTTTTTTATCGTCCCTTATGTCCCCGCGCCGCTGGTTAAGATCTCATTCACCGTTATGGTCTCGAGCCTGGCTGTCGCCCTGCTCGTTATGAACCATCGCGAAAGGGAGATACGCAACGCCCTCTGCCCCATTTTTGAGACACGCGAAAAACTTCTCATCTTCCTCGCCGGATTCCTCGGTGGCCTTATGAGCGGCCTCGTCGGATGCGGGGAAAACATCGCGGTTTTCATGGTGATGGTGCTGCTCTTCCGGGTCAGCGAAAAGGTGGTCACGCCTACCACCGTCATCCTCATGACCATCGTTACGCTGGCCGGCTTCGCGCTTCACGTCTTCGTCGTGCGCGACTTCCCGCCGCACGTTCAGTCTTACTGGCTCGCCGCCGTGCCCATTGTTGCCGTGGGAGCGCCACTCGGAGCTTTCCTCTGCTCCCTGATGTCCCGGCGCATGATCGCCAACATACTCATCTTTCTCATTGCGCTGGAGCTGGTCAGCACCATCATTCTCATTCCCATGTCACGCGCCGTCGCGCTTACCGCCGTCGGAACGCTCGTCGTCTTCGGCCTTCTCAACTGGCTCATGAGCCGCGTCGATATCTACCGCGCCAGCCAACAGCTGGAAGCTCCAGCCACGGGCTCCGAAGAAGCCCTCGCCGTTATCGAACCATGATCGAACCTTTCTGGTCCTGTATCCTTCCCATGTTGCTTCGAGGCTTGGAGGCAGGATCTGATGATCGACCGATTGTTGCGGCGCATTGCCCCTGTTTTTTTGCTCTATTGCGCCTGTCTGCTCTACGCGCAGGACAACGCCACACGCATGAACCAGATCGTCCAGTCCTACGTCGATGGCAAGCAGTTCATGGGCACCGTCCTTGTCGCCGAGGGAGACAGGATCATCCTCGACAAGGGCTATGGCTACGCCAATCTGGAGTGGAAGATCCCAGACGTGCCCGAAGCAAAACTACGCCTCGGATCCATCACCAAGCAGTTCACCGCCGCTTCCATTCTCCTGCTCGAAGAGCGCGGCAAGCTCAGTACAAATGATCCCGTGAAGAAGTACATGCCCGACGCTCCCGCCGCGTGGGACAAAATCACCATCTACAATCTGCTCACCCACACCTCGGGAATTCCCAGCTTCACCGATTTCCCCGATTACCGTTCCACCGAGGCCACGCCTACCACGCCGGAGAAGCTCGTTGCGCGCTTCCGCGACAAGCCGCTCGACTTCCAGCCTGGAGAAAAGTGGAAATACAGCAACTCCGGATACGTCCTGCTCGGCTACCTTCTCGAAAAAATCAGCGGCCAGTCCTACCAGGACTTCGTCACGCAGAACATCTTCAAGCCGCTAGGTATGAGTGACTCCGGATACGACTCCAACTCCGCCATCATTCCTCACCGCGCCTACGGATACTCGCCGAGTCCCAATGGCATCGTGAACGCGGGCTACATTGACATGACCATTCCCTTCTCTGCCGGCGCGCTCTACTCGACTACCCACGACCTCCTCCGCTGGGAGCAGCGCCTCTTCGGCGGCAAAGTGCTTTCTGCCGCGTCGCTAAAGAAAATGACTACGCCATTCAAGGAGAACTACGCGTGCGGCCTGATGGTGCACACGGTAAACGGCCATCAAGTCATCGAGCATGGAGGCGGCATAGAGGGCTTCAATACCGATCTCGCCTACTATCCCGACGACAGGCTCACGATTGTCGTGCTCGGCAATCTCAACGGAAGTGCCCCCGACGAAATCGCCTCAAAACTCGGAGCTATTCTCCACGGCGAAAAGGTCGTTCTGGCCTCGGAGAGGAAGGAAGTCACGGTCCCGCCCGCTGTTCTGTCTACTTACGTCGGAACATATGAGCTCGCGCCCGAGTTCAGCATCGTCATCACTCTGGAAAACGGTCAACTGATGGAACAAGCGACAAACCAGCCGAAGTTCCCCATCTTTGCGGAATCGCAGACCGAATTCTTCCTCAAGGTCGTCGACGCACAGATCGAGTTCGTCAAGAACGACAAAGGCGAAGTGACACAGTTGATCCTGCACCAAGGCGGCCGCGACATCAAAGGCGTGAAGAAATAGAGATCGCCGCTCTGAACTGTTCGGGAGAATTCCGCCGGGGACAGAGCCGACCCCGCGGTCCACGGCCTCACCTAAAGACACCGGATGATCAGGATCGTTTGATCGTCCAACTGCTTTCCAAACACCTGCGCCGCACTCAGAATGCGCTCCGCCAACTCACCCAGTGGAGCCTGAGTGTTCGCGCCGATAACGTCTTTCAACCGCTCCACGCCTAGCTCTTCTCCGTTCTTGTCGCTTACTTCGAGAATGCCGTCCGTCGCCACCAGCAGCAGGTCGCCCGGAGCTGTCTCGATTGTCCTGCCGTCGAACGCTGGCACCGCGAGCAGGCCGAGCGGGAACTGCTCCTCCTCGAGGTGCGAAAGATCAGCCCGGTTCGCGTGCCAATGTAGAATTGGCGGGCTCGCAGCCAGAGCATAGTAGACGCTGCCGTCGGCTCCCAGCCGGAACCCGGTGAAGGTGGCATACATTTGCGGCTCTTTGACCTCGGGCAGAACGTCATTCAGCCGCTCCAACAGCAGCGGTAACGTCTGCGCTGGCGGGACTTCGCGCGCCTCCCGCAGGGCCGTGCGCGCCGCTGTCTTGACCATTCCCATCAGGATTCCCGCCTGAAGCCCGTGCCCGGCAATATCGGCGAGATACGCGATAGCGTCGCCGTTTCGTAGTGCCACCGCATCCACCAGGTCGCCGCCCACCTTTTCGCTCGGCTTCGAAATGCCGTATATCTCAAAGCACGGTGTGCGCAACGTCACCGGAGGCACCAGAGTCTTCTGGATTCCGTGTGCCAGTTCCAGTTCATTGCGAATCTTGAAGGCCTCCTTGCCCTCGCCGCGAATGAAAATGATGAAGAAGATGTAAGAAAGCACGATAGAGACCATCATGCCTGTCGCGCTGATGCGTATTCCTAAAGCGGCGGTCGCGGGCGCGGCTGGAAAGTGACTCGAAAGTATCTTGTCAAACCAGGCGATGAACAGCGGGCTGAGCATCTGCAACGGAATGAGTAACAGGATCCAGCCAAAGGGCCTGCGAGAGAGAATCAGTATCCACGCACAGGCGATGAGTCCGCTGAAGAAAACGTTCGAGATCAGGATGGAGTAGGGGTAGACTCCTCCAGCAATGATGTCGTCGAAGTACCCGAAGGTAGAGATGAGTACGAAAACGGCAATGATCAGGGGCCGCAGCCGGGCAAGCGGGACAGACCGGAAGTGCTTCCATCCCTCGGGCGACCGCTTATACCACGGAGTCTGGGAGGCTGTACTCATGGAGAACAGAGTACAGGGGGTAGGGTTGAGGGTATAGAAGAACCTTCCCTTCCTGTACGCTAGACTTGCACCCCAGCCTCTGCCCTACAGAAACAGTGGCGCCAGCACCAGCGTTACGGTTGCCAGCAGCTTGATCAACACATGCAGAGACGGCCCAGCCGTGTCCTTGAAGGGATCGCCAACCGTATCGCCGACCACAGCGGCCTTGTGCGCCTCAGAGCGCTTGCCGCCATGCAGGCCGGTTTCGATCAGTTTCTTCGCGTTGTCCCAGGCGCCGCCACCGTTATTCATGAGCATGGCCAGCAGGATGCCGCTGATCGTTCCCACCATCAGCAGGGCTGCTACTGCCTCCGCACCGCTCAGGTTCACCGGAACGCCGTTGATTGTCGGCCAGTTGGTGAGCTCGGCGGGATAAAACTCACCGCCGAAATTGCGGAAGATCAGCCCCACCGCAAGAGGCATGGCAACGGCGAGCACCCCGGGCAGAATCATCTGCTTGAGTGCAGCTCCAGTCACGATACGCACGCAGCGGCCATAATCCGGCTTTGACGTGCCCTGCATGATCCCGGGATTGTTCCGGAATTGCTCGTGTACGTCCTGGATCACGGTCTGCGCCGCGCGTCCGACGGCCCTGATGGCCATCGAGGAGAAGAGATAGGTCAGCATCGCACCGAGCAGCGCGCCGACAAACACCGGCACCGACGCCAGGTTTACGTTTGAGAAGCTCCATCCAGCCGGCAGAGTCCCGCCCGCTGCCGTTACCCGTTGGTGAACAATGTCGTGAATGGTGGCAAGGTACGCAGAGAAGAGCAGGAACGCGGCCAGCGAGGCCGACCCGATCGCGTATCCCTTGGTAAGGGCCTTCGTGGTGTTTCCGGCCGCGTCGAGTTTGTCGGTCTTCTCGCGAACACTGTGCGGCTGATCGCTCATCTCGATGATACCACCGGCGTTGTCCGTGATAGGCCCGAACGTATCCATCGCCAGAATGTAGGCTGACGACGACAGCATGCCCATGGTCGCAATGGCCGTACCGTAAATGCCCTTGGCGTAGCTGGGAATATCGATTCCGTGGAGCCCGCGCACACCGAAGTAGTAGCTCAGCAGCAGTGCGGCGCTAATCACGATCACCGGCATCGCCGGCGTTTCCATACCTACTGCCAGTCCCTGGATGATGTTGGTGGCCGGCCCGGTCGTCGAGGCATCTGCAATGCTCCGCACCGGCTTGAAGCGCGTCTCGGTGTAGTACTCCGTGATGCGCACAAAGAGGAACGACGTCACGATGCCGCAGATACCGCTACCCAGCAGCGCCCATCTCGCGCCAAGCATAAAGTAAATGGCAACCGCAAAGCCGGCCAGGGCGAGCAGCGTGGTGACGTAGTAGCCCTTGTTGAGAGCATGCATGGGGTCTTCGTCTTCAGCGCTGCGGACGATGCTGACGCCGACGATGCTCGCCAGCAGGTTGATAGCCTGCACGATCAGCGGGAACAGCACACCGCGGAGTCCGAAAGGGTGATACAGCGCCGCACCGAGGATCATCGCGCCGACATTCTCCGCCGCGGTCGATTCGAAGATGTCCGCACCGCGGCCGGCGCAATCGCCGACGTTGTCGCCCACGAGGTCCGCAATCACGGCCGGATTCCTTGGATCGTCTTCTGGAATCCCCGCCTCAACCTTGCCTACAAGATCCGCGCCCACGTCGGCTGCCTTGGTGTAGATGCCCCCGCCAAGCTGCGCGAAGAGCGCCACCAGCGACGCGCCAAACCCAAACCCGACCAGCTGATATGGAACCTGCTGGGGATTGTGCAGCCCGCCAAAGGCCAGGAAGAGCAAGCCGACGCCGATCAGTGACAGACTAACCACGACCAGGCCGGTTACTGCGCCGCCGTGCAGGGCAATCTTCAACGCCTGCCCAAGGCTGGTCCGCGCCGCCGACGCGGTCCGGATATTGGCTCGAATTGACACCCACATGCCCGTCTGTCCGGCCAGAGCCGAACATGTCGCTCCGATCAAAAAGCTGATGACAACCTTGTTTGCGTATGGCGCCGTGAAATCCGACAGCTTGTATCCGATGAATAGCACCACGGCCAGGGCCACGGCGATCATTGCGATGCTGCCGTACTGCCGTTTCATGAAGGCTTCAGCGCCTTCCCGTATGGCATTCGAGATGCGCTGCATCTCCGGCGTACCCGTGTCCGACCCGAGAACGCCACGCGCAAACACCACTGCGGCCAACAGCCCGATGACACCTGTGATCAGCGCGATCCACAAATAGATACTGTCATTGCCGGCCACAGCACCTTCGGTCTGCCACACAGCTGCCGCCACCGGAACAAAAAATGCCATTCAAAACCCTCCAGAAATACAAACACTCCACCGCCGTTTAACCCGGCGTTTCTTGAGCGCAACAACCTAAAGTTCTTGTCTTAACTGGACTTCTTTGCACAACCCTGCTCGCGCTCTGAGCAGTTGTTGGCCCGTACTATTACGCCCTAGAGGCGAACCTGCACAAACGCGTCATTTAAGCATGCAGCCGAAACGGCGGTCAATTCGCTGATGAATCGGAAGTTTCAATCTTGGCAGCTCTGAGACTTACTAACGTGCTCTTGTAACCAACCTTAGCGGGGTGAGAAAACAGAGTCTACGGCAAGCGAGGCACGAGCGGCAACTTGACAGGCGCTATGCCGCTGCCATCGCCTGCTCGGCCCGCAGTTTCGACCCGATCCACACTCCGAGCGGGTAGAGGACCAGCAATCCGATGCCATACCAGTGAGGCACTACGCGCCACAGAACCGTCTGGGCTACGACGCCGATCACCTCGCCGACAAAGATCAGCCACAGCGTCGCCTTCTGCCGATGCTCCTCGGCGATCAGCGCGCACAGGTACCCACCGATGATCGAGTAGAGGAAGTCCGTACCCAGGCTTAGGGCGAAGTAATACAAGGGCGGGTTCTTCGGATTCCATCCCTGGACCAACCGGGCGAACAGCATATCCGTAATCCTGACCAGAAGTCCGATACCCAGAAAGCCGCTGATAACAGCGATCACAGTGCGCACAATGTCTTCTCCTGCACCTTTCGGAACTTCACTTTAGCCCAGACCACGCAGAACTGTCTTTTAAATTTGCACAGCGTCCTCCCGACCTTCGGAGCCGCTCCGCGCGTCTTAAGCTTTGCGGCGTCTCGATCGCTGTTACCGCTGCCTTCCGGGCATGTACAATCTGAAGTCCGCCGGGATAAGAGAAGGGATAGATACAATCAGGGAGAGGTAGTTGATGGCCCGAACCATGGTCTCTGGCACAGAACGGAGCAAGGCGAAATCACCGTCCGGTCACGCTTCCGGCACGAGTCAGGAACTGGCTTCGGAGCCGGTTTCGGGACTTTCTCCCGACCGCCTCATCGAGATCTACCGGCTCATGTACCTCTCGCGGCGCACCGACGACCGCGAGATCGTGCTCAAAAACCAGCAGAAGATCTTCTTTCAGATCTCCGGCGCGGGCCATGAAGCCCTTCTGGTCGCCGCTGGCCTTGTCCTCAAGCCCGGATATGACTGGTTTTTCCCCTACTATCGCGACCGCGCACTCTGCCTTGCCCTTGGCGTGAGCGTCGAAGACCTGCTCCTTCAGGGCATCGGCGCGGCCGCCGATCCCGCCAGCGGAGGGCGGCAGATGCCTTCGCACTGGAGCAATCCGGCGCTCCACATCGTATCGACGTCCTCGGCCACCACCACACAGTGCCTCCACGCCGTTGGCTGCGCCGAGGCTGGACGATACTTCTCCCGCCATCCCGAAGCAGCCGGGAAACATGAAGGCGATTACCGCGCGTGGCGCAACGTCGAGTTCCAGGGAGACGAGGTGGTCTACGTCTCCGTCGGCGAAGGATCGACCTCGCAGGGCGAATTCTGGGAGTCGCTGAACACGGCCTCGAACGAAAAGCTGCCCGTCATCTTTGTTGTCGAAGACAACGGCTACGCCATCTCCGTCCCGGTCGAAATCAACACGCCGGGTGGAAGCATCTCCCGGCTCGTCCGCAATTTTCCCAATTTCTACTTCGCAGAGATCGACGGAACCGACCCCATTGCGTCGTGGCAGGTCTTCGAAGAAGCCGCCACGCACTGCCGCGGAGGCAAAGGTCCGGCCTTCATTCACGGACACGTCATCCGCCCCTATTCGCACTCGCACTCGGATAACGACCGCCTCTACCGCCCGGAAAAAGAACGGAATGACGACGCACTGCGCGATCCTCTCTCGAAGTTCCAGATGTACCTGTTGCGCGAAGGCATCCTTGACGCCGACGGCATCAACCGCATCGAGAAGCAGGTCGACGAAGAGGTTCGCCTCGCCGCCGAGCGCGCGCTGCGTTCGCCTCTGCCGGCCACTGACGAAGCCTCAATCCTTCGCCATGTTTATTCCGAGCACTTCGATCCCGCCGATCCCGCGCTCGAAACTGCGCCGGCCCGCACCGCCGATACCCACGAGCGCACCATGGCCGACCTGATCAATGCCTGCCTGCGCGACGAGATGCGGCGCGACCCGCGCATCGTCATTTTCGGAGAGGACGTCGCCGACTGCAGCCGCGAAGAATATCTTGACCAGAAGCTGGTGAAGGGTAAGGGCGGAGTCTTCAAGCTCACGCATGGCCTGCAGATCGAATTCGGCTCCGACCGCGTCTTCAACTCGCCGCTGGCCGAGGCCAACATCATCGGGCGCGCCGTCGGCATGGCCCTCCGCGGCCTCAAACCTGTCGTGGAGATTCAGTTCTTCGACTACATCTGGCCCGCGATGCAACAGCTCCGCAACGAGCTTCCCCTGTTGCGCTGGCGCTCGAACGGAACCTGGGCCTGCCCCGCGGTCGTGCGCGTTCCCATCGGCGGCTACCTTACGGGAGGCTCAATCTACCACTCGCAGAGCGGCGAGAGCATCTTCACGCACACTCCCGGCATGCATGTCGTGTATCCGTCAAACGCTCTCGACGCCAACGGACTCCTCCGCACCGCGATCCGCTGCGACGACCCGGTGATGTTTCTCGAGCACAAGCGCCTCTATCGCGAAACCTACGGGCGAGTTCCCTATCCGGGACCGGACTTCATGATTCCCTTCGGCAACGCCGCCAAGGTTCGCGAAGGCTCCGACCTCACTCTGATCACTTATGGCGCGCTCGTGCCCCGCGCCCTGCAGGCCGCGCAGAAAGCCCACCGCGAGCATGGCATCGAGACCGAGGTCCTCGACCTGCGGACGCTCTCGCCCTACGACTGGGAGGCAATTGCCGAATCCGTCCGAAAGACGAGCCGCGTCATCATTGCTCACGAAGACATGCTGAGCTGGGGCTACGGCGCCGAGATCGCCGCCCGCATTGCCGACGAGCTATTTCACGACCTCGACGCCCCGGTCAAGCGCATCGCGGCCATGGACACGTTCGTCGCCTACGCCCCCATCGTTGAAGACGTGATCCTGCCCCAGCCGGATGACTTGTACAAGGGCATCGTGGAGTTGAAGCGGTTCTGAGGCCCTGAGCCATGCCCACACCGCATTCCTGGCACGGACTGCGGATCACGGAACCGCTGCAGTTCGGCGTAATTTCAGTCGACAATGCTCGATCCTGGGCCTATAGTTCCCGGCGGAGGTGAACCATGCCTACCTACCTTGCTCTCGCCCGCTGGACACCCAAGGGAGTGGAAAACATCAAGCAAAGCACTTCCCGCTTCGACGCTGCAAAAAAAGCCTTCGAAGCTTCCGGCGTGAAGCTGAAAGATTTCTACCTGCTTCTCGGTCAATACGATATGGCCCTAATCGTCGAAGCCCCCGACGACGCTACGCTTGCTCGCGTGAGCCTTTCGCTCGCCTCGCAGGGCTCCGTTCGCACCGAGACCCTTCGCGCCTTCACCGAGGATGAATACCGCAAGATCCTGGGCAGCATCTCCTGAACCCGATTTGGCGGCCTTGTGGTTACTCGAGAATGTTCGGCCCGGCAGCCTTCTTGATGGTCACCACCCACACCCTCGCGTCGCCTTCTGACGTCAGCGTCTCTCCCAGATCTTTGCGCACATTGGCGAACATCAGCGCGAAGCGGCTGTACTGATCCGTGTTGAGATCGACGCTCCTGCCCTGCGGACTGGTCTTTGCCCACATATCCAGCGTGCGGCGGTCGTTGGGCAGCAGCTTGTCGGGAGGCGCCGGCCCATCCGTGCGATTGATTCCAGTCAGATACCCGGAGCGAATATCCGCGAACGTGGGCCTCAGGCTCTGCAGGTAATTCGGCTCAAGCTGCGCCATGAACTCATCCTGATTGCTGCACCAGTCGAACGGACCGACGGTCTTCGAGGTAGTCGCGTCCGTCCACACTACCGCCTGCAGCTTGAAGCACGAGGAAACAATGCTTCGCCCCTGCGCGCTTCGGTCGGTCATATATGGATCCGTCCAGCCCATCGGCGCATTTAAAACGGTGATCGCTACATGCGGAAACTGCTCCGAAACTGGCTTGTGCGGATCGAGCTGCGGAAGGATGTTCCGTAGCCCAACCTTGTCGATCACCGACTTTCCCGTGGCTTCATCTTTGATGCTCTCGCCGATCGATCCGAAGAAGCTCTTTTTCTTGGGCGGTGGTTGCGAAGCTGGAGCCGTTGTGGTCGTCGCGGCTGAACCCGAGGAAGGAGCGGAAGCAGGTGGCCCAGACTGCGGAGGAGCAGCAGCAGCCGCAGGGGCTCCGGCAGTGGCGGCCGGACCCGACTCCATCATCGCCTTCATCAGGCTGTCGCTCGCCTTCGCGTTTTTCAGCGCCACCATCTGATCCGCGCTCAAGTCGAAGCTCTGGCCGCTCTTGTGGATCTTCTCGATGATCAGGTCGTCGGAAATCCCGGCATTCAGCATCGCGATGACGCCGTCCACCGTGAGGCCAGAACCTGTTCCTCCGTTCCCAGCCGCTGGCGCGGCGCTAGTACCCGAAGGCGTACCAGCCTGAAATGCCTTGAGAGCATCCTCCGCCTGCGCAACCAGGTGGGCGTCGATCCCGGGATACGCAATGACGTTTCCATTCGAGATCATCAGCACAATCTGCGTTCCTGTTTTCACCTGGACCGCCTGGCCCCGGATACTCACAATTGTGAACGTGGTTCCTCCATATACGTAGGGAACACTCGCCACGCCTGGCCTGCTGTACTGTGCAAATGCGGCGGCGGGACGAAGCGCGAGAACAGCCACGCATATGGTCAGGGCGATTCGCAACACGCGCGCGGCAGAACGAGTACGATGCATTTCGCGTCACCGTGAAAAGAGATTGGAGTTAGCAGGGGAGGATACTTTCGAGGCCCGCCCGATTATACCTTCCGATTCTGGGCAAACGCTTCACAATCTCGTCCCCGAAAAGATAGATTGACACCCCACACGTCATCGTCTTAAATGATCCGCTGATCGCACCACGCTGACGCAACCCCTGCGCGCCAATTTCAGATCCCGCGGAAACGACGCAGGCTCTTCTGCCACCATCGCTTGGAGGGCTGTCATGATCGACCTGTCGCCGTCCGCCTCTGTCACGCGCCGCCGCTTCCTCGCCATGGCGGCGGCTTCTGTAGCCGCCACCGCCTGTCCTTTGCGTTCCGCCGAGGCTCAACCGGCCGCGCAGCCTGCTGCCAAATACCTCCGCCGCAACATCACCGCGCACGGCTTTCCATCGAAAGTGCTCACCAGCTACTCGGCAGCCATCACCGCGATGCTGAAGCTGCCTCCCTCCGATCCGCGTAACTGGTATCGCAACGCCTTTGTCCACACGCTCGACTGCCCACACGGCAACTGGTGGTTTCCAGTGTGGCACCGCGGCTATCTGGGATACTTCGAGCTCACGTGCCGCGAACTCTCCGGCGACCCGGACTTCGCCCTTCCCTTCTGGGACTGGACTGCCATGCCGCGCATCCCCGCGCAGTTCTTCCAGGGAGTGCTCAACCCCTCGAACCCCGCTTACATCTCCAGCTACAACGATTTCTTTGCTCAGCTCTCGAACCCCATGAGTGCTCTCTGGAGTTCGTTCACCAGCGCCCAGATTCAGCAGCTCTCGCAACGCGGCTATAACTCGATAAACGACGTCTGGACGGCAGTGCAGGGCGATCCGATGTTCTTCCCCTCTCAGCAGACGCGCGCGCTAACCGCCGCCAGCCCTGGCCTCGACACGCCAACGAAACGCGCCGTCGCTCTCTCCACCATCACCAAGGCCCTTGCTCCGAAAGACTTCATCGGCTTCGGCAGCGACAAGGCACCCCAGCATTCGCAGTCGGCAGGCTTCGGAATTCTCGAGGGTCAGCCGCACAATAACGTTCACAACTGCATATCAGGCCTGATGGAAGACATGCTCTCTCCCATCGATCCCATCTTCTTCCTGCACCATGGCAACATCGACCGCCTTTGGGACGTCTGGACGCGCAAGCAGCAGAAACTCAATCTGCCCATTGTCCCCACCGGATCCGACCTCCAGGCCTGGACCAGTGAGCCGTTTCTTTTCTTCCACGACGAAAAGGGCAATGCGATCCCACAGGCGACGGCGGGAGACTTCGCCGCCATCGGTAAATTCAACTACGCCTACGAAAAGGGCTCCGGCGAAAGCGTCGCCGCCAAGGCCGTGCCCCAACCCAACGCTCCGGCCGCGCAAAATTTCTCCGGAGGAATCACCAGCCACGCACTCGCCCTCGGATCGCCCTCCCTGGGCACAGTCCCCGTTCCCGCTGCCGTGCTCAATGCGGCGACTGTCGCCGCCGGTGGTCCCACCGTCTTCGCCCGCGTCACCATCGAGAACCCTCCGGGCGCTCACGGCTTCCGGTTCAACGTCTACGTCAACCCGCCGGAGAACACCTCAGCGCTTAACGCCGAAAGCCCCAGCTATGCCGGAACTATTGAATTCTTTGGGGCGCACCATCACGACGTGCCCGTAACCTTCACTGTGCCTCTGTCCGACACGCTCAAAGCCCTCGCCGCAAACAACATGCTCAAGCCGAACCAGCCTCTGAACATCGTGGTGATTCCGGAGGCACGGCCAACTCTATCGCCAGCCGTCGCGGGCGCGAACTTCAAGAGCACCCTGGCAAGTGTCTCCGTCGGCACCTTCTAGGATTCGGGGAAGGCGTTCACCCTGATTGCCGGCCTGTTTCGTCTGAATGGTATGCGGCTACAGCTCATGCCGAATCTCCTGCTGCTGGCACTGGCTCTCGCCTGTCCGGCCCAGTCTCCGAAGCAGCAGGTCTACGAACTGCCGCTTCCCCGAGCGGCTGCGCCCGGAGAAATGCTCGTAGCTCGCGTAACTGTTGGCCCTCTCAAGCCGCACGAGCGCATCATCGTGCGCGTACGCAATGGCGAGATCGCCGGAACCGTCGCGCCCTTCGGAGCCCAGGCCCGTCAGGGCTCCGGCGTCTACACCATCCCGCTGCCTGACACCGCCGCGTTAGAGGGCCGGGTCCGTCTGCTCGTCGAAGCCGAGCAAAAAGGGTCCGAAACGCGGGCCCCCACCAGCGAGGAAGTGCAGAGCATCAAGCTGGTATGGATCGCGGCCACTAAATCCAGCGGCAAGGAATAAAATCCAACACTCGGAGCTATCAGCTCTCGCGCGCGGCAGCTTCCAGCGCAGGCAGATCCATCTTGACCATCCCCATCATCGCTTCCATGGCTTTGGGGTGACTGATCAGCTCGCCGATATTGCGTGGCACAATCTGCCAGCAAAGACCGAAGCGGTCTGTGAGCCAGCCGCAGGCCATGGGTTTGCCGCCTTCGATCAATTTGTCCCAGTAGCTGTCGATCTCTGCCTGAGAGTCGCAACGGATGAAGAATGAGAAGGCGGGGGTGAGCGGGTGCGCTGGGCCGCCGTTCAGAAAGACCATCTCCTGGCCCTCAAGCTCGATCGTGATAGTGGCAATCTTGCCCACGGGCCAGGGACCGACACCTTTAGAGCGCAGCTCATCAAGCTTGCGAGCGTGTGGAAAGACGCTCAGGTAGAACTCAGCGGCTTCTTCGGCGTTGTCATTGAACCAGAGGAAAGGCGCAACCTTATTCATGGCTTGCATGGTACCAGCCGGGAGTTCACGAGCGCCAAGCCAGCTTACCAGGACTGATGCGGGTCCTGACTGGCTTCAGGTAAACCTTGACCTGCCGCCTCTTCCAACCATGAGTCCATTCACTGTGCGGCGTGTTTACCGTCAGTGCTGCCAGCTCTCACTACCGCCTCCATAAATGGATTTTCATTGTTTTTTAATGGCTCTCTTAATCAGATGTGATGCCCCTCACCAGGCTTTTCTGGTTTCGTCCCCTTATGGCTTAGGAGGCCATGAAACATGCACAAGCACACGCCGATGGTTTTTGCCGCGGCTCTTGCGGGGGCGTTGGCACTAGGACCATTCACCGTCACGGTGAATGCCCAGGAACAGAACCACCAACAGGGTTTCGATCACGACCATGATCACGATTTCAGCGGTTTTGTACGCGGCAGCATTGTTTTGAGCGGCACAGTCTATGTGGGGAATGCCGACACCGTTACTCCGGGCGAAGTATTACCATTTGGCTGTCTGACACCGGCCCGGTCACGAATCCAAACCCTGCCACAGTCAACGTGCCGCTGCTTCCAGCCGACCAAACGCCCTCGACGACCACCACGGCCGTGACGGTGACCTGCGGGTATGCGAGCGATAACGGAGAAGCTCCGAATGTCAAAGATAGTCACAACGTCTGGAATAACGCCAACACCGATCCGAACTTTGGCGTCTCCTCGCCCATCGTTCTCTGGAACCTCAGCACAGATGGCGATTTGCTCGGTGCGCTGCGTGTTCCCGGTAAGGAGATAGTGACCAGCTTCAGCTCCAAATCCGAGCTCGCGTTGAATCGTTCGGCGGATGGCAGAAGCCTGACCTTCATGGGCTATCGCGGCGGCCCCGGCTGCCCAACTTTGACCTTGGATCCAACCACAAACATCCTCGCGCAGGGCTCGAACGTGGGTCCGACCTCGCCGACCGCGCCGAACCTGCTCGACGTTTCGGCCTCCAGTACGCCGGGCCTCTGCGACCCGACCAATCCCGCGGTCGCGAGCTATGCCGGTGCGAGGAATCCGACTGCTTACTACCGCTCCATCGCGGAGGTGGATGCCTGGGGTCACATTTTCTACACCGATGGGGACGCCTACAGCGGCGACAACTCCCGCGGTGTGATCAAGGCCGACAATTGGCTCTATTACTCGGTCGGAAACGATAACAACGGCGGGCTGTCGAAGAAGCAGGTGCCGATAACGACGCTTGGGTTCAACCTCTCTCACTCGACGGGTGCTGAACTGTTCGTTCCCGGGGCGCCACCGCTCGTGCCGCCGGACAACAACATGATCTCCTATTTCGTGTTCTCCGGAGACAAGCCCGGCAAGGACACAAACTTCCGCGGCATGACGATCTTCGACAATACGCTCTATGTCACAAAAGGCAGCGGCGGCAATGGAATCAATACTGTCTATCAGCTCGGTACTCCGGGGGTTCTTCCCACCCCATCGAACGCGCCTTCGGGCGGTACCGTCAATGAACCGTACACGATCCTTCCCGGATTCCCCAACACCAGTGCGAGCACAAATAGCCCGGGCGGCGACTATCCCTTCGGGATTTGGTTCGCGAATGCTACTACGTTGTACGTTTGTGACGAGGGCGACCTGATCTACACGCCGAATCAGGTGATCAACGGACAGATCAACATTGCCGACGCCGGTACGCTGGCGACTGCCGGACTTCAAAAGTGGGTCCTTACGACAACAGCCAGTGGCCAGACCTGGGTGCGCAAATACGTCATCCAGAATGGACTCAACCTTGGCGTGCCATACAGCGTTGCGAACTATCCCGCGTCGATCGAACCCGCGACGGGCGGATGCCGCAATATTATCGGCGTCGTCAACCACGACGGCACTGCGACTATTTACGCCATCACGTCCACGATCAGCCAAAACGGTGACAATGGTGCCGATCCTAACAAGCTGGTGAAGGTCACCGATCCCATCAGTGCCACCCAGCCGGCAACGAATGGTTACCTCGACAGGTTCGTCACGATTCGCTCCGCCCGCGCCGGCGAAGCGTTCCGCGGCGTTGCCCTTGCGCCAGAGGATGACGGCCACGGCTGGTAGAAAGCAGTAACAGAGCAGGCAAACAAGGGCTCCCCGTGCACTGTCGGCGCGGGGGCCCTTTACTGTTTTCGCGCAAGCCGGAGACGCTTGGACCTCAATTGTTATCTTGGTGATCGATCGCTTAGCCCAGACCGCTTTTTCGGGCTGGTCTCAAGACGCCGAGGGATGCGCTTTCCTCATCTGCGTCAGCCCTACCGGTTTTGCCAGACCTGCTTGTCCGCGTCGATCAGGTTCACGAGCTTGTTCGAGATAGCCTTTTGGTCCCGGAGCGAAGGATGCCAATTGCATGCGCCAAAGCGGAGTCCATTCACGGGAAGAAAGGTGATGTGCTCATCTCCTCGCTCCTTTAGCAGCTGCACGACTTTTTGCGCCTCTGCTTTGACCTCGCCGCTAGCGGCATTCGTAGCCCAGACGATGATGTAGGCGCTGCGATTCTTCGCTCGCAATCCCTGGAGAAACTGCAGATAGGTCGCCTCGTAGTCCGAGTGAAGTTCGTCCCGGGTCTTCCATCGCTCGCCCGGATTGAGCGCCGTGGAGAAGTCGTTCGTTCCCAGCCCGACGACGAGAACCTCCGGCTTCCAGGCAGGATCGTTGTACGCCTCCTTTTTGTCGAAGAGCACGTAAGGATAAGCCTGCGGCAGCGTGTCGGCTTTGAAGCCGTCGTAATTGCGAACCACGCCGCGCCCGGAGATCGCGTTGATCTGGTAGTCGGCGTCGTAATGGTTCGCCGCTATGGGGCCAAAGGCCTTCGTGTTGTCTGTGTCGGCCCAAACCTCGTCGGTTGAGCATTCGTGCCTCGACGAGAGGTCTCCGTAGCCGACGGTTTGCGAATCACCGATAAACTCGATCTGCCTGTAGCGCTGCGGAGGCTTCAAGGCTTTTTCATCGGAGGGGATGGCAAATCCGCCGAATGTGTTCGGACCCGCCTGACTTTCGGTCGCGACAAGAGCCTCTATCTCGTGCTTGCCGTTGCTCAGCCCTTCGATCGCATACACGCCCGCGTCGGGCTTTACGAGGGGCGCGGCCATCTGCCCATCTATCACGATGTGGAGGATCTCATCGCCGCTTACGACCCGAAAAAACACCCGGGCTCCTTCGAACGAAGCCCGGAAATAGCTTCCCGGCCACTGGGAGGTATAGTCGCTCCCACCGAAGTGATCGGGAGTTTCGGAAACCGTCGTCGACATTCGTCCGCCGGTAGACATCGCCAGGGGGCTATGGTCGGGAAGGTTTGAAACTTTGCGCGCGGTCCACTGGTATGTGGGTCCACAGGCACTCAGGAACGCACTGCAAGCCAGCCCGGCAAAGAGCTTTTGAAGCAGACTGCCCATTTTCTTCTGCATGCGATTCCAATATACGAAACCCGATTATGTCGGCGATTCCGGCAAGTCTGCCGGTCGCAATTTTATCTTCCAGTGGGCGCCCGACGGTCGAGGCAGAGATTACGTAGAGACCAAAGACGGCGTCGGCAACATCTGGAGGCAGCCGCTTGCGGGAGGGCCGCCGAAGCAATTAACCCACTTTGCATCGGAAGAGGTGATGGATTTCGATTGGTCTCCTGATGGCGAGCAGTTGCTGGTTTCGCGCGGGCGTTCGAGCCGTAATGTCTTTTTACTTTCGAATTTCTACTAGGTGCTCGCGCTGCGGCGCGAAACGAATCCCGGCTCTCCCAGGCGCGGGCAAGTCGAAATCGACGCAACGAGGCAGCCCTCGCATTTTGCAACCGCCAGACATCCCTTTATCATTCACAGCGGAAGCACTATTTAGGAGAGCATGCAATGCGAGTTGGTCTACTGACGGGCGGCGGAGACTGCCCGGGCCTGAATGCCGTAATCCATGCGGTCGTCAAAAAAGGAATCAACCACTACGGAGACGAGTTCATCGGCTTCCTTGAAGGCTGGCGCGGGGTCCTGGACAACAACTTCATCCCCCTCACCCTCGAGCGAGTCGACGGCATCATCACCGAAGGCGGCACCATCCTGCGCACCTCGCGCACCAATGTCCGCAAGGTTGAGGGCGGAATCGAAAAGTGTGTCGCTAACCTCAAGGCCAACAAGCTCGATGCGCTCATCGCCATCGGCGGAGATGACACGCAATCCGTCACCAACGCCCTCATCCAGGCCGGAGTTCCCGGTGTTGGCGTTCCCAAGACCATTGACAACGACCTCAACGGAACCGACATCTGCTTCGGCTTCGACACCGCAGTGACGATCGCCACCGAGGCGGTCGATCGGCTGCACACGACCGCCGAGGCCCACAACCGCGTCATTGTCTGCGAAGTCATGGGACGCGACGCGGGCTGGATCGCCCTTACCGCGGGAGTCGCCGGCAACGCCCACGTCATCCTGGTGCCGGAAAAGCCCATCGACCTCGATCATGTCTGCGCCGTCCTCAAGCACAACCACTCCAAAGGCAAAAAGTACGGTATCGTTGTCGTGGCCGAGGGCGCAAAGCTTCCTTCAGGAGAACAGGCGACGATCGGCCAGAAAGTCGATTCGTTCGGCCATGTCCGCCTCAGCGGCATCGGCCAGGCCCTGGCGGAAGAGATCGAGAAGCTCACCGGCTACGAAACCCGCTCCGTTAACCTGGGGCACACCCAGCGCGGCGGAACGCCCTCGGCCTTCGACCGCATGCTCGCCACGCGATATGGCCTCGCCGCCATCGACATGGTGCACAAAGGAGAGTTTGGCCGCCTGGTGGTACTTCACGGAACGAAGATCGAGAGCATCCCCCTAGCCGAGGCCATCTCAACCAACCGCACCCTGGATTCAAGCTTCCTCGGGATCATCAATAGTCTCGAACCGAAGCTATAGCCGTTCTCAGAACTCCAAATTGCCGAGCCGGGCCCTTAAAAGCCCGGCTTTTCTCTGCAGCGAATCAAGCCGGCCAACACACAACTTCTTGGGGATCAGCGCCGGTGGGTACTCAACCTCTGGCATCGGGAGCTGGAGAAACAACCTGAAATGTCGCTGATTCCCGAACCACTTACGAAAAATCCTTGAACAAGACCCAGAAAACACGGTATAAGCAGGTCGCTGGCCTTATTCCCCCAATTCAGGAACAATTAGACGGAGCTGCCCATGAAATCCTCGACTGTGCGCAATATGGAGATTCGGGAAGTGATGGACATCCGGCAGGCATCGGACTACCTCGGCATCAGTCCCGACACCCTGTACAAGTACGCCTCCGAATCCTTTATCCCCGCCTTCAAGCTCGGCAACCGCTGGCGCTTCAAGAAGTCCCGCCTCGATGAATGGATGGACCGCCAGTCCGGGGTCACGGCTCAGCCGGAGCCCGTACCTGCGCCGAAGGCCGTCCGCCCAAGCCAGAAGAAGCCGGTCCGCGGCACCCGCTCGACAAGCAGGCGGATGGTCAAAGCCTCCTGAGGTTTGGGCGCGGCCAGCCACTACCAGACACCATCGCGCGCCTGTTTCCATCCATCCGGAACCGCGTCCATGTGGTTGCGAGTGACGCGTAGGGCATTTATGCCAAGCGTTCCTTGATATTCTGTGAGCAGCAGCCTGATCGACTCTTAACGGCGCTTCAAGGACGCTTATAGATGGACTCCGACTGCACGCCGTTTTTTTCCATCGTCACGATCACACTGAACGATCTTGCGGGTTGGCTGGTTACGCGGGCTTCCATCGAAGCCCAATCAGTAGCTGATTTTGAGTGGATTGTCATCGACGGCGCTTCAACTGACGGAACTCGGGCCGAATTGGCTTCCTGCCGTCTTCCGAACCTTGTCTATACGTCGGAAAAAGACACCGGTTTATACAACGCGATGAACAAGGGCCTGGCGCAAACCCGCGGCCGGTACGTGATCTTCATGAACGCCGGTGATGGTTTCGCCGATCCGAATGTGCTTGCAGCAGTAAAGCAACGGATTTCGGCGACTGACCGGTCACCCGATATCGTCTACGGAGACGCCCTGGAGAAGACCACCGGCGGCGACCTCCTTCTGAAGAAGGCGCGCCCTATCGAGCGGCTCAGTTATGGGATGCCCACTCATCACCAAGCTATCTTCTACTCCGGCGCTTCACTTGCTCCTCTACGTTTCGACGAATCGTTCAGGGTTTCGGGGGACTACGATCTGACCTGCAAAATCTATCGAAAGGGCGGCGGCGCGCTGTCTCTTGACTTCCCGGTATGCACCTTTTCACGTGGCGGAGTGTCTGAGACAAAATCCCATCTTGGACGCAGTGAGAACTGGCGTGTGCAGCGGGATGTCCTGGGCCATCGGCTGCCTCGGAGGTTGACCACGCGTTCCGCATACCTGGCATCCTTCCTGATGAGGACCAGGCTTCGGCCGGTCTATGACCTGCTCCGGTTCCAGCATGGCCATGGTTCACGTTGATCTGCGCTCGTCACGTACGCGATGGCCGTTGGGGATAACCCTTCGCCGCGCCTTGTGGCAGCCTTTGTCCTGGGTTGTACGTTACCTTCCCGCTCCACTGAACGGGCTCCGGATAGCGATCCTGCGTGGCGCCGGCGCAGAGATCGGGTCGCATTGCCTCATCATGCCCGGCGTAAAGGTTCTAATGCCGTGGAATCTCGTCCTCGCGGATTGTGTCGCTATCGGCCGCGCTGTCGAACTCTATAACCATGGCAGGGTGCGCGTCGGATCCAATACCCTCATCTCCCAGTCCAGCTTCCTTTGCACAAGCTCACATGACTACACTCGGCCCGACATGCCGCTCATTTATTCCGACATCGAAATCGGCTCAGACTGCTGGATTGCGGCCGGCGTGTTTGTGGGTCCGGGAGTCCGGATCGGCAATGGTTCCGTCATCGGAGCGCGTGCTGTTGTTTCTCGGAGCATGCCGGAGTGGATGGTCTGCGCCGGAAACCCTTGCCGCCCGATCAAGCCGCGAGTATTACATGGAGATCCCGCTCTGGTTTCGCAAATCGACCAGCCAGAACTTTAGTAAAGCAAGCTCTGCTGCAGGGTGCAGCGCGGGCAGTCAATAGCGGACAAAGATTTTCGTCTTCGATGTTTTATCCTTACCCTTGATAGATCCTTCATTCCATCCCTCAGAATCAAGGAAAATATAGATGTCGCTAAAGAGTTCAGTGGCTTACCTAGTGGGCTCATTCGGATATGAGATTCGACGAAAGCAGCCTCAGCAAGCCGAGTCCGTTCTTTCGAAAATCGATCTCGCAACGATTTTAGATGTGGGTGCAAACACCGGACAGTTTGCTCTTGCTGCGCATGCGGTCCATCCCAAAGCAGTGATCCATTCATTTGAGCCGATACCGGAGGTTTTCGCAGTCCTGCGGAACAGACTTCAAGCCAATGGCAACTTGCATGCGCACAATGTTGCAGCCAGCGACAACATTACTGTTGCCGACTTTGAAGTGAACGAATCTTCCGCATCTTCTTCGCTTCTTGCTTTGGATGAGACGCACAAAAAGATGTATCCGGAGGCTCGCAAAACCCACACCATCAAAGTTAATGTCACAACCCTCGACCGGTGGGCGGAAGATCATGAGTTGAAGCGGCCACTCCTGCTTAAGCTCGACGTCCAGGGAAATGAGTTGAAGACGTTGCGGGGTGCGTTAACCGTGCTTCCGCACGTCGACTATGTTCTTACGGAGATCAACATAGGATCGATGTACCAAGGACAAGCCTCGTTTCAGGAGATTCACGAGGTCCTCAGCCGCTTCGGGCTGGAGTTTATCGACTTCTTTCCGGAAAAACGATCTCCGGATACCTTACGATGCTTGTTCGGGGACGCGCTGTTCGGACGCAGGGCTGCGAGCTGAGACGGGAAATTGGCTCCTTCGGATTCGGGGCTCGCGAGGTTGACGGGCCAATAAAAACTTCAATAAAAGCTGGCTCTTAGTAACATCAATTCTGATGCAACATAAAGCTCGTCTCCGCGCGCTCCGCAGCGCCATGTCCCGCGACAACGTCGAAGCCCTCCTGGTCACCCACCTTCCCGACGTCCGCTATCTCTGCGGATTCACCGGCTCGAATGCCGCTCTCGCGGTTACCGACCGGAAGGCCGTTCTCTTCACCGATGGACGCTACACCACCCAGGCGCGCGAAGAAACACAGTCCGCACGCGTCGTCATCGCGAAGAGGTCGGCGCTCAGGGAAGCTTGCTCGCTACTCGAGTCCTTCATCTCGAAAAAGTCTCGCGTCGCCTACGACCCGGAGCACACCACCGTATCCGATCTTGGCCTAATGCGGTCCGCCCTCGCTCCTTCTCATCGGCGTAGCTTCTTCTCACCGCTCAAGCAGCCCATTGTCTCGGAACTGCGCATGATCAAGGACGCTGATGAACTCAGTCGCATGGCCGACGCCGCCACGCTCGGCAACCAACTCTTCCACGCCATCGTGCCGCAGATCCAAGCCGGCGTCCCCGAGACTGAGATTGCTGCCAGCCTCGAGTTCTTCGCCCGCACCATGGGAGCTGATGGCATGTCTTTTGAAACCATCGTCGCCTCCGGGCCTCGCTCTGCCCTGCCCCACGGGCGCGCCACCGCCCGCAAGACGCCACGCAATGGCTTCGTTACATTGGACTTCGGTGTTATCCTCAAGGGTTATTGCTCCGACATGACCCGCACTGTGTGCATCGGCAAGGCGGGCCGGCCGGAGCGCTCTGCCTACGACGCCGTACTCGAAGCACAGCAGGCGGCCGTAGCGGCGGTCAGGCCCGGCGTAACCTGTGGCGAGGTGGATGAAGCCGCCCGCTCCGTGTTGCGCAAAGCAGGGCTGGCCGAGTACTTTACACACTCAACCGGGCACGGCGTGGGCCTAGAGATCCATGAGCCTCCGCGCATTGCCCGCGAGCAGACGCAGGAATTGAAGCCGGGCATGGTCGTGACGATCGAGCCCGGCGTTTACATGCCGGGAAAGTTCGGCATTCGCATTGAGGACATGATTGCCGTCACCGATAAAGGCGCCAAGGTACTAACACCGGTGACCAAAGCACTGATTGAACTCTGAAGGCATGGCACAGGCCAGCGATTAAGCGAGAGCGCAGAAGATGAATTCGGAAGAGATGAAAGAACTAAAGGAACTCATCGAGTTCCTCAAAGAAAACAAGATCGGCGAGTTCGATCTCGAACGCGGAGACCTCAAGGTCCGCATCAAGTTTGTGCAGGAGGGCGGCGTTACCCCCGACCTCGCAACTCTCGCCCGGCTCATCACCTCCCAGCCTCAAGCCGTGCCAACACCGGCCGTCCTGCCTGAGGTTTACGCGCACGCCGCACCCGCCGCACCGGGTCCCGCGCCATCAGCGCCCCCCGCATCAACCGAAGCCGACACCGATGCCAACCTCCACGTTGTCAAATCGCCCATCGTCGGCACTTTCTATGAGTCGCCTTCGCCCGGTTCTCCGGCGTTCGTTAAAATCGGGGACCAGGTCGAGGTCGGACAGATCCTCTGCATCATCGAGGCCATGAAGCTGATGAACGACATCGAATGCGACGCCGCCGGCGAGATCGTCAAGCGCTACGTCCAGAATGGCCAACCAGTTGAGTACGGCCAGTCCCTCTTTGCCGTGCGTCCCCGATAGGTCTAGCCCAGATATGTTTCGAAAAGTCCTCATCGCCAATCGCGGCGAAATCGCGCTGCGCGTCATTTGCGCCTGCAAGGAACTCGGCATTCGCACCGTCGCCGTCTACAGCGAAGCCGACCGCCACTCCCTCCACGTCCGCTTCGCTGACGAGGCCATCTGCATCGGTCCTCCGCGCTCGGCTGAGAGCTACCTCAACGTCCCCGCCGTAATCAGCGCGGCCGAAATCGCTGATGTCGACGCAATCCATCCCGGCTACGGACTTCTCAGCGAAAACGCCAATTTCGCGGAAGTCTGCCGCGCCTCGAACATCAAGTTCATCGGGCCGCCACCCGAAGTCACCCGCCTTATGGGTGAAAAGGAGAAGGCGCGCCAGGCCATGAAGCGGGCGAAGGTACCTATCCTGCCCGGCTCCGAAGGCGTCATCCAGTCAGAAGATGACGCGCTCGACTGGGCAAAGTCCATCGGCTACCCCGTCATTCTCAAGGCCTCGGCCGGCGGCGGAGGCCGCGGCATGCGCGTCGTCCGCACCCCCGAGGAACTCCCCGCGCTTTTTCAGGCAGCGAACATCGAAGCCGCCAACGCCTTCGGAAATGGCGACCTTTACATGGAGAAGTTCATCGAGCGCCCGCGCCACATCGAGTTCCAGGTGCTCGCCGACCAGCACGGGAACGTGATGTCGATCGGCGAACGCGAGTGCTCGATCCAGCGACGCCATCAGAAGCTCATTGAGGAAGCGCCATCGCTGCAGGTAACGCAGAAGCTGCGCGACGACATCGCGAAGACTCTTCGGCGCTCTCTCGAAAACGTCGGATACCAGAATGCCGGCACGGTCGAGTTCCTGATGGATGAAGACGGCAAGCTCTATTTCATCGAGATGAACACCCGCATCCAGGTTGAACATCCTGTCACCGAGATGGTCACGGGCCTCGATTTAGTAAAAGCACAGTTACGTATTGCTTGCGGCGAAAAGCTGTCCAGCATCATCACCGAGCCCATCCAGATCCGCGGACACTCTATCGAGTGCCGCGTCAACGCCGAGCACCCCGAGAAGTTCACGCCGTCCGCGGGCAAGATCACCGCTTTCAACGTGCCCGGAGGTAACGGTGTCCGCGTTGACACTGCGCAGTACGCGGAGGGCGTCGTACCCCCCTACTACGATTCACTCATCGCCAAACTCATTGTGCACGGCAGAGACCGCGAAGAGGCAATGCAGCGCATGAAACGCGCTCTCGATATGTTCATCGTGCAGGGCATCCACACGACAATCCCTCTGCACCGCCGCATCTTCGATGACGAAGAGTTCCGCAATGGCCAGTTCGACACCAAGTTCATGGAGCGATTCTTCGAGAGGCAGAAGGCGGCTCAGTAGTTCAAACTACTCCGCCCGCAGCGCATTCGCGGGATCCACCGTCGCCGCTCGCCTTGCCGGCAGATAGCAGGCGACATACGCGGTCACCAACACGCACACCGTAATGGTGATATACGTGACCGGATCCATCGGGCTCACGCCAAACAGCAGCGACGACATCAGCCGCATCGTGACAAAGGCGACGACCAGTCCGCATGCCAGTCCGATGCCAGTCAGCAGCAATCCCTGGCGCACAAACATTGCCGTCAGCGACGGTCGTTGTGCACCCAGAGCCATGCGAATGCCGATCTCGCGGGTCCGCTGCGAAACCGAATACGAGATGACGCCGTAGATTCCGATGATGCCAAGCAGCAGCGCCATCCCGCCCGCAACCGAGAGCATCACCAGCGTGAACGAGGTGCGCGCCATCGATTTTGTGTACATCTCACCCAGCGTCGTTATTTCCGCCAGAGGCACGTCGGGATTCACCGACCACACCTGACGTTGCACCTCGTCGATGAAGGCGTGCGATCCTGCGCGGGGGCTGCGCACAATAAAGGCCACGCCGCGTCGGAGCTGGAACTTCTCGCCCTCGAAGTTGTCCATCATGCTTGGCCAGTACACCGTCGACGGCGCCTTCTGATCCACGCCATCGTCGTGCACGTCCTGGACAACCCCGATGATCTCCCGCCAGTCGTCCGTGTTCGCCACGCGGATCCTCTTCCCCAGCGCGCCGTTCGCGCTGCCCCAGTATTCCCGCGCGAAATTCTCGGAGATGATCGCCATCGGCCGCTTCTGGTACACGTCGGTCCATGTCAGGTCGCGGCCAGCGATGAACCTGGTGCCCAGCGTGGTAAAGCTACCAGGCGAGACGAACTTGAAGCGCCGGATCGGTGGCAGCTGCCCCTCGTTCTGCATGTGGTCCTGCGCATAGAGAATGTCATTCGAGTCATAGCCCGACATGGGAATCGCCGTCGAGAAGGCGGCAGACGAAACTCCGGGAATCGCCTCCAGCTTTTCGAGAATTGCCTGCTGCATCTGCGTGATGCGGTCGCGGTCCTTGTCCGGAATCTGGCTTTCAGGAATGTAGAACCGGAAGGTCTGCACCTGCTCCGGCTTTTCAAAGCCCGGCGCAACGTGCATCAGCGATCTGAAGGTCCGGATCATCAACCCCGAGCAGATCAGCAGGACCAGCGCCATCGCCACCTGCACCACCACCAGAGCCTTGCGCGCGCGATGCCGCTCCCGGCCCTGGCTCAGCGCGCGCCCGCCTTCGCGCAGAGCGCTGTTCACGCTTGCCCCGGCGTACTTGAACACCGGGATAAGGCCTATCAGCAGGCTAGTGAAGAACGCGAGTCCCACCGTGAACAGCAGCACCGGCAGATCGATGCCGATCTCGTGGATGCGCGGCAGGCCGGTGGGGGCAGCAGCGACCAGCACGCGGAGAGCTGCATAGGCCAGCGCAAGTCCGATCAGGCTGCCGGCAACGCCAAGCACCAGGCTTTCGAAAAGCAACTCGCTGGCTATGCGACCCCAGCTTGCACCGAGAGCGGAGCGGATCGCGAGTTCCTGGCGGCGGCCCTCCACCCGGACGAGCAGCAGGTTGGCTACGTTTGCGCAGGCGACGAGCAGGACAAGTGCGATCGACCCCATCAGCACCCAGAGGACTTTTCCAACATCGCCGACCACGTCCTGCTTGAGGGGACGCAGATTGGGCAGGATGTGCGCTTTCTCAAAGAGGCTGACGCTGAATCCTTCCGGCGCGGGAAAGCTGCGCAGCACGACAGGAAGCAGCCGTTCCATATCGGCGCTCGCTTGCTCGATGGTCACTCCCGGCTTCATTCTGGCAAGGGCGCGCTGGCTAAAGTTGCCCAGCTTTACCTTGCTGCGATCCCACTGGAAGGGCGCGATAATCGCGGCATCCTGCCAATCGAGAAAGTGAAAATCTCTCGGCAGCACGCCAATAATCTGCCGCGTCTTGCCATCAAGAGTGATCGACCGCCCGATCACTGACCGGTCGCCGCCGAACTTCTTTTGCCAGTATCCATACGAGAGCAGCACCGTCGCCGGCGCTCCCGGCGAATCGTCCTGCCGCGTGAACAGTCGTCCCAGCGCGGGGACCACTCCGAGGATGGGCAATGTCCCATCGGTCACATCCAGGCCGCGCACGTGTTCCGGCTCTCCCGCTCCGGTCACATCGAACGCGTCGCCATCGTAGACGCCGATGTCCTGCAGCGTCCTGTTCTGCTCGCGGTCAATAAAATAAATCGACGGCGACATGTTCAGGTTGTCGATGTTAATCCCCGTGGCCTGATGCCATACGCCGATCAGTTGCTCAGGGTGCGGATAGGGCAAGGGCTTCAGCAGTACGCCTTCAATCACGCTGAAAATCACTGTGTTCGCGCCGACACCGATGGCCAGCGTGAGCAGCGTAATGGCTGTAAAGAGCGGGGCGCGGCCCAGCCGCCGAAGAACCTGCCTGAGTTGATCGGTGAACATTGCCATGCGGCGGCCTCCGGGCCCGGATATATCGGGTGGATCTGGTCGTAGCTAACCTTGGAAGACCCTACGTTAACCGCTCCCGGTTCGTTCCAAAGACTGGCCGGGTTACTCATTCCTCAGCGCCTGCATGGGCTCTACGCTTGCTGCCTTCTGCGACGGCACAATGGCCGCCACCAGCGCCGCGAGTCCGAGAAGCAACGCCGCTATCGCCAGGATGACCGGGTTCCACGGCTGCACCGAATAGAGCTGGCTGGCCATGGCATATCCCGCGCCGATCGCTGCGGGAACCCCGATCGCGAGTCCTATCCCGACTTGAAGAAATGCGCTTCGCAGCACCATTTTCATCACCGATACGCGATCTGCGCCCAGCGCCATCCTGATGCCGATCTCATTCGTGCGCTGCTCGACGTTATAAGCGGTCACACCGTACAGCCCGACCGCGGCCAGCGCAAGCGCCAGCGCTCCAAACAGCGAGGTGAGCCGTGCGATCAATCCCTGCTGCGAAAAATCCACCGCGAGCGCTTCGTCATAGGTCTTCATGTCGCCCACGGTTAGATTGGGATTGATCTCTGACAACGCGCGCCGCACCTGCATCTCAAGGCCGCTGTGACGTCCCGGCGCCCAGAAGATGATTTGCGAGAGGTAATGACCGCGTCTTTCGCCATTGATTTCCTCAGGCTTGTCGTAGTGGACAGACTGGTTTTCCGGCAGAAAGAACATGGGCGCAAGCGGTTCCTTCAGGTCGTAATCGGAAAAGCGCGCGTTTGCCACAACGCCGACAATTTCGTAATCGCCGCTGTGCTTCATATTCGCCCCGCTGCCGAAATGTCTCCCGATCGGGTTTTCATCTTTGAAGAACTGTTTCGCAAACGCCTGATTGATCACCGCCACATTCTGCGATGACGGTGTGTCTTCCTCCGTAAAAGGCCGGCCCATCAATACTGGAATCCCCAGCGTTTCGAAGAATCCTGGCATTGCTCGCACGAATCCGGCGCTGGTTTTGTCGTCTATATGCGGCTCCGGTTTGCCCTCTATTCGAACCGTGGTGTTCCAGTTGTCTCCACTCATCGGCGCGTAGGCCGCGACGACGACTTTTTGCACTCCTGGAATCTGCTGCATCCGCTGCTCGATGCGCTCATACAGGTCGTCGAGTTGGTCCGGCTGGTAGCCTGCCATCATCGGATCTACCCACGCCACGTAGCGATCCTTCTCATCGAAGCCGAAATTCTGGTGCACCATGTTGCTCATACTCTGCGACAGCATGATTGCTGCGCTCAGCAGAACCAGCGACAGCGCCGCCTGCGTCACCACGAGGGCCTTTTGCGGGAGAGAAGTCCGTCCCGCCGTCGACCGATTCGCTCCGCGCAGTGCCTCGATCGGCTGCGCGCGAGACGCCAGCCACGCCGGCGCTACCCCAAAGCCGATGCCTGTCGCCACCGAAACCACCAGTGCAAACAGCAGTACCGGCCACGAAGGTGCGGCGTCGATTGGAACGTGGTTGTTTGTCGCTGGAAACGTTATATGCAGGATCAGGCTCGTTCCGGCGTAAGCAACGAGCAACCCGGCCGTGCCGCCCAGCAGCCCCAACGCCACGCTCTCGACGAGCGCCTTTCGCACCATCCGTATGCGCGAGGCGCCGAGCGCTACCCTGACCGAGCTTTGCTGCCTCGTACCCAGGCCCCGCGCCAGCAAAAGGTTCGCGAGATTGGCGCACGCAATCAGCAGCACGCAGCTTGCCGCGATCAGCAGCAGCCGCAGCCCGTCGCGATACTGCTGCCGCATGTCGGCCATGCCGGCACCACCCGGCGTCAGATGCAGTTCTTGCCTGGGCAGGAATTCCTTTTCTTGCCGACTCATGTCCGAGAGATGGCTCGTCTGCCACTGGCGCAGTTCCAGCCTCAACTGCGACTCAAGCGCTTTCGGATCGGTGCCCGGCCGCGCCCTCCCGATGACATCGAGCCAGTTCGCATTGGCCTGTTTAAGAAGCGAACTGCTCCCCTGAAGCAGAGGCTCATTCGACAACGGAATCCAGAAGTCCGGATTTCCCCAGCTCCTCAGCCCGCTCCCGTAAAACCCAGGAGGAGCGATGCCAACCACCGTGAACGGCTTGCCGTTGAATTGAAACGCCGCACCGACAACAGACGGGTCGGCACCGTACTTTTCCTGCCACACGCGATAGCTCATCACGGCAACCGGCGGCGCGCCCTCGCGATCGTCTGCCTCGCTCAGCACACGGCCGCTCCACGCTCCGATCCCGAAAGTCCGGAAATAATTCCCTGAGACGAACTGCGAGTTGCGCTGCTCCGCCGGACCCTGGCTTCCCTCCCGGCGCACTCCCAATCCCTGATTCCCACCCTGAACTGCCGCCAGGTCAGTGAACGCCGGAGTCTCATCGCGGAAATGCTTGTACAGTTCGTAATTGAAGAGCGAGAATTCTTCCGACTGCGTGTAGCCGCCCCACATACAGCAGTGCACCTTGTCGCCGATGCGGTACAGTTCCTCCGGCTTCACAACAGGCAGCGATTTGAGCATCACCGCGTTGACCAGGGTGAAGATGGCCGTCGTCGCGCCGATCCCCAGCGCGAGGGTCAACACCGCTGTCAGCAGGAAGCCCGGCGACTTCCGTAACTGCCTGAGCGCGAATCTCAAATCAGCAAGCATGAAAAGGGCCTCGAAGCTCTGAGTGCATTTGCAGTGCCGCAACAATAAACCGGTAATCGTTGAAAATGCGAGACTTGGAGGGACGGCCCGGCGGCGCGGTGTCCGAAAATGAATTCCGCTGTCTCCAAACGAACACGAATCGTCGAATCGCCGTCAAATTCACATCAAAACCGCAACTCCGGTCCAATTGATCGCGTATCTACAATCGACACATTTGCTGCGAGGTAACTGGATGTCCCAACTCGTTCGAACCTCTCGCCTTTCTGCTCTCGCTTGTGCACTCTCACTCGGATCGATCGCCGCCTCCGCCACGGATCCACCACAAGCTGCTCATGGCATGGCTCACATGGCGGGTCACATGTACATGACATCCCTCCGGCCGATTCAGCCCGGTGATCAGCAAAAGGCCGACGCCGTCGTTGCCGCGGCCAAGGCCGCCATGGCGCCATACGAGGACTACCGCAAAGCTCTGGCCGATGGCTACCACATCTTTCTGCCCGACGTGCCGCAGGCCCAGTACCACTTCACCCGCTACGACTACGCCTTAGAGGCCCGTGTCTATTTCGATCCCTCGAAGCCCACTTCCCTGCTCTACAAGAAAACCGCAGACGGTGGATACACGCTCATCGGAGTCATGTATACCGATCGCGTCGAAGCCACCGAGGACGAGCTGAATCAGCGCATTCCGCTCAGCATTGCCCACTGGCACCAGCACATCAACTTCTGCAAAGCGCCGGCGGGAGAAAAGGCCCAGTACTTCGGTCACGACGCGAAGTTTGGCCTGCTCGGATCCATCACCACCAAAGAAGCCTGTGATGCCGCCGGAGGCGAGTTTCATCCCCACATCTTCGGATGGATGGTCCACGTCTATCCGAACGAGACCGACCCCACAAAGATCTGGTCCGTCGACGACGATGACCAGGGGCATGACAACATGGACCACTCCGCCATGCCTGGCATGAACATGAACTAGATCTGGCCTGATCTTTTTAGAAGTTGAACTTCATCGCGCCTTGCAGGATGCGTGCAGGCGAGGCGCTGATGGCCTGGCCGAAGGTCGAGCTGCCGATGTTGCCATCGACTGAACCTGGTCCGTTGAACTGGGTATGGTTGAAGACATTGAATGCCTCGACGCGAAACAGCAGCGACATCGATTCCTTGAGCGGCAATCTCTTGGCCACGGCCATGTCGTAGTTATCCGCGCCCGGGCCGTAGAAGAACCGTCTCTTGGCATTGCCCGGAGTTCCGAGGGCATTCATGGTGAAGGCCGTGGCATCGAAGTAGTTGTGACCGTTCGTTCGCGGATTATGGTTTAGATGAAGCGGCCCACCGTTGTAATCAGGCTCGTCGATGCTGCTGTTATTTACCCCGTTCGGATTCGTCCCGATCAGCGAATTGTCTCCGTTATTGACCATCGTGATGGGAAAGCCGCTCGCAAAGCGCGTGATGCCGGAGAGCGACCAACCCTGACTCAGCCGATTGGGCTGAAACAGGCGGTCGAAGGGAAGCTGGTAGTCGTAACTGACGACGAAGTTGTGTTTCACGTCGAAAGAGGAGATGGCGTAGCTGAGCGCCGGGTTGAAAGGATTGACCTCTTCCCCGATGTTTGAGGACTGATCCATGGACTTGCCGTAGGTGTAGGACGCGACGAACTCGAGGCGGCCGCTGGTATGGCGCGCGCTGAGTTCGAGCGCATTGTAGTTGGCGTGGCCGATCGTGGACTGAAGTGCATTGCTACCGAAGCTCGGCCCGAGCGGTCCGCGCGTGCCGTTCACCTGGCCGCCGCCAATCGGGAAATAGACGGTATCTTCGCCGCCCGCGCCGCAGGTCAGCGTTCCTGGCTGCACCTGGCTCGGTTGGCTCAGACTCAAACACAATGCCGGATTACCGGGATTTGGTTCGATGAGCACACGTTGACGATGGCTTGACGTGCCTACATAGCTCGCTCCGAACACTGTATTGGGTCCGGCCTGCCGTTCAATCGAGAACATCCATTCCTCGGTGTAGGGCGTCCGGTTATGGATGTCAAATCCCGGAATGCCGCTGATCGGCTCGTATGTGCTCCAGTCAACGTTGGAGTCGGGATTCTTCCGCGAGGAATTCAAAGGAGCGAAGGTGTACGGAAACGGCTGGCCGTTGTCGGTTCCGTCCGCCGCCGTGATGAATGGCGTCGCGAAAAGCGGAGGAGCCGGGCTCGTATAGGTCGTGCCGTAAGGCGCATTCGCCGCCAGAACACTGATTGAGAGCGCATCGATCGCGGTATAGAAATTGCCCACGCTAGCCCGCACGCTGGTCATCCCCGGAGTTCCCAGAAGTTTTTCCAGAAAGCTGCCCGTTTCGGCCTGCGGGGACCACGCCAAACCCACGCGCGGCGCAAAGGTGAGGTTGTCGATTGGAGCGAGAGTGTTAGGAATTCCCGGATCACCCGGATACAGGATGCCCGCAGGCGCGCCGGGAAAGACAACCGATTGCGCACCGGGCACAAAGGTCGAGATCTGGTTGTATTTCTCCGACCAGGGCGCGATGCGGTCCCAGCGAAGACCATAGTTCAACGTGAGGTTGGGCAGCACGTGCCAGCTATCCTGCGCGAAGAGGCCGACGTATTTGTTGCGCGCATAGAAGGGATTGAGTTGGCTTTGGTTGAACTGGCTGGGCACGCCGACGAGGAAATCGGAAAAGTCTACGCCGGTCTCAGTCCCGGAGAAAACGAAGTTGCCGTTGAACTGAGCGATCGGATGAGCATTCACCTCGTCCGCATGAAATTCGCCGCCAAACTTCAAGGTGTGATTGCCCAGCACCTTCGAGAAGACATCCGCGACCTGCCAGGTGTTGTTGGCCTGAATCAGCTGGTTCGCGGCGGCGCCTGTCGAGTAGCCGTTGAAGTTGAGATTCTCGACGCTCTGACCCTTGGGATCCAGAGCGACGATGCTGGGCGTCCCATCCGCATTAGCAAAGCCCTGCGAAACCAGACTTACACCCAGTCCGCCCACGGGTTGGCCCAGATTGGTCAGGTCGCGCATGTAACTGAAATGGAGCTCATTGACGGCCGCCGAATTAAAGGTCTTGGTGTCGCCAAGCGCGATGAGCTGCGCGCGGCCCGTGGTGAGAGCGTTGAAGCCGGGAACGCTGGCTCCGCTCTGCGCTACCGGATACGGATCATTAAGATCGAAGTCGTCGATAAAGTAGTAGGCCGAAATCAAACCCCAGCGGGTATTCGCATCGATCCGAACGGCGCCCTTGTCGTCCCGGACGATTTGGTTATAGGCAGAGGTAGCGAAGGTGCCGCTGGGTGTGTTCGGAGCCGGAATATACTGCAGCATTCGTTGTGCCGGGACCGACCAGGCGCCCTGAGGAACGAAGGCGTTGGGAAAGACGCACTGCGACGGACTGGTGCATCCCGGCACGTAGTACGACTCGCCAGAACTGACCGTGTAGCCCAGCTCCTGTGTGAGCAGGTTGGCGAAGTAAGGACCGCCTACCTTGCCGGTGAGGCCGGCGGAGAGGTCTGAAAGGTTCCCCGTCCGATCCGCATCCGAGGGCACGCTGATGTTGCCCGTGTCGATGCCCTGAGTCTGTCGCGTGCCCTGGTAGTCGACAAAGAAAAAGACCTTGTCATGACGAATCGGGCCGCCCACGGTTCCCCCAAACTGGTTCTGCTGGAAGACGCCGCGCGTCGGAGAGAAGTAGTTGCGCGCGTCGAGGTCCGTATTGCGCAGAAAATCGAAGGCGCCGCCATGAAAATTATTGCTTCCCGATTTCGTGATTACGCTGATCTGGCCGCCGCTGAATTCCCCATACTCGGCGTCGAAGTTGCTCGTGATGATCCGAAATTCATCGATCGAATCGAGGTTGGGAATGATCGCCGTGCCGGCGTTGACGTCTTCTTCTACATCGCTGCCGTTCACGCTGAAATAGTTGGCGAACTCCCGCTGCCCGTTGACCGAGATGGTGCCAGGATTAAGCGTTCCCGAAGGGTTGAGCACCGTTGCGCCAACGTCCTGCACTGTACTCGAAGTAATCGTCGTCGCTGGAGCGACACCCGGCTGTAGCGCGAGAAGGTCCGTATAGCTCCGGCCATCCAGCGGAACGGCGGTCATCTGTCGGCCGCTGATCACCTGTCCCATTTGCGTGCTCGTCGTCTCGACATGCAGCGTGTTGTCGGTCACGCTCACGGTCTGAGAGCCGCCACCCACCTGCAGCAAAGCATCGAGAGTGAGAGCTGCGTTGGTGTCGAGCACGATGTCTTTGCGCTCATAGGGGGCAAAACCGGACGCCTCGACATTCAGCTCATAGTGGCCGACCGGCAGCACCGGGAAGGTGTAATGTCCCTTGCTGTCGGAACGTGCCTTGAACGAGACGCCAGTGTCAGTCTCCCGGACACTGACGTCCGCATTGGGAACGACACTTCCTGACGGATCCTTGACCGTGCCTGAAATGCGCCCGCCCACGCTGGCCCAGGCTAGTGCTGTAGATAGTAATCCGACGACGGAAAGAGCTCTCAGGCCCTCTCCCATTAGAAAATTCAGCCTTGCAAATAGCCTGCCGCTTCTGCCAACAGAACAACGCTGGGCGGTACTCTTCATCGATCCTGTCTCACTAAACACGAATTACAATCTTTGGCCGACGCACGGGATTCGTCACCGGTTATCGGTGGTGGTTGAATCTTTGCAGGCAGAACCCTATAAGGGGGAGGCCCAACGATTACGGCTGTGACCCCCAGATCCTCGCGGTCTACGCCTAAGAGTTAGCTGCAGGGGGATCTGGCAAATCTGTTAACTGAGCCGCGCTGACTGCAGGGCGGCTGTTAATTCCAATATACGACAACTTTGGTCCGATTTTTGGTGAGCTTTCTCCCTCATCGAAAATCTGCCTTTGAGGTTCACGCGAGCCGGTAATCAGGCCTGGTCGAGAATTACGCCAAACCCGTTAAATTAAAAGGGGCAAGCTCCGATGGTCCCCAAGACCTCAGGATCGTCACTTGTAAGCCTGGATCTGGCCTGACGGAGCTGCCTGGAAGCCTTCTATTTTCTTCTTTTTCTCTTGCTTGGGTGCAGAGTAACCCTGGCGGGCCTCGATCTGCATGCCTTCCCGATCCACTTTCACTTTAACCCGATGATAGGAACCGTCTGGCTTCACGCCATCGAGCGAAAGCTCCAGCACGTAAACCACGTCTGGCCCGTCCGTCAAACTCTTGAATCCTGCCCCAAGATCATTGCTGTTGTGAAAGAAAGTCCCACCGGTCCCGTCGGCAAGTTCCGCCATCACGCCCTCGGCACGCGTCATAGCGGTGAGGCGGGTTGGATCGATGATTTGCCTCGCGCCATACTCACTGATATCGGTTACCCCCGTGTACAGCCCGCGCGCATCCAGGGCATTGATGGTCACATTGGACTGGACCGCCAGGTCCATGATCTGTGATTCCCAGTTCAAGGCCTCAGGAGTAATTGACACGAAGCCGGGCGACACAAGGATCAGCATGCGTTGTCCCGGCATTTTGGCCATCACGCGCACGAACCCTCTGATCGCAGCAAGGGTTACTTGAACGTCCTGATCGCCAGCCATCAAGGACCGTCTTGCGGCGGATTCCACCATACTCTGAGCGAGATAGAGATCGCGTTGCCTGTCCAGAGCCGGGTCACAAGCGAATACCTGCGCTAATGCCTTTGCGAAGGCAGCGCTATCGTGCTTGTTCTCGATCATGTCGGCTTCGTAGTACTCGATTTTCGGACACTCCCCAGCACTTGACGTGTAGAGGTTTCGCGGTTCCAGGCTCATGATCGCATCATGCAATTTTGTGCGATCGCGCGTCAGACCGCTGTTGACTTTTCCCGAGGTCGAAAGCACGGCGGCCATATCCGAGCCGACCAATGCCCCGTCCAGCGCTTTCGCGTCGATTTTCTTGAGATACGCCAGGTCGGCGGCGCTCAGATGCAAGTCATCGAACAGGTACACCGTGATCCGCTTCGGCAGGAGAGCCGCCTGAGGTGGAGCATTCGGAGTATTTGCGCTTTCCGCAGGTCCTTTCTGAGCGCTCTCGATCGCTTCGCGCCTCTCAACCGTGAATCCAGAGATAACTTGCGGCTTACCGCTCTCGAAGACCTTGAAATCTTCTTTTTTCAGGTCGGCCACTGCGCGGCCTTGCTTATCACGGACCACAACCGGAATGAACACCCGGTTCACGTTTACCACGATCGTGGCTGGGGCCTCGTGAGAGCCCTGCGCCCCGGAGGCCTGCGTTTGTTGAGCGGCCTCGTGCACAGGAGGAACTTCAGGCGATTGAGCGGGAAGATCGGGCACAGAAGAAACTTCGTCAGGCAACAGTGCGGGTAGATCGGGCTCAGGCGCCTGTGCGGATTCATCCGGGATTTGCTTTTTCTGCGTCGAAGCGACGTTGCTTTCGGCGGCCGGAGCAACTCCCTGAACAGGGGCAGGCTGTTCTTTGGGATTTTGTGGTGGCGGCGGCGACGTATCTTCGACAATCTTCGTCGTGGCTCCGAACCGGTGATAACCGGTGAACAGGCTCTCGTTCAACCATACGGTCGGCGCGTTTCCAGGCATGCGGGTAAGGGGATCGAGATTGGCGCCGTTGACTGCCATCGAGAGAGCCACGCTCCGCACCGGGCAAATGAACTCACTCTCGCCGATTTTGACAGGGCCATATTGCACCATAATCGCGGCTCTCTTGAACTGGGTGCTGCCTTTCGTGTCGGCGTCCATGGTTGCGCGAAAAATTGTGCCTTTGACCGGATCTACCCAAAGCGAACCGTGATACCCGGGCCTGGTGACGGTGGTCGAGTTGTTAGAGCCACCGCTCGGTTTTAGTTCAATACCGGAACCCTGGCGGGAGCCGACGGAGGTGGTTGCCGTGCCCTCAAGCGATGCATTGCGCGGAAGCGAGTTTATGACCTCGAAATGCGAGGCAGAGCTTGGAACCGAATACTGGAAGACAGCGACCTGCCCGGTTGGGGTCTGTTCCCAGTGACTCCAGGCTATCTTGCCTTTAACCGCGTCGGTCAGGATCATACTCAGCGTAGACCCGAACTCTCCACCCGAAACTAATCCAGACTGTTCTTGCCAAAGTGTAGAGGACGTATTTGTGGACTGATTGGTGCGCTCGTCGAAGATCGAGCTTTCCCGGCTCGAAGAGCTCACCAGGTGCAGGCCGTCGCGAACTGGCCAGCCGCCTTTCTTGCTCACCTGAGGACTGTCATCGTAGCGGTTCGTGGTTCGCACGGCAAAAAGGTTGGGCAACTGGAGCAGGGTTTGTGTCACATAGTTTCGCGCCGCCTGGATTATGCGCTCCTGCGTTGCCTCGTCGGGCGCCGCGGTAGAGGGCAGCTCGCTCGCCGGCGGGTCAAGAAAAGCCGACTGATCGGCGAGTAATTGCAAAGCCAATACTGCCTGGGAATCCGTACCGAGATTTGCTGTGATCCGGTCCAGAGTAGCTTCGGTAAGCCGTTCGGAAAGCTCTAAGCCGGCAATTTCGTGCGCAATGTCCGCGTCTGGTTTTTGTGCGGCATGGGCCGCAATAAGTGCCCGCTCCAGTTGCGCCACGGTGACGCGCTTTGCCGCCGCACATGGCACTAACGATGCGAAAAACAGCAGTACCATCAACCGCCGCATCGGCGCCGTCCCCCGTCCTGCACATCGCTGGACCTGCGTCTTCATCAAATGCCGTGGGTGATCGGAAGTTACACGTTCCAGCTGTCCAGCTGCAACCCTGAAACTCGGCGATCTATTAGTAACGGATACCATTCTGACGTTGGCAGGCCGGAAGCCGTCATATCGGACACTTGGCCGCCAGTACGCTACCAAGCAGGCAGGGTCGAAAATGTGGGGTGGGCAGCCGCGCACCTGAGCCTGACATCGAGGACAGCATCTGTCCACAGCCCTCGCCCTTTTAACGACTTTCGCAGTACCGGATTGCTATGCTGTAGCCGTTTCGAAAACCTAATCCGGAGAAAAACCCCATGCCTGTCGCTGAAAAGATCGCCACCGAAAGCAGCATCTCAGAGCAGCTGCTGCCCGAGTTCGACACCGAGTTTGCCAACACCCGCAAGTTCCTGGCTCTTGTCCCGGACGACAAGCTGACCTGGAAGCCACATCCCAAGTCTGCGGCGCTCGGGCGTCTGGCCTGGCACCTCTCCGACATGCCTGAGTGGTGTAAGAACATCTTGACGCAGGATTCCCTCGCTATGACAAGCGAAGACGGCGCAAAGGCGAGGACGGAAGCAGAAGGCAAGACCCGCGAGGAGATCCTCGCCCGCTTCGATGCAGCCCTGAAAGCAGCCCGCACCGCATTCGTTGCAACACCGGATGAGGCCTGGAGCGTTCGCTGGAAGATGGAGTGGGAGGGAACGCCCATCATCGATGATCCGAGAAGCGACGTCTATCGCAAATGGGTCATCAGCCACATGGTCCACCACCGCGCGCAGTTCGGCGTCTACCTCCGCCTGAATGACATCGCCATCCCGGGGTGCTACGGTCCCTCCGCTGACGAGATGCCAAGCGCATAGACTGGGGGGTGGCCCTTGCAAAGTTCCCACCTCTCTACCCGATTCTCGACGCCGCTTTTCTGCCTCGCGAGATAGCTCTAAGGCACGAAACGCTGGCAAGACTGGTCGCCAGCCTGGCGGAGGCCGGCGTCGAGATCCTGCAGTATCGCAACAAGACGGCCAGCGAGGCGGAAATTCTGCGCGATGCCGAGGCAATCCGCAGTTCCGCTCCGCCGCGGCTGACGATCATCCTCAACGACTACGTCCATCTGGTCCGTCGTACCGGATTCCACGGTGTTCATCTCGGCCAGACAGACCTGCCGCCGCGCGAAGCCCGCAGGTTGCTCGGCGCCGAAAGTCTCATTGGCCTCTCCACCCATGGCGAAAGCCAGCTTCGAGCTGCCGCGCTCGAGCCAGTCGACTACATTGCCATCGGGCCCGTCTTCGCGACCGTATCTAAGGCCAATCCTGACCCAGTCGTCGGCCTCGATGGAGTCCGGCTTGCCCGGCGGCTGACCAACGTGCCGGTCGTCGCCATCGGCGGGATCACCCGGGACAACGCCTCCGCGGTGCGGGATGCCGGCGCTGACTCCATCGCCGTTATCTCCGCGATTTTTTCGGCTGATGTTGATGCCGCGAAAGCGGCAGCGGCAGTTCTCGGCTTTTTCGAGCGGGTTCAGCCGAGCTTCCATTGAAACTGGAAGCAAGGATGCACTAACGTGGTTGCGAGGTGAAGGCAGTGCTTCACGTCTCTGCTGAAAGCGGCGCGCCAAAACTCACCACTCGGCCAATTCCGCTCTATCGGTGCTTGCTTCTCGCAATTGCTCTTCTAATCGCGGCTGGACCGGCTTTGGCCCAGAACTCATCTTCACCGCCTTCTCAATCTGCTCCAGCAACATCATCAGCGACACCTGCTCAAAAGCAGGATGTATCGGCAAAACCCGATCAGTCGCAGGATCAGAAGCCGGCAGCCAATCCTGACGCCAAACCCATGACACCTGAGGAGGCACGGCAGGCGCAGATCATCGCTGACACGAACAGGCTTTACCAGCTGGCGCAGGAGTTGCAAGCCGAAGTAGCCAAGAGCAACAAGAACACGCTGTCTTTGGCGGTAGTCAAGAAGGCGGCCGAAGTGGAAAAGCTTGCCAAGAGTCTCAAGGAACGGATGAAGCCCGAGTAGCCTGCTTCTCGATCTTACGGATGCGGGGCAGCGATCTGCGTCGCCAGCGGCTGGTCCTTCTGCTTGTGAAGCTCGTTTGCCTTGGCTAACTCAGCTTTTGCCTCCGGCTGCCGTCCCATTGAGGCATAGAGGCGGCCCAGTCTCCAGTGTGCGTCGACCTCGGAAGGGTCCATCCGAATAGCACGCTCGAACGCTGCGATGGCTTCGTCTTGCTTCCCAGAATCGGCGTAGAGAATTCCGAGATCCACAAAAGCGATACGCGGCGCCCCGGGCTGCTTGACAGCCCTTTCCAGAAGCGGGAGCGCCGCCGAATTGTTGTTCTGCTTGATGTCCACGTCGCCGAGGTACGCGAGCGTCATTGCGTGGTTCGGGTCGCTTGCCAGCTCCAGCTTGAACTGCTCTGCTGCCTCAGCAAATGAGCGCTGCTTCCAGAGGAGATATCCAAGGCCGAAGTGCACATTCGGCTCGGTGGGAGACGCTTTCGCGGCGGCTTCGAACTCCCGGATCGCGCCTTCGGAGTCATTCAGACCGTCCATCGCCTCTCCGGCGAGCATATCCGCCTGTGCCGACTCCGGATTCAGCTGCAAAATCTTCTTGTACTGGTCCAGCGTGCAGTCATATTGCTTCGCCCACAGGCAGCTTTGGGCCAGCACGGTATGCAACTGCAAATTGTCTGGACTCTTCTCAACCGCCTTCTTGAGATATGGCAGTGCCTCCAGATACTGTCCGGTCGCGTAGTAACACATTCCGAGCAGCACCTGGGCCTGCATGTTGTCAGGCGCCTGCGCCACGGCGGCCTTGAGCGGGCCGATTGCCTCCGTCATCTTTTCCTGTTTGAAGAGGGCAAGGCCCAGGTTCAGCTCTATGCCGGGCAGATTCGCCCTAAGCGCCAGGGCTTTGCGGTACGCCTCAGCGGCTTGGGCGTACTCCTCTTCCCGCGCCAGTACCAGTCCAAGATGGGCGTATGCCGCTCCGTCGGTCGGCACACCCCGAATAACTTCCCGCCACGCGGCTTCGGCCTGCTTCCAATCGCCCTTTTGCTCAAATGCGAAGGCTCTCTGGGTGGGAGTCTCCTGAGCATTTACGACCATCGAAACGAGAAACAAGAAGCAGGTAAGTGCGAAACGCATAAGGGGGCGTGTCTCTTAAGCTAATTGCGTAATCCGCCCAGATCAAATCTGGCGGAGACTCGATGCCGATTGCGTTTTGGCGAATGCGTCCGTTAACATTTAGTAAGGGCAGATGATCCCTCTCCATAGCCGGAGCGCCCTCGCGCGTCGTTGGTCCTCGAAGTCCGATTCAAAAGCCTGGAGCTTTGCGCGGGACTGTCCATACCACCGGGTGACGCTGGGTTGCCCATCATAGCATCGCCAACAAAAGGAAATCAGAGACTGAATATGCGTGTACTCGTCACCGGAGTTGCAGGATTCTTAGGCTCCCACCTTACCGATACCCTGCTGGCTGAGGGAAATGCCGTTATCGGCGTCGACAATCTTTGCACCGGCTCGCTGGAAAACCTGAAGCACCTGAAGGGTGAGTCCAGATTCGAGTTTCGCGAGCACGACATCTGCAAACCTTTTGACGTGGGACCGGTGGATTATGTGTTCAACTTCGCCTCCCCGGCAAGCCCGGTGGACTATGCACGGCTGGGCGTGGAGACCCTTGAGGTTGGTTCGCTAGGTACGACGAATGCGCTGGACATCGCCAAGAGGTATAACGCGAAGTTTTTGCATGCTTCCACGTCGGAATGCTACGGCGATCCGGATGTGCACCCGCAGACCGAAGAATACTGGGGACATGTGAACCCCATCGGGCCGCGGTCAGTTTATGACGAGGCAAAGCGCTTTTCCGAGGCGTTGACCATGGCCTATCACCGCTATTACGGCGTGGATACGCGGCTGGTGCGGATCTTCAACACCTACGGTCCCAGGCTGCAGAAAAACGACGGGCGCGTCATCTCGAATTTTATGGTGCAGGCCTTGAAAGGCGAGGATCTGACTGTGTACGGCGAGGGCAACCAGACGCGGAGCTTCTGCTATGTCTCGGATGAAATCGCGGGCATTCTCGGGCTTTCCCGATCGGATGAGCATCTACCGGTGAACGTTGGTAATCCGAATGAGTGGACGATTCTGGACTGCGCGCAGGCAGTTTTGAAAGTAACCGGATCTTCAAGCAAAATTGTCTATCGCCCGCTGCCGCAGGACGACCCGACGCAGCGGCAGCCGGATATCTCAAAGGCGAAACGGCTCTTTGGGTGGGAGCCCAAGATCGACCTGGAGACCGGCTTGCGGTTGAGCCTGGATTACTTCCGCTCCACAGTTGAAACGGTAGAAGAATTAGTGGACAAAGGTTAGGGACCGGACGCAGCCGTCACCGTTCGAATGGCTTGGCCTCAGAACGCTGGCTGGTCTTATCCGATCAGCGGGAAACACACGGCCAAGTAGTAAAGGGCGCTCGCCACTGGTTGGTCTCGCGATAACGCTTACAATCCGGACAAAAGTTCTTTATGCTTGCAATCAAACACCGTGCATAGCAGAGAAGTTTTGGCGTCAATTGGCGGCGCGCACGGCAATCCACTTTTCCCAGGACGGGCGCTGGCGGCATGGATTTTGAGCAGCTTAGAACTTTTCTCGAGGTCTCCCGTTTACGGAGTTTTTCGCGTGCTGCGGAAAAGCTGATGGTGACGCAGCCGGCGATATCCGCGCAGATTCGCACGCTGGAAAATGAAGTCGGCGCGCGGCTCTTTGACCGTGACGGCGGCAAGGTCACCTTCACAGCGGCGGGCAAAGTGTTTGAGCCATTCGCCGAGCACTGCCTTCAATGCCATAACCACATCACGGTCGCGATCGGCGAACTGCACCGGTCGCCGCGGGGTGAGATCTCGGTCAGCGCCAATGAGGCGACGAGCCTCTACGTCCTGCCAACTGTCTTCGCCCAGTTCAAGCAGCAGTACTCACGCGTTGGCCTGAGCATTGTGCGAGCCGACCGGGCGAAGTCGATCGAGGGGGTTTTGAGCCGCGAAGTGGACTTCGGCGTGGTGTCGCTGCCAATCAAGGATCCGCGCCTGCTGGTGGATATAATCCATCGCGACGAAGTTGTGCTCGTAGCCCCAAAAACTCATTCGGTTACACAGCGTGACTCGGTGAAGTTTCAAGAGATTCTGCAGCACTCGCTGCTACTGCCCAAACAGGGACGACAACGGGAGCTGATTGAAGACCTGTTCCGCACGCACGACGTTCAGCCGAGAATCGCGATGGAAGTGGAATCGAGCGAACTGCTCAAGCGCCTGATCGTTGCAGGGCTTGGCATAGGGTTTCTGCCGAAAACGAACGTCCTGGCCGACGAAAAAGCGGGTACATTGCAGATCGTCCGGGTCGACGGCGTGAAGCTCAACCGGGAACTGGCGCTGGTTTATCGCAAGGACAAGAGCCTGACTCGGGCTGCGCATGCCTTTCTGGAGATTGCGACCGGCCGCTCAAGACCGCATCAGCCCGCTCCGGTACTGAAGAAGGGCAAAGCCTAGCTGCGATACTCCAGAAGTTCGCCGCGGTTTTCAGGTGCCGGAAGGCGCCCGCTTGGACCGCCGCGGAGAGCGCGCTTGTTTCGGCATTGATTCGGGCGCTTTGGGCGCGGCTGCGCCCGTCGATTCGCGGACAATGAGCTGGGTGGAGACCGTCCAGTGGCGCGGGGGGGACTGATCGAGCTTTTCCGTAACCGCGCGGAGAGACTCGAAGGCTCCGCGGGCGAGCTCCTTACGCGACATGCGCACCGTAGTGAGGGGCGGAAAGACGAATTCCGCCAAATGAATATCGTCGAAGCCGATGACTGACATCTTGCCAGGCACATCGATGCCGGCTCGGGCGAGCACGCGAAGGGCCCCGATCGCCGTCATGTCATTCGAGCACATCACCGCCGTCGGCCGCTCAGGCAGCGAGAGCAGATGCTCCATCGCGCGCATTCCACCCTCGAGAGTGTGATCGCCTTCGACGAGCCATGCGGGATTGGGAGTAAGGCCGGCCTTCAGAAGAGACTCCAGGAACGCCACCTTGCGTGCTTGAGCCGACCCTTGCCGCAGCGGGCCGCTGATGAAAGCGATAGATCGGTGGCCAAATCCGGCGAGGTGTTCAATTCCCTCACTGATTCCCTTCCCGTAGTCGACGGCGAGAGCACGTATAAGGGGTCCCGGCGGCCCTGCGTCAACGAATACCATCGGGATGTCCCGCGCGCTAAGTTCCTCGAGCAGCGGCTGTTCGATGCCGAATGTCATCACGGCCACACCTTCAACGTGACGTTCCAGCATGCGGCGGATGCAGGTTGCCATCCGCGTGAGGTCGTAGTTTGTTGACCCGATCAGTATTTCGTATCCGTGAGCGACGGCTATCTCTTCGAACCCCTCGATAAGCTCGGGAAAGAACGGATTGGTAATTTCAGACACAAGCAGACCAAGCAGGCGCGTGCGTCCGGAAACCAGCGCACGGGCTTGGGTGTTGGGAAAGTAGTTCAGCTCTTCGATGGCCTTCCACACGCGCCCGGCGAGCTGCTGATCTACAGTAGGAATCCGATTGATGGTGCGGGAGACCGTGGCGATGGAAACACGGGCGTGCCGAGCCACATCGCGAATGTCGAGCCGGCGCCTTTCCTTTCGGTTCTGACGAGGGCGTTTGTTTGGGGCCAATCGAATGAAACCTCTTCCTTGACGAGGCAAGTGTAAAGCGGATAGGTTCAAAGTTCCAGTAAACGTTTGCTGAGCCAGATATGATAAAACGCTTTAGTGCCCAGAAGGTATGCTGGATCAGTCGTGTGATCAATAACCCGACGAAAGGCTTGGTTCAGAATTAGCATGCTGGATGCTCTGAGGGCCGAAGTTCTTGAGGCGAACCTCGAAATCGTCCGCCAGGGCCTTGTCCTTTACACGTTTGGCAATGCAAGCGGCATTGATCGCGAAACTGGCTTGGTGGCGATCAAGCCCAGTGGCGTTCCCTACGAATCGATGAAACCCGGCGACCTTGTAATCACGGATCTCTCCGGGAGAATCGTCGAGGGAGAGCTGCGGCCTTCCTCGGACCTGGGAACCCACCTGTTGCTTTATCGCGAATTTTCCGAGATCGGTGGTGTGGTCCATACACATTCGGAGTTTGCAACGGCGTGGGCACAGGCAGGCCGGGAGATTCCGGCATATGGGACCACGCACGCGGATTACTTCTATGGGCCGGTCCCGCTCACAGATGAATTGACGGATGACGAGGTCGGCGGCGATTACGTGCTGAACACTGGCCACGCCATCGTGCGCAGGTTCAAGGGGCTGAGCCCCCACGCTGTTCCGGGTGTGCTGGTGCGGGGCCACGCGCCGTTCGCGTGGGGTAAGACTCCGATGGACGCGGCACACAATGCTGTCGTTCTGGAAGCTGTGGCGAGGATGGGTTACTACACGGCGACGCTGAACGCGGCGTGCGGAGGCGTATCGCAAGCGTTGCTGGACAGGCACTATTTTCGGAAACACGGAGCGAAAGCGACGTATGGGCAAGGCAGGGATCAGGGGGCAGGGGTCAGAGAACAGGGCAGCTAGACTGTTGCCAGTTGAAGGTATCTAGTTAGATCACGGATTTTGTAACGATCAAGGAACTTACTCAATGCAGGGTCAACTTTTGGGGGCAATTGCCGGGTATTTCGCTGGGCCGACGCGGTCCCTGGCGCACCTGAACGCGGTCGATATTGCCGTCATCGCGATCTATTTCGGGATCGTCATCTTTATCGGCTTTTACCTAAAGGGCACGACCACGACCAGCGAAGAGTTCTTCATGGCCGGCCGCGAAATGACGGCTTGGATCGCGGGCCTGAGCTTCGTTTCCGCCAACCTCGGATCGCTCGAGCTGATGGGCTGGGCCGGCTCGGCGTACGAGTACGGCATCCTGGCGACCCACTGGTACTGGATCGGCGCCATTCCGGCGATGCTCTTCCTCGGCATCATCATGATGCCCTTCTACTACATCTCGAAGACACACTCGGTACCGGGGTATCTCCATCTGAGGTACGGGGATGGAGCGCGTGCGCTATCCGCGGTGAGCTTCGCCTTCATGACGGTGCTGATGAGCGGCATCAACATGTACTCGATGGCGCTCGTAATGAAGGTCGTGCTCGGGTGGAACCTCAACTTCAGCATCTGGGTTTCCTCCATCACAGTTGCCCTCTACGTTGGACTCGGCGGGCTTCGCTCGGCAATTTACAACGAGGTACTGCAGTTTCTGCTCATCTGGCTCGGCGCCTTGCTGGTCCCGATTCTGGGACTGGTCGAAGCCGGCGGATGGACGAATCTCAAGCATTCGATTAGCGCACGGATGGGTCCGGAATATATCCACATGTGGGGCACGACCGGACATTTCGCCAATAATCCGATGGGCATTCACTGGACGGGTCTGGTATTTGGGCTTGCGCTCGTCATCAGTTGCGGCTACTGGACCACGGACTTTCTCGTCGTCCAGCGCGTGCTTTCGGCGCACAATCTGCGCGCTGCGAAAATGGCTCCTATCATTGGCGCGGCATTCAAGATGGCAGTTCCGTTCATCGTGATCCTGCCCGGACTCATCGCACTGGTGGTGCTTCCCTTCCATCTTGTAGGCGAGTCTCAGGCCGTGGCCACCGGCCAGCACAGCTACAACGAAGTGCTCCCCCTGATGCTGGTGCGATATTGCGGGCCCGGTTTGCTGGGCCTTGGAGTAACGGCCCTCATCGCAGGGTTCATGTCCGGGATGGCCGGCAACGTGAGCGCGTTTTCAACGGTGTGGACCTACGACATTTACGGCGCCTTCCTGAACAAGAAGGCCACCGACAAGCACTACGTCGCGATGGGGCGGTGGTGCACCTTCATTGGTGTTCTGATCTCCGTGGGCACGGCGTACCTGGTGCAACATGCGGCCAGCATCATGGATTACGTGCAGGGGCTGTTCAGCTTCTTCATCGCGCCACTCTTCGGAACCGTCATTCTGGGCATGATGTGGAAGCGCACAACAAAGGAGGGCGGCTTCTGGGGTCTGCTGGCTGGCACCTGCACAGCCATCGGGCTCTTTCTGTGGGTTCATTTCGATCCCTCCGCGCTGCGCTACGTGGCTCTGTCTCCGGATGCGAAAGGACTCGCCGAAGACATGTATCGCGCGCTGTGGTCGTGGCTGGTGTGCGTGATCGTCACAGTGCTCGTGAGTCTCGCGACAAAACCCAAGCCGGTGGCGGAGCTGGAAGGGCTGGTCTATGGAGTGGTTCCTCTGCCGGTCGAGCACGACGATCACTGGTATCAAAAGCCTATCGTCTGGGCGGGGGTAATCGCGGTGTTGTTTGTGGTTCTCAACGTTGTTTTCTGGTAGACGGGAGGCGGAAATGCGCGAAGAGATTTCCATCTGGTTCTTTGGTGGCGTGCTGTTCCTCACCTACGGCGTAATCGTCTTCTTCGAGGGATTGTGGGAACTCAGCCATCCCCTCGCGAATCCTCCGGTGCTGAACAATCTGCACGCGCCGATCTGGTGGGGCGGGCTGATGGCTGTCGCAGGGCTCGGGTATACCGTGAAGTTCTGGCCGAAAAGACACAAAGAATAGGGTCTAACGTTCCGAGGAGATATGAAAAAGCAGCTTACTTTTGGAGTGATTGTCGGCAGCCGCGGATTTTTCCCTCATCATCTTGCAAAAGAAGGCCGCGAGGAGATCATCAAGGTCCTCGAGGCAAACGGATTCAAATCCGTCGTGCTGTCACCAGAGCAGACCCAGCATGGTGCGGTGCAGACTGCCGATGATGCGCGCCACTGCGCTGCGCTCTTTAAGCAGCACGCCGACGAGATTGACGGAATCATCGTCACGCTTCCTAATTTCGGCGAGGAGCGCGGCATCGTCGACGCGATCCGGCTGTCAGGCCTCACGGTACCTGTTCTGGTGCAGGCCACCCCCGACCGGGCCGACACCATGAAGATCTCGCACCGGCGCGACAGCTTCTGCGGCAAGATGTCTGCTTGCAACAACCTCATGCAGTATGGAATCCCGTACTCCCTCACAGCTCTGCACACGGTTTCGCCCAGCTCCGAGGCTTTCCGGAAAGACCTCGCGTGGTTCTCAGCTGTCTGCCGGGTGGTAAATGGATTCAAGAATCTGCGCATAGGCGCAATCGGCGCGCGCCCGGCGGCATTCAACACCGTTCGCTACAGCGAGAAGCTTCTTGAGCGGCATGGAATTTCCGTCGAGACTCTCGACCTCTCCGAAGTGCTCGGCCGGATCGCTCGGCTGAAAGACTCCGACGACGGTACGCAGGCCAAACTGGCCGCAATCAAGAAGTACGTGCCAACGAGCGGCATCCCGGAGGCAGCTCTGATCAAGATGTCGAAGCTCGGCGCGGTAATCGATGGCTGGATGAAAGAGACCTACTGCACGATCAGCGCCATCCAGTGCTGGACCTCGCTCGAAGAATATTTCGGGGTGGTTCCGTGCACCATCATGAGCATGATGAGCGAGAACCTCTTCTCGAGCGCATGCGAAGTCGATGTGGTTGGTGTGCTGAGCATGTACGGCCTGGCGCTGGCCTCGCAAACTCCAAGCGCACTATTGGACTGGAACAACAACTACGGCGACGACCCCGACAAGGCAGTTTGCTTCCATTGCTCAAACCTGCCCAAGCATTTCTTCGCCGACGTGGTAATGGACTTCCAGGAGATCATCGCCGGTACAGTGGGCAAGGAGAATACCTTTGGGACCTGCGTGGGCCGTGTAAAAGCCGGAGCAATGACCTATCTGCGCTTCTCGACCGACGATTACACGGGCAAGATCCGCGGCTATGTCGGCGAGGGTGAATTCACGAATGACCCGCTCGAGACATTCGGCGGCGCAGGCGTAGTGAGGATTCCGCAAATGCAAAAGCTATTGCGATTCATCTGCGAAAAGGGATTCGAGCACCACGTCGCGGCGAACTTTTCGCAGGTGGCGAGTCCGGTCTACGAGGCGGCGACAAGATACCTCGGGTGGGAGATGCATCATCACGAGGACTAGCCGTCCACGCGAATACGCCTTCAGCGCCAACAAAGGCTACCGGTAGGACCGAGAGAACGGTAGCTTCATTTTGCGCATCAGTGATAAAACGTTTACTGCGCCTCCGCCTTCTTTAAGGGAGAACATTGCGTGTCCATTGTTGCCGGTGTTGATTTTGGAACTCTGAGCGTGCGTGTAACGTTGCTGGACAGCGAGCGCGGTCGGCTGAGCACCGCGAGCGCGGAGTACCCTCTCAAACGCAAGCGCGAAGACCCGGATTACGCCACGCAGTCGCACGCCGACCAGATGGATGCGCTGGTGAGGGCAACGCGCAAAGCACTCGAAGAAGCAGAGATTCGCGGCGGCCAGGTCGAGGCAATTGCCCTCGACACGACGGGATCGAGCGTGATCCCGGTCGGTGAGAATCTGGAGCCGCTTGATGACTACTACCTCTGGTGCGATCACCGCGCAAAGTCTGAAGCGCAGGAAATCACGGAGCTGGCGCATAAAGAGAAGCTGGAGGCGATTGAGTGGTGCGGCGGCGTGTATTCGCACGAGTGGGGATTCGCGAAGCTATTGCACTGGCTCCGGCACAATCCGGAGAAGCGCGGGCAATTTATAACTGCGTTTGAACACTGTGACATGGTCGCGGGGACGCTGGCCGGAATCTCCGATGCAAGGCAGGTGAAGCGCAGCGCCTGCGCGATGGGCCACAAATGGATGTGGAATCCGAAATGGGGCGGCTTGCCGGCGCAGGAGTTTCTGTCGAAGCTGGATCCGCTGTTCGATGGGGTTCGGGAGAAGCTGGCCGGTGAGTATCTGACGTCGGACAAGATTGCCGGGCACCTGGCTCCGGAGTGGGCCGATGCCATGGCGCTGAAAGCAGGGATTCCGATTCCGGTGGGCGCGTTCGATGCGCATTGGGACGCGATTGGCGCCGGATGCCGCGAGGGCGATGTGGTCAACGTAGTCGGCACATCGACATGCATTATCGCGATGGAGAAGAAGACGACGCTGGTGCCGGGAGTCTGCGGAGTGGTACCGGGCAGCGTGCATCCGCAGTACACGGGCGTGGAGGCGGGACTGTCGGCGACGGGCGACATCTTCGAGGCGATCGCGCGGAGGGCTGGGGCTAAAGTGTCTGAGCTCTCGAAGGGGCTGGAGCAGTATCGCGCGGGCCAGACCGGGCTGCTGCGGCTGAGCTGGGACAACGGCGACCGCACGGTGCTGGTGAATTCCGAGCTGGGCGGTGTCACTCTGGGATGGAATTTGATCCACACGGCACAGGATGAACTTTTTGCCGCGATCGAGGGGACGGCGTTTCATACGCGCATCATTCTGGAGCGGATGGCGGAGTACGGCGTGCCGGTAGAGCGGGTCATTAATGCGGGCGGGATTCCCCAGAACAACAAAGTTCTCAACCAGGTGTATGCGAACGTGCTGGGCAAGCCGGTGCTGGTTCCGGCGGGGATTCCGACGAGTCTGGGATCGGGGATATTCGCGCTGCTGGCGGCGGGGGCGTTTCCATCGATTGAGGCGGCGCAGGATGCGATGTGTCTGAAATATGCGACGTACGAGCCTGATGCCGCGGCGGTGACAGTGTATGAGCGGCTGTTCAGGCTGTATCGGGATCTGTATTTCGCCCTGGGGCGTCGCGATGCGGGAGCGACGGCTCTGGGAGCGGTTCTGCCGGAACTGAGGAAGATTGCGGCGGGGTGAGGCCAGCCGGTCACACACCTTTTTTCTGGGGCTCCCAGATATATTTGTGGATCTGCAGGCTTAGGCGGGCATTGAGGCCGTCGGCAAGCATCCATTCGACCAACTCACGCGGATCGAGCAGGCAGTTTGCGGTGCTGCGCTCAAGCGATGGGGTCTTCGAGAATGCGGGCGAGAGCAGGATCTGGACGCCGCGGGCTTCAACCGCGTTGGCTCGAATAAAGTCGCGTGTGAATTCGTAGTCGTCACGGTTGGCGATGACGAATTTCAGCTCGTCTCGTTCGGTGAGCGAGGCGAGATTGGTCATGCGGAAGCGACCTGATTCTCCGGAGCCGGGGCATTTTACGTCGACGATTTTGTGAACAGACCTGGGAACGTTGTCGACGGAGCGCTCTCCGCTGGTTTCTATCATCAGCTCGTATCCCTGAGCGAGAAGGCGCTGCATAAGCGGAATGAGCTCGCGTTCCTGCAGGAGCGGCTCGCCTCCGGTGAACTCGATGAGCTTAGCCGGCGCGAGCTTCGAGATTTCAGCGACGATCTCGTCTTCGCTCAGCTTGTAACCGCCGGTGAATGTGTATTCCGAGTCGCACCAGGAGCAGCGCAGGTTACATCCCGCAAGGCGAACGAAGATGCAGGGACGGCCAGCGAAGCTGGATTCGCCCTGGACGGATTTGTAAATTTCGATCAGGTACAAGGAAGCTACTCGTAGTTAACGATTTCAGCGGTTACTCGTAGTAAGTGGCTGTCGTCGTATCGGTCTCGTAGATAGTGCAGTCTTTTACGCTCACCCGGCCGCCCGTCATCTCGCTGAGCTGACGGTTGGTCTCATCGAAGAAAAAACGCGCGAGATTTTCGGCGGACGGATTGATCTCGGTGAAGGGCGCGATGTCGTTCAGCATTTGGTGGTCAATCCGGTCGATGACCGGGCGCATGACCTGCTTGAGGTCTTTGAAGTCCAGCAAAAGGCCTGCATGGTCAAGCTTTTCTCCGCGCAACGTGATACGCACCTTGTAGTTGTGGCCGTGCGGGTTCTCGCACTTGCCTTTGTAATTGCGCAGAAAGTGGCCGGAGGAAAATCCGCGCTCCACGGTTACTTCATACATGTTCTGGGTGGGTCTCCGGGGCAAAAAGGCCCTTTCCCCATTGTAACTTTTTATGACTGGCTCAGTGACCGGGACGGTGCCTGGCGCGCTCGCGTATCCGGCGTTCTTCGGCGCGACGGTCGACCTGCTCGAACAGGTTCGTCATAACACCAAGCAGCGCAACAATCAGACCGCCGAGGGTAAGAAAGAGCGAAATCGTCTTCCACAAGGACCCGTTGCCGGGAAGACCGGGCTGATAGGTGCTGCCGACCAGAGTCATGCCGCAGGAGATTATCGCGAAAAGCAGGAGGGTTGCGGCAAGGATGTAGAGATTGCGAGCCACTAACTTTACTTTATAGCGTGCGCACGTTGCGGCCTAAGCGCGATTAAAAAATGCCTCAACAGCGGTAATGTCCTGCGTTATGCGGTAGGGCGGCAGGGTTTCGATAAAGATGCGGCCGTAGCGTTGGCGCTGGATGCGCGGATCGAGCAGCATGAGCACGCCGCGGTCTTCGAGTGAGCGGATAAGGCGTCCGAAGCCTTGCTTGAGCGTGATAACGGCCGAGGGTACCTGGTATTCGACGAATGGGTTGCCGCCGCTCTCTTCGATAGCACGCATCCGCGCCTGTACTACGGGATCGGTGGGTACTGCGAACGGCAGGCGGTCGACGATGACGCAGCTCAGGGCCTCTCCCTGCACATCAACTCCCTGCCAGAAGCTGGACGTGCCGAAGAGCACGGCATTGGGCGTCTCGCGGAATTCTTCGAGAAGAGCCTTGCGTGGAGCAGTTCCCTGGAGGAGAAGCGGATAGCCGACTTCGACGAGCAGACGTTCGTAAAGCTCGCGCATCTGCTGGTAGCTGGTGAAGAGGCAGAAGGCGCGGCCCTGGGTGATGTCGAGCATGCGCCGGATGCGGCGTGCGGCTTCTTCCTGAAAATTGGCATCGCGAGGATCGGGCATGTCGGGCGGCAGGTACAGCATCGCCTGCTCGCCGTACCGGAAGTGTGAGGGCACGACAAGTTCGCGCGCGTCACTCATGCCCACGCGCTTGCGAATGTGAGAGAAGCCCCCCTGCACAGTGAGGGTGGCCGAGGTGAGAACGACGCTGGGGAAGTTTTCGAAAAGCAATTCGCCGAGCAGTTCGGACACGTCGATGGGCGTGGCCTGTAGCCAGGTCACGGGCGCTGAGCCTTGTCCGCGTCCGCCTCGCCGCTCGAGCCAGAAGACGGTGTTGCGGTCGTCGGCTTCGAGGAGGAAGCGCAACTGCTCGCGGATATCGGCGGTGCGCTTGCGGAGAGGCGCGGATTCCTCCACGCCGCGCAGGCGCTCGAGTTCGAGTTCCAGGCGATGCAGCGCGTCGGTGAGAGCGAGATAGAGGTCGCCGCTGGTTTCGAGAAAGTCTTCGCGGTCAAGGAATGGCATACGGCCATCGCCCGACTGGCTGCGGTCTCCCTTGCGGATGGATTCAGAGCGGCGAGGCGCCGGCAGGGCGGCAAAGAACAGGCGCGCACGCTCACGGGTGGTTTGCGCAGCGCCAATGATGCTGGAGTTAAGCGACTGCTTGGCTCGCAGCATCGTTTCGAGGTCGCGGGCAAGCTCTTCGAAGCGAACATTGCTGAGGCTGATGCCAAAGTAGGCGGAGGCCACGTCTTCGAGTTCGTGCGCTTCGTCGAAGATGACGATGCCGGCCTCGGGCAGCACTCCGGCGTCGGGTGCTGAGCGGGCCTGCAGCTTGACGGCGAGATCGGCAAAAAAGAGATGGTGATTGACGATGATGACGTCGCTCTCGGCGGCGCGGCGGCGCATTTCAGTGATGAAGCAGCGCTCGTAGTCGGGGCAGCTCTGGCCCAGGCAAGCGTCGCTGCGGGCGTCTAGCTTCGACCAGAGTTGGCTGGTCTCAGGCAGGTCGTCGAGCTCGACGCGGTCTCCGGTCTCGGTGGTCTTCTCCCACTCTGCGATGGCGTGATACTGGGAGATTTCTTCGAGTCCGGAGAGAATGGGTTGATTGCGCAGAGCGTAGAGCTTGTGGCGGCAAAGATAGTTGGCGCGGCCCTTCATGTAGCAGACGCGGAGCGGGCCGAGCAGCGATTCAAGGAAGGGGATGTCCTTGAAGAAAAGCTGTTCCTGCAGATTCTTCGTTCCCGTAGAGATGATGACGCGCCGCCCGGAACGCAGCGCAGGCAGCAGGTAGGCGAGGGTCTTGCCGGTGCCGGTTCCGGCCTCGACGATCAGGTGGCGGTTTTCGTCGAGAGCGCGCTCGACTGCCTGCGCCATCTCCAGCTGGCCGCGGCGAAATTCATAGGGCAGTTGCGAGCGCGAGAGTACTCCGCCGGGCGCGAAGAAGTCATAGAGCGAAGGCAACACGGGGGCGGTCTGGCTGGTGGAGGACAGGGCGGACTCTCGGAGGATGACTGATCTCAGGATAGCTGGTGCAATGTGGAAAAGCAGTTACTTCTAGGCGTCTTCTCCGGCTCAGTAAAACACCAACCCCTTCATCGGATAATGCTTTCGGTTCCGCGTCCAGAGCGCAGCCTGATTCAACACAGCGGTTGCAGCGATCAAAGCATCGCCTAATCCAATGCCATGGCTTTTGCGATATTGCCGGAGATAGTCTCCGGCTTGCTGGCCGGTTTCGCTGTCGATGGGGACACACGCCAACGCTCGAAACAGGTCTCGTAGCAGATCGTGCTCAGACAGCAAAGCGCCCGACCACAGTTCCGCCTCCGTTACCGGTGAATAGAGAACCTCTGTTTCCGATTGGCTCAGTTCAAACCACCGGCCTGAAATTTCCTCATTCCTGCCGCGGCAAACCTCAATAAGGATGTCGGAATCGACGAGGATCGTCACGGCTTTTCGAGCCTCGCTGACCTGGTTAGTCTCTCAAGGCGGTCGTCATGCCGCAGGTTTCGGATAAATGCGGTCGAATCCGCCAGGTCAGGGCGATCCTTCCAGATCCCGGCCACGGCTCTCATCGCCCGACCCCGTTCTTCTGATCCGCTGAGATAACGTTCGCGGGCAGCCTGCCGCACCAGTTCCGAAACGGTCGTTTTCTCTTTGCGCGCACGAATATGCAGGACGCTCCAAAGATCGTCGTCGAGATAGAGCTGGGTTCGCCGCATGATGTATACTATACATCGTCACGGATAATCAGGAAAGTCTTGAAAACAACTACACATAAACGAACCCGGTCGCGCGAAAAAGGGTCAAAGTCCAGCACTGACACGCCCATTTTTGCCATCGTTGGACGCCCGAATGTCGGCAAATCGACGCTGTTTAATCGGCTGACGGGGTCGCGGCGATCGATTGTAGGAGATGAGCCAGGGATCACGCGGGATCGCATCTATGGCGAGGTCGAGTGGGCGGGGCGCACGGCGCGAGTGGTCGATACGGGCGGGATCGTTCCCGACGACGAGGCGCTGATTCCAGCGGAGATTTTTCGGCAGGCGAGGACTGCGCTCGACGAGGCGCATGCGATCGTCATGGTAGTAGATGGTCGGACCGAGCTGGCGTCTCCAGATATCGACCTTGCGCGGCTGCTGATGCGCACAGGAAAGCCCCTCTTTCTCGCCGTCAACAAGATCGACGTCGAAGCGATGGATGCCGCAGCCGAGAACTTCCGCCAGCTTGGAATCAAGAACCTCGTGCCGGTCTCTGCTGAGCATGGGCACAACATCGGCGAGCTGCTCGATGAGGTGTTCGCCGTGTTGCCATTTAAGGTCGAAGCTGCGCGGGAGGGGGCGGCCGAAGAGACAATTCAGGAGGCCGCTGAGGAATCCGACGACGAGGCGGGAGACAAGCTGCACCGCACGCACGGCGAATATCAGCAGCGTGAAACGCGCATAGCCATCATTGGGCGACCCAATGTCGGGAAATCCACGCTGCTGAACGCGCTTACCGGCACGTCGCGCGCGATTGTCTCGCCCGTCGCGGGAACAACGCGAGATGCTGTCGATGAGGTCATCGATTATCACGGGCAAACGCTCCGCATCATCGATACGGCAGGCATCCGGCGCAAGGGCAAGACCGAGCTGATGGCGGAAAAGCTTTCAGTGGTGATGGCGCGGCGCCATCTTGAGGCGGCAGACGTTTCGCTGCTGATGATCGATGCAACAGAAGGCGTGACTGCGTCGGACGCGACGATTGGCGGTTATGCGCACGAGAGCGGGCGGTCGGTTGTGATCGTTGTGAACAAGTGGGATCTGGTGACGACGGGACGTACGGATGGGAAGCCTCCGGCGGATCGGGCGATCTTTGAGCAGCAGGTGAGGCGGTCGCTGAAGTATCTCGACTACGCGCCCATCGTGTTTATCTCCGCCGCAACGGCGCAGAAAGAGGGCCGTGGCCTCAGCCGCCTGCTCGATACAGCGATTCGCGTCGCGCAGGAGCGGCGCAAGCGCGTGACAACCGGCCAGATGAACCGGTTTCTCGACCGAGTCGACTTCCAGAAGGCAGGAGTGCCGATGTCGAAGCGAGTGCGGATCCTTTATATGACGCAGGCGGCGGTCGCGCCTCCGACATTTGTGCTGTTCACGGATCGCGATGTAAAGCTGCACTTCTCCTTCGAGCGATTTCTGGAGAACCAGATTCGGGAGGCTTTCGGGTTTGAAGGCTCGCCGATCTGGTTCAAGGTGAGGGCAAGAAAGAAGAAGGGCTCTGATAAGTAGCCGCGCTATCTTCTGGCAATTCCCTACTCGGTTCTCAGCGCCTGCATCGGCTCGATGCTGGCGGCCCGCTGCGCGGGAATAACCGAGGCTATCAGCGCCGCGGCCGCCAGGATCACAGTGGTGATGAACAGAATTACGGGATCGTAGGCTTTGACCCCAAATAACTGGCTGGCCATGAACCTGCCAACGAGCAGCGTGAAGACCAGGCCGATAGCCAGACCGGCAGCCACGAGCATGAACGCACCTTTCAACACCAGCCGCAGAACGTTCGCCCGGTCGGCGCCCAGCGCCATGCGCAGCCCGATTTCGCCGGTTCGCCGCGCGACCGCATAGGCTGTTACGCCGTAAAGGCCAATCGAGGCAAGGACCAAGGCCAGGAATCCGAAAAGCGAGGTCAGGTCTGCCACCATCGATTGCTGGTTGAAGTTTTGTTGTACCTGCTCGGCGAAGGTCTGAAAGTCGATAACCGTCAGGTTTGGGTTGACCTGCGCGATGGCTCCACGGACTTGGGATTCGAGACCGGGAATCATCCTGTTCGTTTCGATCTCGATGGCGTTCAGGTGCATATGAGAGAAGGTATCGCCGAGCCTGATGTCCGGATCGTCGATGCGAAGCCACTGCGCGGCGGGAAGGAAATACATGGGGCGAATCTTGCTTGTCGGCTGCCAGTAGTTCGTATTCTCGGTAACACCTACGATCTCATAGGAGCCGGCATACTTCTGATCGTCGGTTCCGAAGTGCTGACCGATCGGGTTCTGATTCTTGTAGAAGCGCTTCACAAACTCCTGATTGACCACGGCCACGTTGCGCGTGGTGGCGGTGTCCTGCTCGGTAATTGGCCGACCAGCGATGATGCGGGTGCCGATAGTGTCAAAATATCCGGCGCTGGCGCGCACCCACGATGCGTTATTTTCGTTGCTGCCGGGCGGCGGCGGCTGCCTGCCTTCAAAGTAGACTCCCGTTCCCCAGTTGTCGCCCTCCATGGGGCTGTAGGTCGAAATCGCCACCGATTTCACGCCGGGAATGGCGGCCAAGGTATCGTGCAGTTGGCGATCCAGAGCTTCTATCTGCTCCACCTTATAACCCGCCATCTGCGGGTCGAAATGCAGGATGTATCGATTCTTCGTATCGAATCCGAAATCCTGATGGTGCAGGTTGCGCAGGCTCTGCGTGAGTAAGGCGGCCGCGGAGAGCAACATGAGCGAGAACGCTGCCTGGAGAACGACGAGGGCCTTCTGCGTCCACAAGCCGCTTTGCTTCGTGGTGCGGTTTGCGTCGCGCAACGCGTCTATGGGATCGGCATGTGCGGTAACCCAAGCCGGTGCCACGCCAAACAACATTCCTGTGACCAAAGAGACCGCAAAAGCGAAACCGAGAATAGTGAGTGACGGCGTTGGGTCGATGGGAACATAGCTCTTGCCCGCCGCGAGGTGCACAATCAGCCGCGCTCCTACGTAGGCAACGATCAGGCTGGCGACGCCGCCGAGCACAGCCAGAACCACGCTCTCGGTCAGCGCCTGCCCAACAAGCCTCGATCTCGGAGCGCCCAGCGCGGCCTGCACCGAGATTTTCTGTCGCTGATTGGTGGCGCGCACCAGCATCAGGTTGGCCAGGTTTGCGCAGGCAATGAGCAGAACGAATCCTGAGATCAACATGAGCAGATGCAGAGCGTCCTTGAACTGCTCCTGCATGCGCTGCACGCCGGCGCCGCCGGGAGAGAGATGAAGCGTCTGCTTGGGAATCAGCCCTGAATCCCGGGCATCGAGTTTGCTCAGCGGGCTTGCCAGGAACTGGCGCAGCTCCACCTGCAACTGCGATTCGACCTGTTTCTTAGCCGCCCCAGGCCGAAGCCGGCCGAAAATATTCAGCCAGCTGAGCTCCGGAGACTCCAGAACGCTATTGGTCCCCAGCACAAGCGGCTCTTTGTTCAACGGTATCCAGAAAGAAGCCGGATCGCTTTCGAGTCTCTCGCCAAAGAATCCGGGCGGAGTAATGCCGACAATCGTGAAAGGCTGGCCATTGATCAGAAAGCTTGCGCCGACGATGGACCGATCCTGGCCGAACTTCTGTTGCCAGGTGCGATAGCTCATCACTGCGACCGGGGCCGCACCCTTCTCGTCATCCGACTGCTTCAACAGCCGCCCCGCATACGCGTTCACCCCGAGAGTGTCGAAGGCATTACCGGAGACAAAATTACCGATCAGCGACTCCGCAGGATGATCGCTGCCCTCCCGCCGCACACCAATCTGGTTGTGCCCGGCCTCAAAGGCTGCCAGTTGGGCAAAACCCGGAGTATTGTCGCGAAATTGCTTGTACTGCTCATAGGAGAAAAGGGACCAGTCATCCTGCAGGCCGCCGTTGATGCAGCAATTCTCGTTGTCGCCGACGCGTATGAGGCTGCTCGGATCGGCCACCGGCAAGGACTTGAGCAGGATCGCGTAGACCAGGGTAAAGATTGCGGTAGTTGCTCCGATGCCGAGAGCGAGAGTCAGAATCGCGGTCGCAGTGAATCCGGGAGACTTGGCAAATTGCCGCAGCGCGTACCGAATATCGTCAACAATCATGCATTCCGCTCCTGAAACCTTCCCCTTTCGAGATAGTAATCGCTAACAAGATGCAAAATTCCACTCACACAGCATACGCACGGCTGGGCGGTGAGGGTTCCGCGAACCGGATCATCTCGCTCATGAATGCTCGGAAGCGGACATGACCTGCGGCGCGTGTTGCATGTCGTGCTCACGGACAGACTGAGATTGCCTGTAAACCCGCGAGATGGCGCGCATGAGCTGCTTCCCGGATTGTCCGGGAGCGTCATCAAAGATGACTTCACCGATGCGGCGCGCCTGCGGGCGGTAGTACCAGCGCGCGAACAGGCTGAGGTGGTCTGCAATCTGCTGTGTGCTTTTTGCGGAACGGACCGCCAGAGTGTTGAGCGACTCATCCAGCCGGGATTCGAGCTCGTCACGCGCGGCAAGCTGGACGACGGCAGGTGCATCAAGAGGGACTGGCGAGACCGATGCCGGATGCGCGAAAAGTGAGGATGAGCCCGACTGCTCGTTGTGATGTCGCATGCCCGAGACCGAATAGGGCGCGGGACCCGCGAGTGAGCCCCGGTTGAGGAGAAAGAGCGCGACGTGTCCCAGGTTCGCGGACGGCTGCACGATGACGCCGTTGAGTGTGGCCAGCGAGTGGACTGCGGGGGCGGCGAGCGCGGAGGCGGATTCGACCCTGGCGAGACGGATGTGTATCTCAGCGGCTTTCTCAAAATCGAGTGCGTCGGAGGCCTGGTCGCGCTGGCGGGCGAGATCGTTGATGAGGCTCTGGCCGCGCGTGGCGAGAAATACATGGACGGCACCGGCCTCCTGCGCATAGCGCTCGTCGGTGCAGCCCTTGAAGCATGGCGCGAGGCACTTCTTCATCTCGGAGTAGACACAGCCGGGAAAGGCGGAATCGGGGTCGAGGTCCTCGAAGCAGCGGCGCAACTCGAAGAGGTTGAGCATGGCTTCAAGAAAAGATTCGGCGGCGAGGCGTGAGGGGAACGGTCCGAAGAGGTCGGCACCAGCGGATTTTGTAATCCTGTTTGTTACGTAAACGCGGGGGTAAGCATTGTCCATCGTCATGCGCAGGAACGATGGCGGCTTGAGGTGCAGGCGCTTGCGGGCGCGCTCTCCGAAGGCGGCGGACGAGGCTTCGTAGAGGACCAGCCAGGATTCAAAGTCGGAGCCGGTCAGGGTGTATTCAATGCGGACGATGCTCTCTGTCAGGCGCAGGCGCTTTGATTGACTCGGCTTTGCGTCGAGAAGGCGGCGCAGGCGGTTGCGCAGGTTGGGAGTGCGGCTGATGTAAGGCTCGGCCCGGTCATCCGCTGCGAAGAGCGCAAAGACCGCTGGGCGGGCGGGGATTTCGGCCAACGCAGGATTGGCCGGATCGAAGGCGACAGATGTAGAGAGCAGAGCCACTATCTCAGAGCCTACTCTCCTGCGATTGTCATTCCGTCGATGCGCAGAGTGGGTGAAGCGATCGAGCCTCGAAATACGAGGTCGTCTCCAATTGAAGTGATGTTCTGATACATCTGCTGGAGATTGCCAGCGATGGTGATCTCCTGCACGGGGTACGCAAGTTGGCCGTTTTCGATCCACAGGCCGGATGCGCCGCGCGAATAATCGCCGGTGACGAGATTGACGCCCTGACCCAGCAGCTCGGTGACATAGAGGCCGGACTGAACCCCATCGAGTATCTCCTGCGGCGACGTGCTACCGGCCACGAGGAAGAGGTTGCCTGCGCCAGTGCCGGGGTTTCCTGCGAGGCCGCGGGAGGCGTTGCCGGTGCTCTTCATACCTAGCTTTCGCGCAGTGTAGGTATTAAGCAAGTAGTTGGTCAGGACTCCGCGCTCGACCACGACGGTGCGGCGTGAGGGAAGGCCCTCGCCATCAAAAGGCGACGTGCCGAAGCCACCGACAATCGTATGGTCGTCGATGACAGTGACAGATGAGGTGGCGATTTTCTCGCCCAGGCGTCCCGCGAGGAAAGATGCCCCGCGATAGATGGCGTCTCCGCTGGCAGCGTCGAAGATGGAGCCAATAATCGAGCGGGCGATCTCAGGCGCGAAGACAATCGGCACCTGCTGCGTTTTGACCCGGCGGCCGTCCAACCGGCGGACCGTGCGCAGGGCCGCCTCGATTCCAACCGATTCGGGCGTGTCAAGCTTTTTGAGCGAGCGAGCGTAGGTATACCAGTAATCGCGCTGCATCTCGCCGTTCTGGCCGAGGGCGATGGGAGTGGCCGAGATAGAGCAGGACGAGGCGCGATATGTACCGGCGAAACCACGCGAGTTGGCGAAGACTTTGCGCCCGGTATAGGCGTCAAAGCTGGCCCCATCGCTGTTGGTGATGCGGGTATCGGCGGCAAGAGCGGCAGCCTCAGCGCGGCGGGCGTACTCGATGCGATCCGCCGTCGGCAGTGAGTAGACGTCCTCGTGGAACAGTTCGAGATCGCCGTCCAGCATTCCAAATTCGCTGTGATCAGCAAGACCCGCGAAGGGGTCTTCAGAGGTAACCTTGGCAAGTGCGAGAGCTCCACTCACCAGGCGGTCAATTCCCTCGGAGCTGAAATCGCTGGTCGATGTGCTGGCGACCCGGTGACCGTTGGGAGTGGCGATGAGGACGCGCAATCCCATGCCGCGCGAGCCGGATTCCTTGAGCGTCTCGACCTCGCCCATTCGGACAGTTGTCGAGAATTCGTCACCTTCGCGAATCGTAAACTCGGCGTCCGAGGCTCCAGCTTTCAAGGCTTTCGAAACAATGTCTGCGGAGAGCGACAGGAGGTCAGTGGTGGGGGCTGCTACAGAAGACATGTCTTTATTGTAGGTGGTCACCATTGAAACCAGATGCGCCACCTCTATCTAGCGGCGGACTAAAGTCATCTTGACTGGCGATAGATCTCCGCGCGAGCTCGTCGCACCATCGCGCCTTACTGGCTTGCAGGTGGCACGTAGGTCGTACCGGGAGGCAAAAGCAGCGGCTCCTCGGGCATAACGATCCAGAAAACGAAATAGCCGATGATCCCAGCACCGCCTCCAAATATAGCCAGCAGCACGGTGATGACTCGAACCCAGGCGACGTCCCAGCCGTAGTTGTTAGCGAGGCCCTGGCAGACGCCGGCGACCATGCGCCCGGCTCGGGGGCGGATCAGCCTGGTCTGGGCAGTGTAGATGGGCGCGGTAGGGCCAAAGTTCACCTGCGCACCGCATTTCGAGCAGAAATTGGCATCGTTGCTCATCGATGTTCCGCAGTTTCTACAGAAAACAGCCATCTTGATTTCCTCTTCAGCTAGAAAGCTTACACCGTATTCCGCTCAATTCGACGTATGAACAACAGCCGGTACGACGTCATGCACTGCGTCGGGTATCGCGATACCGGCGAGGGCCACTCCTGCAAGGAGGCCAAATGATAAAGCCAGAAAAGTGAGAGCGAAAGAAAGCTTTTGAGTATGCGCTACAGACAGCACTTCCGACCTTGACCGATAAATGACGGTTCGCTGAATCATAGAACGAACCCTCCAATTTGCTGACAAAGATACGTAACACGGCCCTATCCGGTTCCATCAAGGTGTTCAAGAAGAAGGCGGGATCAGCGGCCGGTATAAGCCGTGTGCTGGAACTTCCGCGCCAGGTCGGCCTGTGCGGTGTCGCCGCCGGCGGCGATGACGGCCTGGTACTGCTCCCTCGCCTTATCGTGCTGGTTCATCAGGTCGTAGACCTCTCCCGCGGCCAGCAGGCAGCGCCGCTTCAGCTCAGGACTGGTCGTGGGCAAGTAGGCGCCTTCGTGATAAGCCTCCACAGCTTCGAGGTAGAGCTTTTGGCCCCGCAGGCTGTCCCCCAAACCGTAGTAGGCAAGCTCAAGGTGTGATGAGGGGAAGTATCCGGGGCGCGCCGCCACTTCGATGACGTGACGGTACAGACCGACTGCGGTCATGCCCTCTCCGGCGTCCTTGGAGAGATTGGCAACCTCAAGAGCAAAGAGGAAATCGCGGGGGTATTGCCGGGCCAGGCCCTCAGCGATCTCCTTTGCCTGTTGGTACTTCACTTCGCGCCTGAGAAAGAGCATCATGCAGGTCCGCGACTCCACGCTCGTAATTACGCCCCTGTTCGACGCATCCTGGAGCAGCGCCATGCCCCCTGCCTTTGTTCCGTGAATGCCGGCGATGCCCACCAGAAGCTTGAAACCCAGCGGCAAGGAGCCAACAACATACTGGTAGACACCAACGACCATTTTCGCGTCGACGTAGTTGGGATCCAGGTCGAGTACCTTCTGGTGATCGTTGTGTGCACCGTAGGCCTGTTTCAGCGCGGAGGTGTATGTGCGTTCTACCATTGCGACGTAAGTAGCCTCAAGCGAACGGGCCCATCCGCGGGCAAAAAGGGCATTCACATCGTCGGGATTGCTCTGGAGTTGGAGGTCGGCCTGGGCGAAGGCTTTATTGGCTAAGGACAGGATCTGGTCGCGGGCCGCCGGGTCCTCAGTAACTGTGTGATGCCCGCTCAGGAAACCATCATTCGCGTAGAAAGTGGTGTCGAGCAGATCGAGGCGGAAAAGCTCCTTGAACAACACGGTGTAAAGGACATAGTCGGTCGCAATCGGATCGGAGGGATGCGCGGCCTGCACCTTGCTGAACCGGGCCAGCGCGCCATCGTAATCCATGATGTAGAAGCGCTGGAAGCCCTCGGCCACTTCGGGATCCCTGTTCAGAGGGTCGGTATCGACGGTCTGGCCGCCAGCATGGCCAACGCCAAGCACCGCGAGCCAGAACACACCAAATGCGAAGGCCGTCGCAAGCCGATTAGCGCGTGTTCGTGAGACGTGCATTCCGCTTTGAATCTTAGACGAGCCAGGATTCATCTTGGACGCCGCCGCAACTTCTTGCCCGACATAGCCTTCTACGTTCAGGCATTTCAATGCTATTGTCTCTGGTTAATCATTCCGAATGAGACTCGCTTCCCCCTTCGGCCGCGTTCGAAGATAATTCCTTTGCTCACGATGCTCCGAGTGAATCCGCAATGACGAAAAGAGACCTTCTCCATCTGCTTGTAATGCGAGCCCACGCCAATGGCTTTGAGCTCCGCAAATGGTACAAGTCCAAGATCGAGCGCGAGTGGCCCGGCACCGACGCCGCCCTGCAGATGCTGGCGTCGGGGCATCGGTATTACGCGCTCCTGTTTTCTCACGACTTTGCCCGCGCATTCTGGAAGCAGGGGACACAGATGCAGTTTGTCGTTCCAACCCAGCAATTCACACGGCTCAATGCCAAGGGCCAGCGGGTCACCGTAACCCGCAAGGCGTACACACGGCGGACCTTGAAGCCGAATGCCTGGAAGTACCACCTGCGGGAAATGGCCGCCAGTCAGGAAGCTCTGCATTACATCCGCCGCTTCCTGGTGACACACGAGGAATTGCACGCCCAGCGAAGCGGCCCCAAGGCCGTACCGAGGGACAGGGACGCGGGGCGGGAATCAGGAACCGAATAGCTTCTTGTTCTTCCCCACCGCTAGTCGAGCCTGTAAAGGTGATGGAGCGGGCCCCGACCTCTCCCCACGGGATAGGCAGCTTTCATCGCGCTCCGTACATATTCTTTCGCGGCTGCGACCGCCTCGGACGCCGATTGGCCAAGCACCAGAAGGCATAGCAATGCAGAGGAGAAGGTGCATCCGGTCCCATGGGTCGCGGTTGTGTCGATTCGCTGTCCGGGAAACCAGCGTTCTGTCCCTTCGGCTGTGAGCAGGAAGTCGTCTGGAGAGTCGAGGTGCCCACCGGTCACGACTACGTTCAGGCCCGGATACTTCCCTGCCAGCTCACGCGCCGCGGCGACAATCGATTCCCGATCCAGGACTTCGAGCGCTGCCAACTCTGCCAGCTCCTCTAGGTTCGGAGTGACCCAACCGACGATGGGAAGAAGCTCGTATTTCAGCCGGTCGATGCCTTTCGCATCGAGGAGCACGCGGCCCGAACTGGATCGGATGACCGGGTCAAGCACAATGTGCTCCCGGTTAATATCTGCATCGGTCAGGAACCGGGCAAGGACGCTGACGGTCTCTGCCCTAGCCAGCATCCCGATTTTTACGCCTGTAATAGTTATGTCATCGGCCAGGCACTCGAGGGTATCTGCAAGAATTTCGGGGTCTACGGGCTGGATCCGACGTACCCCCTGGGTTGACTGGACAGTCAGCGCCGTAATGGCGGAGAGCCCATACACTTGATGGGCCGCAAAGACCTTCAGGTCGGCCGTAACTCCTGCTCCTGATGAGGGATCGAAACCGGCGACGGTAAGAACGGCGGCCCGACCAGGCGCCGAAATAGCCGGATGGGAGGGGTTCAAGTGCGTCTTCCTGACTGGATTGCGCTGCACGAAAACTGCGACATGCCTAACATATCTGTTGCCAGGAAAGCAAGCGGAGGGTATAAATAAAGCCCGTTGCTCGTTTGACTTAGGCTTTTGCACCTCCATACAATTTTTGCAGGAGGACTATGAACCCTATCGCAATCGACACACTAGGTCGCACCCGACGCTATGCGGTTCTCGCTGGCGCTGCTTTTCTGGCGGTGTTGGGTTTCTCTGGCTCGCAGGCAGGGAATGCAGAACCGCCCTCCACAGCCGCCTTACAGCATCAGTGGTACCAGATTGGAAAAGCCTCCTGGTACGGGAGAATGTTTCAGGGACACGCCACCGCCAACGGCGAATCCTTCAATATGAACGACCTTACCTGCGCGCACCGCAGCCTCCCAATGGGGGCTCTGGTCCGGGTAACGAATCTGACCAACAGCAAAACCGTCGTGGTCCGTGTCAATGACCGTGGCCCGATGCTCCGCAGTAGAGTGGTTGACCTGTCGTATGCCGCCGCCCGCTTCCTTGGGTTCGGCGGAAGCGCGGGCGGAACCGCTCCGGTTAAGCTGGAGCTCCTCAAGGACGATCCGGAACTGGCCCAGATTGTTTTCCCTTTGAATGCGGCAGTGATTTTTCCGCTAACGCCCTCCCTAGTGAGATAGATCGATCCTGCGGTAATCTGGATTCAGCGAATCGATTGAATCTCCTGTGAATTTGCCTGGTTTCGATGTCGTGGAGGTTCCCGCGTCTGCCCTCGGCGCACGCGAACGGCTAATTGTTGCTCTGGACCTCCCGAACGAGGCAGAGGCGCTGGCTCTGGTTCAGAGTCTCAAGGACCGTATTCAATGGTTCAAGGTCGGACTGGAGCTCCACCTCGCCGAAGGTAACAGCATCGTCGAAAAAATCAGGGCAGAGGGCGGCTCTGTCTTCCTGGACCTGAAGTTGCACGACATTCCCAACACGGTCGCCGGAGCGGTCCGGTCTGTCTCCAAGACCGGCGCGAAAATGCTCACGGTTCATGCCGCGGGCGGTCCCGCGATGCTGGCCGCGGCGCAGGAAGCTGCTGCAACGGCGCCTTCCGCGCTGAAGCTTCTCGCCGTTACGGTGCTGACCAGCATGGACGGAGCGCAGCTCGCAGCCACCGGAGTGAGCGCGTCTCCGGGCGAGCAGGTATTGCGGCTCGCGGAGGTAGCCTACGGCGCCGGAATTAGCTCTTTCGTGGCGAGTTCGCAGGAGACAGCGCGGCTCCGTTCGGCTTTTCCTCACTCGACTCTAGTAATTCCGGGAATTCGACCCACTGGATCCGCGGTGGGCGACCAGAAGCGCATCGCAACACCCGCGGTTGCCATCACTGCGGGCGCAGACTACCTCGTCGTCGGCAGACCGATCACGCAGGCCCCCGATCCCGCTGTTGCGGCGCAAGCAATTCTCGACGAGATCGCCGTAGCATTGGCGTAATTCGCGACTTACGCAAATCGCTCAAAGCGCTGCTGGGGATCTACTCCACCGCATGCCAGAAACGCGACGACTGCCGCGCTTTACACTGTCTCAAGTGAATTACACTTCGAACGACGCGCAGCTTTTTTATATAACGGTGGGAAGCGGGCCGGACCTCGTTCTGCTGCACCCCACACCATGCGATCACAGGTTCTGGCTACGCGTGGCCGATTCACTCTCAAGCAGATATCGCGTGATCCTCCCCGACCTGCGCGGACACGGGCAATCGGAGGCCGGCAGCGGCCCAATCACTATCCAGAAGCTCGGAGCCGACATTATCAAGCTGCTCGACGCACTGGGGATTCAGCGCGCACTTTTTGGAGGGTGCTCGATAGGTGGCTACGTCCTGTATGAGCTGTGGCGGGAGGCTCCGGCTCGCATCTCGGCGCTGGCGTTCTGCTGCTCGCGCCCTCAGGCCGACGCTGAGTCCAACCGCGCCAAACGCGAGGAGTGGATCGCGAAGATTCGCCAGCGCGGCACCGGAGACTTTTTCGAGGCGATGCTCGAAAGCCTTATCGGGCCAACGGCGCGGCAACGCACTCCGGAGAGAATCGGCGAAATTCGCGAGATGATGCAAACAGTGAAGCCTGACGCGGTGATTGCCGTGCAGCAGGGGCTGGCGGCACGTCCTGACTCTGTGGGGACAGCCCGTGGTATCCACGTGCCATGTTTCGTGCTTGCCGGCGGAGAAGATGCCGCCTCCACTCCCGACGATATGAAGCTCCTGGCCGAATCGATTCGCAGCACCGGCTATGGAGCGGAATATCACCTGATGCGCGATGCCGGGCATTACGCTCCCTGGGAACAGCCGCAACTCGCTGGGCGTCTGCTCAGGCGCTTTTTCGATTCGGTCGCCGACTAAGCGTCGAAGCTCAACCTTTCCAGATGCTCCGGTTCACAATCCGGCACAATGCCCGGCACGGGTAGACCAGCCTGCAGGCCGCGCGCTTCCAGGTCTCGCCTCAGCTGTTCGATGTTGTCGAACTGAATCGCATTGAGCCCTACGCCGGACGCGGCTGCGATGTTCTCCGGTTTGTCGTCGAGGAAAAGCGCCTGCCGCGGCTCTACTTTCAAGCTCTCGCAAGTGTAAAGATAAATGGCGGGATCAGGCTTGCAGATGCCAAGTTCACATGACCAGGTGTGGTGCTGGAAGTGTGCGAGCCAGCCAAACTCCTGTCGCATGTAAGCGAGACAGTCCTCGCCCATGTTTGAGAGGATTGCCGTCTTGATGTTTGCCTCCTGCAGAGCGATCACCCAACAAAGCATGTCTTCGTTGAGCGACGTCCACATGAGCACATCGGTCTCGATGAGTTCCTCGATCTGCTCGGGCGTGAAGGAGACCCCGGCGTCGCTCGCGATCTGAGCCCAGTAAGCGCGGCCGTTCAGATGTCCCTGGTCGTAGGCGTGGCGATGCTGCCAATAGTGACGGTCGAAACCGGGCCGTTCCAGGCCAGTAAGCGCAACGAGCTTGCGCTGCGCATCAGGATCTTCAGAATTGCTGAGGACTTTCCCGTAATCGAAGATCACCGCTTCGATTGGCATGAAATCTCCTGAGAATATTTGTTGATCTCCACTTCATTATGCCGAACAACGCGGAAGCCTTCTTGTGGAAAGATGAATCCTGATGCAGCGAAGATTTAGTTTTTCAGCACGGACGGCGTGGGATGTATCCGAAACCGAACTGGCGCGGGCAGTTGGCGAAAGGCGCGCAAGCGGGCTTCCGCTGCTCGATCTCACCGCGTCAAATCCGACGCGATGCGGCTTTGTTTATGACGAAGCGGCAGTCCTTACACCTCTCGCCGATCCAGCGTCGCTGGTCTACGATCCGAATCCGCGCGGCATGCGGTGCGCGCGCGAAGCTGTCGCCAGGTACTATGCCGACCAAAACGCGGTGGTCGCTCCGGAGCATCTCTTCCTCACCACGAGCACCAGCGAAGCATACAGCTTTCTCTTCCAGTTGTTGTGCGATCCGGCCGACGAGGTGCTGATCGCGCAGCCGAGCTATCCGCTGTTCGATTTTCTGGCGCAGCTTGAGAATGTACGACTGGTTCCCTACTCTCTGTTCTACGATCACGGCTGGCGGCTGGATGCGGAATCGATCCGGCGTCAGATCACCGCGAAGACACGCGCGATCGCGCTAGTCCATCCGAATAATCCTACCGGCCATTTCACCAAAGATGCGGAGCGAACCGAACTGGAGGAAATCTGTGCCCAGAACGGCATTGCCCTGATCGTCGACGAAGTCTTTCTCGATTACCCGCTCCAAGGCCATGCAGGCAGGAGCTTTGCCTGCGGCCCGCATCCGGTGCCGACGTTTGTTCTGAGCGGTCTGAGCAAAGTTGCAGCCCTTCCGCAAATGAAGGCGGCCTGGATTGGTGCTTTTGGACCTGAGACGGAGCTCAAGACTGCACGCGACCGGCTTGAAGTGATCGCAGACACATTCCTCTCGATGAATGCTCCCGTCCAGACCGCGATACCGTCGTGGCTGGCTGCGCGCACCGGCCTGCAGTCCCAGATCTTGACCCGTGTCTCGGAAAATTTGCGCCAGCTCGACGTCCTTCTGGGGAATCAGGGGATGGTTTCGCGGCTCGCAGTCGAGGCCGGATGGTACGCCGTGCTCCGCGTTCCTGCCGTCATTCCCGGCGAGGAACTTGCAGCGCGCCTGGTTCGGCAGCACGGAGTCGCAGTTCACCCAGGCTATTTTTTCGGCTTCGCGGGAGATGGGTGGCTCATCGCGAGCCTGCTGGGGCAGCAGGAAGAGTTTCAGAGCGGAATCGCAGAGATCTGCTCGGTTTATCTATGACTTAGAGAGGAGATCTTCATGGGTATTATCAAGATTGATCCTCGTAAAGCACTACTTTAGGTTATTAACCGCAATCGATTAATTTAATTGCATGTTTAGTGCTGAACTCCTGGCTGCAGAAACGGATTGCTCTCAATCTCCCTCCCGATCGTGCTCCCCGGACCGTGACCCGGAATCACCCGGGTATCTTCAGGCAAAATGAGGAGCCGGTCTCGAATCGAACGCAAGATCTTCCGCGAGTCGCCGCCGGGCAGATCGGTTCGGCCGATCGATCCCGCGAAAAGTGTATCGCCCGCTAGCAGCAGATGGTCAGCGCCTAAATAAAGGCAGACGCTTCCAGGCGTGTGTCCCGGCGTGTGGATCACCTGCGCCGGATGGTTGGCGATCCCGACCACCATTCCCTCTTCAGCGCTTGTGTCGGGCGGAGCCACTTCGGGCGTCGCGACTCCGAGCCATCCAGCCTGCACATCCATCATCTTCAGCAGCGGCAGATCCGCCTGATTGAGCAGGATTGGCGCACCCGTCGCTTTCTTTAACTGGAGCGCGCCGCCGACGTGATCGATGTGCGCGTGTGTCACGACGATCTGTTTCAGAGTCAGGCCGTGCTTCGCGAGGCGAATCAAAACATCCGGAATGTTGTCGCCCGGATCAATAACCATCGCCTCATGGCTTTGCTCGTCGCCAAGAATCGTACAGTTGCACTGCAACGGACCTACGGGAAAAGTCTCCAGGATCATGAGTACATTGTCTGCCATGGCGATATGGCGTACAAATGGCGTGTCGGAAATTCAATCGGGGCTACCCTGGAGAACTAACTATGGCGGCTAGAAAAGAGTGGACCGAATGGCATCTGACTCCGCGTGGATGGGAAAAGGGCGCGACGCGGGTGCATGGGCAAGGCAATACCTGGGTCGAGGAGCCGATCGACCGCCTGCTGAGCTGTGTTTACCAGGAAGTGGAGACGGACGCCTCTCCCGAGGTGGAGAAATGGTCTGAGGAGACGTTTCGCTCGAAGAAAGTCGCCGATGTTGAGAGCGCACTCAAACAATTCGGCCCTTGCCCCGAGCGGCTCTAGGCTATTGCTGCTGAGGCTGCGCGATGCGTAGCAACTTAAGAAACTGCTCGAAGTCCGGCCTGACCTTCAGCAACTCCGTTTCGAGAGTCGTCAGGGTAACGATTCCGATCCAGTTGTCGTTGCGCATGTAGTGCTGCACCTGAATCACAGACATCTGGTTCATGGGCTGATGCTTCAGCATGAGCATTGCGCAGTCCTGCGCCCCGGGAAATTGCGAGGGGGCTGGGCCCGCGATCACGGGTTCCTTGAAAGTTCTTTTCATCACCACGATCTGGGCCTGAATGTAAAGGACGAGCTGATCGCCTGCAAGTAATTCATCTTCGACCAGATAGACGTTGCTTGGAACGAGGTTCTCCCCACTGCGCTGGATGCCGAAGCCCTCAACCCACTTCCACCCGAAGGGAATGGCGGGAATGACCCAGCGGCCGATGCGTGCGGCGCCGGCCTGGTTCACGGGATATCCGGGATCACTCATAGATCGGCACGATGGATTCAAACCGCTCCGGCAGAGTGGCAGACCTGCCAGGCTGCGAAAACAACCAACTGCTGTTTCTCCTTTAACTGCGCGGCAAATTCTTCCCCGGCAAAATCGAATGAATAACCGTCCATATCGCGAGCGAGAAAACGAGACTGCAAGGCGTGGGCGAGCAGCGGATTTTCATCGCCGATGGCAAGGTGGGTCATAGCGGTCTTCGCGGCAAAGAGACGCGTTTCGAGAAGAGGCACAAGCTTTTGCCGCCAGACTCCGGCTTGCGGCGAGGCACTCACGGCGATGGCCTGGTGGGCGAGGAAGACGAGGTCGGTCAGCGTAGCCAGGTAGCGGTCGGCTGCCGACTGAGGAATCACCTGCGGGATGGGTGGCGCGCCCGTCATGGTCAGTCTCTGGGCCTCAGCCAGCTTTCGGCGCGGCAAAGTTCTGGATGGCTTGCCCCGCTGCTGAGGCGGCGGAGGTACAGACCTGGGTACCCTGTTGCGCTGTCTGCTGGGCCTGTCCTCTGGCCTGCTGAGCCTGTTGCTGGGCCAGCAGCACAGTCTTCTGTGCCTGGATGGCAGCTTGCTGGGCCGATTGTTCCGCCTGTTGTTTAGCCTGCTGGACCTGCTGCTGGGCCTGCTGCTCAACCTGCTGGGCCTGTTGTTGTGCCTGGTTGAGCGCCTGCTGCGCTGCGGCTTTTCCCTCTGCCGTTGCCTGATTCACTTGCTGCTGAGCTTGCTGAACAGCGGCCTGCGCCGCCTGCACTTGTTGTTGGGCCTGCTGCTTTGCCTGATCAAAATTCTGCTGCGCCTGCGCGGCGGCCTGCTGCGCCTGTTGCGCCGCCTGACTCGCGGCCTGCTGCATGATCTGCTGGGATTGAGCAAGAGTCTGCGATGCGTTCGAAGCGGCCTGGCCGGCCCACGCTTGCATTCCTGCGGGATCGGTCACCGTAAGCACCTTCATTACGTCTTTAGTGGGATCGGTGACCTGCGGAGGGACCGTCGACCAGAAGTTGGGAGTCGCATCACTTTGTGAATCTGCGGCTGCAAAGAGCTGTGTTCCCTGGGGAAGGGTTACCGGAGCCACGCTTTGGAAGGTGGCGGTGTTTTCCGGAGATAGGTCGGGCCATCCTTTCTGGGTCAATGGAATGGGAGGAAGGCTCGGCGCCTGGGTTGAGGTGTTAATGGTGCCGTCGTACTGCATGACCGACTGCGGGGTCCCGGGTGGAGCGGAGGGGGCAACCATGGGAACAGGCACTCCCATAGCTGCGGCACCTGCCGCCGCTGCGCCCGCGCCGCCAGCGCCTGCCATACCGACGAGGACAGTCATAGCTCCCATGACGCAAACATCGGGTGGGCCGACGCAGACGAGCTGATCAGTGACCCGGGATTGCGGCATGAATCCCGTGAGGACGGTCATCGAGCCAAGAATGAAGGGGCCGCCCACGTGCGGGACGACTCCGGTGACCATGGGGCAGACATGCATGTCGCCTATGCGCGAGGCAGGCATGAAGTTGATGATCACGGTGGGGAAACCAACCACGACAGTGCCGCCATGCGCGGTGAGGCTGGTGATGGTCGCGGCCGGCATCCCCATAGCTGGTTAGAACCCTTTCATTGCCTGACCGATGGCCTGCTGGGCTGACTGCTGGGCCTGCTGGGCCGCTTGCTGGGCCTGCTGCTGAGCTCCTTTGGCGGCTTGTTGGACCTGCGAGGCCGCGCCCTGGGCCTGTTGCTGCGCCTGTTTGGCGGCCTGTTGCGCTTGTTGAGCGGCTTGCTGTGCTTGTTGCTCCGCCTGCTGAGCCGCCTGCTGTCCCTGCTTCTCGGCCGCCTGCGCAGCCTGTTGCGCCTGCTGCTCGGCTTGCTGTGCTTGTTGCTGCGCCTGTTGAGCCGACTGCTGAGCCTGCTGCTCGACCTGTTGTGCCTGCTGTTGTGCCTGCTGAACCGCCTGCGCCGCCTGTTGCGCGGCTTGCTGAGCCTGCTGTTGAGCCTGATTGAGCGCCTGCTGGGCGGCTTGCTGGCCCTGTGCCGCAGCCTGACTTACTGCCTGCTGCGCTTGCTGTACGGCTTGCTGAGCTTGCTGGTAGGTCTGCCGGGCCTCCTGCGTGACCTGGTTGACGGCCTGCTGGGCCTGTTGCTGCGCCGCTTGCGCAGCCTGCTGGGCCTGGCCGGCCGCCTGCTGGGCCTCATTCGCAGCTTGCTGCGCCGCCTGGGCTGCCTGTTGTGTTGCTTGCTGCGCCGCCTGTTCGCCCTGATTGGCAACTCCTCCGACTGCGCCTGCGGGGCCCGAGGGTGGTGGAGTTGAAGGCGTAGACGGCGAGGATGACGAGGTGCTTCCGGCAACGATGTTCGGAGATGTGGCCCCGGCACCGCCCTGATCGCTGGCCGCCTGTGATGGCGGTTTGTCTCCCGGGAACTGCGGAGCCGTAGGAGCGCCTGGCGCATTGGGGCTCTGTGGAGATTGCGGGTTGGCCGAGTTGGCCGGGAGAGATGAGCCACCGCTGTTGATGTTGACCAAAAGGCCCTGGATCATTACTCCTGCGGGGCTAATGAAGACAAAATTGCCGCTGCAACTCAGGCTCACACCCATAGGAGCATCAATGGCTATCGTGGCCCCGGCTTTTATGTTGATCATCGCGCCCGCGTCAATGTTGTAGATTGCCCCGATCTTATGGTCTTCATTCGCGCCAACACTGAGTGAATACATCGCGCCAACGTTTTCGGCGTGATTAGCGCCAACACTCAGGTTCGAATTCGCGCCAACCTTCACAGTGAAGTTGGCGCCGATGTCTTCCTGATGGTCAGCAGAAATCTTGACTACCTGGTTGCCCTTAAAAGTCTGGTTAACATCACCGTCGACTTCTTCTGTTTGCTTTCCTTTAACAAGCAAGTGAGCGTCACCATCGACTTCCATAAAGTGATTCGAGGTGATCTTTTCGTGCTGCTCATTGCCGATGAGTGTGTGGTGGTCGTGCTCCACGTGCAGATCGTAGTCGCGCTCGGCGTTCATGAAGATCTGCTCTTTACCCTTCAGATCTTCGAAGCGAAGCTCGTTGGCGTTGTCGGCTCCGCCGTTTTTCGAGCTGCGGGTAAGAATGCCGGAAAGCGTGTACTGGCCCGCCGGATCGTACTTGGGCATGTTGACGCCGTTGTAGAGGGAGCCGACAACAATTGGCTGATCGGGGTCGCCCTCAATAAAGTCGATGAGCACTTCGTCGTCGATGCGCGGCCAGAAGTAGGTGCCCCATCCCTTCCCAGCCCAAGGTTGGGCAACCCGCAGCCATGTGTTGTCCGGTGTGTTCGGCTTGCGCTGGCGGTCCCACCAGAACTGCACATTTACGCGGCCGTACTTATCCATGTGAGAGTCTTCGCCGGAGTTCACGACGACCTTGCCGGTGTGCATGCCGTTGACTACAGGCTTGGGCGTTTTGAATGGCGGGCGGTATGGGATGGAAAACGGAATTGCGGTGAAGGTGTTCCCGTAAGGCTCGCCGGTATTCTGATTTTTCGACCGGTAGGAGGGCATCTGGCGGACGTTGTGCTCGATGTGTACGGCCAGATACTTGTCGTTGAGGCTCGCCTGCGGATGCTTCGAGAGCTCAAAATTGTAACCGGTCTGAAGACAAATTGCGTTCGATTCCCCTTCGACATGAACGGAAGCCGCATCGCCGGACTGATAACGCATTGTGTTGAAGAACTTCACCAGGTCAGGAATGGTCGATTGCGAGGGAATCTTCTTGAGATATGCCGCCGCACTGTTTGCGTAGTCGTAATCCTCGTTGTTGTTCTGCCCCAGCGGACCGCGGGTCGTCTGCTTGTCTGTAAACACGTTGTACGGGACGAAGCCGAAGTCCCAGGCGGAATAGGTGCCCGTGACCATGCTGGTTCGCGAGTGAAATTCTGTCACTACAAAGTCGTAGAAGCCCTCGGTGCGATCGCCCTGTGGTGCGTAACGGAACTTGCTCTGGATGAGGCAGGCGTTCAGCTTGGATGAGACATCCTGAAGCGTAAAAGTGTGATCGTCTTCGCTGTGCTTGAAGTAATAGAGGATGCCGTGCTGCTCCATGAGACGCGAGATGAAGGCGAAGTCGGTCTCACGATACTGGGTGCAGTACTCCATCTTGGTATAGGTGTTCGACGTCTCATCGGCAGGGCTGATGCTGTATGTCGAAAGCACCTCCTTGATGACGTCGATCACCGTCTTATCCTGAAAGACGCGTGTATTTTTGTTCAGCGTGAGGGCCCAGATGCTGGGAACGATGTAGACGCGGTAGTTGTTGAATTCCTCATCACCGCCATTCATTTCAAAGCCGGAGACGAAGCCATTGATGTAACGCATGGTGCCGCTGTCGTTGGCCTGGATAGCGACGGTGACCTTTTGCCCGACGATTTTCTTGGCGTCGACCTTCGTATCGGTCGTGGCAAGAGCATCCAGATGGTAGAAGAAGAGCTCGGAGATGCCTTCCATGCCGGCGAGATGTTCCGGCAGAAGCACGTCCTTGCCCAGAGGACTGGTGAAGGTGAGGATTCTGTCGTCTTGTTTGAATGCGCCCATACTGGCCTGCCGGAACTTTCTTGTTGTGAATACGCGGCCGTTAGGGTTTCAGGGTCGCGCATTTGTGTAGCAGCAAACCGCGACTACCAATCATAGGTGAAGCTACCCTCTGCCGATACGCCGACCTGAATTCGCTCGCCTGGCGTCTCGTCGGCCATGCGCGCAAGCACCTGGCGGGAAATTTCAGGCAGCATCGTGTTCGTAAGGATGTTGTCTACGTTTCGCGCGCCGCTTTCGACCTCGGTGCATCTCTTCGCGACTTCTTCCAGCACGGAGTCGTCGTAGTCCAGCGCGATCTTGTGGTTCTCCCTCAGGCGGCGCTGAATCTTCCCAATCTTCAGCCTGATGATTTGTTTAAGAGCCTCGTCGCGAACAGGGAAATACGGAACGATGATCATGCGTCCAAGAAAGGCCGGCTTGAAGATCTTGTTCAGCTCAGGCTTGATGGCGAGCACCAGGCCTTCGCTGTCGGGTGTCGTCTCCTTGTCGGCGGTCAGCTTCATCAGCGTGTCAGTAGCGGCGTTGCTGGTGAGAATAATGATCGTGTTCTTGAAGTCGATGGAGCGGCCTTCACCGTCTTCAAGGTTGCCCTTGTCGAAGACCTGGTAAAAGAGCTCGAGAACGTCGGGATGAGCCTTCTCAACTTCATCAAGGAGCACGACAGAGTATGGGCGACGACGGACTGCCTCGGTTAAAACGCCGCCTTCGCCATAGCCGACATATCCCGGAGGCGAGCCCTTCAGCGTAGAGACAGTGTGCGCTTCCTGGAATTCCGACATGTTGATGGCGATGAGGTTGCGCTCGCCGCCGTAGAGCAGGTCGGAGAGCGCGAGGGCTGTTTCCGTCTTTCCGACACCGCTTGGGCCCACCAGCATAAAGACACCGACAGGTTTGCCGGGATCATCGAGGCGAGCGCGCGAGGTGATGATGCGCTGGGCGATGGCGGAGAGCGCGTGGTCCTGGCCGATGACGCGTTTACGCAGGTGACTGTCGAGTTCAAGCACGGATTGGATCTCGTCCTTCACCATCTTTCCTAACGGAATGCCAGTCCACGCTGAAACGACTTCACCGACAATGCGCTCGTCGACGCAAACATGCATCAGCGGATTCTCTCCCTGAACCCTGGCGAGCTCATCTTCGAGGGTCTCCAGTGCTTCGACGGACGGCTTCACTTCGCCTGCGCCGTCACCCTCTGCCTTGACGGTCTCCTCGCCGGACTCGAGTGCGGCTCGCATGGCGCGAATGCGCTTAACCAAGTCGACTTCCTGTTCCCACTGCGTATTCAGCTTCGCCAGGTCAGCCTCGGTCGTGGCAAGTTTTTGGCCGATTGCCGCCAGCCGCTCGGTGTGGTCCGCGCCCACAGTAGTCTCACGCTCGAGGATCTGCTTTTGCACCTTGAGGTCGTCGATCGTGCGCGTCGCGTCTTCCACCGCCGGAGGAATGGTGTTCTGGCCGAGCGAGAGCCGGGCGCAAGCGGTATCGAGGACGCTGACAGCCTTGTCGGGCAACTGGCGTCCCGCGAGATAGCGGTGCGAAAGCCTCACAGTCGATGTCACAGCCTCGTCGAGGACGCGCAGGTCGTGGTGCTTCTCGAGCGCGGAGACTATGCCGCGCAACATCGTCGCGCACTGGTCCTCGCTCGGCTCCTCTACCTTTACCACCTGGAAGCGCCGCGCCAGTGCCGCATCCTTTTCGAAGAATTTCTTGTATTCCGACCATGTCGTCGCCGCGATGGTACGCAATTCGCCCCGTGCCAGCGCAGGCTTGAGCAGATTAGCCGCATCGTTCTGGCCTGCCTGACCGCCAGCGCCGATCATAGTGTGGGCTTCGTCGATGAAAAGAATGATGGGATGCGGTGAGGACTTCACTTCATTGATGAGACCCTTTAGCCGGTTCTCGAATTCGCCTTTCACGCCCGCGCCGGCCTGCAGTAAAGCGAGGTCGAGGCTGTGGAGCTGAACGCTGCGCAGCGATGGTGGCACGTCGCCATTCGCCAATCGGAGCGCGAAGCCCTCAACTACGGCGGTCTTGCCTACCCCTGCTTCGCCGGTAAGGATGGGGTTGTTCTGGCGGCGCCGCATCAGGATATCGACAACCTGGCGGATTTCTGAATCGCGGCCCAACACCGCGTCAATCTTGCCGGCCTTGGCGTTCGCGGTGAGGTTGACCGTGTACTGGTCCAGATGAGGTGTCTTCCCGGAGCCCGCCGGCCGGGGAGCCTCATCTGCGCCCGGTGCCCCGGCCGCGGGAGCGAACGGCTCCGACTCTTCCTTCGATTTCGCCGTCACATTGAAGAATTCGCTGCGCAGCGCTTCGGGCGGAATCAGTTGCAGCTCCTTGCTCACGTCGCGCATTATGCGCGAAAGCTCATCGTTCGACAGAAGTGCAAGCAGGGTAAAGCCGGTGCGGATCTGCCGCGCATCGTACTCGATGGTAGCGATGGTCCAAGCCTCGGTCAGCATCTTCACAAGGTACGGGCTGAAGGCAGGACTGCGCGCATTGCCCGTCTTCAGGCGGTCGAGGCTGCGATACAGTTCCGTCGTCAGCCGCGATTTGTCAACGCCGTATTGCTTCAAAATAAACGCGATGTCGTTATCGGAGCTGTCGATCGCCTTCAACAGGTAGTGCTCGATCTCGATGTCATAATGCGTTCGCGATACGCACAGACCGGCCGCAGCTTCGAGAGCGCTCCGGGTGGTGTCATTCAGTTTGCCGATCAGCGATTTAAGGTTCAGGCTCATGGTGTTGCTCCCGTGGGTATAACTGCTTCGGGCTTAGGACAACCGGTAGGTTGCCTCGTCCGGATCGCGTTGCAAAGGCCGGTTCTTTACCCAGCTCACCAACCCAAGCCGCGGCGCATACGATCCTTCCGCGCCAATAGCCGCGCCGGGTGTCTCCTCTCTTTCCAGCACGAGTTGGATGATGAAGTCGAATTCGCGGTTGGCATAGATACGCAACCATGCGTGCAGCTCCCGGCAAGCGGTGGCGCCGGGCAGAAATTCCCGGTAGCGGTCGAAGTTCATCGGACCGAGGCGAATGGTCACCGTGCCGTGCTGGTCCCACACTTCATCGCCGACAATTGTTCCCATGCCAAGGCGTTCACAAAAGGCTCCGGCATCGCGCAGAAAGGTGAGATTCCCGGGCGGCAGACGATTCCAGGTACCGGTGAATTGTTCGATCGAGACCGGCACGCTGAAGTAATCCTCCAGTAGCTGCTTAAGCCCTTGTGCGGTGGGACGCCGCGCCGAAAGAAGCCCCGCATAGTAAAGGCAAGCCTCGTCCTCTATGTCCATGCGATGGATCAAATCTTTGGTTCCCAGGCCGATCAGGTCGAGAAGCCTGGCGCTGATGACGTCGTCGCTTGCTCCGGTCCGCTCGTATGCGATGTAGAAACGGTACTTCTGCCAGCCGCGGTAAAAGAGGGCGATGATGCGATGGTTGAAGATGTCGAAGAAGTCGCCGGGCCCCCGGTCCTTGGCGCGAACTCGCTCCAGGAGAAATTCCGTATACGCGTGGGGCAAAACGCCAACGGCCGCGGAGAGCCCCATGAAGTTGACGAAGAGTCTCGGCTGGCCGCTATTGGCCCACTGGAGATCCTGGATCTCGCTTGCCGGAAAAGACAGCGTCGGCACGGACGAGAACTGCACAACCTCGGATGAAGGCGAGACGAAGAGGCCGACGGGGTTGCGCTCCGGGTATAGACGCTCGAGAAGCCTCACGGCCTGGAAGAACTGAACCGTGTACGGTTCGCGCTCGAGCATTGCACGGATCGATTCAAATCGGGGATCGATGCGCGCTTTCCCGCCCGCCTCGGCGCTTATACCAGCGGCTTGCTGCCGGCTTTGGGTGTCCATTCGCCCAGCATCTCCTTTCGCTGGCTTGTCCGCGCTGCAAGTTGGCAAAAACTGTTAATGGATGTGTAGGAGCCAAGAAACCGGTCCAGCACATTCGCGAAAAGGTACACGCCGCCGCCAACGAACTGACGCTCGTCAAACTGAAGCTCGACCCGCGTGCCGCGGGCGGGCACGTTTCCATACACCGATTGCATGATCGCAAAATGCGGCCTCGAAATGAGGCCGACAATGCCGCCAATCTGGTTTTCGAGATAGGACGAATCGGTGAAGTTATGCAGCCGCAGGATTTCCTGCAGCGCCGTCAGTCCTTCTTCCACAAGCGAGAGATAGTTGAGTGAGAGTTGCGAGACTAGTCGCCAGAGTTGGCCCTTGGCGGTTGGCGGGTCATAAGTCGGCGTCGGCCTTCGCAGTGCGGTGATTTGCTTGACGACCGGATAGTCCTCTGCCGCGAAGTCTCCTTCCTCGAGGCCAAACGGCAAACGTGACGGAAGATCGAAATTCGAACAGGAACAACGCACCGTAAGCACTTCGGCATCGGGCTCGGTCATGATGCCGTCAACATCCACCAGGGCAAGATGCATGGTCGAAGGTTCGCGCTCGCCAAGCACATTCATGCGTCGCACCGCGTGCCAGTATGCCCGATTCGATTCCCTGCGGGCCTGGAAACGATACGAGTAAAGAGGATCGATCGGAATACTTTCGCGACGCGTGGTATTCGATGCCATCACCTCGTCGATCGAAAAGATCTCTGTTGTTTCCTGGTGGCGCACATCTGGAATCACCTGATATTCGTGCTTGGTATGCGTAACGAGAATAGGCTCGGCCACATGCGAGAATAGATTGATGACCGGCGTACAACCCAGGCGCAGCGTGCGGGCCGACACACCGATCTCCAGATCCTGAGCTCGCTCCGCGCGGTCGAAGCGCGAGAAGCAGAAAAGTATTTCCGCCTGGTCGGTGCAGCCGGCCTCGGCGATGGCCTCGAGCCCTCCGAGTTCAAAGAAGAGAAACTTCTCCGAGAAGGTGAAGTATTCCTGCAGCAACCGATACCCATCGAAAGACCGCCTGGGAAAAGGCAGCAGAGATTCATCTTCCTCAAAACCCACGGCGCGCAGTTTCGTGGCCGGAATGCTTATGACCTTGCTGCTCCGCTGCTGGGGATTGCGCACAAGAACGGAAATACAGTTGCGGCAGAGCAGTTCGTAGAGCGTGTGCACCACGTTGGTTTCGCCGGTGAGATGAAACATCAGATTGCCGACCCGGAACTGGTTGAACGAAACGTCGCGGGCGCACTGAAGACGCGCGCGGATAACTCCCGCGGCCCCAGGCACACGGACCGGATCGGCAAGTCGCTCTGGCAAGCGCCACTCGCATTCACTTACAGAAAGCGGCCAGAGTTCGACCGGGTACGCCGTCTGGAACCGGCACGGCAAACCGTCAACGGTCCGCTTTGTTGTCAGCTGCGTCTTCGCTGGGAGACGGAACCCCGCAGTCTGCTTTCCCTGCTCCGGATCGAGCTCACACTCGACAATCGTCATCGACGGTATGGGCCGCAGATAGTACGGATAGACGATGCCGAGCAACGCCGAAGTGACCTCAGGGAAATCGTCATCCACGCGCAGGTGTACGCGCGCCGCCATAAATGCGAATGCTTCGAGCAAGCGCTCGACGTGCGGATCGTCGCAGCGGTCCTGCTCGAGCAGGAGCCGGCTTGCGACGCGCGGATATTTTTCCGCAAACTGCGCGCCAAGCTGGCGAAGATGTGCGAGCTCACGTTCGTAATACTCGAGCAGTTCTTCGCGCATCGGTTATTTCACCTTGTACTCGCCGCTAGTCAGCTCGAGAACAGTATCGAACGATACCTCTTCAGGCGCGGGATCGAGCTTCATGCTTCCCTCAATGTGGAAACGAAGCCGGCGATCTGCGGTATCCGCGCCCTCGAGGGTCACGCGCACGTCCATCAGGCGCGGCTCGAAGTTGCGCAGGCATATTTCAATGGCCTTGCGCAGGCGGCCATGATCTGACGCAGAGGACAGACCGAGCGAGGTGATATCCGGGAGCCCGAAGTTGATAATTGAATTCCGCGCGAGCGGGTATTCAGTCAGCTCCGGTATGGGCGGCTGGCGCGTATTGAGCAACCATTCCAGATCGCGCTTGAGGGCGTCTTTGAAATAGCGCACCGACTGCGATCGGGTGGCTGGCCATTCCTCAAGCGTCATCAGCCGATCGAGAACGGATTGTGTCACCAGCGTTTCTGTCGTGGAACGCGCCAAGCCTGCGGACTCCTGGACCGTGGATCAGACTAATGCGAAACATTCAATGCCGCGAGAGGGTCGATACGGCAAAGACGCGAGAACAGCTCTTCCCTTCTGCTCGTGTCGTCGGGATCGATACACTTTAGAAGCAGTGCCAGGGGCTGTGCGATTATTTCTCCCCCCTCCCATTCCTCCAGCTTGCGGTCGTCAATTTCCTTGACCAACTCTTCCAGAACCAGATGTGCGACCCTCTTCTCGCCCGCATCGATACATAACTGGGCGATATGCAGACGGCGCTGAAAGCGGGCACGTCCGTTGGATTGCTGCGCGGCATCGCGAAGCAGCAGTTGGATTGCCTGCGGCAGCTGTCCCTGGCGGATCATCTCGCGGGCGAGGTCATCCTGCTCGCTCATTTCTCCCAGCTGCACAACGGCTTGCAGCAGGTACGCTGTGGGGCTCGCCGGCCGCTCCTCCTGAATGAATAGAGCGCATTCGCGAATGCGGTTGACAGCATCCTCCCAGTCGGTTGGCTTGGGTGAAAGCATGTCCCTGTTTTTCAGGGCGAAGGCGAGAACGGGTTTGGCTCTTTTCCTATCGGTAGCCGCCGGATCAGCGCCTTCTTCGCTATCCGCACCTTGTTCCTGGGCTTCAGCTGTTTCTTCCACCGGATCCGGCTCCGTTTTTCTCTTTTCAGCAAGCAGGCTGTTCACTACCTGACCGACTTCGTCGATCGAAGTTCGCAGGGTGCCGAAAGCAGGTCCTTCGCTCCCATACTTCTGCTCACAGAACTCCTGCAACGATTCGAGCGTTGTTCGCGTGGACTGCAGAGAGTCATGCAGGCCGACATAAAACGCCTTCGGCGTCGCGGCGAATGCTTTGTCGAAGTCCTCGCCGGTAACCTTGCCATCTTTGATCGCCTGCTCGCGCGCCGCGCGTTTGGCATCGTTGTATTCGATGTCGGCCTCGTAACCGACGGCACGAGACTCTTTGTATTGGTAGGAATTGAGGCGGTCGCGAGTGATGGGAGACTCGCGGAGGATCTCAGCGACGCGGTTCGCTGCCCACTCGATGGGAACGGCGCGCATACCAACGTCGCCGTCCTCGATCTCGGGATACAGAGTGTCCCAGAACTGCTCCTGCAGATCCTGTATCAGCTTGAAGCAGGGCGCAATCACGCCAATGCCTTCGCGTTTTACGTGAGCTTCGGTTAGCCAGGCGGCAAGTTGCAGGTCCTTACTCTTTGTCGCAAGAGCCTCGCCGGCAAGCTTGATGACCAGAGCGAAGTCGGCGCGCTTGGCTGAATGCTGCCAGTCTCCAGTCGGGAGCCTATCGTCGTCTTCAGTCCGCGCCTCTTTGATCTGATCGTAGATGCGCTCGTATCGCAGGCTGACGCCCGAAGGATTTTCACCAGGAATCGGATTCAGCAGGTCATCACGTAGTGGCACTTTCGGCGGTCTCCCCGGCGTGATGGAAGGTCAGGTTCCGCAGTTGGAGAAACGGCTCCTCTTCATCTCCGCACAACAGCAATTTTTGGCCAAGAGGGACTTGTCCGTATTTCGGATCGTCCTCCCAGACGGTGGCGCGGCCAAGACGAACTGCGTCGTCCGTGTGCTTCCAGGAAAGCGGCGAGACCACGGGCAGCAGGACCTCGCCCAGATCCTGCAGGCGAAAATCCGAGGTAGTGTGCAGGATGGCCGGCATCCAGAGGAGATCGCGCAGACGTTTGGGAGGTTCCACTTCGATCGACTCGACGTATGCAAATGGAATCCACGTATAGCTGCCGGCGATGAACGCCTCGAGATGCGCCCCGATGCGCGGATCTGCATCGGAGAACTCGGCGAAGTCGGCCCCGTTCCATTGGCCTGCCGGCGATGGACGAGTGGTCCCAAGCGGCAGCTCGTCCTTGGCGAACATCTCCTGCCTGGTTCGTTCGGCGTGCAGCGCGGCGCGATAAAGCATGGCCCCGGAAGCGGCTTCGGGGCTTGAATCCGAGAGAATGTCCAGCTGTTTGCTGGCGCGATCGTACTCGCCGGCAAAACAAAGCAGCTCAAACAAAAAAGTACGGCGCCTGGTGTCGAGTGGTTGCTTTTTCAACTCGTCACCAAGCGCGTCGATTGCAGGCTGGAGCTGGCCGGCGCGATAAAGCGAAAGCGGGTCCATGAGCAGTCGCCTTACGTGAGCTTGTTTTCCTTCGTGTTGTAGGTGATCGGGCCGGTGCTCTTGAGATTGCCGTTCTCGTCCTGAACCGAGTAGTCAATCTTGATCTCGTTGTAAGTGAACGAAAGGCTTACGGTTGGAATCTCGCTGGAGCCCGAAATCTGCAGGCTGCTGACGAAGAGTTCTTTGAAGTCAACCTTCAGGTAGGGCTTACCATCGGCACCGGACTTGATCGCGCTCATCGTACCCGTCTTGATGTGAGTGCCCAGGCCAATCGACTTGAAGAACTTCGGCGTAGCCTTGTCGAAATAAGTCATGATGCTGAAGTCACTCAGGTCGGCCTTTCCCGCGCCGGATCCACCCGTACCAGCAACCGAGGACACTTGGGAAGCTCCCCAGCTCCAGCTCATGATCTGTATTTCATCTTTGTGGTTTGAGTCCGAAGATTCGCCTTGAATCCCATCAGACAGCTTCAGAAAATAATCTACCGCCATATCTTGGCTCCTCTCTTACGTGGTTAGGCAACGCACTGCTGATCTTTCATGCCGTAGTCAGGGGGGCGACCATCCGGCGACTATTCTGGCTATCCTACTTCCGCGCCGATGCCGGCAAATCGGCCACCAGGCGGAGCGACACGGAGAGCTCGTCGAGTTGGAAATGCGGCTTCAGAAACGCAACTGCGCGGTACGCGCCAGGCTTGCCGGGTACTTCGGAGACCTGGATGGCCGCTTCCCTCAAAGGCAGTTTGGCCTTTGCAGCCTGGGTGGCGTTGTCATCCGCGCAAACGTAGTTGCTGATCCATTGGTTAAGAAACTTCTCACAATCCTGCCGCGTCATGAAGCTGCCGATCTTGTCCCGCATCATCGCCTTTAGGTAATGCGCAAAACGACACATAGCGAGCATGTAGGGCAACTGTGCCGAGAGACGTGCATTGGCATTTGCCGCGTCTTTGTCGTATAGCTTCGGCTTGTTCGCCGTCTGCACACTGAAGAAAGCCGCGTAGTCCGTTCCCTTGCAGTGCACCAGCGGAACCAAGCCCTGGTCAGCGAGCTCCTTTTCGCGACGGTCAGTGATCGCCACCTCGGTCGGACACTTGAGGGCGATGTCGCCCTCGTCGGTGCGGAATGTATGAGCCGGCAGGCCCTCGACAAGACCACCGCCCTCCACGCCGCGAATAGCTGCGCACCAGCCATACCGTGCGAAGGAATTTGTGAGCCGGGCGCCCAGACCGTAGGCGGCATTGCCCCACAGGTATTTCGAGTGGTCGCTGCCGTCGACAGCCTCCTCGTAGTCGAAGGCATCCACCTGCTTGGTGTCCTTGCCATAAGGCAGGCGCATGAGGATGTGCGGCAGCGTAAGAGCTACGTAGCGCGAATCCTCCGACTGGCGAAAGGACTTCCACTTGGCGTATTCGGTCGAATCGAAGATCTTGCCGACGTCGCGCGGAGCTCCGAGCTGGGTATAGCTGGTCAGGTTGAGCAAGTCAGCCGAAGCGGCCGACATGAACGGGGCATGGGCTGCAGCAGCTACCTGCGAAACCCGCTCCAAGAGTTCAACGTCCTCGGGATGGCGGCCGAATTCGTAGTCGCCCACTAGTGCAGCGAAAGGCGCTCCGCCGAAGACGCCGAATTCCTCTTCATAGACTTTCTTGAACAGGGCGCTCTGATCAAACTCGGGGGCGCGCTGCAGATCCTTGAGTAACTCACGCTTGGAGACATTGAGCACCTTGATCTTCAGCATGTCGCTCGTTTCCGACTGATCGATCAGGTACTTGATCCCACGCCATGTCGACTCCAGCTTCTGGAACGCCGCATAATGCAGGATCTCGTTGAGCTGAAGCGAAATCAGGCGGTCGATCTGCGCGATACGAGCCTGGATCGTGGCTTCCGCATCGCGAGTCAGGGTCATATGACCCTGGAGAACCTGGCTGACAAACTCCTTGACCATGTCGCGGCCGCGCTCAAGTGTGGCCGCATCGCGATTGAAGCGGCCCTGCGCGACGATCTGCTCGAGCAGAGTCTGTTCCGCCGCCTGGTCGACCGTCTGGCTGGCGACGGAAGCCGGCGCCTTGCTAGTGCTCATTCTCCACCTCCGTTTTTGCCCAGCTCGGCGCGAAGCTTCTCGCGCGTCTCCGTGTTGGAGACCGCTTCAAACAGCGCCTCATCGAGTTTGTCGTTGCCCTGCAGGCTGCCGCGCAAGTCGGACAAGCGCGTGCGCAGGTCGAAAAGCTCCTTGAGGGGGCCAACCTGCTTGGCTACGTTCTCCGGTGAAAAATCGTCGAGACTTTCGAACTTCAGGTTGACGCTGATCTGTCCGGCATCGGGATCGTCGCTCAGCTTGTTTGGCACGGAGAAGGCCAAGTGAGGCTGCATACCCTTCAGAACGGTATCGAAGTTGTCGGGATTGATCTCGACAAACTTGCGGTCCTTGAGGGCCGCTAGAGGCTGTTCCGGTTGCCCGGTCAGGTCTCCAAGCACTCCCATCACAAAAGGCAGTTCTTTCAGCTCAATCGCATCGCCAATTTCGACGTCGTAGGTAATATGCACACGCGGCGAGCGCACGCGATCCAGTTTGTGCTGTGTACTTTCTCTAGCCATAGTCCATGTCCTCGGACTGGCGGCGCGTAGAGAACCGGCCGCTCAGGAATTAATTTAACCACTCGATCTGAAGAGGAGTAGTCGCCAGCCTCTCAACTCTATGGCCCTTTTCTATGAACACGTTAATTTGCAGTCGTGGGCTTTCGAGGCCGCTCAAAACCGGCAGAGAGAGCGCGCCAATTATTAACTCCCGTATGGTGCATGTCAAGCCACCCACGTTACTAAGGAATGCTCGGTTCCATTCAGTTAGCCCCTAGACGGTTCGCGCACGGCGGCGCGCGGCACCGCTGTATACTCAGAGCCCGATAGGGATTCCTCCGCATGAGACAATTGCAACCCGTTGTCTGGTCGAAGGGCGTGTTTTTATCGCCGCAGCACCTGCAGGCACAAGACCGCTTCTTCGAGGAGAGCTTGCGCTTTCTGGCTGATGCTCTCGCTTTCCGTAACTGGGGCCTTTCCTCGCTCCAGATCGACGGAACCGCGCTGAGCGAGGGCCAGCTGAGCGTCAGCCACGCCTCCGGCGTTTTTCCTGACGGGCTTATGCTCGACACCCCAGCCTCTGACGCCCCTCCCCGTTCCCGGACTCTTGAAGAGTGTTTCCCTCCCGGGAGTAACCGCTCCACCTTTTTCCTTGCAATTCCGCAGGACCGTCCCGGAGGCATCAACGTCGGCCTGCAGCGCACCGGCATCAACACGCGTTTCTATTCGGAACTGCAGATGCTGCGCGATGAGAACAGCACTGGCATAGAAAAACCGGTATCGCTGGCTCGCAAAAACCTCCAAATCCTGGCTGAAGGCGAGAATCTCGAGGGCTCCGTGCTCCTGCCCTTGGCGGAGATCGAACGGACGGAGGCCGGCGGCTATCGGTTGGACCCGAAGTATGTGCCGCCAATGCTGAACCTCAAAGGCAACGACTTACTTACCGGCATTTTGCGCGGTCTGATCGAAACGCTCGTGGGAAGGAGCGGCCAGCTTGCTGGCAGTCGCCGACAACGAAACCAGTCTCTTGCCGATTTCAGTGCCTCGGACGTTGCCAACTTCTGGCTCCTGTACACCATCAACTCGCATCTGCCAGTGCTGCGCCACATGCTGCAGAGCAACCGTGTGCACCCGGAAACGCTGTTCCTCGAGATGCTGCGGCTGGCTGGCGCTCTGACGACATTTTCGCCAAAGCTGGAGCCCCGCGACCTGCCGGAATACGAACACGAAAAACTCGGCACTTGCTTTCTTGCGCTCGACGCGATCATCGCTGAACTGCTGGACACGGTTGTCCCGAGTAACTTTGTGGCGCTTCCGCTCAAGCCTTTGCGCGAAAACATCTACGCCACAGCCATCGACAAGGATAAGTACTTCGAGAATTCGCGCTTCTACCTGGCGATCTCGTCCGATCTGCGCGACGCCGACGTCATCGCCAAGACGCCCCTGCTCGCCAAGGCCTGCTCGGCGACACATATCGAACAGTTGATCCGCCAGGCACTCCCCGGGCTCAAGATGCTGCACGTGCCAGTGCCGCCGCGCGCCATTCCCGTGAAGCTGCGCTACCAGTACTTCAGCCTTGAACGCTCCGGACCGGTGTGGGAATCCATCCTGCGCGCGCGTAACTTCGGGGTATATGTCCCCGGGGAAATTCCCAATCCTGAAATGGAGTTGGTTATCCTCTTCGCAAACCCGGATTAGCTTCAGCTAGTGATGGCGCAGGACGAAGATAAGGATCACCACGATCACCAGCAGCACAAAGATATTCAGCACGAGAATGAGCGGCAGATATTGCTGCAGCTTGCTCGGTGCGGGAGGCGGTGGCGCGGGCGGCGCCGGTGCCGGCGGAAACTGAAATGCCGGCGCCTGGAAGTGCGGTAAGGCGGCCTGAGGAGCTGCCGCTTGAGGCGCAGCCGCTGGAATATGTGGCATCGGAGGCGCGGCCGGAAACGCCGGAGCCTGCGGGAATTGCATCGGCGGCATCGCTGGTCGGCCGGCAGCAGGCTGCTGCGGAGGAAGAACCGGAGGTCCACCTCCAACATTTTGGCCCTGGAACTCGCGAAGCTGGGAGCCAGAGATCACGCGCGTGAATTCCCCAGCGCCTCCTGAAACGGGTGGTGATGCTGGCGGCAGAACTGGCGCGCTGGCTGGAGGCGGAGCCGGTTGAGCGGCAGAAGGCTCAGCCGAAAGAGTCTGCAGCAGCTGCGTGAAACCTCCCATGCCCGCGCCGGAAACAGCGGGGGCAGATGGCGGAGGAGGCATAAATGGCTCAGGCGGTTTCGCCGCTGTTTCTTCCTTGTTCAGCGCCTGTAAAAGCTGGGTAAAGCCGCCTTGCGCAATCGGAGCCGGTTCTGGTGGACGTGGCGAGGGCGTCTGGAAGGAAAAAGTGCTCGACTGTGGCGCGGGAGCCGGCTCCGGCCGGAGCGACTTCAGCGGATCCTCCGCGGGGGTGCTCTCGAGTGGCTTGGGAGCAAACATCTGCGTGAAGGCTCCGGGCCCGGACTGCTGCGGGGGCGGAAATCCTGGTGCTGCGGGCGGCGGAGCGGACTCGTTCGGTGGTGTTAACGACTGGAACATCCGGGTAAAGTCACCGGGCCTGGCTTCCTCCGGCTTGCCTGGTTGCGGAGCCGCGGATGCCGGCGGCGAATAAATGGGAATGGAGGCTGTTGCTTGCGGGTCAAAGCCCGGATTTGAGCTTGCCGATGAGGAACCTGAGCTGAAGATCTGGGTGACTGCTCCCGGTGTGGACGCCGGGGCAGAGGGTGATGCGGCGGCAGGCGGAGCGGTCTGCGTCTCTGGCTTCTGCGCCGCGGCGCTCATCGTCTGCAGAAGCTGCGTGAACTCGCCTCCTTTGGGTGGCGAAGGTACAGGCGGTGGCGAAAAAGTAGTCTTCTCCACAACGACCTGGGTGAACACGCTCGACAAATCAGTCGGGCGGCCTGATGAAGAACCGAGAGGCGAAGCTGGAGCACGCGGAGGCTCAGGGGACGGAGTCACACCGGCGGAGCTCTGCAACGACTGGAATATGTCGGTGAATCCGCCGGGACTGCTCGTCTGTGCGGATGGCTGAGGCGTCGCAGGCGGAGTTACCGCACTCAACGGCGTCTCACTAGGAATAGCCGGTGAACTACCTGGGCCCTTCAGGAGCGACTTCAGGATGTCGTCTTCCTGTTCCGGCGCCGGCTTGCCCTGAATTGTTCCAAAAATCGCAGTTGCACTGGACGGGTCGCCGGTGGCAGATTCGCTCTTGCCGGAAAGATCCGGATCATCAAATGGAGACTTGGACGAGTCCATAACGGGCCACCGTGGCTTCTGAGACTATCGCGTGGTTCTGGAGACTCAGACTACATCGCAATTACTTGACAGTAAAGGGGCGGCAACCTACGATGCACACACGACTTGGCCGCAGCAAATCCGGGGTTTAGAAACTCGTTGAGGTAGCGCGCCGATCGGCCCTCGCAGCGGCATCCGTATGCAAGTTGCTTAGACGATCGGGTTCACCGAATGGTTCGGTCACTATGAAATTCCTGTCTCGTGTGGTGTGGTCGGAGGGAATGTACCTGGGCCCTCACCATTTTCAGACCCAAAGCCGCTACTTCGAAGATTCAATCGCATTTCTGGCATCCAGCCTCTGGCACGAGCCGTGGGGATTGCTGCACGCTGAGCTGGACCACAAAGCCATCCGCAACGGAAACGCGGCTTTGTTGCACGCCTCGGGCATTTTTCCTGATGGCCTCACCTTTGAGCTGCCGAACTCCGATCCGCCTCCGCCGCCTCGCAACCTCATCGACGTTTTTCCCACAACGGATTCCGTCCTGCCCCTTTACCTGGCTGTTCCGGGCCGGCGGGACAACGGATTCGACTGCAACCTGGATGAGGCAGCGAACGGTACGCGCTTTTCACGCATGCCGCGAACGCTGCGAGACGAGACCAACGGCATCGACGAGCGAGAGGTCGACCTTGGGCAGAAAAACATCCGCATGGTGACCGAAGCAGAGCTGACACCGGACATGCTTTCGATTCCCATCGCCCATGTTCTGCGCGATGGGCGCGGTCACCTCGTTTACGACGAGGACTTCATTCCCACTTGCCTTCGCCTCAGCGCAAGCGAAACTCTGATGCTGCTCGTTAAGCGGCTGCTCGAGACCATCGGAGAGAAAAGCACTACGATCGCGCGCAGCGCGCGGCGCCAGGGCCGCTTCGAGGCCGGCACCTCCGCTCTCGACGTGGCCAATTATTGGTTCCTTCACGCGCTCCACAGCACCATCCCCGCGCTTCACCACCTCAGTACCACCCGTCATGCCCATCCGGAAGACGTATTTATCGAGCTGTCGAGGCTGGCGGGCGCGTTATGCACCTTTGCCGTCGATTCTGATCCCCGCCAGCTTCCCACCTATGACCATCGCTCTCCGGGACCCGCATTCCGCGTCCTCGACGCGCACATCAGGAAGCACCTTGAGATAGTCGTTCCGTCGAACACGGTATCTCTCGAATTCCATCCCATAGAACCGTACATCTATGGCGCAGATGTGCTGGATGAGCGCTGTCTCCGCCACGCGCGATGGGTTTTTGGGGTGCGCTCGACAATCGGCGAATCGGAGCTTCTGAACCTTGTGCCCAGGCTCGTGAAGGTCTGCTCGGCTCGCTTCGTGCCCGAACTGGTGAAACGGGCCCTTCCCGGAATGACACTAAGACATTTGCAGGTGCCGCCCACGGCGATCCGCGCCGAAGTGGATATGCAATACTTCGCCATTGAAACCACTGGGCCGTGCTGGGAGCACATTCTGCAGACCCGAAAAGTCGGCGTCTATATTCCGGGTGAAATCTCGAAGCCCGAGTTCGACCTCACCGTCATCGTGGAGGCAAATTGATGAGTACGGTTCGCGTTAACAGCCTCGCATATTGTTTCCAGGAGGTGATGACTGCCATCCTGCGGGTTCGCTTCCAGCGCCAACAAGTCACAGATTCGGCCAGTTTCCGGGCTCAGATGCGGCGCTCATTACAGGCCGCCATGCAGGAAGGGCGCTCCCTTGGCTACTCCAGCGAATCCGTCCAGATGGCCGTTTTTGCCGTCGTCGCCTTCATGGATGAAAGCGTTCTGAACCTGCGCAGTCCGGCCTTTGCCGACTGGGCGCGGCAGTCGCTGCAGGAAGAGCTGTTCGGCGACCACAATGCAGGAGAGACCTACTTCCGCAAATTGCAGACCCTGCTTACACAGCCGGATTCTCCAGAGGTTGCCGACGTCCTCGAGATCTACTGTCTCTGCTTGCAGGCGGGGTACCGCGGCCGTTACGCTCTCGGCGACTCGGGAGAACTGCACCAGATGCTGCGGCAGGCGCGGGAGAAGATCCGGCGCATCCGCGGCGCAGCGTATCTTGTGCCGCCCACAGCTGCCCCCGAGGTGCGACCAGCGCGCACTACGGATAGCTGGAGCCGAGCCCTGCTAATCACGACATGCGTCCTCGCCGGTCTGACGGTGGTAGCCTTCGCCGGCTTCGAATTTGCCCTTGGTTCAGGAGTTTCCGAGATACAGAACGCCAGTGTGACTGCCCGATAGGAGCCCGCCGTGGTTTCGATCCTGATTTCTGTCTTGATTTTCCTTTTTTCGGTTGTGCTCGCCTGGCTGGCCGGGCCGCTGCTCCACATCGAAGGCACTCCGCTTCTGATCCTGCGTATTCTTCTGGTTCTCCTTGGCGCGGCCGCGGCTACCGTCATCCTCGTGCTGTACTTCAGACAAAGACGGCGCGATGCGGCTACCAGAAACATCAGCGGCGGTACTGAAATGGACACGCTGCTGCGCGACGCAGAAAAACGATTAGCCTCGGCACAGCGCACTGGCGCAAAGTCTCTCGACTCTCTGCCTTTGCTCTATCTGCTCGGCGAGGCGAACTCTGCAAAGACTACCGCAGTCCTCAAATCGGGACTCGACCCCGAACTGCTCGCGGGCCAGCTCTACCGCGATCAGGACGTAATTGCCACACCTATCCTCAATCTCTGGTATACGCAGCAGACCGTAATCGTCGAGGCCGGAGACGCCGTCCGCAAGAGCCCCGCGCTTTGGCAAAAGCTGATCCGCAGAACGCGCCCGAAAGCCTACCGCTCGGCCATGGGCACGCAGGCGCCGGTTCGCGCCGCTGTGGTCTGTATCAGTTGCGAACAGTTCCTCGGCACGACCGCATCGGAAGCCGTGCTCGCCTCGGCGCGCTCAACCAACCAGATGCTGCGGGACCTTGCACAGCAGCTCGGCACCGAGGTTCCGGTCTACGTCGTCTTCACCAAGCTCGACCGGGTGCCAGAATTCGCCGAGTACGTCCGCAACCTGAGCACCGAAGAGTCATCCCAGCCTCTCGGAATTGCCTTCGCGCGGAATGAAGCCTCAAGCGGGCTCTATGCCGAAAAGGCCATGGCCGACGTCACCGCCTCCCTGGACCGGCTGACCTTCTCGCTAGCTGAATACCGGTTGGAGATGCTCTCGCGGGAGACAGACCAGAGGAACGTCGATCCGGTCTATGAATTTCCCCGCGAGCTCAAGAAGTTGCGCAACAACCTCGCATCCTATCTGGTCGAGCTCGGGCGCCCCAGTCACCTGAACGCCAATCCTTACCTGCGCGGATTCTACTTCACGGGCGTGCGGGCGCACATGGTCGAGCAGATGGTAAGCACTCCCGCACAGGCGCCCAAGGCTGCGCCTGTCGATGCCGGAGCAACGCGGATGTTCAGCGTTGAGCAGGCCCAGGCCATCGCTGCGACTCCTGCTCCTCAGGTGATATCGCAAAAGGTGGCGCAGTGGTGCTTCCTGCCGAAGCTTTTTCCGGTGGTGGTCCTCGGAGACCGCAGTGCGCTCGCGGGTACCAGCCACAGCGGCAGAACACACGTTTTCCGGCGCTTTGTTTTTGGGACCACTTCCCTGCTACTTCTGCTCTATCTCATCTGCCTTGTCATCTCTTACGGCAATAATTCCCGGCTGGAGCACGAGATCGCATCGGCAGCCAACGCGCTTCCGACGAAGGTGGTCCCGCCCACAATGCTGGCTTCCACAAAGGATCTTGCAGCTCTCAATCAACTTCGTACAGCGCTGGTGCAGCTGGAAGGCTACCGTCAGCAAGGCCCCCCGATGACATACCGCTGGGGACTCTATCATGGCGATCAGATGCTGGAAGCTGCGAAGCGCATTTACTTCGATCGCTTCCAGAAGCTCCTGCTGACAAACACGCAGACCAACCTGGTTGCGGCGCTGAATGCGCTCCCCGCATCGGCTCAGCCCGACTCCGACTATAGCGCCGGATACAACCCGCTCAAGGCCTATCTGATCACGACAACCAATCCGGAGAAGAGCACGCAGGAGTTTCTGACACCAGTTCTGATGCAGTACTGGCAGAATGGCCGGCCTCCCGAAACCGACGAGCAAAGGCAACTGGCGCAGTTACAATTTGATTTCTATACGGATGAGCTTCGCTCGGGTAATCCGTATTCGATCAATCCAGCTTCGGCAACCGTAAGCCACGCGCGCACTTATCTCGCCAGCTTCGGCGGAATCGCGCGGATCTATCAGCAGATGATCAACGCTGCGAACAAGGCAGCGTCTTCAATTGACTTCAACCGGCTGTACCCCGGATCGTCGGCTGTTGTGATCGAGCCGTTCATCGTGCAGGGTGCCTTTACAAAAGGCGGTTTCACATTCATGCAGGACGCGATCCTGCACCCGGAGAAGTACTTCAGCGGCGAAGCCTGGGTGCTTGGAGATCAGGCCCCACCGTCCATCGACCCAAAGACGCTCACGCCGCAGCTTGCCAGCCGATACGTCGCAGACTATGAATCAGCCTGGCGCACATTCCTGAAATCGGCTCGCGTCGTATCGTATCGCCCGCGCGATTTCAAGGACGCCGCTGCCAAGCTCCAGATATTGTCCAACCCAAGTTCTCCATTGCTTCAGCTATTCTGCACGGCCTCTCAGAATACGGCGGTGGCGAACGAGGACATTTCCAAAGGGTTCCAGCCTACCCATGCTTTGACGCCACCTGAGAGCTGCGGCGAAAGGCTGATGACCGACAAGAATGCCGCATACGTGAACAGCCTTGTATCTCTACAGGGCGCGATGATGCAGGTCGCCCAAGACACCACCAATCCGCCCTCGGTGCAGCCGATTTCCACCGCCGCGATCAGCGCTCATGGAGCCGTCAGCCAGACTGCCCAGGTATTCAACATCGACCCCCAGGCGCATATAGAGCAGACCGTCCTCGCCCTGCTTGAAGCGCCGATCAAAAATGCCGACGTCCTCGGGACGCCACCGCCGGTTAGCGGTGGCGCTCTTTGTGCCGCCATGGCTCCGGTGCTGGCGAAGTTTCCGTTTTCACCCGCCGCGTCTGTGGAAGCGAGCCCTTCCGAAATTTCCGCAGTGTTTCAGCCCGGTTCGGGCGTGTTGTGGCAGTTTTTTGACAAGGCTGTTAAGCCTGTCGTGTCGCCCCAGGGGCCGCCTTATTCTCCTGCCTTTGGTGCCCCGCAGAAGGTGAATTCAGCTTTCCTCCAGTTCTTCAACAAAGCCGCCAGCATTTCAAACGCACTCTACCCTGCTGGCGCAACGTCGCCTACCCTGACGTTTACGGCACACATCCTGCACTCGCAGAACCTACCCTCGGCAACCTTGATCCTCGATTCTCAGCAGTTGTCTGGTTCGGATGTATCCAAACAGTTCACATGGTCCGGACAAAGCTCGCAGGCGCAGCTGATTGCGACCTACGGCAACGCCCCGCTTCCGCTTGCGCAGTTCTCAGGACCCTGGGCTCTGTTCCACCTGATCGCAAAGGGCCAGATCGAGGCGGGAAGCCCGCCCAAACTGGCCTACCCGGTTGGGCTCACCAATACGTCGACGACCGTTACCGGCAATACGCCCATTGTGCGTCTCGAATTCTCGGGTCCCGGCGCAAGCCTGCTCATGCCCGGCGGCATGAGCGGTCTGCACTGCGTCCAAAAAGTAACGCAGTGAGTTACAGTTCCAGTTCCCCGGTCGGAGCGGGCTCGTCGGCGCTGAACCGCAGCAGAAGGCAGGTCACGTTGTCGATGGCGCCGCACTGTTTTGCCATATCAATCAGCGACTGGCAAGACTGCTGCAGGTCTGATGTGGCGAGCACGAGGCTCGCGATAGTGTCGGCGTCGGCATAGCGGGTAAGCCCATCTGTCGTTAAAAGCACAATGTCATTCGGCTCGAGTTCCGCCGTAAACAGATCTGGCTCAACTGACTCCGCCGTACCGATCGCGCGCGTGATCAGCGACTGCAGGGGCGAGGACCCCGCATCGTCCAGGCTCATCATGCCATTGCGAACCTGCTCGGCAATGTAGGAGTGGTCCAGTGTGACCTGCGCGCACTTGCCTTTACGCAGAAAATAGGCACGGCTGTCCCCTACATTTCCGATGACGATTTTGCGGCCGTCCACACACGCCGAAACCATGGTCGTTCCCATGCCGCGCAAGTCATCGCTTTCACGGGCAAGCGCGCATACCTGACTGTTGGCATGCAGAATTGCCTGGTACAGTCGCTGCTCTGCCTGCACTTCCGAAGGCTGCTGGTTGAAATGCCGTACCAGTTCGGCTACTGCCGTACTGCTTGCGATTTCTCCGGCCGCCATCCCGCCCATGCCGTCACAAACGGCAAAAATCTGCGTCGACAGGTCATACCCGAAGCTGTCTTCGTTGTTGGATCTCTTGCAACCCACATCGGTTAAAGCCGCGACTTCCAGTTTGAGTGCGCTCTGGGTTTCCATCGAAGGATCTCTTCTTTTGGCCGAGCTGACAGCTTTACGGGATCGATTTCAGGTAGAGCCTGACCAGTTCCGCGGTTGCGCGATTAGACTGCCAGAATCACCGCCAACGTGTAAAGACCCGGCGATATCGGAAATACCCCGGAAGTGCCATACACCGAATGGCATTTCACGCGCCCGGACCATACCTTTTGGAGTACACTTTTTTGCGCTGAAGCATTTTCGGAAAGGCGTATTCCAAGGCTCTGGCAGCTCCGAAAATGCCGTGACCTCCGGCCCTGTTCATCCCCCGCTGACTGATCTTTCAGGAAAGGTCATCCCTTATGGCGTTAGAACCCGGTACACGTGTAGGCGACTACGAAATTTTGGCGCTCCTTGGTGCTGGAGGCATGGGCCAAGTTTACAGCGCCCGCAACATCATCTCCGGCCGCACAGAAGCAATGAAAGTTCTGCTGCCGGATTTCGCCAGCGAGCCGGAGCTGGCGGCCCGTTTCACCGCCGAGATCCGCACCCTGGCCGGTCTTGATCACCCGAACATCGCGCAGCTACGCACTGCTTTCCAGTTTGAAAACCGGCTCGTGATGATAATGGAGTTCGTCGAAGGCGTCACCCTGGAGAAGCGCGCGAACGCTGCCCCGGTCCCGGTCGACGAAGTGGTGAACTATTCGACGCAGGTTCTCGCGGCGCTGAGCTATGCGCACAGCAAGGGCGTCACGCACCGAGACATCAAGCCGGCGAACATCATGATTACGTCTCACGGCCTGGTAAAGCTGATGGATTTCGGCATCGCCAAGTCCACCAACGACCTGCAGCTTACGCGGCCCGGCACCACCATGGGCTCGGTTTACTACATGTCGCCCGAGCAGGTACGAGGAGGCACGGTGGACGCGCGGTCCGACATCTACTCCTTCGGCGTGACGATGTACGAAATGCTCACCGGACGCCGCCCGTTCCAGGCTGAGACCGCTTATAGCGTGCTGAACGCACAGTTGACTGAGGCGCCGGCGCCTCCCATGCAGATCAACCCGGCACTTCCGCAGGAGCTCAACAATATTGTGCTGCGGGCGATGGTGAAATCCCCCGATGGACGATTCCAGACAGCGGACGAGTTTCGCGCAGCTCTTCGCAGTCTCCAGCCGCCTAAGGTCGAGCCGACCGTAGCGCAGCTTGCGCCGCAAAGACCTGCTTCCGCGATGCCGCCAGTCGCGCCATCAATTCCGCCAGCCAACGCCGCAATGCCGCCGCCGATTTCACCGTCTGTCAACGCGGCTAACAAAAGCCATCGCAGCCTGTGGCTGGGTCTCGGAGCCGCGACCGCAATCATCGCCATGATTGCCGCGGCAACCGTACTGCCGCGTATGCTCTCTACCCACGCCGATCAGAAGGCGCAGCCGCCTGTAACGGACAGCACCTCCTCCGCACCATCTACCGGAGCCGCGACCGCTGGAGCAGCAAACGGATCGGCCGGACAGCCGGCGGCCACCCCCGCCTCAGCTACTGCGAATCCGCTGGCCAGCGCGACTCCAGACGGTTCGCAGGGAGGAACACCCAATGTCCAGCCGGCCACCGCCCAGCCTGCCAACAGTGGTGCCCGACACGGTCAGGCTCCGCGTGGCCCAGAGGCAAACACTGCACCACAGGTGCCTGCACCGCCGCCGGGCCCATCGAAGGAGGAGATCTCCCAGGCCCGCGAGCGGATGATCCAGCTGAACGGCGAAGCGGAGAGCATCAGGGCCGGCATCCAGCAGATTCGCAGCAACCAACAGGCGCAGGGACTCGACATGAGAGGCGATGTGCTTGCGTCCCTGAGCCGGATGAATTCCTACATGAGCGAGGCTGACCACGCGCTCAGCCAGAATGATATTGAGACCGCTCAGAGCGAGATGGAGCGCGCGGAAAAAGAGATTGCATCACTAAAGACCTTTCTAGGCCGATAGGAGAGATAAGTTAATGCGTAACCTGTACCCCAAAATTCTTTCCCTCATCTTGATCAGCTCGCCGCTTGTCGCCCAAGCACCGGTGCGACACCGCGTGGCCGTGCTCGATTTCGGCTACGCAACTGTGATGTCAGCATCTCAGGCCGTCTTTGGAACAAATGTCGATATCGGCAAGGGGATCGCCGATATGCTCATCGACAAGCTGCTCGCCGACGGCACCTACCGCGTGATCGAGCGCAATGCCATCGACAAGATCCTCCATGAGCAGGACTTCTCGAACAGCAATCGCGCCGATCCCAACACCGCAGCCAAGATCGGCCATATTCTTGGCGTTGATGCCGTCATCACCGGTGATATTACCCAGTTTGGCCGCGACGACAAAAATCAGAATTACGGCGCTTCGGCGGTGGGGGCTTGGACGCATGGCGCGTTCGGCGGCGTGGGCAAGCATGAGTCCAAGGCTGTAGTGGCAGTTACGGTTCGCATGGTGGACGCGACCACAGGTGAGATCCTGGCTTCGGTCACGGGCAAGGGAGAGTCGACGAGAAGCGGCACTAGCCTGCTGGGTGGAGGCTACGGGAACGGCTCCGGAGGGGCTGCCGGCTACGACATGAGCAGCAGCAATTTCGCGCAGACGATTATCGGCGAAGCCACCAATGCGGCAGTCGCCCAAGTCGCGCAGGGACTCGATGCCGATGCGTCGAAGGTTCCCGACGCACCTCCGCCCCCGAAGGTCGCGGTTTCTGGCCTGGTGGCAGATGCATCCGCACCGGACAGCATCATCATCAATGTGGGCAGCAGCGCCGGTGTGAAGGTTGGCGACAAGCTCGCCGTGTCGCGCAAGGTCCGGGAAGTCAAGGATCCGGCAACGGGCAAGGTCCTGCGGTCGATCGAAACTCCCCTCGGCACTCTCACCATCACCAGCGTAGATGCCAGCTCCGCCGTAGGCTCGTTCAGCGGCTCAGGCGCACCGAAGACCGGGGATACAGTAAAGACCCCTGACTGATCCGGTGTTGACAGCTATTGGCCAGCCGGCATCTCGACCGGCTGGCCATTTTCGTGAGCAGACATGTCCGCCACTTGCTTCAGGAATTGCCGCAGAACCTCTTCGCCTATGCCGGAGACATGGTCTCCGGGCTTCTGACCACCCTTGCGCCACGCCATGAGAAAGACCAGGGGAATCCACCCGCGACGGTCCTGCGAGAGCTTCTGACCGAAGGCGAAGAGCACCCGCGACAGTTTGAGGGGAAGGCGAACACCCGCCACCTGGTTCGCGGAGGGATCCTGGCAGAGCGCGGGCGGCGAGGTGACCAAGTACTCCCGGCAACTCAGCGGACGAATTGGGTGAATGCTGCAGTTTTCATTTTCGAGAAAGGGACACGCAACGCCCGCATGGAAGTAGTCGATGGCCAGCTGTGTGGCGGCTTCTTCTTCGAGTGTCCAGCGGTCGTCGAGGATTTTCTCGATCACTCCCGCGTCGCGGAGGGCTAACAATGCACGATGGAACCGAGCTTCGAGTTCAGCACGCCGCTCGGCAGGCAAAGTGTTCATCCAATCAGTGAGGGCTTCGGCCTCAAACAAACTCACCGGAACCAACTGGCGGCAGCACGCTCCGCAGCCTGCGCGGCAGGAGATCGGCGTTCCCGCCTCCTCGGCCTCTTCGCCAACCCGTGCGAGGATGGCATTCTCGAGGTTTTGGATGACCGGTAGAAGCTCTGTCAGGTTAGTCGCGCCCGTCGGGAGGTTGGCGCTGGCATTCAGGAAGGCGCCGCCGACAGGCAGCCGGAATGAGACTCGGGCTGTGGCTGGCTGCAGTGGATGTTTCGGATTCATCGGCAGGATCCGCCAACCAAGTAGAACACGCTCTGCCGGCCGTTGCACCCGATCCCGGCTTTATCCGCTACCCATATTGGGAACGAAGCGAAGGAGCAGGCATCTGTATCCCTCGAAGGTAGTAAAGCAATTGGGCGCCTTTGTGTTGGCTCCGGACTAAAATCGTGGTACCGTGCGGTCAGATTAACTGCCGTACTGCATCAATTTACGCCTTCCTGGCGATGCCTTGATAGCGCCTTTTCCGTCTCTCGATCTGCACCGGCGAATAAAGTGGAAGCCACGTCGACCAAAAAGATAGGCAAGTATGAAGTCACCGGCATTCTGGGCCGCGGCGGCATGGGAATCGTCTATCGCGCAGAGGACAAGCGCATTGGGCGGCAGGTCGCGATCAAAACCCTGACCGAGGGCTTCTCCGGGCAGACCGACATGCTCGAGCGCTTCTACCGCGAGGCGCAGGCGGGCATTCTGCAGCACCCCAACATCGTTATTGTTTACGACCTCGGCGATGAAGAAGGCGTGCCCTTTATCGTCATGGAGTTCGTTAACGGCGAGCCTCTGGACAAGATCATCTCGTCAGGCAGATCGCTCCCGCTGATTGAAAAGCTCAACATCATCGAACAGGTCTGCGCGGCGCTTGGATATGCCCACGAGCGAGGCGTCATTCACCGCGACATCAAGCCGGCAAACGTCATCGTACAGCCCGATGGCCATGCGAAGATCGTCGACTTCGGCATCGCCAGGATGCAAAGCTCAAACGCCGAAACCGGCCTTACGCGCACCGGCAACGTCATCGGAACCATCCATTACATTGCACCCGAGCGGCTGCGTGGCCAGCCCTTTGACGGCCGTTCCGACATTTTCTCAACTGGCGTCATGCTTTACCTGCTGCTTACCGGTGCCCTCCCCTTCAGCGGCGAGGACATCACGGTGCTGCAGAAGCTGGTGAACGAGCCGCATCCTCCACTGAACACCCGTATATCGGGCTATCCTCCATACCTGGATACCATCCTCGAACGCGCCCTGGCCAAGGACCCAGAACAGCGCTATGCCACCGCAGAAGAGTTTGCCGCAGATTTGCGCGCGGTCGGCGAGGACCTGAAGAAGAGTCGCGTCGCCGACTTATTCAACGACGCCGAGCGGCTCACGTCGGAGCAGCAGCTCGTCCGCGCGCGAGAAGTGCTGCAGCAGATCATCAAAATTGACGCTCAGCACACCGGTGCCAGGCAGCTTCTCGGCATCGTTCAGCAGAATCTGGCTCGCCAGCAGCGCGCCGACCAGATCCGGCAGCTGACCTCGCAGGCCGATGAAGCACTAGCTTCCTCGCGCTTCACCGAGGCTGTGGCGTCGCTCGAGCAGGCCGTCAAGCTTGACACCGCCAACACCGACCTCCAGGCCAGGCTCGAAGCCGTCAAAGAGAAAAAACGGGTCCAGGATGAGGTCGCCACCCTGGTGGCCGATGCGGAGGCTTCGCGCAACCGCGGCGATCTGACCGGCGCGCTCAGGGTCCTCGAAAAAGCCCTTCGTCTCGACCAGGCAAATACGAGAGTCAGAGCGACGTACGCCGAGATGGCGAAGCAGGCGCAGATTGCCGAGCAGCAGGGCAAATTTCGTGAACTGCTGTCGACTGCCCAGCAGGAGCTTTCCTCGCGGCGTTTTACCGCAGCGATTGAAATCCTGCGTGAAGCAAGCAAGATCGACGCCGCCTCAACCGAGCTCGAGCGGCTGCTGAACGCCGCTGTAACCGGCCAGGAACAAGAGCGTCGCCGCAAGCTGCTCGAGCAGGTGCAAGCGCAAGTCGAGAGCTGCCTGCTGGCCGACGAGTTCGACCGCGCCACAGAGCTCGTCAACCGGGCCGTCGAGCAACTACCGGCCGAAGCATCGCTGCTGCAACTGAAGAAGCGGGTCGACGCCCAGACACGCAACTTCAGGGTAAGGCAGCTCATCGACATCACCGTTCGCAAGGCACAGGAGGCCTTTGCGACGTCGCCCCACGAAGCCCTCGGCATCGTACAACGGGCTCTCCAGGAATTGCCCGGTGAAGAGCGACTGCTCGCCCTGGAAGATTCTCTCCGACAACGCCTCAAGGCCCTTCAGGCCGAGGAGGTACGCGGTCGCTATCTTCGCGAAGCGCGGGAGGCCATCGACCACGGCCAGTTCGAGAAGGCCATTGGCATACTCGAGTCCTATCAGGTCGAATTTGCCGACAGTACCGGAGTTAGCGAGCTTCTTGATTTTGCCCGGTCGGAGCTTGCCCAGCAGCAGCGCCGCGAGCGTATTTCCACCTGCGCTGCCCAGGCGAAATCACTTATCGAGCAGGAGCGAATCGACGAGGCGATTCGTGTGATCGAGCCCGTCGCCACCGAAACTGGCGATGCGAGCCTCTCGCGGCTTCTGAACGATGCTCGCGGACAGCAGGCTGAGGCTGCGCGCCGGCTCGAAGCACTCGTCGCGCGGGTCAAGGGACTCCGCGAACGCGGCCAGCTCGACGAAGCCATCATGCTGCTCGAGGGTTCGCCTGCAGCTAACGCAAAGGGAACGCTGCTCAATGCGGTGCTCCAGGAGCTCCGCAACGAAAGTGCCCGCAAGCAGGCGCTGGTCGCGGCAATCGGTACAGCGTCCCAGGCCCTGGAGAAGCTCGACTTCCACGGCGGTCTGGAAGCACTGCAAAGCGTCCGCCGGGCCTATGGAGAATCCGATGAGATCTCGCGTGTCATTGCCGACTACGAAGCGCGACGCACTGCGATTGCGAATGAGCATGTAGGAAAGTCCGTCGAGGCCGCTCGCGCGGCGCTGCTGGCCAACGATGCCGCGGCCGCGCTGAAGGAGTTGCAGGCTGAAGCAGGTCTCGTCGAGTTCGCCGACACTGCCCAGCAAGCGGACTGGCGACGCCTGAGAACTGAGGCTGGCAAACCTCCAGCTCGCCGGACGACAGCCAATATTGCGATTGACGGGTTGCCGGTAGAAGCGCCAGCCGAACCTCAAGCACGAAAGCTGCCCGTGATTGCCATAGCGAGCGGCGGTGTGGCTCTCATCGTTATCGTGGCGCTTGTCTTCTGGATAGCTGGGAGGAGCCACAAGGCCCCGGTAGCAAACTCGCCCCAGCCATCTGCGACGGCTGTGCCCGCACCGGCTCCCACCGGAACCCTGAAGGTCCAAGGCAAACTGGGCGATGTGGATGTCTTTGTTGACGGCGTGCTCAAGGGCTTCACGCAGAGTGACGGCACGCTCGCTCTGCCGCTGGACCCAGGCGAACACACCGTGCGATTTACCAGGTCCGGATACGAGGATCTTCAGCCGCCTGCCATTACCATCAGCGCAAACAAAGAGCTGAGCCTGCCTTTCGACTTGAAACCGAACGCCGGAAATGCGAACCAACAGCAGGAACCGGAGACATATCTGACGCTGCACTCTACCCCCGGAGCGCTGGTCAGCATCGACAAGGTCCCGGCTGGCAGGGTGGACACCCAAGGCAGTCTTATCGCCGCGATCAAGCCCGGCAGACGGTCTGTTCAGGTCAGCCTCGATAATTACCAAACCTTCAACCAGACCATTAATGTGAAGGCAGGCGAAAAGAAGCCCTTGAATGTCCCTCTGATCGCTCTTGCGTCAAAGCCGCAACCTGCTCTGCCCGCTACTCCTGCGAGTGCACCACCATCCGCGGCCACACCCGCGCCGCAGCCAGTTCAAATCATGTCATTCTCCGCCTCACCGTCTTCAATCGAAGATGGACAATCTACGACTCTCCAGTGGACGACGGCTAATGCAGATGCGGTCTCTATCGACAACGGTATCGATAAAGTAGCTGTCAACGGGCATACACTGCCAATCTCGCCAACCGCCACCACAATCTATACCCTGACCGCCCAGGGTCCTGGCGGCATCCAGCAGAAATCCGTAACCGTCGCTGTTGCGAAAAGACCGGCCCCGCCGCCACCTGCGCCTCCTCCACCAGCCGCGTCCGCCGAGGCATCTCCTCGTCCGGTCGACGAATCCGCCGCCATTCGGGCTGCCATCAGCCGCTATCAATCCGCGTACAACGCCCACGAGCTGGACCAGATAAAAGCTGCATGGCCCACTCTGCCCTCCGGAGCCGAGAAGGCAATGCGAAGCACTTTTAAGGATCATCCGGAATTAAAGCTGAGTTTCGACTGCCCGTCTTCGGCGTCCAGCGTATCCGGGGATACAGCCCAGTGGGGTTGCAGGCTCACGACTACATTCACGAGCAGCGGCAAACAAACATCAACGTCGACAAACGCCACGTTCGGCTTCGCTAAAAGAGGCGGCAATTGGGTTATATCCAGCCTGAAATAAGCAGCTGAATACGCTTTAGCGGCTGACCTCAAACATCTCGCGCTGACTCGCCGCCTTGGCTCCGGAAGCCTTACCCGCGGGACCTGACTGCAACAGTGTGAGCCGCCAGCCGTCCGCGGTGAGCCGCTGCTTCATCCATTCAAGACCCGAATCTCCCGAACAATAGAGCAGAAAATGCTGACGCCCCGCGAGCCACGTTTGGTAATCATCGAGACGCATCGGAAGGTAGGCGCGTTCGAGCATCAAGGAATACTCCGGGACCAGGCCGCCCTGCCGCGCGGTATATGTCAGATCCGCCAGATAGTGAAGCCTCCTTCGCATGCTTGCATCGGAGTACCACCACATCGGAGAAAACTCCGTAGCACTCGCAACCACGATAGGCTCATTAGCATTGCCCGCTTGCAACAGCGGGTCCGCCCACGGGGCCACTCCAGGAGGCTTCGCCGCAAGCCAGATCCCCAACAGCCCGACGGCCACGCAATAGGCTGAGAGAACCCAGGCCAGCGGGGGGGCATGCCGCCACCGAAGCCGCGACAGCATCATCCCGCACAACATAGCAATCCCCATCCCGGATCCGATTCCATAACGTGGCTGGTAATAATCTGTGCCGGACCGGGTAACAATCAATATCACAGGCAACAGCAGCGCTGTGGCTACGGCTGCCGCCCAGTCTTCCGGCGGAATCTCGTCAGCCGGCGGCAGTTCTTCCCTTTTCGGCGCCAGGGCTAACCACATGAGAAAAACGACCAGGCCAAAAATGAGTAGCACCGGGATAAACCGGGGCAGGATTCCCAGGTAGTAATCCAGATCGCCGAGATGAGGGCGAGCCGAAAAGCCCGGACAAGCACGGATAGTGTCCAGCAGCGGCTTCTGGGCGCGAAGCATTGGCGGAAACGTCAGGAGAACCGTCAGCGCACCGATTGCGCTGGCGGCAAGCACGGCCGGATCAACCTTCCTCTGCCTCAGGCTTCGGACAGCTTCCCCGGCCAGCACGGGACACAACGTATAAATTACGCCGTATTGATGGGCAAAAATCGCGCCGGCGATGCCTAGTGTGAGGCCAACTAAGGCAATTCGCGATCCGGATCCGCAATATGCCTGCCAGCAGCAAAGAGCCAGGCCCGTAAAAAGCAAAAGCAGCGGATAGGGGCGGGCATCGATGGCATAGAAACTGATGGAGCAGCCGATAAACACGCACATGGCGAACCACGCGCTCAGGCGTCCCCCATCGCGCCTCACAAATATGTAAACCGTCAGCGCGGCGCCGAAATATCCAAGGATGGCTGGCAGCCGGAGCGCCAGTTCCGTCTTGAGCGGCAGCTTGAGAAAGAGTCGCGCCAACAGAAAGTAGAGAGGCGGGTTCCCATCAGTTGGAATCGCCTGCCACATGCCACGAATCGTGGGCGTCGACGCCACAAAGAGAGTGCTCAGCTCATGGAACACAAGCGGTCGCAGTAAGGCTGTCCGAAATGTCACCGCCAGGCAAGCAACCGCCAGCGCAGCAAACCACACCTTCTCTGTTCGGATGAGCGCTAGGCGTTGTTTGGGACGGGTCGATAGTGTCGTGGTGCTCAATTCTTATTCCGACAGCAGATTTCGTCGTCGACCCCAACGGCAGAGACCGACTGGGTGCAGCCGACTTATAGTCACGATACAAGCCTCAGCCTCTGGCAACAATTTATTTCGAGGGAGCGAAAATGACCTCTGACGCAATCGGACGCTGCGGAGCAGAAACATCCGGCGACTCGATACTCTTTACTGACTGCTCTAGAATGCCTGGGGAGGCGATGCATGACATCCGATGGAGTGAAACACGCAAGCTTTTCAGAGATACCGGTGGAGAAGCTCAATCCTCTGCTCGACCGCCAGTTCGTACACGGAGAGAAGGGTATGCTTGCGCGGCTCTTTCTTCGCAAAGGTTGCGTAGTACCGGAGCACAGCCACGCCAACGAGCAAATCACTTATGTCCTTGAGGGCGCACTCCGGTTCCATCTCGGCGACGGACAAGTCATCGACGTCCGCTCGGGAGAAGTCTTGGTGATACCGCCTCACCTGTCGCACAAAGTCGACGCCCTGGAAGACACCATCGATCTGGACGTCTTTACGCCGCCCCGTGCCGACTGGATCTCGGGCACGGATGCCTACCTGCGCAAGTAGCAATTAACGGGCGCAATCAACGCCCGGTAGACCCGAAGCCCTTGCCGCCGCGATCGGATTCCGAAAGCTCCTCAACGACCACAACCGGCAGGGCCGTTCTAGCCTTGAATGGAGACATCTGTGCGATCTTGTCACCTTTGTGGATGTGAACGCCCGCGTCGCTCGAAACGAATTCTACGTCCGCGACGGCCCCATCAGGGCCTCGAACAACGCGGATCGAGTAAGACGGCTGGTTGACGTTCAGAAGGCAAACGAGAATTTCACCTCGATAACCGGCGTCAATGCGGCCTCCGGCATATGTGATGCCGCGGGACGCCATAGACGACCGGTCACCGAGGATAAATCCCCATCCGGGAGGACCCTCCACCGCAATTCCCGTCCTAACCTTGACGGGCACTCCGGGTGGCAAAACTACATCCTCGATGGCGTATAGGTCATATCCGAGATCGCTGCCCGAATGGGCGACAGTAGGGGGGCGTGCGTCAGCGTGGAGCAGCTTGACCTTGACCATCGTTTATTTCTTGGCTGCCGCCTCCTTCTTCTGTGCGGCCCAGCGGCGCTTCTGTGCCGCAGCAATGCGCTGGCGCGCCTCGGCGCTCAATACCCGCTTCTTGGCCGGCCGGCCTGCAGGGCTAGTCTTCAGCAACCGCTTGCCCGCGGCATTGTGCAATAGCTTGCGGACCTGATCAAGCTTGTTGATTTCTTCGTCGATAGCGGCAATCATTTGCTCGCGATTCATTATTCGCATACCCTTCTGGTCTAGTTATTTGAACCACTCGTCTAACAAGGTGGGGAACTGTAAACATCTTATCAATTTAGGCTCGCCGGCAGAGCCATAACTTGCCTACAGGGGGCGACCGGTCACAGACTGAGAGCCCTGATAGATCGTAATTCACCGATAATTTGCGAGGATTTCGCATAGTTTTAAGGTTCGCTCAACCCAAGTTGGCGGATGCTATGTCTATGTTTATCCCTTATGACCGTTTAGTGCGGCGCAAGCTTGCGCTGGCCGCGGGCGGATCATACGAGATAGAAAGTGCGGGCCGTCCTGGCGTTCAGCGCGCGCTCGCGCCGCAAGCGGCCCTTCAGCCGTGGATCTCCATCGAAGTCGGCAAATACCAGATCAGGCTTGCTCAATCTCTTGCCGAGCGCGAGGCCGCATGCCGCCTGAGATTCAGGGTTTTCAACATCGAGTTAGGCGAAGGACTTATTTCCTCTTACTCGACCGGTATGGATCAGGATCAGTTCGACCTCTTTTGCGACCACCTCATTGTGGAAGATCGCTCGCGCCGCGAGATCGTAGGCACTTACCGGATGCAGTCCGGAATAACGGCCGCGCGCCATCTTGGCTACTACAGCGCCCAGGAGTTCGATTTCGGCCCATACGAACCGCTCCGAGACCAGGTGCTTGAGCTGGGCAGGGCGTCCATCGATCGCGAACATCGTTCCAGCGAGGTGCTGACGCTGCTGTGGCGCGCCATTGCACAGTACTCAAAGTTCTATGGTCTGCGCTATCTCGTCGGTTGCTCTTCGCTGACATCGCAGGACCCGCAGGCCGGCTGGCAGATGTATTCGCAACTGTCACAGTTCCTTGCTTCTCCGGAATTTCGCACTGCGCCGCTGCCTCGCTATGCACTACCGAAAGCAACCGGTGCGGTGCCCGATGTGAAGATTCCAAAGCTCATCAAGACCTATATCGCAGTCGGAGCGAAAATTTGCGGACCGCCTGCCTGGGACCGCGAATTCGGCACCATCGATTTCCTTACGTTTCTCGACCTGGCCCATCTCACTCCGGCAGCGCGGAATCGCTTCCTCCTCGATTCGAACTCGAAACAATTGCACTCCGAGCTTTAATCTGAGTTGAACCGGCAAACCGTGGGCGGGCATTAGCCCCCGCTTGCTTTTTGACCCATCACAGATGAAAGCGTTGCCTATCCGAAACCGAACAAGGGCGCTCTACCGGGGATTTCTGTTAGCTCTCAGCCTTCTCGGCGTTCTGGTGCGCTTCTGGATACTGCGCCTCAGGCGCGGCCGGTCACTAAGCCTGCGTGACCGGGCCGAATGGCTGCACCGCGCTTGCTCGATTATCGTGCGGCGTATCCCGATGGGGGCTTCCAAATCGGGACCTATTCCAGCCCGGGGTTTGATCGTATCGAATCATCTCAGCCATCTGGACATTCTGCTCTACGCAGCGCTCATGCCCTGCATCTTCGTCTCGAAGTCGGAGGTTCTCGGCTGGCCTGTCTTCGGCATCCTCGCCCGCTGCGGGGGCACCATCTTTGTCGAACGCCATCGCAGGCACGGCGTCGGAGATCCGGCTACCCTTGTGGCCACAGCGCTCACGGCCGGAATACCTGTGGTTCTGTTTCCGGAGGGCACGAGTACCGATGGCGGAGCGGTTCTACCCTTCCACTCCTCACTGCTTCAGCCCGCAATCGCCACATGCACGCCGGTGGTTGCGGCGGCCGTTGCCTATTCTGTCCCTGGCGGCTTGGAAGCAGATCTCTGCTATTACGGCGACATCTCGTTTTTTCCTCATCTTCTTGGCGTACTGGGACGAGACGGTGTGGAGGGCCATGTCGCGTTCAGCGAAATACCGCGCACCTACTCCGACCGCAAGACTGCAGCGAACGAGGTGAGGCTCGACGTAGTCTTGTTGCGCGAGAAGCGGGTAGGATGCAGCGCGCCGGTCTGAGCGGCTCCGCGTTTTCGGACCGCTCTATCCACCTGGGTTTACTAACGAGGTTGACGCTCCGGGCTCGGCGTAAACACGCACGTAATCGACGAGCATCTCTTGCGGAAATACGGTGGACGCCTGTTGGCGGACCTGGCCACGATCCACCCACAGCAAGATCCAGGATCAGGAAGAACTTGCCTGCGTCAAAGGGCCATACTGCACCCTTCGGCAGACCTGCAGGGGTATAGGTCACGTACACGTTGCTCGGGCTATCCACGTAGAACTTGATCTGGGCAGGCGACCAAAGAATTCCAAAGGTATGAAAGGCGTCGCTGAATTTGGCGCCGTTGGAAAGCTTGTATTCGGTACCGATCTTCGATCCGACAAAGCCCGGCCCGTGGATGGACCCGTAATTTATAGATGGAGTCAGCCCAACGCTCTCCATGATGTCCACTTCACCGCAGGCTGGCCAGTCCACCGCTTTGACGTTGTCGCCCAGCATCCAAAACGCAGGCCAGAAACCTTGCCCGGCCGGCATCTTGATGCGGGCCTCGATTCTCCCGTACTGAAAGCTCTGCAACCCTTCGGTTTTCAGGCGGGCCGATGTGTAGACACCAGGCTGGGTTTGCCGCGCAACAACGTGGAGATAGCCGTCATCGCCGACATAAGAATTGGGACCATTGGGATCGCAAGGCGCCGCCGCTGATCCGTAACTGCAATAGGTTTCTAGCTCATTGTTGCCCCAGCCACTTGCTCCAGTGTCGTAGGTCCAGTTGGCGGGGTCGGGAGCGCTTTGGGGGGCCGTCGCCGTGAATTCGTCGCTCCAGACCAGTGTTTCCTGAGTAATCGTGCCGGATGCGCCCCCCGGAGTTATGACCGCATTCTTTGATTGGCTTCCAAAAGCTGCGACGAAGCACCATAGCGACGCGCAGGCGAACCAGCGTGAGAACTTCACTTTTGCTCTTCAACCTCGATGTTGGATGTTAGGGGGCAGGTATCGAATACGCCGCGATAGCTTGTGTGTCAACCGTCAACTTCTGGTATTTATAGCACTTCCGCTCATATGCAAACCGTCTCCATGCATGATAGATATGAAACGATGCGAGCCACACTGGAAAAGCTGCGTTTGAGTGAGATCTCCCCGAGCGTCATTCAGTCAGAGATCCGGGCGATGACGATGGAGTGCGACAGGATCGGAGGCGTGAACCTTGCGCAGGGGGTCTGCGATACCGAGGTGCCGCACCCCGTGGTCGCCGAGGCAATCGAGGCCATCCACCAGGGGAAAAACATCTACACCCGGCTCGACGGCATCGCTCCGTTGCGTGAGGCAATTGCCCGCAAGCTGGAACGGGACAATGCGCTGACCGTCGATCCCGGCTCCGAAGTCCTGGTTACATCAGGAGCGACCGGAGGGTTCTACGCGGCCGCCCTGGCGCTGCTCGATCCGGGCGACGAAGTCATCCTCTTCGAGCCGTTCTACGGCTATCACCTCCATACCCTTATGGCTCTCAGGGTCAAGTCAGTCGCCGTACCCCTCGTCACAGGAAGCTGGGCGCTCGACTTGGATCGCCTACGCGCGGCCATCACACCGAAAACCCGCGCGGTGGTCATCAATTCCCCGTCGAATCCCTGCGGAAAGGTCTTCTCGCGCGAGGAACTCGAGGCCATCGCGGAGGTCGCCGAAGAGAACGATCTGTTCCTCTTCACTGATGAGATGTACGAGTACTTCGTCTACGACGGGAAGAAACACATCAGCCCGGCGACGCTGCCGGGAATGGCCGAGCGGACCATCTCTATTTCCGGGCTGTCGAAAACATTCAGCATCACCGGATGGAGGATCGGGTACCTGACGGCCCACGCTCGCTGGCTGGGCACAATTGCCTACTTCCACGACCTGACTTACGTCTGCGCGCCCTCGCCGTTCCAGTATGGCGCTGCGGCCGGATTGATGGAACTGCCGGTGTCCTTCTACACCGGCCTGGGGATCGAATACCAGGTTAAGCGGGATATGATGTGCTCGGCGCTCGCCGATGCCGGCCTCACGCCTTCGGTTCCGGAGGGCGCCTACTACGTGCTGGCAGATGCCTCGTCACTGCCGGGCGCCACGGCAAAGGAGAAGGCGCGTACGCTGCTGCGCGAGCGCGGTGTCGCGGCCGTGGCTGGGACGGCCTTCTTTACCGAGGGGCGCGGCGAGAATATCTTGCGCTTCTGCTTTGCCAAGCGCGACGAGGATCTCAAGCGGGCCTGCGATCTCTTAAGAGGAACGATCCGCTTTTAGCCGCTTTCGAACCCGTCTCGATTGCTTTGACAGCGGCGCTGACTGAAGTCCATCGCCTATTCGACGCTACTGCGGAACCGAAAGAAGTGCGTCGAATATCCGGCCGAGGATGCGGCGCAGGGCCTTGTCCGAAAGGAGTCCGGGCTCAAAGTGGCTCTCGAGAATCAGGCCCGAAACAACCGGCCCCAGCGCCGCCAGTGACAAATCAATGTCTGCCTTCTGTTCACGCGTGAGTTGCCCGAACAACTGCACCTGGATGCCGCGGGCATTCGCAGGCTTTGACATTTCGAAGGCCTTGCGCAGCCGCTCCTTCGATTCCGGAGAACGGAGCGCAAACAACTTGAACTCCAGCGTCAGGATCGGCCAGGTCCTGTCCGTCACCAGCCCCACATAGAACTCCCGAAAGATTCCGAGACATTGCTTTCGGGTCCCGCAGTCGCTGAGGCTTTTAAGGAGCCGCTCGATGTGCGACCTTGTTCGATGTTCGAAGAGAGCCAGGAACAGATCTTCCTTGCTCGTGAAGTGCGTGTAGACGGCCCCCTTGCTCCTGCCCGCCCGGGCCGCGATCTCGTCCAGCTGAGCGGCCTCGTAGCCCTCCCTCACGAACACCTCTTCGGCCGCGTCGAGCAGCCGGCTCTGTGTCTCCTGGGTCCGAAGCTGTTGTCTGGTCGGAGTTTGCACGATGGCTGTACTCATTAAAACATTCCTCGTAATTCTCAATTGACAATATACTGACCAGTCGGTATCTTTTTTAGAGTATGCCACAAGCCGCCATAAAACTCGAAGTGCTGCCCTCGACGCAAAGAGAGAAAAAGACCGTCCGCATAGTAATTGCAGTGCTGGCGGCTGTTCTCGCGTGCGGAGCCGCCACCGGCTGGGCACTTTACTTGCAGCGGTACCAGTCCACCGACGATGCGCAGGTGGACGGACACCTCAACATCGTGAGTTCAAGAATTTCCGGAACCACAGCAGCGGTCTACGTAACCGATAACCAGGTTGTCGAAGCCGGCGAACCGCTCGTCGAGCTGGATCCCAGTGAACAGAAGGCCGCCTATGCGCAGGCCAAGCGCAATACGACCAGGCGCTCGCGCAGCTGAATGCGCAGCGTCCTTCGGTCGGCATCACCCAGGCAGAGAACACCGCCGCAGCGCTGACCGGCGACGCACAGCTTGCCGAGGCCCGCGCGGCCGCGGCTGCGTCGTCGCAGGATCTGGCGGCCGCATCGGCGAAGCTGATAGAAGCCGAAGCGGTCCGCTCGCGCGACGACGACGAGCTGCGGCGTTACGAACAGCTCTTTCAGGCCGGCACGATCTCGCGGCAGGATTACGAACGGTACGTCGCCGCTGCCCGCTCTTCGGAGGCAGATGCCGATGCCGCGAAGGCCAATGTCGCATCCGCCGAAAAAGTTCTCGAGCAGCGCCGGGCCGACATCGATGCGCAGGCAGCGCGGCGGCAGCAGACCAATCGAACCGCACCGGGGCAGCTGGCAATGCGCCAGGCAGACATAGCCAACGCCGAGGCCAGCGTTGAAGCCGCAGCGGCGCAACTGCAACGCGCCGCTCTCAATCTCAGCTTCTGCCACATCACTTCCCCTGTGCGCGGCATCGTCACTCAGCGCAGCGCGGAGATCGGTAATCGCGTAACCGAGGCGCAGCCCCTGATGATGATCGTCGCAACCAGCGATACCTGGGTGACGGCAAACTTCAAAGAGACACAACTCGCGAGGATGAACGCCGGGCAGCGGGCCAGAGTCCACATCGATGCCTTGAACAAAGACTTCGACGGCACAGTCGAGGGCATCCCGGCGATCACGGGCGCTCGCAGCAGCGTCCTTCCCCCGGAAAACGCGACCGGCAACTACATCAAGGTAGTTCAGCGGATGCCGGTCCGCATCCGCCTCAACGCGGGCCAGCAAGGTCTGGCTCGGCTGCGCCCCGGTATGTCCGTTGAGGCTACCGTATGGCTCAGGTGACTTCCGCCCCACCCCGCTTCAACCCGTGGGTCGTAGCCATGACGGTGACGCTCGCCACATTCATGGAGGTACTGGACACCTCCATTGCGAATGTTGCCCTTCCCCACATTGCCGGAAGTCTTGGGGCCACCTCGGACGAGAGCACCTGGGTTCAGACCAGCTATCTGGTTTCGAACGCGATTATCCTGCCAATGAGCGGATGGCTGTCCACACGGATCGGGCGCAAGCGGTTTTACATGAGCTGCGTGGTTCCCTTCACGATAAGCTCCATGCTCTGCGGCCTGGCAACCACTCTGCCGATGTTGATCCTCTTCCGCGTGATGCAGGGGCTTGGGGGTGGTGGTCTCGGACCCAGCGAGCAAGCGATCCTCGCCGACACCTTCGCGCCTGAGCAGCGGAACATGGGCTTCGCCATCTATGGAATGGCTGTTGTTGTGGCGCCTGCCGTAGGCCCGACGCTTGGCGGATGGATCACCGATAACTTCAGCTGGCACTGGATCTTCTTCATCAACGTGCCGATCGGAATGCTCTCCCTGTTTCTCACCCGGAAAGTCGTGCACGATCCGCCGCATGTGCTCGAAGCCCGCACCAGACGAGCGGGGAACACCGATTACTTCGGCATCGCGACCATCATCATCGGCGTGGGATTGCTGCAGTATGTGCTCGACAAAGGCGAGCAGCTCGAGTGGTTCGATTCGGAACTGATCTGCGCCGCGGCCGTCATCTCCGTTGCTGCTCTCATCACTATGATCTGGCGCGAATGGACCTGCTCACACCCCGTCATCGAGCTCCGCCTGCTGAGGAATCGCAACTTCGCCACCTCGACCATTTCCAACTTCGCCCTTGGCATCGTGCTCAACGGATCGACAATTCTTATCCCGCAGTTCCTCCAGCTCCAGCTCGGCTATTCAGCACAGCGTGCCGGGTGGGCCCTTTCCCCGGGAGGCATCGCACTCGCGGTGCTAATGCCGGTCGCGGGCATCCTGGGAACGAAGTTCGATCCGCGGAAGATCATCGCCATCGGTTTCATCCTCGCCTCGGCCAGCATGTTCTGGATGATGCGCATTACACCGGACGTAGACTTCAACACCGTAGTGTGGATGCGCGTCTTTCAGGTAGTGGGCTTGCCGTTCATCTTTATCCCCATCAGCACGCTGGCCTACGTCGGAATGCGGCAGGGAGACAATAACCAGGTATCGGGCATCAGTAATTTCGTTCGCAACCTGGGCGGCGCGATCGGGACATCGTTTCTGGTGTCATACCTTACGCGACATAGGCAGATCAGCCGCGTCGACCTCGTCTCGCACCTGCATCACGGCAATGTCTTCTTCGACCGCTACCTGGAGTCGCTGAAGCAATCGGCCATTGGCGCCGGAAGCAGCGTGGCCGGCGCCGGACAGCAGTCGCTCGCGCAGCTGCAGCAGATCGTGGACGCGCAAGCGAATGTGCTCGCGTTCATCAGCGCATTTTTTGTTCTGGGCGTGATTGTCGCGCTGCTCATTCCGCTTCCATTTCTCATGAAACGGCCATCGCCAGAAGACATGGCTGCCTCGCAGGGAATGCACTGAGACTGCAGTCGGCGCATCTCCGTGTTAGCCGATGCGGCCTCGTCACTTCGCAACCGCGCTAGTAGGCGATCGTAAAGCGCTGGCGGATGCGCTTCGGGCTTTCGAGTTCGTCGACCAGCGCGACGGCATAGTCTTCAGCCGAGATCCGGCTGTTTCCCTCGGCATCGGTGAGCAGCGCGTCCTCGCCAAGGCGAAACTTCCCCGTACGCTCGCCCGGCTGGATGAATCCGGCCGGCGAGAAGTAGGTCCAGGCGAGATCGGATTCGCGCAACAGGTTGAGCGCGTCGCGGTGAGCGATGGCGACAGTCTTGTATTGCTCGGGCAGCTTGCCCGAGTTGATGAGGTCCACGCCAGGGGCGACAAGCAGGCTCCCCGCTCCGCCGACCACGATCAGGCGGCGGACATCGGCCTTGTGCAGCCCGCCAATCAGCGCGCGGGTTGCCATGAGCAGATCGCTGACGTCTCCCGCGCCCGGCCCATAGGCGCTGATGACAGCGTCGGCTCCCTTGACCTTCGCAGCGACGTCATTGGGATCGAGGATGTCTCCCTTGACCGCGGCAACGTTGGGATGGACAGGGACCCTCGATGGGTCGCGGGCGACGACGATTACCCTATGGCCGCGGGAGACGAGCTCGTTGAGGATGCGGCTGCCGATCATTCCAGTGGGGCCGTAGAGGATGACGTTCATGGCTGCCTCCCTGGCGGGAATAAGGATAGACCCATTGGGGCTGACAGACGCGGACAATTAGGTAATAGCAAGGGAGCGGTTACTGAGGTACGATTGCGTGCCATGGATACTGCCGGGATGGATATTAGCGCAATCAAGCAAAGCATGGCCGAGACGAACGAGCTCTTCAATACCGAGGTCTTCGGCAAGCGGAACTTCGAGGCTCTCGATCAGATTTACACGAGCGATGCGCGCGTCCTGCCGCCGGGCAGGCTGATGGTCACTGGGCGGCAGGAGATCAAAGGGTTCTGGTTCGACATCATCCGGTCCTACAACGCAAAGTCAGCGGTGCTCTGTCCCATCGATGTAATTCCGGCTGGAGAGGGTCTTGTCGAGGTTGGGAGAGGCGTCATGACGGCAGAACCTGCGGGACAACCTGAAGTCCAGGTTGACTTCAAGTATGTGGTGTTCTGGCAGCAGGAAGATGGCCTCTGGAAGTGGCATGTCGATATCTGGAACCTGAGCTGGTGAGTTAGTTCCGTTTTGGAACGGTCGGGGGTGGGGTACCTGTGATCTTTCAAGAGGTTGTCCATTCGATCAGGACCGGAGAAGCTGTTTGTGACGAGCAAGCAGTAACTCAGGAGACCGAATGGACTATCACAAGAATGCCCCATGGACGGCGGTGAGTCGAGAGCGGCTGGCCCGCATGGTGATTGAAGATGGCATAAGGCTGGGGTCGGCAGCGTCCCGGTTCAGTGTCAGCGTCAAGACAGCAGCCAAATGGGCGGGCCGTTATCGGCAGTCTGGCCCAGCTGGCCTTGTCGATCGCAGCTCGCGTCCGCGCCGCAGCCCGCGGCAGATCAGTTCCTTATTAGTGGAAAAGGTACTTGCACTTCGTCGCCGGCACATGCCCGGCTACCAGATTGCTCGCCGCACCGGCCTGAGTCCGGCTTCGGTCAGCCGCATCCTGCGCCGGGCAAAACTGAGCCGGTGGCGCGATCTGAATCCCCCGCCTCCGGTGCAACGCTACGAGCATCCACGGCCCGGCGACCTGCTGCACCTGGACATCAAGGGCATGACACGCTTCGCCGAGGTCTCGCTGCGCGGCGATGGCAGGCTGCGCGGCAAAAAGGAACATCCAGGCTTCCTGGCTCTGCACGTGGCCGTCGACGACCACTCGCGTATGGCCTTCACCCAAATGCTGCCCGATCAGAAGGCTGAAACCACCATCGCCTTCCTGAACTCGGCCGTCGAGTTCTTCGCCCGCCAGGGCATCGCCGTGCGCGCGCTGCTGACCGACAACGGCTCCAGCTATCGCTCCACTCGGTTCCGTCACGCTTGCCAGCAGATGGCAATCAAACACAGCCGCACCAGACCTTACACACCCAGAACCAACGGAAAGGCCGAGCGATTCATACAGACCGCGTTACGCGAATGGGCTTATGCCAAACACTGGTCCGACTCCCAGCAAAGAGATGCTCACTTGCTGCCTTGGACCGACTACTACAACCGAGAAAGACCCCATGGTAGCCTCAACTACAAGCCGCCCATCAGCCGCTCCGAAATCGGAACAACCTCTTGATCATCTACAGGTACCCCCCTCCCCCTTAGAATCTGTTGCTCATACATTTCATTCGAGTTAACCCAGACCTCGGGCGTACCTAATAGATTCCAGGTTAGTTACAGGTACGTTAGCAGAAACAAAGGACTTATGAGCAAGCGCTCTTCCCGTTTTGGATCAGCTTCCGGCCCAAAATGGGAAGGCCCGGCACTCCCGGCCGGGCCTTTTTTGATCTCTATTTTGATTATATCGGTTCAAGCGAAATTCTCGGCCAGTGAAGAGGCGGGGTACAGAAGTCCGGCCCCTCTACAAATCAACTCCGTTGGCTTTGAAGGGGCGGCATTCAGGTGCCTCCATCAGGTGTGCTCAAAGGATAGAAGAAGGTTTCGGACACCTGGGTAATGGCGTGGCCGCGATGGCTGGCGTAGCATTCCGGGCCATGAACGGTGTCACGTTGGATCTCAACGCAACCAGGCAGAGCATGGCGAAGACGAACGACCTTTTCAATGCGGAAGCCCGAGTATTATTCCGCGGCGGAGAAGATGACGGCGTTTATGGTGCCTCTTGATGGGTGCTCAGGACAGATGACTCGGGGGGGAGAGGGGGGAGCCTGCTTGAAACGTCAAATTAGAGCTTCGCTATTTAGAGAGAGCTCTTTTTAGTTCTTTGATGAGGTTCTCCGTCTCTTCCAATTTTCTCAATACCTGTGCGTCACCTCTCATCGAGGCGAGAGTGGTCCACGGATAACGCTGAAGCGATTCCGATAGTTGATCAATGTCGCCCAGCAAACCATTATTCTTTTTCGTCGGAGAAGGCCCCAACGTCTTTAACGACGTCTCGATGGTGCCTCCAGGGGAAAGAAAGTTATCTTTCGCTACTGGATCCCTCAGTATCTGCCGTAGTTTTCGGACGTCCTTAGAATTTGTGATTTCCTGCTCATTGATCTTCTTGATAACCGTATCTAACACTGTCGGCGTGAGAAGCTTTTTATTGAGATTCTTCACCTCGCGTGCCCACGTAATTGAGGCTCCTGGCTCAACTAAGTTTGTCAATTTTTCGGACAGGTCATAGATCTCAACCAGTTTGTCGAGTTCTCTTACTGTAATCCCCAAAATGTTTGCTGCACTCGCGCGTCCAACCATATCCACGAGACTGTAGGCGACCATTTCTTTTTCTTTGGTATCCCACTCCCGCCTTTGCCGGTGAATGTAGATCCAAACGCGCAGACGTTCCTCATCGGTTAGTGTGCGATCGGTAATCTCGGCCGGAATAAGCCTGTACTGGTCTTTTTTTTGCACCTCTACCAGTATTTTTGAATTTGTCCATCGCCTATCGCCGTCAATGATTCGAAATTTGTTACGGTCAACTGGGTGTGGCTCTAATAACAGAGGTTCGAAAATTCCCTCGTTTGCCTCGATCTGTCGCTGCAGCTCCGGGTCCTCTTTTGGACCCATTCGGGGCTGCTTCTCATTGGGAAAGACGTCATTGAGATCGACTGTGTCGCGGTAAGTACGCAGGAGTGTTCGCCCCAGCCGACGCTCCTGCCAGTAAAGTGTGAACTCTTGTTCCATTGAGGATCTCCTATGCATGGGAGGCGGCCGACAAATTAGGCGCGCTCTTTACCTCGAACGCGGGTGGGGTTTCCTCATCGCCGATGCTCTCGATTACGGCGGCAACATCGGTTTCCGCCTCCCTCAGCACATTTTGCACTCTCTTAGCGAGCGATCCGCGTTTCTTCCAGACGTTCTCGTGCGCCTTCATCTCTTGGACATCGAGATCCAATATTTCCTCGGAGAGCTTGCTTGCCTCAGTTAATTTCCGCGAATACGAATCAGATGTGATCAACTTGTAAAGCCTGACCATCTTAGTTGACCGCTCCTCAATGCTCAGACCCTTAACGTGCATAGATACCATCGCGTTTCGAAGCAGTTGCGCAATGTGAACCACGCGAGCCGGAGAGATCACGATTACATCAGACTCGATGTACATCTCCTTCTTGCCAGCGGGAAATACCGTGGTAGCGAGGATTGCATGCTCGGCTCCCGCCTCAATCCGATCCTGCCGGAGTTTGGTCACGAATGCATTCTGCCAACCCTTGTGATTTTTTGAATCAATTATGATTCGCCCGCACGATGCTCCTTTGTAAAGAACTTCATGCAGGATGTCAGGACCAGCCTGTCCTTTCCGAACACGTGTGATGTTGTCGTGGGGAAACGATTCCCGTAATGTCTCGTACAAGTCAATCTCTGCTCCATCTCCTAGTTCATTTGCGGTCTTTTTCTGCAGTTGCCTCTCCACCAAATGAAGCTTTGCCTGTAGGGATTCGCGTTCGCGATTGAATTCGGATTGCTGCTTCAGAAGGGCAAGCTTTTTATCCGTTTCAAGCGACTGGCGTTGATTTGCAAGCTGGGTCGATCGCTCCTTTTCAGCATCCTCTATTTGTTTTCGAGCCGCCGCTTCCCGTGCTTCGGCTTCCTTGGCCTGCTTTGCCGCTTGATCGCGCTCAAGCACCAACTCGTTAACCTGTTCAGAGGCGAGGATCTTCGCATTTGATTCTGCAGCCTCTTTGTGTCTCTGAATTTCCTGTTCAGTCTCCTTCCTGATTTCTGCTTCGCGCGCCTCAGCCTCCCTAACTTTCTCCGCAGCTTGGTCGCGCTCAAGCATCAGCTCGTTGATTTGATCTGCAGCATCTTCTCTGGCTTGCTTTTCTGCGGCGCGGGTCAGTCTCTCGATCCGCTCCTGGGTCTCTTTCTTATTTTCGGCTTCTTGTCGTTGCGCTTCCTCTAGTTTGCCGGCCAGTGCATCGCGTTCTATGGTCGCTTGCTTGATTTGCTGTTGCGCTTCTGCCTTGGCCTGTAACTGAGCGGCCAGTTTTTCTCTCGCTAATTCCTCCTGAGACTGCCTCCGGATTTCGACTTCGCGAGCTTCGGCTTCCTTGAGCTTCTTCGCAATTAGATCAAGCTCAGAGGTGACTTGCTTAATGTTGGCCTCGGCCTCGTCCTTCGCTTTCTTTTCCAGCGCCAACCGCTGCTTCTCTAAGTCTTGATTGAATTGCTGTTCCAGCTGGAGTCGCAGAGCTGATTCCATTCTGCTCAACGCTGCCGCTTTGTCTTCCTCTTCGCGGAGAAGCCTAGCTTGAATTTCTTTGAACTTAACTTCTGAAAGCTCTGTCCCACACAACGGGCACTGCTCCACGTTGAGTTCCATGATGTTCTCCGGTCAGCACGGGCCTGCTCGACAACAACGTTCTATGGCATTCCGATGCTTTAAGCGTCCCTTCCCTCGCGATAAGGACTATTTATTGTCCTTTTTAGTCCTTTTAATTCCTTCCTGTCAAGTAGCTTTTTTTACGTGCAGTGTGCGGATCTGAATGCGTCCTCGTGTGAGGGTGGGCCGAAAAACAGGTCCTTCGACTCTCCGCGACTGTGCGCTCCGCTCAGGATGACAACATCGGGATCAGCGAACAGGAATCAGAGCGCAGGAGTTGAACCCATCCGAGAATCCAGATGTGGCACCCGGCCGGTGTGCGCAAGAATAACCAACCCACCCTTGAACCCTTGTGAAAACGGGAACCCATTGCCAAACGGCTCGCGTACCTCTTCGTGACAAAGAGCGCCGGGAACCCTGTTCGCAGGGTTTTGATCCGAGCACTCCTTCTGTTCTTTCCCAACTCCGAACTTCAGAACTCCACTCGCGCCTGGAAGGCGATCATGCGGGGACTCGAGTCGCCGCCGAGGCCGACGCCGAGGAGTCCGGTGGGCGGCGAGGTGGTGTAGGTGAGCGCTCCGAAGCCGGTCTGGGTGGTGGGATTGCCGGGGACGCCAGCCAGAGTATTACTCGGGAGCGCAAAGTTGGGGTGGTTGAAGACGTTGAAGAACTGGCTTTCGAAGCGCAGCTTCAGGTGCTCGCGGATCGGGAAATATTTTGTGATGTAGAAGTCGCTCCAGGTGAAGTCGGGGCCGCGGAGGGCGTTGCGGCCGAGGTTTCCGAACTCGCAGGTCTGCGGGTTGTCTCCGCCGGTGCACTGGCCGGTGGCGGGGTCGACGGCGGAGACAAATGCGTCGGGATTGAGCCACTGGAGAGTGCCGGGCTGCGTGACTCCGGCGATGGGGTGGTGTGCGTAGCGAGGCACGCCGGGAACGGCGCTGGCGAACTGCGGTCCGGCACCCTGCACGATGCCGTTTCCGTTAGCCGAATAGGGTGAGCTGAGGACGGAGAAAGGGATTCCGCTGTGCCAGAAGGCGGTGCCGGAGATCTGCCAGTTGTTGACCACCAGGCCGAGGGCGCGGCTGCGGGCCTTGAAGGGCAGCTGATAGACGTACTGCGCGGTGAGGTTGTGGCGGATGTCATAGTCGCAGGGCCCGTAGTCGCGGGCAAGGTCGCCGGGCAGCGGCGAGAGAATGCCAGCGGAGGAGAATTGCAGAAAGCCGCCGTTGGAAACAGTATCCATGCAGCGGCTGAAGGTGTAGTTGAGCTGGCCCTGAAGGCCGTGCCCCATTCGCTTTGCGGCGGAGAGCTGGAGTCCGTTGTAGTGGCTATTTGCGCCGGTGGCGAACTGGGTGACGGCACCAAAGCGCGGATCGGTGGGCGTGAGGTAGGGGAAGGGCGCGAAGCATCCGGCGCAGACGGTCTGGTATCCGTTGACCTGCGTGAGGTAAGGCTGGTTAACGGCGCGCGTGCCGACGTACTGCGCCTTAAGACTGCCGGTCGTGCCGACCTGCCGCTCGAGCCCGAGGCTCCACTCCATGAAATAAGGGGCATGCAGCTTGCCGTCGGGGACGGCGGTGATGGTGACAGGCGGCAGGCAGTTGGCGGGATTAGCCTGCGGCGAAGCGCAGGATAACTCGCCCTGGGGAAATCCTGAAGTGAAGACCTGGTTCGCGGCGATGGTGGCGTCGACGGCGCTTCCGGGAACGCCGGGGGCGATGGCTGTGCCGCCTACCGTGCCGAGGAGTCCGCCTTGAAAATTTTTGACGTAGGGCGGGTTGGTTCCGATGAGATCGGCGACGCTGCCGGGCAGGATGTCGCTGAAAATACCAAAGCCGGCGCGGAGGACGGAGTCAGGGTGGAACTGCCAGGCTAGCGCTGTTCGGGGCTGAAGGATGGCGAGCGGCGTTGAGGAGAAGAGATTACCGAGGCCAGTCTGGATGGTCTCGCTGAGCGGCTGGTTCACGTTGTGCGAGATGGAGGCGAAGGAGCCCTGCAGGCGGGCGACCTGATCGTGCGGGTTGAGGGGGTTGGAGTTGAAGGTGTCGCGCAGGCCGATGGTCCAGGTGAGGGTGCGGGTGAGCTTCCAGGTGTCCTGCGCGTAGAAGTCGAGGTTCAGGAAGTTAAAAGGCTCATTGGTGCTCGACGGAAAGGTCTTTGAGGCCGTCGATGCGGTTCCACCGATGAACTGCTGGAGGTTGGCGTAGGTGACGGTGGGAACGGTGCCTTCTCCGAAGTCGTAATCGTTGAGGCGCAAGATGCGAGTGTTGGTTCCGAAGCGGAATTCGTGCGGGCCGTGGCTCCAGGCGAGGTTGTCGTTGATGAAGAAGCGCGTGGCGCGGCGGCCCTGCACCCAGGTGTTGTCGAGTCCGCCGAGCGGCGTGAAGGGGTTGGCGCCGCTGCCTTCGAGGACGATGGGGAAAGCGGCGAGGGTTTTCTGGAAGTCGGCAGGGCCGAAGAGGCTCGAGTACCAGGAGAAGGCCGGATTGAAGTAGTTGACGAGGTTCTGCGAGAAGACGTGGGTGTATCCCGAAGCGAAGGAATAGAGCGGCTGCGGCGAGATGGCGTTGAAGATGGGGTTGATGGGGTCGGTCCAGGCAGCCTGCAGGCCGGTATCGGCCTGAAAGCGGAACCAGGCGGTGTTGTTCGGGGTGATGTTGTAGTCGATGCGCGCGGTCTGCACCTGTTCGTGGTCGTCGCTCGAATGGGAGACGCTCTGGCGATTGGCGCACCCAGAGCCATCGGCGAGCGGGCATCCGAGGACGGCGATGGGCGTGCCGGCGGTACTGCTGTAGAGGGAAAACATCTGCTTGTAGAACGGGACTGACGGCGCGGGCAACTGCGTGAGCACGTACTGCTCGAATGCCGAAGTGGGCACGATCGTCGGCGTCACGATGGGCAGGGCGATGCGCACCCATTCACTATCGAAGAAAAAGAAGAGCTTGTTGTGAAGGATAGGGCCGCCGAGGCTGCCTCCGAAGTGGTTGACGGTGGAGCGGGGCTTGCGGTTGCCGGGGGTGGCGTTAGTGAAGTAGTCGGCGGAGTTGAGTATCGCGCCGTTCCATAGCTCGTAGAGATTGCCGTGGAATTTATTTGTGCCTGATTTGGTTACGTAATCGACCTGCGAAGCTCCGTAGCGGCCCTGATCGACGGAATAGGAGAGCGTGTTGACGGTGACTTCGGAAATTGAATTGAGGCCGAGAACGAGGTTGGTCGAGAGTCCGCTGTTGAGGTTGGTAAGCGGGTCGTTGGTTTCAAGTCCATCGACGATGTATCCGTTGGAGAGCGCTGGAAGGCCGTTGAATTCGACGTTGCCGTATCCGTTGGTGCTGCCTACGAAGTCGTTGCCGCTGCCGGCAGTGTTGATGAGGGCTCCGGGAGCGAACTGGAGCGGGTAGGTGAGGTCGCCGCCGGGGTTAGGCAGGTTTTCGAGGGCCGGAGCGTTGAGGGTGGTCGACGTGTTGGCGTTTTCGGGGTTAAGGAGCGGGGGTTCATCGCTGACCTGGACGGTTTCGCTCGAGTGGGCGGGCTGAAGGGTGAAGTCGGCAGTCTGCTTCTGTCCCAGGCCGGCGATGATGTTGTCGTTTTGCTGGGGCTCGAAGCCGGAGGCTTGAACCTGGACGGAATAGGCACCCGGCTTCAGTTGTGGGAAGTTGAAGCGGCCCGCTTGATCGGTGCGGGCGGTGCGCACAAGACCCGTTTCCCTACTGGTAATGGTCACGGTAGCGCCGGGGATCACTGCGGACGTCAGGTCCCGGACTTCGCCGACTATGTCGCTCGTGGTTTCGCCCTGTCCGAAGAGCTTCGGCGAAGCGAGAATCGCCACGAGGGAGAGAATGAGCGCGAGGCGGGGCGGTCTCACCGTGGGTTTCCCTTAATATTCATTACTGTTGATAGTTAACCATAGTTATTCAATGAACAGCAATATTGATGAAATGGTTTCCAGAATTTGACGCAGGATTTGTTGACCACTGGGGGGACGAAGAACACAGAGGGATCACGCCTCAGCCGGGAAAGTTCGACGGTAAGGATTATCCGCTCACCGGCGATTCGGGCGCTGGATCTAGTCAACAAGATGGGCGGCAAAGTTGTTGCCACGGGCCGCGTTGTCGTGTCGCCGGACGGCAAGACCCGCACCCTTCACCTGTCAACAACGGATTCGGCTGGCAAGAAGATCAGCAGCCTCGGGGTGTACGACAAGCAGTAGTTCGGTGTTCGGCATTCATGGGGAGCTTCCAGCCGCTGGCTTCCAGCTCTGCCCTCCAGCTTTTCCAGAGCGATGTGGCGGTTCTACTGTTGCCCGTTCGGAAGGCTAAGCCCACGTCCTAAACCACCCACGAACGAAGACCTGTCCGTGGGGACCCCGGTATCCGGACGTGGGGCGAACTTCTCTTCCGTCTTAGACGAGCCCATGGTTTCCAGTGCAATCCTTCGGACCGATCTCGCAACGAGTTATGGACTGAAGTCACTTTGGGGTATATAGTGCCGTGCTGTTCGTAGCCAGCAGGCATTTCCGGCCTTGAACGGAAACCCGGGGTGCATTGTCTGCCGTTTTAGGCGAGGAAAGTTTGCCAAGGGGGAGACGATGTTATTCGACCCACTCGCCAGGTCACATTCCAGTTTTCTTAAGAGCTGCCGATGGGCAGACCGTCCGATTTCTCGCGCGGATTCTTTGATCGATTCGCGCCTGAAGAACATCGTCAGGCCGCTGGCACTAGCCGCGCTTTTCTTCTGCTTCTTCTTCTTGTGCGTGGCGGCGCCTGGCCAGAAGATCGTGATTAATGAGAATTACCCGATCTCGAACCCCACCAACGGCACGCCATATTTGTCGCCGCCTAGTGTCGATCCGACCAACCAGTGCTCCGTCCGCGTTAAGATAACTTCCTTCATTCCGGGCGCGACGATCAACGTCTACCTGATGAACCCGGTCAAGAAGCTGATAGGCGGACCGAAGGTGCTAGCGGTAGACGGTTTGACGGTTCCGCTGACCCAACCACTAAAGTACCTGGACAAGGTCGAGGCGACACAGACGGTTCTCGGCGTGACCAGCGCTCTTTCCGCGCCGACGATCGCCGGTCCGATGCCGACAAGCTTGCCACCACCAACCATGGGCCAGGATATGTATGCCTGCGGAGTTATCGCGCCGGTACACAACCTAGTGTCGGGAGTCACGGTCGAGGTCTTTGACAAGACAACAGGCAGCACAACCCCGATCGGCAAGGACTCCACTCCCGACGATTGGGGCAGCAACTGGGACCCGGTGCTCACATCGGCGCTCGATGCACCGCCCAAGACTCCCGCGGCCCACCAGATCTATGCTGTGCAGTCGGCCTGCAATGGTGCGAAGAGCGATCCCGGGCCGGACCAACCGGTTCAGGGGCAACCGACACCGGTAACGCAGCCCGACGTGGTGACCGCAATCCCCGGAAGCGACGTTGCCACCCTGGACAAGTTGTTTACCGGCGCGATCGTTCAGATGTTCGATTCCGGCACGCCGCTCAATGGCACATCAGCCGCGACTGGCAGTGAAAACTGGTTCCAGCTAACGAAGCCTCTGACCAAAACGACTGTGATAACGCCGAAGCAAACGCTTTGCCAGCCCAGTACGGGGACTAAGACCTGGAAAACCACCAATTCGATCCCGCCGCCGGTGTTGCTCGGACCCATCTGTCCTGGCCAAGCCGCCGCTTTCGTGCGCAACTCGACGATCAACGCGGCCCTGGTACTTCTCAAGGGCACTACACCTGAGGGCTACGGCGGCGCGGGCACAGGCGACGTTCCGGTGAACATCGCTCCGCCGGCGGTCTTCGCTACTGGAGACATGATTCAAGTTGCGGAATACTTTACTGACTCCGGCAGTCCGCCACCCGTCAAGTCCAACACGGTAAAGGTAGGGTGCGTGGTGCACACGAGGCAGGACATCGCGAAACTGACGCCGGCGCAAATCGACTCGCTGCGAAAGGGTTTTCAAGTGATGATGGAGCGTTCCTACGTGAATCCGGACGATCCAACAGGTTTCACTTTTCAGGCGAACATCCACTCGACGGTCAACGAGAGTGAAACGTGCCCGATGGGAGACCCCACAAATCCGCTCTGGGACCAGTGCCAGCATTACAGCGATTTATTCTTCGCCTGGCACCGGATGTACTTGTACTACTTCGAGAGGATTTTGCGTGCGGCATCGGGCGACCCCAACCTTGCGCTTCCTTATTGGAACTACGAACCCCCGGCGTCGGAGCTGACGCTTCCTTCGCCGTACACTGCGCCAACCAACGACTGCGCCGACTCCAGGCCCTCCGGAGCCGCGCCGGTGCTCGATCCCGCTTCCCATCCGGGCTGCAACCCGCTCTACGTGCCGGGTCGCCCTGGATCTATTCCCGCTTCGGCTCCGGATATGTCAGCGGCGATGGCGGATACCACGTTCGAAGGCCCGCCGCCCGACTTCGGTTTCGGTGGCGGCCCGCCCCCAGGCGCTCCGCCAGTTCCATGCCACTTCGACGAAGCTCAGGGCGACCTGGAGAATAACCCTCACGATACGATTCACGACGTCGTTGGCGCTCCGTACATGTGTTGTCCGCCAATTTCGGCGAATGATCCGATCTTCTACGCGCACCACACCGAAATTGATCACCTGTGGAAAGTCTGGCTGGCCAAGGGCGGCGGACGGGCCAACCCCACATCGGATACCAACTGGATGAACACGTCATTCACCTTTTACGACGAAACAGGGAGTGTCGTGACTCTGTCCGTCAAGGACACTCTGGATACCGTCACGCAGTTGGATTACCGCTATGATGATGACCCACCCGCACGACGGGAGCATGCTGCTTCCGCCCCAGAGCCTCAACAAGATTTTCCGCCGACGGCGCCTGAACAGCTCGCAGTCAGTTCTCAAACGGGAGTCGGACTAAGCAACGAGACTGTACGCTTTCAGCTCAACCTATCTCCCGAGACTGAGGCAAAGATCAACCAGTTATTGGTTGACAAACAGTTCGAGCACGCAATTGTCCTCAATGTCGAAGTCGATCATGCTCAGGATCCAACCGGCATATACTACGAAGTCTATGTCGATCTTCCGACCAACAAAGAGCCAGCCTATAAATCCATCTACTATGCTGGAAATCTAGGCTTCTTTCTGCCTAAGGGTTCGGGGATCACCAAACGATTCAACCTTACGGAATCGATTCGAGCCCTGATGGATCAGAAAGCGTGGAATGGCAATCAGCTCACGATTACCCTCGTCCCGCGCGGAGCTCTCGGCTCAGACGGGCAACCGCTGCCCCTTAAACCGGGCGTCCAGGCCACGATCGAGAAGGTCAGTCTGGTGGGCCGATGACGTTTCGAACAACGGGCGGGGGGCGCATTGATTAGACTCTCGCCATGACCTTCACCAAACGTCTTCGCGAAGGAGTCCGGCGCGGGGAGATTACGTGCAGCGTGCGGATCTGGATGAGTCCTCGTGTGACGGTGGGCAAACGCTACCCCATGGAGGAAGGCGAGATCGAAGTGGATTCGATCGAGCAGATCGGGTTCCCGGATATCACTCCTGAGCTGGCGCGGGCGTCGGGGTTCCTGGGCGTGCTGGACCTGCTGAAAGTAGCCAAGCACGGCAAGGGTGAGAATATCTACCTGGTGCGGTTCCACTACATACCAGCAGTCAGGACACAGGGATCACGGAACAGGAAGACGGCCATTCGCCACTAGCCATTAGGCATTAGGAGGCTGCAGATCCTTCGGTTTCGCCGCGCTGCGTTCGGGATGACAAGCTACAGCAGATCCTTCGACTTCGCGCTAGGTGCCGCGTTCGGATGACAAGTATTTCTCAATGGCGCTTCGTTGGCGGGAGGGGCGTCAGGACGATGGTGGCGTCGCCGCGTCCGGCGGGGTGGTCCTGATCGACGGGCTGGAATCCTGCCTTTTCCGCATGAAGTCTTACCGTCTGCCCAACTGCGGCGTTGGCCTTGAGGGTAAAGGTACCGTCGGCTTTGGTGAGGCCAGATTCGCCGCCGAGGATGCTGACGCTTGCGCCGGCGATCGCGTGCAGTTGGTCGTTCTCGACGAGGCCAGAGACAACGGCGTCGCGGGCGGCGGTCAACTCGATGGTTGCGGTGGGGTTGGGATCTGCGGCGAGTTGGATATCCTTGCTGGCGTGAAGGCCGGCGGAGTCGAGTCCGGCGTAGATGGTGATTTTAGCGTCGGCGGAGAGAGTGACGCGGGGGATTGTCAGCTCGGCGATGCCCTGGTCGTTCGTCGCTGTGTCGTTGAGGGCGGCGGTGCGCAGGGTTGCTCCGGTGACAGGCGCGTGCTGAGGATCAAGAACGATGACGCGGAGGTGGTAGACGTCGGGCGGTCCAGCAGGCTTTGCCTTGAGCCAGGCGTCGGCAAGGATGGGCGCGAGGCCGAGGATGCAGATGCAGGATGCAACGAGGAACAGAAGTTTGCCCTGCGCGGGCTTTTTGTCTCCGCCCGAGCCCAGCACCAGCCGCAAGGCTACAAGAATCGCCGCTATGGCGAAGGCAGCGATTCTCCAGATATCGCTGACACTGGCGATGGCCTTCACTAATCCGTCGAGTGGGTCAGGTGACAATGGCTTGCCTTAGAAGATACGCGCTTATTTATTGACGAAACGAGGGTGATAGACACCCAGATAGTCGCGCGCCAGCGCCCGGCGGTTTACATTCTCCGTGTCGTTGTACATGGAATGGATCGCGTGATCTATCTGCTCGGGAGTGAAGCCGGCAATGGAGGCCACGCGGCTGAGGTTAGACTCGGGAGCCTGCTCGACTTTGTTCAGTTCGAGGAGCGTAATTGCCCAGGTGGAGACGACTCTTTCGTCCTTGAGCGCCCAGGTATTTCCGGGCTCGCCGAGAATGACTTCAACAAACCAAGGCGACTTGGGAATTGTCGCGCGCCCTTCGAAGGGCGACATGATGATCATCTTCGGGCTTGGCGCTTTCACCAGCGTCAGGGGGAGAGGATCGCCGGGCTGCGCTCCGGGCGGCGGGATGATCTGAGTTTTTCCAGCCAGGTCGGTTGGCTTCGAGGTGGAGGTCCCGGACGCCTTCCCGCTCAGTATCGCGCCCTGGATGGGGCGCTGGTGGTAATCGGAAACCTGAATCTGAACGCTCTGCGATCTCGCGGAATGGATAAGGCAGATGCATATGAGTACAGCGAGAACTGTCTGACGAGGAAGGCGGATGCGCTGCCTCCGGTCTCGATGGACGCCTGATCCGTTCATGGCAGAATATGATTTCACAAATAGGACAGCTGGAGCAGGCAGGCGTAGCCGGCGGATTCACGGAATCCTTTAAGTGAGGCTCGACGGAGATCAGGGCAAGTGCTCCAGGAAGCCGGCAGCCCGGAAATTGATACCGATAGGGCAAGAATTCCTGGTGGGGGAAGGAAATTCTGTCCTGCCAACCGATTGGCGCAGGAACAGTAACTGATCTGATTCAATCACTTGCATTCTGGACAACCTGGAACCAAACGTGCTTTGGCTCGGGGCGGGAGTGGTGTTCTCCAAGGAGGTGCGTATGCTGGAGTTCTCTTCCCTGCCAGGAATATCGGCAGCCCGCGTGGCTGCCTGTGCCGCTATCGTAGTGGTTGGTGGAGTTGCAGGCGGCTACGCTGTACATGAACACAATGCCGCGAAGACTCTGGCGGTACAGAATGAGCAGATGACCGCCGCTCTCATCGCGGACCGCAATTCACTTAACGATCTTACGGCGAAGGTAAATGCGCTGGCCGCGCGCAGCGAAACGTCACCCGCTCAGCCGGCCCCTGCGACCCCGGCCGCTCCGGTTGCAACTGCGAAGCGTTCAGCGGCGACGCCAAAGCGGCGCAGTGAGGATCCGCGACTGAAGAAGCTGCAGTCGCAGATCGACGCGCAGGGTAAGGAGATTGAGGAAACCCGCAATAACCTGGCGAGCACACAGGGCGATCTGGTCAATACGCGCACCGAGCTGACGGGCTCAATTGCTCGCACCCATGACGAACTGGTTGTTCTTGAGAAGAAGGGCGAGCGGAACTACTACGAGTTTGACATTGCGAAGTCAAAGCAGTTTGAACGCGAAGGACCATTCGGAATCCGGCTGAAGAAGGCCAACACCAAGCACCAGTACGCCGATCTCGAGTTGATGGTCGACGATCGCAACTTGTCGCAGAAGCACGTCAATCTTTATCAGCCGGTCATGTTCTATACGCCGGACAGTCCGCAGGCTGTGGAGGTGGTTATCAACGACATCACCAAGGACCACATCCACGGATACGTAAGCGCGCCGAAGTACAGCAAGTCGGAACTGCTCTCGATGTCAAATGCGAACGCCAATGGTACGTCGGGGTCAGGTCAGGGGGCCGGTCAAGGTTCGGGCCAGGGTTCCGTTCAAGCGGCGGCTAGCTCCAGCGAACCGGTTTCGCCGCGGCAGAAACTCCCACCACCGCAGTAGCAGGTTGAAGGGTACAAAGCCCAGGTCCCAAAGCCGGGACCTGGGTCACAGCCAGATTAGCTGGCGAGCAACTTAGCGGTGGCCGCCAAAGCCTCCGCCGTGGAAACCACCCCCAGCGAAGCCGCCGCCATGGAAGCCGCCGTCAGCGTGGAAGCCGCCGCCGCGGACCGGGCCCCCGTGAATCGGACCATGGAAGCCGCGTCCGTAGAAACCCCGGCCGTAGTAGCCACCGTATCCGAAGCCTCCGTAGTAGCCGAAGGGATAGAAGCCCCATCCGAACGGGCTATAAAAGGGATACGGCCCCATGAACGTGTAATCAAACAGCCAAGGGTCCCAGTACCAGCCGGGTGCGTAGCCGTATCCACCGTAGTAACCGGAGAGCTGACTGTTAGCTTCGGAGAGGTACTCAGAGCGCAGGCTACTCCAGTTATAGAGTTCGTCCTGGTCCTGCTTCTTGTCGAAGTGCACCGGCTTCAGCTCGGCATCTTCGCTGAGCGCGAGTTGGTGACCGCCCTTGATGACGATCCACTTGCTGCCTTCGTGCGCGGCGGCCTTTCCGCTGAAGACTCTGGCGGTGCCGTTGTCGGCGTTGAATTCATAGAGGCCGTTCTTGAGCAGCTGCGTCGACACGCCGTCGTCGACGATCTGCACGTTGTTCTCGGGATGGATCTCGTCAACTTCGACCGTCGCACGTCCCTTATCGAGCGCAAGCTGGGTGTCAGTCAAATCGGGAGAGATCATCTTTACGCTGCTGTTGTCGTCGAGACGAAAGTAGATCCCCGGCGTAAGAAGGACCTCGGCGTGGCCCTGCTCGGTTGAGAGTACCTGGCCGGGATCAAGGGCGGCGGTTCCAACAGATTTTTGCGAGACGGGCTCTCCGGCCAGAAGAGCGGAGCCCTCGATGTAATTGATCGTCCCTGGACGGGCTGGGTTGGCGCCAAATGCGGGCGCGCACAGAATCGCCAGGGAGAGGACTAGAAGCTGTTTCACCCTGGACATCATTACTATTAACCTCAGTTAATTAGATGTGCCGAGTGGGTAAAACGTATCACTAGAAATTTCTATGGATCATAAGCAAGCTGTTTGACTTCGCGCTCGCGTTCCGACCAGGAGGACGGCACCACCTAGCGACGCAATGCATTGAGGTTGTGACAAGTCTCGTCAGCTGGTCGTGGTTTACCAGGGTCGAGAAGAGCGGATTTGCAGGCCAGCCCATTAGTCGGATGAGAAGACGGGGGCATCGATTCGGCATTGAGGAGAGACACAGGCTCTCACTCGTGACAAAAGTACTGTAAACCGTGACGAGTGACCCGATCCGGGACACAAACAGAGGTTGTGCCTCGCTTTTTTCTCGCCACGGCTGGCCCGGGGTGCTAGTCTACGGGACAAAAAATTGCTGTCTTTTTTGCTGCTTGGGCCCGCAATGAATCGCATACAGGAGAAAACATGATCCCGAAAGCAGGGTTGTCTTTCGCCGCGCTCGCATTGCTGTCGATCGTGGCCGTAGATTGTCAGGCGCAGTATGTCTCAACGCATCACGTGCGTGATGCCGTTCGAAATTCTCAGGCGGCTCCTGTCGGACGCCTTCCTGAGAGCCAGGTAATGCAACTCGATATCGTGCTGCCTCTGCGCGATCCGGCGGGGCTGAAGAGCTTCCTTGAAGAGCTTTATGACCCGAACAGTGGCATCTACCACCAGTTTCTGACTCCGACGGAGTTCACCGAGCGGTTTGGCCCAACTCAGGCGGATTACGACGCGGTCGTCACCTTTGCCAAGGAGAACGGACTCTCCGTAGTTGGCGGCTCGCGCGATGGCATGGAAGTGCAGGTGAAGGGCAAGGTATCCGCAATCGAGCATGCGTTCCACGTAACGATGCGGACCTATCAGCATCCGGATGAGAACCGGACCTTCTACTCTCCGGACAGAGAGCCCACGACGACGCTGCCTTTCCAGCTATGGCATATCTCGGGACTCGATAACTACTCGATCCCGCATCCGCTGTACGTAAAGAGGAGCGAGGCAGCTGCGGCGCGGGGCATCGATGCGCGGACGCTGGTGGCGCATGCCACGACCGGCTCGGGACCATCGGCGTCCTTCCTGGGCAGCGACATGCGCGCCGCCTACTACGGCTCCGGATCGCTCACGGGCGCGGGGCAGAACCTCGGGTTGCTCGAGTATTACGGGACCGATCTGGCTGACCTGAATACCTATTACACGAACGTCAAGCAGACGAACAATGTTCCGATCACGCTGCTGTCGACGGACGGGACGAGCACGTCGTGCGTATACGGCAACGGCAGAGGCAGGAGTGCCTGCGACGACACGGAACAGACGCTGGATATGACTCAGGCTCTCGGGATGGCTCCGGGGCTGTCGAGCCTGGTAATGTACGTTGGCTCGACGGACACGGCGATCATCAGCGCCATGACCACGCATAGCCCTCTGCCAACGACAATCGGCTGCTCATGGGGCTGGACTCCGGCCGATCCCAGCACCCTCGATCCTTATTTCGAGAAGATGTCCGCGCAGGGGCAGAACTTCTTCGCGGCATCGGGCGACTCTTCCACCTGGTCGAGCAGAAATGAGGCATGGCCGGCAGATGATGCCAACGTGGTTTCGGTAGGCGGAACGGACCTGACGACTGCCAGCGCCGGCGGGGCATGGAAATCGGAGACGGCCTGGACGGACAGCGGCGGCGGAATCTCGCCAGACAAGATTGGTATTCCGTCGTGGCAGCAGCTCACCGGAGTGATCACCACAACCAACAAGGGCTCCAAGACCTATCGCAATGGGCCGGACGTATCGGCGAATGCGAACTTTACCTTCTATGTTTGCGCCGACCAGACAACCTGCACGGCGAATGAATATGGAGGCACAAGCTTCGCAACCCCGATGTGGGCGGCGTACATTGCGCTGGTCAACCAGCAGAGGGTAGCGAGCGGACTCGGGACGATCGGGTTCATCAATCCCACGATCTATCCAATCGGCGTCTCCTCCAGCTACAGCTCGGACTTCCACGACATCACCAGCGGCAAGTCAGGCAGCTATTCCGCCGTAACCGGTTATGACCTTGTGACTGGATGGGGCAGTCCGAATTCCGGCTTGCTCGGCGCACTGCAGTAGAATCGAACAGCGACACAAGACGAGCCCGGGCTACGGCCCGGGCTTTCTTCTCATAAGACCAATTAGACTTGAGTCCGCGAGGGACTTGATTCATGACAGACATCGATGAGATGAATAAGCGCTTCGGGATTTCCGGGCTTGCGCAGATAGTTGCTGGACAAGGCGGTCTGCCACTGGTGCGGCTAACGGCGCCGAGCGGCTCTGCGGAGATCTATCTGCATGGGGCACAGGTCGTGTCGTGGCGGCCCGCGGGTGCCGACGAGGTGCTCTTCCTCAGCGCGCAGTCGCGATTTGAAGACGGCAAGGCAATTCGAGGCGGAATCCCGATCTGCTTCCCGTGGTTTCGCGGAAAGGCGGACAATCCGAAGGCACCCGCACACGGCGTGGTGCGCACCAAGGAGTGGCGCCTGGACGCGCTCGCGCGCGATGGCGACGGCGTGCTGGTGACGTTCGCAACAGAGAGCGATGAGGCAAGCCACAAATGGTACCCGCACGACTTCAGCGTGGAATATCGCGTGCGCGTAGGCGCTGCACTGAATCTATCCCTCACAGTTACGAATTCAGGCTCCGGGCCGATGCGATTCGAGGAGGCCCTGCACACCTATCATCGCGTGGGCGACGCGGAACGGGTGCGGGTGACTGGCCTCGACGGGACGGCGTATCTCGACAACATGGACGGCAACACCGAGAAGCGGCAGACCGGAGATGTGACATTCGTAGCGCAAACAGACAATGCGTATCTAGATACGGCGGGGGCGCTCGAGGTGATCGATCCCGGGCTGGGACGGCGGATCAAGACAGAAAAGAAGAACTCCCGCACGACGGTGGTCTGGAATCCCTGGAGCGACGGCGCAAAGGCGCTGGCCGATCTAGGTGATGACGAATGGCGCACGATGGTATGCGTCGAAGCAAGCAACATCATGGCGTACGCCGTGGAGCTTGCCCCGGGGGCGGAGCACACTATGGAAGCGGTGCTGACGGTGAAGGCGATCTAGCAAAAAGCGCTTGAAAACAAGCAGGCCGCACGGATGGTATTCCGCGCGGCCATTTTCGTCTCACGCACTTGCGTGCTCGAGAACCTCTTCCCTTACCTGCTCATCTTTCTGCTCGTCGGCCTCCGTCTTCGGCAGGGCCACAGCGAGCACGTCCTCGATGCGGCTGGCGTAGTGGATATCGACGCCCTCGATCTGTTCGGGCATCAGGTCCTCCTCCACGTTCTGCCGATTTTCGGCGGGCAGGATCACGTCTTTTACACCGGCGCGCTTAGCGGCAAGGAATTTCTCCTTGATGCCGCCGACCGGAAGCACGTTTCCGCTCAGCGTGATCTCGCCGGTCATCGCGGTTAGGGGCCGGACCGGCTTGTCAGTCAAGAGCGAGACGAGCACCGTCGCCATGGTTACGCCTGCCGAGGGGCCATCCTTGGGAATGGCTCCCGCGGGGACATGGATGTGGATGTCAGTGTCGTTCACGAAATCCTCCGTCAGTCCCAGCGACGCAGCGTTGGAGCGAACCCAGGTAAGCGCGGCCTGCATGGATTCCTGCATAACCTCGCCGATCTGGCCGGTGATTTTGAAGCTGCCTTTGCCCTTCATCCTGTTGGCTTCGATGAAGAGGATGTCGCCGCCAGCCGGCGTCCATGCCAGCCCCACAGCCACGCCCGGCCGCTTCGTGCGCTCGGCAAGCTCCGTGTCGACCCTCACCTTGATGCCACCCAGGAATTCATGGATGGTTTCGCGGGTGACGAGAAGCTTGTCCGTGTTGCCTTCCGCGATGCGGCGCGCCTGTTTGCGGCAGACCGTGCCAATCAGCTGCTCGAGTTTGCGGACTCCCGCTTCGCGCGTGTAGTGGCGCACGATGTATGAGACGGCGTCTGCCGGGAACTCTATGTCCTCGGGCTTGATGCCGTTCTCCTTGATCTGACGGGGGATCAGGTAGCGGAAAGCGATGTGCTGCTTCTCCTCTTCCGTGTAGCCCTGAAGCTCAATGATCTCCATGCGGTCGAGCAGAGGCGCCGGAATCGGATCGAGCTGGTTCGCCGTGCAGATAAAGAGCACCTTCGACAGATCGAACGGCTGATCGAGATAGTTGTCGCGGAATGTATTGTTCTGTTCCGGATCCAGGATCTCAAGGAGCGCGGACGACGGGTCTCCGCGGAAATCGCGGCCCAGCTTGTCGACCTCGTCGAGCATGAATACCGGGTCGTTAGCACCCGCGCGGCGCAGGTTCTGGATGATCTGGCCGGGCAGGGCTCCGATGTAAGTGCGGCGGTGTCCGCGCAGCTCGGCTTCGTCGTGCATGCCGCCGAGAGAGATGCGCCGGAACTCGCGACTCAGCGAGCGGGCGATTGAGCGACCCAGCGAGGTCTTACCGACTCCCGGAGGTCCGACAAAGCAAAGGATCGGGCCCTTCATGTCCGGCTTGAGACGCCGCACGGCTAGGTAATCCAGGATGCGGTCTTTGACCTTCTTCAGATCGTAGTGGTCCGCATCGAGGATTTCCCGCGCCTTGAGAATGTCGACCTCACTGCCTGAGGACTTGGACCATGGGAGGACAGCAAGCCACTCGATGTAGTTGCGGGTCAGCGAATAATCGGCTGCCATAGGCGACATGCGCTGGAGCCGGTTGAGCTCCTTGAGGGCCTCTTTCTTGGTCTCCTCGGGCATACCCGCTGCTTCAATCTTTTCGCGCAGCTCTTCGATGTCCTTCTGGCCCTCGTCGGAGTCGCCGAGCTCCTTCTGGATAGCCTTCATCTGCTCGCGCAGGTAGTAATCGCGCTGCGACTGCTGCACCTGGTCCTGCACTTCGGACTGAATCTTGTTGCGAAGCTGCTGGACTTCGAGTTCCTTGGCGAGATGTTTGTTAACGCGCTCAAGGCGTGCCGTCACGTCAGGAGTCTCAAGCAACTCCTGCTTATCAGAGGTAGAGAGGAATGGAAGCGACGAGGCGATGAAATCCACCAGGCGGCCCGGCTCCTCGATGTTCATGGCGATCGTCTGCAGCTCATCCGACAGCGTCGGCGAGGCACTGACAATCTGTTGGAATTCAGAGAGTACGTTGCGCTGCAGGGCTTCGACTTCCGAGCCTTTCTGAGGAGGAATCTCAGCTATCGGCTCGACGGTTGCCGTCATAAACGGCTCGATCTGCGAGAACATGCCCAGCTTTACGCGCTCGGTGCCTTCGGTGAAGACGAAGAGGCTCTGGTTGGGCATCTTGACGACCTTATGGATCGTCGCCAACGTTCCGTAGGCATGCAGGTCGGCCGGCTGGGGCGTATCCATACGAGCGTCGCGCTGGGCGACCACAACGATGGTCTTCTCGTCTCCAAGAGACTGGATGAGCTGGATCGAGCTTTCGCGGCCCACCGTCAGAGGCAGAACAGCATGGGGAAACAGCACGGTATCGCGCACAGGGAGGACAGGAACTGCTCTCCCGCTGCCATTTTCATCGCGCCGTTTCAGACTGCTTGGGTGAATCTCACTTAGAAAATCGCTGGCCATTGAGTGCCTTCTTATCAAATTAATAGATATTAGACGCGTCAGATTCAGTATGGTCGCAAGATTCGCGAGGCATGCTCCTGCTCCTCGATTTTCATCAACTTAGAGTTTCCAAATCTGAGGAAGGGCCCGTTATCTACCTTGGATGCTTTTACGAATGGACCGTGAATCCCGTTCCCTGTCCCAAATTCATCGGCACCGCGGTTCCCTGAGTTGAAGCCTCAGGACTCGAGCACACCGGCCCGGTAGCGACCTAATTCCTTGACCATGGAACAGTGCCGCCCGAGGGATTGAAGCGCCGCGTCGGCCGAGTGGGGGCTCGAGAGCTGGTAGTCGGCGTAGAAGACATAATGCCACGGCTGGCCGTGAACCGGCCGGGATTCGATCCGGGTCAGGTTGGTTCCCTGCCCGGCAAAGACCTGGAGCGCCTCAACCAGAGTCCCGGGGCGGTTTTCGACCGTGAAAGCGAGGCTGACCTTGTCGGCGGAGGGATCAGTTCGGACCTCACTGCGCCGGCGGATCAGGAAGAAACGCGTGTAGTTTTCAGGATTGTCCTCGATGCCCGACTGAAGAACCTCTCCACCGTAATGCAGTGCGGCCTGAACGCTGGCTATACCCGCCGACGACCGGTCTCGCAGCTCCATGAGCTGTTTCACGCTGCCCGCCGTGTCGTAATAAGGGATCGCTTCGATTCCGGGATGGCTCTCGAAGAAACGGCGGCATTGGGCGAGCGCAACCTGATGCGAGTAGACCCTGTGAATCTGGTCGAGGCGCGTTCCGGGAACGGCGATGAGGTTGTGGCGGATGCGAAGCAGCAGTTCGCGCTCGATAGCAACGTCGTGCGTTAGCAGCAGGTCGTAATGCTCGGTGACCGACCCGGCGAGGGAGTTCTCAATGGGAATGGCTGCAGCCTCGACGCGGCTCTGCGCGAGAGCGGCGAAAACCTCGACGGATAGCGCGCATGGAAGAATGGTTGCCTCGGGCGCAAATTTAAGCGCCGCTTCATGACTGAAAGAGCCGGGTTCTCCCTGAATCGCGATCTGCATGATCCGCTGGCTTCCCTCGAATTTTCGATTGTACGGCAACCCGCGCAGCGTCACGCGCACCTTATCTTTCCGTAGCAAGAATTGCACACGAAAGATGAGGGACACTCACTATGCTCTGGACGATATTTGTAATCCTGTTAGTTCTCTGGCTAGTCGGGCTTGTCAGCTTCCATGCCGTCGGCGCATACATCCACATTCTTCTGGTGTTGGCGCTTGTGGTTCTGCTGATCCAGCTCATCAGTGGAAGGCGAGCGGCCCTCTGACAACATCAACGCACGATCAACCGGCGGGACGCTGGCAACAGCTCCGTCGTTTCACACATGGGATTCCGTCATGAATAAAGACCAGATTAGCGGCAAAGTCGACCAGGCAACCGGCAAGGTAAAGCAGAAGGTAGGAGAGGCGGTTGGCAATCAAGGCATGGCCAACCAGGGAGTTGCAGACCAGGTAAAGGGTGCTGCAAAGGAAACCTGGGGCAACGTGAAGGATGCTGTTCACGAAACAGCCGAAACTCACCGCCGCGAAGCCGACAAGCAGGCCAACGAAGCCCGCGACAGATTCGCCAACAATGTTCAGAACGTGAAAGACAAGGTGAATGAGCGAATCGAAGAAGACAAAGAAAGCGACCGCCTGAGACGTCCGGCGTAGGGGCAACCCGATGCAAAGAGAGCCTGCGGCTTACGCCGCGGGCTCTTTCGCGTTTAGCGGCGAATCAGGAGGTCAGCCGCGACGAAGAGGAAGAACACCGCTGATATCACGCCGTTCATCGTGAAGAAGGCGGCATTGAGGCGGCGCAGATCGCTGGGCGAGACGATCAGGTGTTCGTAGAGCAGGAGGGCCGCTACAATCCCCACTCCGATGATTGCGGCGGGACCAAGCGCAAAGGCGCGTACCAGCCAGAACAGCAGAAGAAGCATGACTGTGTGCATCGCGCGCGCCAGCCAGAACGCAGCCGTAATGCCATAAGTCGATGGAACGCTGAAGAGGCCGACAGAGCCGTCGTGGTCCGCATCCTGGCAGGCGTAGAGGACATCGAACCCGGCCACCCAGAAGATAACCGCAAAGGTGAGGATGAGGATGCGCGGATCGAGCGAGCCCCGCACCGCGATCCAGGCTGCCGCGGGCGCGATTCCAAGCGACAGCCCAAGCGCCAGATGCGACCATCGGGTGAAGCGCTTGGTGTAAGAGTAGGCAAGGACCACAGCCAGCGCTACTGGAGAGAGCATCAGCGTCAGCCGGTTCAGCTGCGCCGCCGACAGCACGAAGAGCGCCGCCATGATGCAAGTAAATCCGGCGACAAATACTCTGGAAAGCAGGCCTGCGGGAATCGCCCGCGTCCGCGTGCGCGGATTGGCGGCGTCAAGCGACGCATCCGCCCAGCGATTGAAGGCCATGGCGGCTGAACGGGCCGTTATCATGCAAACGACGATCCACACAAGCTGCATGGGATGTGGAAGGCCTCCGGCGGCGAGCATCGCTCCGGTAAGTGCAAAGGGCAGCGCGAAGATGGAGTGCTCCCACTTGATCATCTCAAGCGTGACACCCACGCTGCGAAAGAAGCTCATGATTCGAGTGTAACGGGAAGCATCCGTTCCGGGCGAACCCGCACCGGCTCGCGCCTACTGCATCGCAATCCGATAAACATTCACCGAATATGGCTGAAGTCTGACCGAGAGAGTTCCTGACTTCATTTCAGCCGTCGATTTCTCCGGAGAGACTGCCTTGGGGTGATCGAAGCTGTTCTCCGCATTGAGATCGGCGCTGGCGAGCGTGATAACCTTCGCCGGTCCTGCGGCAATGCCGGTAACGCGAACCTCGGCCGGACGCGCATTCGGAGTATTGTTAATCACCTTCACGATGAGCTCATGGGTTCGCTCGTCGAGCACTCCGCTGGTATACAGGCCATCGCCTGTTGGCGGCGTGACCGGAACCACGCGCGTTCCAGCATTGTTCGCGAAGAGCGATTGCACATAGTAGTCCGGGGTGCCGTAGGAACGCAGGCTATCGAAGAAGATCTCATCCGGCTTCCACTGCCACGCGTCCACGTTAGCCATGAGAGGCGCATATGAGGCCATCTGCACAACGTCGCCGTTGCGCTCGAGGCCGGTCATGAAAGCAGCCTCAGAGATTGCAGCGCGCCAGTTATTGCGATTATCGGACCTGGTCGTTCCCGCAGTCTGCGCCGCGTATTCGCCTGCAAAGACCTTGGGACCGGAGCGATCGTAGTGATCGTAACGACCGGTATTCGAGAGGAACCACTCTGGGGACATGTAATAGTGCTCGTCGACGAAGTCGGGATGGAGCTGGCGCCACGCAGCCCACAGGCTGTCGAAGGGCTCTCCCGAAGGCGCCGGACCGGCGGCGGCGACAAGCTTGATCTCCGGGTGCTTTGCTTTCAGTACCGCAGCAAAGGCCTTGTAACGCTCGATATAGCGGTCCCCCCATTGCTCGTTGCCGATGCCCATCATTTCCAGATGAAACGGGTTGGGATGGCCCATCTGCGCTCGCAGTTTGCCCCAGGGCGTGGTCACAGGGCCATTCGCGAACTCGATCAGGTCAAGCGCGTCCTGAATATACTCCTTGAGCTGATCCATGCTGGCCGTCTCGCTCGAATTGAACTGACAGGCCATGCCGCAATTCAGGATGGGAAGCGGCCGCGCGCCCATGTCTTCGGCAAGCTGAAAATATTCGTAGAAGCCGAGTCCAAAGGATTGGAAATAATCGGGCGCCGCTCGTTGTTCGAACTCAAGATTCCAGCGATTCATGATGGTCGTTCGTGTGGCGATGTCGCCCACGGTGGTCTTCCATTGGTAGCGATTCAGAAGCCGTCGCCCCTCGACGATGCAGCCTCCAGGAAATCGCATGAATCCGGGATGCATATCGTAGAGAAGCTGCACCAGGTCCTTTCGCAGGCCGTTCGGGCGTTGGTTCCAGGTATCGACCGGATAGAGAGACACCATGTCGAGGTCGACCGACCCTTTGTCATCGATATAGAGATTCAACCGCGCGCGGGCGTCTGTTCCGGTGGCGTGGATCACGGTCTCGTAGCGCTTCCAGTTGCCGTCGAAGCCCTCGAGCTTGCCGGTCCCGATGTCATTGCCTTTGGAGTCGCTGATGACAGCGCGAACTGTTTTGGGCCCATTGCTGCGCGCATATACCGAGAAGCGGTAGTCGGCGCCGCTGTCGATTCCCATGCCGCGGAATCCGACATTGTAGAAGCCGTAGCCAGGATCGTAGACACGCACGCGCAGATAGTGCGGATTGGTCGCGTTGACCGGTTCGTCGGTGCGGATATCGAGTTCGCCCTTCGGTCGCTCGATTCCCTGCGCGTTCACAACCATGATTTCGTGCCATCCCATAAGGGGCTCATTGAACTCGAAGGACCGGTTCTTGACCAGTTCGGGATACAACCCGCCGTCAGCTGCGAAGTTGATGTCCTCGAAAAATATGCCGAACATTTGCGGCGAGATGGCGGCTCCCGGGTGAGCGACATCCACGCTGATGGTGGCGAGCTCGGGCGACGTGTCTTTTATGAGGAGAGTATCGGGCCAAAGAGCGAGATACAGAAGAGCGAGAAACAGGGTCTGAAACATGGCGACCTACATTGTAGTGGAGCCGCTCGCTACCCCCAGGAGAGTGTTGTCCGGATCCCAGGGCACGCGAAGTACTTGTCGCGTAGCATGATGGGGATGACGAGATGGAAACCCAATCCCATGCAGCATTTTTCAAAGTTACAGATGGCCGCACTTGTACTTGCGAGCATGCTGCTTGTTGGCGAAGGTGAACCGGGGATGGCGCAGGTCACTGGCATCGATGCTATCCAGGCATATGCAGGTACCTGGAAAACGGAGATGGAGCACTTCAATACCGCGTACAGCAAGGCGGGCAAGGAATCTACAACGCTGCACAATGACTGCTGGAAGAGCGGAGAGTTCTATGCGTGTCACCAAATCGTGAACGGCGAGTCGAAGGCGCTGATTGTGTTCACGTACGATTCGAAGACAAAGGCTTACACGACTTATCCGATCATGCTGGACGGCCGCGCGGCGGGCCATGGCAAGCTGGTGATCGAGGGGAATGTGTGGACCTATCCGTGGGAGGACACGGAGAACGGAAAAACCACCTACTTCCGCGTCGTAAATACATTCACGACGCCGAAGACGATCGAGTTCCGGCAGGAGTATTCGACCGATCAGAAGAGCTGGACGCTCATGGCCAAAGGCACCGAGGTGAAGCAGTAGCTGCTAATGCGGCTGCAAGGCTGCGTCAACAAATTCCACGTCGTCGATGTAGAAACGGGGCTTATCCTCACTCGCATTCCGGAGTTGGAAGACAATCTCCGCTGCATTGCAGCCCTCCGGCGCCGTGTAGGGAGCGGGCGGTCCGTTGGGCTGCGGGTTATATTCGGCATACCAGTCGGGGATGGGATGGTCGATCGAGCCATTGACGTAGGGGTTGGCGACATTCACGGACTTACCCCGGTTCGGGCTCGGCGGCGGACAATCCCACGCGATATTTGCCGCGAACGCGACATAACCGCGAGGCCGTCCGACGCCTTTCCGCTCGCCGCCTCCCTGGTAGTTTTCACTTCGGAAGAAAAAACGCAGGCTGTACTGGTGGCCGGCAATTACGCTCACCCGCTGCCTGACTTCCACGTCGCCGATTCCCTTTCCGCCGTTGCCGGACTTGAGAAACGCGCCGTAGTCGGGATTGCTGTATGCCTCGGGCGCAAAGACGACCGGCGAGACTGCCTGCAGCAACAGCGACTGATGACCGCTGTACGAGGAGTCGCTGCTCGGCTGGGCCGAATTTCCATTTACGGCCCGAGTGACGAACCAGCCTTTGTCCATGTTCTGCTGTGATGTGACGAGTGGCTCTTCGAAGCTGCCGTTCTGGACCAGGTTCGGGCCCAGCGGCATCGCGATTGTGCCCCATTGGTTCGGCTGGAGGGTCGCTTCCGTCGTCAGGTCATCAATAATCGAAGTGTCGTGGTTGTAGTAATAGAGCCGCAAAGAACGGCTCCGTCCTGTCTCATCGGCAAAAATCACTCCTACGTCGCCGCGCAGGGTGTCTGTAAATCGCGGATTCAGGCCCAAATACTTGAGCGGCGCCGACACTTCCACTGTGTATGCCTTGTGAACAGCATCGCGCTTGATGGCGACGTGGGCTGAGTCCAGCCGGATGATCTGGTCGATGCGCGCCGCGGCGAGACTGATCGGCGACGCCGTACCGGGCACGGCGGGGTGGTACAGGACAGCGATCGGCTTGTCCTGGAACACACTGATGAGGAGTCGCTCGTCTCCGGGGACAGCGACGCGCTGATGCGCATCGGCCTTGGGATCACTCTGCAACATCAGGTCGACGCAATCTCCAGTGACGAAGAGACTTCGCCAGTCGGAGCCCTCGTTGCGCATAGGCGGCGTAGGCTCCTGGACCTTGTAGGCCAGATACAGATTGGTAGCGTCGCGGCCGACAGCGATCGAAGCGGATTTGCCATTCCCACCGCTAATCGAAACTCCATCATTGAGGTCCCAATCGGAAAGATCGCCGTCAATCACCGGCGGGCTGTTCAGCCAGGTGACGTCAATCACCGCCTTCGGCACAACCACCGGCTTCGGCGCGGAGCGTAATACACCGGCCTGCCGCACTCCCGCGTCGGTAAGCTGGAACGAGCCTTCGAAGCGGCCCGCGTGCTCGAGTCCCTTGATCTGGAAGATGTGCTCTGCCTGGTTTGCGCCGTTGATCACGTAAGGAATGCCCTCGGGCGCTTGATAGTAGTAGAGCGCCGACTCACCGCGCAGAGAAGCCGGGCCCAGTTGTGTGTTCTCGAGCATGGTTCCCACGTAAAGCCCATCAGTCGAAATGAGGAACGGCCGGAAGCTACCGTGGTACAGCCATGTGCCGAAGACGTCGCCGATTCCGGGAATATTGAAGTCGTACTGCACGCCGTTGGCATGAACGGCATCGCCGGTGAGCTCTTTCGGTTGCGCGATCGACCAAAGCAGCTTGCCATCGAGGTCGAAACAGGACATAGCGTCCGTGCTGTGGTTCCACTGGCCCATGCCTTCATAGGCAAAGGTCACAATGAGCTTTTTGTCGTTGGTGACGTGGAGGCCGGAAAAGGCATCGCCCGGCGGCAACAGAATAATGGGCTTGGCGTCGGCCATGTCGTAGATGGGCGCGCCTGCGGCCGTCCAGCCCTTTACGTCCAACCGGAAGACCGCCGCGTGGTCCCTGAAGTTCCCCGCCGCAAAAAAGCTCCAGTCGGGTGAGACATCCCATCCCCAATAGGAGCCGAGTGCCGGCTGCAGGCCGGGCTGAAAGGGCATGCCTGTGGTTTTTACCCAATGCAATTCATCGGCCTGGACCAGGTTATCTCCGTTGGCATCGCTCCAGCTGAAGTTGTCGCTAGCGTGACCTTTGAAGCTTTCGGGAAAGTAACCCATGTAAAGGTGATATCCGAGTGAGTCCCAGTCCAGGGTGCCTGTCCCGTCATTGTTGAATCCGCGGATTACATTCCCGAAGGCCGCGACGGGACGATAGCTGTCGTTCGTTCGTTGCAGAATCAGCGTCATCTTCGAGCGACTCACAACGTATTCGTGCCCACCGTGATAGAGGATCCGTCCCTGCCGCACCGAGAGGTCGTGGCCATTGGGAGTGAATGGATCGTCGCGCTCGCGCCGCCTGTAGTCGATTCCGAGAGGCGTATAGGTTTTGCGGGTGTAGTCGAGCTTGAAGCTGGCTCCTTCGGCGTGAGCCACCGTCGGGTCTTTAGGATCGATCCAGAAAAGAGTCCCGCCTCCATAGGGAGCGGGGCCGATGTAGTCCTTGACGAAGGATCCCGTCCGGGCATCCCATTCGCTGATGCGCACGGGCGACCCGTCTTCTTCTGCGACCCAGAGCCTGCCCGCATCTGTTACCGCGACCCCGCGCGGTAGAAGCATTCCACTAGGATCCCACTTGCCGACCCACGGACGGCCGCCCTCCTTGCCGATAGCGCGGAGAAATTTTCCACCAGAGCTGAAGACCTTGACCTGAAATGAGGTCGCCCAGTCGCTGACGTAGATATTCCCCGCCCGGTCAGTCGTCACACTGTCAGGTGCGACAAGATTCGAGGTGATAATCGGCGTAACCGCCTTGCTGCGAACGTCTACCTTGACGACCTGTTTTCCGCTCACGGCCAGAAGCGTGTGATCGTCCAGCGCAGTCAGGCCAACGGGATTATCTACATGTATGTCGTTCCCCGTCGGCTCGCCGCTGGCTGGATCAACCGCGAGCAGCTTGTTGTCATAATTGAGCGCGACATACAGCTTGCCGGCGGCCGCTGCCAGTCCAAGCGCGTTCGTCGTTTCGCCGACGTCGGTTGTAAAGTAACGCGGCTGCCCACCGTAAACCTGCGGCGTAAAGGACTTTCCGTTGCGAAGCACATCGAGCCATGTGTAGTCGTTACGGTAAGGCCACGTGGCAACGACCTGGACCGGCTGCTTCAGCGTAAATTGAGCCGGTTTGCCCGTGCGCTTGTCGAAGCACATCAACACAGCCTTACCGACCCCATTCTTGCCGGAGAAGACGCGGGTGCTGTCAGTCAGCTCGGCGTGCGAGAACACGGCATAGATGAAGTTGCCGCTCACAGCCAGGCTGATTGCGCGGCCATCTGTGCTGGCGCGAACGCCCCACTGGCGCTGCCCGGTTTCGTCCACGGCAATGATCGACCAACCCAACTCGTTGCCCGGAGCGCCCAGAAAAACCCATTTCCCGTCGGTCGCAACCGCCTGCGGGTCGTACTCGTCGCTGAGCCAGTCGCCTTTGTCGTCGGCGGTCGCCCACGGAGGATTCCCCGGATTGACGACGCTCAACTTGTAATCGGTCGTAATCGGAGAGTGATAGATGCCCCGGAGCGCGTAACTTCCTGCCGCTGCGGGATGGCCATACTGATCGAGGCCGTCCCAGATCTCGCTATTGTTTCCGCTATATCGGTATTCGTCCTGCACCAGCCACCGGACCAGCTGTCCGTTCCTGTCATACAGGCCCAGGGTCACTTCAGCGTCTGCGGGGATCTTGTATGGAACACTAAGACCCGGACTCTTTGCCGCGCCCGCTGCAGGCCTCGGAGACTGCTGGCCCGAGCACAGTCCGGCGAAAACGAACGCGACGAGGATGAGTCTGTTTTTCATCGCTTGGAGTGCGTAGCACCAGCTACATTCGCGGATCAGGTTGCGATTTGCCGGACTGGCACAATTGCCGAACCTTCAACACAGTACACCTTTACGGGCGCTTCCGAAACTCCAGGCTTGGCAGAAACGCCTTAGTTCCTGGCCGCCTGAGCGATCGAAAACTCGCGCGCGTAACCCGCCGGGTCGGCAAAGATCTTCACGCGAAGGTTGCCGCTGGCATCGCAGGTGTATTCCTCGCGGACCCGCAGGTCTTGGCGCTCGAGGGGCGCGACCGGCTGCGCCGACAGATCGGCATAGCCCTCAAGCTGCGGATCGAACGGGAAGCGGATCTGGTCCCAGTTGACGATCTCTCCGACAGGCTGGCCCTGTTCGTCGAGATGCGAGCACTCGAGATAGCGGAAGTGTCCGATGTTGTGAGCGGGCTGGTAGATGCGCTCGCTGCGAAGAGCGGGTTCGCCGGGCGCGGGCAAGTGAACCCCTCGGGGAAAGATCAGGTCGAAGACGATATTGCCGCCGTAGTCGGCCTCCCGCCAGATACCGAAGTTGCGGTTGAATTGTTCGCGCAGGCTGTCAGCGGCGAGACCGGCGCGAATGGCCAATCCAATGGCGCTTGCCGAGCGCATGTATGACGAACGGCGCACGCGGCGGCCGAAGGTCTCGCGAAGGATGCGCGCGACAGGCGGAAGCTCCGAACCGCCTCCGGTGACGTATAGCGTGTCGAGTTGCCGGTCGGAATTGGCGGCGAGCAGGCTCTCGACGACCTGCCGCGTTTGCTCAATCAGCGGCCGGCAGCGTTCATAGTAGGTGTCCGCGAGAATAGTGACTTCCTGCCATCCGGAGCGTACCCGCTCGAGGTCGACGGTTACCTTGCGGGTGTTCGGATTAAGCGACTCCTTCTTCTCGCGGCATTCGTCGAGCAGCCGGCGGCGCTCGAATGGCGTTAGATCCGCTGGGTTGCCGATGGCCTCAAGCACAAGCGCGGCGAGAATCTCGTCAAAGTCGTCTCCGCCGAGGTTCGGAATGCCGTCCGAAGCTTCGACCACGTGCTCTGTTTCACCAAGGACGACCAGAGAAACATCAAAGGTCCCGCCCCCGAGATCGTAGACGAGCAAGGCGTTGCCGGTGCGGCTTTTGCGCTCTGTGCTGTTGCGATAGGCAAACTCGATGGCCGCGGCCGAAGGCTCGTTCACTACACCAAGAACATCGAAGCCGGCGCGGCGGGCCGCCTCCTCGGTGAGGAAGCGCTGGTTACTGTTAGCGTTGGCGGGAACGCCAATCATGGCTTCAAGGGGTTCAGAGTCTTCCGCTCCGAGATTCGACCGCTCGATAAGCTGCGCGCGCAGCGAAGACATCATCTCCGCAAGAAGTGTGGCTACCGGCAGTGACCGGCCGGCTAATTGCAACTCGGAATGAGGGCCGGCGGTGCGCAGCAGCCGCTTCAGCGAGCGAGCTGTGGTCCAGCTATCGTCATCCTGGACGCCGATGGCGTCCCAACCGTAGAGGCGCGTATTGCCCTTGGCTGCAACGACCGACGGAAACCAGTCATAAACCTGGCCATCGGCCGCTTCAAAGTTGACTAGGGGGTAATTGCCACGGTCGACAGCGGCAACAACAACGCGGGTAGTTCCAAAATCGATGCCGATTCTCATCTTCGTTCAAGTTTACCGTGAAGTAACTCGACGAGAACCCCTCAGAAATGCCTCGCGAAGCTTATTTGACACTGGTTTTCAACACTTCTCTTCGACGATTCGGACCAGAGTCTTCGGCGCAATCAGCAGATAGCTTCCGATGAGCAGATCGCGCACCTCGCTCCAGTCAATTCTCCCCACGTCGAGGCGCAGCGCGACCCAGCCTCGTGAACCAATGTAGGCAGGCAGATAAAAGCGCTTCGGCTGGGCGGCGACGAGGGAGTTGTTGTCTCCAGTCATCACCTTGCAGGAGACGCCGACTATCCCGTCTCCATGATGGCTATCGAGGAAATAAGCGAATGGCCTCTTGCGAACGAGAAACTGCGCGTGGGATCCGTGGACCTGGCGGGTCGCTTCTGGCAGCGCGAGCGCAATTTCACTCAGGCGGGTTAGGCGCGGGTCTTTCAGCGATTGCGGTGCAGCAAAATGTTTCGACATCAGCGGTTCATGGTTACTTACTCACGATGAGCAGCGTAACTCCGTGTTTGGGGATAGTGCTGGTGAAGACGCCGGAGCGATGGCCGAGTTCTTGCTGGGTCCAGACATCGCGCAGGTTGGCTCCGCTCTTAAAGCCGATATCGCCGAGATCGACGGAGACGTCGCGGTTATCCCAACTGCGGTTGAAGAGGCCAACCGCGACGCGCCCATTGCTGAGGGGTTTGGTCCAGACATCGAAGTCGCCGCTCTGGTAGAGGCGATCGCCCTGCTTGCCCAGCGGGTCCTGGTCGATGGCGATTGCGTCCTTGCTCATGAGGATGCTCTTGTCGGTGTCGGTCATTTTGCTGAGGTCGTTGCCGGCGAGAAGCGGCGCGGCAAGGATGACCCAGAGGCTCATGTGAGTCTTGTATTCGTCGGTGGTCATCTTGCCGTTACCGACCTCAAGCATGTCGGGGTCATTCCAGTGGCCGGGGCCGGCGTATTTTGAGAGACCTGCCTGGCTGAAGCCGATGGTAACCATGCGTCCATAGGAGTCGTCGATGTCGTCGGTGGTGCGCCACATCTGCGCGCCGACACCCGGACCCCACTTCCAGGGCTGGTCGACACCGTACTGGCAGAGGCTGTACAAGATAGGGCGCCCGGTGGCCTGGAGGGCGTCGCCCATCTTTTTATAGGCGGCAATCATAAGATCCCGGGCAGCGTGCGGATTGTCCGGATGATCGGCCTTTGCCTTGTTCATATTTTGCTGAAACGAGCAGAGATCGTACTTGAGAAAGTCAATGCCCCATTCGGCGTACATTTTCGCGTCCTGGGCTTCGTGGCCGAGGCTGCCCGCGTATCCGCCGCAGGTCTTGGCTCCGGGTGAGGAGTAGATGCCGAACTTGAGGCCCTTGGAGTGGACATAGTCGGCGAGAGCCTTCATGTCGGGGAAGCGATCGTTTGGGTGCAGAATGCCCTGGGAGTCACGCGTTCCTTGCCAGGTATCGTCGAGGTTGACGTAGATGTATCCGGCGTCGCGCATCCCGGTGCTGACAAGCTGGTCGGCAGCGGAGCGAACGTCGGCGTCGGTCACATGCTCGGCGAAGTGGTTCCAGCTGTTCCAGCCCATCGGGGGCGTGGCGGCAAGTTGCTGGCTGAAGGCGGGCGCGGTGATGAGCACGATCGTGCAAACGAGACGGGCAGGTATGCGCATGGGTTCAAACTCCGGAAAGAAAGCGGTTACATGACGCGCAACATCATACAGCTTTCTCGTCGTTCGACGCGGCAATTGTGCCTGAGCCGCGTTATGTAACGATGTGAGGCATGTTCACGGTTCGCCCCGCCCGCTCAGGAGATCACGATGCGATCTGGTCGATCCTTGAGCCGATCATCCGCGCCGGAGACACCTACACATTGCCCTCGGATATGAGCAGAGATGACGCCCTGGCCTACTGGTTTTCCGGCGGGCACGAAGTCTTCGTCGCCGAGGACGCCGATGGCGTGGTCGGCACCTACTATCTGCGGCCGAACCAGCGCGGCGGCGGCGATCATGTCGCAAACTGTGGATATGCCACAGCCCTCTCAGCCACAGGCCGCGGAGTCGCCCGGGCCATGTGCGCTCACTCTCTTGACCACGCGCGTCAGCGGGGATTTCGGGCGATGCAGTTCAACTTCGTCGTCAGCACGAACGAGCGGGCAGTGAAACTCTGGCAGAGCTTTGGGTTTGAAATCGTGGGACGACTGCCGAAGGCCTTTCGGCACCCGCGAGCAGGATTTGTGGATGCCTACGTGATGTACCGAGAGCTGTAGGACCGGAATCTAACGGCCTTCCTTGGCTCCGAAATAGAAGAGGGCACCGCCGCCGATGATCGCAACAACTCCAAGCAGCGGAGGAAGCGGAACCGAGTGGTGTTCAGTCTTTTCGATCTGCAACGGGCCAACATCGACGGCCTTTTTGTGGGTGGTATACGTGAATCCTCCGTACAGGAGGGCGGCTACGCCGCCAATAATCAAAACGATGCCAATGATCTTCATCTTTCCTCGCGTTTTTGGTGACTTTGATGAAGATGCCAATATCTACAAAGGGTTGTAGGGCGGGGCGAGGGGCTTCGCTCAGGGCGAAGACCCCTCGCTCTTACGAGGGAGGGGGGTCCGCAGAAGGTACGGACGCAAAGCGTCGAGGCGCTCGTGGGTAGCTCCCCCGCGAAGCTGCGACGGCCGTCTTGCGGCCGTTCTGTAGAAGTGGTGCGCTTCGAGGCCGGATCGTTACAGCAAATGAGAAATTTTCTTCGTTGCACTTCAGGCGGCGGATTTCAGCTTTGGTGCTTCTTACGTCAGGTGATTGATTTCACGGAGGAAGCATGGCACGAAGAACGATGACAGGGGCTCTTGCCGTTTGCGCTTTTCTACTGATCGCGGGTTGCGGCACCGATGTCAAGCCAACGAACGAGAAGCTCGCAAAGGGACTGAATGACTATTTCGAAACCCACAGCGAGTGCCTTTTTCCCGCGCCGGTAAGGTTTCCCTACGAGGTCAGTCCGGGAACCGATGCGAAAGAGGAGGCGAAGCAGATGGACGCCCTCACCCATGCCGGATTGCTCGAGAAGCAAGTCGGCGCGGCGATTCATATAGAGCGGTACACGCTCACGCCATTGGGCGAGCGGGTAAAAGGACGCTTCTGCTACGGGCACCGCCAGGTGACGAGCGTTGACAGCTTCACCCCGCCGGTAAAACAGAACGGATTCCTCGAGACCACGGTGCAGTATCACACAGCCATGATGGATGTTCCCGTGTGGGCGAAGACTGACGAGATGCGCGCTGCATTTCCAAAGATGGCAACGGCCATCTCCGGCCCACAGCCGGGCCAAGCAACCATGCAAAATGCGGGTGCGGGCTGGCAGGTACCGTTCTGACTGGCGCTTCCCTGCCCCTGACCGGTCAAGAGCAACGCAGGAAGCATTGAAAGGCGTCTAAAATGGAGCGCAGGCAAAAGCCAAGCCACCGGGAGAATCAGCGTGACGAAAGACTCCGGCAACTCCGGCGGAAACAAGCCCCCCAAGGATCATTCGACACCAGAGACTGCTCGCAGAAACAACGTTCTGCCGATCGATCGGGGCAGACGCGTAGTTCGGCATTCATGGACCATCACGCCTTCCGGCTTTTCCCTGAACTCCGGAGCTGGCCTTCTCATCGTGATCGGGGTCCTCTGCGGCCTGGTTATCAGCGAGAGCGACAAAAAATCACTGAGCGTGACTCACAGTCCGGATACGCAAGCGCAGGCGCAAGCTGCCGTCTCTCCAGCTGCGGCCAAAACAGCCAAGCCCTCCCCGGCCATACAGGCCGGCGCAGCAAAGCCGGCTGCGACGGCGAATGAAGCACACGCCCTTCCTGCGCCCCGGCCCGCAAAGCCGAGCTCTGCCTATACAGCGGTGAAGTTTGAGGCCACGCACAAGAAGGTCTTCGGCGGCTGCACCGGCGAACTGGAATTGACGAACAGCGCTCTCCGCTTTCGCTGCGCGAAACAGGGTGACCTCGATTTTCCTGTCGGCGAGATCGCGAAAGCGAACAAGGACGGCGTGATTCTGAAGTCGGGCGAGAAGTATCACTTTGCCATTGCAAACCACACGAAGGATCAGGCTGAAGCGATCTTTGTCAGCTGGTTAAGCAAAGTGCAGCCGGGCTCGCAGCAGAACAGCACTTTCTAGGTTGGCTGGAACGACGTTGGGCGGTCAGGCGCTCGGCCTGATCCGCACTCTCGACTCGCTTTCCTACTGAGCGCGTGGCCGCTTGCTTGCATGAATGACATATTGAACGGGCAGGCTGTGCGGGTCAGTGCCGGTATAAACAGTCTGAGTAAATGACGTGGGACTGATGTCGGAGAAGACCTCCTTCATGATGTGCTCCGCGCCCTCCGACTGCCACCGATGCTGAAGTGTCAGTTCGCCACGCTTCCAGGTCGCGCCGTCACTGATCGTCATACAACCGCTCGGCACATCATTGGCGCACCACACTACCTGGAAACGGTGCAGATCGTCGTCAAACCAGAAAATCCCGAGACCGCTGCTTTCACCGTCGTCGCCTTGCGAATGGTAGTCCTCGATAAGGGAGAGTGCGCCCGGCCCCGCATGCCATACCTCTGTCCCGCGACCCTTACCACCCTTGGGCAGAGCTTCATTCGGGCTTATTGTGAACTCGATATTCCATGCCCCGGATAGCGCACGAGTCACTTCCCGCAATTCCTGACTTCCGGAACTACGGCTCGTCTCTGCGTCTGGGGCCGAAGTGTGATCAAGCACTCTCCATAAGAGAAGTGTCAGGAGCACTGCCTGTGTCATAGGCACCCTCGATCAGGTCGCAGTCTTCACAAACGAAGCTATCAGACCGCGATAATGCCGAAACCCTCTGGATTTCGGCACCCTCGGCTACGCTTCTTCGGCTCCGTGGCACTTTTTGTACTTCTTGCCCGATCCGCATGGACAGGGATCATTGCGGCCGACTTTGTCGCCCGTGCGGCGCTGCGCGACCTGGCGTGACTCCTCGCCCCCGCCGGCCATCCGGGCATGCTGCAGCTCGCGCTGCTTCTTGCGCTGAAACTCGCGCTCGATGGAATCGATGGTCGTACTGGGCGCGGACGCAACATCGCGTCCTGGCAACGCGGGAGGCGGCGTGCGATGTCCGTTCCCGACAGACCCGGGTGCGTGGCCATCCGCCGAAGCTACCGGCGGAGCGGCGGGAACAGCCTGCCGCGGCCGCGTCGGAATGGCCACCGGCTGCCCGTCTGGTCCCACGATCTGCATAAGGAAGAGATAACGCACCGTGTCTTCCTGGAAGCGCGTCATCATGCCCTCGAACATGTCGAAGGATTCCTTCTTGTAGGCCACGAGGGGATCCTGCTGGGCGTAGCCGCGCAGGCCGATGCCCTCTTTGAGGTGGTCCATGTTGAGCAGATGGTCTTTCCATAGGCCATCAAGCACGCTAAGCATGATCATGCGCTCGTGGAAACGCATCTGGCTGTCGCCGATGATCTGCTCCTTGGCCGCATAGCGATCCTTCAGCCGGTCGAACAGAGCCTCGCCAATCTCGTGCCGCGTGAGCTCGTTCATATCCGGGAGCTCCGCGTTCAGATCCACACCGAACTGCTCGGTCAGCTTCGTGCGGAAGGTGTCCATATCCCATTGGTCGGGATGGATCTTCTCCGGCAGATACTCATCCATCAGGTCGCTGAGAATGTTCGCGACGTAGTCCTCAACAATCAGCTCTTTCTGGTCGAGTCCCTCGAGCAGCTGGCGGCGCAGCCCGTAGACCGCTTCGCGCTGCTTGTTCATCACGTCGTCGTATTCGAGCAGGTGCTTGCGGGCTTCGAAGTTCTGCGATTCGACGGCCTTCTGCGCGGCCTCGATGCGGTTGGAGATCATGCGCGACTCGATCGGCACGCCCTCTTCCATGCCCATCTTCTGCAGCAGCGTCGACACCCACTCCTTGGCGAAGATGCGCATCAGGTCGTCTTCGAGCGAAAGATAGAAACGCGAAGCGCCGGGATCGCCCTGGCGTCCCGCACGGCCGCGGAGCTGGTTGTCGATACGGCGGGACTCGTGGCGCTCGGTGCCGAGGATGTGCAGACCGCCGGCTTGAATCACGGCATCGTGCTCCGTGGCGACATTCGATGAATGGGCGGCGTAAGTGCGGTCCCACTCCGCCTGCGTCGTCTCGAACTCCTGCCCCTGGTAGTAGAAGCGCAGCATGCCCGGCGCGGCCATGGGATTGATGGCGCCCTCAGCCACGCTGATCGAGCGCGCGAGACCCTTCTTCACCAGGTCTTGCTTGGCGACGAACTCAGCATTGCCGCCGAGCAGAATATCGGTTCCGCGGCCAGCCATATTGGTGGCGATAGTCACCATGCCGAGGCGTCCGGCCTGGGCAACGATCTCCGCCTCACGCTCGTGGAACTTGGCGTTCAGTACGACGTGGCGCACGCCCTTGCGCTGCAGAATCTGTGAGAGCAGCTCAGATTTCTCGATCGAAGTTGTGCCGACCAGCACGGGCTGACCCTTCTCGTTCAGACCGGCGATCTCATCGGCGACAGCGAAGTACTTCTCTTTGGCTGTGCGATACACGACGTCAGGATTTTCGAGACGGCGCATCGGCTTGTTCGTCGGGATAACCACGATATCGAGCTTGTAAATCTTGTCAAACTCGGCAGCTTCGGTTTCGGCCGTGCCGGTCATTCCGGACAACTTCTTATAAAGGCGGAAATAATTCTGGAATGTAATGGTCGCCAGCGTCTGGTCTTCGCGGCGGATATTCACGCCCTCCTTGGCCTCAACCGCCTGGTGCAGGCCATCCGACCAGCGGCGTCCGGGCATCAGTCGGCCGGTGAACTCGTCGACGATGATGACCTCGCCATCTTTCACGACGTATTGCACATCGTGCTTATAAAGCGTGTGCGCCTTGATGGCCACTTCCACGTGATGCTTCAGGTCCCAGTTCTCAACGTCGGCGATATTGCCGATGCCGAGAAGGCCCTCGATCTTCTCCCACCCTTCGTCGGTGACGGAAATGGTCTTGTGCTTCTCGTCAACGACATAATCGCCGGTGAGTATCTTGGTTTCGCCCTGCTCGATCTCTTCGCCCTGTTCGAGCCCGGGGATGATGCGGTTTACGCGAACGTACTTGTCCGTCGTCTGGTCGGTCGGGCCGGAGATGATGAGCGGCGTACGCGCTTCGTCAATCAGGATCGAGTCCACCTCGTCGACGATGGCGAAGTAGTGGCCGCGCTGCACGCAGTCGGCGATCTCGAACTTCATGTTGTCGCGAAGGTAGTCGAAGCCGAATTCATTGTTGGTGCCGTACGTAATGTCGGCGGCGTACGCCTGGCGGCGCTGGTTGTCGTCAAGATCGTGCACGATCACGCCAACGGTCAGGCCGAGAAATTCGTAGATCTTGCCCATCCACTCGGCGTCGCGCTTGGCCAGATAATCGTTCACCGTGACCACGTGCACACCGTGCCCAGCAAGCGCATTCAGATAGCAGGCGAGCGTGGCGACCAGCGTCTTGCCTTCGCCGGTCTTCATTTCGGAGATCTTGCCCTGGTGCAGCACCATGCCGCCGATAAGCTGCACGTCGAAGTGGCGCATGTTCAGCTGCCGCCGCCCCGCTTCGCGAACAACGGCAAACGCCTCGGGAAGAAGCTCGTCCAGAACTTCCTTTTCAACGGCAACCCGCTCGTCGGCGTCTTCAATGCCTTTGAGCGCCGCGGCAATCCGCTCGCGGAACTCGACCGTCTTCGCAAGGAGCTGCTCGTCGGAGAGCTTCTGCATTTCGGGCTCAAACGCATTGATCGCGCCAATGCGCGGCACGAGACGTTTCACAACGCGCTCGTTATTAGTCCCGAATACTTTTGTTAATGCTTTGCCTATCAAAACCCGTGATTCCTCAACTTACAGTGTAAATGGGACTGGCCGTCCAAGCGAACGCGTCACGCTCGCCGCGGACACCAATTCGAGATGCGCTGAGAGGAATTCACCTGTAATTCATTTGGACTCTGTACGGGAGCCCCGGCCTCATGGTTACAAAGATTTTGCCTCAAGATCCGCTGCAAACTCCCAACCCACGCCATCAAACGCAGCGTTGATCTCGCGTGCCCGCGACAGCGCCGCCTGCACATGCGGCAGAATATTCTCCCGGCCGATGTGCGCGACAAAATCAGGACGCGATAAGAGGCGCGCCGGCTGGTCGCGCGCCCCGCAGAACAGCACCGTCTTGCCGGCCTTGCGCAGCCGGTCGGCAAATTGCTCCAGGGCGTGCATTCCGGTCGCATCCAGCGCAGTCATATTCCGCAGCCGGACGATCACCACCGGCGCAAAGCTGTGAATATCCCTGGTTGCGTCGATGAGCTTCTCCGTTGTGCCGAAGAGAAACGGCCCGTGAATGCGCAGGATAGTGACGTTTGCCGGAATCTCCTTGTCCTGCAGAACGTGCAGCAGCCCGTCCCGCAGATACTCATCAGTCACCGGCGCGACCGTAGTCGTTTCCGCAATGCGATAGATGTAGAGCAGCGCAGCCAACGCCATACCCACGCCCACCGCGGTTGGCAGATCCGCAAATACCGTCAGCGCGAAGGTCGTGAACCAGACCGCGACATCCGTTTTCGTCAGCCGCAGGATTGTGCCGATCTCCCGCCACTCGCCCATGTTGTACGCAACAACCAGCAGCACGGCCGCCAACGTTGCCAGCGGGATGAAGCGCGCAAGCGGAGCAGCCACCAGAAGAATCCCGGACAGAGTCAGCGCGTGCACCATGCCCGCCACCGGAGTCTGCGCGCCCGAGCGAATATTGGTCGCCGTGCGGGCGATGGCACCAGTTGCGGGAATGCCTCCAAAGAGCGGCGAGGCAATGTTGGCGATGCCCTGCGCCGCCAGCTCGACGTTTGAGTTGTGGCGGTCGCCGCTCATACCGTCGGCGACGACCGCTGAGAGCAGGCTCTCGACCGCCGCGAGCATCGCTACTGTAAAGACTGATGGCAGCAGCGGAAGAATGTGCTCGGCATGCAGATTCGGGGCAGCGAAGTGCGGAAATCCTCGCGGAATGCCGCCGAACCTGCTCCCGATTGTCTCCACCGGCAGATGAAAGAGTGCGACAGCTAATGTTGCGGCAAGCAGGGCCACAATAGAGCCCGGGACCCGCCTGGTGATTCGCGGCCACAGCAGGATGATGGCCAGCGACGCGCCCGCCACCGCCACAGTCTGCCAGCTCACGCTTGGCAAGTGGTCGGCCAGCACGCGCATCCGCGCATAGAACTCGCTCGGAATCGGCGGAGTCCTCAGCCCCAGGAAATCCTTGATCTGCGTTGAAGCGATTAGCACTGCGATGCCGTTTGTGAAGCCGATCGTCACCGGACGGGGAATGAACTTCACGGCGGTCCCCAGGCCCGTCAGCCCCATGATCAGCAACAGTATTCCGGCGAGAATCGTCACCAGGGCCAGCCCGGACGTGCCGAACTTCGCAACGATCCCGGCGACGATAACGACAAATGCCCCGGTCGGCCCCCCAATCTGCAACCGCGAGCCGCCCAGCGCCGAAATCAGAAACCCCGCGACAACCGCGGTATAAAGGCCGGCCTGAGGTGGCACGCCAGACGCGATCCCAAAGGCCATCGCAAGTGGCAGCGCAACCAGTCCAACCGTCACTCCAGCTACCAGGTCATGGGTAAATTGCCGGACGGTATAGCCCCGCAGGCTCTCGACCGACCGGGGTAGCCAGTTTTCAAAGAGGCTCGATGAGGTCTTCCTCATCGGGCAACTTCCGGCTTTTCCATCTCGTCCAGCATGGCCAGGGCTTCCTTGAGGTGCGTCTGGAAATAGCGCTTCATCAATGCAAGCACCTCGGTAATCAGCGGATCGCGAACGGAGTAGAAGACCTGGTTGCCGGCCTTTCGGTTCACCACGATCTGCTTGGCGCGCAGCACCGCCAGATGTTGCGAGACATTCGCCTGTTCGATTCCGAGCTTTTCGATGAGCGCCCCGGCCGACAGTTCCCCGTCAGCCAACAGCTCGATAATGGCGATCCGGGTGGGATGCCCAAGCGCCTGAAACATATCCGCCTTGAAGCGACGCAATGCATCTTGCATGAGTTTTACCGTTTAACCTAATATTCGATTATTCGAATATAGCATAAAATTGCCGGTTAAACATCGCCAACCAAACTCATCTAGTCAGCCTTGGGATCTTCGCTGGCTCTCTGGGACAAAGGACTTGGCGCTGCGGACCCCCTGGTAACACGAAATCGGTGATCGTAGTATGATCTGGCCCACGGACGTGTAACACGATTATGAATATCATGTTACCCACTCGAATGGCCACACCAGGAGGCTTGCGACAACAACCACAATGCCTTTGTTGAGAAAATCAGGGACGGCGATACAGTCCAATTTCCTATCGCAGCCTCGCCGCCTCCCGCTGAACCCGAGCGGTTTTTCGGCGGTTCTTGTCGCCGCTTTACTGATTTTCGCCGGCCACTTGTATGCCGCGACGGGAGGCAGCGTCGCAGGCGTGGTGCGCGATTCGTCCGGCGCCGTAGTCGCCGGAGCTAAGCTTGTGCTCGTCAATACCGGACAGAAAACGGAATTTTGGACGCAGTCTGACAAGCAGGGTTTGTATTCGTTCCCTAACCTGCCGGTTGGTCAATACGATCTCACCATCTCTGCGCCGGGATTCGCCACACAGCGAAAAACGAATCTGACTGTTGATTCAGACGCCGCCGTGAAGGCGGATGCAACGCTTAACGTCGGTACGAGGGCGGACACCGTTACTGTTACAGGCGGTTCCGAAGTGCAGGTCGACACGATCGCCACGCACTTGGGTGAAGTTGTGTCCAGCAGTCAGATGACTGCCCTGCCCTTGAATGGCAGGAGCTATACGGACCTGTTGGCAATTCAGCCGGGCGTTGCTCCAATCTCGACTCTGCTGCCAAGCTCAGTCATCATGGCCGGAGTGACGGGGAGCCTCGACCCTTCAGGCGATCTGAATCCCGGCAATCTTTCCATCAATGGCCAGAGGGAATCGTCCAACGGATTTCTGGTGAACGGGATCGATGTTCAGGAACATATGAATGGTGGGACCTCGATTGTTCCCAATCTCGACTCCATCGACGAGTTCCGCGTTCTAACCAACAATTTCGACCCTGAGTACGGCAACTACAACGGAGGCATGGTCACGGTCGTCACCAAGGGAGGAACCAACGAATGGCATGGTGACGCCTTCGAGTTCTTCCGCAATACGTCGCTCGATGCGCGCGGGTACTTCGATCCCACCCGGTCCCCTTTCAGGCAAAACCAATTCGGGGCAACTATCGGCGGCCCGTTGAAGCACGACAAGGTTTTCCTCTTTGCTGACTATCAGGGAACGCGAACGACCCAAGGCGTCTCGACAGGCTACATTTCGGTACCCACGGTTGCGGAACGCAACGGCCAGTTCGATGACCTGACCGGTTCCGTCAGTGGTCCTTATCTTGCCGGCCTGCTCTCGCAAGAGCTTGGCCATGCAGTGAACGCGGGCGAGCCATATTCCTCCGTGGTCCCCAACGGAATCATTCCCCAAAGTGCCTGGTCAGCCCCTGGCCGGAATCTGTTGAACTACATTCCGTCGCCGAATGTGAGTCTGAGCCAGTATTCGACTTCGGCATTCGCACAGACGGTGCGCGACGATAAAGGATCAGTCCGCATTGACGCCAACACCCGCTTTGGCCAAATCTCCGGGTACTACTTCGTCGACGATTATGACCTCGACAATCCCTATCCCGGCTCTGTCGCAGGAGCGAGCATTCCCGGCTTCGATGCGCTGTTTATTGGGCGCGCCCAACTGTTCGCAGTGGGAGATACGAAGCTGATCGGAGCGATCGGCGTCAACGAGTTCCACTTTGGCTATCTGCGCAACGCGAACGTCATCGGGCAGCCAAAAGGCGGCTTGGGCGTCAGCCTTGCGTCGCAGGGGTTCGTTACCGGAGCTGGCACGCCGGGCATCTACGTCCAGGCACCGCAATTTGAAGGCGTCGAGAACATGACGTTCCCGACTTTTGTGATGGGCGTGCCGATCACCAACGAAACACAGGTCAACAACACCTACTTCGTAAGTGACGGCTTTTCGAAATCGATAGGCCCGCACACCCTCAAAGCCGGGGGGCAGTTTCATTTGGATCAGGTGAACGAGCACCCCAACGCGACGTTCAATGGCACATTCAACATCGACGGCACAGAAACGGGTGACCCTTACGCGGACTTTCTGCTCGGCGTAGCGAGTAACTATACGCAATCCTCCGGACAGCCGTTCTATCTGAGAAGCCGTTACTTTGGCGCTTATGGTCAGGACAGCTGGCGCATTCGAAGCGATCTGACCATCAATGCCGGCCTACGGTGGGATGTCATCATGCCCTTCTGGGAGAAATACGGTCAGATCCAGACCTGGGTGCCTGGCGCGCAATCGACTCTGTATCCCGGAGCGCTACCCGGCCTTCTTGTCGCCGGGGACCCCGGCATTCCGAAAACTCTGGCGCCCACCGGTTACGGCAATTTTGCGCCTCGCATAGGTGTCGCGTGGGCACCGACGTTCAGTTCCGGTATAGGCAGGACCATCTTTGGGAAGGCCGGTGAGAGCAGTTTCCGTGCGAGCTATGGGATCTTCTACACGGAATTTCCGGGCCTGCTGGCCGGCATCATGTACTCAGTGCCGCCATTTGGATACAACTACCTGAGCCCCGCGCCGCCGCTCATGGTAACGCCTTTTATTTCGGCGGCAACTGGTGTCAACAACGGGCAGCGATTTCCGTTTGCGTTTCCACCGCACAACGTCTCAGCCTCCAACCCGGACACCTCCGTCGACTGGGCAAATTTTGCCCCGCTCTCCGCCGATCCGTTCTTCGATATCCACAATCGCGTACCCTACGTCGAGGACTATATGTTCTCGATCCAGCGGCAGATCCTTCAGCATGCGGTGCTGACGGTCAGTTTCGTTGGAAATCAGGGCCATCGTGTTCCGGTTGTGGTTTCCGTAAATGCCGGGGACCCGGCTCTCTGTCTCAGCCTTCCGGGCTGTGGACCCTTCGGCGAGGACAATAACTACACCGCGGCCAGCGGGCAAACGGTCTATGGCACCCGCAAAGGACAGAACGGAGGACCGCGAGTTGGATCCGGCGAAAACTACGGCGAGAACACCGACGACACTACCATTGCGAATGCCAGCTATAACGCACTGGAAGCAACGTTGCACTATCAACGCGGGAAGTCTCAATTCCTACTGAGCTACGCTTATGCCAAGTCGATCGACCAGGGCTCGAATATAGGTGAGCAGCTGAACCCTATCGATCCTCGCCAAAGCCGGGCGATTTCCGCATGGGACCAGAGGCAGAGCTTTGTCGCTACGTATACTCTCGCTCTGCCGATCGAGCGCATCGCCGAGAAAGCAAGTCGGCTCACCTCTGATTGGACCTTGTCTGGAACAACACGCTTTGCCACCGGTTTTCCGGTCACTCTATACGACAATTCCGACAACTCGCTGCTGGGCACGCTGGGCAATGGCGTGAATAACTATCTGCTGGATACTCCGCAACAACTGCCGGGGCCCCTTCACATCAACACCAACGGCCGGAACGGGAAACCGGCATTCAACACGGCCCTCTTTCCCGAAGAAAACCTCGGACAGCTCGGTGATGCAAAGCGCCGGATATTCTATGGTCCCGGGATTGAGAACTTTGATCTGACGCTTCAAAAGATCGTGCGTCTTACCGAAGGCCGGTCTCTCGAATTGCGCATGGAGGCGTTCAACGCCTTCAATCATGCCCAGTTTTACGGTCCGGCCTCGGTCAATGGTCAGGTTGAGGACCCTAACTTCGGCCAGATAGTCAGCGCTGCGTCTCCGCGGCTGATACAGTTGGCAGCGAAGTTCTACTTCTAGTGGGGATGGCTGTGAGAATGGGAGTGACTGCGGCCTTTGAGCTTGCTTCCTGAGCTGGTGAGCACAAGTTTTCCCAGCTCCACGCCCCGCAGGGCTAGCAAACGATCGGCAACTCCCTGAATGTCCTTGCTCCGCCCCTTCATGATGATGACCTCAAGGCAGTAGTCGTGATCGAGATGTACGTGGGTGGCCGCCAGCACCATCGTGCCGGCCGCGTGTTGGGCATCGGTGAGCTTTTCCGACAGATTCGGCACATGATGGTCATACACGAGCGTCAGCGTGCCGACGACTGGCTCGTTGGAACCGACGGTCTCATTAAGAAGAGCCTCGCGAATCAGATCGCGAATCGCTTCGGAGCGGTTCTGATAGCCACGCCTGGCGATCAGCCGGTCGAACTCCTTTAAAAGATCCTCTTCGAGCGATACTCCGGTACGGATGAGCTGAGACATAGGGTCTTGTTGAATTATTGTAATCGCCGCTCGTGCGGCCTTCGAGGTCTTGCCGTCAAATCGCTAAATCCCCGGCGTGGGCGAGTAGATCCCCATAAGCCTGCGACTCGCCGCTTGCGTTGACCGAGGTTCTCCCAGTCTTATTCCGGGATGCTAACTGGTAGTAGGCTCGACTGGATTATGCCTAAGTTTGACGACTGTAATGTCGTCTTCCTGACCGAATTGCTGCGCTGCCGTCGCGAGTTCGTGGGCAGAATGAGTGCTGAGTGCTTGTGTCCGCTCAAATCCAAACATTTCGTCTTTAGTATCTCTGGCCTCGACGACTCCATCCGACAGCAGGGTAAGACTGTCACCGCAATTGAATTCAAAGTGCGATTCCAAATAAACCAAATCGGGGAACAGGCCCAACGGCGGCCCTCCTTCGCTGTTGAGCTCCTCGCCGTTTATATAGAACGGCAAATGACCCGCATTTGAAATCGTCATTTGGCCGCCGGGGCTGAGCTTGATGCAAAGGCAAGTGATGAATCCTCTCTCTTGTCCGCGAAGGATCTCACGGTTCAGCCGGCTGAGAAGTTGTCGCGGATCGGAGATCTCAGCGGCAAGCGCATGGAGCGCCCCGATCGCGAAGGCTCCGGTCATTGCGGCTCCCAACCCCTTGCCGCTGACATCTCCGATCACAACCAGGAGGGATCCGTCTGTTTGAGGAAGGATCTGGTAAAAATCCCCGCCCACCTCCCGGGCTGGAAGATAGGCTGCCTCAAACGCGTAATTCGGCAGAGAAGGGAGCGCAGCCGGAACGAGGTGCCGTTGGATTTCGCGTGCCGCGGCCAATTCCGCTGCGGCGTACGCCTGTTCGCGGCTCACGCGACTGAACCGGAAAAACATCACGACAGCGATGGAGAGCAAGAACACCAAGGTCCCGATGTCGACCAGTTGAAGGGCGATTGGACCGATCTGGACTGGGTTGACCAGGAAATTGAATGACTGCCAGCCCAGGGTGATCGACGCCGTCCCAAGGTCGAAGAGAGCAATCGAAACAGCCGGAGCGAGGCTCGGAAGAATGAGCCATCCGGCCTCGCGATTACCCTGGCGATACCACACGAACAGCAGGACCGATAAGAGCAGTCCAACCGGGGCTGTCGCGGCCGCCTCAATCAACACATAGGTATCACTCGCAAACAGGCCGACCCAGGTGAGAGCTGAAAGGATCAGCGGCACCAGAAGGCACGCCTGATAGGTTCGCCAAATCCTGCCCACACGCCGGCCAGCAAAGCTATAGGTGAACTCGATTTGCGCGATAACCCAGACGTAAATCAGGGGATCGGCAATCAGGAAATTCGCAGATAACGGCATGAGTCCGGCGGATTGGAGCATCGAAAGGCCGTTAGAGATCCCTACGAGCAACAGGTACAGCCCGAGGAAAATGTATTCGCGCTCTTTTCGCTGAAGAGCGAAAAGAGCCAGGCCACTCAGGCCCGCGAGGCAAAGCAAAGTGTTGATGCAAATTGAAGGCGCAAGGCCATAAAGGCGCTGACTCTCCAGAGCCTGCCGTTCATATTCGATGGCGGTCGGAAGGCCCATCGTCACGCTCGTGAATTGTGGCAAATGCCAGGCAGCATAGCCTGGCGGAATTCGCGTCCTCAGAGCAATCTCAAAAGAGCCGTTGGCGTCACTTACAGGAAAAACGGCCTCGACGGGCCTGCTGACGAGGAGGGATGAGCGGAGAGTCGGTCCCGGCACACGGATTCCGTTGACGAACAACTCATAGGTTCCATCGCCTCCGGCGAAAAGCAAGCGCAGCTCAGGTTGATCTGGTCCAAAGTTGACTTGCCGCCGATACCAACGCCAGCCTTGTCGAGCCGGGCCCAAATCGTCCAGGTCTACCGTATTCCATGCGCTGTCATCGAACCCAGGCCGGGACCATTCCATCTCGTCGCCATCATGTTCAAGCCAGCCCTGGTTCAGTTCAATCAAGCCCGAACGCCATTGCGTTACCGCAATGGGAGCGGGGGCCAAGGCCGGCGCGGACAATCCCAGAAACAGAAGCACAGGCGCAAGCACCCGTCGCTTTGGCCAGTTCATGCAGAATAGGGCCTGGAGCAATTCACTTGCCTCCCTCCGATATGAGTTATCTGGATAGTCCGGTGATCGGCTTTGGGAGCCGCGGTGCTGCCGATCAGAGTATTCTTGTTCACGGCGATTATTACCTACATCAAGTACGGCTGCTCCGGAAGCGATCATTGTGTAGGCAACTGGTATCCGATCGATCGACTACCCCGCGCGAGCCTCTTGAGTTTATTCGAGTTCTTCGCGAGGTAGATTGTCTAAAGTTAGAGTCATAAACTGGCCAACGCGTTACATACGTGATCCTTTCGAATAGCTATGTCAAACACAACCAGCGCCGACGTAGTGCCGCTCCTGAGAAAACTCAAACCCAGATTCCTGGAGGGACTCACTCCCGCCGAGGTCGCTTCGATCGTAGCGGCGGCGACCCGCCGTCGATTCCCGCCGCGCTCCGTGATCACATACGAGGGAGATCCAGCCGATCACTTGTTTCTGATGATTAGCGGCCGCGCGCGCTCCTTCTGCCTGACTTCCCAGGGAGAGAAGATTCAGTTGTTCTGGGTTCCGCCGGGCGAAATCTTCGGCGGGGCTGCATTCCTGTCCAGGCCGGTTGATTACCTTGCCAGCACGGAAGCCGTGCACCACAGCTCGGCTCTGGTATGGGACCGCATGACGATCCGATCCCTCAGCGCTCAGTACCCCCGGTTGGTTGAGAACGCGTTGCTCGTAGCGTACGACTATTTTGTGATTTATCGCGCTCTTCATATCTCGGCAACATGCCAGAACGCGCGCCAACGTCTCGCCCAGGTGCTTGGCAATCTGGCCAACGGCTGGGGGCAAAGAGTTGAGGAAGGCGTCGCACTCGATGTCCGTAACGAAGAGTTGGCCAATGAGGCGAACATCACGATATTCACTGCAAGCCGCCTCTTGAATGAGTGGCAGCGCCGGGGCATTCTGACTAAAAGCCGTGGCAAGGTCGTGCTTCGCTCGCCCGAAGCCCTGATGTTGAGCGAAGTCTGATCCTCGGCTTCAGTGTTCTTGCAATCGCAATTGTGCCGTCCATCGTTGCTCTTGAGCAACGATGAAATCCACGTTGCGTGTCATCCTTAAAGGAATCAGTTCAGCATGGCCAATGGTGGCCCCGGGTGAACTTTTGCCTAAAGGAGGCCTCAGAAGTTGGCATCAATTCGTATCTTTATCGTGGATGATTCGCAGCCCTGGCGGGAGGCGATTTGCTCAATGCTTCGGGAATGCAAAGATCTGGAAATCATCTGCAAAGGGTCGGACGGCCTGGAGGCAGTTGAGAAGAGCGCAGCGCTGCAGCCGGACCTGGTTTTGCTGGATATTGGCCTTCCGAATCTCAACGGCCTGGAAGCTGCTCGTCAAATTCGCAAAGTTTCACCGGACTCCAAGATCATCTTCCTAACCTCCCACAATGACCCAGAATTGGTGGAAGAGGCGTTGAGAATTGGCGCTATGGGCTTTGTAGTTAAAACGGATGCTGGGTCCGACCTTTTGCCTGCAGTCGCCGCGGTCATGCGCGATCAGCGCTTCGTTCGCAGAAGGCGTTCTCTCGATGCCTGGATGGTCCAGGACAGTGAGAATTCTTGATATTGAAAGCGGTCTGGTTTAGCCACAATTCTGGATGGACCCGCGGATTGTCTCGGGGCCCTTCTATACGATGTCCAGGGTCACCGCGATGTTCTGGCCCAATTGAGTGCCGGTGCCGAAGGCCTTGGCGTCGATAGATTCGTACATATCTCTCGCAAAGCCGGGTAGAGTCCCGAGCACCCGTGCGCTCGCTAACACCAGGCTCTTGATGGCGACCGTAGCAGTTGCTGAATTCGTTGATGCTGTCTCCTGTCTTTCTACAGCATCTCGGAAATGCATGGATACGAATCGACTTGCAACTACTAAGTACTATGTAACTTGTCCTCCCTTTTATTTGAACTTGTAGGTTGCGCCGAAAGCGATACCCTGAATCGTTCCATTGAAGAGATTACCGTTGTTGCCGTAGTGAACAGTGAGGTATCTCCAGCCACCCTGCAAGGACCATTTCGGCTTGAATTGATAGTTCAGGAAGCCTCCTACCTGGTAATCCAGTGTTGCGCCGCCCTCGCCGGCATCGCCGAGCACGTCGACCGACGCCTTCGATCCAATAGGCAGGCTGAATCTGCCGCCGAGGACAAAATCTGTCCAGGTTGTCCCCTTGTAAAGGTTCCTGCCGTCAATTGTCGGTGTAAGATCGAGCGTCGTTCCCAGATGCCAGAACCGGGGCCCCGCGGTGCCGTAGATCTTGATCTTGGGATTGTTGACCAAAAGGTAGTTGACTTTGGGGGTAGTGATGGTGAAGTTGAGTTTGCCGTCGACCGAATAATTAGGCGCAAACGAAATCGCTTTACTATCCTCGAGTCTCATCCACATAAAATCGACGGGCGCCGAGAAGCGGCCGTAAGTGGGTGTGAACACACCCAGGAATCCGCCTTTGAAATTCGAAAAGATATCGCCCGCACTCACGTGGATGCTGGTGTCGAAGCCGCGAACGCCGACCGTGCCATGGATTCCCGGGATCCAAAGATATACGGTGCCGTAGTAGTGCCATTTCTTATCAGTGAGATCGGCGTCGGGAGTTCCGAATGCGTTTGGGGACGAAGTCTGCGCCGTTGCCTGCTGCGAGGCAGGAGCGCTCCCGGCATCGTCGGCCAGGGTCTGGCCGGGCGAGACCAGATCGGCAGTCGAGGCGACATCGGCTGATTGTTGAGCCATGGCAGGCACGCTCAGCGCCAGAGCCAGTGAAGCCGCAAACGGTAAAAGAAACTTCTTATGGTAGAAACTCATGATGTCTCCTCAAATATTCGGGCCTCAATGTTCTGTCTGCTGAACGTCGTTATTGCGTCTTCTCAATCTTCGACTGCGTAGCGTTACACTCGATCTTGCCTCCGAACTTCGGCGGCGGGGCAGCGGCGGGAATTGTTCCCGTCGACGTGACCTTCATACACCGCCGTTTAGTTCCTCAGGACACCAGGATCGAATAAGTTCCAAGCCTGAACCTACGCCAGGAATTTACTTCGCGGAACTGTCTCTTTTGCCAGTCATTCACGAGAAATGGAGGCGACACGGCGATTTTCGCTCTCGCTGGTTCGCGCGAGGCTGGTTGTTCTGACACCCGGACGGTTAGCCAGCTTCCAGGAGAAGGTCGATTGCCGGATTAGGTTTGTCCAGAGAAGAAAGCTCTCCAGCCGAATCGGGATCGTACGATGAGGATGGAATTCGGCACAACTGTCACTTCTGCCAGTCAATTGCGAAACACACTGCACCCCGAACATCTTCGGCGCGTACTTTTTGAGTGGGAGCGGCGATCGATTCTCCTATCGTGGCCCGGGGAGTGCGGGGAGAATTCCGGCATTTACAGCCTGTTCGTCAAATCCGAAGAATTTTTATGAGCTTTTCACCGCGACTGGCACATTTGCCAGTTGCCGGACAGGCAGCGCAGGTCTAGTGTCAAGGCCCGAAGGTATCCGCGTGAGCTGCTGCGACAACACAACTTAATAGTCATGAAGCAGGCAGCGTCAAGCCTGGTCATCAATTGGAAGGATTTATGAAGAAAATGAGGTTGGCAAAAGTCACACTGTTGGCGATAACGTCGCTGGCTGCGGTTCTGGTGCTCTGCAGCGTTGCAGCAGCACAGAACAAGATCCAGGGAGTGATCAATGGACGGAGCGGGGCGACGATGACCGTCCAGACGCCCGACATGGGCAACGTGGTCGTTCTTCTCAATGACGGCACCCAGGTTGAGGACGTGTCGGGCCTATTCCATGCCCGCCGGAAGCAGATGGGCGTCACGGTCCTTGCGCCCGGGCTTCAGGTCCAAGTACAGGGAAGCTACAACGCTCAGAACCAGCTGGTTGCGGACACGGTCACGTTCAATGGCAAGAATCTGCAAACCGCTACTGACATTCAGGCTGGAGTGGCTCCGGTAGAGCAGCAAGAGCAGGCGCAGCAGCAGGCGCTGGCGCAGCAGCAGGCGCAACTCCAGGAGCAACAGGCCAAGCTTCAGCAGGAGCAGGCGGCGGAAGAGGCGGATGCGGCGAAGATTGCCGCCAACAAGGCAGCCATTGCAGCGGTCAACAAGCGCTTTGGGGAGCTGGGTGATTACAACATCTGGGACGAGGTCACAGTCTTATTCGGGAATGGGAAAGTCACGGTTGATCCACAGTACGAGCCCCAACTGCTGAAGCTGTGCGAAAAGGCCAAGACCGTCACCGGCTACGTGATTCAGATCAAGGGCTACGCTTCGGCCGTGGGCTCTGCAGCCTTGAACCAGAGGCTGAGCCAGGAGCGGGCGGCCAATGTGACCGATTTCCTCGAACAGAGTGGCGGCATTCCCTTGACAAACATCCTGGCTCCTGGCGCGATGGGGACAAGCAGGCAGGTTGCGCCGGATACTACTGCGGAAGGTCAGGCTGAGAATCGGCGCGTCGTAGTCCGGGTGCTGCAAAATAAGGGCATCGCCGGCACTTAGACCATCGTCGCTGATTGCCGGTATTCACGAATTACTACAACAGAGCAAGCAGAACCGGAAAGGTGAGGAGAAATGCAGGCAGGACGGTGCGCATGTATGCTTTTCTGCCTATTCTAAATGTCAAAAATTCGAATTGCGCCCGCTGCAAGCGGCGCATGACGGCGCTTCTCTTGTTTCTGCCATGCATGCTGACGAGAGCTCAGACATCGGCGACCGAGTTCTTTCCCGAGCTCGATGTTTACGCTCACCTGAATCCAAAAGTGCGATTTGTCTTTCAGGCAAAGGACACGAGGGAGGGCGGCGAACCCACTCAAGCCGAGATAGGGCCCAGCGTAGATTTCTATCTGAAGCCTTTGATCAAGCTCAAAAATGCCACCGTTTTCGATTTGGACGAAGCGAAATCCAGGCCACTGGTGGTATCGATCGGATATCGGTATCTGCCATCGCCGAACAAGCCAACCGTAAATCGCATGGAGCCTGTGGCCACAGTTCATTTCCCTCTGCAAGGTCGAATACTGCTTACCGACAGGAACCGCTTCGATCTGGATTGGTCGGATGGCGGGTTTACCTGGCGCTATCGCAATCGACCTACCGTCGAACGGCGCATTACGATTCATTCCTATCATCCGGCGCCCTACGTGAGCGCCGAGTTCTTCTATGAAAGCCAATACGCCAAGTGGAGTACCACCGACCTCTTTGCGGGCTGCCTGTTACCCTTGGGCAAGCATTTCCAATTCGATGCGTACTATGAGCACGAGAACAACACGGGAAAGAGTCCTAACCAGCAGATAAACGCTGGGGGACTCATACTAGATCTCTATTTTTAGATTGAGCATGCAGGATCAACCGGAGGCTGGATCCACAATCGTGGCCATGTTGGAGATCAGAATAAACACATTGGCTAAGGTTGCATTGTGCCTTGTTCTCGCGATGTGCCACACAGGGGCACTTCATGCCCAGGATCTTTCGCCGCGAGCTTACGTCATCACACCTGTTCATGCGAGCACGATCAATCTCACCTGGTCCTTCTTCGACGGAGGCGTGAATTTCAATGGAACCGTACCCATAACAGGCGCAACCGGTGCGTACAATGTCCCCATTTTCGGCCTTTACCATAGTTTTAGGCTCTTCGGGCGTTCTGCTAACCTCCAAGCCTCGTTGCCGTACGCGGTCGGAAACTTTTCCGGACAAGCGCTTGGCACCGAACGATCGCTCTACCGCTCGGGATTACTGGATACGACCATCCGCTTTTCCGTAAACCTCAAGGGTGGTCCGGCCCTGACAGCGCCGCAGTACGTAAAATGGAAGCAAAAAACGCTGCTCGGCGTAAGCCTGAAGGTCATCGCTCCGACGGGGCAATATAGCCCAACGAAACTGATCAATTGGGGCATCAACCGATGGGCCTTCAAACCGGAGTTCGGCTATTCCGAGCGCTGGGGCCACTGGATTCTCGACGGTTATGCAGGTATTTGGTTCTACACCACGAACCCCGCGAGTTTTGCTATTCCCGTACCTGAACCGCAAACGGAAGCACCGATCGGCTCATTCGAAAGCCATCTGAGTTACAGCTTCCGGGATCGCGGCTGGATGTCGCTCGATGGCAATTTCTGGACGGGGGGCGTCACGACCTTAAATGGCATCCGGAATCTCCAAAGCAAGCAGACCGGCTCCCGGATTGGATGTACAGCCTCGGTCCCATTCAGCAAGCACCAATCCGTGAAGATCAGCTACAGCGACGGTACCTATATCAGCTTCGGCGGGAACTACCAGAATCTCTCCGTGGGCTACCAGTACTCGTGGGTCGGCAAGCTAAGGTAGGCCAAGCGGATACTGAGGCGGCGGATGTCCCGGCAATCAAGCTATTTACCAGCGGCACGCATCTGGTTGTGACTTAATGCCAACTCGCTCATCGCCTTCTCCTTCAGTGCCTCGGCTTCTTTTTCCTTTGCAACGTTCGGGCCATCTCCGGCACCCTTGTAATAGGATTGGTCCTCGCTGACTGGGAGCAGCTGAAAGCATTGTCCACCCGGCGCCTGAAAGTAAAGACAAGGGACCGACTCGGGCAGGCCGGATGGTAGGTCAATCTCCCTGCCGCCGAAATCGAAAATCTTCCGCGTTATCTCTTCCACGTTGTCAGACTTGATTTGCAACCAAAGCGCTCTTGGTGACCGCAAGAATTCGCTCTCATCCGGGACATCTCCATAGCGAAACACGATATAGAAGTCTTCTTCCAGACGAAAAATGTCCTTTTCGTTGTCCTCTTTCACGATCTTGCCGCCGAAGACATCACCATAAAATCTACGAATGCTGTCTCGATCTTTTCGCGGAACGGTGATCGCCGATGCGTTTCCAATGATTGCCTTTGCCATTGTTCTTTTCAGGGATTTAGTCGCGCTTCGCCGGGGGTGGTGCGGATATAGGTCTCGTAGACAAAAATCGATTGAGCCATTGCTCCTCCAGTTGTCGTTGCAGCCCGGGCGGCGTAAGCGGACATTATTTCGTTACAGCCGGATGAGCCTCATCCCAGCGGTACTCTTTGCGTGATCCGGTTCCAAATTGCTCGGAAAAGGTTTCCAGAAAGTAGCTCCAACCTTTCTCATGCCCTCTTGCCAGCTCATGATCCGGAAGGTCGGAATGCACGAGGGTCATCAGGGTGTCTTCTCCCTTTTTCTCGAAGGTCACAGTCACTGTCGACTCTTTTCCAAGTGTCTTCGGTGATACCCACGTATGTTGAATTCGAGTCGGTCGCTCGACCTCCGTGAATCGGCCGTAATGGGACGTCCCCTTGAGCGCCCAGTAAAAGAGCCCGTCGACTTTCGGATCCAGCAAGAACTTCTCGGCTGCATTCCAGGGATTGCCAGGGATCTTTGGATCCAGCCAACCATCGAATACCTCACTCACGGAAGCAGGGATTGTCCGTTCCAACTTAAATTCAAGGGTCTTCTTCGAGTTCTCCATTACTTTTTCCCCTTCTTTTTCTTGCCGCGAAAATACTGCTGAAACTGATCGAGACGTTCGTTCCAGAACCGCTCGTACTCATGCACCCATCCTGCTACCTCCCGAAGTGGTTCACCACGAAAGGAAATAAGGACCTCACGACCGCGCCTTTCGCGCTCAATGAGTCCTGCTCTTTCGAGCATTTTGAGATGCTTCGTCACCGCGTTTAAAGCCGTGTCGTGCGGCTTTGCAATATCCAGGAATCGAGCAGGTCCGTTTGCCAGTTGCCCAATAATCACTCGCCGGGTCGGGTGGGAAATGGCTGTCAGCACGTCAGAGAGTCGATCCATAGGTTTACATTACACCATATGGTGTAATGATGGAGAAAGAGATTTTTGCAAGAAATCATCAGCCTTTCGGGACAGCGATCATACCGCCCGTCAAGTGATCTGCGCTTCGGCAACGAGCCATCGCGAATCGATCCGTATGGGCAAGGCAACAGGGGCTGAACGACTATACGCGCCACACATCGGGCTGGCATCTTATAGGGGGCTAATCCCCTCAAGATGCCGGCACAAACGAAAATGGCTTCCGTATCCTACTGATACGAAAGCCAAAGATTTGGTGCCCGGAGGGGGACTTGAACCCCCACAGCCCTTGCGGGCCTGCGGATTTTAAGTCCGTTTTTTGCAATTTTGCAGAGGCTCGCAGTGAGTCGCAAAAAGCCGCATAAGCCATTTATCATCAATCATATATAAGTATCATCTGTCTTGCAGTGCGTCGCACGAAAATGCACAAAAGTTGGAAACGAACAGCCATCAAAACAGCCACCAAAATTGCACAAAAGTTGGTGGAAAATATCTCCAAATCACGGCGGATTGAAAATCCGAATATGAACGTTGATGGCTGTTCTGAGAGTTTCAACTCACCTCCACACCCAGCGGATTCTTACTCCTAATGATCGTTGATCGCTGCTGATGGCTCTTTTAACCTGAAAATATAACAAATATTGTTATAATAGCGCAATGAGGAATTCTGTGACTGGAGACGCACTGAGGACGGGACGCGAGAAAGCCAATCTGACGCAGCAAGAAGCTGCATCAAAGCTGGGACTCACTCAAGCCTACCTGTCGATGCTCGAACGTGGGCATCGCCCGGTGACTGCGGAACTCGCTGCACAGGCGATGAAGGTGTTCAATCTTCCACCTACAACCTTTCCCCTCGAATCGGATCGTCCTTCGACGTTGGATGAGAACGCGTTCAAGTCGGAACTGGGCGCATTAGGATACCCAGGTTTCTCCTACCTACGTGGGGAATCTCACTACAATCCAGCTCGCTTGCTGTTCCTTGCGCTCGACCAGGACGACCTTGATCGAAGAGTCGTGGAGGCACTTCCATGGCTGGCGTTCAGGTATGCAGATCTTGATTGGGAATGGCTACTGCGAAATGCCAAACTCGACGATCGTCAGAACCGTCTTGGGTTCGTAGTTGATCTTGCAGAAGAGTACGCCGAGAAGACAGGTGACGCATCGCGAAAAAGGAACCTCTCCGCGACGAAAGCGGTGATAGAACGTTCTCGACTCGCGAGAGAGGACACGCTCGCTCATGAATCCATGACTCAAGCTGAACGCAAATGGCTTCGTCAGAATCGCCCATCGAAAGCGCGACACTGGAATCTGCTCACCGATCTCGACGTGCGACACTTGGCCTATGTGCCCTCGTGAAGCAATACCGGAGCCGTGGCAGTCATTCCTGAGCGAGTTGGACCGAATTGCAACATCAATGGTGCGCCTCGACTGCATTGGCGGTTTCGTCGTTACAATGCTCTACGGGTTGAACCGCCCAACAGCCGATGTGGATGTGCTGGAGATAGCGCCACGCTCGGCTGCGAATGCGTTTTCCCAAGTTGCAATGCTTGGTGGACCGCTGTTCAAGAAATATGGGGTCTATTTGGACCAGTTGACAGTTGCACAACCACCCTATGAATACGAGAGTCGGCTTGAGGAAATGTTCCCTGGGACGTTTCGGAACCTCCATCTGATGGCGCTCGATCCTTACGATCTTGCTTTAACCAAGCTCGAACGCAACATAGAGCGAGATCGCAGCGACGTGAGGTTTTTGGCGCGTACAGTGCCGTTCGACTTGGATCTGCTTCGCGAACGTTATCGAACGGAACACCGTCCATACTTGGGCAATCCAAAGCGCGAAGACTTGACCTTGCAACTGTGGATCGATGCAATAGAGGAAGACAGAGCTGCCAAATAGGAAGGTGCGGCTCGACGCTTAGAGTTATCTCGCCGCATCAGTGTATGCCGTACAGGGGCGTTCATACTAAGCGACGATATTCTCGGAATGATTAAACAGCGATTGCAGGAGCAAAAGTCACATGAGAAGCGGAGCGGAAAATAATCCGACCCATATCGTGAAAGGAAACATCTTCGATGCGTTGGGCTTCTCCACGTCGGAAGCCAGCGCATTGAAGATCAAAGCAGAAATTCTGTCTGCCATCCTGGAAGATGTGCGCGTGAAGGGCTACACACTGGCTAAACTCGCAGAGATCTTGGACGAATACCAGCTATCGGTGAGCAATCTACTGCGAGGTAGAATCTCCCAGGTAAGCATCGAAAAACTCTTGCGCTATGCCGACCGTCTGCACCTCCAGACAAGCATTGCGGTGCGTCCAATGGCAGGCCACAGGCGCGCAGGACAGAGCCGAGCGAAATCAAACGCGCGGGGCGCAGCGCGAAAGCTGGCAGCAGTTTAGCTGCTCCGCGATTCACAGCACACCCTGGCATTTACACCACAATACGTTCAGGATGATCGCCGCGTGCGTACTTGCGCAGATCTGCTACTGGAATTAAAACTCTTCCGCCAATTCTTCTGGTCGGCAATTTCCGATTCGCTATGAGGTAATCGAGTCCACGCTGGCTGATGGAGAGGAGCTGGGCCGCCTCTTCGCGGCTTACCAGCAGCTTTGCGTCCGGTGCGACGACGACTCTCCCCGGCTGCTTCTTGCGTACGCCGTTGATTGTTTGCATTGGTCTACTCCTTCAGTAGAGATTCCGTTCTGCTCACATTCCAAGCCCCAAACCCATACCCTGTTCCAGTCTGTGTGCTGGTGGTTGAGCAATCTTCTGTTGCATGGAAGCTATCGCCTGTTCCGGCTTGTAGGCGCTCTGGTGCGAAACATCATGGCTGAGTGCCTGGGACAGCTTCTCCCGGTCATTCGTGAAAATCTGGGCGTCCCACTGGCCGCGTGAAACCGAGACATAGGCCATGCGGTTGTTCAGCAAGTCCCTTGCGCCAAGCTCGGTATCCACATGAATCAACACGCGTTCCGCAGTCTGTCCCTGGCTGGAATGGCTGGTCACGGCATAACCGTGGTCAAGGTGCGGAAAACGCTGTGAGTCAAAATCGACGCAGCGTCTACGATCCAGCTTCAATCGCATCGCTCCGTCCTGCGTGATGTTCTCCACCGTTCCGAACTCACGATTGGCGATCTTCAGCTCCTGATTGGGCGCGGTAAACTGGACGCGATCACCAATGGAAAACATCTTCTCCTGCTCGCGATAGACCGAGACGCCCATCTGACGACGCGGATCGTATGTCGTCTGCTCTCCGTTGGCGCGCAGAACGGTCAGCGTATTTTCCTGACCATGGACGGCAATCACGCGAGCGTATTCTCCTTTTCCAATACCGGTCTCCTTCGATGCTCGCGAATAGCGCAGAATGTCGTCGATCTGATACTGCTGCGCCCAACTCCGATCTGCGCCGGTCATCTCCTGGCGCGGGACAAGCATTTGCATAGGATGTTCCTGCGTGTTCACGATGCCCCGCGACTGCAGTTCCTTGTGAATCTGCTGGTTGATCTCAATACGCGAACGATTGTCCGGTGAGACAACCAGCGTGCTTTCCGGCGACGAGGCATATTCACTAGCGATAGCAGCGATGCGCTCCCCGCGCTCCTTCAACTCATGTACGCGTCCTTGCTGGCCCAGACTTTCGACTGCGGCTCCTATCTGCCCACGCGCTAGTTGCTCGACGGCGTGTTTCAACTCAGGATCACGCTGGCGAAGAATCTCATCCAGTTTCACAGTGTTCATACCTGCTTCCTGAAGCTGCGCGAAGGGACGACCAGCTTCCACGCTTTCATGCTGACGAGTGTCTCCAACCAACAGAACACGGTCATTCCGATGAAGACGCATCACAAACCCGTGCATCTGTCGCGTTGAAGCCAGCGATGATTCATCGAGCACAAACAGTCTCTTCTCGCCTGTGTCCGGCTGCTCTCCTTGAACGAGGTGATGCTGAAGGGTTGAAGTCATCATGCCAGCCTCGGACAGCTTCTGCGCGGCTCGGGATGTCGGGGCAAACCCTTCGACCATGTATCCCTGTGCCTCTGCGCCTTCACGGATGACGGCCAGCGTCGTTGTCTTGCCCGCACCAGCAACGCCATCCAAACCCACGATCTTTTCCCGGCTCAGGAAGATTTCATCGACTGCATGAAGCTGTGCCTTGCTCAACTCCGGGTGTTGGTCCTCGATCCGTATTCGCAATGAAGGTGAAACCAGCATCGAGTTCTCAAAGCTGTGTTGATTGCCTTGGCGCATGGAACCAACAATCTCGCGCTCCAGCCGAATCATCTCAGCTGTCGTGTACTGTGGCGCAGCTCTGCCGTCCATACGTTCCATGCGGTGAAACTCGCCTCGAATGACTCTCTGCTCAAATTCCTGCCGTACCTGGCTATGGGTGGCTTCTCCCATACTGCGGTCGATTGCTGCTTGTAGGATGGTTCGCTCATCCTGCACAGCAGACCGTTCGAAGACATGGTGCCGTGAGTATGTCACCGACTGTTGCGCTGTCTTCTCCGGCTGCATCGCATGGTGTCGTGCTTGCTCCTGTGCTTGCAAGACAATACGTTCTGCCTGATGGCCGTACTTTGCAGCGAGTTCACGATGTTGCTGCAGCACCTCTTCACGCGAGAGCAGGTCTTTACCATCCCTTGTGCGATGAGCGGCAACCTGCGCGGCACCTGCACCATCTCTGCCTATCTCCTGTAAATGCTCTTTGATTTGTGCCCGGCGCAGACTGGATGCTTCCAGATACTCTCGCGTATAACCCTTGATCTCTGGCTGCCCATACTCCCCGCGCTCTATTTCATAACCGAGTCTTTGTAACCGCATGGCAAGTTCTGAACGGTACACGCTGGTCACGTAGTGTTGGGACTGAAAGAGACTGCGTTCCTGCAATGCTCGTGTTTGGCTGTTTCCGCGCTCGGTCACATTGAAGATGACGGCATGGGTGTGGAGCTGCGGTGCAGCATAGCCATCAACAGGGCGAGCAGTATCGTGCTCAAACGTTGCAGCGATGAATTTTCCGGTCGTCTCAGGTGCATGAATATTGCCGATGCGCGCCTGTGTATAGCGTTCCAGTTCTCGCAACGCTACGCGAACACTTTCGCGATGCGCTTCGCGCACATGCTCATCACGACCCACAAGCCCAGTGAGAGAAACGGACTTCGGCGCAGAGAATGTCGCATCCCATCCTGCGCGATGCTCTGCGCTTGTGATCTGCTTGCCATATTCGTTTTCGTAGGTTCTGGCAGGTTGATGTTTGACAAGCTGTGCGGCATTGTCAGGATGCTGTCCTTCACTCAATCGTGCAAAGTGGTCATCTCTCACACCACCTTGCAAACCCCATTCACGCGCCAGCCTTCCTTGCCACTCGCTGTGGCCTTGCTGGTCGCGGCTCCAGTAATTCTGTTTTTTAGAAGTGAACTCGCTCGAGTGATACGTGCGGGTCTGGCCTGCGGACAATGCTTTGGAGATAGTCAGCATATGCTGCAACTTTGCTACAGGAGCGGCAGTATCTAGCACCTACATGCTTAGATTAACTCAGATTTGCTGAAGACAGGATGCTCTCTAGGTATTTAGTTTTGTGAGTGAGTATGACAGAGTCCGCATAATCACTGATAGTTCCCATAACTTACTGAATACTCCCATAGCTTATAAGCATTGCCACAAATCATCCATACGTACCACTAATTACCGTGTTATTACATGATGGATAAGCGCTACTTATAAGCTAGAAATAGCTACCTTCGAATGTCGTGGAATTAACCGGAATAATGTCATTGAACGGCTTGCTTAGACTCTTCACAACACCATCTTTCGAGAGTCGTTTCGAAGCTTGCTCAAACGGATGCGAAGGAACCTTCTGAGAAGGGCTGTATAGGATGATGATGACTTCCAATTTGGAGGGAGACTTGGCTGTCGAACTCAGAAGCTCTAGTCGCTCTCTTTCAGTCAATCCACTGCGACTCGTCCCACGATTTCGACCGTTCTTTCGTGTTGTGAACGGATGCTGCTCTTCCGGGGAAAATAGAGCGTCTTTGTGGAGGCTCTTTGAGAGAGCTTGGAAGGTACTGCTCACTCATCAACGAACTCGCTTCTGCCTGCTGAACCGTATCCAGGATGACTGCGGCATGAGGGACCGTTTTGACTGCGGAATAGCCTCGTTGTAGCGGGGCTTTCTCGACCGCCATCCGTCGCCCATTCCATGACCGAATGCGCCTGGCAAATTGGCTCCAATTCTTCACCAGATTGAAGGCCAGTTCCGACTCTAAAGCCTCTTCACGAAGCCTATTCCATTCGAACCCCAATTCTCTCTTCATCACGAATGCGACATAGAGCACAAGAAAGGGCACGCCGGATGCATAAAGAAGCGGTTCGGCTATCACTTGACGAAAGCTCCGGTCACCATAGAAGGCTTCCTGTAAGAGTCCTTCCAACTCGGCGGAATTGACAGCTTCCGGACGGCTTTTAGCCAGGCTTATCCAGCCCCGTTCGTTGGCGGAAGAGGAGAGTTCAAGAGACAGGTTCCACATCCCTCCAGAGGCCACGTCTACGTCAATAGCGGGCTCGCTCTTCCGCCCCGGAGCCGCCTTGAATAACCACTCGATTTGGGTAGTGCTTCCGGGCAGCTTAGCACCCTCCGAACTCTCCCAATAAGCCCTCAGATAATACCTTTCAAGCGGTTGAAGTTCCCACCTGAACCATACCCCGAAGATAAGCAATGGAATAGTCGGAAGTAGGGTCAAAAGCAGTGCAATTCGCCATGGAAAAACAGCGCGAAAGCGTAACCATTGCATGGTGGATTCTCCGTCTATTTCGTCCCGCTTTGCAGTTGCTTTTGAGTCAGGAATTCCCGTGCCTTTTGCTCTTTAAGGGAGTCCGCATGTGCGGACATTTTGCGGAGTTCTTCGATGCTTATGGGGCCCTCGGATGCCTTGGCAAACAGGTTCAGCATCAGAGAACGCATTCCCATAATTTCGGCCAGCAGGATTGGATCGGTAAGCTCTTGCGAGACGCGCGCCTGTGTCAACGCGGCATCGCGAAGCCATTCCGCCACCTTCTTCCCGGCTTTGGCTGCAGCAGATTCTACCTCGGCAAACTCCGCCTCTGTAAGCCGCGTAGCAATGGATTTCGCACGATACGTCTCATTCGCCGGATTGGCAGGAGCCGCTGAAGGAATTGCCAGTTGTTGCTTGGTATCAGAAGAAGCCATGAAAAGGGCCTCGCATGGGCACTATGGTTGCATGGCTTGGATGCGCGCAACGCAGCGCCGGTTTCTATAGTTGCTTTCGAAAACAAGGTGTTCATGCACGAAAACACCACATCGTCTCAAGTGGACAACAATGTTTACGTCCGTAAACGTCAAACCGCAATAAGCTGAAACGGAACGCGTTAACGATTGCTAACGAAAAGTAGCTCAACAGCTCCCTGTTGGGGATGACGTGTCCTTCTTCTTCCGCTGCGCAGCAGCGCGGGGACGCTATCCTCTCCATCTGGCAGCGCGACAGCTTACTAGAGCCTTTGCTCCACAGGCTCGCTTTTCAACGTTAGAACAATCGGAGACGGCGGTGCAGTGCTGACTTATACGTATGGTAAAGAGCGCGTATCAAATAGTCAGAAAAGCGATCTGAGCGGAATCCAGTTCCTTCGCGCCAGCGACGTCACGGCAATACTGCCTGCGATAACGTGATTTCGATGTGCCGATCCTGTCGAAGGCGGGAAGGATCGCGCTCGGCAACGCCAGCGTTGTCATGACCGCTTGACGATGTTCGGGTGAGGGCTGCGCGCTGACCTTCTAACAGTCTTCAACACGTCCAACCAAAACCTGCTGCCTGTTCATCTGTGAGCATTCGATTGCCTAAGGTACATATTTGGCCTTCGTGGAGTCGCGAGAAGATAGTGCTGACATCCTGGCCGTGCGACAAAGTGGAGTTCACACGCTGCCGAAAGGAGCTTTCATCGTCGAACGTCATTCCCTCTGTGCGTGCGTCACTCGGGTTCTGTGTTCAGACGAAATATAGGTCCTATATTGATAGGTGCCCGCGTCCCTGTTCCGAGATGCTCTTAATTCAATCGTGTATGAGTTCATAACCCTAAGTGTGTCCCCGTGTTCGGTTCTGGCGCAGTGAAGTCGAATGCGAGCCCGAGGTGTTAGCCCGGGCCCGACTTGTCGTTCGAATAGTTTCAGCTTTTACTCCTTGCTGGGGTGCGGCTTCTCCTCGTTTGGTTTAGGCGGGCTCTCGTGTTGCGCAGCGGGTCTCGCTTGCGGAGATGGTTTAACTGCGGGCTCGGGCCGTTGTGTTGCTTGAGCGGGACGGCTCTCGGGTGCCGGTCTGGTCTCGGGACGAGGTTGCTGCGCAGGTTTCGCGGCATGCTGGACCGGTGCAGGCTTGCTCTCAGGCCGGACCGCAGCTGTCGGCCGAGGTGTGGGAGCGGGTTTGGTTTCGCTGACAGGTTTTGGGGCTGGGCGAGATTCGGCAGTGGGTCTCGTGATTGCCGGCTTTGCCTCAGGCCGCGTTGCCGGCTTGCTT
>CAVRUM010000008.1:0-207322 GCA_963724375.1 uncultured Acidobacteriaceae bacterium
CGGCCCTTGCGGCCATGGGGGTTCGACCCCCCCTCCCGGCACCAATCCGCTTGGTGGAGTTTCTACGCTCACGGAAAAGGAAGCCCCCATACCACCCCGTGTCTGGTCGCGGGACCCGCGTGGCCCAGTCATTTTTCTTGTAAGTGGCTAGAAGCGGTGAGGTCACGCTGCTCGATCTCGTCACGGAGAACAAGGCGCGCGTTTCACTGAGGCACGTCTTCAACGGCACTACCACCAAGGTCAACATTCATACGCCCGCCTCGATGCCTTCGTCGATCATCTCGACAGCGGCTCTCAAATCATCCTGGCCGACACGGAGCAGGTGCCGGCCAGGGGGAAGCCGATTGGTTCGAGTCGATGTATGAAGATGTCGCTGATATCGGGGTGCGCTTCACGGCTGAAGGTGTCGTTACTCTCGACCCGGTACTGCACGTGGGCAAGGCGATTACCCAATGGACACGAATATCACGCCCCTGAGGCTGCCGGCGAAGAGCGGTGTGGGAGGCGGGATAGTTGCAATTGCGCCGGGTAAAGGCGCCATAGCTGTATTCGCACCACTGCTCGACGAGGCTGGCAACAGCGTGAAAGCTCAGGAAGTGATCGAGTACGTCACGTGCAAGCTGAATTACAACCTCTTTTCGCCGAGCTCGGTCGGATTGAAGTAGGCTCTTCGGGAGGAAAAAATCCCGTGACGCATTTCGAGAGCGGGCCTAGAATCGTCACGCAAGTGGAATTATGTCTGCGGCGGCGCGGCGGCGTTTCCAAGGACGCGAAGGGAAGCAAAGCCATGGATCCAAAGGTCGGGAGAATCGGTCAGGCAACTCGAGGTCTTCTTGTAGCGGTCTGCACGATTGCCCTTGTTCCGGGAGATATCCTGGCGGATCCGCTGGTGTTTCAGGCGGCACAGGGATCTCAGGCGCAGGCGGGGCAAGAGCAGGCAGCGGCGAAGATTCCGGCGGATCAGCTTGATTCGCTGGTAGCACCGATTGCGCTGTATCCCGATCCCCTCCTGGCGCAGGTGCTGGCGGCGTCGACGTATCCGCTGGAGCTTATTCAACTGGAGCAGTGGCTCAAGAAGAATCCTGGCCTGAAGGACAAGGCCCTCGCAGATGCGGTGGCAAAGCAGCCCTGGGACCCCAGCGTGCAGGCGATGGCTGGATTACCCGATGTGGTGAAGCGGCTTGCGGATGATATCCAGTGGACGACGGATCTGGGAAATGCCTTTCTTGCGCAGCAGGCTGATGTGATGGCGGCGGTACAGCGCATGCGCCAGAAGGCCGAGGGCACCGGAAATCTGAAGTCGAATCAACAGCAGAAGGTGGAGACGCAGACCGTCGAAAACAAGCAGGTCATTGTGATTCAGCAGGCGAATCCCGAGGTTGTTTATGTGCCTTCGTATAACCCGACGGTGGTCTACGGTGCGCCGGTGTACCCGTATCCGCCGATTTATTATCCGCCTCCGGGATATTACGCAGCGGGGATGGCGATTTCGTTCGGCGTCGGCGTAGCGATGGGGGCAATGTGGGGCGGCGGCTGGGGTTGGGGCTGCGGCTGGGGCCACGGTGACGTCAATGTGAACGTCAACAACAACTTCAACCGCAATACGAATATCAACGGAGGCAACAGGAACAACATCAACGGCGGGAACCGCGGCGGCAACCGCCCGTCGCAGCTGCCAGCAGGAGGACGCGGCAACGGTACGTGGCAGCATAATCCGTCACATCGCGGCGGCGCGCCGTATGGAGATCGCAATACCGCGAATCGCTTCGGCGGATCTGCTCGTGGAGACTCTCTGGCTAACCGGCAGGCGAGCGCGCGGAATCAGATCGGACGTCAGGGTGGCAATCTGGGCAGCAACAACGGCGGAGGCGTGGGTGGCCGTGGCGGTGTGGGGGGCGCCGGAGGTGTTGGTGGTGCTGGCGGCGTCGGCGGCCGCGGCGGAGTCGGTGGAGCTGGCGGAGTCGGTGGCGCCGGCGGTCGTGGTGGTGTTGGCGGAGCTGGTGGAGTTGGCGGCGCTGGCGGCGTCGGGAGCCGTGGCGGAGCGGGCGTGAGCAATCGCGCGACTGGACCAAACAGCATTGGCGGCCGGAATCTCTCGAACAGCAGCGCCGGAAGCCGCGGCGCATTTGGCGGCGGAGGGGGCGGAGGATACAACGGATCTCAAGCCCGCGCGAGCAGCAGTCGCGGCGCTTCAAGCATGGGATCCCGTGGCGGCGGTGGAAGTCGGGGTGGCGGCGGAAGGCGGAGGTGACGGGATGAGACGACCAGAGGAGCACACGATGAAGCCAACTGCTCATGAGAGATTTATCTCCGGATGGGCCCTGCTTGCTGGAGTAGTCGCCTGGACGTCTATGTCTGCGCCAGTCGTTCTCGCGCAGCAGGCTCCGGAACAGCAGGCGGCGGCGACGACAACCGCAAAGACAGGCTCGGCCAAGGCCGCATCGCCGTCGGGGGGGGCGGAGTTGTTCGACAGCCCGCAAGCGGCGGCGGATGCCGTTCTAAAGGCGGCAAGCGATTACGATACCGATGCGCTGGCGAAGATCTTCGGACCTGACGGGAGAGAGATTTACGCGACCGGCGATGCCGTCCAGGATAAGAACCGGGCAGAGGAGTTTGTCGCCGAGGCGAAGGAAAAGATGGAGATTTCCATCGATCCGAAGACCGGAAGGCGAGCAGTTATTATCGTAGGCAATGAGGATTGGCCGATGCCGGTGCCGCTGGCGAAGACAGGAAGCAAGTGGTACTTCGACACGAAGGCTGGCAAGCAGGAATTGCTGTATCGGCGGATCGGCTCCAACGAGCTGGATGCGATCGCAATTTGCCGCGGCTACGTGGAGGCGCAGGACGAGTACGCGATGAGGCCGCGCCAGGGCTACAACGTTCCCCAATACGCCCAGAAGATCATCAGCACTCCGGGGACGCAGGATGGGCTGGCGTGGAGGAATGCGGACGGAACGTGGGATGGCCCGATCGGCGAAAACATTGCGGACGCTATAGCACAGGGCTATTCGAGCAAAGAGCAGCCTTATCACGGGTATTTTTTCAAGATTCTCAAGGGGCAGGGGCCGGATGCGCCGTTGGGCCAGCTCGATTACGTGATCAAGGGCGTGATGATCGGCGGGTTCGCACTCGTTGCCGCTCCGGTGCAGTATCGAGTCACGGGCGTGAAGACGTTCATCGTGAGCAACGACGGGGTTGTCTACGAGAAGGACCTTGGGCCAACAACCCTGCAGCAGTTCAAGACGATGGAGCTGTTCAATCCGGACAAGACGTGGACTCCGGTTGAGGAGGAAGACAGCGATCAGGGAGAGAACCAGGCTCAATGAAAGAACCTGCCAATGGGTTGGACGATGGCTGAAGCATCAGTTCCGCACTTTTCGGAGAGAGCGCAATGATGCAAAAGGACAGCTTGAAATTGGCACTTCGGATATGGGGCTACTGGATAAGACAGGCAGCGAGTAAGCCCGGCAAAGTAACCTGGGAGAACAGCTAAAAGCCTGGTTTACTTCACTACCATCTCTGATGTGCCGTTCCCGCCTATTCTAAGCCGGCTCTATCGTAAGCAGCCTAGAGATACTTCAGAATCGACCCCGGATGCGCCGCTTTGACCTTGCGATACCAGAGGCAGGTCGGGTAGAGCAAAAGGAGAGGTACTGGGCGACTCCATAGGTGGCGCCTAGGCCGTCACTGTCTCGCAGGCCAAACCAGGTGGCGGGCACCTCGAAAGGCAAGACGGTGGGCGATGTAAAAAAACATGGCTGTCTGACCGAAAACGCAGAATGGGCCGTTTTCGCGAACGCCGATGCGGAGTTCGAGCCAGCGGAGAAAGGCGAGGCAGAGAAAAAGGATACCGAGTTCCAGCGCATAATAAGTGAGCGATGGCGGGTATTTACTCACGTGCAGCCACTGCTGCCAGGAGTTACCAGACCGGGGCAGGAACATGTTGCCGTATCCGTTCAGGCCGCGCACAAAGGCGAAGATAATCAGGCTGGCAGCGCCGCAGACCCAGAGGACATTTCTTCCTGAAACCGTACTTAAGCCAGCGGCGAAGCGGATGAGGTGACGGCCGAAGACCCATCCCAGGATCGAGATTGCCAACCATGGGCACGACCGGATATTTGACGACGAGCAGGTCACCTCCGTAGGTGGCTACGGTCAATGCGGCTGGAATTGAAGAATTTCCGGGAGGGGTCCAAAACCACCCGGTCACCAGTTCTCCCAGCACCATCCATCCGACGTCCAGCACCAACAAAGCCCAAGTGGGCAAGCGACGGAGGGGCGCCATGCAGATCATCGACGTGCCGATGGCGTAGAGCACACCGAAGTTCCAGTGGGCCGAGCCGAGAGAGACGACGGTGAGGTCGAGAAGGGCGATGATGAGTCGACGGATCAGCATGCCGCGATCGATATCCCATGGATTGGCGCCTTTTACGACACGGCGCTCAACGCTGATGGCCAGAGAGGTTCCCATGAGGAAGACGAATGTGGGCGCGCAGAGATGAGTAATCCACCGCGTAAAGAACTCCGCTCCGGGAAGCGCTGGCGCGCAGCAAAAACTGACGCGTGCTCTGATGGAATTGTTGGACAACCGCGGTGGAGTTGTTGTACAAGTCCCAATCGCCAACAGTCGACTCCTCGATTCGTTCGAATATCGCGCCAGCAATCTCGACTCCCTCATCCACGAATTCAAGAGCGATCTGCTGCGCATCTGGATGCCAATTGTCATTGCTTGGCGGACTGTTCTTGGGAATGTTCCTCCGGGCTCATCGGGACTCAGATTCGGCTAGAGGCACAGCGCCGATGCCAGCAGTTCGGAGCGCGCCTACAAACGGCGTAGAAGAGCGGCCCACAGTGGGCGGAACCATCAGAAAAGAGCAGTCGCTCGGCAGGTTTGCAACTCTTTCCAACGCGCATCCATGAAGCCTGGAACACTTAAAGGTGATTTGCTTGCCCATCTCTCACCGAAGTCACGCCACTCGCGACTAAAAAGCTGGGATGGCGACTGCGCAGAGTGATAGCTTTCGAACTCCAGCTCTTAAATCGATACGTTTATCCTGATTGCTGCTTCAGGTCTTCATGGTTAGTGCCCCGAAAACGCACTCATCGCGGGAATACATACCAGAGCGAGACCAAGCCGATGTCTGCACAAAAGCATCGCCACCGTGATGCTAAGAGACCACTGGGTAAGTAATCCCCGACAACACAGTGGCAACTATTCAAGAACGATAAGGGCCAACCCAAACCGAATGGCGCCCTCGTGCGTGTGGAGGGCCTCTGGGGTGGGGTTCGCCTGCCTGATTTAGTGGAAGAACCCAACCATGCCAAATCCAAAAGTTGCATGGCCGGAGTGGTCCGAAACCAGGCCAGGGTCGTTCGATCAAGTGCGAGCGAGACGCGAAACTTCACTATTTGTTAGTCCCGGCATTTGATGGTGCATTCTTATCCAGGGATTGGAAGGAGGTGCTATGGGGCAAGTTCTGCACCGGGGCGCCACCACGACAGAGGCGGTCCGTCGAGCGCTACAGCATAGTCAAGAGAGCCTGAGAAGACTGGCGCGCCGACATGGAATCAACCCCAAGACGGTGGCCAAATGGAGGAAGCGTTGCTCGGTGGCCGATCTTCGCACCGGTCCGAAAGATCCCCGCTCCACCTCAGCTTTTACTCTTTGCCAGGATGCGGCTTCTCCTCGCTTGGTTTAGGCGCGCTCTCGTGTTGCGGAGCAGGTCTAGCGGCGGTCTGAGCAGGTCTTTCCTGCGGAGTCGGCCTGGTCTCCGGAGGGGGTTGCTGCGTCGGCTTCGCCGCATGCTGGACCGGTGCAGGCTTACTCTCAGGCCGGGCCGCAGTTGTCGGCCGGGGTGCGGGAGCGGGTTTGGTTTCGTTCACGTGTTTTGGAGCCGCTGGGCGAGATTCGGCAGTTGGCCGTGTGGTTGCAGCCTTTGTCTCGGGCCGCGGAGCCGGCTTGTTGTCGTTCGCCGGGCGCGTGGTCCCAGCCGGATGTGTAGCGGTGCCAGGTTTGGCAGTCGCCACCGGACGCGTCTCGTTTACGTTCACCGGCTTTGCCCCGTGCGCCGGAACCGCGTGATTGAGGTCCGCAGCCGAGGCTGCGGGCTTCGCCAAGGCCGCATGCACGGGAGTTCCATGATTCACCGACGCAAAGTTGGCCTTGTCCTGACTGGCCAGGCGTTGCTGCTGCACCTGTGTATTCGCGGGTCCGAAGCGCTTCTGGTGCTCCGCCGCAAGCTCGGCCTGGTTTGGCCGCACAGTGATGCCGCCCTGTCCGCCGTTATAGCTTACGCGGTTCACGTTAACGTTGGTGATTACCGTACGATCTACATACGTGTTGCGAATGACCGTGGTGTTCACACGCATGACTGCTGTGTTGTAGCTGAAGTTCCCGCCGTTCCACCGTCCGCCGCCGAAACCCTGGCCGCCGTAGCCGTAGCCATAGTTGACGCCGCCGTAGAAGCCAACCTGCGGCCCCCAGTAGCCGGTGTTAAATGCATAGCCGCCGTTATTCCAACCCCAGTAACCCGGGGTCCATAGCAAGCCTACCGCCGGAGCCATCATCCACGTTCCCGGAACCCAGTAGTAACCGTCGGGACCACCCCATGCCCAATATCCAGGTGTCCACATGTAATTTGGTTGCGGGCAGAGCGGCTGCTCGTAAACCGGCAGTTCCGGGGGAGCCATTGTGATTCCCACTCCGACAGAGATCTGCGAGAAAGATGCGCACGGAAGCGCAGTTAGCAACGCAATCATAGTGAGATTGCGGATCGAGCGAATAACTTGCATTTATCTACCTCTTGGCCGTCGACTCTTGCTTGCGGAGGAAAAGGCAAGTCTCTGAGGAGCGACAGGCAAACCTTCTGTTTTTGATGGGAGCCCATTGCTGCTGCGCGGTCGCATCTGTGCGACGAACATTTGCAGTTGATTAGTGAGAAGGCTACATCTCAATTCCCGATCACCGACTTATTTGTCATCGGCCCACGTGAATGTTGTGGAGCAAACCGAAACCACCGAACAGATTCACAATCCATATCACGACGCAAATCACGACGACGCCATTGAGGATCGACTTGATGCTGGATTGCATCGGAATGAACCGGTTCACAAGCCATAACAGAATTCCTACTACGACCAACGTAATGACGAGTTGCATGAGCGGCATATCTTGTTCTCCTTTCGAATTCTTGAAGCTGATCGGGATCCATAGAGAATCCCGATCGGCTGGCCCTGATCCGTGCCGTTTAGACCGCCTACTTCTGGTCTGCTCTTACTTCGGCGATCGTGCCTGCACGGCCCGCATCCTCAACCGCCTTCATGAAACCGAGGGTCGACTTCGGGGCGTGAACATTGCCTGACAGGATGCTCCGGAAGGAAACCTCACGACCGTAAATCGCACGCGTCGAGTCGTCGTCTGGCTGAACCACAGCGCCATTCAGCGTGATCCCTGCGAACAGGCCTCGCGCACGCGAGTAGGTGAGGACTTCGGTGTTCAGTGTCCAGTCAGTACCAGCGGACGCATGACGGCCCACTGGACCTGCCGCAGCCGATGCATCACCGCTGAGTTCGAACTTGCTGGAGAGGAGATGCTGAAACCCCTGGTCATTCATCACCAGCATGATGATGTCGACACCTTCCACGCCAATCTGCAATCCCCAGTTGCCGCCACCAATGGAGACAAACGCGGGAGCACTCCAGCCCTCGGACGTACGGCATGACGCGATACCCCGACCGTGTTCACCACCGACGATGAATCCGCCCTTTACCAGGTTAGGAATTACGACGATGCACTTCGCGCCGCTCAATACCTCTTCTGGAATGCCCTTGTCCGGTGCGTCCAGGCTGGCGTGAATGACCTCAGAGGACATTCGCAGGCGATCAATCGAGTCCTGGTGTCCTGTACCAGCCCATAGGCTTCCGTTCGCCAACGCAAAGGCGCCGACTAATAGCATTGAGGTCATCTTCATAGTTTTTCCTTGAAACGCGGAGAGCTAAGAGGGACAAATGTCAGATGGGCTGACTTAGCTCAGAACCATGAGGGAGCCGATAATACGGACTCTTCTCCGAAATGATTCTTTCAGAGATGCAAATCAATTACTGAGCTAAATAGCTCACTCTGGTGCAAAGTGCAGGACCGTTGCTGCTAAGCCGCAGGCGCGACTTGACTCCCTGGGATGGCCGGTGCATTTGCCGGAGGAGGCACCGTCAGGGTTGTAGCACCGTCGGACGCAGACAAAACCGCGCCCTGCTGAATCTGATACGGGTAAACTTTGACTTTCGCCAACACAAACCACGGATACTTCTTTACCTCAATAGACTCGACTTCCGCCGCATTGAAGCACCCGCTTACGCGGCGAAGAGCCGATTTGAGTGCGCCGGCAATCGCTTCCTGCGATGTCTGTCCGACGCCGCTTCTACGCGATCCTTCTCCGATCCACATGAAATGCCAGCCGCGCCGCCGAATCTCCTTATCCAGCCAGTGGTTATCTCCCGACTGCACAAAATTCCAACCTTCTCGAAATTCTTCAGTCACAAGGTTGAGACTATCGGGCAGTTCGACGTGCCCACGTAGCAGCATGGTAAGTTCAGTTATCTTGCGCATCGGGGCAGCTCTTTCTCATTACGTTCACGAGTTGAGATTGGGCGCTCTCGAACGCACGAGGATCCACATGCCTGGCTCCAGCCGAAAAGCCTGCGAAGACGCCAGCTATTTCGGCTGGGCGGTTGATTAACAAATCGAAACTGTAGCAATAGACGCAGCCAGCTTCATGAAGAGGACAGATGGCCTTGTCGAGATCTTTTGAAAACGCCTTTAAGCACTCCGGGCAGGTAAGTCTAATGTGCGCATATCCGGAAGAGCCGTGCACGTTGTTCGGAACCCCGACAGGCGCTGACGCGCTGGGAAGTTGGATAAACGACAGCCCTTTCGAGTGGGCCATGCCTTCCACGATCTGCAGCAAATAACCCAGACGGCTGCCTTTTTCGTAGAAGGCGTCGGCGCAAACCCCAGGCGGTATGTCGACACCTGAAAAGTCACCACTCATGGCGATCGCCTGAATTGCGGGAAACCGGTCACGGACCAGCGATAGCAATTCAAAGCCGGAAATACCCGGCATGTTGAGGTCAGAGAGAAGGATGTCCGGAATTTCCCGCCCAATCTCGACAAGGGCAGTGAAGCCATCTTCAGCCGATCGCACGTTGTATCCAGACTCAGTGAAGATCTCCGAGAATGCTATTCGAGCGGAGGGCTCATCATCTACGATAAGCAGGTTTACTTTCGCGCCAGACATCTGAACCCTCCACTGAGCATCTAACGTCCGCTCATGGGCAGTCTCCCATTGTCTGGGGTCAAGATTCTGTTCAATTTTGCTCACGCTTGCCATCTGCGCCTGATTCCAGTCATTCACCTATGGGAGGTCCTGAAGAAAGAGGCACCTTACGGGTTTTGCTCAGACGATTTAATCGTGCAGAATCACATTGAGCAGCGACTTATGAACTCGGATGCGGCCGTTGTATTCAATAAAGCCCAGTTTGCGAAAGCGGTTCATGAAGAAGCTCACGCGGGACCGGGTAGTACCGATCATTTCCGCCAGGGTCTCCTGCGTGATCTGTGGAATCAGCGTTTCCGGTTCACCCGGCTTGCCGAATTCCGCCATTAACAGGAGAATTCTCGCCAAGCGCTTTTCGCTGGAGTTGAAAAGCTGATCGACCAGGTCGGCCTGGGTGCGCATACTGCGGGCCAGTAGAAACGTTACGAATAGATCGGAGAAGGAATGTTCCTCGTGCATCACGCGGGCCATCTCCTGCCGTTCTATCTTGAGCGCTGTACAGGCGGTAATGGCAGTGGCGGTCGCCATACGAAGTCCGCCCACGCTCGCGAGCGACTCCTCTCCAACGAAGTCGCCGGGGCCAAGAAACGCGATGGTGGCTTCTTTGCCGTTCGTCGAAACCACAGTGAGTCTGGAGCGGCCTTTCTGGAGATAAAAAATGCAGTCAGCCGGATCTCCCTGCGAAAAGAAGGTCTGTTTTGGCTTGAATTGGACAATTTTTCGTCCCAGTCCCGTGCTGGCCAGAAAGCCGGCCGTATCGAATTGGACAGGCTTTTGCTCGGGCAACTGAGTGCCTCCTCCCTCAAGCGGTCGTGCCAGTGGGGGCGACTCAGCAGGTTTGCGACCGCTTCGGATCGAAGTGACCAGAGGGGATTCTCCTAAATCTTATCAATTCCACGGCAGGTAATCGATGCCCGTGCTGCACGGAAGCTCCTCATCGGGATGAGCCGGTTCGGTCCTTTGTCCCCGGAAGACACTTCTCCACGCACGTTACTACAGCATCGCAAGCAGCGAAAAAACAAGTCTGTTCTTTTTTGCTCACATTTGGAAAAAATCGTGAAAACTGACCTGATGAAGGTCAGCTTCAGCGCTGTCTTGTTCTCCCAAAAGCGGATGGCTTTAGCGGAAAAGCCCCAGCATAAAGCAAACAACGACAATGACCAGTACGGTGCCAAGCCCTATGCCTGCGCCTCCGCCGTAGCCCCAGCGGCCGTAGCCCCAGTATCCTCCACCCAGGCCGAAAAACAACACGAGAATAATGATGAGTAAGAGCACTTCAGATTCTCCTTCACTCCGAGTCGCAACCTCGGGTTTATGCCACAGATTTGACTCCGGCCGGTGCTTGTTCTTCGACGAGTTCATCGAAAAGGTTGCGGTAGTGGATCATCGCGGTCCGCAGGTCTTCCGTGCTTGCCTCATCTCTGCCAAGCCGCACCGCGACCCCGTGGGCGGAGCGGTAGTTTTCCACCAGGCGAGGATGATCGACAGAGATATCCGCGGCGCGCTGATCAAAATCGGCTACGGGATAGCCACGCGCCTGCATGAGCGAAGAGACTAATTCATCGGCTTCCGTGACCGCGCTTTTCGGGTGATCGACAAAACGGGACTGCACTGCCTGCCAATCTGCAGAAAAACGCCCACGTTCCGCGGCGGTAAGAGCGCGGATTTTCAGATTTTCCACTCGCGTTTCACGATCTGCCAGCTTCGCTTCCGCCTTGCGTTCGGACCCGTGCTCGACAACAGCCCGGTCGTACTCCGACCCAAAACGCTTGCGGAAACCCGCGGTGGTTCTTCTGCGATTGCGCACAAAAAGTGCGACGCCAACAACGATGATCAGAACGAGCGCGACGACGCCAGCGATCAGTCTGGGATCTGTCAGATTAAGATGCATTTACCCTCCACGCATGAATGTCCGCGATGGCAGGGTTTAGTTTCGGGAGGAGCTTCCTCGCCTGCGGGCGGAGCATTGTACGTAATCAGTGTTGAATGAGCAGGCTTCCGAAAGCTGGTCAGAATTGCTCATCTCACCGAATAAAATGGTAATGTGGCAGTCCTAAGTCAAGCGAGATTAGGCTGCGTTGGTCTACTTTTAATCGGGGCCGCCTCAGGTGGGCTTGCACTCCAGCCGCGCAGCTGCAGTTTAATAGCCTGTCTCAATCAATTCCCGCCAAACTGAGCTGTTTAGCTCAGATATTATTCTGTGGCTTTGAAATACTCACTTCGGAGAAGAGTCTGTATTGTCGGCTCCCTCATGGTTCTGAACTAAGTCAGCCCATCTGACATTTGTCCTTCTTAGCTCTACACCTCGGGCGAGGAGGGCTTATGAAACCAACCATTAAAGAGGATCGCACGCATGCCTATGTGGGCATAGTAGTACTGGTGGCTATATTCATGGGGCTGTTTATCGCCGTCATGCATGGGCAAGACCTACCGAATGCGCCACAGGCAGTCATCAAGCACCAAACTCCGCCTGTGCACAAGCAGGAGCCGCTGCTGGCAAAGCTCGGCAAGCCGGTCCTTGGAAGCGCTGACTGGTTCCGCGAGCGCGGATGTGTTAAGCTCGCGAAGTTTATTCCGGTACTTACACACATTGATTGGAACGTTAGCTATGACAAGCCAAAGGAAAGAGACCGCGGTAGCCGGAAAAGCAGATAAGGCCTTAATTACAAATTAAGTAGTCGATGTTGAAGTAACGTTATACCGCGCTGGCCCGCTCATTCCATCGTTGAACATTCACGCCCATCACGATGAGCCATAGCATCAGCGATGCTTCCGCCAAGATGCCGACACCCTCGATGCAGAGTAACAGAGAATGTGCGAGGTTCGGGGACAGAAAGGCCAGCCAACCCAAACCGGCTAATGCCATGAGCACGCCCAGAATGCGAGGCAGGAAAGTGGATCTGAAGACAAGGTAGCCGATCAGGAGGCAATAGGGTCCGAAAAATAGCAAGGGACTGACGCGCAAGGAGGCGAGATGAAGGAGGCCAAGAGTCATTACGACGCAGCCCGCGAGGCTGAAGATCGCCGCGAGCAAAGAGAGGCTCCTGTTGACCGGCTTGAACATGGCATAGAAGAGCAGCGTCAAAATGACATAGCAGCCAGTCGCGATGAGATTGGTGGCGTTGCCATAGGCAACAAGCTTGCGGCCAACCAGGAGCTGGGCGAGCATCGCGGTCAGAAAGTAAAGCAGATAAACGACACCGGTAATTCTGGCCTTGAAACGCGGCGACACTTCTCGAACCCGTTTCATCATTCGTAGCCTCCTGAAGGGGGCAGCCCCGGCCGGCCATCGTGTCCTTAGTCGTGGAGAAGGAACGTGAGCAGTGTCCTGTGCACCTGCAGGCCACCGTTGTAATGGATAAGGCCCATTTTACGGAACCGGTTCATAAAATAACTCACTCTGGATCGCGTGGTGCCAACCATTTCTGCAAGTGTTTCCTGGCTCACCTTCAAGATGGCCGGCTCCGGCTTCGATTGCAGTCCGAGGTTCACCAGCGCTAATAGAATTCGAGCCAACCGCCTTTCGCTGAAACTAAAGATCTGGTCGACAAAGTCCTCTTCGATCCGCTCGATCCGCGATAGTAAATGAGAGATGAACAGTTTTGCGAAGGCTGGGTCTTCATGAATCAAGCGGACAATGGTGGCCCTTTTGACTCGCGCGATCGTTGAGGGCTGAATCGCCGTTGCACTTGACATTCGCATCGATTGTCTGACCAGGCAACCTTCGCCAAAGAAGTCGCCCTGCCTCAAGATGGCGATCACAGCCTTCCTTCCACCCTTGGTGGCGACTGTCAGCTTCACATTGCCATTCTGGACGTAAAACATCGCGTCAGCTTTATCGCCCTGAGCGAATATGGCTTGCTTGTGTCGGTAATCCCGAGAGATCGCTTGGGGGTTGATCCTTCTGAATATTTCATGAGGGGTAAGATTCCGCGGCTTTTTTCCCGCCATGGCTAACTCCTGGGACACCGAGGCATAGGGCGATGGATCAATCCTATTGGCTCGGTTGCGCGTAGGACTGGTCAATAACGCTCATAGTGGAAAATGCAAGAAACAGGGCTTCTTTCAAGAAGGAAGGTCGTTTTCGCTGCATCCCATGACCGATCAATATTGCTCACACCTGAATACGCAGACCGCAAGTATTACCTAACTCTTACCCCGCTCTCTCATTAATGTTTGGTGCGCGGGGTTAGCCTCAAGACAAGAGGCATGCCATGGCAGCTCTTATTGCACAACCGCAAGCAATCAACAGTCACGAGATAGTCGAGCTAGTTCAGGCTAAATCTGCTCAACTCAATTGGGTATTTTGTGTTGTAATTGCAGCGTTTCATCTGGGAGCTGTGGCGGCGGCGTTCACCTTTCATTGGTCTTCAGTCTTTGTGTTTCTCGTGATGTGGCTGTTTGGCCAGAATGTGGGCATTTCCATCAGCTATCATCGCCAGCTCACTCATCGTGGTTTCACCACGCCTAAATGGCTTGAGTATGTCATGGCGATCTGTGGCACCATGGCTCTTCAAGGCAGCCCCATCTACTGGGTTGCTGTGCATCGCCTGCACCACCAACACACCGACAAGCCTGGCGATCCTCACTCTCCCCGCGACGGCAAATGGTGGTCGCATATGGGCTGGATTCTGCATGGCTCTCTTCATAGCGAAACCACCATGCTCTCCCGTTACGCGCCCGACCTGCAACGCGACCGCTTCTACCAGTGGCTGGCGGTGTGGCATTGGCTACCAATCACCCTGACTGGCATTCTCTTGCTCGTCGGCGGTACCGCTCTGGGCGGATGGAAGCTGGGTCTCTCGTGGCTGCTTTGGGGCGTGTTTCTGCGCATTTCTGTCGGCTTCCATGTCACTTGGCTGGTTAACTCGGCGACCCACCTGTGGGGTTCGCGCCGGTTCAAAACCCGCGATGATTCAACGAATAACTGGTGGGTTGCACTTTTGACCGGCGGGGAAGGCTGGCACAACAATCACCATGCGCATCCCGTGTCTGCAAGCCATGGCATGGCTTGGTGGGAAGTGGATTTTAACTACTGGGGCATTCAACTGTTGGCGGTGCTCGGCTTGGCGAAGAACATCAAGGTAATGCGTCCCCGGTCAACTGCGGGCGACCGGACGAATCCGCTCTGAGTGAGCTCGCGGCATAACTTCGCCGAACTCAACCGTCAACCCACTACCGTGGCAAGCGCTGGACCTTCGGCTGTGGCGAGCCCTATTCCCGCATGCCTTTTGGTGAGGCATCGACGCGATGTCGTTTCGTTAGGCCGATAGGCGCGGATCGCGGGCCGGATAACCAATCGCAAAATGATATACGACCTGCCCCTGTTCCAGTTTCAGGTTGAGATGACGATGCACCTCATCATCGTAGAAGGCACCGATGCCCGTCGCACCCAGTCCAAGCGCTTCTGCGGCGAGGTACAGGCGGTGGCCAATAGCGCCAGCTTCGAAGTGTACATAGCGATAACCGCGGTCGCCATAGGTGCGAGCGGCATTCTCGAGATCGCCGATCATTGAAAATGTCACGCAGGCGTTACCAGCCAGGTTCTGACCAAGACTCAGGCCCGCGGCCGCGACACGCTGGTCGCCGCTCTTGGTCTGCTCCAACTCGGCCCGCTCCGGCCAGAGCCTGTAGACGCCGGGGTGTAACCCATCAACGCGGTGAGCATACAGATATAGTTGGATGAAGCGGCGGCCAGCAAAGTCAGCCGAAAATGTCTGGGTTGTAGTGGCGAGGATGGCGGAGAGTTCTGCCAATGACATTGATCGCTTTCCACCCAGGAAGTCGAGCGCCGAGCGTCGCATGCGCGCAACCTCGCCAAAGCTCCGAGTCGATAAAGCCGGAGAAGGCAGCTTAACATTGCCGGAGCCAGTTGAGGCCGACGGTGCGAAGGAGGTTGCACTGCTCACATTGCTACTTCGTTTCGTGGCGGAGTGGATGCGGTCAATCATTGGATAAGCGATGGTCTCCTTTGAAAGCTGGTTCGCCTCCCCACCGAACCAGACAGTCTCGCCGATGTCTACTTCGCGCACTGGAATGGACTCGCCGTCCAGGCTGATGATCAGCATTGGCCACTCGTCACTGTTGAGGTGAAACATCCGCGCCACATCATCGTCCACGAAGTGTCCAACCGCGATATGCTCGCAACCGATAGCCCGTGCGGAGAGTGCAAGCGCCTGCCATGCGTGTCCCATGTCGTGCATGCAGTACCGATATGCTCGCTCTCCATACTTCCATGCCTCGCGCCACGCAATGCTGGTCAAAACAAACACAATTGGCGCAGAGCCGCTGGCTGGCATCCCTGCAAAATCTCCGCGCCCGCGCTGCTCCGCCATGTGCCTGGATGGATCGTAGTGATACAACCCATCTGGCCAGCCCTTCAGACCCCGGGTCAGGAAGTGAAATTCCGTCGGGTGCAGGTTCCCGGAGGACGGATTCACTCTCAGCGCGTATTTTTCTCCGGTGGAGGGGACACGCTTGGAGGCGCTGATCGCGGCGGAATAGAAGAGAAGCTGCGAAAGGAAAGCCGGCCCGTCAACCACCGGCGTGACGCCAGAGGCGCCGTGAAGCACGTCGAGTGCTGGTATTTCAGGGGAGGGCGGGTCTGCTGGCAGATCGAGCACCGGCACGCCTTCGTAATAACGAAACGGATCAGGCATATTCGTCCAGTCGAGAACATGCCTCGATCTACTCAGCGATACAACGCTATGCTTTGTGGCTTCGTGATAATCGCGCCACGTCATCGCCAGTCGATAGGCTCCGTTGATACTGCCGATTTGATGCTAGATCTTAGCATCCGATTGAGCAGCTAGTTATTCACTGAAGGGGACACCGAATGTCAGTAAGGCATTTCGTGGTGGACGATGCTGCGCACCGATCAGGCTTGGTCGCTTGCCCATGGCCTTCCAAACACGAAGTGCAACAGCATTCATGTAGAGCAGGCGTATCTGCTCTCGGCTTTCGCCGCGCTGGCTATAGATACTGATCGTGGTTAGAAGGTGCGTTTGCCCAGATTCGATCAAAAACGGTCCCATGCTGACGGCAGGAGCATTTTGGATGTCCTGCACTTCATTCGCGCTCTGGGCCACGATCCCATAATTCGGTGATTGCCGAGAACGCTCACTGTCCAACCTGAACAGCAGATCATTCGATGTCTGATTGGGCGCGTATTGTGGCGTATCCATTATTTTCGGCCTTTTGTCGAGCAAAGTTGTCTTGGTTTCGTGAGTTGGCTCAGAGTGTGATTGCGGCTGTCATCTTTGATTCGTGCTTCTCATCGCAAACCAGTAGTACCTCCGCCAGCAATTGACACAGCGAACCGGGCGCAGCGCAAAGAAGCCCAGTAGGCGATCGAGGGTTTGCGATTCGGCTTCCTTGAATTCAAATGAGCTGCAACGAGGACATACTCGACGTATCCAAAGTAGCCGCGGAAGGTAACCAGGCCATGTCATGCCAGCGATATCCATTCAGGTTGTTCCTCACGATCAGATGACAAGTTCACTAAGAGCCGGCTTCGTCCCCGGTGCTGGAATTTGCATCCAGCCAAGAAAGAAGACGCCGGATGCTGCCCGTCGCCATCGCCATGCATGAGTCGCCTGCTCCGTAGTAGAGATGAATGGTATCTCCATCTGCGCCGATAGTTTGTCCACAAGGAAACACAACATCGTTGACGTCTCCTCCGCGCTCATAGGGAGCCTCCGGTCCGAACATCCAGGAGTGTCCACGCTGCAGGCAGAGGTCCGGCTTGTCTAGATCGAAGAGAGCGAGACCGAGGCGATAGATGCTGCCGGATGCCGTCTGGCGGACGCCGTGATAAATCGTCAACCAACCCTTTGCGGTTTCAATCGGAGGGGAACAAAGCCCAATCTTGTTCGCGTCCCACCATCCCCCGCGCCGCGCCTCGAGCATGATTCTGTGACTGCCCCAATGCCGCAGATCAGGCGAGTATGAGATCCACATGTGAGCGCCGAGCGTCGTCACGGGCCGGTGAATCATGGCCCAAACGCCACCTATTCTCCGAGGCAACAGAGCAGCGTCCTTATCCTCAGGCGGCATGATTACGCCGTACCGCTCGAAGGCCCTAAAGTCTTTCGTCAGCGCGAGCGAGACTCCTGGACCGCCGCGCGCGTAGGAGGTATATGCAATCGCATATTTGCCCAGCTCAGGAACATACGTGATTCGCGGATCTTCAATGCCCCAGATCTCTTCGGGATATTCGCGCGGATTTGCCATCAAGGTCGGTTGCGCATCGATGCGCCATCCGTCGACGCCATTCGCGGAACGAGCAGCGCAAAGGTGCGACAAGCCTCGCCGGTCTTCGACCCGGCACAGCAGCAGAGTATCTCCGTCGGCCAGGACCACGGCTCCAGCGTTGAATACGCTGTTGACCGGATATGGCCAGTCTTTCCGGCCTAGGATCGGGTTGCCGGAATAACGTGTGAAGAGGGAGTCCTGCGCGCGCATTTGCAAGTCGTGCTGTTCAACGGTGACAGGAGCCGGCGTTACTGCTGGAAGGAGAATTGTATTCAATTGGAGACACTCATTTCCTGATTCAGTTGTTCTAGGTTTGCCGATTCCACACTTCGCATTTCGAGGACAGCCATCAGGAACGAAAGCGTAGATTCGGCTCCTTGATTCTCGTTCACTCGATCTGGATGAAGACCGTCTTTACAACCGCCGGTAGTCGCGTCGTAAAGCGAGACCTGCAGATCGTTCTCGCCTAGAAACCAGCGGAAGGCACACCATGCTTCGTCAAGCCACCGCTTCTCGGTCGTCAAGCGATATGCCAACAGACACGCGGAGACAGTCGCGCAGGCTTCAACCGGTTGTTGATCGAAACGAGCCTTCACGCCGCCGTCGACGAAGCACTCCCTCGAGCCTATTGGAACGAAGATATCTACATCGCCGCGGTGCTGCTCGGCGATCAGCCACGTGAGAGACTCGCACCCAACTTCGACCATCCTCTTGTTGCCGCTTTGCCATCCTGCCATTAAGAGTGCCTGTGACAGCCTTGCGTTTGAATAGGTGAGGCTTTTCTCAAACCACAGCCACGTTTCGGAATGACTGCGCTCATAGATATTCAACAGTCGGTTTGCGAGCGCATTTCGCACGCCCTGGATTACCCTGTCTCCGGGAAACCAGTCCAGATAGGCTTGCATTCCCAACACGGAGAATGCCCACGCGCGAGGACTGGTGAACGTTAGAGCCGCCTGAAATGCAGCCTCGAAAAGTCTGCCTGCCGCGCCTCTCAGGCCTGGGTTTTCTGAACGACCGAGCACCGTTCCCAATGCCCACAAGGCCCGACCATGGCTATCCTCAGAGCCAATATCTTCCTGCCATCGGCGGTCATAGCCGAGAAAGTTTCTGAACCTACTAGTCTTGTCGGAGAAGGCGAACAACAAAAAAGACAGGTAGCGTTGAGACATCTTTGCATGCTCATGGGTGCCGGACATAGAGGAAACACCCAGTAATGTTGATACGATCAGCGCGCGCGCGTTGTCATCGGTTGTATAACCTTCAAGATTGTTGGCTACGGAAAATATAGCGTGCTGCAAAATGCCCGTATCGTCGGTCATGTTCGACAGGTGCGCCGTATCCAGCACCGGCAAACCGCCTGTCGCTTTCTCCGCGAAGATGTCCGGCAGTGCGCCGCGGGGCCGCAGCATCCGTTCCACACGTGCACGCTGGAAGCTCGCCATGTAAGCCTGCGCCGCGCTTTGCCACGTCGTACCGCGCGAGTAGAGATAGGCGCGTTTCCGCATCGCATGCCTTTCGGCATCGTTGTCCAATAACCTGATCGCCGCGTCGGCGATGGAATCTGGATCATCGAAAGGAACAATGACGCCGCGTCTATCGGCAAGCAGCTCTCTGGCATGCCAGTACGGCGTGGAGATGATCGCCTTTCCTGCGCCCACTGCGATGGCCAGCGTGCCCGAGACCACTTGGGCTTCCTGGCGATAGGGAGTGATGTAGATATCCGCGGCGCCTACGTGCTCTACCAGTTCTTCTGCGCTCACAAAGCGGTTGTTGAAGATCACATGCGAGGAAACGTGGCATTCCTCCGCCAACGCCTTTAACTGTTCCCTATACCACTCACCCTCGCGCCGCTTGATATGAGGATGCGTTGCGCCGGAAACGATGTATACCAGGTTCGCATGTTTCGCCAGAATCGCCGGCAGCGCGCGGATAACGTTTTCAATTCCCTTGTTTGGGGACAGTAAGCCGAATGTAAGTAATACGAACTTCCCTTGAGTGCCAAACAGGTCCTTGAAGTAATTGGGGTCCATGAATGGAAGATCCGGCACGCCATGGGGAATGACATCGATTTTTTCTCCCGGCACGTCATATATATCGCGCAGAAGACACGCCGCGTGTTCGCTCATCACAATCAAGCGATCCGAAAGCTGAGCGATCTCTTCAAGCACCTCCCGCTGATTTGGGTCTGGTTCACGGAGGACAGTGTGCAATGTCGTCACCAGAGGCATTTTCAATTTGCGAAGCAGCGCCAGTATGTGGTTGCCTGCAGTCCCTCCAAAAATGCCGTACTCGTGCTGCAGACAGACCAAGTCGTTGCCATTGAAGTTAAGGAATGCCGCCGCCCGTTCATAAGAAGCCCAGTCTTCCTGGGCTAGCTCCAGCCGCACCTGCTCGGGATACTCATAGCTCGAATCCGGATCATTGACGGGGATGGCGAAGAGGCAGCCGCTGCCGTATTCGGCTGCCACTGCTGTGCACAGGTCGGTTGTGAAGGTGGCAATGCCGCATTGTCTCGGCAAATAGTTGCCGATGAACGCGATGCGTGTCGGCAGAGGCAACGGATGAGCTTCTACGAAAGAAGTCCCAACTCGTTCTTCGTGATGAAGTATCTCCGAGAGAGGCATAGTCTCCTGCTTTCACATGTATTGCAACTTCGACACACGTTATCTGAACTGTTCATGGCAGATGCGAGCTGCACGGTTCTAAATCAGATCAGTGCGCCTGGAGATTGCAGGACTTGTCCCGTCCGGAAACAACCAGATACTCATCTCGTCAACAAGGCCAAGAGAAGATTGCTGCTGGATCTGCCGCGTATGAATGGTGACCCTGGCAATCTGGAAGCCCAGATACCTCGAAACACTCACCGACCCCAGCTCTGCGGCATTGAACCTGGCTTTCACTTCATTCAAGGCAAGCGATATCGCCTTACTGATGGCTGTTTTGGTCGTCCGGCCAAAACCGTGACGCGAATACGTACCTACCAGCCACATAAAGTGCCACCCAGCGTTTCTGATCCTCAGATCCAAGGCGGAGGCAGTGGTATCTCCGGCAGACGACCATGTACCGTCAAAGTTCTATTGCACGAGGTCGAAGCCCTCGGGCAACAAGCAGCCTCTGCGCAGGAATATCGAATGGTGTTTCACCCTTGCACGTTGAACGAGCGGGATCGGCGGGAGATTCGGTTGCAGCGTTCGAAGGTCCTATCGAAGAACGCTCTTTGTCATCAACCTGACGAGACTTTGGTTTGCTTAATTTCGCTTCGCCGAGCCCGTTTCCTGAAGAGCTGGTGGCATTTGGCTGACGTATTGACGCAAAAGGAAACACAATTTTCCTTCGCCGCGCAGAAAGATGGTCCGGTACATCAGCTTTTTTGATAAGGCTCATGCTAACTCCAGTCGCACTGTTGCCTACTTGAAAGGTGCTCGTCTAGAGCAAAGCAATTGCGGCTGGAGGCGAGAGACGGAAATCCTGACTGCTGCCTCAAGCATACGCTCTAAACAGGCTGCGTGCCGGCAGCAGCTTGCCAGACGTGCAACTCGCGACAGCGCCGCTAGCCAGGATGTGAAACAGTAGCACCATGCCTGAAAAGAAAATCGATCAATACATACCAAGGAAATCCAAGATCACGAAGTGCTGGAAAAACGGGGTTTTCAATAAGTTCAAGTTACCGAAATTGCGACTTTTTCGGCACTCCAGAAACTACCTCCTATTTGTTTTCGCTTATCCTGCCAAGACACTGCCCAAGGCCGCGATATGTAGCCCGAGCGCTATGGCGATCAGTTGCCATACCGTTCGCGACGGAATCCACTGCTCCCTCACCACCCTTCGTAGCACGTAAACGCCGAACGGCAGATTGATCATAACCGCTGTGATCACTCCAGGAGCGTAGCCGCCTCTGACCCAGGCAGCGAATATGTGCCAGCCCGCATTGACCAGCAGGATGCACTCGAGAAAGAGCACAGATACCAGAAGGGCCTTGCGTGGACGTAGGATTGCCCACGCGATAACAGTGAGAGGCAGCACTGTCGCCATAACCAGCGCGCCCCTCAGGCTCTGCGGGTTCTGCAAGAACTCGGGCGGTGACAGCAACCGTAGCAATCGGTTAGCAGACGACAGGTAACCTGGGAAGGTCAAATATTCCTCGGTGGTATGCAGCACGAGCGTCGCCCCAATCAGGGCCAGCACTGTATTGCGTGAAAGAGCGGGCATGGGGATGAATCATGGTATTCGCATGACGACTAATCTTATCTGGGAGGCGCTGCTGGCGCTGAGATAGGCAGCGAGGTCGCCCGAAGTAAAGCGGATGATTGACCGATCGTGCCGGTCTTGGTTGAGGTAATCGGATGCAAGTCCAAAAGAAGAATTCTGCTGTCCGAGTGATAGGTCTGGCCGGACACTGTTTGTGCCTGAAAGACCGGATCGGCGGGGTGCAGATATTCCTGTCGGCTGATCGACGATGTATTCGTCAGATCAATTCCAACAAAATCACGTTCTGCATCGACGGCAGGATCGATCCTGTGGTTGATCAGACGCCCTCGCTTCGCGACTTCAATGGCAACGTCGTGGGTGGCCGAACCCACCCAGATAGGCGTCCCGTCGATCGTGTGATCGGTTCTCCAGATTCGAAGATGATGACGCCGCGAAACCACTGCACCTGGCTCTGGCAAGGCATACGAGTAGTCCTGCACTCTTCCGAACAGATAAAACCTGGCCATTGGTATCCTTGCATCGTCTGTTCCATGCAATAACAAGTGCCAGACGAAGATCGGTTTCCATTTGTCAGTCTTGACCCAACCTGCACGCTCAAAGGCATTCTGCAAGTCTTCCTTTTGGCCAATGAGAACCAGGTTCACCATGTCGCCCTCGCGCCCCTCAGCATTGAACACACGCGGCGGCAGATAACCCATCATCGTATCCAACTCGGAAGAGCGTTCTTGCGAATGCAGTAACCCTGCCGACAGAACCGATGTGGCAGCGTCGGTATGGGCAGTGATTTCCGTACTCTTCAACACAGTGCTGTCGTGGCCACGGGTGAGTAGGAAAACCGGCGTAGCGGGCGGGAAGACAAGTGCGGTGGCGATCATCCCTGCGGCCATTAGTATGAAACGGGAGCGTCCTTTTACGTTCAGTCGTGCGTGCAACCCTACCCGGTCGCCGTTGGCCAGCCCTACCGAATCGAGTTTCAGGGCTACGTTACCTCCGATTCCCAAGAGCCGCTTGCCCTTGACTCCGGTGACCGAGCCACTGGCGACGGTTCCAGCCGGAATCACGGTCAACCCTTCAACGTTCACATCCCGCACAACGATGAAGTCTAGGCGGTCTCCCGGCCGTGCGCGAGCAGAGGAAACGCTTTCGGTAAGTCGAAGCTTGATGGGAGTTCCGTCCGGAATGGTCAAGCTGGCAGGAAGCGCACTCGTCTCCTGAGCCGCGGCACAGGGTGCGAGCAAGATCGTGACCAGTACGTACGCTGGTATTTTGTCGAGAAATGCGCTGAACAAGGAACGCCACCTTTGATTCGCGCCTCTCAAACGCGAGGCCGAGCCAAAAATGTCTAGCGCAGGGCCGTGGAGTATACGAAAACTCTAGCTCAGCTGGACTGTCGTGTATGTTCACAATTGCACACTACTGAGATTCCATTTGGAAGGGAGCAGGCGGGTTTAACCGAAGGCCGCGACAGCTATTCCTGCAGAAAGATGTTGAGGAGGGAGTTGCGAACCTAAATCTCGCCGTTGTATTCGATGAACCCCAGCCTTCTGAAGCGATTCGTGAACAAATTAACTCGGGAACGGGTCGTGCCAATCATCTCAGCCAATATTTCCTGGCTGATCTTGGGAACCACCTTCTCGGGTTTGCTTTCCTTGCCGAACTGCGCGAGCAACAACAGAATCCTCGCTTCAATCCGCCTTAATGCTGTTTACGAATGCCTTCTCCAGAACGATCCTGCCAATGGTTTCGACGACGAAACCGAGCAGGTGTCCTTTGAGGTTTTTACCCTTGCGCAATGTCTGCGGCTCCCTAAGACAGATAGCAGGCAGAAGTTCGGTCGCTTTCGATCCAGTTCCCTAGTGAGATCGACGATTAGGACTGGTTCTGCTTGCTGTCCCGCTCCGCAGAGTGCAGAGGTGAGCTTGAGTGCTAAGCCGGGAATGATCAATACATCGGAGGTGACTTATATATCATTCACGTATAACAAACTAAGCATTTGATAAGTAAGTTGTTATTTTCGTACGCCAGGGGATGGAGGTTGCTGTTAACATGCCTGTGATGAGCATCGCGTAACGTGCGGCCTACTCGCTGAGCCGCCGGCGTACACGACTTTCGTTCCCTGAGGACGACCTGTTTGGAACCCGAGTCAAACCATCGCGTTCGGTTCAAGGCTTTTGAATTCGATCTCAATAATCGAGAACTGCGCAGGAATGGCCGGCGTCTGAAACTTCAAGGCCAGCCGCTCGAAGTTTTGGTGATATTGCTGGAGCGGCCAAATGAAGTGGTCACGCGCGAGCAATTGCGCCGCAGACTGTGGTCCGAAGACACCTTCGTTGATTTCGAACATGGACTGAAAAGCACGATTCGCCGCTTGCGCGAAGCCTTAGGAGAGCGTGCTGAAAACCCACGATTTATCGAAACTCTTCCGCGACTAGGCTATCGATTCATCGCGCCCCTCGCCTCCATAGGAGATCAGTTCGATAAGCCCGTCTTCACTACAGACGGAAGCATTGAAAAGACTGAGATTCCGACGCTCAATGGCGACGCGGTGGAATTCCAGCCGGTCCAACACTCCTCATCGACGGAACTGGTTGCGCCCAACCCGCCACACCGGAGACACCGGCGGCGCCCCTGGCTTGCGGGCGCAGCAACGGTCATCCTCTTATTCGCACTCATTGCACTTTGGTATGCGCATCGGCCATTGCCCCCGCCCCATATCACTGAAACTGTCCAACTCACGAGTGATGTTCGCTTCCACAGGAAAGTGGCCTTAGGGGCAGATGGCGCACGGGTCTACCTTAGCCTGGAGCCTCCTGCACTGGGTTCAGTTCCGGTTTCTGGGGGCGATATCACCGAAGTGACCAAATTTCCCGGGGAACGGATGCGGACTTCGGAATGGATCCAAGGGGGCTTTGCGACGATCATTGCCGGTGCGGCGTGGATTGTCCCGCTCCCACTCCGTCGGCGATGGATCATCACCGGGCTCGCGCTATGCGCCGTGGCGGCGATCTTCCTGGCCCGCGCTCTTGCATATCGTCTGGCACCGGTCCCGGGCTCGATCCTGCGCGACTGGCTGCCCCTTGCCATCACTCTGATTCCTTATTGGCAGACGGGCCAATTCTTCTTGAGGCCGACCGAGAAGATCCAGACCTGGCTGGCCGCCTCGGACCGGCAGGTTTTCGCTTTGCTGTCACGAACAGGTTTCGAATTCAGCCGGACCGTCCGGCTCTCGATGGAATGGGCCTATTCGTTCTGCTATCCCATCCTGCCGTTAGGGCTCGCGACGCTTTACTTTGCCGGAATGCGCCGCTATGTGGACAACTACTGGTTCCTGGTTCTGGTTCCGACCTACCTCTGCTACGCCATCACGCCATTTTTTCCCGCTCTGCCACCGCGCAGCCTGAGCAATACTGGCACGCCGCCGCGCGCAACCAAGAGCCGTAGATTCAATCTCTTCATCTCGAATCATGTCGGCATTCACGCGATATCGTTCCCCAGCGCCCACGTCGCCGCGTCCCTCGGCGCCTCGCTCGCGCTCCTGCAGTATGTTCCGCTGGCGGGAGCCATCTTCCTCGCCATCACTTTCTGGATCGCTGTCGCGGCGGTCGTCGAGAGGTATCACTACACAATCGACGTTGTGCTCGGTGCCTTGGTGGCACTGGCGGTTTATCTGGCCTGGCGCGCCGAATTGACCCCGAGCGCTCTTTTCACCGCGCCGGCCATCAATCTGGCGGCTCCGCTTTGAGGTCTGCCATCGGCGGGCGGCAGAAAAAGAAAGGACAGCGCCTTCACGCCGGAGGGCATTTGAGCGGCTGCTCCCGCTGCCTGTGGAGGAAAGAATCTAACCAGTGCCTCGCGGGGCTTCTCCCGCAGCAGATCGATCATAGCCACCCGGTGCACACAGCTCACGGTGCAATAAGGCGCACACGGTTTCACGGTTGAGTATTCGCGTTCGAGATCTGCGGCCGAGTACTTCTCCAGAGGAATCGCAGGGTATCCTCGTTGCTGCGAACAGTAGTGGACGAGCCCATCTTCGCAGATATACAGAAAGCGGCTTCCTGCGCGGCATTGCCACACATTTGCTCGGCCGCTCACCAGATTCCTCTGGAACAGGTTGTCGTACGCAAATGCCCAGAAGCCAGGCTTGCGCTCGCGTTGTATCTCGTCGTACACGGCTTTGTCTGTCTCCGGCAAAGCTCTCAATTGTCCGGTGTGGTCGTGGATGACTCCGACGCTCGTGTCGAATCCGAGCTCCAGGGCGCGGCGCGTGATCGTGAGTGCATCTCCAGGACGGCTCACGCCGGCTCCAATCACAGAGTTGATGCTCACATCGAACTCGGCGTACTGCGCCAGCCATTCGAGTTTCTTGTCCAGCACCTTCAGGCTCTTCTTCGAGATCTCGTCGGGCTGCACGTTGTCGATGCTGATCTGCAGGTGCTCCAGCCCGACGCGGTTCAGACTCCGAATGCGTTCCGGGGTCAGCAGATATCCGTTGGTGATGAGGGTGGCAATGCGCTTATGGCTGCGGATACGGCGGATCAGTTCGTCGAGGTCGGGATGCAGCAGTGGTTCACCGCCGCTGAACGTAATGATCTCTGTCCCAAGCTCCGCAAGCCAATCGATGCGGTGCAGCATGTCAGCCGTGGGTACTGGCGTCGAGACTTTGTCGTACTCGTTGCAGTACGCGCAGGAGAGATTGCAGCGCCGGATGGGAATGATCTGAGCATAGATCGGGTGCCGATGGCTCTTGAGCGCGCGAGCGATCATTTTTGCCTGACGAAAGCGTCGCGACAAGGATCGCATCTTCCGCACTAGCGCGGTTGGTAACATCTCGGCCCTCCCATACCTGTCAGAGGTCGCGAACAGTCCGAGACTTAAGTCTACGCCGGTTGTTGAAATCCTCAGTGAGAATGCCGCCGGCGTGGGTGGATTGGTCTGCGCAAATGTATCCGTCAATAAGGGCGAAGGCGTTGTCAAGGACAAACACGTCCTGATCGCTGCCTGAAGCAACGCTCTGAGCGTTTCTGCCATGAGCGCCGCTTCACCCCCACAGAGCCTCGAAATCGATCCGGCGGGAGTGCCAACGATATTTGACTCTCTCGCCCGGCTTGTGCCAGACGATTTACAAGCCGCGTATTATCGAGTTCTTGCCCACACCCGAACGCTGAGCCCCGACGATGAAATGCCGCGTATCCTCGAGGCGATGGGCATTCTGGCGCTGCTCACGCGTCACACGCCAAAGGATATCGCGGACGAACGGGAACGGCTGCAGGAGCTGCTGGAGGCCCATGAGCATTTCTCGGATGAGGCCCAGCAGAAGATGCTGGATTATGTCCACGAACTGGAATCACGGATCGCCGATCTGCCCGGCAAGATTGGAGCTGGCCTTGATCCGAAGCAAATCGCCAGGATGCTCGGTGAAAGCCTGCGCCAGCATTTTCTCCGTTCTGGCGTGCGTGAGACAGTTGAAGCACTTTAGGTCGCGGCAGGTGCGATGGCTGGCGCGCAGCAAAAGCTGACGCATGCTCTGATGGAATTGTTGGACAATCGCGGTGGAGTTGTTGCACAAATCCAATCCGCCAACAGTCGACTCCTCGATTCGTTCGAATCTCGCGCCAGCAATCTCGACTCCCTCATCCACGAATTCAAGAGCGATCTGCTGCGCATCTGGATGCCAATTGTCACTGGTGCGGCATTGCTTGGCGGACTGTTCTTAGGAATGGTCCTCCAGGCTCATCGGGACTCAGATTCGGCTACAGGCATTGCGCAAACGCGAGCAGTTCAGAACGCACCTACGAATGGCGCGAAAGAGAGGCCCACAACGGACAGAACCATCGGAAAACAGCGGTCGCACAGCAGGTTTGCAACTCTTTCTAGCGCGCCTCCATAAAGCCTGGAACACTAACAGCCAATCCCTGGAATCGCCTCACGGTTACCATCCCCTCGAAATGTCTCACGTCAACCGAAAGGATGTTCGACAGTTGAGAGCGGAAAGCCAGCTGTCCGAAAAGGCGACTAGAACGAAGCCGCTGGCGCGACGAGACAGCGTTTGAGCTAAGTCGCCGGGCGAAGGACGCGGCGACGTCGTAGTGGTCTTGGAAATGACATCCTCACGGTCCGATTTCGGGAAACATTTGCGTAGATATTCGGTTAAATTATCGTCCTCCCGTTTGGTCATGGTGAACTTCTAGGATTCGCGACTCTCACACGGTTCTCCGAATGGCCAAGAGACACTATGATTGCAAGCGACGGAGCTGCGTTGCCTTCCAATACGGCCTGAATATTATCCAGACAGATCATGCCCATCTTTGTCCGAGTCTCAATGGTTGCGCTGCCTAGATGCGGCAGCAGGAACGTATTCTTGAGTTCGAGATATCCTGTGTTCAAGTTGGGCTCTCTGTCGTAAACATCCAACCCCGCTGCAGCGATATGTCCACTCTTGAGCGCAGCGATCAAGTCAGCGTCGACAACCAGGCCGCCGCGCGCCATGTTCACCAGAATGGCCCCTTTCGGAAGCATGGCAAGCGTCCGAGAGTTGATGATGTGTCGCGTTTTCTCGGTCTCGGGTGCATGCAAGCTCAGGAATTGGCAGGTAGGCAGCATCTCATCAAGAGTCGCATGGTAGACAGCGTCACCCACCAGATCTCCCGGTAGTTGAGAAGGATTGACATAGTGAATCTTCATACCGAAAGCGGCAGCTCTTCGCGCTACCGCTTGCCCAACATTTCCCATTCCGAAAATGCCCAGCGTCTTTTCTGTTAGCTGCGAGCCAAGAATGGTCTTGGGATTCGACGCCCACGCTCCGCTTCTGAGCATCTCTTCAGCTTCATGAGCTCGCCGCGCAGCGCCCAGCATCAAGAGCATTGAAACCTCAGCAGTTGCTTCTGCGTCAGCGCCGGGTGTATAGCCAATAGCAATCCCCCTGGCAGCGGCGGCTCTTAGATCAATATGATCAAGACCCACAGAGTAGGTCGCAATTACCTTGACGCTGGATGACACGTTCTCGAAGAACTCAGCGTCGAGCCGATCCATCGGCGTGATAAACATTGCATCTACGCCCTCCGCCAACGCTAACAATTCCGTTCGACGAAGAATCGCTCCCTCTCTACTGCGCCCTAGATCGAATTCTTTCTCAAGGCGTTGTTCTACTGCAGGAGGAAATCGGTGTGTTACTAGCAATTTGGGCTTATTCATTGAGACCTCCACCACGCACTCGTGGCCATATCAAGTAAATGGTTTTGCCACAGCATCGCTGCTCGGTCCTAAAAGCGATAATCGGCCGCAACTTCGATGACAGTCGAGTGCATTTCTTCTCCTCCTCATCAACTTGCAGGTAACCGAAGCTAGGTTCGCCAGGTTCGACAGAACCCCATCATCCATATCTCGGTGAGCTTCGGACTTTCCGAATCGTTAACGTTGTCTCACTGGAATGCACGCAACATGCCAATGAAGAGACAGCCTGGGACAGCACGTGAGATCCATTGAAGTGACATGGTTAGGCGAAACGTCAAACCCAAGCAGTGCCAGCATCTGCGCAAGTGCCAGCTTAAGGCTGCGCCAGCCGCCTGTACCCATCGGCACCGGGAATCGGCCTTTGTAGCGACAATCATTCCGGCTGACAGCCGTTGGATCGCAGTTCCTCAAAGCTCTTCGCGGCGCTAACACCGCCACTTGCGACTTCGGCTTCAGCCAAACGTCCGAGAAATAGAAGGTCGGGCTTTAAGGGTGCCAACTGACGAGCGATCTCGGCGCGTCTGTCAGGCGGAACAACAGCCAACATCCGCAATTCGCTGCCTTCGCTTTCACGAGTGCCTCCCGAACCGCCATACACACATTCGCACGCGGCTCTAAACTGAGGAATGTGAGGAACGGCTAGCTCATCAGGCTTCCACAATCCGGGTGGTTAGACTCAGACCCTGCCTGAGGGGTGCAGAAAACCCCTCAACTCAGGGATGTGCGGAAATCAGGAAATGCCGGATATTTCGAAATGAACCCAGGATGCATCGGCGGCCAATTCTGGAGATTTTATGGAGCCTGTTATAGCTGTGATACAGAGGGTAGGTGCGGTCAAACTATGGCCGCAGTCACAATTGCAAGCCTATCGTAGATGGACGGAGAGCCATGATGTATTACATGAATTTGCGGAAGTTCCTGGCGCCGGAGATCATCTTTGGCGTGGGTAGATTGGCTGGGCAAACGGACCCAACCTGGGTGGCACCAAAGACTGGTGGTTTCCGACCAGGGTGGTGTTCGCGCCGGGTCGGTGCAACAAGTGCTTCGAGCATCGAGGGCGTGGGCCTCGGATTCACGCTATTCACGGGCGTCTCTCCCAATCCCCGTATTGAAGAAATGGAAGCTGGGGCGGTCGTGTACGCCGAGCAAGGCTGCGACGTCATTGTGGCAGTCGGTGGTGGGAGTGTTATCGACTGCGCAAAATGCATCGGCTTGCTTGCGGCAAATCAGGGTGGTATCCGTGATTTCGTCGGCATCGGCAAAGTAGGCGCGCCGATGCCTCCGACCATTTGCATTCCCACGACGGCTGGAACGTCCGCCGATACCTCGCAGTTTGCGGCGATCATGGACCGGGAGAAGAGGCGCAAACTCTTAATTATCAGCAAGGCAGTGGTTCCTGACACGTCACTCATCGATCCCGCGACGGCAACCACCATGGATAGGTTCCTTACTGCTTGCACCGGAATGGATGCGCTGACGCATGCGATAGAAGCCTATGTATCGGTCGGGCACTCTCCCCTGACGGATGTCCATGCGCTGCAAGCCATACGACTGATCGGCGCCAACCTCCAGAAATCGATCGCCGAACCGAACAATCTCGAGTACCGGAGCAACATGATGCTCGGTAGCCTGGAGGCGGGTTTGGCGTTCTCGAACGCCAGCCTGGGCGCAGTACACGCAATGGCCCACAGCCTGGGTGGCGTCCTGGATCTGCCACACGGCCTATGCAACACAATGATCCTGGATGGTGTGGTCGATTTTAACTATGACCAGGCTGTAGACCGTTTCCGGGACGTGGCGACTGCGCTGGGCATCGAGCTAGGGGGCCTTTCTTCCGTCGAAATCCGCAAGCGGCTCGTGCCGGAGATTCGGCGTCTGCGGGAGGCGGCATGCCTCAGCGACACGTTATCGAGCGTTGGTGTTCATCGCACCGAAGTGCATGAGCTTGCCGAGAATGCTCTAGATGACCCCTGCGTTGTCACCAATCCACGGCAGCCAAATCAGCGAGACATTGAGGTCATATATGAAGGATCCCTCTAACGACTGGGAAGAGCTGCGTCAAAAAGTGTTGGGATTAGGCGACAGCTCCGTTCGCAAGACTCATTACCCGAGTCTCAGGCGACGCCTGGCGGAATTGGAGCGACTCCGTGCAGAGCTGCAGCAAAGCGAAACATATTTATCTGAGGGAGAGCGCCTTGCGCACACGGGTAGCTGGGTTTTCAATCCGGCTGGATTCGACTACTGGTCGCGCGAGCTTTTTCACATTCACGGGCTTAATCCAGCCCAGGAAGCGCCGAGCCTTGAGGAATACCTGGCGCTCGTCCATCCAGAAGATCGCGACTTCATGGCATCGCTAGTCAAGCGAGTCGTCGAGGAAGCTTCTGGATTTGATGTCACCAAGCGTATTGTGCGACCCAACGGCGAAGTTCGGTACGTCCGTTGCGTTAGTGCTCCCGTTATCCAGGATGGGACGCTGAAAAGAATCGTGGGCACTGCCATAGACGTTACCGAGCACGAGCTTCTAACTCAGGAGCTTCGACGTCGGGAAGCATACCTGACGGAAGCTCAGCGGCTGAGCCAAACAGGCAGTTTTGGTTGGAAGCCTGATAGCGGAGAGATTGTCTGGTCAGACGAAACTTATCGGATCTTCGAGTACGACAGTGCACTCAAGCCAACAATAGACTTATTGGTGGAGCGCGTCCATCCCGAGGACCGGGCCGACTTCGAGAAGGTCATTGATCGTGCCTCTGCGGGAAGGACGGATTTCTACCATGCCTATCGCCTGCTCCTGCCCGACGGCAGAGTGAAGTATATCCACGCCATAGCTCACGCACTACAAGACGCATCCGGCAATCGCGAGTTTGTCGGGGCGGCGACCGACGTTACGTCGATCAAGCGGGCAGAGGAGGAGCTCTGGACAAGTGAAGCGTACTTGGCGGAAGCGCAGAGGCTAACGCACATGGGGAGTTGGGCCTGGAGCGTAGCGGATGGCAGCGCGGTGCACCTCTCCGGGGAGTGGTACCGCATTTACGGCTTCAATCCAGCTGAGGGAGCGCCATATTGGGAAAAGCGGCTCGAACGTATCCACCCAGAGGATCGGGGGAAGTGGCAAACAACGATCGAGCAAGCAATTCGTGAGAGGTCGGATTACGACGTAGAGTTCCGTATCGTTCTTCCTGACGGGACGCTCAAGTGGATCCACACGGTTGGCCATCCTCGCCTGAGCCCAGTAGGAGAACTCGTGGAGTTCGCAGGTAGCTCCATGGACATTACTGAGCGCAAGCAGGCGGAACAAAAGCTTCAGGCACAGGAAATGGAGCTCCGGCAGATGTTGGACCTCACGCCTCAACTTGTCGTGGTATTCGGACCAACCGGGAACGTCTTTATGCCAACCGCATCGCGCTCGATTACTTCGGCTTTAGTCTTGATGAGTGGCGGCAGGAACGCTTCGGCAGTGTAATTCATCCTGATGATTCGGAACGACACAGGGCTTCTGCGGATCATGCTTTGTTAACTGGCTCTCCTTACGAGTTGGAGCTGCGAGTAGGCAAAGCGGATGGAAGTTATCGCTGGTTTCTGATTCGTTACAACCCGCTGCGCGACGACAAGGGAGAGGTCATGCGTTGGTATGCTGCGGCTACCGATATTGAAGACCGCAAACGAGCTGAGGAAAAACTGCAACAGGAAAACGCTGCCCTCCGTGAAGAGGTCGATCAAACCTCGATGTTTGAAGAAATCGTTGGAACTTCCTCCGCATTGCGGACCTTGCTTCGCGTATCTCCAGAATGGCGCCAAGCGATTCTACGCTCCTGATCTCAGGGGAGACCGGAACGGCAAAGAACTCATTGCCCGCGCCGTTCACAAACGATCCAAGAGGTCTGGACGTGCTTTCATCAGTGTGAACTGTGCCGCACTGGCGCCAACGCTGATTTCCTCTGAATTGTTCGGCCATGAAAAGGGGGCTTTGACGGGCGCCACCCAGCGGATCGGGCGCTGCAGGAACATGGGACGCCGGAACGATAGGGATTTCCTCGAGGAAGTTGGCGAACTTTTGCCTGATACCCAGGCGCGTTACTGAGAGTGCTTCAGGAACGAGAATTTGAGCGGGGAGGTGGAGGGCAGCCTGTCCGTGTCGATGTTGCGTCATTGCGGCCGGTCGAGCACTGACGGCGGACCTAGCCAAGGATCCATGCGACAAGATCTCTTTACGGTAACGTGTGTCCAGCGAGGTGTCGCCCCTCGGAGATCGGAAGGCCGACACTGATGCGACGAGTATTGCGTCAATCGCTACGCCACCAAGGCGGAAGAATATCGGCGCCATCGACAAGAAGACGCTCGATCTGTTGCAGTCTTACGACTGGCCAGGCAACATCCGCGAATTACAGAACGTAATTGAGAGGTCCGTCGTTCTGAGCTCGGCGATGTTTTTTCAGTTGACGAATTGTGGCTTTCCAAAGAAACATCGCGGCGCGTCGCGGGTTGAAAAGTCGCACTCTTCAGGGATGAGGGTGAGCAGCGCAGCGAGCGGGAGATTATCGTGGCGGCGCTGGCACAAACCAGAGGCCGGGTTGCCGGACCGTCGGGGGCAGCCATTAAGCTTGGAATTCCACCGTCAACACTTGAGACCCGAATCAAAGCCTTGAAAATTAACAAAGGCAAATTCAAGTTTCGCTGATAGTAACGGCAAGGGTGGTAATGATCGCGGGAATCGCGGGATTCGCGGGATTCCGCGGGATTCCGCGGGATTAACCCAGCAACGGCCTTCCTTTCTCCTAATGAATAAGAATGGTATAAGGTTGCTTTACAGATGTGTAGAGAGCAGGAGGCTAAGAAAAGAAGAGCTAAGAAGCGTACGGGAAGGGACGAGAGATGATAGATATATCTCATCAATTATTTGGAGCTGTATAAATAAGAGGAGAAAGTAGAAGAGGAAAGAATAGCTAGGGATTAAGAGAGAGTGGGAAGTTAGAGGTTAAGAGCTGTGTGGTAAAGTGAAAGGTTAAAGAATTAAAAAGGGAAAAGAAGAGTTAGAAGGTAAAAAAGAGATGAAATGAAGAATAGAAAGGCTAGTAAAAGGAGAGGATAGAGTGATAAAGAGAAAAAGAGGAAGGATAAAAGGGAAAGAAATAAAAAAGATAAGGAATAGTAGGAAAAGGAAAGGAGAGAAGAGGAAAAAGAACTAAAGGGGCTAAGTATAGAGGAAAGAGAGGCAGTAAAACAAAGGCTTGAGAAACGAGAGGACCGAAACCAGGAATGCCAATCCATGAGTCGATGGCACGAGAGAGAGAGAGTATACGAATGGGTAAGGGAGGTATAGAACGCAGGAAGGAGTGTGTAGATGCTTGATGAGTTAGTTGTTTTACCGGTACGCGATGCGGACGAGCAGAACTGACGGCGGCAACCAGCTGCCGCACGGTACATCCACGTCGGAAACGGTCTTGGGAAATTCTTTGTTATGGGAAACAGTTTCATAGTGAGAGCCGCCATGGTCTCCTCTGCGGTGGACGATGCGTTCAACTTCGATGCGTTGCGTCGGATGAAGAATGAGCTGCGACTTGAGCGAGACAGACTGAGCCTGCTCCTGGAATTAACCAGTCAGATTGTTTCGAACCTCGATCTGCGCAATTTGCTCCGCACAGTCTCGACGACGGTGCGCCGGGTCATGGAGTGCAATGCCGTGGCTGTGCATTTGCCAGATCGGGAGAGCGGTTCGTTGCGGCTGTTCGCGTTGGACTCTCCTAATGGTTTGCAAACGGACAACAGGAACGGTTCATGGCTGGAGGAGAGCGGCAGCCATGAGGATATCTGCGAAGTCTTCAGAACCCGAAGTCCCGTCCTCAGCAATCAGCGGCGTCGTTGTGCCGTGCCCCTCGTCAGCAGGAACCGCGTATTAGGCGTGCTGGAACTGGGCCTGCTCGAGAACAAGCCATTTGGTAAAGAGAACCTGGAATTCGTCACCCGTTTTGCGGGCCAGGTCGCTATTACCATCGACAATGCGCTGGCCTATGGCGAGATCAAAGAACTGAAGGACGGGCTTGCGAGGGAAAAACTGTATCTCGAAGACGAGATCCGAAGCGAACGCGGTTTTGAGGAGATCATCGGCCGGAGCTGCCGCCATCCGCGCGGTGCTGCGTCAGATTGAAACTGTCGCCCCAACCGATTCCACCGTGATTATTTATGGCGAGACGGGCACCGGCAAGGAACTTGTGGCCCGGGCCATCCACGAGCGGAGTCCGCGCTGTTCCAACTCCTTCGTGAAATTAAATTGCGCCGCGATACCCACTGGGCTTCTGGAAAGCGAACTCTTCGGTCACGAAAAAGGCGCATTCACCGGCGCCATCATGCAGAGGCTCGGGCGATTTGAACTCGCCAATCGTGGGACGGCCTTTCTGGATGAGATCGGTGAGATTTCGCTGGAACTTCAGCCCAAGTTGCTTCGAGTCCTGCAGGAGCGAGAGTTCGAGCGCCTGGGAAGCACCCGAACCATCAAGACGGATGCGCGACTCATCGCTGCAACCAATCGCGACCTTGCTGCCTGCGTTGAGGAGCGGACATTTCGCGCAGACCTCTTTTACCGGTTGAATGTCTTTCCGATTCAGGTTCCTCCGCTTCGTGAGCGGCCTGAGGACATTCCGTTGCTGGTAAGGCACTTCGTGCAGTACTTTGCGCGCAAGATTAACCGCGGAATCGACACCATTCCTTCGGAAACCATGGAAGCGCTTGTTCGCTATGGCTGGCCGGGGAATATCCGCGAATTACAGAACCTGATTGAGCATTCCGTCATCGTGTCGCCCGGTCCCTTGCTTCAGGTCCCCCTTGCGGCTTTGCAATTTCAAACCGCACCCGCTCGAGCCGGAACGAGGCGCAGAACTCTGGATGAGGTTGATCGCGAGTTCATCCTCGCTACCCTGAAGGAAACCAAATGGGTCATTTCCGGGCCAAACGGCGCGGCTGCGCGGCTCGGAATGAATCGTTCCACGCTACAGTTCCGCATGAGGAAGCTAGGCATCCTTTCGGCCCGGGACATAGTTCGACGGTCACGCAATCCCCTAGATTGGGGCAGGCCTGCATTAGCTGTCATCCGCCATTCGTCGGTCCCCTGATCTGCACATCACCATCGTCAATTTGACCGCAGGCTGCTCTGCAATCGGCTAGAGCCCCGGCCATTTACAGGAGAGTTTCGAGCCCGGGCAGATCTGGTGCTGTGATTGCTCATAGCAAGGGTTCAGGAGAGGCATAATGCTCAAGATCACGGTGGAACAGGAGCCCCGCAATATTACTCTGAAACTCGAGGGCAGCCTCAGTGGCGCCTGGGTTTCAGAGCTTGAGGATGTCTGGCGCGCAGCAGTGTTGGACGGATCCGGGCACGCCATCTCCGTAGACCTTGCCGCTTTATGGGATGGATGCTGCAGGGAGATACCTGTTGCTCCTGATTCATGAGCGTGGAGCGCAGATGATCGGATCAGGTGGCAAGATCCTTGACGATCTCGTCGAGGTAGTCGAGAGCTGGCATCTTAAGATGGATTCATGAATCGCGCAGCAGGATGCCGTCGACGGGGTGCCGCTATTTGGCTGAGGCGCCCAGAACGCGAGTTCGTCACGTGAGAGCAGGTAATCGAGGCTGGATTCGAGCAGCCCCGCCTGCGCCTTGACTGCCTGGGCCTCTGCAGCGTCGCGCTGCGAAGGGAGGAGGGTTGTTGCTTGCGCACCGGATCGCCATGCAGGAACATACGCCGGAGATAGGGATTTCCTCGTGCGCCTGTCACAGTCTCTCGTTCGTTCGCGTGTCCATGGAGTCTTTTTTTTTTTTTTTTTTTTTTTTAAAAATTGCAGAAACGAAGGTCGCCTCTCGCGCTTCCTGTAGCCATGAAGATGCGAAGGGCCTTCAACAGAAAACCGTACATACCACGCTCAGCATTCTTATTCGTCTTGACATACGGCTTCGCATAAAAAAAAAAAACATACTGAGCCGGCATCAGTCGCACTTCATGCCCCTGCTCGCGCAACGCACGACCAAGAAAATGTGCTCCTCCGCAGGCTTCCATCGACGTCTGACTGAATTCTGCTTTGTAACGCTAGTTGTTTGCTTGAGGGCGACCATCGCAGGTAGGTGATTGTTTCCGGCACCCGATCGATGAGCGTGTGTGGCGCACCCGATGGAGTGGCTGATACAGGATTGTTCGCTCGGTTTTGACGGATCGAGTGGCCTCGGCACGGTTATCTGCGATAGTACTTCGGTCGAGGTAGTCGTTCGTATTTAGTGGAAGGACAGAGAAACCTGACGCGAAGCCACGTCGATTGAACGGATCACGGGCTTCGGACCATATTTCGTACCTGCAGCCGGCGTCGGGCGAAACGATAAAAGCTGTGGTGTTGCTGGATGGACGCAGCAGTTTCGGTCTTCCGCCGCTAAAGGGTCAGAGCACAGCGAAGCGCGGAACCAGCTCTAGAACACTGAAATAGACGCGCTGGCTGTCCGGCGAGCAGGACGGCCAGCGCGCGACTCCGGCTGTTGTAAGTTGGGCGATCTCTCCTCCATCCGCATCCATGCGGATAACCCGTGCTTCGCCGCCTCCTTTGCGAAAACCCGTAAAAACGATATGGCCGTCCGGGCAGGCAGCGACGTAATTCCCAAGGTTGATGTCCCCGGTATCGAGCGTTTGCACCCTGCCGGTGGCGCGATCGATCGACCGATCGGTTGGCCGGGACAATGAAGAGAACCCAGTAGTCGCCTGCCTACGGGATGAAGTTCGGAGTTCTACGCAGCAGCATTCTCGAAGCCGCGCTCGGTCCATCATCCTATGTAAAAGGTGGTCTTGGACTCAGATGTTGCTGAGTCCCGTGGCTAGCGTACGCCCGTCTGCGGAGAGCGCGAGCTGGCTGTACGCGTTCACATCATTGGTCACCGGATGAAACTCCCCGGAAGGCGTGGTGACGATGCCAATCTGGGAGCGGTCGGTATGGGGTTTCAGGTAGAAGACCAGCAGATGCCGGCCATCGGACGTCCAGACAAGATTCGTGAGCCCATCCGGTGAGTTTTGAAACAGGATGTCAGCCGGAGCCGCGATTGTTGTCAGCTTCTTCGAGGAAGGGTCGAAAACCTGAATCGCAGTCGCCCTGGCCGGTGGAACCGTGCCCGTCCATGCGATCCGGCTGCCGTCAGGCGACCACACCGGCGGCGCGAGCCACTCGAGGGTAGTGTAAATCACCTGGTTGTTTTCTCCATCCTTCCCGGCAACATGAATCTCCGAGAATTGTTCCTTTCGGTCGGGAGTCAGTCTCAGATAGGTGAGGCGGTTACCATCCGGCGCAAAACTCACTGTGCTGTCAATGTCGAAGATGATCTGTCTCGGCGTACCGCCAAACACCGGCATCACATAGAGAGCGCGAGTCGCACCGTTTTCCGGCGTTCCCCGCGTGAAGTAGAGGTAGTTGCCGTCCGGCGAAAAAGTAAGGCCGAGGTACTCATTGCCGAACTGGCCCAGGATCTGCGTATCGGTGTTGGTCGCGGTATTCCTCACCCAGAGCGTGCGCTTTCCGCTGTCGTTCTTGACTTCTGCCAGAAAGCGCCCGTCAGCGGAAAGCGCAACGTTCTCGATATTGCCGGAATTAGTGATCTGGGAAACTGAAATGTTCGCAAACGGCCGGGACACGGGCCAGAAGCGCCACGCTGCAAACCCCGCTGCGGCTAACACCACCAGTGCCACCAACAGGAACGCCAGCCGGTGCGATTTTCGCGGAGCTTTTTCGCAACCGGCCCGGCCGCGCTCGCCGACGCGGATTGCCCACTCGCCGGGGTCGTCTCGGAAGTGCCTCCGCCCGTCGGCGGCTTCACTGGCCCGCCCGCGCCCGGCTCGGCAGAGGCCGCTGGTACAGCCGCCACGTTGCCGGAACTATTCCGCCGCAGGCGCTTCAAATCGGCGCGCAGGTCGGCGGCCGACTGGTAGCGCAGATCGCGGTCCTTCTCCAGCGCCTTGTTCAGAAGCTGCTCGAACTCCGCGGGAAGCTGGGCGTTGAGCGAAACCGGCGCGGTCGGCGCATGATTCAGGATGCGGTCGAAGACGACTGCGGTGGTCGCTCCCTGAAAGGGGTGCTGGCCGGTTGCCATCTCATAGAGCACGACCCCAAAGGAGAACAGATCACTGCGCGCGTCCAGCGTCTCGCCTGTGGCCTGTTCCGGAGACAATAGACGACTGTGCGGACCGACAAGCCATCCCTGGTTATGGGCTTTACGAACGCGGGCCTCTCCGGAACGTGGCTGGCGGTGTAACCATCCAGCGAAGCATCGAGCTTCGCCACGCCGAAATCCAGCAGCTTCGCCTGCCCCGAGTTGGTCAGAAAGATATTCGCCGGTTTGATGTCGCGATGCAGAATCCCCTTGCGGTGCGCGGCATCGAGTGCATCCGCCAGTTGCGTCCCCGTTTCCAGCAGACGCGTATAGGGCATCACACAGCCGTGATAAGCCTTCTCCAGGCTGTTGCCCTCGAGCAGCTCCATCACGATAAATGGAGATTCCGCCGACTCGTCCAGGTAATGGATCGTGCAGATACCGGGATGATTCAGTGCAGAAGCTGCGCGTGCCTCCACCCAGAAGCGTTCCAATGCAGTGTTGTCCTCGCCGATGGTCTCGCCGAGCAACTTGACTGCAACGTGGCGGCCCAGCTTCTGATCGACAGCTTCATAGACAACGTCCATACCGCCCTGGCCAAGGCGGCGAATCACCTGTATTGGCCAAGCAGCTGCCGGGCGCTAATTCTTGCACGCTCAAATATCTTGCGCGTCTGAGTGGAGGACAGCAAGGAGAATAGGAGCCATCGGTCTGAAGAATTATCTCGTCGTACTCACCTGGAGGATTTCCGCTCATAAATCAATGACCTCGTCGCGGAAGTACCACGCAGAAGCTCCAGAGTCGAAATGACGATCAGGATCGATCTTGAAGATGTTTGGCGGCTTCTGCGCGATTTGACTGCGCTGACTGAAATGCCTCTAGCTCATTGGTCACGCCTGCAGGACCTCGTCCATCGAGCTAAACGCACGATCGATCTGTGCCAGCCGAGTGAGCGCCAACCCGCGAGCCATGGAGACATCGCGATGCGAGCATCTAAGAAGAACGGCGCAAGCTTTGACCGACTGCCCCTCGAGCACCGACATGACGAAAACGAAGCGCTCAAACTCACCCAGGGAGAGAATTCCGGCGAAGGGGCTGCTTTGTGCGGACGTTACAGTTCCTTCGACGCTGGCGCGGCGCAGGCTGTCGGCGTGTTCTGGCGCCGGCATGATCATCTGGATAGCACGCTTGCAAACTGCTCGCCGCGCCCATAAGCGCGCCCACTCGATGAAGGTACAGTCATGTTCCACGTATTCTTCCACCGCGGCGATGAAGCATTGCTCGGCTTTGCCGTGGTCTGCGGTCAGCAGGAGCGAGAGCAAATTGAGACTCTGCATCTCGTCACTCAGGCTTGTAAAGAAGTGAGTGACGGTTAGCTGTGTTGTTGCACCGTCTTCAACGCATTGCCGCGGATATAACATAGAATCTTCCTTGCTCGCCAGAAGTCGATGACTTTGCCCGTCTAGACCTCCCAACTATTTGCAAAGCGATTGCCAAGCCAAGAGCTCGATCCAAAGACGATCGCCTCGACGGCTCGCTTCAGGTCTTGAAGCTGCCTCGCTGCTTCACATTGAGACACAGCAAGCGGAAGGCCAAATCGGGAACATGCGCCAGGCCCTGAATTCAACGAGATGGCAGGGATGATTGGAAAATGCTGCCTGTGAGGTGGTGTTGAACGGCAAGCAGCTGACGGCCCGTTGACACAAAATCAGAACCGCGGCATCGTCGATCGTCACGTCTGGAATTGTTTTCGACACGGCTCGGAGGCGTGAATCCTCTTCAGCATTGAGAACAGAGCAGGAGCGGACATTTCGAGCCGGATTCTTCTGGTCAGCGCGGCGATCGGGCTGCATCCGAAGCAGTGCCTGCCTTTGGTCGGCATTTCGCGATTTACGATGCCTTAATCGCCATTTCTTTAATCGGCCAAATGTGATTTGCGATTCCCGCCTCCGCGAGGGTGGCCCGAACCACTTGGCCCGAACCACTTGCGTCGCGACCGCCGCATCGCCAAGGTGGCGATGGCCCGCAGGCTAGCCATCAGCCTCTACTGGATGTGGAGGAAGGGATATGACTATCAACAGAGTTTGAAGTTCGGTTGGCACGCGGGAGAGCCTGGTTACAGACATGGTGTGAAGTAAATCACCGCCCACTTGATTGGGCATCCCGCTCCCTCACCAGGGAGTTCGAAGTAGTAATCATGGTCGAACGTGCGATCGGAGATGTTTGGGTCGGACCGAGTTCCGCCCGACAGACTACATGCGAGCGTTCGTCATCGATGATGAGTTCTTCAACCAAAGCGCTATTGAAACAACTCCTCGGAGTTCGTGCCCTCCTGCGCTCGAAAAACGCCTTGACACCTCGAGACATTGTTAGAGATGTCTGTAAAACGTCAAGCCGGACAGTGGCCCCCGCTTTTGCTGCATGCGGTCAGGAAGTGGGCTGACTTCTTCAATCCCAACGTTAAGAGGCCGCAGTCCGATTTCAGATTTTCTCGATGGATGCAAATTGATCTCTGCCAGTAGCACCCAACGTAACTCTGATAGAGATCGAACAACCTAGAACGTCATTCGAGCTTGTTCGATGAGCATTCGTATTGCGGTTATCCGTTTCGTAAGCCTAGGCCGTGAGGCTTAGGGATGGTGTCTGTCTCCACAATGAGCGCAGCGAGCCCGGAATCGGGCGCGGCATTCCGATTTTGACGCATGCAGCATCGCGCGGCGCATGCTGGCATTCAGCGCGCGCCCGGCATCAAGTTAACGACCGTCGCATAGATTCGCCGGCGTAGGCTATTGCATTCGGATTTCGAACAGCGTTACGGTCGGCGTGTGCTGACGATTCGGGCGATGACTGGCGGCGCCGGATACGCGCAGCGGCATCTTGAACACAGCGACTACTACGATGAACACCGCCGCGTACAGGGCGAGTGGCAGGGGCGCGGCGCAGAGCTGCTTGGGCTGCGGGGCAACGTCACCCGTGAACAGTTTGAGGCCGTGCGGGAAGGGCTGCATCCCGAAAACGGCGAGTTCCTGCGCCCGCGCCATAGCGCGGACCGGGCAAACGCTGACGGGAAGCGACCAAAGCAAGGCACGCTCCCTATACGATCTAACGTTCTCAGCACCGAAGTCGATTTCGATTCAGGCGATGGTTGGCGGGGATGTGCGCCTGATCGCAGCCCATGACGGAGCCGTACGGGAAGCCCTGGTGGAAGCCGAAAACCATGCAGGCTCCCGCGTGCGACTGAACGGCGCAAATGAGAATCGTACAACCGGCAATTGGATCGTTGCGACTTACCGTCACGATACGAGCCGTGAACTCGACCCGCAACTGCACACGCACGCCGTGGCCGCCAATCTCACCTACGACGGGGTGGAGGGCCGCTGGAAGGCATTGCAGGCGTCGGGTCTTTACGAGCGCCGCTCATACCTCACGGAAGTCTACCGGAATGCTCTGGCTAACGAAGTGCGGAATCTCGGCTATGAGATTGAGCCCCGGCGTGATTCCCGCGGCCGAGATCTAGGTTTTGAAATCCATGGTGTGTCGAACGAGTTGCTGGAAAGGTACAGCCAGCGGAGCGCACAACGAGACGCCGCTATTGACGAATTCACAAGAGAACATGGCCGTAGGCCGACGAACAACGAAGTGGCCGTGCTGGTACGCGAATCCCGCGCAGACAAGCTCACGCAGATTTCTACGGAACAGCTTCGCCAGCAGCAACAGGCGCGCCTTTCCCCGGAGGATTTGCGCAATCTGGAAGGTCTCCGTCACAGTTCTTTGGAGTCCATCCGCCGTGTGCGACAAGAAATGTCCCCGGCGTCCGATTCACTGCAACATGCCAAAGACCATCTCTTTGAGCGGCTTTCCGTTGTCCAGGATCACGAATTGCTGACGGAGGCTCTGCGGCATGGACGTGGCCAGATTAATCTTGGCAAGTTGCGCGGTGCACTGGAAATCGAGAAATCCCAGGGAGCGATCATTCATGCCGGCAATCGCGTGACAACATGCGAAAACCTTGAACTGGAGCAGCGCATGATCGCCACCATAAACCACGGCATCGACCGATATGGGCGGCTGGGTGGCGCGCGTGAATTTCATCCCGATGAGCGCCTGCGCAACGAGCAGAAGTGCGCGGTGCAGCAGATTCTGGACTCAAGCGATTTTGCTATCAATCTGCGTGGCGCCGCGGGGACCGGCAAGACAGCCACACTACAGGAGATTAATCGCGGGCTTCGTGAGACCGGGCGCGAGATAACGGCGGTGGCTCCCACCCGTAGCGCGGTGGAGGAGCTGCAAAAGTTTGGTTTCCGCGATGCGATAACTGTTTCTCGGCTGCTGGAAGACGAAACTGCGCAGGCCGCTCTTCGGCATCGTGTCCTGATCGTCGATGAGGCGGGCATGATCTCCGGGCGGCAGATGGAAGGGATACTCCGGCTCGCCGAGCAGCAGCAGGCGCGCATTCTCTTTTCCGGCGATACGCGGCAGATTCAGAGCGTTGAGGCTTCGGACGCGCTGCGCATTCTGGAGCACGAATCGCAGATGAAAAGCGTCTTCCTGACTGGCGTGCAGCGTCAGACGCAAGCCAAATATAGAGACGCCATTCAAACGCTACGACAAACACCGGACCAGGGATTAGAAAAACTGGAGCTGATGGGAGCTGTGCATGAGGTTCCATTTGTCAAACGGGCCCGTGCGGTCGCTGATCTCTACCGGGAAATGGCAGCTGATCCATCGCGGCGGGTTCTCGTAGTCGCCCCAACGCATGAGGAGATTGGCCGTGTCTCGCAGGCAATTCGCGATGACCTTTCCGAACGAGGTCAACTCGGCGAAAGTGTCACAATGAACCGGTACATTCCACTCCAGTGGACCGAAGCGCAAAAGCGTGATCTGTCGAACTATCGCGAAGGACAGATTCTGCTCATTCACCGCGCTTCAAGGGGAATAGAGAAACACGAGGCTCTGACAGTGCATCGGACCAACTCCGGCGTGATCGTGGCTTACAACGCGCAGGGAGAGGAGAGGACCTTCAGTCCAGCACAGACGCGTTCATTTTCAGTTCACGACCAGGGACACATCGATGTGGCTTCCGGCGACTGGTTGCTGCTTACAGGCAATCGCCGGGATGCGGACTTCCGCGCCACGAATGGAGAACTCGTGAAGGTCCGCGGTATTGAAGACGGACTCATTCACCTTGAGGATGGCCGCATGCTGCCGGCGAATTATCGCCAGTTCGATCACGGCTATGCCATCACTGCGCATGGCAGCCAAGGCAAGACAGTGGACGGCGTCATCCTTTCCGCTGACGCCATGAAACAGGAATTGTTCTATGTCGGGGCGTCGCGTGGCCGTAGTGAGATCGCAATCGTGACGAGTGATCGTGAGCAGCTACGCGAATCGCTGGGTATCTCTTCCGCACGTCCTTCGGCCACGGAGCTGACGCGGGAACAAGCGCATTTGCCCCGGCCTGAGCAGGGCATTCAGCAGGTTCCGGTCCAAGCGATTGAACCACCCGTTCCGCACCACGAAATCATCATCAGTCACGATATTGGCCTGAGTCTGTAGCCTATAGCGGGGCCTGCGAAATCGATTTGTAATCTATACCCATTGTGGGTACAATGAGGAAACATAGTGATCGAAGAGCCGATACACACGGCTTGGTTCCAATTCGTCGAAGCACCTGCGTTCGCGCGGTTCCGGGATCGTTATCTCAACGATGATGGATTTTCGGAATTCCAGCTATATCTTGCTAAGAATCCAGAAGCTGGAGACATGGTGCCTGGTGCCGGCGGCATTCGCAAGTTGCGCTGGAAAGATGAGCGTCGCGGCAAGGGAAGACGCGGCGGGTTGCGGATTATTTACTACTGTTTCTTGTCCGAACAGGAAATCTGGCTGCTGACGCTCTATGACAAAGATGAAGCCGCTGATCTGACGAAAGAAGAAAGAGACCAACTGAGGCGGGCACTCGAAGCGGAACGCCTCGCGCGAAAGACCAGGAGCAAAAAATGAAGAAGCGGAAGACGACAAAGCGGGATCTGTTGGCGGAACTGATGGAAGGCGTGGAAGCCATGAAAGCCCAGCGCGAGGGGAAGGTGACGCTTCGCACCCACGCTGTCCCGGCCCCCAAAGTGGAAGAGTCCCCAAGCGCTGAGTTCTTCGTTGCAGCTCGCGAACAATTCAATGTCTCCCGCGCGGTCTGGGCGAACATGCTGCGCGTCAGCCCACGCACGGTGGAGAAGTGGGAGCAGGGTGGGCAGGTCAGCCCTCTTGCGGCCACATTTGTGGAACTTGTTACTCGATACCCAGATACCATCGAACGTTTGCAGACGCTCCCCCGGCGTGTCGCGCGTACTTCGCGGAGCCTGCGTTTATCTGGAGCGACCCGATCTTCTGCCACGCGCCGGAGTTCCGGCAAGCTCGCTGAAGCGAACAGTTCTTCGCGAAAACGTATTGCAAAGGCTGGTTGAGAGAAGAAGGATGCGCCGGTCTGCCCGAGATCTCGTCAATGCCGGGAATGCTTCGCCGGAAGGAAGAAAAATCTGACATTCCCCGGGTGGTAGGATTGCGCGCCGGGGCGGAGAGGGCGGTGTCAAGGGTTCCTCACCGCATAGCGGCGGCGGAGCCGCCCTTGACACTGCCCGCGCCTCGGCTATGCTCCATCTATCAGGGGAATGTCAGCAGGATTTGTCCACTGGATTAAGCGGCTCAAATCCAATTTCTCTTTCAGAGTATCGAAAATCCGTCTGCTCCAATTGTTCCTTAAAAATACTTCCTGCGCTTTGGTGCACTTTCTTAGGACGCTCTGCTCCGTTCGCTCCGCTCCGTGAAATGAAAAACGCCCCATTAGGTGGGGTAGACATGGATTTCGGTTCCATTCATTGTGGGTTCAAGGAGTATACGAGCCATGTCCGATCTCTCCCACCGATTCGAACCTCTGCTGGACAGCGAGCAAGCGGCGGCTATCGTCAAAGTTCATCCCAAAACTCTTCAGCGTTACGCCCGTAACGGCGTGGTTGTCGGTTTGCGGTTGGGGAAGCTCTGGCGCTTCCGAGCCTCCGATCTCATTCCTCTCGCCGTAGAGATAAGCGATCTCGACGAGGACATCCAGTCACGGTACTCTGTTCTCAACCACTCGTGCCCTCAACCAGAAGAGGAATGAGGTTAATGGTTGGGACACGATACCAATTTGGAAGTTTACGGTTGAGGGAGCGGTTGCGCGGCTCTGCCATTTGGGAGTTTCGCTATTACGATACGGAACCAAATGGAGGACGCAGGCGGCACGCCGTTATTGTCGGGGACGCAGATCAGTATCCGACAGTCTCGGAAGCTCGCAGGGCGGTCCAGGCACTCCTTCTCAGAATCAACGCAGAGTCTCCGCGCGCGGAGATGCGAATCCCTAACTTCGGCGTTTTGCTTGACCGCTTTATCGAAAGCGAACTGCCGGAACGGTTTTCAACCCGGATGTCATACCTGTCCATGATCCGGGTGCATCTCAGGCCGCGCTGGGGCGATTACCCTTTGGATCGGTTCAGACCGATGGTGATCGAACAGTGGTTTCGAGAACTGGAGTTTGCGCCGAAGACAAAGGCTCATATCCGAAGCCTGATGCACCTGATCTTCAAATGTGCGGAGCGGTGGTGTCTGATCGAAATGGGCAAGAATCCCATTGCGCTCGTCCGTGTGAAGAACAGCTCAAAACGTCAACGGCGTCCGCGTGTGCTAACGGTCGAGGAGTTCTATCGGCTGCTCGGGCAGATTGCAGAGCCGTACCGTACGATGGTGCTGATTGCACAATGCCTGGGACTGCGCGTAAGCGAGATCATGGGTCTCCAGTGGGGAGACTTCGATTTCAAAAAGCGAGCAGTCCTGATCCAGCGCAGCGTTGTGCAGGGCCGCGTGGATGAAGTCAAAACGGAATACTCGAAAGACTACGTTCCGCTTGATGTTCGGCTCGCGGAGGCTGTGCAGGCCTGGCGTGCACAGGCCATCTTCTCAAGAGACGAGGACTGGCTCTTCGCCAATCCCGCCACGGGGAGACCATATCACCAGGATGGCCTGCAACAGCGCATCCTGAAACCGGCTGGAATCGCAGCCGGGATTGGCGATGATATCGGCTGGCATACGTTCCGCCACACATACCGTTCGTGGCTGGATGAAACCGGAGCGCCGATGAAAGTGCAGCAGGAGCTCATGCGTCACGCCTCGATTCAGACCACAATGAATGTGTATGGCCAGGCGATGACAGACAGCAAACGTCACGCGAACAGTCAGGTGGTGAGCTTGGTGTTTGGCGTGCCTCGCCAGATCGTAGAAGGGTCTGCAACCGTCCAGTAGTTTGGGGAGTTTTGGGGCCGTTTTCGAATGGGGTCAAATGGGGTCTTGTTGGAAGGGATAACTTAGCCGCAACCGATTGAAAAAATTGGTTGCGGGGGGTGGATTTGAACCACCGACCTTTGGGTTATGAGCCCAACGAGCTACCGGGCTGCTCCACCCCGCACTTTGATAATAACAATTCGTTACGGGGTGGGTCAAACCGTGGCGGCGTGCGGCTTCCGTCACAAAAACCGCAATCTTCGCGCATCAGGCGGGGATGGATTGTGCGGACGCCAACCTGTTCGGGTGGTCGGTGGAATGCCAGCGTCTGGCCTGAGCAATGCTGATGATATGCAGGATGAAAAAGAACGGTACTCCGAATCCAGGAATCAGGCTGAGGGGCAGCATCGTGACCGGAGCCGTATTGAGGCCGTGCGGGTCGATAAGTCCCGAAGCTGCGCCGAGACCGATTGCCAGGATCAGGTCGAGCACACCGAGCAGTTGCCACGCGACGAATCCTCTACGCCGACGCCGAGACGCTAGATCCGATGCGGTGTACGCCGTTAGACCGATGATGACATCTCCCCAGCCGGCGGGAAGGGCGAATATTGCCGGCAAAATGTGGTAAGTGTGGAGGCCGACAAACACAAAGCCTACGATGCGCCACGCATGAAAACGGGTGAGAGCTTGCGGATCGAGCGAAAGAATCCATGCGCGAAAATCGTTTGATCGGAGGTACCACACCGAAAAGATGAAAATCGGAGCCAGCACCGCAATCAGGAGGCCGAGAGGGGCCTTGCCCGGCTGTGCGTGGACGAGGTGAAGCGCGGATGCTGTGACTATGAGTGCGAACCACGCTGAAATCAGCACGCGAGTGAGCTTTGCGTAATCCGTTTTCATTGTGTAACTCCTGATTCTGCGCTAGCCGATGCGACGGCATTTGCGGTTTGACCCATCAGTCGCATCAGCTCGGCTGACCGGCTTCGACCGAGCAGTTCCTGCAGCCGCGTCTGAGCCCGGTCCCAGTGGGAAAGCGCCGCGCTCAAGTGTTTCTCACCCGCTCTTGAGAGGCGAAGACGCCGTTGCCTGCGGTCCCGTCCCGGACGTTTTTCGATCCAGCCATGGCGGGTCATGATGGCCAATGTCCGGGTGAGGGAAGTGCTGTCCATGGCCAGCATCTCGCCCAGCCGCCCCTGCGTCACGCTGCCCGCGATCGACAAGGTCTGCAGGATGGTGAACTGAGTTGAACTGAGCCCAACCGGGCGCAGTTCCTGTTCGTAGAGGTAAGTGACAGCCCTGGCTGCCCGGCGCAGGTTTGCGCACAGGCACGGCAGTGCTGGAATCTGAACATCCCTCATAGGAGATAGATGTATATACATCAGTTGAGAATGCACATTATTTTGCAGCCCGTTCCATCGATCCTTCCGGGCCCCAGAAATACAGCCCGTACGGGCTGCTAAACTTAAGGTGTCGCTATGTTTGAAAACCTTTCCGAAAAACTGCAGCGTGCCTTTAAGAATCTCCGCGGCCAGGGTATGGTCACCGAGGAGAACATGCAGGAGGCCCTGCGCGAAATCCGCGTCGCCCTGCTCGAAGCCGACGTCAACCTCAACGTCGTCAAAGACCTGATCGAGCATATCCGCGCCAAGGCTCTCGGCCAGGAAGTCCTGACCGCGCTCTCTCCAACGGAGCAGGTGGTCAAAATTGTCCACGATGAGCTCATCGCGCTTCTGGGAAAGGACACTGCGCGGTTCCAGTTTGCATCCCGCCCCCCTACCGTCATTCTTATGGCCGGGCTGCAAGGTTCCGGTAAGACGACTACATCCGGAAAGCTGGCTGCGTGGCTGCAAAAAGGCGGCCACCGGCCCATGCTTGTTTCCGTTGATGTCTACCGTCCAGCCGCTCGTGAGCAGCTGAGGGTGGTTGCCAATTCCATCAAGGCAAAAATCTACGAGGGCGACACGAAAGGCGAGGCTGCCGGAACGCCACTGGTTGAGCGCCTGGCAAAGGAGGCACGCCGCGAAGCTGTCAACAGTGGTTGCGACACACTGATCGTCGACACGGCGGGCCGCCTCCACATCGACTCCGAACTCATGGACGAGATGGCCAAGCTCAAATCGCTGCTGTCGCCGCAGGAGATTCTCTTCGTTGCCGATTCGATGACCGGTCAGGACGCAGTCAAATCAGCTGAGGAGTTCCACAAGCGCCTCGCGCTAACCGGGGTCGTACTCACCAAGATGGATGGGGACGCCCGCGGGGGCGCGGCGCTGTCGATCCGCCACGTGACCGGACAGCCGATCAAGTTCATCGGCACCGGCGAGCGACCGGATGCCTTCGAGCCATTCCATCCTGACCGCATCGTCAGTCGTATCCTCGGAATGGGCGACATTATGACGCTCATCGAACACGCTGAAGAAAAGCTCGACAGAAAAAAGTCCGAGGACTTCGCCCGAAAGGCTCTCAGCGGCGACGGATTCTCGCTTGAAGATTTTCGCGATCAGCTTCGACAGATTCGGAAGCTCGGCTCGTTGCAGAGCATCCTCAAGATGCTTCCATCGGTCGGGCCATTTCAAGGCATGCAGCAGATGGCTGACCATGTCGACGAGAAACAGTTTGTGCACGTGGAGGCAATCATCAATTCGATGACGCCAAAGGAGCGCAACCATCACGAGATCATCTCTGGCAGCCGCCGTAAGCGCATTGCTGCGGGCTCGGGCACAACGGTCCAGGAAGTGAACCAGCTTCTCCGCCAGTACGCACAGATGCGCAAGATGTTCAAGGGTGCCGGGAAAGGCGGCCTGATGCAGCGACGCGCGATGAGCATGCTCGGCGGCATGAAGGGCACGGGACGGTAATCATCGTGCCTCATCTCCAGGATCAGCTTGACGAGATCACCGCGACTACGCGCACCCTCGTCCAGCCGGAACGCCTGGCCGTCAATGACCGCGCGATCGAGGAACTCTTTGGGGCTGGCATCGAGCACGGCATTCTGCCCGCCGGAGCCAAGGCGCCGGAATTTTCCCTTAGCGATTCCTCCGGCCGCCTTGTGCGCTCTTCCGATCTCCTGGCGCTGGGGCCCCTCATCGTCAGCTTCTTTCGCGGACGCTGGTGCCCTTACTGCGCGACGGAACTAGAGGCCTGGCGCGACCTCTATCCCGTGGTGCGCGAGCGCAAGGCCCTGCTTGTTGCAATTTCTCCGCAGACAATCCGGCAGAGCGATTTCACCCGCGACCAGCATTCAATACCATTCCCTATCCTCTTTGACGAAGGATGCCGGGTCGGCGAGCAGTTCGGACTTGCATATACCATCCCGAGTTTCCATCAGCAGCACTATCGCAGTGTGCTGGTAAATCTGCCCTTCGTTAACGGCGATAACAGCTGGAGGCTCATCCTGCCCGCGACGTACGTCATCGACCGGGATAGCGCGGTTCTCTTTGCTGAAGCATATGCTGACTTCCGTGTTCGCCCCGAACCGGAAGAGGTGTTGCGCCACCTGCCTGGAATTATGAGCCAAGATGCACGATGAAAAGTAAGTTTTGGATTGCAATCCGTATACTCATCGCCGCCGTCATTGTGCTCTATCTGATCGACTGGGCGATGCTCCGGATCCGGATAGCGCATGGAAACGCATACCGGACGGTGCAGATAGACCAGTACCTTTCAACTCCGCTCAAGGGCAATAAGGCCGAGTACGATTACCTGGGCACGACAACTGTGACGTGTGCCCGCTCCATATTTCCCCATGGGGCCGCGCCCTGCTGGTGGCGCAATCGTCACAAAAGCATGTGGGAATAGACCTGACGTTTACGGTTGCTCCCGCTTATGCACGTACACGTCGCAAGACCAGCTCCAGTCGCGACGCTGAAGACGGTGGCCCAGTAAAGAAATCGCCACCGGTTGAAGATCGCTGTCCATCAGCTCCCACTCTTCTTCGTGGAAGGGGTTTTCCCAGGGAAGATCGGCCCGTGAAAACGCGAGCGTTGCCATGTAACAGCGGACGAGACCATCGAATGGTGTCAGCGAATCGTCTGGCTGGAAGTAACCCGCGTTGTAAAGGTAGTGAAAATAGGGCTTGTAGACAAAGTACTCCGAAGCATTGATGAGTAGACGCGGCTGCTCCAGGCCACGCGCCACAAACATCTGCTGCACGCGTAAGGCCTGTGCCTCGGCGTGCCGGTAAGAAACCTTCGACTCACTGGACTGAAGTAGTTTGATGGCCAGATTGGGGAAGGATAATACTGCCCCGGCAATCAGGACGATCAACAGCGCCCGGCTCTTTCCTACTCCATCTGAAAAAGCATTTCCGCCGGCTGCTGCCACCGCGAACAGCATCGCCCCGGAAGCAGAAAAGTAGGATACCTGCCCAGGGAACACCAGCAATGGGAAGATGAAAAGAATGCAGACCAGAGCGAACAAGACTATAAATGCCGGCCTGCGCTGTGCTGAACCGAGTCGCAGTAGGGCCACACCGAAAACGAGAAAGTAGCAGAGCAAAGCAACGAGACCGATAACACGCAGACGGTTGGATTTGTCGAGGTACATCGTCAATACGCGAAGATGGCCCTCGATGAAGCCGACATGAGTTCCCGTTACGGCGCCCTGCTTGAGAACCCGGCCTGCGCCGCTATGGGCTCCGAAGGCATGCTCCATGAAGCGGTGTATGGCAGAGGGATCGGCGAAATGCAGCGCGGAAAGCCATGCGAGTATGCCGATGGCGGCGATCGCGCTTGAGCCGGTGAGAATAGTCAACCGCCCGTTCACGTTTCGGTCAACTGCCAGCAACAGTATGAACAGCATGAATGAGGTTATGCCAACGTAAGGGTGTATCAGGAACAGACACCCGGCAAGTCCAGCTAAAAGGCATTTCAGCCACACGCGCTGCGTTCTCTTCCAGGCCAGCAGGAATATTAAGAAAAGAGCGAGGGCCGGGTTTTCCGGCCGATCTGCTTGCGTGAGGAAAATCCCGACGGGAAGCGTAATGCCAAGCAAAACGGCAACGATAACCCGATCTTCGCGGGGCAAGTACAGGATTAACACTGCAGCGATAATCACCAGCAATATCAGATCGAAGTAGGTGTCAGTGTAGGCTGTACACCCGAAGGTGCGTGCTGCCGGAGCAAAGAGAAGAGGAGTGCCAGGAGTGTAATCGGCAAATAAGACGGGAGGAATGCTTGCGGGAGTTATGGGCGAAGACTGGGAGACGAAGCCGAGGTGGGCAGCGCAGTTGCAGCCTGCATCCCGGAAAATAAAGACGTCAGTGCCGCCGAAATTCGGTGCAGTGGTGCTTGTGAACAATGTCCAAAAGAGAACAAAACCAGCGAAAATTACAAATGGAATCCACGAAGTAGTTCGCAAAAGCCAGCCTCCGGATCGGGAAAATTCGTTCTGCTGACGAAGCGTTATTTTTTCTCTTCGTGATATTCCTGTTCGGTATTGATCTGCCACAGGGAAGATTTGTCTGACGAGCCGGCAATAATGTTATCGACCGCAGTCATTGCTGTGAGCATCGAGTGGTCCTGGTTGTTGTATTTGTGCATGCCATTGCGACCTACCAGGAAGAGATTCTCGAAGCCGCTTACGTAATTCACTATTTCATCGAAGCGATCATAGGTTCCGAAGTAGGCCGGATAGGTCTTTGGCACGCGCACCACATGCGAGTCCCGCACGTCGGTCGCATGCAGGATGCCAATCTTCTCGACCTCGGCGATCGCGAAGCTGGCGATTTCTTCGTCGGGCATCTTCCAAAGATCGTCGCTCTCGTAGCAAAAGTATTCGAGCCCAATCCAAACCTTGTCGGGATCTGCCACCATGTATGGGCTCCAGTTGTTGAAGATCTGCAGCCGCCCAACGAGCACATCCGGTTCCTGGATGTAGATCCAAGTGTCTTTAAGCATCGATCCATCGGGCTCCGTGACGGCGAGCCTGTCAACGAGCAGCCCCACAGTGATGAAATCGCGATAGATGAGCCCCTCAGCTATCTCAGTGATCTCCATTGGAACGGGAACGTCAAGGCTTCGGACCAGGTCCCTGACCGGCATCGTGGAGAAGACGTAGTCGGCACGAATGCTCTCGCGTCGCCCTGCACAGTCGGTTGCCTCGACCGAAACTACTCTGTTTCCCTCGACTCGGAGCCGGTCTACCCGCCAGCATCTACGTACATCGCCGCCCTTCTCTGTGACTAATCTTGCGGCATGTTCCCAAAGCTGCCCGGGCCCATATTTCGGATAAAGGAACTTCTCGATTAGCGAAGTCTCGGTCTTCTTCTGCGCGATGTCACTTCGGCCCGAGCGCCCGAAGGTCTGGCGCAGAAAGTGAGCGACTGCGGTTCGCAGAGACAGTCCTTTGATTCGCTGTGCGCCCCACTCGGCGCTGATCTTGTCACAGGGAACGCCCCACACTTTTTCCGTGTATGACTTGAAGAAGGTGTAATAAAGTTCGCGCCCGAAGCGATTGATCAGGAAATCCTCGAGCGTCTTCTCGTCTTTGCGAGGAAAGAACTTGGTGTAGATATAGCTTAGGCCGATCTTCAGTGTTCTCCACAACCCAAGTTGTCCCAGGGTTTTTGCGTTCAGTGCCAGTGGATAGTCGAAGAAGCTGCGCAAAAAATAAATCCGGCTCTTGCGCGGGCGCACAAGCATGACCAAATCCGAGTCCGCCGCTGCGCCGCTCGAAGCTACGCTCCGCTGCCTGTTCTGGTAATGGATCGTATGGTTGCTGTCCGCGGCCGACACCGGCATCAATTCGGTCCACCAGTTCATTACGCGGTCCGCCTTCGAAAAGAAGCGGTGTCCGCCGATGTCCATCCGGTTGCCCTTGTACTCGATCGTGCAAGAGATCCCTCCAATGCGCTCAGTTGCCTCGAGAATGATTGGGCGGATATTGCTGCGGCGGAGAAACTCGAGCGCGGCAGTGAGGCCAGCTGGACCGGCGCCGATTATTACGGCGGTCTTAGCTGGACTCACTCCGGAACTCCCGTGGAATGGCACCTATTGCCTGGCAAAAAGTGGTGCGCGCGGCACAAATTTGCCGACCCCGGGAAAGCGCCGGCGTGAAGGTCAATAAATTGCATAAAGGCTATCTTCTGGCATTGTGGCACTTTGGAGCAAGCAGATTGCGTGTGGTCAGTTCGGATTATTCAATCACTGTTCCACAGTTTGTCGTAGCTCGGACTTCGAAACGCCGCCCGAGAGCGTCTCCCAGCCGCGACGCTCGAGGTGACGCCAGATCAGCCAGCCGGCCACAGCCGCCGCAATGAGGAGCAGGCTGCCAGTAATCCAGGCGCCAAAGATGAGCTTGCCGATGCCAAAGAGCGATCCGTAGACGAGCACGCAGCCCATTACGCAGTCGAACGCATTGGCAGCCATGTCGCGCACCTGGTTCATTTCCGGCGCGAGTGCCGCGATGCGATGCCACCCGTGCACAGTTGGATGAACGCGGCGATAAAAGGCAAGAAGAGTGGAATCCGGCTCCGGTTTGGTTAAAAATGTAGCCGCGATCCATGCAATCGTCGTGATTCCTGCAGTAATCAGCGTGCTCTTGGCAAAGACAACTGCGTCATTGCCGACAAAGTGGACCCGAGAAAGGATAATTGCTACCGCGGCGGCAACCAGCATCGCTGTGATCTCGCTCCACGCGTTTACGCGCCACCAGAACCACCGCAAGATGTACACGGCGCCCGTTCCCGCGCCCAGGTTCAGAACAAGCTCCCATCCCTGACTGATGGACGTGAGCTGACTGGCCACGTATCCACTGGCGAGAACCAGAATTACGGTGATGATCTTGCTCACCAGCACATAATGGTGCTCGCGCGCCTGCCTTACCAGGAAGCGACGGTAGAAATCGTTCACGAGATAGGAGGTGCCCCAATTCAATTGCGTACCGATGGTCGACATGTATGCCGCAAGGAACGCCGCTACCATCAGGCCGCGAAGCGCAGGCGGCAGATAGTCGCGCAGGATCATCACGTAACCCTGCTGCGGATTGGCGGCGAAGGCTGCGTTAGGGTGCAGGCCACCGTGCGGGGAGTAGACGGCCAATGCGACCAGACCGGTGAGGATCCACGGCCAAGGACGCAGAGCGTAGTGCGCTATATTGAACCACAGGGTCGCGCCCAGCGAGTGCTTCTCATTTTTGGCGCTGAACATGCGCTGCGCGATGTAGCCGCCACCTCCCGGCTCCGCGCCCGGATACCACGACGCCCACCACTGCACGCCGAGATACATGAAGAAGGTCAACAGCGGCAGGGTCCAAAGGTTTGCCGTGGTCAAACCGGTGTGGAAATCAGGCAGGAAAGAAAGCACATTCGAGGTCGGTAGGCCAGCTTGTCGCGTGGCTGTGTCCACAGCGGAAAGCTGCACTTTGAGCGCGTGCATTCCGCCCACTCGCGCAACCGCCAGCCAAGCCAGAACGATGATCATCGCCATTTTCAGCGCAAACTGGAAAAGGTCCGTTACCAGAACGCCCCAGAGGCCCCCGATGAACGTATACAGGCCCGTAAAGGGAACAAGGATGAAAATGCAGATAGCAAGGGCCGTGTGGTGCGGGTCGCCCAAGGTGTAGTGGAAGATGGTGTGGGATCCAACCGACAGAGCCAGCTCGCGTCCGGCGGCAATCATCGGTCCCAGAACCACGGCGATGATGTCGACCATCGCGCGCGTCACCCATCCGAGGATGAAGCAATTCATCAACAGGCCGAGATAGATGGCTTTGAATCCGCGCAGGAATGCCGCCGGCTTGCCGCCGTACCGGATTTCAACCAACTCCACATCTGTCAAAATCTCCGCCCGGCGCCAGTAGCGCGCGAAGAAAAAGACGGTGGTCATCCCGGAGAGACAGAAGCTCCACCAGATCCAATTACCGGAGATGCCCTGGGTCGCGACCAGTCCGCAAACCAGCAGAGGAGTATCCGCGGCGAATGTTGTTGCGACCATCGAGGTGCCGGCCAACCACCAGGAGACATCCCGGCCCGAGATGAAGAAGTCTTCGGTCGAATTGCCGGCCTTGCTCCTGTAGTAGAAGCCGATTAGCAGATTGAAGAGCAGGTAGCCGGCGATGACGAGCCAGTCGGTTACGGTGAAAGCCATGAAATGAAAGCCTTGAAGGTGATGATAGTCCCGACAGTCGGGTTGTCCACCAGTATATACAGGTTGGCTGAGAAGGGGGTTAGGACCTGACTTTGGAGCAGTTCTTCAGGCAGTCAGGACGGGTTCGCGATCAAGGGATTCAGCAGGGGCGATCGGGGCGATCATCAGGCCTCCGGGGGCCAGCCGATATATCTGATTGCGCCAGACAATTTCCCTATTTAGGTAACTTGCCGCCCAGTAAACGAAGCCCAGCAAGTCGCGCAGCGGGTACAAAAGAGCGGTGCGCAGCAGGCGGCGGTCGCGGACCACCATTCCTCCAACAAACAGGGCCATGAATACCCGGCTTAGCACGCCGTACGCGAGCAGTCCCAACGCCATGAGGGGATGCCGCAGCGCCGCCGCCCCACAGGCCGAGATGAGTCCGAAGGGCACGCTGAAAGTGAGGCAAGTGCCGAAGTGGCCCTTGGGTCTTGAAAACCGCGTGGACTTCATCCAGCGGATCTGATGTTTCTGGGAATCGGCGAAGCCGGTGTTCAACACCATGTGATCGATTACGTGCGTTGACAGCACGACGGTGTATCCCTTGGCGGCGATGGCGTTGCCGAGCACGAAGTCGTCCGCGCAATAGGCTCCAAGCATGCCGAATCCGCCTATCTCCCGGACGCATTTGCGCCGCACGGCCATGGTGGGTCCAAGCGCAAACTGCATGCCTTCCATCAGGTCGGCCACGAGCACGCCCGCGCTCATCTCGATGGACATCCCGGCCGCCTCGAGCTTGGACCAAAGGCCACTGCCGGCTACCCCTCTGTACAGGCAGGTGACAGCGCCGACGCATTTGTCGACGAACGGGGCCACCACTTCCCGCAGATACTCCGACCCTACGCGTACGTCGCTGTCGCTCACGACAAAAATGTCGTAGGAAGCCGAAGACTCCATCATCTCAAGCGTGCTGACCTTTGCATTTACATGCCAAGGTTCCCCTGTCAGGACAAACTTCACGGGGACTTCAGGGTGGCGCGCGGCTACCCGCCGCGCAGCCTCCATGCCGGGATCTGACGAGACACGCGCTCCGAAGATGATTTCGTATTCCGGATAATCCTGCTGGAAGAATGTCTCCAGGTGCTCTTCAAGATTGGGCTCGATTCCGTGTACGGGTTTAAACAGAGAGACCGGAGGAAGGAACACCGGTCTTGCTGCCCCCCAGCGCGCCATGAAGCGTCGCAGTGCGATGAGGACCAGGCTGGTGAAGACTGAGGAGGTGAACAGGCCGATAAGGCCCGCAGCTAACAGAATCTTGGCCATGAAATTTCGTAGAGACCCGCTGCGAACCGGGCGGCGGGGGTGCCACTCACTCACCACCTAGATTATCGCAGCACGGACAAAGTTGCTTGCACCTGTAATTCGGCAGTCAAGGGATCGACGGTCAGTGCTTCTGTCTATTTCCCTGCGGGGTTATTACGGGACGCCGCAGAGGCACGATCGCCGCACCTTGCTGGAAGCCCTGCATCCGGTTGAACATCTCGCTTCGTACGTAGTTGACGAAGCCCTGCATCTGGCGGTTCATCTCTTCCATCCGCTCCCGCATCTGCAGAATGATTGCGATACCGGCGATGTTCACCCCCAGATCGCGGGCCAGGTTCAGGATGAACTCGAGGCGCTCCAGATCCTCGTCGGTATAAAGCCGTGTATTGCCTTCGGTCCGCGAGGGCTTCAGTAACCCCTCTCGCTCATAAAGCCGAAGCGTCTGCGGATGTATCCCGTACATCTCGGCGACCGCCGAGATCATGTATGCACCTTTGGATTTGCGTTTCGTCGGCATAGAGACTCACTCATCGCGCAAAAAGCCGCGCTTTTCCTTCCTGCGTGCGAATGGCTCCGAATCGTACGATCCGGGGAAGGAGACCGAACAACTGCCCCCCGGTGATCCTGTAGGGAACGAATGCCTTCACACAGTAACCGCTCTCGTGTTCGATATCAACCATGATCGCATCTGTGTATCCTTCGCCTGACGGCTTGCCCATGGTCACATTCGAGGCGGTTGCCGCAGCGCGGAGTCTGCCTCTTTTAGCACGCTCCGAAAGCTGCTGCTGCAGCAGATCAAGGAGCATGGCCGGATCCGGAGGCATGTCGTGCTGGGCAATCGCCTCGAACTTCACGTCACCTTCCAGATTCATCGCAAAACCAAACGGGCCGAACTCCCCGTACCGCCTCAGCATCCGCTTCGCATAGGCCACGCTCGCGTTCAGCACATCGTTCGCGTCTTCGTGGATCTGCTCCTCGCGGAATCGCTCCTCATTCGTCATCGGGTGGCACATCTCGCTATCTGATAGACACAATGGTCGTAATCACGCCAGAAAACCATCCGGTCCAACGTCAGCCCGTTCTTCTCCGCCACCCGTCGCGAAGGAGTATTCTCGGGTCGAATCATTGATATGAGGCGGTTCACATCAAATCGCCGAAACGCGTAATCCATAACCGCCCTGGCCGCCTCGGTCGCGAATCCATGCTTCCAGCGTTCGCGGTTCACGTGATAGCCAATCTCCAGCTCCGTGACGCCGTCGACCTCCTGCCATACCGCCCCGCAATCGCCAATCAGCCTGCCCGTCTTTTGTTCGACCATCGCGAGCAGACCGGAGCCCTTGGGATAGCGTGCGATCTGGCGCTCAATCCACTGCCGAACTTCTTCTGCGGTGTAAGGCCGCGGATACCAGCTCATCGTCTCCCGGTCGCTCAAGACTGCCGCAAGCGAAAGCTGGTCCGCAACCGTCAGTGGACGCAGCACCAGCCGGTCTGTCTCGATCCGGATGGGCTCGATCGAACTGACCACTAGACGGTAGCCCAGAGCTGCTGCCGCGGGTCCTCCGGATTCAGCTTAGCTAACTCGCGCAGAATCTCCTTGGAGCGCTCGTCCTGCATCTTGGGAACCACGATTTCGACGGTTACGATCTCGTTTCCCCGCTTGCCTTCAACGCTCGCCGATGGAACCCCGCGGTCCCGCATCCTCAGCTTCTGGCCGCTTTGCGTTCCGGGCGGAATCTTCAGCTGTGCGCGCCCATCGATGGTCGGTACCTCGATCTTCGATCCCAATGCGGCTTCTGTAACTGTCACCGGAACGGTCACATAAATGTCGTCGCCTTCGCGTGTGAACACCGGATGTGACCCGGTGCGGATGATCAGGTAGAGATCTCCGGAGGGGCCTCCATGGATGCCCGCATTACCTTTGCCACCCAGCCGGATGCGCTGGCCATCCCGGGTGCCGGGCTTGATCCGGAAGTCGATCTGTTCGGTACGCATCACTGTGCCTGTGCCATGGCAGGTCGGACAGGCATTGTGCACCTTGCCGGATCCTCCACAGCGCGGGCACTGGATGTTGAACTTCATCCGGCCACCCATCTGTGTCACCTGGCCGGTGCCATTGCACTCCGAACATGTCTGCGATCCGCCTGTCGAGGCCTTGCCTTTGCAGGTGGGGCAGATGTCCTGACGCTGAATCTGGAGCCGCGCCGTGCCGCCACGAATTGCGGTCCAGAAATCGACATTGACCTGATATTCGAGATCGGTCCCCGGCTCCGGCCCCTGCTGCTGTGCTCGGCCGCCGCGATTAAAAATTCCGGAGAACAGATCTCCGAAGCTGCTCCAGCTTCCGCTGCTTGTCTGCCCGCTTGGTGCGCCGGAACCGGCTCCGCCGCTGAAATTGGAAAAGTCGAAGCCCTCGAAATCAAAAGGGACTTCCTGGGTTCCGCCGCTTGCCGGCCTCGGTCCCGCATAGCCGTAACCGCCTCGGGCGGCCGCTTCGGCTGCCGCGGGGTCGATCTGGTCGGAGTAAAAGCCGAACTGATCGTAAATCTTGCGCTTCTTCTCGTCGCTCAGAATGTCGTTCGCTTCTGAGATTTCCTTGAACTTCTCCTCGGCCTTCTTGTCGCCGGGATTTACGTCCGGGTGATATTTGCGCGCAAGCTTCCTGAATGCCTTGCGGATCTCGTCCGGTGTGGCCTTTTTCTTGACGCCGAGGATGGCGTAATAGTCTTTGCTCTGGGTTGGTGGCATGGTTCGTTAAGCTTCTTCAGTCCTTCTGGCAGACCGCGCACCAGTAAACCGTGCGTCCGCCCATGACCGCTCTGTCAATTGTCGCACCGCATACATAGCACGGTTTGCCGTGCCGCCGGTAAACATAGTGGACTTCCTCATCCAGTGCAGGTCCGCGCCGGGTCGGCCGGTCCTTTACTCGCGTGGTCACGATGCGGCGGTCGTCCATCGCCGCGCGCATCAGCCTTCGGGCGTCCTTCCAGACTCGGCCAAGTGACTTTGTGGCAACCTGCTTGCCGGGCCGGAAGGGATTAATGCGCGCCCGGTACAGCAGCTCGGCGCGAAAAATGTTTCCAATGCCGGCAATCACCGATTGATCCATCAACAGCAGTCCTATCGGCGTATTGCGATTGCCGATCACACCAAAAGCATGTTCCGGGTGAGATTCTTCTCGCAGCGGGTCAGGTCCAAGGCGCGCCAACAGCGACTGCCATTTCTCGGCGTCGAAGATCGTGGTATCCATTCCGCCGCGCAATTCAATCCACTCAGATTTGGTATAAATCCGCAGCCGCAGCGCACCCTTCTCCAGAGGCAGCGGCATCTTGCCCTCCCAGAAATCTCCATACATCCCGAGATGAATGTGCAGGATAAGGTCACGTCCGAAAACGTAACCGAGATGCTTACCTACTGCCTCTACCGATCGCAACATTCTTCCATTCAGTATTTGCGCATCGGGGAAGCCGCCATTGGGCGAGTCCACATGTACGCGCTTGCCGGCGAATGCCGTCGCATGCCGTTCCGCGAACCTGTGGATCTCGTTCCCCTCAGGCATGGATTAGTTCCAAACCATCCTTGCTTCGACCGGTTCCATCGTCCAGAAGAGATCGGGCTCAACCTTGCGCATTTGCGCAACAAACTTCTCCGCCTCTTCTCGCGTGTCGAACATGATTTTGTTGCAGACCACCCCGGCCCGCAGTTGCTCGCATTTCCACAATGTATTCGTCATTCCAGTCCTTCAACTCTGAAAGTTGAGGGGCACCTCATATCGAGACGCCCCTCACTCAGAGCGCGGCCGAAGCCGCGTCGTTTCTGCTTAGCGGTTACCGTTTCTCATCAACGTCGACGTATTCGGCGTCAATGACTCCCTCGTCTTTCTTCTCCTCGGCTCCGGAGGCAGCCGTGGCACCATCGGTCGGAGCACCGGCCGGGCTCGATGCATTGGCCTTGTACATAGCCTCAGCCAACTTATGCGATGCCGCGGTCAGTTTCTCCCGCGCCGCGTTCAGCTCAGCTGCACCGGATTGTCCCTCGAGGGTCTTCTTCGCATCGGCCAGTGCTGTCTCGACCTCGAGCTTCTCGGCTCCGGAGACTTTGTCACCGTTCTCCTTGAGCATCTTCTCGATGTTGTAGACCAGGCTGTCCAGATGATTTCGGGCCTCGATCTCTTCGCGCTTCGTCTTGTCTTCTGCCGAGTGAGCTTCGGCCTCTTTCGCCATCCGCTCCACTTCTTCCTTGCTTAGACCCGAAGATGACGTGATCGTTACCTTCTGGTCCTTGCCGGTGGCCGTGTCCTTTGCAGTGACATTCAAAATGCCGTTGGCATCGATGTCGAAGGTCACTTCGATCTGCGGGATGCCGCGGGGAGCCGGCGGAATTCCGGCCAGTTTGAACTTGGCCAGCGTACGGTTCTGCGACGCCAACGGGCGCTCGCCCTGTAGGACGTGCACTTCAACCTCGGTCTGGCTGTCGGCCGCCGTCGAGAAGGTTTCGGTCTTTTTCGTCGGGATTGTCGTGTTGCGCGGAATCATAGGCGTGGCTACCGCGCCCAACGTTTCGATTGCCAGTGTCAGCGGTGTCACGTCGAGCAGAAGCAGATCCTTGACCTCGCCCGCAAGCACGCCGGCCTGAACGGCAGCGCCCACTGCAACCACCTCGTCGGGATTTACGCCCTTGTGAGGCTCCTTCCCGAAGAGGTCTTTCACGACCTGCTGGATCCGCGGCATTCTCGTCTGGCCGCCGACCAGCACCACCTCGTCGATCTTGCTCGCGTCGACGCCGGCATCGGCCATCGCCTTTTTGCAGGGCTCAACCGACCGCTGGATAATGTCCTCGACCAGCTGCTCCAGTTTGGCGCGCGTCAACTTCTTCACCAAGTGCTTGGGGCCACTCGCGTCCGCCGTCACGAAGGGCAGATTGATCTCGGTCTCCATCGCGCTCGAGAGCTCGATTTTGGCGCGCTCGGCGGCATCCTTCAGCCGCTGGAGTGCCATCTCGTTACCCTTGGAGCTGAGATCGAGACCCTCGTCTTTCTTGAACTCTTCAATCAGCCAATCGACGATGCGCTGGTCGATGTTGTCACCGCCCAGGTGGGTGTCCCCGTTGGTCGATTTCACTTCGATGACACCTTCGCCGACCTCAAGGATCGAGATATCAAAAGTGCCGCCGCCGAAGTCGTATACGGCAATCGTCTCTTCCTTTTTCTTGTCAAGACCGTAGGCCAGGGCCGCCGCCGTCGGCTCGTTTACGATGCGCTTCACATCGAGTCCGGCGATCCGGCCAGCGTCCTTGGTGGCCTGCCGTTGCGCGTCATTGAAGTACGCCGGGACGGTAATAACGGCCTCGGTGACTGTGCCGCCCAGGTAGTCCTCCGCGGCCTTCTTCAGCTTCTGGAGGATCATCGCCGAGACCTCCGGCGGGGTGTACAGCTTGCCCTGGGCTTCAACCGCGACGTGGTCGCCCTGCTTGAGGACCTTGTAGGGGACCATCTTCATCTCGTCGTTCACTTCGTCATAGCGACGGCCCATGAACCGCTTGATGGAATAAATCGTGTTCAGCGGGTTGGTGATGGCCTGGCGCTTGGCAACCTGGCCGACCAGCCGCTCCCCACTCTTCGTGAAACCGACAACGGATGGCGTAGTCCGGCTGCCCTCCTCGTTGGGAATCACTTTCGGCTCGCCGCCTTCCATAACCGCTACGACGGAGTTCGTCGTACCTAAATCGATACCGATAATCTTTGCCATTGGGTGCTCCTCAAAATTCCTGCTCAACTAGCGTGCTCACGTGCGAGCCGAAGACCAGTTTCGCACTTGAGTGACTTATTGTCAACCTATCTGATGCGATCAGTTCAGGGTAGGTTGCAGATTCTTCGGGCCAATCCCAGCGGGGCCCTCCCCCTCCCCCTTAAACCTGCGAGATTGGGGTCAAGCCGCAGATTTCAGGAGAGTTAGCAGGGGCGTCAAGCGGTACCTAGTACATGACAAATGACTTAGAGGCACATAATAGAAAGCAAAAGAGTTACAGGCCGGTTTTCAGGCCGACCGCGGGTAAATCTGTAAGCTATTCAAATCAAATGACTTTTATAAATTATTTGTAACCCATTCAACCGTAATGACTTGCGAAAAGGTCCAGAGAATGAAAGGTCCAGAGAATGGTGGTGCAAAAACAAAAGCCCGGCGGCACTTTGGCGACCGGGCTCTTTGTACTTCCTAATTCTATTGTACCGGGTTTTGCGGAAATTGTCGGCCAGGGAACAGGGCGCAGGGATCAGGGCGCAGGTAAAAGGAGGCCGGGGGCCGTACGATCCGGGGCCCTTCAGCCGGTCCTGGCGGGCATGAATGCCGCCGACGCGCCGACCCATTCCAGGTCGCGATTGTGGTCGACGCCCATCATCTTGCCGCGGCCGAGGCGAATCAATGGCAGGACCGGTTCGAGCTTGCCTCCGTCGGGCCACAGATAAAGGATGCGGATCTCGGGTTGGGTGGGGCCGTGTGGGGTGTCGATGACGTTCTCGAATTTCACTCGCTGCTGCAGCAGGTAGTTGTGGCGATCACGCTGCGGAATGGCGGCGAGGTCTTCGTCCGTCGGTGCGAACTGGATACCCTTGCCGGCGAAGGAAAAGAGCGGCTTGAGTATCCATTGCTCGCGGTCCGCGGGGAGACGGTCGCGACCCTTGCCGCGGAACCAGTCGTCTAGGAAGACGGCGGGAGGCACGGAAGGGTGGTTGAGGAAGGGGATCGAAAACTTGCTGAGGTGGAAGTACCAATTGGGATGGCCGGCCCATTCGACGTCGAAGTGCTCGCGGTAGTCGAACTGGAGCTGGACCTTCTTCTGGATCAACTCGTCGACGATGGCGCGGTTATAGATGCGATGGATGGGGACGAGTTTCGATCCGTCGCGATAGCAAAGGCGCGGCAGCTTGCCGGGCCGGTCTTCGGGGATGACATCGGCGATATCGACGACGCGAATGCCGAGACGGTCGGCAGTGACCCTGAAGTCGGGCAGGGTCTTCTGGTGCTGCGGGTCGACCTCAGTAAGTGCGACATTCTCAGGGTGGTGACTGCGGGTGATGACGCGGTGCATGAGCTTCCAGAAGCTGGCTTCCGTGTGTCCATTAAAGAAGATGTCGAGGGAGGGGTCGAGGCCGAAAGCGGTGCGGTAGTTTTCGGCGAGGACAAACTGGTAACCGTAGACGGACGGGAAGGCCTGGAGCTCTACCAGGCGCGGTGCGAGGCGGCCGCCGGGCTCGCGCACGAGGCCGAAGTCGACGGTCATGAAGTGAGGGTGCGGCGTCTCATCGGCCGCGCAGTATGCCTCAGGGATTGCTTTGCGGGATTGAGCCAGGTATGCCGCATCGCCCACAAGCTGGTGGGTGAGATCTGCGCCGACCGCCGCCATTTCCTCGAGCAACTCGCGGGGCACGAAGATCGGGGTTTCGGCGACACGAAAGCTGATGTGGGTACGGACGCACGCGTCGAGGTTGCGCAAAAATGCACGGTAGGTCTCAGGACGGAAGCGCGAATTGAAGTCCTGCCGGAGGGACGGAATCACGCCAATAGGGTATACCCCGACTCGACCCCCGCGAAATCAGGCAACTGCGGGCTTTCAAAGGCTCCGGCCGATCATCCGCAACGGGTGTGAAGCAGCTTCTGGATAAGGTGAATCCCTTGCAAACAAAGGCTGGGAATTGGTTGCATCGGAGGTGTGATGCACACAAAAGTTGCAGAGGAATTTCCTAGCAAAAGTCCGCTTTTCTGTTACCTTTGTCGTCAGAGTAAACTTTGGTAATTTGGACGCAGCCGTCAATCGGATAACCTAAGCAAAGCGGGGGGTCGATTTTATGGGTTTGCGTACCGACAAGGTGCAATTGGAAATTTCTTCATTGCCTATTCATCGTTTGCAACGCGAGGCCAAGACGGGGACGCGGTGTGCTCCCCGGTTTCCGCTTTCCCTGCCGGTGCACTTGATGGCGGACGAAAAGGAATACGAAGCGACCACCGATAATATCTCTGCGAACGGAGTCTTGCTGCGCCTGAATGAATGGCTCCCGCCGGGGACGGCGGTGGAGTTCCTGATTCAGATACCGGAAGGGGCGATAGCGCCGAACGAGACGGCAGCAGTGCATTGCACAGGCAGAGTAGTGCGCTCATACCGGAGACCCAGGGTTACCTACGCCGCCGCAGTGATTGATGAGTACAGTTTTCAATAAGTGCTACGGCACAAGAAGAATAAGTTATGGCCGACGTGATTCAAGGAAGTAATGAAGAAGTTTCCCGCGAGGTTTCCCCCAGCGCGCAGGATAAGGCAGGGATCCGCATCATTCTTGCGGATTCGCAGGCAATTTATCGTGTAGGGATGCGGAAGGTCTTCGGCCTCGAGGAAGATCTGCGCGTCGTTGCCCAGGTGGACCGGCTGGAGAATCTGCATTCGGCGCTAGAGCGCCACCCGGCCGATATCCTTTTGCTCGAAAGCAGCCTCATCGCAGGATCCACAAACGCGATTCCGGAGATTATGCGGGTTGCGCCCGAGATCAAAGTCATCGTGCAGACGGCAGGCGCCGATGAGGCGAACACGGTCGAGCTGTACCGTCGAGGCGTGCGGGGCATCATCCCGAGGTCGATCTCGCCCGACCTGCTGGTCAAATGCGTGCGCAAGATCGGTGCTGGCGAGACATGGATCGATAACCAGAGCGTGACCTGGGTGATCGAGGCGTACCGTTCGCAGGCCACTGCGATCACGAATCCGAAATCGCAGCCTCGGCTTTCTCCCAAAGAGCTGGCGATTATCGCGTGCATCACGCAGGGCAAGCGGAACAAGGAGATCGCGTTCCAGCTGGGCACGACCGAGCAGGTGATCAAGAACTACCTGCGCAAGATCTATGACAAGCTGGGCGTTTCGGATCGGCTCGAGCTGGCGCTTTACTGCCTGCACCATCAGATCCACAAGCGCGCCAAGGACCTGGACCAGGCGGAGCAGCTCGCGAACAGCGGAACGACGGAAAAGACGGGCTCGCGATAAAGCCGGCCATAGCGTTGCTTCTATAGCACAGACCCTACAAAATCGCTTTCCTTCGATTCGCCACTCCTTTGATAAGCTCGGGGAGTGCCGCGGCGCGGCGTCCGTCCTAATTCATGTTGCGTCACTTCCGGAGCCTGAGCCCGCACCAGCGTCACGCGTTTACCGCGTGCTTCCTTGGCTGGTCCCTCGACGCATTCGATTTCTTCATCCTAGTCTTCTGCGTTTCATCGATCGCGCGGGATTTTCAAGCCAAGCCTTCGGCGGTGGCGGAGGCGCTGTTTCTGACGCTCGCGTTCCGTCCGGTCGGGGCGCTGCTCTTCGGCGCTCTCGCGGATAGATATGGCCGGCGTCCGGTGCTGATGCTGAATATCGCTTGCTATTCGTTCTTCGAGCTGGCGTGTGCGTTTGCAACGTCATTGCATGGGTTGTATTGGCTCCGCGCTCTCTTTGGGATTGCGATGGGCGGCGAGTGGGGCGTAGGGGCAGCGTTGGCCTTCGAAACGCTTCCGAAGGAGGGCCGAGGCTTCTTTTCCGGGCTGCTGCAGGAGGGGTACGCGGTCGGATACCTGATGGCTGCGGCCGCGTATGCGCTGCTCTTTCCGATCTTTGCGCGAATGAGCTGGCATGGGCACATGGTGGACTGGCGGGGGATGTTCATCGTGGGAGCCGCGCCGGCGCTGCTGGTCTTCTACATCGGGTTGAAGGTTGAGGAGTCTCCTGTGTGGCGGGAACGAGGTGGGGGGGCGAAGAAGCATCACACGAACGTGTTGGCGAGATCGACGCTGGAGCACCTCCCGACGTTTCTGTTTATCGTGCTGTTGATGACCTGCTTCAATGCGTTTTCGCATGGGACGCAGGATCTGTATCCGACGTTTCTGGAGAGAGACCACGGATTCTCTGCGGCGCTGACGGGGACGGTGGGGATCGTCTACAACGTGGGCGCGCTGCTGGGAGGCGTCTTCTTTGGAGGGCTGTCGGAGCGGTTCGGGCGCAAGCGGACGATCATCATGGCGGCGCTGCTGGCTCTGCCTATGATTCCGTTCTATGCGCTGGCGCATTCGCTGTATGTGCTGGCGGCGGGGGCGTTTCTGATGCAGTTTATGGTGCAGGGCGCATGGGGCGTGGTGCCGGCGTACCTGAGCGAGCTTTCTCCGGGGCCAGTGAGGGCGACGTTTCCGGGGCTGGCATATCAGCTTGGCAACCTGATCACATCGCGCAACTCGGTAATCCAGGCGCGGGCGGCGGAGCGATTTGGCGGCTATGGCAAGGTGCTGGCGTTCACGGTGCTCGTGGTGGCGTGCTGCCTCGCGCTGGCCACGTCATTCGGGCGGGAGTCGCGGGGGACAGAGCTGACAGGGTAGGTCAAGGCAGCATTCAGAGCGCAGAGCTCAGAGCTCAAAAAAGCGAACCACGTCCGAAAATCCAGCCCCTTCGGCAAGCTAAAGGCGAGCTGTGGGGCACCTGTGATCTTTCAAGAGGTTGTCCATTCGATCAGGACCGGAGAAGCTGTTTGTGACGAGCAAGCAGTAACTCAGGAGACCGAATGGACTATCACAAGAATGCCCCATGGACGGCGGTGAGTCGAGAGCGGCTGGCCCGCATGGTGATTGAAGATGGCATAAGGCTGGGGTCGGCAGCGTCCCGGTTCAGTGTCAGCGTCAAGACAGCAGCCAAATGGGCGGGCCGTTATCGGCAGTCTGGCCCAGCTGGCCTTGTCGATCGCAGCTCGCGTCCGCGCCGCAGCCCGCGGCAGATCAGTTCCTTATTAGTGGAAAAGGTACTTGCACTTCGTCGCCGGCACATGCCCGGCTACCAGATTGCTCGCCGCACCGGCCTGAGTCCGGCTTCGGTCAGCCGCATCCTGCGCCGGGCAAAACTGAGCCGGTGGCGCGATCTGAATCCCCCGCCTCCGGTGCAACGCTACGAGCATCCACGGCCCGGCGACCTGCTGCACCTGGACATCAAGGGCATGACACGCTTCGGCGAGGTCTCGCTGCGCGGCGATGGCAGGCTGCGCGGCAAAAAGGAACATCCAGGCTTCCTGGCTCTGCACGTGGCCGTCGACGACCACTCACGTATGGCCTTCACCCAAATGCTGCCCGATCAGAAGGCTGAAACCACCATCGCCTTCCTGAACTCGGCCGTCGAGTTCTTCGCCCGCCAGGGCATCGCCGTGCGCGCGCTGCTGACCGACAACGGCTCTAGCTATCGCTCCACTCGGTTCCGTCACGCTTGCCAGCAGATGGCAATCAAACACAGCCGCACCAGACCTTACACACCCAGAACCAACGGAAAGGCCGAGCGATTCATACAGACCGCGTTACGCGAATGGGCTTATGCCAAACACTGGTCCGACTCCCAGCAAAGAGATGCTCACTTGCTGCCTTGGACCGACTACTACAACCGAGAAAGACCCCATGGTAGCCTCAACTACAAGCCGCCCATCAGCCGCTCCGAAATCGGAACAACCTCTTGATCATCTACAGCCACCCACTTGATTGATCAGGGGCGGAGGATGGCCTCTACGGATCGCAGGTCCTCTTCGGTGTCGACTCCGATGGTGTCATAAGGAGTGTCGGCGACATAGATGTCGATGCCGTTTTCGAGGAAGCGCAGCTGCTCGAGCTTCTCGGCTGCTTCGAGTTTGCTGGGGGGCAACTTCGGAAAGCGCTGGAGCGCGGCCTTGCGGTAGGCATAGATTCCGAGATGTTTGCGGTAGGTGATTCCGCCGGTGCTGTCGCGGTCGTAGGGTATGGTTGCGCGCGAGAAGTAGAGGGCCCGGCCGTCGGCGGAGGTGACTACTTTTACGGCATTGGGGTTTTGTATCTGAGCGGGCGAGCAGGGGGTCGCAAGGGTGGTGACCTGGACTTCTGAGCGTGTCATCGGTTCGAGCAGCGCGTCGAGATGCTCGGGACGGACCAGAGGCTCATCGCCCTGGATGTTCACGTAGATGTCGGCCGGGATTGACTCGGCGACGGCGTGGACGCGGTCGGTGCCGCTGGGGCAATCCTCAGGGGTGAAGACAGCGGGCAGGCTGTGTTCCTGGGCGAAGGCGAGGACCTCTTCGGAGTCGGTGGCGATGAGGACCTGGTCGAGGCGGGGGCAGGCGCGCGCGGCGCGATAGACCCATCCAATCATCGGCTGTCCGGCAATTTCGCGCAGGACCTTGCGGGGAAGGCGGGTTGAGCCTAGACGTGCGGGAATGACAGCGAGGATGCGAGGCTTTTGGTTGTCGGGATTGTTCATTCTGTCAGAGGCAAAGATTCAGTTTATCGTTTCGCGCGGAGTGCGTTGTGTCGCAGGAGGTCAAAAGCAGATCCTTCGGCTAGTCTGTCGCGTTCGCTGCAGACCAGCCTCAGGATCACAAGTCTGAGACGCTTGCGCCTCGTTTATCTCACCCGTTAGTGTGTGAGCGTGGCGGCATTTCGCCCGCCAGTTCCGCATTTCTTTCACTGCAAAGGCAGGTCAGCGCGCGCATGGCATCTCCAACCGCCACCACAGACCAGGATCTTGATTCAATTCTCCGCGAAAACCGCATATTTCCGCCTCCGCCGGAGTTTGCGAAGAAGGCGCATATCAAAAGCCTGGAAGAGTACGAAGAGCTTTACGCCCGGTCGGTCGCCGATCCGGAGGGATTCTGGGAGAGCACGGCGCGAGAGCTGCACTGGTTTGCGCCGTGGACCAAGGTTCTCGATTGGGAGCTGCCATGGGCGAAGTGGTTTGTGGGCGGGAAGATCAATATTTCCTACAACTGTCTCGACCGCCATGTGAAGGACGGCAAGGGCGAGAAGACGGCAATTATCTGGGAGGGTGAGCCGGGCGAGGTGCGCAAGCTGAGCTTTGGAGAACTGCTCGCGGAGGTGGAGAAATTCGCCAATGCGCTCAAGTCGCTTGGGATCAAGAAGGGTGACCGAGTCGCGGTCTACATGGGGATGACGCCGGAGTTGGCGATCGCGATTCTGGCATGTGCGCGGATCGGTGCTGTCCACTCGGTAATTTTCGGGGGGTTCGCGGCCAACGCGATTGTCGATCGAGTAAACGATGCGCAGTGTGTGGCGATTGTGACCCAGGACACGTCTTATCGTCGCGGCAGCGAAGTGCGGCTCAAGGCGACAGTGGACGAGGCGATGAAGAGCTGTCCGTCGGTGAAGCATGTGGTTGTGTACAGACGATCGGGGTCGCCGGTGGAGATGCGCGAGGGGCGAGATGTCTGGTGGCATGACCTGACCACAAAGGTGGACGGGCATTGTCCAGCGGAGGAGCTGGATTCGGAGGATCCACTGTACATCCTGTACACATCGGGTACGACGGGCAAGCCGAAGGGGCTGGTGCATACGACGGGCGGGTATTCGGTGCAGACGTACCTGACCAGCAAGCTGGTTTTCGACCTCAAGGAGAACGACGTCTATTGGTGCTCGGCAGATATCGGGTGGGTGACGGGGCATTCCTATGTCGTCTACGGGATTCTGCAGAACGGCGTGACGACACTGATGTATGAGGGCGCGCCGAATTATCCGGACTTCGACCGCTTCTGGAAGATCATCGACGAGCACAAGGTGACGGTCTTTTATACGGCGCCGACGGCGATCCGGGCGTTTATCAAGTGGGGAGACCAGTATCCGCAGAAACATAGTCTGGAGTCCCTGCGGCTGCTGGGGACGGTGGGCGAGCCGATCAATCCCGAGGCGTGGATGTGGTATCGCGAGGTGATCGGCAAGGGGCGGTGTCCGATTGTGGATACGTGGTGGCAGACGGAGACGGGAGCGATCATGATCACTCCGCTGCCGGGAGCGATTCCGACGAAGCCGGGTTCAGCAACGCGGCCTTTTCCTGGAATTGTGCCTGAAGTGGTTACAAAATCTGGGGAACCGGTTCCGGAGGGCCACGGCGGGCTCCTGGTGATACGCAAGCCGTGGCCGTCGATGGCGCGGACGATCTTCAATGATCCCGAGCGGTATGAGAAGCAATACTGGAGCGATGTTCCGGGGTCGTACTTTACGGGGGACGGGGCGCGACGCGACAAGGACGGTTATTACTGGCTGATGGGGCGCGTCGATGACGTGATCAACGTGAGCGGGCACCGGCTGGGAACCATGGAGATCGAATCGGCGCTCGTTGCCCACGCGAAGGTTGCGGAGGCGGCGGTTGTGGGGCGTCCGCACGAGATGAAAGGCCAGGCGATCGCGGCGTTTGTGACGCTGGAGAGCGGGTATGAAGCGTCGCCAGAGCTGAAGGACGAATTGCGGGCGTGGGTGGCAAAAGAGATCGGAGCCCTGGCGCGTCCCGACGACCTGCGGTTCACCGACCAGCTGCCGAAGACGCGGTCGGGCAAGATCATGCGGCGTTTGTTGCGGGAACTGGCCACGAGCGGCGAGATAAAAGGGGACACGACGACGCTCGAAGACTTCAGCGTGATTGCGAAGCTGCGCGAGCAGGATGAGTAACGGGGAACAGAGCACAGAGTTCACGGCGCAGGAGAAGCAGACCCGAAGAATGCCAATTGTGGCAGGCGTGCAACTCACCGGATGTGATTTCCGTCTAACGCGTGGTTCCGTTTCGATGTGTCCGGATGGAGCGGGCTTTTCAACGTACCTCTCCCAGCAGATAATTCTTGCTCAAGGGTGCAGCATGAAAGTGAAACTTTTGATCACCGCGATAACCGTAGTCGCGGCAAGCACAGCGGCGTTTGCGCAGGCTGGAGGAGGCGCAGCGGCAGCCGCCGGGGCCGCCAATGCAACCAAAGGTCCAGAGGCGTCGAGCGGCTTCGGGAAAGATGCCAATTTCGACCAGACGCTGTCACACCAGCACGGCGGGATGTACTTTGCGGGCAAAGTCGCTGTCGATGGCGGGGCTTTGCCGTGGGACCCAGTCCCAGTCGTCGTGGACTGCAACGGCGTGGTGAAATACAGCACACAAACCGATGGGAAGGGTGATTTCGCCATACAGGATTCGGGACGCATCAAGACGAGTTCCGAGCTTGTTCCGCAGGCGGGCCCCAAGCCGCTGACCGCTGCGGATGTAGTGGGCTGCCAGGTGAGGGCCACATTGGCAGGGTTCCGTTCTTCGGTGTTGACCATTGCAAACGGGAACCTGACAGACGATCCGAATATCGGCACGATCACGCTGCATCTCGACGAGCATGCTTCAGGATACGGAGTGAGCGCGACTACGGCGGAAGCTCCTCCGGATGCCATGAAGAAGTTCCAAAAGGCGCGTTCCGAGGCGATGAGCAACAATCCGAGCGGCGCAGAACACGACCTGCAGAAGGCCGTGCAGACCGATCCGAAATTTGCCGAAGCGTGGTACCAACTCGGCAAGCTGCAGGTGAAATCGAAGCCGGAGGACGCGCTGGCGTCATTTGAAAAGGCCGCTGCCGCCGATCCGCAGTTCGTTCTGCCATATGAGCCCATTGCCGAGCTGGCCGCAGCGCAGAAGAAGTGGCAGGAAGTTGCGGACGCGGCGGACCACTATCTGAAGCTCGATCCCGCAGGCACTGCGCAGATCTGGTACTACAGTGCTGTCGGCAACTTCAACCTGGGCAAGACGGACGTGGCAGAGGAGAGCGCGAAGAAGTCTCTGGCCATGGATCCCCAGCATCGTCTTGCGCCGAATACGGAGCAGTTGCTGGCCGTGATTCAGGCTTCAAGGGGGCAGTTGGAGGAGGCGCTCGAACATCTGAAGAACTGCCTCACCTATACGCCTGCCGGGCCGAATGCGGATCTAATGAAGCAGCAGATTGCGCAACTCGAGAAGGCGATCGGGCCGGGCAAGTAGCGCACTCAAAATCGGGCGTTCGAGTCGCCTTTCAGAAATCCACGTGGGCGCGGACGCCCGGCACCCAGACCGGACCCCGGTCGCGGTTGTAGCCAGGGCTGTCGATGTGGGTGAGCTGGACTGCAACGAACAGTCCCGAGTAGATGTGGTGGTTGTAGTAGGTTTCCACGATGTTCTCGCGCCCGTAATTGAGGCGTCCGTCTCCCAATAGAAATCCGAGGCCGCCGTAGCCGAGGTAAAGCTGGTGGTATTTCTTGATGGCGTTGCTTACGAAGGCGACTCCCAGCTTGTCGTTCGGCAAATGCCAACGGGAGAAGTTGTAGTCGCCGCCGAAGAGTACGGTCTGATCTACTTCGGTGTAGGCGAAGGACTCATGCTCACCTTCGTTCCATCCGAAGCGGCTGAAGATCCTGAGGTTTGATGTCAATTCCTGCCAGTTATTCCAGCCGAAGCCATATTTCACGGTTCCGAACGGTGCATTGTATGCAATCTCCGGTGTCGGGGTCACTCCGGTCAGATAGTTGTTAATCGCGTCCTTGTATATGCCCATGTGAGCCTTGTTGACAAAGCTCAGGATGCGCGTTTCGCCGTGTCTGCCAGGGATAAATGACTTATCGAGCTGGAACTCCATGTTTTGACCGTGGGCGCGAGAGAAGGCCCAGTCCAGATCGGGACCGTTTGCTACTGTCGGCATGGCCGCGAAGCCATAGCGGGCATGCCAGTGGTGGATCTCGTCGTCGTACTCGAGAACGGCGGCGTAGGTGTAGCCGCGCGTGTCGGCGGCATAATCCCAGGCGCCATTGTTGTCGACAGTCCAATTGGTGAATTGGAGATGGCTGTCACTGCCCACCGGATTGACGTCGAACAGATCAGGCATCGTCATTTTGCCGATGCGGAAGTCAAAGCGCCGGGCGGGAACCTTGGTAGCGAGACTCAGCGGTGTTCGCTCGGCATCGACCATGTCGTTCGTGAGGCCGATGGTCTGGTGAATCTGTCCGCGGGCGAGGTAGGGTGCATAGCCGAGATTGGGATTGCGGACGACATCAAGATTAGTGAATCCAGCAAGGCCGAGCGCCTGGCTGAGGCCGCGGCCTCCGGCACTTTCAACGTCGAGGATGAGATCGGTGTTGTAGCGCAGATTTTTGTGGGGCTGTACTGCCGAGTAGAAGGTGCCGAGGAAGGATACTTTGGGCTCGATGGCGGGGAGAAAGCTGTTCGGGCCGGTGTACGGAGAATGAAAATTGTCGTTCACCTGGGCGATGCTGTTGGCCTGTCCGCCCAGGTAATAGCGGGTGTTGTCCGGGTGGGGAAAGACGGTGACCGACTCCGATGAAGAGGCTTCGGGGGCCGTGTCGGCGGCCTGCGTCTGCGCCAGATCGAAGCTGCCGCCAGCGGTGTCCGCGTGGGGAACGAGTCCCAGCGCAGGACTCCGCAGCTGCGGAACGACAGGGGCGGGCGCGCTGGGCAGGGACGCGGATGACTGTGCAAAAGCCGCTTGCAGGCAGAGCAACAGGCAGGGAGTCAGGGCGAATAAACGCAGGGCGTCCTCCAATAAGCGCCGTACGGGGCCGGATTACACGGGTCGTATGAAAGATTGAGCTCCGACTCTCATGGTGCGTGTATCGTATCCAGCGGTTGTTAACATACGTTAACAATGGCTATGAAATAAGGGTTTTTATGGGTTCAAACCAGCGATTGCCCAGTATACTATATCCCCCTAGGATATAGTGAAAGGAAAAAATCAGCATGTCTCACACAGAACGCGACAAGCAGAAGCTTGTGGCGCGAATCCGGCGGATTCGGGGCCAGGTGGACGCGATCGAGCGATCTCTATCGACTGGAGACGATTGCGCCGATGTGCTGATGCTGCTGGCGAATGTCCGCGGCGGCATCAACAGCCTTATGGCCGAGGTGCTCGAGGACCATATCCGGAACCACATGATGATTTCCGAAAAAACTTCGGTGGCGCCGACCGAACTTGCCGAGGACCTGATCGATCTGGTGCGGGCGTATCTGAAGTAGAGATGGAAGGGCGTTTTGGGTTAGCCCTCAGGACTGCTTCTCGAGCCGCTCGATTGATTGCTTGAGAGCGCCGGCGAGAGTCTGTTGCTCATTCTCACTGAGCTTTTGTCCGGCGGCGGTGAGATAGAAGACGTCAATAGCCATATCTCCTTCCGTATCGATCAATGCGACTTCGATGTTGCAGCCGCTTACGGCAAAGGTCCGCGAAATTTCGCGCAGCAGGCCCACGGTGTCCTGCGCGACGACCTGAAGCAATGTGCTGTGAGACGAGGATTCGTTGTCGAATTCGAGGCGCGTCCCGACAGAGACTTTGGGCTGGGAGTGCCGGCTGGAACGGCTTCGCGCCTGCAGAAGCTTTTCCACGGGCACCCGCCGGGCAGCGACGTCACGGATGCTCTGGAGGAAGCGCTCGATCTCGGAAGGGTTGAGGGCGAGGGTCTGAAATGGGTCAGTGAACTGGAAGGTGTCGACGATGATGCTGGCGGCGTTCGAGAAGGCGTCAGCCTTGACGATGTTCATGCCCCAGGCGGAGAGGACGCCGGCCATGTCGGCAAAAAGGAGAGGTCGGTCGCCGGTGATGAGCGTGACCTCATTGAGATGGCGGACGGTGCGAAAGGCCAGCTGCACGGGGTCCGTAACGAGATCGAGGGACATCATGAAGTGGCTGCGGATCAGGTCCGGCTGGCGGGTCTGCAGGTAGCGCTGCGGGAGGCCTTCGAGGAAGCTGCGCAACTCGGCGGGGCGATCGGGGACGTGCGCGACGATTCGATTGAGCAGGGTGGGATCATCGTCAGCGTGGTAGCGGACCTCGTCAACGCTGCGGTCGAGGAAGTTCGACGCCCCCATGTAAAGCTGCCAGAGATTTTCAGCCTTCCACGGCGTCAGCGCGTCAGGGGCGACGGATTTTATGTCGCCATAGGTCATGAGGGTGAGCATTTTCAGCTGGGATTGCGAGCCTACCTTTTCGGCGAAGGCGCGGATGGTCTCGGTCGCAAAGATGTCGCGGCGCATCACCGTGGACATTTCGAGGTGATTGCGGATGAGGCGGCGCACGACTTCCCGCTCTTCGGGATCAAATTCGAGGCGGGCGAAGACGCTTTCGGCGAATTCGACGCTTTGACTGGCGTGATCTCCGGTGCGGCGCGCCTTGCCGGTATCGTGCATGAGCACGGCGAGGAAAAAGAGGTCGAGGCGGTCGATCTCCGGGAGCAGGGTTGAGAAGCGCTTCTCCCAGTCGTGGTGCGGCTGGCGGAGCAGATGAACGTTGTCGATGACGAGGAAGGTGTGCTCGTCGACGGTATAGCGGTGGTAGGAGTCGCGGATGACCAGCGAATCGATGCCGTGAAATTCCGGGATCAGCAACTCCAGGATGCCGAGCGCGTGCATGGTTCGCAAAGCGTGGGCGGCATAGGGGCCGAGCAGCACCTCGCGCAGGCAGTTCCAGAGGAAGGGGCCTTCGGGCATCTGAACGGCGAGGACGGGCAGACTCTCAGCGATGCGGTCTTCGGCGTTCTGGCTCAACTTGTAACCGTGGAGCGCGATTTGTCCGAAGATGCGAAGGATGGCGTCGCCATCGATGTCGGTTGCTGAGTCATCGAGATCGAGGCGCCCGTGCTCGAGGAAGAAATCGGTGCCGGCGATGGGTGTGCGCTTGCGTCGAAACTGCTTATAAAACGAGCGCCGCACTGGCGGCAGATCATCGATGAGAAGAGACGCGCGCCGGTATATGGTGCGCGCGTGGCGATAGTAGGTGCGCATCCAGTAGGCGGGGTCGGCAGAGCCGAGGGTCTCAAGACCGATGCTCTTGGCAGCAGCTTCGTCCTGTGCGTGCCAGTCGAGAGTATTGTCGTCCCGGCGATTGCGATAGTGCAGGAAACATCGCGCCGCAGCCAGGAAATCGAAGGCCGACTCGCGATCGTTGTGGGTTCCATAGAAGGCGTTGCCCGCAGGTTTCGGCCATGCCTTTTCCGCCTGGAGCGCGGAGAGGAGCGTGAGCCACTGGGCGAGATGGTAGTCGCGCAGGCCGCCGGGGCACTCTTTTATGTTGGGCTCGAGATGAAAGATGGTGTTGCCATACTTGGCGTGGCGAGCGCGCGCCATTTCCGCGAGGTTCTGCACGATGGTGTCCCATTCGCGGAGGGCGAGAGTGGGCAAGATATCGGTTTCCAGGCGTTTGTAAAGGGCGGAGTCGCCGGTGATGAACCTGCGGTCGAGAAGTGAGATAGTGAACTCGAGGTTGTCAGGATCGACGCGGTCACATTCCTTGAGGGTGCGCGTAGCGGGGCTTGCGCGCAGGCCGACGTCCCACATGGCCTGTGTGGCACTCCGGATGGTTTCATGGCAGTCGTGCTCGACGCTGTCGTTCGCGCAGAGGTAAAGGACATCGACATCGGAGTAAGGGAAGAGCTCTTTGCGTCCAAAGCCGCCGGCGGCAACGAGCGCGATATTGAGGCGCTCCGGATTTTCGCCGACGCTGCTCCAGATCTGGCGGACGAGATTATCGACGGTGGCGGCGCGGCGGCGAATCGCAGCTGCACCATCTCCGCTGCGCTCAAAGGCCTGGCGTAACTCGACGCTCTCCTGCTGGTACAGGTCGCGGAGTTGCGTAAGGGATGACGCATGGGCGGTCATTCGCGGTCAGCTAAGCTCTCCGAGTAGAGTTATGGCGAGCCGGCGACGCCTGGGTACGACGATTCGTCTGCTCGATTCTTGCCGCTTGAGGACGGCCCGTTCAGTGAGTCCTCGATGCGTGCGAAATCAGCGCTTAGAGTGCGGAGGGGCCGCGCTCGTCGTTGCGAATCCGGATGGCCTCGTCGATCCTGGAGCGAAATATCTTGCCGTCTCCGATTTTGCCGGTGCGCGCCGAAGAGAGGATCGCCTGCTCGGCTTTTTCGACCAGCTCGTCGGACACTACGATTTCCAGCTTTACTTTTGGCAGGAGATCGACGGTGTATTCGCGGCCACGATAGAACTCGGTGTGGCCTTTCTGACGGCCGTGGCCGCGTGCTTCAAGGATGGTCATGCCCTCAATGCCGATTTCGACGAGAGCATCTTTGACCGCATCCAGCTTGGAGGGCTGGATTATCGCTTCGATCTTGTGCATGGCTTCGATCCCAAAGAATTTTAAGAAGTAACAGTGTTGCACGAATCAGTTGGCGAAGTCATATCCTTCCTCGCCGTGCTGCGTGAGGTCGAGCCCTTCCACTTCATCTTCAGGGGTCGCACGCAGGCCGATCGTGACGTCGACAATCTTGAGCAGTATAAGTGTTCCGACGATGGAGATGACCCAGGCAATTGCGACTCCCATGAGTTGATTGCCTATCTGTTTCCAATTGCCCTCGATGGCGCCGGAGGGAAGGGCGACACCGGTTTTGGGGTCCTTGAAGATGGGATTGATAAGGCTTGAGGCAAAGACGCCGGTGAGAATCGCTCCGAGGGTGCCTCCCGCGCCGTGCACGCCGAAGGCGTCGAGTGAGTCGTCGTAACCGAACCAGGCCTTGACCTTGATGACCATGAAATAGCAGAAGGCGCCGGCGGCGAGTCCGATGACGATTGCCGACATGGGCTGCACGAAGCCGGCCGCGGGGGTGATGGCGACGAGTCCGGCAACCGACCCGGAGATGGCGCCGAGCGCGCTTGGCTTGCCGTTGCGGATCCACTCGGCGACGGCCCAGCTCAGGGCTGCGGCCGCGGCTCCGAAGTGAGTGTTGACGAACGCACTGGTGGCGAGCGGTCCGGAACCGAGAGCGCTGCCCGCGTTGAATCCGAACCATCCGACCCAAAGCAGGCACGCGCCGATGAAGCTGAGCACGACGGAGTGCGGCGGCATGGGCTCCTTGGGATAGCCGAGGCGCTTGCCAAGGTAAAGAGCGCAGACTAATGCGGAGACTCCAGAGGTGATGTGCACGACAGTGCCGCCGGCGAAATCGAGGCAGGGGAAGCGGCCGCCGAGCGAAGCATTGAGCAGTCCACCCTTGCCCCACACCATGTGGGCCATGGGTGAGTAGACGACGATGGACCACAGCGTCAGGAAGGTGGCCATGGCGCTGAACTTCATGCGCTCAGCGAAGGCTCCAGTGACCAGCGCCGGCGTGATGATGGCGAACATGAGCTGGTAAACCATGAAGGTCTGCAGCGGAATTGTGGCAGCATAGTCGGGATCGGGCGCCAGACCGACACCGTGAAGGAAGACATTGTGGAGCCCGCCGATGAAGCTCGTACCCGGTCCGAAAGCAAGGCTGTAGTTCAGAATCGGCCAGAGAATGCTGATGATGGCCATCATGGCGAAGCTCTGCATCATCACCGAGAGAACGTTCTTCTTCCGCACCAGTCCGCCATAGAAGAGCGCAAGGCCGGGGCCGGTCATCATCAGGACCAGCGCGGCACTTGTCAGCATCCAGGCATTGTCGGCCGAGGACTGGGATTGAGCGACCGCAGCTTCGAGTTTGCTGATGCGATCGGGGGCGGGCGGGGCTGCGGATGTCTGGGCGAGCACGACCGGAGTGCAACACAGAGTCAATACCATCAAGCTGCTGAGAATGTAACGGCGCATATCTCTCCGAACCATAGGTTGCGAAAACATTGCCGCGTACTGGCGGTACTTTGGCATCAGATCAAGGGCCGTAAATAAAAACGGACCTCACTGGAATTGCTGATTCAATTCCCAGGGTTGGCGACCCGGCATCAAGGATTCGTACGGGATTGAGATACTTTTACATATTTTTCGAGATTGGCAAACAGGGAATTGCGTACTCGAGGCATCATCGCCGAAGCTTTTGCGCCGAGACGACGTGAATTCTCGCTGGCGTGGAGCACGCAAGGGATTGTTCATGACGGGCCCGGGCAAAGTTGACGCTTTGACAATGAGCCGGGAGCGGAGGCTGCATCGCACCGCTTGCCGAGCACGAGAAGCGGTGTTCTTTTTATGACGGAATCATTTCTCAATCTATAGAAAACACAAGACGCGGTATATTGGAGGATATGAGCGAAGCAATGCAGGACCGGTATCTATTCGGCGCATTGGAGAGCAGCGGCAAAAATCGCGAAAAACTACAGGAAGTGAGTTACGGCTACGATCAGCCGGAGGGCATTTTTCTTACTTCGCTCGATGCCGCGATTAACTGGGTGCGTAAAAGCTCGATATGGCCGATGACCTTCGGGCTGGCCTGCTGCGCCATCGAGATGATGTCTATGGGCGCATCCCGCTTCGACCTGGCGAGATTTGGAGCTGAGGTGTTCCGCCCATCTCCGCGGCAATCGGATCTGATGATTGTTGCGGGCCGCGTATCGCAGAAAATGGCCCCGGTCATTCGCCGTCTGTACGATCAAATGCCGGAACCGAAATGGGTAATTTCCATGGGCGCGTGCGCGACTTCGGGCGGAGTATTTAACAATTACGCACTACTGCAGGGAGTCAACCAAGTGATTCCGGTTGATATTTATGTTCCGGGCTGCCCGCCGCGCCCGGAACAGTTGCTTTACGCGATAACGCTTCTCCAGGAAAAGATTCAGCACGAGAGGGGCAGCCTGAAGCGCGCATTCAACCTGCAATGATGTATTATTTTCAGTTGGTTACATCTTTGCGTGCAGTGAACGCCACCGGCAAGCCCTGAATTTGGTCGAATGTGCGGGACAGATTGGCAACGAGAGGTGGATTATTCGTATCTGTTCAGGCAACGTATTGAATAAATCGTGCCCTAAGCGTATTAAAGTATGGTACTTTGGATACCGCTATACGATTGAGCGGTTTGGTGTGACAGAGTATTCGGGCTTGATCTACTGAAGCCCTCAAGTTCTTTTGTGTGACTTCCAAAATGGTTGCGGAGGATAGACGCATGTTTTCTCGTGCATTAACTAAATTGAGCGGAATTCTGCTGGTGGGAGGCGCCGTCGGTCTTTGCGCGTCCGCCTTATACGGGCAGAGTACGGCGCCGGCAGCTCCACCAGAGGCGCCGATTTCCCGAATCGATATTTTCACCGGCTACTCCTATATCGCCCCGAAGGCGAGTGTGCAGACGTCGCTGCCGGATGGGACGACTTTCACCAGCAACATGGACGCGGTCAACGCGGGAGCGATTATCAGCGGAGCCTACTACTTCAACAAGTACGTGGGCGGACAAGTCGAAGCCGGCTTCCATCCTCAGAGCGAGAACGATGGCGGCTACACTGTCCAGGGCGGCATTATCTTCCGCTTCCCCGTATCCGGAATGACTCCGTTCGTCCATGGGCTGGGAGGTATCACTGACTGGGAAGGTCCGGACAATCCACCCTATACAACGCTCCGTAAGGCAGTCGGCCCGGCTCTGACAGCGGGCGGTGGTCTGGACTACAACCTGCCGTTTTTCAATCACCGGATCGGCCTTCGGCTTTTCCAGGCTGATTACGAATATTTCCACGTCAATCACGGACCTCAACCTGTCTATGGCGGCCGTGTCAATGCCAATACAGCGCGTCTGAGCACCGGCTTGGTGTGGCATTTTGGCAGCATCATTCCACCACCTCCTGTGCAGTACGCCTGCTCGGCCTCTCCGAGTTCGGTGTATCCGGGCGAGCCGATCACGATCACGGGAACGGCCACAAACCTCAATCCCAAGAAGACGGCCACCTACAGCTGGAGCGGTCAGGGCGTGACGGTCAGCAGCACGACCACCACGGCGAACATCGATACCGGCAGTCTGGCTCCGGGGAGCTACACCGTTACAGGTCACGTGACCGAGGGCAACAAGCCTGGCGAATCGGCTGATTGCACGGCGCAGTTTACGGTCAAGCAGTTCGAGCCTCCGACGGTCAGCTGCGTAGCCAATCCGTCCACCGTCAATCCGGGTGACAGCTCGACGATTACTGCGACCGGCGTAAGCCCGCAGAACCGTCCGCTCACCTACAGCTACAGCGCTTCGGCCGGCACGATCAACGGTACGGGCAACACCGCGACGCTCGCCACGACGGGAGCTCCGGCAGGCACTGTCACCGTAACCGCTACCGTGACGGATGACAAGGGTCAGTCGGCGTCGTGCACGACGCAGGTGTCGATCAATGCACCGCCGCCGCCACCAGCCAAGACGTCGCAGCTGTGCACGATCACGTTCGATCATGACAAACGGCGTCCGGCGCGTGTCGACAACGATGCGAAGGGCTGCCTGGATGACGTTGCACTCAACGCGCAACGCACACCAGATGCCAGCATAGTTGTGGTGGGCAACGCAGCACCGCCCACGGGCAAGGCGAAGCAAGAGCCCAATCTTGCCGCGCAGCGCGCTGTCAACACGAAGGCCTACCTGGTTACGGAGAAGGGCATTGATGCCAGCCGTATCTCGGTACGGACAGGCACCACAGGTACGAACGAGGTCGACAACTACCTCGTACCGGCCGGCGCCAACTTCGACACCGACTACCCGGGCAGCACAGCAGTTGATGAGTCCGTGATCAAGCCTCAGGTAAGAAAGCCGCTTCCTGAGCGTCACAAGAGCGCCCATCACGCCAAGGCTGCCAGCGTACCGCAGTAAATCGCGGCGCACGGGTAACTAAAACCAAAAAGGCTGACCGGATTATCCGGTCAGCCTTTTTTGCTGTGTGGAGGCAAAGGGATAGGCGCCGGGAAACATCCCAGATATTCAAGGGGTATCTGCGGCGTTATGATATGAGCGGTGTTCTTCCCTGTATCATCCAGACAGTGAGTGAAGTACGAACGACATGAATCGAACAATCTTGCGATCTTTCTTCCTTGGCCTCGCCGCTCTTCTCTTACTCTCCTCAAATCCATTGCATGCCGGCACCGTGCAATGGGTCTCGGTCGGTCCTGAGGGCGGAGACGCGCGCGCGTTTGCCTACGATCCAGGTGATCCAACCCACATTTACATGGGCACCACCAGCAGCTGGATCTACGAGTCTACGGATGGTGGGGCAACATGGAAGCGCCTAGCAAGAGTCGGTAAGACGGATGACTTGGTGGTCGACAACATCCTGGTGGATTCCGCCGACCCGAAGACCATCTTTGCGGGTGTCTGGCGGCTCGACCGGCCGGATGGCGGAATCTACGTCAGCCACGATAGCGGCGCGACGTGGAGTTCCACGCCGGATATGGAGGGCAAGTCCATCCGCGCGTTGTCTCAGGCTCCGTCTGACCCGAAGATCCTGGTTGCGGGCGCGATCAGCGGCGTATACCGCAGCTCGGATTCAGGAGCTCACTGGACGCAGATCAGCCCGGAGGGAAGCGGCGAGATTCACAAAGTGGAATCGATCGCCATCGACCCGGCAGACCCCAAGACGATTTACGCGGGCACATGGCATCTTCCCTGGAAGACAACCGACGGCGGCACTACCTGGCACAATATGACGAAAGGGCTGATCGACGACTCAGATGTGTTTTCGATCATCATCGATCCGGCGCGGCCGAGCGTGGTATATCTCAGCGCCTGCTCGGGAATTTATCTGAGCTCGACTGCCGGCGAATTGTTCCACAAGGTGCAGGGCATCCCATCCACGGCGCGGCGGACGCGAGTGCTGATGCAGGACCCCGGCGATCACAAGGTAGTGTATGCAGGGACAACCGAGGGCCTGTACAAGACCGTGGACGGCGGCGCGACCTGGAGCCGGATGACCGGTCCTGACGTGATCATCAATGACGTTTATGTCGATCCGAAGAACAATCGCCACGTGATGTTGGCCACCGACCGCAGCGGGGTGTTGACGAGCGAGGATGCGTTCGCAACCTTCCGGGCTACAAACAGCGGCTTCTCGCAGCGGCAGGTTTCGGCGTTCCTGCCTGACGCGCAGAATCCTCAGATCATGTATGCGGGCGTGGTAAACGATAAGACCTACGGCGGCGTGTTCGTGACCGAGGACGGGGGCAAGACCTGGATGCAGCGCAGTTCAGGGCTCGAGGGCCGGGATATCTTCAGCCTCGCACAGAGCGACGATGGCGCGATCCTCGCGGGCACCAATCACGGAATCTTCCGCCTGGACGGCGCGGAGTGGAAGCCGGACGGCGCGGTCGTGAACGTCAAGACCAAGACCGTGACGGTCGTAAGAAAAGGCAAGAAGACTACAAAAGAAGTAACAGAAGAGTCGAAGCCGCAGACCATAGAGGTCCAGGTGAACGATCTTTCGGTGAACGGTCCCGTGTGGTTTGCGGCCACTGCGGAAGGCGTTTATCGCAGCGCAACTAAGGGAGCGAGCTGGACGGGCCCGGTAGTGGACGAGCCGAACTATCACTTTGTGGATGGGCACGGTGCAACGGTATTTGCCGCGAGCCGCAAGGCTCTTAAGCTCTCAGAAGACACTGGAGTCACCTGGACCGCGGTCAATCTGCCGGAGAAGCTCGCGACGGTCCGCGAACTGGCGACCTCGCCGAATGGCACTCTGTGGCTTGGGGGCCGCGAGGGAGTGTTTACGAGCGACGATCGCGGTAAAACCTGGACTGCCATTCCGCTGCCTGTCGCGAATATCGATGGTGTCGACTTCGATGCGGGCCTAAAGCGGGTTGTCATTACGTCGGCGGATTCTACCCTCGTGTTTGCCGTGGATCCCAGCGATAAGACCTGGAAGTGGTGGGACGCAGGTTGGAATGTTCGCATGGTGCATTCGGTGGCCGGCCACTTGGTGGCCGCGTCGCTGTATGACGGGGTAGTGGTCGCACCAAAGGAATCCGATATACCCGGGCCAGTTCAAGCTGAGCGATAATTCGAACGGTGATCCAACTCAGGGGCGTCGAGGTCAGCGATCTCGACGCCCTTTTTGCGATTGACCGGGAATGTTTCCAGGCGGGTATTGCCTACTCCCGCACGGATTTACGCTACTACGTCAGTCACCAGGGTTCGATCTCGATTCTCGCGGAAGACGATGCGACAAAGGTAATCCTCGGTTTCGCCATCGCAGAATCGTACCTGGAGAAAGGCGTCCCGGTTGGGCATGTCATCACAATTGATGTGCGCTCCGCCAAACGCAGGCAGGGACTCGGGCGCATGATGATGGACGCGATTCTGGCGCGGCTGAGCGCGGCCGGCGCGACGCTTGTGAGGCTGGAAGTAGCAGCCGATAACGCCGCGGCCCTGGGCTTTTATCGTGGAATTGGTTTCAGCCGAACAGGCCGCATTCCTGGATACTACATGGGGAAGCTAGACGCTTTGGTGATGGAGAAGCGGCTCGACCCTAATGGGGCGACACAAGCGCTGTGAGACTTGCGCGCTCTTCCGGAGTAAGGGACCCCGATGCGCGCCAAAGGACGCGTCCCTGCTTGTCTACGAGCAGGGCGACGACATTTTTCTCGTTTGAGATCTGAAGAGCGCTGCGGAATTCAACCTTGTTCACATAGAGGGGAACGATCCACGGCCAGGTCTCCGGATCTGTCTCCTCGCTGCGCATCGACGAGTTCTCCCACCAGCGAAAGATGACATTCTCGCGCTCGGAAACGGGCAATCGGTACCAGCGAAAATTGAAATTGGTGTGCTGGAGAGCCTGCGCCAACGGCATCCAGGTGTCGATCTCCTTTTGCTGCTCCGGCTGAAAGGAGATGAGCAACAGGTTATGCTGGCCTGCCAGGTCAGCAGGAATCGTGATCTTGTTCTTGTCCAGCGAGTAGGAGGCGACGGGTGGAAACACAACAGGCTTTCCCTGATCGGCACCTTGCGAAGTAGCACCCTGAGAAGCGTAGACAAGACAAAACGCGACAACTGAAGGCGCAAACCGGGCGAGAGATTTCAAGCGATAAGGCAAATAGAAATTCCTGATGTTGCAATTGAATGTCTTCTGAACAAAAGCTACGAGCCCCCGCAAACTACTTTTCGTCTACGGGAATGCCCACGAGGGCTGCGCTACCTACGGCTGCTCTCCCCAGTGCAGCCCTCTGATTACGGTATTCAGGAATCACTGGACCCGGTTGAACTGGGGGCGTCCGGATACATCAATTCCGAAAAATGCTTTAGGCTTGTGGACTATCATAGACATTGATGAGCACAGCGACCAGTATCTTCGAACCGAAGACGATCCCGAACGCGCCAGCCCGCCCATTTCAGACCGACGATTCCCGACTTGAGCCGATCGCGGCCAGGGTTCAGGCGGGCGAGAGGCTCGATTTCAAGGATGGCGTTGCCTTATATCGTTCGCCCGATATTCTCGCTGTGGGCTGGTTGGCCAATTACGTGCGCGAGAAGCTCCATGGCGACATTGCGTATTTCAATGTAAACCGGCACATAAATCCAACCAACGTGTGCGTCGCCGCGTGCCGGCTCTGTGCCTTCGGGCGCAAGAAGGGCAGTGAGGGCGCCTATACGATGGCCCTGGAGCAGGCATGGGAGACGGCCGCATCGGGCTACACAGAGGCGGTCACGGAGTTTCATATCGTGGGCGGGTTGCATCCAGACCTGCCGCTGGAATACTTCCTCGACCTGGTCAAGGGCCTGAAGGAGCGCTTTCCTCAGGTGCACATTAAGGCCTTCACGATGGTCGAGATCGCTTTTCTCGCACGGCGTGCCAAGCTTGGCATTCCCGAGACGCTGGGGCGCCTGAAGCAGGCAGGAGTGGATTCGATGCCGGGCGGGGGCGCAGAGATTTTTGCCGACCGTGTGAGGCATATTATCTGCGATCACAAGATCGATGGCGACGAATGGCTCGACACAGCGCGCATGGCCCATAGGGCGGGTCTGAAGTCGAACGCGACGATGCTGTACGGCCATATCGAGAACGACGAGGACCGAGTCGACCACCTTTTGAAGCTACGTGACCTGCAGGATGAGACGCACGGCTTTCAGACATTCATCCCACTGGCATTTCATCCTGACAATACGCCGCTGGCCCACCTGCCTCGCACGACCGGCATGACTGACATCCGGCAGATTGCAGTGAGCAGACTTCTGCTCGATAACTTCCCGCATATCAAAGCCTACTGGCAGATGATGACGGCTAAGATTGCACAGATAGCGCTTCGTTTCGGCGCGGACGATATCGACGGAACGGTCATTGAAGAGAAGATTTATCACGATGCCGGCGCGACAACTCCACAGGGGATGCGGCGCCAGGAGTTGATGCGGCTGATCACAGCGGCGGGCCGTGTCCCGGTGGAACGGGACACGCTTTATCGCGCGGTTACGCGAAGCGAAGACACCTTTACTGTTGCGGTTTCAGGGCCGCTGCTCGGCGCAGGAGAGCGGCTGGCTTTTCGGCTGTGGGGTTGAGGTCTCGCTGCTGAGTGCGCCGTCGGGTTGAGATGGGTTTCGAGTCGGGCGCCGCTTCCGTACTTCATTCAGGGCTACCAGGACCAAAGCGGTGAAGGTCACAACGACCAACGCGATTGCGGTGACTCCGTGGAGCTCCGAGACTTCTCCATATAGCAGCGCCAGTCCCACGAAGACGAAGAACAGGTGAGCGCAGAAAACCTCGAGCGAGGCCTTGCCCAGGGTCAGGAATGGTTCGCGCTGGACGATTTTGATCACGTACTTCCGGAGCCAGTAACCAACGATAGTAAAGGTGACGAGATTCACGACCCTCAAAGGGCCGATGCGCCACTTGTCCAGCTTGAGGCCGAGCGCTTCCTGAGTAAGGTGCGGACCCAACCATCCGTGACGGACTCCGATGAAGAAGACACAGACGGCGCTGGAGATCCCAACCGCCCATCCGGGGATCTTCTTGAGGGGCACTTCGCCGGTCGCCGATCGGGCGCCGAGCCATAGGCCTGCAATCCACACGCCCTGCCAGGCGAAGAGATTGAAAGCCCCGGTCTCCTGCAGCGGAATGGGAAGATGCGTAAGGTACACGATGAAGTTGTGGACCACGTCGCGCAGGCCGAACTGCGCGAAGAGCCAAACTATCGCGCTGGCGGTGAGAATCCAGCGCCAGCCGTAGCGCACCGCTGCCGACAGGAGTATGGGCGTGAAGAACAGGAAGGTGACATACATCGGCAGGATGTCGAGCAGCGGCGGGCAATAGAGAAGAAGGACTGAGCCGATAACCGCTACGAATGGGTGGTTCAGGTAGAAGTTGAGAAGATTTGTAAGCGCTGCCTTGTGCGCGTGCACCGCATAGGTGGCGGCGATGGTGAACGCAAATGCCAGCATCAGCAGATGGTAGCCGTAGATTTTCAGGGAGCGCTTCCAGAGCCTCATGTGAACGCCGGGCTCGTCCTGAAGTAACTCGCGAATATAGATGCGGCCGACGAGGAGCGCCGATAGAAAGACAAATCCTTCCGCGGAGGTTACAAAGCCGATAGGCTGATTGACGAATTCGCTGAAACGCGTTGGAAGGTGCGTCAGCGTCATCCACACCAGGAAGAGGCCTCGAAGGGCATCAAGTTCCGGTCGGCGTTCCAGTTTTGGCAAATGCAATGGAGACATGAATCCATGGGCCACAGAGCCACCTTATCGTTAGACGTGGAGCCCGGATAGGGGTTGCGCGCGGCTATTGGCTGGTTTCGACTCAGTAAGCCGGAATGCCGGTCACGCTTTGTCCGATGATGAGCGTGTGGATGTCGTGTGTGCCCTCGTAGGTCTTCACCGATTCCAGATTCATCATATGGCGCATGATCGGGTAGTCGTCCGTGATGCCATTTCCGCCCAGGATATCGCGGGCCATGCGGGCGCATTCGAGGGCCATCCAGACATTGTTTCGCTTGGCCATCGAGATATGCTCGTGGCCGACCTTGCCTTCATCTTTGAGCCGGCCGACATGCAGTGAGAGCAGCTGGGCCTTGCTGATCTCGGAGATCATCCAGGTCAACTTCTCCTGTATGAGTTGATGGCTGGCGATAGGCTCGTCACGGAACTGCTTGCGCAGGAGCGAATACTGCAGCGCGGTGTCATAGCAGGACATGGCTGCGCCGATGGCTCCCCAGCTGATGCCATACCGAGCCTGGTTGAGGCACATCAGTGGCGATTTAATGCCGCCGGTTCCGGGCATGAGGCTTGACGCTGGAACATGGACATCCTGCAGTGAAAGCCCTGACGTGACTGATGCGCGCAGAGACCATTTGCCGTGCACATCGTAGGCGGTGAAGCCGGGACGGTCGGTCTCGAGGAGGAAGCCACGGACTCGGCCGTCGTCTTCATCCACTTTGGCCCAAATGACTGCCACGTCGGCGATGGTCCCGGAGGTGATCCACATCTTTTCGCCATTCAGGATGTACTCGTGGCCGGATTTGCGCGCACGTGTCCTCATGCCTCCAGGATTAGAGCCGAAGTCGGGCTCGGTGAGGCCGAAGCATCCGAGCTTTTCTCCAGAGGCGAGCTGCGGGAGCCAGAAGTTCTTTTGCTCGTCGGAGCCAAAGGTGTAGATGGGATACATGACCAGCGCTGATTGGACGCTGACGAAGCTGCGGACACCGGAGTCTCCGCGCTCGAACTCCTGCATCACAAGGCCGTATTCGACATTGGACATGCCGGCGCAGCCGTAGCCGTGCAGGTTGGCTCCGAAGAAGCCGAGTTGGCCCATCTGTGGGACAAGCTCGCGAGGGAAACGACCTTCGCGGTTGCACTCTTCGATGATTGGGATGAGGTTGTCTTCGATGAACTGGCGCGCGGTGTCGCGAGCCATGCGTTCGTCCTCGCTCAACAAATTGTCGAAGCCGAGGAAGTCCACGCCCTTGAATTTGAATGCCATAGATAGCTCGCTCCAGCGGGAAAACTCAAACCATTCAGGTTAGCAGAGCGCATTAACGACGGGCAAAGCGTGAAAGGCGTCGGTGGCAGATAGGTTCGAATCTGTGCTTTTCGGGGCGCCGGTTCCCAAAAAGGCTACGATCACTTTTGTGGTTCAGGGGAGGATGACTCAAGCCACCGACATTCGGGGAAAATCGGGCAGATTCCGCGCCCAGCCGGCAAGAGTGCCTCCGTAGGGGACCGCAGTAACGGTTGGACCTGTGTAACCGAAGGGCAAATTTCCCTCGCCTAACCCGGATTGATCGTTGACGGCAGCAGTGGCGGGCACACGAAGTGCGGAGGCGATTGTCGATAGCAGCAGGCGACCCTGCGACCCTCGCCCGGTCTGGCAATGCATGAACTGGATGCATCCGTACGGCCCAAAGATAGGAGCCAGCTTGCCGAGCGTGTTGATGATTCCCGGATCGTTCCAGATATCTCCGCGCTCCCTCACATTTGGATCGAGTTCACCTCGTCCCGTCGACACGCTGGCGTCTCCGGGTGAGCCGTGGCCGTGAAATCGCAGCAGAAAGACATTTCCCGGGGATGCGGCCAGAATCATAGCGATTGCCTGCTCGACTCCGTTGCACATTCCGCCGATCACCCGGGGATTGCCACCCACGCGCCTGATCGGAGTCTCTGTGTCTTTCACGAGCAGCGGTCTAGAATATCAACGCAATCCATGATTGGCAGGTTCGCTCCAGCGGAGACCCTCGGCCAGGTTTGAACGCCAACAATGCCATCGTGCTTCAGGCCGCGAGGACGCTGGAAGTCGATAACGGCTTGACGCGTCCTGTGACCGAAGTCGCCATCGACCGTTAAGTTGGCGCCCCCACGGTTGAGCAACTTTTGCAGCACCCCGACAGCAGGCAATAGGTTCGACTTCAACAGCAAAGGATAGTTGGACATGCTCTCTCCAGGCGGAGATCACATTTCAAAATCATTTGAACTATTGAACGAATGATCGCGAAACTCGCCGCTCAGTCTACCAGATCAAAATGGGACTGCGCCTGGATCATCGGCAAATAGGAAATCGTTGTTTCTATGATTTGCCAGCGATGACCGCGATTCTTCTGGAGTCTGAAAAGGGGGGAACAGGCCTGATATCTAGGCAAGGTACTGCTTGAGAAAGTCGTCGTCCGAGTGGACCAGATCGTGGGTGGATCCGTCGAAGACCAGCCTACCCTGGTGGAGCACGAGAAAGCTGGTGCTAGGGTCGATTTGTTTCTTCGCTAACGCCGTGACCTCTCCGGTGTCTTTGTTGAAGCGGTGAGTCGCGAGCATGAAGGCGTCCTGCAGGCGATGAGTCACCAGCAGGGAACTTGTCCCGGAGACGTCGCGCTGCTTGATGACCAGATCGATGATGGTAGTGGAGGTAATCGGGTCGAGGCCGCCGGTTGGCGAATCGTAGAGGATCAGTTCGGGCTTCGTAATAATGGCGCGCGCGATAGCGACCCGCCGGCGCATGCCGCCTGAAAGCTCTGACGGCAACTTCGTCATCGTGTGTTCCAGCTCGACAAAGCGGAGGGCCTCGCTTACCCGGCTGTCGATCTCGTCGTCGGGTACGTTCTCCTGGATGAGGCGATAACCAACATTGTCGCGCACGGTGAGCGAATCGAAGAGTGCGCTCTCCTGAAAGACCATGCCGACCGACTCGCGCAGGCGAAATAGCTCTTCTTCGGGCATGGCGCTCACCTCGAATCCGAAGACGAAGATGCGGCCCGCGTCGGGTTTCAGCAGCCCGTCGGCAAGCTTGAGCAAAACGCTCTTACCGACGCCAGCCGGACCCAGCAGGACGCGGGTTTCTCCGCGCTTTACCTCGAAGGAGACTTGATCCAGGACATCCTTGCCTTCGAATTCGATGGAGACGCCCTCAAAGCGGACCGCCGGGGCGTCCGGATATGCCTGGCTTACCGGAACGTCGGTTTCGAGAGCCGTTCCAGTCGCAGTCATCGCCCGAATACGCCGATCATGAAGCGGCTAATGACAAAGTCTGTTGCGATAATCAACACGGAAGAGACGACAACAGCTTGCGTGGTGGAACGGCCGACGCCCTGTGTGCCGCCGCGGGTGCTCATGCCGTAATAGCAGCCAATAGTGGCGATGATGAATCCGAAAAAGAGCGGTTTGACCAGGCCCTGCAAAATGTCGGGGTACTGCAGGCTTTGGTACACGGTGTGGAAGTATTGGTTTGCATCCTGACCCAGCATGAGCACGGCGACGAACGCGCCACCCATGATGCCGACCAGGTCCGAGATGATGGTCAGAAAGAAAAGCATGATGATGGTCGCGATGATACGGGGCATGACCAGCTTCTTCACAGGATCGGTTCCGAGCGCCCGCATGGCATCGATCTGCTCGGTGACCATCATGGAGCCCAGTTCGCTGGCCATTCCCGAGGCGTTGCGACCGGAAACCATGAGGCTCGTAAGCACTGGTCCGAGTTCCTTGATCATGGAGAAGCTGACAAGCTGGCCAGTGATCGCCGCCGCGCCAAACTGGGCGAGGGTGGAGGCGGACTGCAGCGCCAGGACACCGCCAGTGAAGAAGCCGGTAAGGATGACGATGGGGAGTGAGCCAATACCAATCAGGTCGGCTTGCGTGATGATGTCTGCACCGTAAAAAGGCCGGCGGAAGAGGTTTCCTAAAGCACGGGCGGAAAGCAGCGAGTACTGCTGAATGGCTGCGACTCCCCGTTTGGCGGCTGCATCGACGGTGGTCAAAGGCATGGGTCTTTGATGCTCGATCTGAACGAAAACAGTCTCAAGCCGAGACTATCACGGACGGACTTTCAGATTGGATCTTCCTTGCCGCGTGGTGCCGGTTCGTCAGCGCGCCCTCTGATGTCTACGCTCTGGCGCACTCCTGGCGTCCATTCTTTAGCGCGGTTTTTGATGACTATTCTTTTGTTCTTTTCTTGATGACTATTCTTTGGTTCTTTTTTTGATCTCGATGTTTAATCGCTTGATTTTCTGGTTCAGGGTTGAGAGCGGGATACGAAACTGCTCGGCCGCTTCGGTCTGATTCCAGTTGCTGCGTTCGAGTTTTTCGATGATGATGCGGCGTTCGATGTCTTCAAGAATGTCGAAGAGCGACGCGTTGGGATTGTGCTCAAGCAGGCTGGTGGAATAGTTCCTGCCGGTGAGGTGGCCGGGGAGAAGATCCGAGCCGATGACTGGACCCGAGGATAGGACGACGCCCCGTTCGATCACGTTTTCGAGTTCGCGGACATTGCCGGGCCATTCGTAATCGACCAGCGCCCTCATGGCGTCGGCAGCGAGGGTACGATCGGTGAGGCTGTTCTCCTGAGCGTAGTGCTTGAGGAAATGAGCGGCCAGAAGCGGGACGTCCTCGCGGCGACTGCGCAGAGGAGGCAGGTCGATGGCGATGACATTGAGGCGATAGTAAAGGTCTTCGCGGAACTTGCCTTCGCGGACAGCCTGCTTGAGGTCGACGTTCGTGGCGGCGATGATGCGCACGTCCACCTGGATCTCCTGCGTGCCGCCGAGCTGCATAAAGCGGCGGTCCTGCAGAACGCGGAGGATCTTGGCCTGGATGTCCATGCCCATGGTGCCGATTTCGTCGAGGAAGAGAGTGCCACCGTTGGCGACCTCGAAGAGGCCCTTTTTCCCGGAAAAGGCCGAGGTGAAGGCCCCCTTTACGTGCCCGAAGAGTGTCGATTCGAGAAGGTCCGTGGGCATGGCGCCGGTATTCACGGGCACGAAGGGCTTGTCGCGTCGTCCGGAGTTCGCGTGGAGCGCCTTGGCGATCAGCTCCTTGCCGGTGCCACTCTCCCCCTGGACGAGCACCGTGGAGCGGCTGGGGGCCACCTGGGCAACGAGATCGAAGATGCGCAGCATGGATTCGCTCTTGCCGACGATGTTGGAGAAGCTGTAGCGCTGCTTCAGGGCGCGCTTGAGCTGCAGGTTTTCTTCCTCGGCGTGGTAGCGTCCGATGGACGAGCGTATGTCGGCGAGGAGCTTTTCGTTGTCCCACGGCTTCTGGACGAAGTTCTGCGCTCCCATGCGCATGGCTTCGACGATATTGTCGACCTTGCCGTAGGCGGTGATCATGATCACCGGAAGCGCCGGCTCGGTCTCGCGGATGAGCTGCAGAATTTCCAGGCCGTTCTTACCGGGGAGGGCAAGGTCGAGCAGGACGAGGTCGTAACTGTTGTGCTCGATGCGGGCCAGCCCGTCTTCTCCGCTGTCTGCCATCTCGACCGAGTAGCCTTCGAGTGAAAGCAGTGTCTCCAGGGACTCGCGAATGGCGGCTTCGTCGTCGATGATCAGGATTCGCTGGCCGCTTTGAGCCTGTGGCGGCGGGTGAGCAGCGGAAATGGCTAGTGTTGCCTCAGACATGCGCGGGTTTCCTCAACATCGGAAATTCAAGATAGAAGGTGGTTCCGGCGCCCAGGTGGCTTTCTACGTGAATCTTCCCGGCGTGCTCCTGGATGATGCCGTAGGTCACGGCTAAGCCCAGGCCCGTTCCACGTCTTTCTCCTTGTTTGGGCGCAGATTTGGTGGTGAAGAACGGATCATAGATCCGCTGCAGATGCTCGGGAGCGATTCCGGAGCCGGTATCGGAAATGGCGACGCTGACGTGGCCATTGATTTCGGTGGCAATGCGCAGCGTTCCGCCGTCCTTCATGGCATCTTTTGCGTTCAGGAACAGATTGAGAAACACCTGCTGCAGTTTGTTCGCATTGCCCAGAATTGGCGGAAGGTCGGGCATCAGTGAGGTGTCAAGCTGAACGCGTGCTGTCTTGAATTGATGGTCCACCAGCGTCAAGGTTTCGCGAATGATGGCATTGACGTCCGTTTCGCGGAATTCCGTGCTGCCGGTTCGCGAGAAATTGAGCAAGCCGTTGACGATCTCTGAGGCGCGGAAGGTCTGCTGCGTGATCTTCTCGAGCAGCGGGGAAACACGCTCGTCGCCGCGAAGCTGCTTGGTGAGCATCTGCGTATAGGAGGAGATCACAGCCAGTGGTGTGTTGACCTCATGCGCGACTCCGGCGGCAAGCAGGCCGATGGAAGAAAGCTTTTCCGATTGTGAGAGCTGGGCCTCAAGCTCAGTCCGGTCGGTGATGTCATCGACGAGGATGATTCGCCCGACGGATTTGAAGTCGCGCGAAACCAGAGGCGCGATGGCGATGTTGGCGACGCGGACTTCGCCGGCGCGGGTCTGCAGGCGGAACTTGTAGAGGTTGTGGACCCCCGGCTCGTCCTTCACGCGCTGGTATTCATCCATGAGCGTTACTGGGAATACCGTCGAAAGATGCTGATTCAAAGCGTCAGCCCGCGGCAGGGCATACATGACTTCCATCTGTGAGTTCCAGCTGTCGATGCGGTCTTCGAGATCGACGGCGAGAATGCCGACGTTGATGGACTCGACGATGTTCTCGTTGAACTCCTTGAGGCGCTCGTATTCGGAGATCTTCTGTTCGAGGGTGGTGTATAGGCGGGCGTTCTGGAGCGCGATTCCGATGTAGCTGGCCAGGGATTCGAGCAGCTCCATATCTTCGCTGGAGAGGAAATCTCCATCGGCCGTACGGCCGAGACCGATCACGGCGATGGCCCGGTCCTGCACGCGACAGGGCAGATAGTAATTCAGATCCAAAAGGGCGGCCGTGCGCCGTTCCGATTCGGACAAGTGCAGAGCCTGCTGCGGATTTTCAAGGAAGATGTGCGATCCGGCACCGGGCTGATTGAAGTCCAAAAAGTCAAGGTCCAGGGGCGGCTCCGAATCGAACGCGCTGGATGGGAGGCCGTGGCCCGCAGCCAGCTTGAACTGGCCCGGCTCGTCGGAGAGGAATACCGCAACCCTCGTCAAAAGCAACGCGCGGGGCAGGCGGTCGACGATCGAGGCGAGTTGCATCTTCAGGTCAGTCTGCGAACTCAGGCCGCGTCCGAAATCGATGAGCGTCTGCCGGTAGTCGTAGCGCTTGCGGTCGAAGATACGATCCACGCGGTCCTGGATCATGCGCTTTATCGGATCGAAGAGCTGTGCCGTGATGATGATGGCTGCAATCAGTCCCCAGGCGCCAGCGCTCGGCAGGCGCTTGCGAACAAGTTCGGCCGCGATTGCGACGACAGCGAAATAGAGTCCGACGAGTGCAGCCGTCGCCAGGGTATAGGTGACGCCGCGCTTGAAGATGAGGTCGGTGTCCATCAGCCGGTAGCGCACGATCGCCCAGCTGAAGGTCAATGGCAAAAAAACCATGGCGATGCCCGCCAGCTTGGTGATGACATCCGGCATGGCGACATCGGCGAGGTAGGGAATGGCGAAGAACAGCGTGTAGGGAGTGACGGCGACGAAGGTTCCGCGTGTGAGCCACTTTAGTTGCTGGCGGCGCAGAGGGGCGGTCGTACCCTGGTAACTCGCAAGCAGTACGATCGCAGCCGAGATGTAGTAAAGAGCCACGTAGGCTGTGGCTAGCTGGTCAAGCCGGTGGAGCAGGACCTCGGTGGCCGACCAGGATTCGAATGCGACGATGCGCAATGTAACAACGAATACGCCGGGCAGGTAGATCAGGGATACCAGCCAACGAGGCCGCCGGCCGTTTTCCGCGGCAAACGACAGAGCGAAGTGAAGGAAGAGCGCGGGCTGGAGGGCCTCGGCGACGATATTGCCCCAGTAGATGATCTGGTCGAGGCTGTTGAACTTGCCGGTGTACTTGAACGAATACAGTACGAAAGAGACGAGGCAGAAGATGTAGAAATGGGTCGAGTGAGGGGCAGTCCAGCGCCGGAAGAGAACGTACAGGCCAATGCCTAAGTAGACCAGTGCGATAAGGCGGAAGCCCTGGTTGAAGCTGCGGTCGCTTACCTCAAGGATGACGGGGACTTCCAGCCGGACACCGTCTCGGACAATCGTGTAAGTGATGGTGTTGTAGGCCTTGGTCCGAATCATCTCTCGCGTGAGAGAGGCCCAGCGGGGCATGCTGTGTCCGTCGGCAGCAACGAGAAGATCGCCCTGTTTAAGGCCAGCGCGCTGCCCTGGTCCACCGTTGTCTACGCGTTGCGCCTGGAGACCTCCGGGCGCTTCAGACCACCAGACGCCGTCGGTCGGGGACTGGTAATTCGCTTCCTGAATGAAATTGAACGAAGCAAATACAGCTGCCGCCACGGTGAAAAGCGCGAGGAGAATGACAACTATACGGGTTTGGTATGCCTTCTCCATAGTCGGGGAAGTGGGAACCGGGGCACTTCCTTGCGTGCAAGTCGCCTGCCAAGTTGCGCAGGTCAACCGGCCGCGTGTAATTCAACAGTATATCTCGCATTTTCAGCGATATACACCCGGCTTTCAAACCAGGCCCATATTCAGATATTCATAGAATCGTACAGATCTGTCCAAAAAACAGATCAACCTATGAAAAATAGTATGTCAAATAGGTTGAGGACGTTGCGCGTAGTGAGGTAAATGGTCTGATCGGAGTTCACGTACGAAGGATCAAGCGGGCGTAGCGTTCCTGGCATCCGTGAAGGCCACTGGGCCGAGAGCGACTGAGGATCAGTGCGAGTTGTGTCCGTGATAAGGGCGAGTAGCCCAGAGAATGCCCACGACAAAGATGGTCACGAAGCTTGCGATTGCAAATAGCGCCAAGGTAATTCACTCCTCATTGCAAATTTAGCAGAAGCGGGAAGTTCCGCAGAGCCCGGGCTGTAGGGCTTGCCCACCGTGTGACAATGGCGCTGAGAGCCCATGAGCATTCGCACCCTGAGCAGCCGCGAGATTTATCGTAACCCCTGGCTTCGTCTTCGTGAGGATGAGATCGAGCGAGACAATGGGAAGAGAGGCATTTGCAGCGTGATCGACAAGGACGATTGCGCTGCCATTATTCCAATCGAAGGCGAGACGATTTACCTGATCGAACAGTTTCGCTACACGATCCAGGAGCGGGCGCTCGAGCTTCCTCAGGGCGGTTGGGAGAGGCCTGATGTGGACCCGGAAGAGCTCGCGCGCGGCGAGCTGCGCGAAGAGACCGGCCTGGTGGCGTCGTCGATGATGTATCTAGGCTGGATGTGGATTGCCTACGGGTACGCCAGGCAGAAACAGCATGTCTTTCTTGCCTCGGGTCTGACGCAGGCCGAGAAGGATCCGGACCCGGAGGAGCATGATTTGGTGGTGCATCCGGTTAGGGTTGCCGAGTTCGAGCGCATGCTGTTAGACGGCACGATCAGGGACGTGTGCACGCTGGGGGCGTGGGGGTTGTACAAGGTGTGGAAAGAGAAGCAGTAGCCCTGCGCGACTACAGCGCCGGGGCGAGCAGTCGCAAAATCAGGAACATCAGCACACCGACAAAAAAAACGAGCGCCATCTTTATACCCGGTTCGCGGTTTACTTCGGGAACGAGATCGGTTGCCGCGACATAGATTGCTACCCCGGCGGAGAGCGGCAGCCCGACTCTTACCCACGACGGCAGCAGGTTGATTACCAGAACTCCAAGCATTGTTGCTGCGGCCAGAATGGAAGCCGAGATCACGGCGGTCCGGCGGCTGCGTCCGGCGGCCAGCATGACGGAGGCGACGGTGAAACCCTCCGGTACCTTGTGCAGAAGGATCGCCAGGAAGATGAGAAACCCGAGCCAGGTAGATAGCACGAATCCCGAGCCGATGGCAACGCCGTCGAAGAGCGCGTGCGCGGCGAGGCCGATGAGCACGGAGTAGCCGACGCGGGAGGAGAAGTATTCGCGGTGGGTTTCTTCCCCGAAGTGGAAGTGCGGCGTTATGGTGTGTTCCAGCAAATGGATGGCGCAGTAGCCGGCGAGAACCAGTATTGGCCCCAAGCGCGGCGCAGCGTGGACGCTCTCGGGCACCATTTCGAGAAAGGCAACGGCCAGCATGAAGCCTGCGCCGAGGGCCACGAAGTAGCGGAGATAGCGAGTTTCCCAGTTGCGGCGGACAAGAATCAAGCCGCCGATGATGTCAGCGATCGAGGCGACGAATCCGAAGGCAAGCGAGAGCAGCATCGTGGTCGCCGGCCTCTACCCACTGTGCCGTACGTGTAGGACGTCTCCATCCTGCACCAGATAGTCTTTACCTTCAAGCCGCAATGTTCCATGTGCCTTGGCAGCAGCCTCAGAGCCGGCGGCGAGCAGCGTATCCCAATGGATGGTTTCGGCGCGGATGAAATGCTTTTCGAGGTCGGAGTGGATTGCGCCCGCTGCCTCCTGCGCGCGTGAATTGACGGGGATCGTCCAGGCACGGCACTCGTCTTCACCGACGGTGAAAAAGCTTATGAGGCCGAGGAGTTCATAGCTTTTGCGGATCAGGCGGCGCAGGCCGCTCTCTGTAAGCCCGTAGGAGGCAAGAAATTCGGCTGCCTCGTCGTCGTCCATTTCGGCGAGTTCCGCTTCGACTTTTCCGCAAAACGCTGTCACGCCGGAGTTAGGCCGCGACGCAACTTCTTCAAGCTTGTATGTTGAGACTGCAGCCTCAAGGTCGGCACCGAGGCTGGTGCTTTCGGGGAGGTTTACGGCGTAGAGAATGGGTTTCTGTGAAAGGAACTGAAAGCCGCGGATCAGCTTCTTCTCCTCTGGCGACATTTCGAGTTCGCGGAGGGGCTTTTCTGCCTCCAGCGCTTCCTTCGAACGGCGGAGCAGCGCATCTTCTTTCTCGAGTTCGGCCGAGCGCATCTTCTTGAGATCCTTTTCGAGCCGCTCGAGACGTTTTTCGATTTGTGTGAGGTCGGAGACGATCAGGTCGAACTCGACATTCTTGATATCGCGCAGGGGATCGATGGGACCGACATGGGGAATGGCGTCGTCCTCGAAGGCGCGCAGGACGTGGATCAAGGCATCGACGTTGCGCAGCGCGGCGAGAAACGCCGTCTCTTTGAGGGCTTCCTGCCCAATCGCCGCAACGTCGGCGTATTCCACGGTGGCGTAGATGGTCTTCTTCGGCTGGTACAGGGCGGCCAGCTTGTCGAGCCGGTCATCCGGAACCTTGGCGACTCCGAGATGCGCTTCGCGCGGGTTGGAGTAGCCGCGATCCTCGAGTTTCGCCCTGGTAAGTATCTTAAAAAGGGAAGTCTTGCCCACCTGTGGCAGGCCGATAATGCCGGTCTTCATCGTGTTTCCTGAGCTGGAGAGGTGAGGTGCGAACGGTCAAAGACGCTCGCGCCAATCGTTGATCATAACAGCGATCCGGGTTCGTCTGAGGGCAGTCAGAGCGGGCGCCGGGGCTGTGTTTCGGGGACCTGCCACTTGGCGGCAAGCGTCACAACCAACACCAATCCTCCGAGCAGCACGCCCTGCTCGACCTTCTCAGACAGGCCGTGGAGCTTGTTGAAGGCCGCGGTGTTGGGATCGTTGCGGCTGGCGATGTTGATGGCTCCGCCGGCGGCGATTCTGTATCCCTCCATCTTCGGAATGATCCAGAACTGCGAAAACGCCGTCAGGGCCAGCATGATTAGCGTGACGACCACTGGCGCGACCACGCGGCGAAACGCGCCGAAAGCCTGTGCGGCCAGCAGAAGGATGACAATCAGTGCGCCGGCGATCAGGCCCTCGTAGTGCAGCGCGAGCAGGCACTTTCTGACGATCGTGCCCGCCAGGTGGGTGTCGTCGGTTGAGCTGAACGCCGATGCCGCGACGATGGGAAAGAACATCACGCCCCCGAGCCAGAGCACGACCAGCAGCAGAATGATTGCGCGGAGTGAGGTTTTCATTTATCGGCTCTCAACACCATACAGGCTGGACCTGCCGATCAGCTTTTCTATCCGCTTGGGGATGGGCGGATGAGTCGAGAACAGCGAGGCGAAATCGCGAGCGCTGATCATGGGAGCCACGATGAACAGGTGCGCATTTGTCGGCGAGGCCTGCAAAGGAAGGCGCTTGGAGTAGGCATCCAGTTTCTCGAGCGCGCTGGCGAGAGCATAGGGATTTCCGGTGAGATGTGCACCGGTTGCATCCGCTTCGTACTCCCGGGTGCGTGAGACCCAGAGCTGTATGAGCGTAGCTGCAATCGGGGCGAGGATCAGCATGAAAAGCGCCCCAATGCCTCCTCCTCCGCGGTCACGGTCACGACCGTCGCCGCCGTAGCCTCCAAAAAGAGCCGCCCAGTAGCCCATGCGCGCGAGAATAGTGATGGCTCCGGCGATCGTGGCGGCAATGGAGCTGGTGAGAATGTCGCGATTTTTGACGTGACCGAGTTCGTGGGCCAGCACGCCCTCGAGCTCTTCATCATTGAGGAGGTTCAGAATCCCGTTGGTGACGGCGACCGAAGCGTGTTGCGGATTGCGCCCGGTCGCAAAGGCGTTGGGGGAATCGGTCGGAATTACGTAAATCTTCGGGACTGGGATGCTCATCCGCTGGGCCAGGCGCTCGACAACTTCGTAGACGCGCGGCAGTTGTTCGCGGGTGACCGGCTGTGCCCGGTACATGCTGAGAGCGATCTTGTCGGAGTAGAAGTAGCTGAAGAAGTTCATGGCCGCAGCGAACAGAAAGGCGATCACCATCCCGTTTCGGCCGCCGAAATAATCTCCCGCAAAAACCAACAGTAAAGTCAGTCCAGTCAGCAGGAGAGCCGTTTTGAATGTGTTCATTGGCAGCCTCCATCCTTTGCGAGGCTATGTCTTCATTCTTTCATGGAACGAACTCTGCTGACGTTCCGGTTTTCCTGCGCGCGAATAGGCGATGGATTTCGGACGTGAGCATCCTGGACCTGCCCTGCGCGCATCTCAATACGGATTTTTGTAGACCGTGTCCGATTTGGTGGAGAGCAACCGGGCAAAAGTTGAATTTTTGGCTCTTTTCTCGCCATTTATCCCCAATACAAGCACAGTCATACCAATAATTTAGCCGATCATCCCACGAGAGCGGCCATAACGGTAACGTAATTGCATGACGGGGGGCATGAAAAACCTTTGCCCGCATCGCTTGGCGAATGCCCCAGTGAAATTCGCTATTGCTTTGATGGCATTCCTGATGGTGACTACATTCCCGGGAAGCCTCAAAGCGCAGACGACCCTCTCTGGTGATATTGCAGGAACGATAACCGACCAATCCGGCGCGGCGATCCCAGGCGCCACCGTACTGATTACGAATACGGACACCGGTGCCGTGGTTAAAGAAACGACAAACAACGCAGGGGAATACCGCGCAAACCTGCTGAAGCCAGGCAGCTATACGATTAGTGTCAGCGCCCCGAACTTCCAGACCACAGAGACCAAAACGGCGGTTGCCGTCGGACAGACGCAAGGGGTCAACGTGAGCCTTGCTGTCGCGAAGGGCTCGTCGACCGTTGAGGTCACGGCCCAGACGGTGCCGTTGCTGCAGCCCGAGAACTCCGATCTGTCGACCACGGTGACGATGCAGCAGGTGCAGAACCTGCCGAACCCAGGCGGCGACATCACCTATTACATCAACCTCACCCAAGGCGTCGTGATGAATACGCAGGGCGGATATGGAAACTCCTCCGCCTTCGGCCTGCCGGCGACCTCAAACAACTTTACGGTGAACGGAGCCCAGGACAACGATCCATTCCTGAACCTGAACAACTCTGGTCCGAGCAACCTGCTGCTGGGCAGCAATGACATCGACCAGGTGAACATCGTCGCCAATGCGTACAGCGCGCAATACGGCGGTCTTGGCGGCGTCCAGGAAAACATCATCACCCGTTCGGGCAGCAACCAGTTCCACGGCAATGTCAACTACTTCTGGACGAACAGCGACATGAACGCCAACGACTGGTTCAACGATTACACCCAGACGAAAGAACCCTACGCCAACGCGAATCAATGGGGCGCCGCTGTGGGTGGCCCGATCATCAGGGACAAGGCATTCTTCTTCGCCAACTATGAAGCTCTGCGGTTTGTGACCTCGCCGGTAGTTTTCACCGCAATTCCGAATGCCGCCTATGAGAGTGCAGTGCTAGCCAACCTTACGTCCCTGGGCACCCCGTTCTCGAGCGAAGTTCCCTTCTACCAGCACATCTTCAACATTTACAACAGCGCCAATGGCGCGGCGAACGCGCAACCGCTGAATTCGTACTCCAACTTTTTCTATGGAACTCCCAAAAATAACCTCGCCGAAAACCTGGTGACTGCCCGTCTTGACTACAAGCTGGGACCAAACGATAACGCGTTCGCTCACTTCAAGTGGGACCACGGTGTTCAGCCAACGCACGTCGATCCCATCAGCCCGCTCTTCAACGCTGACAGCGACCAGCCCGACTACGAAGGCCAGTTGGAGGAGACACACTCCTTCTCTCCTAATGTTGTAAACCAATTCCTGTTCTCGGTTGCATGGTACAGCGCTATTTTCAAGAACCCGAATGCATCTGCGGAACTCGCCCTCTTTCCGTACACACTCGGCTTCGGCTACGGTGACGGCTCCTTCTACGATCTGAACCACGACGGCTTTGTCTGGCCTCAGGGTCGCAACGTAACTCAGTACCAATTTAACGATGACGTCAACTGGACCAAAGGAAAGCACAACCTGGCCTTCGGCTTCATCTTCAAGCGGAATGACGTAACCGATCACGATCCTACTGTCTTCACTACCCCACTCGGCGTCGAGTACGGCCCCTCCGCGAGCGGTCCTCTCGGCCCGCTGGATTTCTTTGGCTACGGTCTGCTGCTTGAAGGTATTCAGAACTTCCCGCAGCGCCCAAGCGCGCCGATCGCGCTTTACAACCTTGGCCTCTATGCTCAGGACCAGTGGAAGGTTATGCCGAACCTGCAACTCACGGGTGGAGTTCGGATCGAGCATAATTCGAACCCAGTGTGCACCATTAACTGCTTCGCGAATCTCAATACCAGCTACACCAATGTAACCGCCGGGCTTGACACGCCGTATAACAGCGTCCTCAAAACAGGCCTCCGTCAGACGTTTCCGAGTTATCAGGCGGTGAGTATCAATCCGCGGGTGGGCTTCACCTGGTCGCCGCCAAACCGTTCGAACACGTTAATTCGCGGCGGATTTGGACTGTTCACGGATATCTTCCCCGCGACTATCGCCGACTCCATGCTGTCCAATGCTCCATTTAATCCGCAATTTGCAGTGGTTGGTTACTTATCCGATCCTTCGCAGTCGGAAAGTTTCTCGAACGCGCTCTCATCAGTGAATTCAACCTTCCAGACAGCTTTCCCAGCAGGCGGAACATTTAACAGCATTCTCGCAACGAATCCGAATTTCAGTGCCCCCAACGTCTTCAATCCCAACAGCAAGGTCTACTATCCGACCTACGAGGAGTGGAGCTTGCAGTGGCAGCAGCAGGTTGGAAAGTTCACGAGCTTCTCGATCGGCTATGTGGGTAACCACGGCTATCATGAGCCGGTGCAGAATAACGGCGTGAATTGCTGTGCATCTCCCTTCGGCGGTGCACCAGCCTCTCCGGCGCTGCCCGCTTTCGCGGAGGTAACGGAAGTCCAAAACGCGGCCGGCTCCAATTACAACGGCCTGATTGCAACGGTCAAGGAGCAGTCGAAGTACGTGACACTGTTGTTTAACTACTCGTACAGCCACGCGCTCGACGAAATCTCCAACGGCGGCATTCTGAACTTTGGCAGTAACGGATATTACCCGATCAATCCTTTCAACCTGGCGCAGCAGAACTATGGCAACGCTGACTACGACGTTCGCAACAACTTCAACGGAAACTACATCATCACTCTGCCGTACTTTGGCGGCCCGAAGGTGCTAACGGACGGCTGGCAGTTCACTGGTACGCTGTTCTGGCACAGCGGTTTTCCGTTCAGCGTAACGGATACCACAGTCAGCAGCGGATTGGCGCCCTATTACGGTGGAACACTGCTCGCGAACGTGACGGATCCGTCCGTTACGCGCCACTGCGGCAAGTCGTCGATTGTCAATGGTTGCTTTGGGGCTAATGCGAGCACGGGTGCTCCCAGCCCGTATTTCTCAGATCCGAGCGGTTTTGGCGGCCAGCGTCGTAATTCGTTCTACGGTCCTCACTACTTCAACACCGACTTCGCGATTGTGAAGAACTTCAAGGTTCCGTTGGGCGAATCGAGCAACTTCCAGATCGGAATGCAGGGTTACAACATCCTGAACCATCCGAACTTTGCCAACCCGGACTTCAACTACAGCAGCCCGACCTTTGGGTACATCCAGAGCACGGTCAGCGTTCCGACCAGCGTATTCGGAGCGTTCCTGGGCGGCGACGCTTCACCGCGTATCCTTCAGCTGAAGGCAAAGTTCACCTTCTAATGGCACAGAATGTGCCCAACAACAGAACAGGCGGCTTCTCGGAGCCGCCTGTTTCTTTGCTTTAAACCTTTGATGTCAAAGAGTTAGCACTTGACTTGCAGCCCCTTTCATCGCTATGTTGGCCACACCAGAAATTACCCCCAAAAGCAACTTCGAGGAATCGAGCCTGCATCTGAGCGATTGGGGTGTGTAGTCCCTATGCTGAATTCAATCAATAAACAAATCACCTATGAATGCTGAAATTCTTCTCGTCGATGACAATCTGGTGCAGGCGGTAACGCGTCAGGCAATTCTTTCGCTTCACGGAAGAACAGTGGCCATTGCGGAGAGTGCTTATGGCGCTCTCAAAATGCTCGAGGACGTTGCACTATTCGCTTCAGTTGGGTTGATCATCACCGACCACTGGATGCCCGACTTGAATGGCCCCCAATTTGTCGAGCAGCTAAGGAAAGTGTTGCCTGCCATTCCGGTACTGGTCCTGAGTGGCCTGCCTGACGCCGAGGACGAATATATAGGACTGGGTGTTGTGTTTCGGACCAAGCCCATCCTTCCCGAGCAACTGCTTTCCCTGGTGGATTCCTTTCTGGACCAGCCGATGAAGCGCACGGCCTGATCGGTTCGCGCCAAGAGCAGTGCGACCCGCCGATGCGGTGAGACCGTACATTGCTGTGTCCGGCGTCCTCTGCGACAATAGAGGGCGTAAGCCCCATGCCTACATTCGGCAGCTTCGCCCTACTGTTAGCCCTCGCTCTGGCTGCATATAACCTGCTCGCGGGCGGCATCGCTCTTCGGCAGCTTGCGACGGGAACGCGCAGCAGGGTTTCGCCGGAGCGCCTCGCAGAAACTGCCCGCCGCGCCGGCATCGGCAGCTTTATTGCGACGACCTCGGCAGCCTTTGCGCTGGTCTGGGCGGCCTTCAATAATGATTTTTCGGTAGCGTATATCCTGCATCACTCGAACCGGGCGTTGCCGGGGCCGTACAAGTTTGCGGCACTGTGGTCGGGCCAGGAAGGGTCACTTCTTCTCTGGGCGTGGCTGCTCTCGGTATATGGGTTCGTACTCCGCCTACGGCATAAAGTCGATGTAAAGCTGACCGCCTATGCTTCCACCATTCTGGCGGGCATCCAGGTGTTCTTCCTGCTCCTGCTGAATTTTGCCGCTACGCCGTTTTCATTGGTGAGCGGTCCGGTGCCCCAAGATGGATTCGGTCTGAATCCGCTCCTGCAGTATCCGGAGATGGTGATTCATCCGCCGATGCTTTACCTCGGGTATGTGGGTTTCGCCGTGCCGTTTGCTTTTGCGCTGGGCGCGCTGATGATGCGGTATCCGGGCGAGAAGTGGATCCACATCACCCGGCGTTGGACAATGGTGACCTGGCTGTTTCTCACCTGCGGCATCTTTCTGGGCGCGCACTGGGCATATTCGGTGCTTGGCTGGGGTGGTTACTGGGGATGGGATCCAGTGGAGAATGCTTCCCTGATGCCCTGGCTGACGGGCACGGCTTTTCTGCACTCGGTGATGATGCAGGAGAAGCGCGGCATGATGAAGAGCTGGAACGTGTGGCTCATCTTCTCCACATTTCTGCTGGCGATTTTCGGAACGCTGCTGACACGCTCCGGGCTGGTCAGTTCAGTGCACGCCTTTGCGCAGTCGTCGATCGGAACATGGTTCTGGACGTTTCTGGTTATCGTGCTGGCGGTATGCCTGTTTACGTTCATCCTGCAACGCGACCACCTCAAGGCTGAGAACAAGATTGAGTCGCTGGTTTCGCGAGAGTCGAGTTTCCTGTTCAACAATCTCGTTTTGCTGGCGGCGTGTTTTACGGTTCTCTGGGGCACATTGTTTCCGGTTCTTTCCGAGTACATCCAAGGGAACAAGGTCACGGTCTCGGCGCCGTTTTATAACCGGGTGGCTGTACCGATCGGATTGTTTCTGCTGTTTTTGACCGGCATTGGGCCGCTTCTTGCGTGGCGCAGTTCATCGGTCAGAAGCATTCGCAAGAACTTTGTCCTGCCGTGCATCGCGGGACTCGTTATGGCCATTGTCGTCATCGCGTGCGGCGTACACCCGTGGGAGATATTCACCACGGATAGCCAGGGTTCCTTTTATTCCTTCATCGCCTTTACGCTCGCAGCAGTCGTCGTAACTGCCATCGGATCGGAGTTTCTTCGCGGCGCGGGAGTGATCTCCGGCCGCACGGGCCAGAATCTCTTCGCATCGATGGTCCAGCTTACCCGCCGCAATACGCGCCGGTACGGCGGATATATTGTGCACTTCGGTGTGGTGGTGATCTTCATCGGAATTGCCGGCTCGGCATTCAACCAGAGCAAAGAGGAAGAGCTTGGATTCAAACAAAGCCTCAACATCGGGCCGTATCGGGTCGAATGCCAGAGCTATTCGCAGGATTCGAATCTGAACTATGACACGGAGTACGCACTGCTTGATGTCTATCGGGGCAACAAGAAGATCACACAGCTAGCGCCAGAGAAACGCTTCTACACGGCGAGCCAGCAGCCATCGACGATCGTTGCGAATCACTCGACGCTGGCCTGGGACTTATACGTGATCTATGCAGGGAAGAATCCCGATACAGGGCAGCCGATCATCAAGGTGTTTCTGAACCCGTTGGTTGCCTGGATCTGGATCGGGGTGGGCATCGTCGTTTTCGGTACAGGTGTGGCGCTGGTTCCGAACATGACCGCTGCACTCGCCGCAAGCCGCAACCGCGCGACCGCCCCGGCGGCGACGCCTGCTGCACTGGCTGCCCGGGGAGGAGACTGATGTTGAGGGCTTCCAGCCTTGGGCGACTGCTCGCAGCCGCCCTGGTCGCAGTCCTGACTCTGGGCGCGGCCAGTCCTGCGGTCCGGTACAACGAACTTGGGCACAAGATGATGTGCGTCTGCGGCTGCAACCAGATTCTCATTGAGTGCAATCATCTTGGGTGTCCGGATTCGGACCGGATGCTGGGCGAACTGCGGACTGCCGTAGCGGGCGGTTCCAATGATGATGCGATTCTGACCGCATTTCAGGACAAGTACGGACCGACGGTGCTCGCCGCGCCGATGTTGACCAAGTTTAATGTCGTGGCGTGGATTGTGCCTCCGGCGGTGCTGATTCTGGGAATTGCCGGCACCGTAGTACTGGTTCGGCGATGGCGGCAGCGCGCTGCGATGGTGGCTCCGGCTTCGCCCGCGCCGGCCTTTGCGGCGATGCGCGAGCGGATACGCAGGGAGACGGAACTGTGATTATTGTGGGTTGCGGACTCCTTCTTCTCGGGACGCTGTTTTATGTCTTTTATCCGGAACGCCACATTGAGGAGCAGCACCAGAAGACCCGCCTCGAATATCTGCGCGAGCGAAAAGAGGTCCTTTATGACAACCTGCGGGACCTGAACTTCGAATACCGTGCGGGCAAGTACACGCAGGAAGATTACGAGATGCAGCAGGTTGGGCTTGAGAACGAGACAGCCGAAGTGCTGGCCGAGATCGACGTGCTTGAAGCGCATGCTCATTGAAGCGCGGCCTATAATCCAAGGAAAAGACATGAAATTATCTGCACGCTCGCGCCGTTGCCGAGCCATAACAGCGGTGGCTGTGGCTATCCTGCTTTCGGCCGTAGCCCACGCGGCGCCGATTACCGGCACGGTGACAAATAAAACAACGAACAAGCCCTCCGCCGGAGATGAAGTGGTACTCATCGCCTTCGGGCAGGGTATGCAGGAAGCCGGGCGCACCAAGACAGATGACCACGGCCGTTTTACGCTCGATATTCCCGACAACGGAATGCACCTGGTGCGCGTCGATCACCAGAAGGCTGCGTACTTCGAGCCCGTTCCTCCGGGGACGAAGACAGTGAACGTCACCGTATACGACGTTGCGCCGAAAGTGGAGGGCGTCTCTACGGAAGCCAATGTCATGCGGGTGGAGACGACTCCGCAGGGGCTGCACGTTGTGCAGAACTACTTCGTCAAAAACGAGTCGAATCCGCCGCTCACGCAATTCAGCAACCGGGCCTACGAGATCTATCTTCCGCCGGACGCGAAGATTGAGGCGTCGGCGGCCATGGGGCCGGCCGGGATGCCAGTGTCGTCTTCTCCAATGAAGCTGGATGAACCAGGACACTATGCATTCGTTTTTCCGGTGCGTCCAGGCGAGACGCGCTTCCAGCTAAGCTATGTGCTGCCCTATAGCGGCAGCTTCAAGTTCACGCCGCAGGTTCTTACCCCGACAGAGAACGTCGCAGTGATGCTGCCCAAGAGCATGCAGTTCTCTGGCGGCGCTTCATTCCAGCAGGCAGATGTCGATGCAAGCGCACAAACCTATCTTGCCCGAAGCGTGAAGCCTGGTCAGGAGCTTGCGTTTACGGTTTCCGGGACTGGTTCGATGCCGCGCGATTCCGAGCAGGCGGGGGCGAATGGCCAGGCAGGGCAGCAGGCTCCGGCCGGCATGCCTGGTGCGCCTGATCAGTCGGCGTCGCCTGCGCAGGACAATCGTCCGGGCGGAGGTCTCGGTACGCCGATTGATACGCCCGATCCTCTGCAGAAGTACAAGTGGTGGATCCTGAGCGGGCTTGCGCTAGTGCTTGTGGTCGCGGCGGCATTTTTCCTGAGGGCGAAGCCGGCTCCGGCGGCTGCGTCCGCTTCGACGACGCCATCCCTACCGCCCACATCGCCACTTACGCCAACGGTGCAACCGATCGTCCAACCGGTTGGGGGCACGAACGGACATTCGAAGGCGCTGCTGGCAGCTCTCAAAGACGAGTTGTTCACGCTCGAGACGGAGCGGCTTGAAGGGAAGCTGTCGGAGGCGGATTACGCTGAGACCAAGTCTGCCCTGGAGATTGTCCTCAAGCGGGCGCTGACGCGGCAGTCGGTGTAAAAGGCAATATCTGCCTAGCGTCGATCGCGCAGGTGCAGGCAAACCAACCTATTTCAAACCACAAACGCGATCCGCCTGAAAAGCCCCGTGTGGAACCACACGGCCGAGCGTGTGGCGTCCTCTATGGTTGCGATACCGCAGCTTCGATAAGCTCAATCCAGATCGAAGATGAAGAGGACGCGAGCATGAAAAAGCAAAACCATTTGTTTGTCTGGGTGTGGATGTTCCTGATTTTTCTTCCCGCTGCCGCGTGGTCTCAGCAGGCGCCGCCGCAGCAACCTCCCGCAAATGTTAATGGTAAGTGGACGCTGTACTGCAACGATCCTAATGGAAGCACCTCGACGAAATATCTGGAACTCCAGCAGGAAGGCACCAACGTCAAAGGGCACTTCAAAGGACCGAACCAATCCGGAGGGGTGGAAGGCACGATCAACGAGCAGCACCTGGTAGTCCGAACAAAAACCAGGGAAGTGCTCGTGTTCCGCGGAAGGATTGATGGGCCGAGAGTGAATGGTGTCGTGCAAGGCAGCACATTCAATGGAACCTTCCACGACCGCGGCGGAACGGGAACGTTCCAAGGCCAGCGCGCGCAGTGACAATCCACGGGATCGAGAAGGACACTCTGCCATGGCAGTTCATCATTTCACTCGAAGAGACGTGATCGGCGGTCTGCTTCGCGCCGGTGCGGCTGCGGCCATCGGAGGGCCACGGCTGAGCGCGCTTGCCCAACAGGGATTGGGCCACCAGAATCAGGGACGCGGTCCAATGTTTTATACGCAGTCGTTTCAGCGGCAGTTTCGCGTCCCCGCGATGTCTGTTGCTATCTCCAAGGGAGGCCGTTTCGTTTACGATCACGCCGGCGGCATGGCCGATCCTCAGCACTCGATCCAGGCACAGGAGGACAGCCTTTTTCGCATTGCCGATGTTTCCAAGCCGATAACCGCTGTTACGATCTTTTCCCTGATCGAGAACGGCAAGCTCAACCTTACGGACAAGGTATTCGGCCCGGGGGCGATACTCGGCACACTGTATGGGAAGCCTCCTTACAAGCAGTATGTTGTCGACATTACGGTGGACAATCTGCTGACTCACACGGCGGGCGGCTGGGCCTCAGATGCTAACGATCCGATGCTTCATAACAACGGCTGGGACCAGGCGAAGCTGATCGCCTCCACCATCGAGAACGTGCCGCTTGCAAGCCAGCCGGGTACGCAATGGATTTATTCGAACTTCGGATATTGCATTCTGGGGAGAATCATTGAGCAGGTGACCGGGCAGCCATACGCGAGTTACGTTCAGAGCAATGCTCTTGCTCCCTGCGGCATCAGCGCTATGCAGGTTGGACGGAACAGCGAGAGGGACCGGGCAACGAACGAAGTCATCTACATCGGTCAATACTCTGAAGAGCCCTACAAGATCAACATCAACCGCATGGACTCAACCGATGGATGGATCGCCTCGTCCACGCAGCTCGTGCAATTTCTGAATCACGTAGCTGGAGCGCCGGGGATTCCCTCGCTTCTGAAGCCGCAGACGATCCAGACCATGACGACACCGGCGCGGGCATATCCTGAGGGCGATGCCCGCTACGCACGCGGCTGGATGGTAAGTAATAACGGGGCGGGCGCATGGTGGCACAACGGAAGCCTGCCGGGATCCACTTCACTCATGATGCGGACGCCGGATGGGTTGTGCTCGGCAGCCATTTGCAATACGCGAACCGAGCCTCACCAGGAAATGGACAGCGCTCTTTACCAGACGATGTGGGATCTCGCGGGAAGATTTTCCGGATAAGAGCGATTTGTATACGCTGGCCTGAATGGAGTTGTTGTCCTACTCTCCGAAGGCTGACTTGAAGAACTTGAGAACGCGCTGGCGGGCGTCGTAACCATGCCAGGGCTCTGGTGAGGGATTGCCGAACATACCCCCTGCCAGCGGACCGTGGTCCTCGCGCGGGTACTGCACCATCTCGACGGACACGCCTTGCTGCCGCAAGGCGCGATACATCTCCTGGCTCTGCCCGAGAGGGTCGGTCTTGTCGGCTTCGCCCTGCAGGAGCAGGAAAGGTGTCCTGGCATGGCCCACGTTTGCCAGCGGGCTCTGCCGCCATGCGTCCGAGGCATGCTCCCACGGGTAGCCGTAGAACCAACGGTCGTAATAGGACTCGGACTCCGTGCCGTATTCGCTGTGCTGATCGATGACGGGAGCTCCGCTGACAATGGCTTTGAAGCGGTCAGTCTTTCCTTCGACGAAGGCCGCCATTTCACCACCGTAGCTGTACCCCATGAGGCCCAGCTTGTTGGGATCGACGGAGAACCTGGCCACGACGGTGTCGACGCCGGCCATAATGTCGCGGTAATCCGCTCCGCCGAGGTCGTTCTTATTGGCTGCGGCGAAGGCGGCGCCGTAGCCGGTGCTGCCTCGAGGATTAGGCTGCAGAATTGCCCACCCCTGTCCGACAAGCCAGATAATGAATGGGTCGTAGCGGTCTTCGAAGGCTCCGGTCGGACCGCCGTGCACGTCGACGATCAGCGGGACTTTCCCGGAGGAAGCCTGCGGAGGCAGGTAAAGCAGGCCCTCGATGGAGAGACTATCGTTCTTCCACTGCACGACCTGAGACGCGACTTTGGGCCAGATTCCTGGCAGAAGCGCAGGAGTATTCAGGGTCCGGGGGGCTTTGTCGAGCTTCTCGGAATAGAAGAGGGTGAGCGGTTGCGTGCTACTTGTGCCGAGCCAAACCCATCCGTCCTGTTTTGCGTTGGTGCTGAGCTGTCCTACTACGGCAGTGGGGAATTTCAGTGTCTCGCGACCCTCCTTGCCTGGGTCGATGCGCGCATACGTGACCTGGAATCCGATCTGGGACTCGGCGAGCACCTTGCCGCCTTCGGCGAGGGGCAACGCGCGTCCGACAGAGCCATCGTAGTTGGCGGTCAGGTCTTTGATGCTGTTATCGGCGAGGGTGAGCTCATAGAGGTCGTGGTAGCCGGGGGGCGCGTCGTGTTGCGTCTGGGCGAGGAAATAATAATGTTTGCCGTCTTCGGACCACGTGCCCCCCTGGATGGTCGCAGGGAGGTCTTTGATCTGAGTGGGATGAGCCGGATCGGCGGCCGCGACGAGCCAAGCATGGTTCGCCGGCGCGAGATCGCCCGCGCCGTTCATGGCTTCAGAAATGGCGATGAGGCGGTCGCCCTGTTTATTCCAGGCGATTCCGCGGATATCGGGAGGAATGGCCACAGGCGTCAGCTTATCGGTCTCAGGATCGAGGAAATAGAGGCGCGAACCGTGCTGCCCGTGATCGACCCAGACCGCGTCAGCCTTGTCGTCATGCTGCTTCTTTTCGCCGGGCGTCTCGGGGTCATGGGCGAGCAAGCCGATGAGCTTGGCGTCCGGCGAAGGTTCGAAGTTCTCAACGTCGACCTCGACCGGCTCGAGTTTCGCGGGGGCGGTGTCTTTGCGGGGAGGGACGGCGTCCGGGATGGTTGATTCGTCTACCGGCGGGACGACCTTGAGGTCGTAGGGGCGAGCTTCGCCGGCTTCCATGGGCAGGCGGTACAGCTGGGTGTGCTCTCCGCGGTGGGCGAGAAAGAGGATGCTCCTGCCGTCGGGCATCCAGCGGCCGGCGAATTCGCCACGCTTGTCCTGCGGCGTGGACCAGGTGAGCTGGCGCGGGGCATTCTGCTTGACGTCGACAATCCACAGATGGCTCTTTGCGCCATCGGCGGTGGAGTCCGTAATCTGGATCAGCACGCTGCGGCCGTCGGGCGAGAGACGCGGCTGCGCCATGGAGCGCACGTGGCGCAGATCTTCATTCGTAGGGAACTTCGTGTCGTCGGCATGGACGAGACACGGAGAAACTGTGCACAGGACGGCAAGCGCGGCGATTGGCAGCGCGGTCACAGGCAGGTCTTTCAGCATGGTGACCAGCATATCGTAGATTCGTGCGGATCCAGAGGCGGAGATGAGTTCTCAGGCAGAGACAACGCAGAGAGAGACGCCGACCTTCTGGGCATCGGTGTGGGAGGCGCTGCGCGGCTCGCACCAGGACTACACGGCGGGCAGCCTGAACCGCGCTATCCTTCTGCTTGCGATTCCGATGGTGCTCGAGATGGCGCTGGAGTCGCTGTTTGCTGTGGTCGATGTGTTCTGGGTGGGGCGGCTCGGCGTAGACGCGGTGACGACGGTCGGCATCACGGAATCGATGCTCGCGCTGGTGTTTGCCGTCGGCATCGGGCTGGCGCTTTCGACGACGGCAATGGTTGCACGCCGGATCGGCGAGAAAGACCCTGAGGATGCCGCGATCTCGGCGGTGCAGGCGATCATCCTCGGGCTCGCCGTGTCGGTCGCGATGGGAGTGCCGCTGGGCATCTTTGCGCCGCACCTGCTGCGGGCGATGGGAGCTCCACCATCGGTGGTGGCGACGGGCTCAGGTTACGCGCGGATCGCGCTCGGCGGCTGCGGCGCGATCGTTATGCTCTTCCTGAACAACGGGATCTTTCGCGGCGCTGGCGATGCGGCGATAGCGATGCGGCTACTGTGGGTATCGAATATCCTCAACCTGATTTTTGATCCGTGCCTCATCTTCGGCCTGGGGCCGTTTCCGCGGCTGGGCGTAACGGGCGCGGCGCTGGCGACATTCTCCGGGCGCAGCATCGGCGTGCTGTATCAGTTCTATCGGCTGCTGCGGGGTACGGAGCGGATTCACGTGCTGACGCGGCACCTGCGTCTGAATCTTGCGGTATTGTGGAGGCTGCTGCGCGTGTCGCTGACCGGAATCCTGCAGTTCACCATTGCGAATGCAAGCTGGATCGGGCTGGTGCGCATCATCTCATTGTTTGGAGGGGCGGCGGTCGCAGGCTATACGGTCGCGATTCGCATTGTGATTTTCTACATCCTGCCGTCGTGGGGGCTGAGCAATGCCGCAGCTACGCTGGTGGGGCAGAATCTGGGAGCGAAGCGCCCGGACCGGGCGGAGCAGGCGGTGTGGCGCACCGGCCTCTACAACATGATTTTTCTGGGCGCGGTCGGGGTGTTCTTTTTCATGTTTGCGACGCAGGTGATTCGGCTGTTCATTCATGATCCGGTGGTGGCTCCGATTGCCGCAACGGCGCTGCGGATTCTGAGCTGCGGGAATGTGGGCTATGCCTACGGCATGGTTATGCTTCAGGCCTTCAATGGCGCAGGCGACACGGTTACGCCGACGATCGTGAACTTCTTCGGGTTCTGGGTGCTGGAACTGCCTCTGGCGTACTGGCTTGCCGTGCGCCGGGGCATGCATGCGCCGGGCGCAATGCTCGCCATTGTGATTGCCGAGTGCTCAATCGCTGCGGCGAGCATCCTGCTATTTCGGCGCGGACGGTGGAAGAAGCAGCAGATCTGAAGGATCAGCGCGGGCGCCTAACGGCGCTCGACAAGGGCGCCTTCGCTGGCCAGATCCTGTTCCGGTTCCAATTGCGAACTCGGTCCAAAATGCAGCTCGTATTCCTTCTTGAGCGGGCGAAGGTAGTGGTAGACGCGCGCGATAGGTTGCCGATATGGCCATGGCCGCTGAAGCAACTCCTTAACGAGTGCCGGCTCCTCCCATGGGACGTCGTGATATCCATGGCGAAGGTAAGGGCTTCGCGGATTCCAGGAAAATGCCTGAGGGAAGAATGCAATCGTGTCAGCCGTAATGCAGTCACTTGCCGGCGGAGGACAGATGCAGTTGCCCGTCAGGGCGGCGGTGAAAACGCCTGCCAGATCTCCTTGTCCCGGCAGTCGCAGATGGCCAAGTTGAGTAGTGCGGGGATTCATTTCGATCAGGTAGGCCGCCCCGGTTTCATGTTCAATAACGAAGTCGAGTCCGTGGAACCCGTTTAGCCTGAGTTTTCGAGCCATCAGCCGGGCTGCCTGCGAAATTTCGGGATTCCGGATCAGACGCGCTACCGTAGCAGCACCAGTGGCTCCCTGGGAGGCGACCGCCTCGACAGTAACGCTCGCCAGAACTTCTCCGTCGCGGGCGACAAACATTGTATTTGCCGGGTGGCCAGGGATGAATTGCTGGATAGTAACGCTCGGCTCCTTGCGGTTGCGCCAGAACCAAAGCGCGAGAGCATCGTGGTTAACAAAAAGGCGCTTCCATGCGACCCTAAGTCCCTTCGGACGTGAAAGATGACGATAGGCCTCAACCGCCTCACTGTGGGAGTGCACGATCTCAACACCTGAACCGCCCCAGGTTCCGTCGGCCTTCAGGACCGCGCCGGCCTCCATAGGCCACTTTTCGAGATCTGCCTCTGAAGAGAGAGTGTCAGTCACGGGTGTGCGAATACCCAGCTCAGCGGCTGTGGCCAGCAGTGCCCCGCGGCTCTGGATCGTGGAGTACATCTCCGGGGCTCCCAGGGACTTTTCGATAAGGTTGCGCAACCCGGGATATCCAGAGTAAAGGCCGTGAAGCTGGAAGACGACACCGTCATCGCATGGCACGACGATGTCGGGAGACGACTCGACAATTGCCGATTTGAGGGCTCCGAGCGAATTGAGGCCTCGATATTTGAAGAGGCGCTCCACGCCATTCACAAATCTTAGGGGGTGCCCTGGAGGGCAGATAGCGAAAACTCTGCATCCATGACTAATGAGAGCTACCGCGAGGCGAGCCGACAACGGCCACCATGTGGTAGCACCAAGCAATACGATTGGCCGTTCCTGAACCGCTCTGTTACCCACTATTTTCGAATTCTAACTACACAACTCCTGAATTTGTAACAATTTAATTGGCAATACCACGAATTAGCCAACGTTATTGAAACGTTTGTTCCACGCCGGGAATGAACTAACTAACTAGTCTTGACGCTATGATCAAATGGACAGCTGAAACCCGGCCTTTCGAGAGCTGGGAATCGGCAGCTTTGCCAATGCATCATAAAGTAAGTCTGACTTCTGGAGTGTGCCTTGACTCATCCCGTAACTGATATCGCTATCATAGGGGCTGGACCTTATGGTCTATCCATTGCCGCGCATCTGCGGAAGACTTCTCTGAGTTTTCGTATCTTCGGCACACCCATGCAAAGCTGGCGGCAACAGATGCCGCAGGGAATGATGTTAAAGTCTGACGGCTTTGCGTCGTGGCTCTACGATCCTGACTCGGCCTTTACGCTGGCACACTACTGTGCGGAAAAGGGAATTCCGTATGCGGATTTGGAACTTCCCGTCGCGCTCGAGACCTTTGTGGGCTACGGACTGGAGTTCCAGAAGCGCATGGTGCCGACGCTCGAAGAAACGAACATCACCTCGCTCAAGCGAAACCATTCGGGGTTCGAGTTGCAGACGGCTGATGGACAAACCGTCCAGGCAAGAAGGGTAGTTCTGGCTGTCGGCATTACTTACTTTGGCTATCTACCTCCGCTACTAGCGGAGCTGCCAGGGGAACTAGTCACGCACAGCTCGCAACATCGCGATCTGAGCCGGTTCCGCGGCAAGAAGTTGGCTGTGATCGGTGCAGGAGCTTCCGCCGTCGATATTGCCGCCCTCCTCCATGAGCAGGGAGCAGATGTGCATCTTGTGGCGAGGCGTAACCGAATCGCATTTCACAAGGCGCCAGACGGGAAGAGACGCCCATTGCTGAAGCGGATCACGGAGCCCAAGTCCGGGCTTGGCAATGGCTGGAAGTCGAAATTGTCGTGCGACGCGCCGCTGTTCTTTCACAAGATGCCGCAGAAGCTCCGCTTCCGGGCAGTGGAGCGGCATTTGGGGCCAGCGCCGGGCTGGTTTGTACGCGAAAAAGTGGAGGGACGAGTCCCCATGCACCTGGGAACGAAGATCACCGGAGCAGCCGTCAAAGACGGAAAGGTGCACCTGAGCTTCGTGGAGAGTGATGGCACCAATGCCGAGCTCGTGGCGGATCACCTCATCGGCGCTACCGGATTCCGGGTTGCCATGTCGCGCCTGAAGTTTATCGACGAGGAGCTTCTGAGAGAGGTCCAGTCGGTCGAAGATACTCCGGTGTTAGCTTCGAACTTCGAGTCCAGCGTAAAGGGACTTTACATGGTGGGCGTCGCGTCCGCGAATTCCTTCGGCCCTCTGACGCGCTTCGCCTACGGCGCGAAGTTCACGGCAAAGCATCTTTCGCGGCACCTGGCGAGGACGGCCAAGCTTGCGGCCCGGGAGGCGGCTAAAGACCTGAGTGCGGCTGCGCAGACGGAAGCACTGGAGTCGTAGCCCTTCCGAGAGTCCGCTAGGCGAACAGGAACTCCTTGGTGCGCAGCTCCTTGATCCTGTCGCGCAGGCGCGCGGCCTTTTCGAATTCAAATTTTCGGGCGGCCTCGCGCATATCGGATTCAAGGTTGACGATGTAGCCGTCGAGCTCTTCCTGTGACTTGAAGTCGGGCAAGGAATCGGTCTCTTCCGTAAGGTCGGCGTAGTCAGCCTTGAGAATCTGGGCGAGCGACATTTCGGTTGGGCGAATGATCGAAGTGGGTGTGATGCCGTGTTCTTCATTGTAAGAATGCTGCACTTCGCGGCGGCGGTTGGTTTCGTCGATGGCCTGCTTCATCGAATCGGTCATGCGGTCAGCGTAGAGCATAGCGCGCCCGTTCACGTGGCGCGCCGCGCGTCCTATGGTCTGGATGAGCGACCCACTTGAGCGCAGGAAACCTTCCTTGTCGGCATCGAGAATAGCGACAAGCGAGACCTCGGGCAGGTCGAGCCCTTCGCGGAGCAGGTTGATCCCAATCAGCACATCGTATTCTCCCTTGCGCAGATCGCGGAGCAGGCGCACGCGCTCGAGGGTCTCGATTTCAGAGTGCATATAGCGGCAGCGCACGCCGACCTCGGAGTAGTATCCGGCCAGGTCCTCGGCCATGCGCTTGGTGAGCGTAGTGACGAGCACCCGCTCGTTCCGCGCGGCGCGATCACGAATCTCTGCAAGCAGGTCGTCGATCTGCCCCCGGATGGGGCGGATTTCTACCTGGGGATCGACGAGGCCTGTAGGGCGGATGATCTGCTCGACGACTACACCGGCGGATCTCGTGAGTTCGTAAGGGCCTGGCGTCGCCGAGACATAGATCGCCTGGTTGACGCGAGACTCGAACTCGTCGAATTTGAGGGGGCGGTTGTCAACGGCGGAGGGCAGCCGGAAGCCGTAGTCGACCAGGTTCTGTTTGCGCGAGCGGTCGCCGTGCCACATGCCGTGCACCTGCGGGATGGTCGCGTGGGACTCGTCGACGAAGAGCAGGAAGTCGCGCGGGAAGTAGTCGAGGAGAGTAGGAGGCGGCTCTCCGGGAAGGCGGCCGGAGAAGTGCCGCGAATAGTTCTCGATGCCATGGCAGTAGCCGACAGACTTGATCATCTCGAGATCAAAACGCGTGCGCTGGTGGATGCGCTGTGCTTCAACGAGGCGGCCCTGCGATTCCAGCTCCTTTTCCCAATAGGCGAGTTCTTCGAGGATCGACTCGATGGCGGTCTTCTTCCGCTCGGGCTGTACCACGTAGTGGCTCTTGGGATAGATAGGCAGGCGGGAGTATTTCTCGCGGACTGAGCCGAAGAGCGGATCGATTTGCGCGAGCGACTCGATCTCATCGCCGAAGAGCTCGATGCGATAGGCGTTTTCGTCGTACGTGGGGAAGACCTCGATGACGTCGCCGCGAACGCGGAAGGTGCCGCGACGGAAGTCGCTGTCGTTGCGCTCGTAAAGGATTTCGACGAGACGTTTCGTGATGTCTTCGCGACGGATGCGCTGGCCCTTTTCGAGCAGCAGGAGCATGCCATAGTAGGCTTCCGGCGAGCCCAGGCCGTAGATACAGGAGACGGACGACACGATGATGGCGTCGCGGCGTTCAAAGAGCGAGCGCGTGGCGGAGAGCCGCAGCTTGTCGAGCTCTTCGTTGATGGTGGCTTCTTTCTCGATGTAAAGATCACCGGACGGAATATAGGCTTCCGGCTGGTAGTAGTCGTAGTAGGAGACGAAGTACTCGACCGCATTGCCGGGGAAGAACTGCTTGAATTCGTGATAGAGCTGTGCGGCGAGTGTTTTGTTGTGAGCAAGGATTAGAGCTGGCCGGTTGAGCTGCTCGATGATCTTTGCGACCGTATAGGTTTTGCCAGAGCCGGTAACGCCGAGCAGCACCTGGTGCTTTTCTCCGGCGCAAACGCCATCGGCGAGCTCCTGGATAGCGCGGCCTTGGTCGCCGCGCGGCTTGTAATCACTGACGAGCTGGAAGTCCACATATCCATGGTAACGGACGATTGCGGACAGGATCTGTCCGGCGGCTGCCTGTAGCGGTGTGGCGGCCATCGCGTTATTCTGAGCCGGTATGTTCAGATTCAGATTTGCTCGTCGTCTTTGTGTTGCAATGCTGGTTGCGCAACTGGTTTCGGCCGCGGTTGCGGCCCAGCAGCCTTCAGGCAAAAGCGCGGAGGGAGGAACGCGCGCTCCGGAGGCAAGCTACAGCCCGATAGCCGATCCGAAGGCGGTGGTGGTGGTTGGGCATGCACGGTTCACCGTGCTCACGCCGCAGCTGATCCGCATGGAGTGGGCGGCGGACGGCAAATTTGAGGATCACGCTTCGTTTGTGTTTCTGAACAGAAAGCTGCCGGTTCCGAAGTTTTCGGAGAAGCGCGAGGGAGGAAAGCTTTCGATCGACACTGGCAAGCTGGTGCTGAATTACGAGAGCAGCAGCGGGGACGGCAAGTTCACGGCTGACAACCTGAGCATCACGCTTCAGCTCGATGGCAAGCCGGTGACGTGGCATCCGGGGATGGAGGACACGGGCAACCTGGAGGGCACGACGCGCACACTGGACGGCGCGCTCGGGGACAAGACGAAGGAGCCGATCGGGCCAGGCCTGCTTTCCCGAGATGGATGGACGCTTGTCGATGACTCGAAGCGGCCCCTGTTCGATTCGGATAACTTTACCTTCTCGCAGGGAGAGAAGAGCCCGTGGCCGTGGGTGATGGAGCGCCCCGCTGGAGAGCGGCAGGATTGGTATTTCTTTGGCTACGGGCACGCTTACGAGCAGGCGCTGCATGATTATGTGGAGGTTGCGGGACGCATTCCGCTGCCTCCGCGCTTTGCGTTCGGGGCGTGGTGGTCGCGCTACTGGGCGTACAGCGATCAGGAACTGAATGAGCTGGTGCGAGGATTCCATCAGAACACCGTGCCGCTTGATGTGCTGGTGATCGACATGGACTGGCATTTGAACAAAGAGCAGCTCGAGAAGATGAACCAGACCGATCAATCCGGGCACAGCCTCGGCTGGAGCGGCTACACATGGAATCCTCTGCTTTTTCCCGATCCAAAGCTGTTTCTGGACAACATTCATGAGCAGGGACTGAAAGTCACGCTGAACCTGCACCCAGCGTCCGGCGTTGAGCCGTGGGAGTCGGCGTATCCGGCGATGGCGAGGGCGATGGGTATCGATCCCTCTACGAAGAAATATGTACCCTTCGAAATTACAAATAAACAGTTCGCGACGAATTATATGGACTTGCTTCACCATCCGCTGGAAAAAGAGGGGATTAATTTCTGGTGGCTCGACTGGCAGCAGGAAGCAAACACGCAAACACCCGGAGTGAATCCTACGTGGTGGCTGAATTACGTTCACTTTACTGACCAGGAGCGCGAGGGCAAGCGGCCTCTGCTCTTTCATCGCTGGGGCGGACTAGGCAACCATCGCTATCAGATCGGATTTTCCGGCGACACGATTTCCGTGTGGGATTCGCTGGCGTTTCAGCCATGGTTCACCGCGACGGCTGCCAATGTGGGCTATGCCTATTGGAGTCACGACATCGGCGGGCATATGCCGGGAGCGGTCGACGGGGAATTGTATACGCGATGGATACAATTCGGGATCTTCAGCCCGATCCTGCGCACGCATACAACGAAAAATCCTGACGCAGAAAGAAGAATCTGGGCGTATCCCGAGCCGTTTTCGGATGTGATGAGAAGTGCATTTCAGGAACGCTATCGGATGCAGCCATATATCTACACCGAAGCGCGGCGGACTTACGACACTGGCGTGGCGTTTCTGCATCCCCTCTACTACGACTGGCCGGAAGAGGATGCGGCGTACACGAGCAAAGGCGAATATGTCTTTGGGGAGCAGATGGTAGTTGCCCCGGTGACGAAACCCAGGGAGAGCAATACACTCCTAAGCCGCGAGAGTGTCTGGATTCCAAAAGGTGAATGGATCGAGCGCGCCTCGGGCAAGCATTTTAAGGGGCCGCAAACCGTGGAGCGGACGTTTTCAATCGAGCAGATTCCGGTTTATTTGAAGGCTGGAGCGATCGTGCCGGGACAGCCACCGATGCAGTACACGGGCGAGAAGCCCGTCGACCCGCTCGTTGTGACGGTGTATCCGCTGGTTGACGGGCAGGCGAGCTCGTATACGGTTTACGAGGATGCGAGCGCGTCGGAGGCGTACAAGCGCGGAGTGTGCGCGTGGACAAAGATCGAAGCGAAGCAGAACGGAGACGAGCTGACGGTAGACGTCGATCCGGTCAGAGGCAGTTATCCGGGTATGCTTGAGCAGCGTGGCTTTGAAATAAGGCTGCCGGCAGACTGGCCTCCGCAGAAGGTAACGGCGAACGGCGCCGCGCTGGAGCTGGTTCGCACGGATGGTAAGCCGGGCTGGCATTTTGAGGGCAATACGTTGACGACGGTTATTACTGTGCCGCGCACATCAGTACATAACAAGACGCACATCGTGATCAGCAGGGCAGCGGGATCGCTGGCGTCACGGCAGCAGCTCAACGGATTTGCGGGATCTATTGCGCGCTTGCGCGGCGCTTACGACTCGATCAACACGATCCTGGCCTTTGCAAGGCCGCCTGACACGCTGATTGATGCCATGCAGACTGGCGACCGCCTGCATTACCGTCCGGAGACAGCCCGGATGGAGATGGCGCGGTTCTCCGGCGTCTACACCAAGGCAATGGCGGACGTGCAAGGTTTGGTGAACGAGACGAATGTTCCCGAAGATGAACTGGAAAAGAAGATCGCGCACGAGTGGAATCAGTCGTCGACCGTGCAGGAGCGCGCCGAGCGATACAAGCTGTATCTCGGGCGGGCCAAGGCGCTACTCGAGGATGGCGCACCGAAACAGTAAAAGAAAAGCCCGCAGCTGAGAGACTGCGGGCTTCGAGGTTTTCGGAAGACTACTTCGCGGCGACCAGTTCTTCCACATTTGTGCCGGGGCCCTTCGGCGATAAGAGGTCGAAGCGATCGCTGTTCATTACCTTTGTCCAAGCGGCTACGAAGTCGTGGACGAACTTTTCCTGCGCGTCGGAACTTCCGTAGACTTCTGCGATCGCGCGCAGCTGGGAATTTGAACCAAAGACAAGATCGACACGTGTGCCGGTCCATCTGGGTTCTCCTGTCCAGCGATCCCGCCCTTCGAACACATCGGCGGCTTCCGAAACCGGCTTCCACTCCGTGCCCATGTCGAGCAGGTTGACGAAGAAGTCGTTGGTCAGTGTCTCCGGCCGATGAGTGAAGACGCCATGCTTCGTCTGTCCGAAGTTGGCATTCAGAACGCGCATACCGCCAATGAGTACTGTCATTTCCGGTGCGGTCAGCTTGAGCAATTGTGCCTTGTCGACGAGCAACGCCTCGGCGGGCACGGTGTATTTGGCTTTGAGGTAGTTGCGGAAGCCGTCCGCGATCGGTTCAAGCACCGCGAAGGAATCCACATCGGTTTGTTCCTGCGAAGCGTCCGTGCGTCCCGGTGCAAAGGGAACCGTGACACTGTGGCCGGCGTTCCTGGCTGCCTTCTCCACGCCTGCGTTACCGGCCAGGACGATCAGGTCGGCGAGCGAGACTCTCTTGCCGCTGGAGGCCTTCGCGTTGAATTCGCTCTGGATGCTTTCGAGCGTCTTCAGTACCTTGGCCAATTGATCTGGCTGGTTTACCTTCCAATTCTTCTGCGGCTCCAGGCGAAGGCGCGCGCCGTTCGCGCCGCCGCGCTTGTCCGAGCCACGGAAGGTGGACGCCGAAGCCCAGGCGGTGGATACCAGCTCAGGGATCGTCAAGCCCGAAGCAAGGATTTTGCTTTTAAGGGCAGCAATGTCCTTGTCATCGATCAGCTTGTGATCGACCGCGGGGACGGGATCTTGCCAGATCAGTTCTTCGGCAGGAACTTCCGGTCCCAGATAGCGTGCGCGGGGACCCATGTCGCGATGCGTCAGCTTGAACCAGGCACGGGCGAAGGCGTCCGCGAACTGGTCCGGATTTTCGTAGAAGCGCCGGGAAATTTTTTCGTAGGCGGGATCGACGCGCAGTGCGAGGTCCGTGGTCAGCATCGACGGCGCGTGGCGCTTTGATGGATCGTACGGATCCGGTACGGTACCGGCGCCGGCATCGCCCTTCGGCTTCCACTGATTGGCTCCAGCCGGGCTCTTTGTGAGCTCCCATTCGTACTTGAAGAGGTTGTCAAAGAACTGGTTGCTCCATTTAGTCGGCGTCTGGCTCCAGATAACTTCGAGACCGCTGGTGATTGCGTCGCGGCCCACACCGGTACCGTAGCTGTTCTTCCACCCAAGCCCCTGCAACTCGATTGGGGCACCTTCGGGCTCAGCACCCACATGCGACGCAGGTGCGGCGCCGTGTGTCTTGCCGAAGGTGTGGCCGCCCGCGATGAGGGCAACGGTTTCCTCGTCGTTCATTGCCATACGCGCAAAGGTTTCGCGGATATCGTGGCCGGCGGCGACAGGATCCGGGTTGCCGTCCGGTCCTTCGGGGTTGACGTAGATCAGACCCATCTGCACAGCCGCGAGCGGATTCTCCAGCCTGCGCTCATTGGTGCCACTGGCTGTACGGTCGTGCTCCGTGCCGTGCAGCTCCGCATCGGCCACGAGTACACCCTCACCAGCAGGCTTTCCTTTGCCGTAGCGGGCATCGCCGCCGAGCCACGTGGTCTCGGTGCCCCAGTAGACATCCTGATCGGGTTCCCAGACGTCCTCGCGGCCGCCGCCGAAACCGAAGGTCTTGAAACCCATCGATTCCAGAGCGACGTTCCCCGTGAGGATGATGAGGTCGGCCCAGGAAATCTTCTGGCCGTACTTCTGCTTGATCGGCCAAAGCAGCCGGCGCGCCTTGTCGAGGCTGACGTTGTCGGGCCAGCTATTGAGGGGTGCGAAACGTTGCTGGCCTGATCCGGCGCCGCCGCGGCCATCGCCGGTGCGGTAGGTGCCGGCACTGTGCCAGGCCATGCGGATGAAAAGACCGCCATAGTGACCGAAATCCGCCGGCCACCAGCCCTGCGAGTCGGTCATCAGCTTTCGCAGGTCCTCCTTCACAGCGGCAAGGTCGAGGCTGTTGAATTCTTCGGCGTAGTTGAAGTCCTTGCCCATAGGATCGGGCTTCGACGAGTGTTGGTGCAGAAGATTGAGCTTCAACTGGTTGGGCCACCAGTCACGATTCGTCGTGCCTTGGCCGGCAGTGTGATGGAACGGGCACTTCGACGCATTTGAGATTGGGTTCTCGGCTGCCATGTTTCTCCTTCAATTTCTGTGACGCAGGGTCACGGTTGCGAGGGCCTTGGCAGGCCCCGGAAATCCTACGGCGCGGCTATCCGCGTTTGTCCCGATACAGGCAATGTAGCATCATGGAGATAGATTGCTCCAATACATAGTTCCCATTCGGAGCATAGGCATTTCCTATGGAATTTCAACAGCTCAAATACGTGTGCGCCATTGCCGAAACGGGTAGCTTCAGCCGCGCCGCCGAGCGCTGTCACGTAGCGCAACCTTCGCTCTCGCAGCAGGTCCTCAAGCTCGAAGAGGATCTGGGTGCAAAGCTGTTCGACCGCCTTGGCCGCAGCGTACGATTAACTGAGGCGGGGCGGGCGTTCCTACCGCACGCGCGATCGATCCTGCACCAGATGGAAGCCGCGCGCTCGGGCGTTGAGGACAAACGTACGGACGTGCGCGGCAGCGTGGCCGTGGGCGTCATTCCGACGATCGCGCCGTATCTGATGCCGCAGTACGTCGCCGCGTTTTCGAAGAAATATCCGGAGGCGCGGCTGCGGATCGTAGAAGAGACGACGCCGGTGCTTATCGAGAGCTTGAGAAATCTCTCGATTGACGTGGCGATTCTTTCTCTGCCGCTTCGCCACAAGGAGTTCCAGATCTTTCCGCTGCGTACCGAACCGCTGTACGCCGTGTTACCCAGGGAACATACAAAAGCCGGCGCAAAGAGCGTGGCTCTCAAGGACCTGCGCGGGGAGCAATTCGTGATGCTGCGAGACGGGCACTGCTTCCGCGATGTCAGCGTGGCGGCGTGCACGCGGGCAAAGGTGAATCCGAGGATTGCGTTTGAAAGCGGGCAGTTCAGCAGCCTGCTGGGAATGGTGGCAGCGGGGATCGGCGTGTCGCTGGTGCCCGAGATGGCGATCGACAAAAGCGCGCGCTGCAGCTACGTGCGTATTTCCGATCCCCAGGCGATGCGAACGGTTGTCGCCGCGGTTATGAAGGGACGCTCGTTCAATCGCGTGCAACAAGCGTTTCTAGAGATGCTGCGCGGCTGATGAGCTAAACGTCACAATAACTGTGACAAATCGTCCCAGTGCGCAGCGGTCTATTTGGCTATGCCAGCCAGACGCAGGGCCGTAACCCATTCCGAGGCTGAATCCACCAGGCAATCGGCGGAAATGTTTTCCAGCGTGTGGGGAGACAGCCCGAATTTGCAGCCAATCACCCAAGCTTCGGCGCGCCGCGCCGTGAGTATGTCCACATCCGAGTCGCCAATCATGAGCGTCTCATGGGGAGCAACACCGGCTTCGACGATCAGCCTGTTCAGGCCCTCGGGATCGGGTTTCTTGGTGGGAAAGCTATTGCCTCCGTAGATCTGAAAGAAATGTGGGCTGAGGCCGAGCGCGTCACAGATGGCTCGTGAGGGATTGATGGGCTTGTTGGTGAGGACGGCGAATTGGCGCTGCGAGCCATCCGGCGTGGTTCGGAGAGACTCGAGGGAGTCAAAAACTCCGGGATAGACATAAGTGTGGTCGAGTTTGTGCTCGCGATAGTAGGCGAGGAAGAGGTTGAGGCCGTGCTCGACAAGGCGCTGGTCATCGGGATCGCCGAGAGCACGACGTACGAGCATGCCGGCTCCGTCACCGATGTAAGTGGCGATAATTTCTTCGGGAAGCGGCTGCTGGTGAAGCTGGATAAGCATCGCGTTGATGGAATTCGCAAGGTCCTTCTGCGAGTCGATGAGTGTGCCGTCAAGGTCGAAGACGATGAGGCGGATGGACTCGGAGGGGATGGGATTCAGGACGTGCAGCATGAGTTCAGTTTAGATGGATAACGATGTGAACCGGCTCTGAGGGGAGGAAGAATCCAGAGGAGGAAGAGAAACCGCGCCGGGTTATGTCGCCGACACAAAAAAGGCCCCGCTTTTGCGGGGGCCTTTTTTTCCGGACCAGGGCTCTCAGTGGATTCGGATATCGCCTGAGCCGGTCTCGACCCTGACGGTGGGGCCGCCGCCATTTATGTCGCCCGTAATGTGGTGCTTCTCCAAGCTGCCATGAGTCGTAAGCGGCGGATCGCTATGGATGGTGCCGGAACCGGTCGACGCGTCAAGCGAAAATTTGGCGCTGCTGCCGGTGTTCAGGGTGACAGTGCCCGAACCTGTGTCGAGCTTCCAGTTCGAACCGGGCTGGCCATTAATCTCGATGTCGCCCGATCCTGTTTGGGCATACAGGCCGCCGGTTACACCCTGTAGACGGATACTGCCGCTGCCGGTCTCTGCCTTCACGTCAGGAGCGGAGCTTATCTGGGCGCGGATATCGCCTGAGCCGGTACCGAGGACTACGCGCCCGCTAAGGCCGTTGGCTTCGATGGATCCGGAACCCGTGTCGGCTCTGAGTGAGCCGCCAAGGTCGGAGACCTTAAGATCACCCGAACCGGAATGCGCCTCGAGGCTGGTGCCCTTCGGCGTGGTGATGTCGTAGTCGATCGATACGTTGTGGTACTCCGGATGTTTGCCCACGGTGATAGTGTTCCCGCTCTGTTCGATGGGCGGGTTAGCCACGACTTCTTTGACGCGCTCGTCAGGTGAGCCCCAGTCGGACCAACCGTGGCCGGAATGCACGTGGCCCACGATGTGGATCTCGTTGTCGGAGCCAGAGGAGACGCGGACGTAACCGGAGCCGGTGCTCACGCTGACAGTTGGTGTTCCGCTGACGTGCAGGGTCTTGTCAAAAGTGCCGTCTGCCGCCAGCATGCAGACTGGAGAAATCGCCAGCGCCGCTGCTGCTATCCATCGGATGTTCATATACTGCCTCCTGAGTTGCGTTGATTCGCCGGTGGTCGAATCTCTACTGCTGCAATACCACCGTATCGCCTTCTTTCAATCCGTCGAGGATCTCGATGCGGCTGCCGTTGGAGATCCCTGCTTTTACCGCGACCTTTCGCTGCCCGTCTTTCTGTTTGGGATCGGGCACAAAGACCGAGGCATTCTTGTCAGCGTCGTAGGTCAAGGCCTGCGCAGGCACGGAGAGCGCATTCTTATCTTCCTTGATGAGGATCTCAGCGTTGGCGGTCATGTTGGCCTTCAACTCGCCGCTGGGATTGTCGATCGAGACGCGGACCTCGAAAGTCGTCACGTTATCCTTCTCGACGCCAAGGGGAGCAATCTTGGTGACCTTGCCGTTGAAGATCCTGTTGGGGAAAGATTCCACGCGAATGCGCGCGGGCTGGCCAAGGTAGACGCTGCCGATGTCCGCTTCATCCACCTTGCCATCGACGTAGACCTGAGTCGTGTCACCGAGCGTCATAACCAGCGTTGCCGTTGAACCGAGCACGAGGATCGAGCTGACGGCGTCCCCGACCTCCACATCACGCGAGAGGACTTCCCCATCCATTGGAGAAACCAGCGTTGTGTAACTCAGCTGTTCGTCGAGCTGGTCGAGACTGGCCTGCGCCTGCTGTACCTGAGCCTGCGCCTGCTTCAGCTTGGCGGTGTCGACGCCGATCTGCGCCTGCGCCCCCTGCTGCTTATTCTTGTTGGCGAGATAGTCGCGCTCGGCGTTGTCGAGCGTTTGCTGCGAGACGATACCCTGCTTGAGCATGGCGAGGTTGCGCTCGTAGGTCTCCTTGTACATGGGGAGATCGGGTGCTTCGGCATTCACTCTGTCCTGCGCGATGTTCTGCTGAAAGGTGACTACGTTGGCCTGGGCCGCAGCCAGCTGCGCCTTCTGAGCTGCGACCTGCGCGAGAATTTCCTGCTGGTCGAGTTGTGCGAGCACTTGTCCCTTGTGGACGTGCTGGTTGATGTCAACGTAAAGTTTCTCGACCAGGCCGCTGGCCTTGGACTTCAGCTCGACCTTGGTGATGGGCTGGATCTTGCCGGTGGCTACGACGCTCTTGGCAATGTCTCCGCGGGTAACCTTGGCGAGACGGCCAGGCTCAATCTTTGTTCCGCTGCCGCGTGCTGCAACTGTGACCCCGACGGCAATGATGACCACCAGCGCGATTCCGCCGATCCACCACCATTTCCTTCTTCCTTTACGCTGAGCCAAACAGATCCTCCGAGAAATGGTTGTAGGGCGACACGGGTGCCCACTGACCACAAAGACGGATACGCATGACTTTTGTCATAAGTTCCGCAAGGGTGGGGATTAACCATTAGGGATGGCCATCAACACTTTTGTGCGACCAAGGGCTTCCGAGGCGGCTCTTCGATCCCAGTTGAGGAGAAAGGCCGCCCCCGTCGAATAGGCTAATCACCGGATAACGGCCTGATCCCTAAATTGCTATCCCCTGATTCTCGGATTCACGACGAGATAAAGAACGTCGGTTGCGAGGTTTACAAGCACGTAAGTGAGCCCGACGGCGAGGATACAGCCCTGCAGGAGCGCGTAGTCACGATTGGAGATGGCCGACACGGTGAGCTGGCCGATGCCAGGCCAGCTGAAGATTTTCTCGGTGACGATGGCGCCGGCGAGCAGGGCTCCGAACTGCAAGCCGACCAATGTGACCACTGGAATCATGGCGTTTCGCAGCGCGTGTTTGTAAACAACTGTGTGCTCGGGCAATCCCTTGGCGCGGGCGGTGCGTATGTAGTCCTGGCCGAGTTCTTCGAGCATGGCGGTGCGAACCATGCGGGTTAGGATCGCGGCCAGCGCGCTGCCCATGGTGACGGCGGGAAGGATGAGATGGCTGACGTCTCCCGTGCCACTGACCGGGAGCCATCCAAGCTTGATCGAGACAAGCAGGATAAGGATAGGGCCGAGGGCGAAGCCGGGAAATGAGAGGCCGAGCAAGCTGACAACGCCGACAGCCTGATCCTGCCAGCGGTTTCGATGCAGAGCCGCAGCAATGCCGGCGGGAACGGCAAGAGCGAGGGCGAGGAACACAGCCGCGGCCGCGAGCTCGATGGTGTAGGGATACCGCACGAGAACCAGGTGGGTGACCGAATCGTTGAGGCGCAGCGAGTGGCCGAGGTCGCCGTGGAGAACGCCGCGCCAGTAGCGGAGGTACTGTTGGCCGAGCGGTGCGTCGAGCCCGTAGGCGTGGCGGAGCGCGGCAATGTCAGCGGGACGCGCGCCGTCCCCGAGCATCTGCAGGATGGGATCGCCGGGAACCAGGTGGATGAGGAGAAAGACGATAGAGACGACGAGCCACACCACGGGAATGGTGTAGAGCAGCCGGAAAAGCAGCGCTCGCACGGCGCGGGAAAGCCGCATCAGCTGGAACTCTCCATGGCGGCGCGCTCGGATGCTTCTATCTCATCGCCGGGGTCGAGCTTCTCGATGCGAACGCGGCTGATGCGGTTACCGCTCATCTCCAGCACAGTGAAGCGGCGCCCTTCGTACTCGATGACCTCGCCGCCCTGAGGGATTTTTCCAAGGCGGGCGAGCACGAATCCGGCCAGCGTTTCGACGCCGGCGATGCGAGGCAGGCTCCATCGCATTTGTGTCTCGAGGTCACGCAGGTTGACGCTCCCGTCGAGTATCAGCTCGCCGCGCGCGGTGGTAAGCACGGTCTTCGAGGCGACGTCGAACTCGTCTTCGACCTCGCCGATGAGCTGCTCGATGGCATCTTCGACGGTAACGAGTCCAACGGTCGATCCGAATTCGTCGACAACGATGGCAAGATGACGCCGGCGTGCCTGGAATTCGTGAAGCAAGTCAAGGACAGGCTTAGTCTCCGGAACGACGAGTACTTCGCGCATCACCTGCTTGAGGCGGAGATCTGTGAATGGGGCTTCGGCGAAGCGCGTCTTTGCGGAGGCACGAAAGTGCATGAGGCGCGAGATGTCCTTAGAGTAGACGACGCCGACGATGTACTCGGGGCCGCGCGCGGGATCGTAGACGGGCACCCGCGAATGCTGCTCGTCGACGATGCGCGCGCTGGCATCTTCAATGAGCAGGTCGAAGGGCAAGGAAAAGATGCGCTGGCGCGGGGTCATGATCTCGCGGGTGGGAACTTCGTTGATCTCGACGGCGCGGTGAATCAGCGCTTCCTGATATTCAGGCAGAAGTCCGGAGCGGCGGGCCGCAGTCGCGATGAGCTTCAACTCCTCGGGCGAGTGGACCGAGCCCTCGTGCATCATCGGTGAGCGGAAGAGTCGCAGCACGAGGCGGGCGGAGCGGTTCATCAGCCGCACGGCAGGACGGGTAAGTTGGATGAAGACTTCCATGGGCCCGGCGACGGCCACCGCCACCTGCTCGGACTTACGCAGGGCAAGGGCTTTGGGCACGAGCTCGCCGAGCAGCACATGGAAATAGGTAATGAAGGCGAAGGCCACGGGCACCGCAATGACATGGGCCCAGATATGGGAATGCGGTATCCACCACAGCCAGCGTTCGAAAATTGCAGCGACGACGGGCTCGCCGATCCAGCCGAGGGCCAGGCTGCAGAGAGTTACGCCAAGCTGAACGGCGGGCAGGAAATCGTCGAGGTGCTGCTGGAGACGCCGGACGAGGCGTGCCCCGGGACGACGCTGCGCGATAAGTTGTTCAATTCGGGTTTCGCGGACGCTCACCAGGGAGAGCTCTGCGGCCACGAAGAATCCGTTGGCCAGAATGAGCACCATGATGGCTACGCCGCGAAAGAGCAGAAACTCAAACATCTGTTTTCAGAAGTTTACAGCGTGGAGGCGGGTGCAAGATTGTCGCTCTATGGCCTGCCCGTCAGTTTCAACCGAGTTCCATCGTAGCTTTGATCGCGCGCAGATATCTGTCGGGTAAGTTCCGCTTCTGCATGAACTTATTCACGGTCACATGTACGGTTTCGGCTTCGGCGAGGAGCTGTTCAGCGTCGGGGCCGAGGCGCAAAATCCGGTAAGCGAATTTGATCACCGAACTGCGTGCAGCGGTGACTCGAGTTTCGATGACAACTTCGTCGTCGTAGCGCGCGGGTGCGCGATAGCGGCAGTGTGACTCGACCACTGGGAGATGGCAGTCATCATCGATTTCCATCTGCTTGTAGTCGTAGCCGAGCTGGCGAAAGAATTCCACGCGGCCGATCTCGCACCAGACGAAGTAGTTGGCGTAGTAGACCACGCCCATCTGGTCGGTTTCGGCATAGCGAACGCGGAGGGTCGTGCGAATGGGCGTCATTGGAAAGTTATGAGTTGTTAATCCGCAGTTCCCAGTTCGAAGGGTGATTTCGATGACAACCGGAGTTGACGCCCGGTGGCTGGCTCTTCAAGGCTTGAGTTTCGAGAGAATATTCAACTTGGCCACGTCGTTAAACATGACGAATGCGGCGAAGAGCACGAGCACTACGAAGGCGACCTGGTAGACACGCTCCTTGAACTCCTGGTTCAGGTCGCGGCGCAGGATGCCCTCGATAAGAAGCAGCAAAATCATGCCACCGTCGAGAATCGGGATGGGTAGCAGGTTGAAGATGCCGAGGTTCAGGCTGATCAGCGCCATAGTCCCAATGATGGGCTGCCAGCCGGGGGCCGTGACGGCCTCTCCTGTTTCGCGTGCAATTCCGATGGGGCCGCTCAGCTGCTGCACATTCGATCCATGGGAAAGAAGGCGGCGGAGTACGTCGATGATGAGGCCCGAGTACTGCAGATTGACCTTGACCGACTCGTGGACGGCCTTTGCGAACGAAAGTTGCTCGACGTGGAAGGGCTCGGGCATGGGGTAGAAGCCGAGGCGGTAGCCCATGCGGCCCCGGCCGTCGTCTCCCCAGATCGGCTTGGTGGTGAAGCTGAGAGTCTGAGTACCACGGAGTGCGTCCACGGTAACGGGCTTACCTTGACTCTGCTGGAGAATCGCCATTACCGCGGAGACAGAATGCACCGGCTGGCCGTCAACGGAGACGATTTTGTCACCAGCCCTGAGGCCGGCTTTGTCTGCTGGATTGCCGGGCATCACGCCGCGCACGCCAAGAGGGCCATCCTGTACACGAGGGAGCAGTCCGATGGTGTCAAGTTCGAAATGCTGTCCCTTGCTGGGATCGGCGAGGAAGAGTTCCAGGTCAACGCGCTGTTTCTGGCCGTCCACGTTGCGCTCGACAGTGACCGGGATATATGAGTTGGCGTCGAGGGCGGCGCGCATCCCCAACTGTTCCCATGTGGGGTTATTGTCTTTGTCAAAGCGCACAATGCGGTCGCCGGCCTGAATGCCGGCGCGCGCGGCTGGGGTGTCGGGCGGGACGACGTCGGTGACGGCCGGGCCGGACATGTAGTTGGGGACCTCGTTGTGCATCATGTAGAGGCCAGTCATGAGCAGGAAGGCGAGAAGGAAGTTTGCCACCGGGCCGGCGAGTCCGATGAGGATCCGCTGCCAGCGGGAATGCGAGGCGAATTCCGCCGGGTCACCTGTGCGAGTATCGCCGGGGGTTTCGCCGGACATCTTTACGTAACCGCCAAGGGGCAGGAGGCTGATGCGGTAATCCGTATCCCCGCGCTTGAAGCCGAATAGCCGCTTGCCGAACCCGATGGAGAAGACCTCCACGCGTACGCCGAAGAACTTCGCTACGGCGAAGTGGCCGAACTCGTGCACCAGCACCATGATGCCGAGCACGACCAGCATGGAAACGAGGGCGGTAAACGCAAAACTCATAAAATTTTATTGAACACCGGATGACAACGGAGCGGGGGAGCGATTGCCGTCCGCGTCATTTTCCTTCTCTCGCTCTCAGGAAGATATATTACTCGCCGGAGACGCGATGGACTTCACGGTACATCTCGCCATCTCGCGTGCCTGCTCGTCCAGAGCCAGCACTTCTGAGATTGTTACCGGATGGGATTCGGGGATTGCCTCAAGTACCTCCTCAATTGTACGCGCTATTGCCGGAAAGGGCATGGCTCCTTCGAGGAATGCATCTACGGCGATTTCATCTGCTGCATTTAATGCGATGGCATGTGCGCCGCCGCATTCCGCAGCCTCATAGGCCAGACGCAAACAAGGGAAGCGCTCGAAATCCGGAGGAGAAAAATCCAGACTGCCGAGGGCGGACATATCGAAAGTCAGATCGGATTCGACCCGCTCGGGATAGCTCATGGCGTAAAGAATCGGCAGTCGCATGTCCGTGACCGAAATCTGGGCAAGGATGCTTCCGTCGATATACTCGACCAGCGAATGCACTGTCGACTGCGGGTGCACAGTGACTTTGACAGCGGAAGGCGAAAGGTCGAAGAGGCGACAAGCTTCGATGATCTCGAGTCCCTTATTGAGCATAGTGGCGGAGTCGATGGTGATGCGGCGGCCCATCACCCAGGTGGGATGGCGAAGCGCCTGCTCTACCGTTATGCTCTCGAACTCGCTGAGCGGCAGGTTGCGGAATGGGCCACCGGAAGCCGTGAGCCATATGCGCCGAATCTCACGCTTTTCTCCGGCCCTCATGCACTGGTGGACCGCGTTGTGCTCGGAATCGATGGGCAGCAGCGGAACGTGCTTCGCACGAGAAGCCGCGACGAGGATCTCGCCGGCTGCGACCATGGCCTCCTTGTTTGCGAGGCCAACGGGCTTGGCGGCCTGAACCGCGGCATACGTAGCTTCGAGGCCGGCCACGCCGACGATGGCGGAGACGACGAAGTCTGCCTCGGGAAAGGTTGCAACGCGCACGGTGCCTTGCGTCCCGTGCACAACTTCGATGCCGGTCAGGCCAGCCTGCTTCAGGCGAAGTCCGAGTGCTCCGGCCAATTGCTCAGTCGCCATGGAGACGACCTGGGGACGCCAGCGGCGGCACTGCTCGAAGGCTGCGTCGACATTTTTCCCGGCGGCGAGCGAGGCCACGGCGAAGCGGTCAGGATATTTCTCAATGATGCTGAGGGTGCTCTGACCGATGGATCCGGTCGAGCCGAGTATGGCAATGCGCTTCAAAGCTAACTCATAGAGCAGGCGGGGCTAAAAGGACACCTGCAAGAGTAGAGCGTACCACAGCACCGGGGAAGCGACGAGCAGCGCATCGATGCGATCAAGCACGCCTCCATGGCCGGGCAGGATGGAGCCTGAGTCCTTTACGCCCGCTCCGCGCTTGATGGCCGATTCGACCAGGTCGCCTACCTGAGCGGCGATATTCAACATCACTGCGAGAACGAGCCATCTAGCGATCGAGCCAGGATACGACAGCAGCGATGAAAGCCTGCCGAAGTTACCGCGGGACAATGAGGCGGCCAGTTCCAGCAGCAGGAGGCCAATCAGGAGGCTTCCCAAAATTGAGGCCGCTGCGCCCTCCCAGGTTTTGCCGGGACTGATGGCTGGGGCAAGCTTGCGGCGCCCCCACGCACGGCCAACGTAGAGGGCAGCGACGTCTCCCGCCCAGACAACAAAGAAGAGGAAGAGGAGAAGAGACGGGCCGTTCTCCTGCTCACTGAGCAAGGGCAGTGTTGTGAGCGGCACCCCGATGTACAGCATGCCGAAAACGGAGTAAGCCGTGTCCGGCAGGACACGGTTCATGGGCGAGCGGAAGGCGCAGAGGGCGAAGAGAGCGAGCGAGAGCGCGCCCAGCAGAGGGCCCAGGAAGTCCGGCCGGCGAAAGATGCAGACAAACAGAAGCGCGACGGCGGCCGATACAGCGGCGCGCGGCGTCTTTGCCCCCATGGCGTCGGCCAGGGACAGGTATTCCCACACGGCAAGTTCCGCAACCAGGGCGGCTGCGAGCACCAGAAGCCAGAGCGGAGCCCAGAAAACCAGCAGCAAAACGATGGGAATGAGAACTGCAGCCGTGACTACTCGTTTCATCTTGTTGAAAAGCATACACGTGGTCGGGTGCCTCTTTGATCGACCGGTGCACGTCTAAACAACTAAACCCTACGGTGTGGGTCTGACATCTGTAGAGGGACTAGTGCGCGATCTAGCCAAGCGTTTGCGACGCCTGGGCGCGTACAGTTCACGAAGGATAACGAATATGAAACTGAATCGAATTTTCGCTGGCGTTGCCTTTTTTAGCATGCTGGCAGCCGTTTCGCCTGCTCTCGCCCAGGGAGCGGACACAGCGAGCGCCCAGGTCGTCATTACCGCAGTCGGCAAAGGGAATGAAATGCCCGCCCCCTTGCGCCAGCAAGACCTCCAGGTTCAGGTCGGAGGCAAATCTACCGCCGTCGCGGATTTCGTTGCGCTGCGTGGAGATCGGGCTGGCCTCGAACTGGTCGTTCTGATCGATGGATCGGCGCGCTCAAGCCTGGGCACCCAACTGAGCGATATCCAGCGCTTTGTTAATTCACTGCCGCCTACCACGTGGGTCGGGATTGCCTATATGCAGAATGGCCGAGCGGTGTTTTCGCAGCCGCTCACCGCAGATAAGGCCGAGGCTCTGAAAGCTCTGCGCCTGCCCGCCGGGTCGGCGGGAAGCAATGCGAGTCCATACTTCTGCCTTTCCGACCTGGCCAAGAACTGGCCCTCAATCAACCGGGAGAACCGGCGCGAAGTGGTGATGATCACCGATGGTGTCGATCCCTATAATCTTCGTTTCGACCCAGACAATCCCTACGTTCAAGCGGCCATCATTGATTCAATTCGCGCAGGACTGATCGTGGACTCTATCTACTGGCATGATCTTGGGCGTTACGATCGGGGTCTCTACGAGAACAATTCCGGTCAGAGCCTGCTTAATCAGGTAACCCAGACCACGGGAGGTAAGTCCTACTGGCAGGGAGTTGGCAACCCTGTTTCGTTTGCGCCATTCTTCGACGATCTGGGCCGGCGGCTGCAGAACCAATACGAACTGGGATTCGATGTTCCGACCAAGTCAAAGCCAGAGATCGTAACTCTGAAAGTGAAGGCGACAGGGCCAGACGTGAAAGTGGACGCTCCTCAGAAGGTCATGATCGCGCCAAGCGGCATTGCAAAGCAGTAGCGGCGAGTCCAAGGGCTGGCCGCGCGACAAAGCCAGCCCGTTTGCCATCGCACAATTACTTTCTGGTAGCCGGCTTACGTTTTTCCGGTGCGGCTGGCTTAGGGTGTGACTTGATATCGGTGAACCGAATTACCGCAGCCGCGGCGGATATCCGCACCAGGGCCTGGTCATCATTCAAGCCGGCCTCGGCCGCGTCGAGATACACGGGATCTCCGCGCTTGGCAAGTGCGTCGAAAGCTGCCGCACGAACAAGCCATTTACTCTTGTTTGCCGATGCGTCCGCGAGTGCATTGCCGCTCTTGGGATCAGGATCCTTAGCCAGCATCAACGCCGCAGCGGCGAGCACCGGCGAGGTGTCGTCGCGGGTCAGCACCTTGTAGCCGGAGAGTGCAAGGCCGCCGAACGGCACGAAGCCAATGGCAACCTGGCCCCCGAGCTCCGCCATTTTCTTGGGATCGTTCAGGAGCTTTTTCTGCTGTTCGGTCAGGCTGGTGCCGGTCTTCTGGGACCCGGTCAGGATGGCGTAGTAGACGTTGTAGCCTCTGTTGTCGCCCAGCTGAATGAGGGAATGCGCGGCGGCGATGATGACCGATGGATCCTGATCCTGAAACGCGTCGTGTAGCTGCGTGGTCGCGTCTTTCGCACCCATCTCGCCGAGCGCCTGGGCTCCCGCCGCTCGAACGCTGGCCTGCTTGTCGTTCTGCAGCGCGTTTAGCGCCGCCTTTTCTGCCTTCGGATCGCCCTCTAGCTCGCCCAGTACGCGGGTGGCTCTTGCTCGCAGATCGGTATTGTTCTCTTCCAGTTCTGTGTTCAGGACCGTCCAGGCAGTATCGAACGAAGTTTGCGCAGCGTTTTGCGCGCGCAAGCCTGATACGGCTGAAAACAGGACGATCAAACCTACCGCTCCAAACCCCAATCTCATTCCATCTCCCCTATCGAACTGACGACCGCCAAGGCTTTGCAACATGGTAGCGGGTTTATGATGCGCCGGAAAATACCGAGAGCCCTGCTGATTCGTGAGAAAAAAGGCGAATCGTCTCGAGTGCTTGCTAAAGGGAGTCGCGTTTGACGGAACGCAGAAAGATTATCGGGGGACGAGCGTGTTGGCAGGCAGCGAAGCGACGTCGTCTGACTCCGAACCGTCGCCCAGGCCCCCGTAGCGGCGCTCGCGACGCTGGAAGTCTTCGATGGCTTCAAGCATATGAATGCCGCGGAAGTCGGGCCAGAGGCGGTCGGTAACGAAGATTTCGGCGTAGGCGATCTGCCACAGGAGGAAGTTCGAGATGCGCATTTCGCCCGAGGTGCGGATCAGCAAGTCGGGATCGGGCATGTGCGCTGTGTAGAGATGCCGCTGGATGTCCTGCTCGGTGAGATCTTCCGGCAGCAGTTCACCGCGGCTTATCTCGGCTGAAAGGGCGCGGAAGGCATCCACCAGCTCAGAGCGGGAGCCGTAGTTCAGGGCGAGTGTGAGCACGGTGCCCGTATTATGCTTGGTCGCGTTGGCCGCCCAATCCATCCGCTCACGGACGTCCGGATCGAGCTCATCAGTGCGACCGATGTATTGAATGCGGACGTTGTTGTCATTCATGCGCTGGACGTTGTTGGTGAGGTAGGTCCGGAGCAACCGCATGAGGAAGCTGACTTCGGTGCGGGGTCGCTTGAGATTATTCTCGAGCGAAAAGGCATAGAGGGTAAGCCAGGGAAGGCCGATGCGGGACGCTGTCTCGACCACGTACTGAACTGATTCGGCACCCTGCTGATGTCCGAGGAAGCGCTTCAGGCGCCGCTTACCGGCCCAGCGGCCGTTTCCGTCCATGATGATGGCGACATGCCCTGGCAGACGCGACGGATCGAGGCGGCGATAGATCGCCAGCTCGTCGGGCGGCAATTCATGCACACGGCTGAAGTTGAGCAAATGGTCCCCTAAGTTGACCGTAGCATGCACGGAGGGGCAGCCGCAATGACACTCAGCTGAGATTTACACGGGCATTTCGAGCCCGTCATCTTGGCCGATCCATGTCGAAGCGGTCGCGCGTCCGGACATAGGTCGGGCCTCCCATTCTGCCGATGGCATTCAGCCTGCCGGGGTCGATTTTGTAACCATCTTTCTTGCGGTCGAGAACCTCTTCGTCGACGTGAAAACAGAGCACATCGCCGAAGACGACCGTGCCGCCGCCGGGAGCCTCCCCAATGGGAAGAAACTGGCGCAGGCGGCACTCCATGTGGGCGTGACTCTCCGCTACACGCGGCGGGCGCACGATCTCGCTCGCGACGGGGGTCAGTCCGGAGAGTTCAAACTCGTCGACCTCGGGCGCGACTTCTGCCGCGGTCAGATTCATCCCGCCGGCGAATTCCTCCGAGACGATGTTTACGACAAATTCGCGTGTAGCGGCAATGTTGCGCAGGGTGTCTTTTACGGGATGTTCCGCTTTGCGGAAGGAGCTGACGAAGCAGACGACCGGGGGATCAGCGGTGCAGGCCATGAAATAACTGAAGGGCGCGAGATTGCGCACACACTGCTCATCAAGGCTGGAGACAAACGCGATCGGGCGGGGAACGACCATCCCGATCATGAGCTTGTAAATGTCCGACGCGGAGCTGGCGGCCGGATCGATGCGAAGCATTGCCATACTGCTCGATTGTATCGAGCAGATGGAGGGGAAAAAGTCCCATGCTGAAGTCTACGCGGTGCGTCGGCGGCCGGAAGCCATCTCCCTTACCTGGTTAAGGACCATCGAGCGCTGGAAGCCGTCAAGCTGCGACACCAGGGACGCGATCTCCGCCAGGAACGGGTCGGACATGATGGCGACTGTCTCCGCCTGCGCACGGCTCCGCGCATCGCGCAGCAGTGCACAGATATCGACCTCAAGGGCTCGCGCGAGCCGCTCGAGCGAAGACAGCGTTGGCATGGCTTTGTCATTCTCGATCTTCGAGATGTACGTGCGGGGTACCTGCATGCGGCCAGCGAGCTGGCGCTGGCTCAGCCCGCGCACGCGGCGCATGTCGCGAACCGCGCGAGCGACGTTGATTTCGTCCTCGCTTGCTGCGGCATGCGGAGCAGCAACCACCAGCTGCGGCAGTTTCGGCTCAGGCTCTTCGATTTCGAGTGGTTTGTGGCAGCGCCTGCAGAGTGAATTCGACGTTCGGAATTGCACCAGGCTGCAGTGTTCGCAGCGAAGCACTTCACGTGCTTCTACGGTAGCCAAGTTAGTTGCCATATGTTGTAACGGAGGGCCAGAGCGGGCGCTCCTGTTGGAGAAAGCAGCGGATTATATCCGCTATCCTTCTCCAACTTTGAAACAGCTTGCATCTGAGGTACCTTTCTTGTCAAGTGAAAACTGTGAGTCAGCCAAAGAAAACGGCAAAAAACCCGAAGAAACCCAAAATGGAATATCGGCAGGAGAGACAGCAATGATTGCGGATAAAACACACACTCGCCAGCGCGCCTGGCAACTGCTTAACGAATGGACCCAGTCGGCCAGCCTCATCAAGCATGCGCTTGCGGTCGAAAGCTGCGTCCGCGCCTACGGCGAGCGCGAAGCCGATGCACGCAGCCTCACCGGAGAAGATCGCGCCGCGTTTGTCGAGACCTACTCCATTACCGGACTGCTACATGACTTTGACTACGAGCGTCATCCTTCGCTCGAAGAACATCCCTTCGTTGGTAATCGCCTCCTTGTCGAGCAGGGCTGGCCGGAGGAGATCCGCACTGCGATCCTCGGGCACGCCGAATACTCGGGCGTGCGGCGCGAGACTCACCTGGCAAAGGCGCTCTTTGCCTGCGACGAACTCGCCGGCTTTTTGACTGCCTGCTCCCTGGTCAAACCCACAAAGTCGATTTTTGATGTGGATGTCGCGGGGGTAAAAAAGAAGATGAAGGACAAGGCCTTTGCCCGGGGAGTAAATCGCGACGACATCACCACCGGCGCAGCTGAGCTGGGTGTTCCGCTCGATGATCACATCGCCTTCTGCATTCTTGCCATGCAGGGCAACGCTGACGCCCTGAGTCTGCGTGGCAGCGTGGCAGCGCTGTAGCTTGCAGGCCAGGCGGCCTATCGCTAAGGATGGCGGGCGAGTGCGATAATTGGCTGCCGCTCCACACCAGCGACATCATAGCCCGAGGTTGTTCCGCGATGTTTCCTGGATTGCGTGTTCGCCGCTGCCATCCGCTGGCACTTCTTATCCTGATCTCAGTGACTATGAGTGCTTCTTCGGCGCGCAAGCGCGCGAGCGAGACGCCGGCGTTGGCTCCGATCCGCGCCGAGTTGGTCGGAGCGTTCGACGCGCGTTTTCTGAAGCCGCGTTCGCCGATTCTGCTCAAGGTCAAAAATGCCTGGCAGAATGGCGATTGCAAACTTCGCGAAGGCTCCATTCTCAAGGGGCACGTGGTGGATGCGAATGTTTCGTCGAACGAAGACAGGATCTCTAAAGTTGCGGTGGTTGTGGATGAGGCGGAGTGTAACGGTCCGGCCCTTGTTCCGCTGCCGCTGGCGGTGGCCGCGATAGTAGCTCCTGATCCGGCGGAGTTCGGAAACGTGCAGACCTACGCGCCGCTGAATGCGTTGCCGGTCGCGATCGCCGGCGCGAGCGGGACGGGCCCCCAAGCTCTGTCTGCTTCCGCGACCGTTGCGGAAAATTCCGCAACAGCCCTTGATTCTTCTCCGAAGCAGATCTCCATGGGAGATGTGTTGGGCCTCTCCCGGCTGAAGCTGAGTGTAGGAACGGGGCCGGAGCAGAGCTCGGTTCTTTTCATGAAAGGACACAATGTCAGCCTTCCACGCCATACGCAGTTTGTTCTTGTTCCGGCAGCGCTGATTACGCGCGAAATAGCTACTCCAGCGGCTCCTCCCGCTTCCACGATGACAGCGGCGGGTTCGGCTGCGCGTCCGGCCGCACCCGGGGCAAGCAGCGCCAAGGTGGTGAAAACCGATGCACAGCCGAGGCTGCCGGAGCCGGAACCTGAGCCGGATGTCGAAGTGTGCGCCCCGCCGTCATGCAGCATCGCGCTGTCGGACGCAACGACGATTTCGCAGGCGCATGCGCAGCAGAGCTTTCCGCTGCGCGAGCTTGGATATGCTCCGCGCCCAGGGGTTGAGCTGGACGACTTTGATCACGAAGCTGCATTGGCCTATCTGGGGCAACATGAGCTTCTAGTTACGTTCAACCCGCACACACTCATTGACCGGAAAGATGGCAGCGGGGATGTGGCGCGCATGGTCCGCGCCGCGGTGGTGGATACGTCCACGATGCGGGCAATCCGGATAGTGGACTGGCCCATTGCCGACCGCAACCAGTATCTCTGGCCGGCGGGAGATGATCGCGTGCTGGCGCACGTTGGCAACGAGCTGCGCGTCTATGGCCCGGGTCTCACGATTGAACGGCGCATAGAACTGCGGGGCCCGCTGGCATGGGTCCGCGTCTCACCCTCCCAGAAGAACTTTGTGATCGGCGTGATCCTGGAACGCCACTCGAAAGAGCTGCATGCGCAACTGGCGGCGGCGAATCCGGAACCGGAGGAGGACCTGGAGACTCGCGTGCTGAATGGCGAGTTTGAAACCACCGCGATGGCAATCCATTCTTCACGATTCATGCCTCCGGTTTTGACAAATGAAGGTGAAGTTGGAGTTCATCTGCAGGGTCACGACAAGTGGCACCTGGTGGAGCACACCTGGGACCATCAGGCGCATTCGATTGCCTACGTTACGTCGGCCTGCATGCCGCAGGTTTCAAGTGTCGCGCCGGACTTGCTCTTCATAGTGACTTGCGGGCGGAGTGCGGGTGCGAAGTACCGGGTGCTGCGCAGAGACGGCAGTCTGCTGCTCCAAGGCAACTCGTCCTCAGAAGAGTTGGGGCAGGGCGTGCACGGGACCCTGCCGGGAACGGCCTTCGTGGTCGGGATCGATGAGTCCTATCGCGCTATGGTGCCGGGCGGGTACTTTTACCCATCCGATCTCAAGGAAGAACATTTTGCCGTGTATCGCGCGACGGATGGGAAGCGCATCTTTACAACGCATGTCGATTCGCCTGCGCCGACGCGCGAAGCTTACGCATTGGCTCCAGGGGCAAGTGAGCTGGCCGTTCTTAGCGGCGAGCAGTTATCGCTCTACGCAATCCCGCGGTAAAAAGAATTTCGCCACGGTCCCCCATCCGGTAGACTACGGTTTTTGTGAAGACCGTCACTATCGAAAGCGAATCCCGCGTGCCGAGCGCCGGCGGAAAGCGCGAGTGGACAAAATGGCTGCGTCGGGGCCTCCTCGGCCTGGCTATCCTTGCCGGGACGGCATTCATCCTCGGCATCGCGACATATCTGTGGCTGCGATATCTGCCACCTCCGTCCCTGCCGCAATCCAGCCTGCTCGTCCCCGTGAGCGAAGTCCGCGCTACGGCAGGGCGGGGAATCATCTCAATCGACTGGATGCCAAGCCCGAACACGATCTGCTACCAGGTGCTGCGAAGCGAAAGTCCCGACGGACCATTTTCGCTGGCGAGTTCCGTTTATGGAGTCATGCCGGTGTTTGTCGAGCATGCCCTCGAGCGCTATCTGCCCGGCGAGCCGTTCGGTCGCGTGCCGCGCGGCCCGTGGGTTGACTCGGACATCCGGGCCGGGCATACCTACTACTATCGCGTGCGCGGCAACGATGGGGCCGCGTGGAGTCCGGAAGGTGCGACGGTCTCTGCGACTGCGTTGGCTCCGTCGGCGCAAGAACCCGACGTGCAGATTCTGGTCGACCCAGCGAGTTCCTCCGGGGCACTGGAACACAAATGGGAGATGGCGCTCGGCTCCGAACATTTGACGTACATGTTCAAGGGCGACATCAATGACCACGTGAAAGCTGCCGGGGCAGGGCTGCGAGCGGGGAACAAGCTCGCTCATGATACCCTCGGCATTCGCTACATTCGCGCGCACGGCATTTTGATGGATGATCCGAGCGTCTATACCGAGGATGCCGCCGGAAATCCGCACTACGACTGGACGAAGGTTGACCGGCTTTATGACATGCTACGCGAAGACGGTCTGAAGCCCTTCGTCGAGTTCAGCTTCATGCCGAACGCACTGGCCGCGAAAGACGGTGCGCCAAAGATATTCAAGTACAAAGGAAACAGCTCTCCTCCGAAGGATTACATGAAATGGCGGGCTCTGGTGGCCGCATTCGCGCAGCATCTTATCGACCGCTATGGCCGCACGGAGGTCGAGACGTGGCCCTTCGAGGTGTGGAACGAGCCTGATCTCAAGGTCGGCGTGATCTTCTGGAACGGCTCGCGGGACGAATATTTCCGCCTTTACGATTACGCGGCTGACGGGCTCAAGTCGGTCGATCCGAACCTGAGGATTGGAGGTCCGGTCGCCGCGTTCACGACATTTCAAGAGCCGTTCCTGCGCCACGTGACGCGGGAGAACTTCGCGACCGGTGGGCACGGTTCGCCGCTGGACTTTCTGGACCTGCACAACTACTACCTGCCCGCGGCAGACTACCGGCCTCTGCTGCGCCGGTACGGGCTGGCCAATGTGCCGGTCTATTACACGGAGTGGGGCGTCTCGCCGGAGTACGGAGACAAGGTCAGCGACACTGCTTACTCGGCTGCCGAGACCGTATCGGGCCTGGAAGACAGCCTCGACCAGGTAGCGTCGATCAGCTACTGGACGGCGAGTGACTACTTCGAGGAGAGCGGCGATCCAAAGAGTTTGTTTCATGGCGGTTTCGGGCTGATCGGTCTCGATGAGCTCCGCAAGCCGCGTTACTGGGCCTATTACCTGCTGCACGAGCTTGGAACGGAAAAGCTGGTTGTTACGGGCTCAGGGGATGGCTTTGGCGGTCTGGTCAAATCGCTGGCAACGCGCAGCGCGGATGGCGGTGTGGAGGTGATGCTGAGCAACGCGACTCCCGAACACAGCAAAGCACTGGGGAGCGCGGTGCTGAGCCGGCGTATATCGCTGACGGTGTCGGGGCTGACTCCGGGGGGGTCGTATCACGTGGAACATGATCGCATCGACAATGAGCACTCAAATGTTTATGGCGCGTGGCAGGCGATGGGGGCTCCGAGATGGCCCAGCGCCGAGCAGATGGCGGAGCTGCACCGGAAGGACGGACTGCAGGGCCTGGTGCAGCCGCGCGCGGTCACGGCGAACGCTGCGGGAGAAGTAACGCTGGATTTTGACCTGCCGATGCCGGGGGTGTCATTGATAAGCCTCGCTAAAAGCGAGCGATGACAGCCGGCGCGTGATTTTGGCCTTAGGCTGCGTTATAGTTGAGTAATCGCTAATCTGGGTCAGGTTTTTTGATCGCAGCGCTTGAGAATCCAGTAGGTCCGAAGTTCGAATCCCCCCTGAGAAGGAGCTTCGATGGCGACTGAGAGTCGGCAGTCTGCACAGCTTTCTATAGTGGTTCCTGCCTACAACGAAGAGGCCACCCTCAGAGCGGTGGTGCAGAAACTTTTGCACGTCCCGCACTTGCATGAAGTAATTATTGTGGATGACTGTTCCCAGGACCGGACGTATGAGATCGCGAGTCTTCTGGGAGCGGAGCATTCTTCCGTAGTCAGAGTCATCCGACACCAGAAGAATGGCGGCAAGACCGAGGCCGTGAAGACCGGATTCGCGGCGACGACCGGAAATATCGTGATCATCCAGGACGCCGATCTGGAATACGACCCAAACGAGATTGGACACGTCATCGATCCGATTGTGCGCGGCCATGCAGACGTGGTTTTTGGGTCCCGCTTTCAGGTAAGGCGGGCGGCTCGCGTTCTGTACTTTTACCATTACATGGCGAACCATGTTCTGACCTTTCTGTCAGACCTTCTGACCAACCTGAACCTGACCGATGTGGAAACCGGCTACAAGGCGTTTCGCGGCGACATCATCCGGAACATGAAGATCACTTCCAGCGGGTTCGGTTTCGAGATTGAAGTTACGGCCAAGATTGCGAAGCTCAAGTGCGCGGTCTATGAGGTCCCCATCAGCTACTACGGCCGGACCTATGAGGAAGGCAAGAAGATTGGGGCCAAGGACGGCATCGCGGCGCTATGGTATCTGGTGAAGTACAACCTGTTCACGAGCCTGCACGCCTCCTACGTAACATTGCCTCGCCTGGAGGCTGCGCGGACGGCGGAAGCCGCCTAGCCGAGCCTACGAGCCGGCACAGGTTCCTCCAACCCACCTGGAGAGGGAATGGGACTGGCACAACGCAACCTCCAAATTCTCGTCCTGGGTGTGGCCTCACTTTACTTTCTGGTGGTCGGCAGTTACAAAGCCACGCACTTCTCGGCAGATTTTGTCGCGCCGTATACCGGCGCGCGGTGTTTTCTCAAGGGCTGCAATCCATACGACATCCACCAACTGGAGCGGCAGTATTTTCAGGCCGGCGGATTGGCTTCCCAACTGCCACCATGGAGGAACGAGCCCCCTGTCTATCCGCCCTCGACGTTTCTTGTATTGGCTCCACTGGCTCTGACAAGCGTTCATACATCCCGCATCTGCTGGGCGCTGCTGAATAGCTGTCTCTTCATCGCGGCGGTCGTCTTCATGCTTGCTGAGAGCCCGAAGGCCTTCCGATGGCTGGCTACAATCCTTGGAGCGCTGTTCCTAGGGAGCAGCTGGGGCATGGTCGCCCTGGGCCAGGCATCGACATTTGCCATCTCGCTGGCCGTCATCGGCACCGCTCTTTTTTTGCGCAATCGATATCCCGGACTCGCGGCCGTCATGCTGATGCTGAGCTTGGCGGTCAAGCCTCAGATAGGAGCTCTAATATTCCTCTATCTTCTCGTCAGGAGGATCCACTGGCGCTATCTCGTGGCGGCCGGGGCGGGGGCCGTGCTCATCCTGGTGCTGGCGGGAGCCATCCTGAAGGCTCGCCCGGCGAGCGCGAACTGGCAGTCCGATCTCGCGGCGAATGTTGCAGCTTCGGTCCAGCCCGGCTCCATCAATGATCCGAGCCCGGCGGACAAAGCCGCGATAGGCTTCTTTTCCAACCTGCAAGTCATCACCAGCGTCTACTCGGCTGTGCCCCGGATCTACAATACTGCCGCATACGCGGTCTTTCTCGTGTTTTTCGCGACCTGGATGATCGCTGTGCGGAGAATCCGGACGGAGGCGATCGGCGATTATCTTCCGATCGCATCGCTGGCGGTTTTGTCGCTGATGCCCGTATATCATCGCTCCTTCGATACGCGGTTGCTCCTGATCGGAATTCCCGCCGTTGTTTTGATATTTCAGGCAGACCGTGTGGTGGGCGCGCTGATTCTGGCCGTAACGATCCTTGAGATCGAACATTCCTATACCCAGTATTGGGTCCGGCTGCTGTTTGAGCATCATCGCCAATGGCGCGGCCTGCTTGAGAACAGGCTTCTCTATGTCGTGCTTATGCAGCAGCCGGCCGTGGAACTGTGCCTGCTTGCCGGTCTGTACCTCGTCGCAATGTTCAGGATCGCGCCGACAGAGCGCGGAGAAATGAAATCCCCTTCCGGTGCGCGGCGTGCGGAGATGGCTATCGGGTGACCGATCCTCGTCTGGGGCGAGGCCGACCACGCGTCGCCAAGAATCTACCTGGTCCGAAGTGATATGCTGGCCAGTCTCCCATGACTGACCATGCGCGCAGCCAGCCGGACGAATCGACGCCGGTCCGATCAGCAAAGCTTGACACCACTCTGACTTCAAAGATCGACATGAAAAGCCCGCGGGCGCGCGGCAATGCAGCCGGTATGCGGGCGCTGGTAGAACAGATTCGGCGGCAGGAAGCCGAGATCCGCGAAGGCGGCGGAGCAAAAGCAATTGACGCGCAGCGCGCGAAGAAGCGGCTGACGGCGCGTGAGCGCATCGCGCTGTTGCTCGATCCCGGAACGGAGTTCTTTGAGTTGGCGCTCTTCGCCGCCTTCGAAATGTACGAGGAGTGGGGCGGCGCGCCGTCGGCGGGAGTCGTCACCGGGCTGGGGCGCGTTCACGGACGGCTGTGCATGATCGTCGCCAATGACGCGACGGTGAAGGCTGGGGCTTTCTTTCCCATGACGGCGAAGAAGGTTCTGCGCGCGCAAACCATCGCGATGGAGAATCTCATTCCCACGCTCTATCTCGTCGATTCGGCGGGCATCTTCCTGCCGCTACAGGAAGATGTATTTCCCGATCAGGATGACTTTGGGCGCATCTTCCGCAATAACGCGGTCATGTCGGCGGCCGGGATCCCCCAGATGACGGCCATCATGGGGATGTGCGTGGCCGGGGGCGCCTATCTTCCGGTAATGACCGACCATGTCCTGATGACCGAGGGCAGCGGTTTGTTTCTCGCTGGTCCTGCGCTGGTGCAGGCGGCGATCGGACAGAAGTACACGGCGGAGGAACTGGGTGGCGCCACGATGCACGCGGAGATCTCCGGCACAGTGGACTACAAGGAGCCGAATGACCATCTGTGCATGGCCCGCATGCGATCACTCGTGGACAAAGTCGGCGAGCGTCCGGGAGCGCCTTTCAGCCGCCTACCTTTCGACGCTGAAAGAGACGCACCGAAGTATTCTGCGGAAGAACTTTATTCGTTGCTCGATCCAGATCCAGCGAAAGCTGCCGTGAACACCTACGACATGCATGAGGTAATCGCGCGTATCGCCGACCGCAGTGAGTTCGACGAGTACAAGCCCGACTACGGCAGGACGGTCTTGTGCGGGTATGCACGCATCGGCGGTTATGCCATTGGCATCGTGGCAAACCAGAAGCAGCACCAGCCGCAAATCAGCCACACAGGCGAGAAGCGGGTCGAGTTCGGCGGCGTTATTTACGCCGAGAGCGCTGAAAAGGCAGCTCGCTTCATCATGGACTGCAACCAGAACCTGGTACCGCTGGTCTTCCTGCACGATGTGAACGGCTTCATGGTGGGTCGCGACGCCGAGTGGAGCGGCATTATCCGTGCGGGGGCCAAGATGGTCACAGCTGTGTCGAACTCTGTGGTGCCGAAGATCAGCGTCATCATTGGAGGGTCGTTCGGGGCAGGGAACTACGCGATGTGCGGCAAGGCATACGATCCGCGGTTTATCTTCGCGTGGCCCACGGCGCGGTACGCAGTGATGAGTGGCGCGTCGGCAGCCAACACGCTGGTTGAGATCCGGATCAGGCAACTTGAGCGCGGCGGCAAAAAGCTCAGTGATGAAGAAAAGCAGGAGCTGCTGGCCTCGATCAAGGCCACCTACGACCAGCAGACCGACTCGCGCTACGCGGCCGCGCGCTTATGGGTGGATGCGATTATTGATCCGGCAAAGACTCGAGAGGCCATTCTGACAGCGCTCGATGCCGCAGCGCTGAATCCGGATGTGCCGAAGTTCAACGTTGGGATTTTGCAGACCTGACCACACCGAAGGCAGACCGCCATGATCATCCTCGACAACGAACACGTAGAGCTTTCGACGCCTTACGGCTCCATGCGCACACACATCCTCCGGCCGGTTGCGCCCGGCAGGTATCCGGGGATCGTCTTTTACAGCGAGATATTTCAGGTCACGGGCCCGATCCGGAGAATGGCGGCCATGCTTGCGGGTCATGGATACATCGTCGCCATCCCCGAGATCTATCACGAGTTCGAGCCTGCCGGGACAGTGCTTGCTTACGATCAGGCGGGCTCCGACCGGGGCAACCAGTTGAAGACCACCAAAGAACTCGCCAGCTACGATGCCGATGCCTGTGCGGTGCTCGACCATCTCAAATCGCGCGAGGACTGTACAGGGCAGTTGGGAGCGATGGGCATCTGCATCGGCGGACATCTGGCTTTCCGTGCCGCGATGAATGAGGACGTGCGAGGGGCCGCTTGCTTTTACGCGACGGACATCCATAAGGGCAGCTTAGGCAACGGCATGAATGACGACTCGCTGGAGCGCGCGAAGGATATCCGCGGTGAGTTGCTGATGATCTGGGGACGCCAGGACCCGCATATTCCGCTGGAGGGGCGGACGATCGTGCAGGCGCGGCTCAATGAGGTGGGCGCGAACTTCAGCTGGCATGAAGTGAATGGCGCGCACGCCTTCATGCGCGATGAGGGACCGCGATACGATCCTGAACTTGCCCTGCAGCTCTACGGCATGGTTTTTGCCTTCTTCCATCGCCGGCTCGGGTCCGGCGATCTGCCGGGCAAGACTGCCGGCACGGGAGAAACGCGGCACTAAAGGATCGCTTTTTTCACAAGATCGAGCACTACGCCGGCCGCCTCTTTTGTGCTGGCGCAGCCGTCGGCGGTGACATCGAAGAATTCGAAGGAAGTCAGCGCCCACAGAGCGGCGATTTTTTGTTTCCTTCTTTCCTCGTCGCGTTCGCCGGAGATCCGCTCGACGATTCGCGTCGCGGCCATCTGCCTGCGGCGGTTTCTCGCCTCGACGGCGCTGCCGAACTCGGGATCGATGGCGGCAATGCCATGAACGCGCCGGATCAGCAGTCTGTCCTTTGCCCAGAAATCGGTAAAAACCTGGACAAATCCCGATAACATCGCCTCCGGGTCGCTTTGCTGCATGACAATCCGCATCCGCTCGATGCCGGCATCTAGAGCCAGGTGGTCGAAGAGAGCTTCGAGAACGCCGATTTTTGTGCCAAAGAGATTGTGGACCGTCTGCCGCGTGACGCCGCTCTCACGGGCGAGGGTATCCATGGTCAACTCGACCATCCCGCTCGACTCCAGGTGCTTGCGGGCAGCGCTCAGAATCGCAGCGCGCTTTCGATCAGACTGCTCGAGGCGCTTTCCCAGCTCATAGGGCCGTTTGCAGGCGACTGCCTTTCTCTTGGCCACGCTTTATCGTATCGCGGCATAATTTAGTTTGACAAAGTGTAAAATTAAATTATGATGGAATTGTAAGGCGGAGAACAGATGCGCACCAACACCGCCATTTCATCGCTGAGTTCGAGTCCAAAGCCGTTGCCTCTCTGGCTACGCGCAGGCTTCTGGATTTGTACCGCAATAGCGGTCGCCGTGGTGATCCGGCGGATGTTCGCTCTCGCCGCTCCGCCGCGCTCTTCATCAGCGCCTCAACTGGCCGCACTCGATGACTTCTTCGCTTCGCATGCCGCACTCACCTTGGCGCACATCGTTCCGGCGCTCGTGTTTGTTCTCGTCGCGCCCTTCGTCGTCTTCCGTAGAAAAAACTGGGCTGAGCGGTTGATTTTCCCGCTTGGGGTGGTTGTCGGCGTCACCGCCTATGGCATGAGCGTCCACGCCGTTGGCGGATGGATTGAGCGCTCGGCGGTTCTCTTCTTTAATTCGCTGTTTCTGTACTCCCTGCTCCGCGCGTTCCTTTACAAATCACAGCGAGACGCATCACTCGAACGCCGGTGGCTCCTGCGTGCCATCGCAATCCTTCTTGGCATCGCGACAACACGGCCGGTTATGGGAGTGTTCTTCTCCACCAGCAGGCTCACCCATCTGACGCCACAACAATTCTTCGGTATCGCGTTCTGGATCGGATTTTCGATCAATACCCTGGCCTTCGAGTTCTGGATTCGTTCGCGGGACCGACAAACTCAACCGCAAACGCAGCCGCAATTCATGGCGGATGCGACAGGCAAAACGCTATGAGCACACAAGCAATGAACATCCCCGTTACGTTGCAGAAACACGCCGGACCTCCGTTGTGGCTTCTGGCTATCCTCTACACTGTGCTCTTCAACGCAGGCCTGTATCCCGTGACCTCCACAACCGGCCCGAACCACTGGCCCGGACCCTGGGAGCCCGCCAATGTCATCGTGCCGTACTTTCAAACGCATCACACCGCGGTGCTTACCTGCCTGTTCCTGCAGTTCGGTGCGATCATTTGCTTCGGCCTTTTCAGTGCAGTTGCCGTGAGCCGGTTGCAATTTCTCGGTGTGCGCTCCGCTGGTCCCTGGATCGCTCTGTTCGGAGGCTTTCTGACGGTCTTCGATGCTCTCGCCGGCGCTTTTATAGGCTGGACGATGATCCATCCCGCTGTTGCTCAGCAGGCCTCCGTCCTAATCGGACTCTTCTATCTATTCAATGCCTTTGGGGGGATTGGATTCTCTATCCCCATGGGACTTTTCATCGCGGGCGTGTCAGTCTCTTCCGGCCTGATGAAGCTGTTACCGAGGTGGATCGTCATTCTTGGGCTGTTTCTCGCCGTTGCCGGAGAACTCAGCTGGTTTCATATGTTGAGCCCGAGCCTGCTCTTTCTCATCCCGCTGGTCCGGTTTCCGGGCTTTATCTGGCTGATTGCTGTAGGTTTCGCTCTGCCCCGGATCCGGCCGGTATCATTAGGTAGGGCTCGTGAAGCTGCAAGCTGACTGTGTAATCCTCGATACCTCCACGTGGGATGTCTCCACTTTCAGGGCCATGCACAATAACGGCGCGGGTATGCTCATGCCATGGCTGTTACTAGCGCACCTGCCCCTGAAAAGCGCGCACGGAGTGCCCGCAAGCGCAAGGGCAAAAAGAAGTCTGGTTGGTTTGCAGTCTGGTGGCCGCTGATCGCGGGTGCAGTCGCGACACCCTTCGCCATCCACGCTGCGAGTATTCTGGCGCTCGCCGGACCGGGTGCCCTCACCACTCTTTATCCCTGGGTCCTGCTGCTGAAGATCCCGGCGATTGGACCAGGCGGCGGGCTGGGCGACAATTTGTCGCAGTTGCTGATGTATATTCAGTTTCCGCTGTATGGTCTCCTCATGGTGCTTCTACTGCGCTCAAAGCCGGTTTGGACGGCCCTGGGGCTGACGGCCGCCGTGCATGTTTCGGCGGTTCTCGCTGCCTTCCTGTTTGCGGGGCATTCAGCCTAAGCTAGGAACATGTCTGACGCCGTCAAGATCATCGAGTGTCCTCGCGACGCCTGGCAGGGTTTGCGGGTGCCAATTCCGGTCGATGTGAGGGTCGAGTACCTTCGTTCGCTGATCGATGCCGGATTCAAGCACATCGATGCCGTCTCTTTCGTCTCCGCAGCAGCGGTTCCGCAAATGGCAGACTCCGAGCAGGTCCTCAATTTTCTCGATGCCCCCGAGGGCGTCGAAATTATCGGCATTGTGGTCAACAAAAAAGGCGCGGACCGCGCAGCAGCTACCGGGCGCGTCAGTACGCTGGGTTTTCCCTACTCCATCTCGCCAACATTTCTCGAGCGCAATCAACGTCAGACACCAGAAGAATCTCTCGAAATACTCGATGCCGTCGGGGAAACGGCTTACAAGGGCGGGATGCGCGTTGTGGTCTACATTTCGATGGCCTTCGGCAATCCATACAACGACCCGTGGAGCATCGAGGAAGTGATCGCGGCCTGCGACCTTCTTACGGAGAGCGGCATCGGGCAGATCTCGCTCGCTGACACGGTAGGCCTCGCCTCGCCGGACGAGGTGAGCGCCGTAGTTGGTGCGGTTCTTCCGACGCTACCGCATGATGTGGAACTCGGCGTACATATGCATGCACGACGCGACAACGCCGCGGAAAAGGTGGCCGCAGCCTATGAGGCAGGATGCCGCCGGTTCGATACAGCAGTGGGCGGTCTCGGAGGGTGTCCCTTCGCGCAGGACGTGCTCGTGGGCAATCTCCCCACCGAAATAGCCATCGCTGAGTTCACGCGCCTGGGAGCCCCGCTTCCCCAGTTCAATTCTCTTGATCGCCTAGTCTCTGCCAGTCGTTCGATTCAGGAAAGATTTGGCTCGATGCCGCAATAGCAACGCGCACGTCTGGAAATGGAGCGTGGGTCGTATTTGCGGCCGTCACGATTTGGGGTAAGATTCCTAGTCTCTGCTCGGAGGTGCAACGATATGCGGCGTTTTGGGACTCTCTACACTCACTCGGAAGGCGGCGTGCTAACCGTCACCATGAACCGTCCGGATAAGCGCAACGCGCTGAATCCGGCGATGATGGAAGACCTGACGCACGCTTTTCTGGCTGCCGGAGACGACCCCAGCTGCGGCGTTATCCTGCTCACCGGCGCGGGAAGCGCGTTTTGCGCCGGTTTGGACCTCGACCATCTTGAGACACTGCGTGCCAAGACTCCGGAAGAGCACAGGCTCGACTCGGAGCGTGTGGGGCGACTTCTGCGGACCCTGTACGACACTCCGAAGCCAACCATCGCAGCCGTCAATGGCGCGGCGATTGCGGGGGGAATGGGACTGGCGACCATCTGCGACTTCACGCTCGCAATTCCGGAGGCGAAGTTCGGCTACACCGAGGTGCGGATTGGATTCGTTCCGGCCGTTGTGTCAGCCTTTTTGCGGGGACAGATCGGCGACAAACGCTCGCGTGACCTGCTGCTCACCGGGCGGCTGATCAAGGCGCCCGAAGCGTTTGACCTGGGCCTCATTACACGAGTTGTGCCGGAAGAGGATCTGATGGTCGAGGCGCATAAGCTGGCATCTCTGCTTTTGCAAAATAGCCCCGCTGCGATGCAGGCAACGAAGCGCCTTCTCAGCGAGCATTCCCATCATCATCTTGACCAGGAAATGGAGTCGGCTATTGCCGCGAACGCGGAGGCACGCACGACCGAGGACTTCAAGGAAGGAATCCGCGCATTTCTGGAGAAGCGCCCGCCGCAGTGGCCATCCCTGCGTCCGGAGAAGTCCGCTCTAGGACGATAAAGTCTCGATGTGAAGCAGACTTCGGGCCCGGGGGGAACGGCTCGCAAAACAAATTGGGGCAGGAGTCAAGGGAGGCGCGCATATCAACATGGGAGCGATCCATGCGCACCCCCTTTGAATGAGCTCCTTCCAGCGAGTGAGCGATCCGGAGCCCGATACTGTTATCGACGAATCAATGAGCCAAATAGTCTCAGGGGGTGGATGGAACGGCACGGCAACGTCGTTACGATTCGTTAAACTCAGCTCTTCCTCGCAGTCAGAGCAGCCCAGGCGCACAAGCGGGTCAGGCAAAGCCGACATGCTAAACTTGTCGAAAATCAGTCGGAACTGGCCAGTTGCTTCGATTGCCTCTCAACGGAGTAAAAGAGCTGATGAGTCGTGAGACCGGGTCCTCACCTGACCTACCGATCATTGATTCTCGGAGCAATCCTTCCTGGGAATTTTTTCGGAGCCATCTGCAGGCGATTGTCATCGCCATATGCGCATGCTGGCTCCTTTTGTACACCGGCTATAAAGCCCCACACTACTCGATAGATTTCCTGCTCGTTTATACAGGCGCGCAATGCCTGATTAAGGGATGCAACCCCTACGACACCGGAGAATTGGAGCCGACAGTGAGGAAGAGTTCGACAGAGCCGCACGCTTCGACGCTGGCGACCTACTTTTAGGACGATCCGGTAGTCACTGAGGTTGTCTTCCGCGGGCGGCGCGGAGTGCCGGGTGCGTTGAGCAGAGCGGCGGCTGAGATCTATGAGAAATCCTTTTGAGATCCGCGCAAACCCATTGCTCGATCCGGTAAGCAACGAGCGGCAACGGCCTGGTATGAAAGCGATTGTGTTGAGCAGCCTGGCCTGCTTGTTATTGCTCGTCCCCCTTCTTGCCTCTCGCAAAAGTGTCCAGAGCGCCTCAACATCCGGATCAGTGCCCACAGACACGCCTGGCGACTGGCCCATGGTTGGTCATGATCCGGCTGGGTTGAGGTTTTCAAGGCTTACCCAGATTACGCCGGCAAATGTTCGTGACTTGAAGATCGCCTGGGTTTATCACATGAGGCCCATCGCGAATGCAGACGCAACTCATCCCGCGTCCGATGCTTCGTCTGCCGGAGCAAGCCTGCACCAATCTGAAGATCAGCCGCTCGTGATCGGGCAAACAATGTATGTGGTCACACCCTACAGCCGTATCGTTGCTTTGGATTCATCAACGGGACGGGAAAAGTGGGTCTTTCAGATCCCGGACGGCGATAACGCCTCCTTGCGTGGCGCAGCGTACTGGCCCGGAGAAGAGGGCTTTCCGCCGGCGATCATCTTCGGCACGCGCCGAGGCAGAATGTACTCGATCAGCGCGAACAGCGGCACGCTCAACCGGGATTTCGGTATTAACGGAATGGTTGATCTCAAAACACCGGAAGTAATGAAAACCGGCATGGACAAGAGCTACAGCCTGCCCTCGCCCCCGGTGATCTATAAGAATCTGATCATCACTGGTGCGGGTACAGGCGAAGGACCAGGAGGCAAGGATGGGGGGATCGGCCCGGCAGGCGATACGCGCGCCTGGGATGCAAAAACAGGCAAGCTGGTCTGGACCTTTCACTCGGTCCCGCTTCCCGGAGAGACCGGACATGAGACATGGGGTGGCGATAGCTGGAAGAACCGTTCGGGCGTAAACGTCTGGGGTTACATGACGGTGGATGTCGAGCGCGGCATCCTCTACATGCCGTTCGGAGCCCCTAACAACGATCGCGTCGGCGTAGACCGCCCCGGCGACAATCTATTCGGCACCTCGCTGGTAGCCGTCAATGCCGATACCGGAAAGTTGCTGTGGTTTTTCCAGGTCGTTCACCATGACATCTGGGATGTGGATACGGAGTCGCCTCCAACCCTGTTCAACGTAAAACATGGCAGCGAGGTCATTCCGGCGGTTGCCACGGTCAACAAGAACGGATTGATGTTTATTCTCAATCGAGTCACAGGCAAACCTATCTACGGCGTCGTAGAAAGAGCAGTGCCGAAGAGCGACGTGCCCGGCGAGCAGCCCTCACCCACCCAGCCCTTTCCGGTTCTTCCGGAGCCGCTCTCTCAGACTACGTTGAGCCGATCGAATCTCTACAAAGACACGCCGGAACATAAAGCGTGGTGCGAACAGTACGTCGACGACAACAATATGCTTCTGGGTGAGGTGCAATACACGCCCACCCGACTCAACCGTTATACGGTTCCTCTGCCTGGTACCCAGGGCGGCGTCAACTACTATGGCGGAGCCTTCGATCCGAAACTTGGCCTGTATGTGGTCAACGTCAACAATCTCGCCCAGCCAATGCGGATCGTCCGCAATCCTGATGGGAGCTACATCAACTCAGGCCCGCTCGCTGGTCTCCAACGTCTCTGGAATCCCGACAATCACTTGCCGTGCACTCCGACTCCGTGGGGACAACTGGTTGCGGTGGATGTCAACACGGGGAAGATTGCCTGGAGAACCACTCTCGGAGTCACGGATAGCCTGCCCGAAGGCAAGCAGCATACCGGGCGTCCAGGCCTAGGGGGAGCCATCATCACGGCGAGCGGTCTTATCTTTATCGGAGCCACAGATGACGCTCGCTTCCGCGCCTTCGATGTGAACACCGGCAAGGAAATCTGGACGGTAGGGCTCCCCGCCGCGGCCGAAGCAACGCCGATCACTTATGCAGATGCTCGGGGTAACCAGTATGTAGCTGTCGTGTCTACGGGGGGTGGCCTTATAGGCGCCCCGCTCCTCAGCGACGTTGTGATTACCTATTCTCTAAACGGATCAAGGCCAGTCTCGTCTGTTTTGGACGGCGGCCGACCAGGAGAGGCGACACCACCCTCCAACGCGGCTTCCACCGAATCGTATACCGCCTCGTCGCAGAACCCGACCACGGCATCTTCCTTCCCTCCCGGGCCTGGAAGGGAGCTCATGTTCCGCGTGTGCTCCGGTTGCCACTCAGTGAATGTGTCCGTCTCCCGGCACATGGATGCTAAGGAATGGAACGATCTTGTTCAGGCGATGGCCGCCCGCGGAGCCGTCGCCACCGATGAAGAGTTCGATGAAATTTCTGCCTATCTGGCGAGGTCGTTTCCCAGGTCTTCCACTCAGACAGCTCCTGCTCCACCAGCAAGATGAAACATACGGTTCTCTGTGCACTCCTTGTCGCCGGCTTCGTAGCCTCCGTATCGAGAGCGATCTGTCAGGAGGCGCCCACCGGAGATCAGAACGGTACGCAGCAACAGAAGCCATATCAAAAGATGACCCCGGAGGAACGGGCAGCGGCGACGCGCACTTTTCTTGGACTCGGTGCGGCGCCAGACAAGGCGGCCGCCGCGCTCGGCGCGCCGTTGTTTCAGGCGAACTGTGCTGTTTGTCATGGAAAACAAGCTCGCGGAGCGATGGGCCCGAGCCTGATTACCTCAGACGAGGTGCTCGATGATGACCACGGAGAGAGGCTGGTGCCATACCTGAAGACAGGGCGCCCGGGCAAGGGCATGCCGTCGTTTTCGACGATGTCGGATGACCAATTAAAGGAGATTGCCGAGTACCTGCATTTGCAAGTCGAAGATGTCGCCAATCGCGGGACCTACCATGTGCTGAATATTCTGGTTGGAAATGCGGCAAAAGGGCAGGCATATGTGGCGACTCACTGCATGCCGTGCCATACGGCGGAGACCTTCGCACACATCGGGAGTAACTTTCGCTCTCCGGAGCAGTTGCAGCGAGGCTGGATCTGGCCCACGCGTGCGGGGGATAGTTCAATGGCAATTACCGCTACGGTGAAGACGCGTGAGGGTGGCACACTAACCGGGCGGGTCACGCAGGTGAGCGATTTCCGCATCACGGTTGTGGACCGCGCGGGCCAGACGCACGTAATCAACCGGGAACCCGGGGTTGATGTGCAGATCAACGATCCTCTCGCCGCTCATCAGGAGTGGATCATGACTCTGACTAATGATGACATGCACAATGTGACCGCTTATCTGGAGACGCTGAATTGAGATTGGCCGCGGGCGTTTGCGTGGCGATCGCAACCGCCATCCTGGCAAACGTAACGCCCGCAATTCCGCACGTCTCGCTCGATCCAAACGCGATCGGAAAAACGCCAATCACCAGCTGGACGACCTTCAACGGCGATTACAGCGGGCAACGTTACAGCCCGCTTACCCAGATCGGTCCTGCTAATTTGAACCGGCTCGGGCGGCAATGGGTTTTTAAGCTCACCGGGATTGGAGCTCAGAGGGGCGCACCTGCTCCCGTCATCAAGTGCACTCCGCTTCTAGTGGACGGCGTCCTGTACATTACGATTCCCGACCACGTATGGGCTCTCGATGCACGCACCGGAAACCCGCTTTGGCACTACGACTGGATTGACCACGGCGGTCATCTCGTTGGGCAGCGTGGAGTTGGGATTTGGAAGTCTACGGTCTATTTCCTTACGCCGGATAACTGGCTGATTGCGCTGAACGCGAATACCGGGCAGGAACTGTGGAGGAAGAATTACGCTGACGCCCGCAAGCAGTACTTTTCGACGTCCGCGCCGCTGGTCATCAGGAACCACGTCGTCGTGGGCGTGGGCGGCGATGCGATGGACATGCCCGGCTTCCTCGATTCATTCAATCCGGAGACGGGCGATCTGCAATGGACATGGTGGTCGACACCGCGCAAAGGTGATCCAGCACTGAAGACGTGGCCCAACGAGGCCGCCTCGGACCACGGCGGTGGCATGACCTGGATGCCGGGCACCTATGATCCTGACCTCAATCTGCTCTATTGGCCCACCGGAAATACCAATCCGGTTTTCGCCGGCCAGGGACGTCCCGGAGCCAATCTATGGACGGAGTCGATTGTCGCGCTTGATCCGGATACGGGCGAATTGAAGTGGTATTTTCAAGTCTCGCCTCACGACACGCACGACTTCGATAACACGACGGCTCCGATTTTGTTCGATCGCGTGGTAGACGGCAAGCCGCGCAAGCTAGTGGCGCAAGCGGCACGCAATGGCTTCTTTGTCACACTGGACCGGGTCACAGGCAAATATCTGGTCGTGAAGCCGTATGTGCCGCTGGATTATTACTCGGGCCTCTCACCGCAAGGAGAGCCCATCCCGATTCCAGACAAGGACCCCTCAGTCGGCGGTTCCATCAACATTGTGAATGCGAGCAATTGGCCGGCGCCGGCCTACAATCCGAAAACCGGCCAGGTCTACGTCAACTCAGTGGAAGGCAAGGCCATCTACTACCTGACCGACGACAGCGCGCAACCCTCCGGCTATGGAGGAACGGGAACTGGAATCGGCCATTTACGCCGTGTGCTTCAGGCAATCGATCCGCTCACTGGCAATGCCGTGTGGAAGCATGTATATCCAAACCTCGACGACGCGCCAACCACGGTTGGACCAAGCATCCTGACGACAGCGAGCAATCTGCTCATTACCGGTGACGATCAGAAGAATGTAATCATCTATAGTGCCGACAAGGGCGAGGTGCTTTGGCACCACGAAATCGGCGCCAATGAATCGGGTGGAGTGATTTCATACATGTTGGACGGCAAACAATATATTTTGTTCGGAGCGGGTGACAGCCTCTATGCCTGGAGCCTGCAGGATAAACAAAAATGATCATCAATCTGACAGGCCGAACAGCTGTAATCACTGGCGGCAGCCGCGGACTGGGTGAGGCAATGGCGAAGGCCCTCTCCGAAGCTGGCGCAAGCGTCGCGCTGGTCGCGCGCGACATCAAACGCCTGGAGCAGGTCCGCGACTCAATTAGAGAAGCGGGCGGAATTGCAGAGATCTTTGTGGCCGATGTGACCCAGGAGAATGAAGTCACCAGCTTGGCAGAAGCTGCGCGTCAGCGATTCGGACATCCGCAGATTTTGATCAACAATGCCGGAACAAATATTCGAAAGAATCTGGTGGATTATTCGCTGGAGGAGTTTCGCAGCGTTCTGGACTCGAGCCTCATCTCGACGTTTCTGATGTGCCGGGCGTTCGTGCCCGGCATGAAAGGCTCCGGTTACGGTCGCATTTTGAACATGACGTCGATTATGAGTCACGTATCATTGCCGGCGCGCACCGCCTACTCTTCGGCGAAGGCCGCGCTTCTCGGTCTCACACGGGCATTAGCGCTCGAATTAGCGACCAACGGAATCACCGTGAATGGCATCAGTCCTGGACCGTTCGCGACCGACATGAACGCGGCAGTGATGAATAATCCGGAGGCCAATGCGCAGTTTCTCGGTAGCGTGCCGATTGGGCGATGGGGCAAGGTGGAGGAGATTGGCGCGCTGGCCTGCTATCTGTGCTCGGAGGGCGCCGGGTACATCACTGGAACCGACATACTCATCGACGGCGGCTGGACTGCGAAATAAGAAGCTGCCTTACTGGTTCGCTGGCGGCGATTGTGTGCGCAGAGGCCGCGGCGGCACATAATCGATCAGAGAATCGACGGGCTTTTTTCCCGCCCACGCGATGCCACGCAACAGCATCTGTTGAATCTCATAATTCGCAAAATTCGCGTATTCATGCCCCTGCATCCAGACGAAGGCCCTGGCTGGCTGACCGCCGGGCAGAGTGTGCTCATAGGTCCAGATCTGCGGCACGACCTCGCCCTTGTGTGCTCCTGCGCTCGGTGTGCCGGCTATGACGGTCGTAGCCAGCACATGAATGCCGGGATCATGCGCCCAGGTCATGTTGAAGAAGGCTTCGTCGAAGATGGTGATGTTGGACATCCCCTTCATGATGGGATCGGCAGGATCAACCACCGTATAGGCGACGGGGGCATCCAGGGTGTAGTTGATCTCGCCGTGCTTCTTCGCGCCGCCCACCAGGGTAGCGAAATATGCGGGATCCGGCCCGCACAACGAATCATGAATGCTGACCAGTCCGCCTCCCCGTTTGATATACGCCTCGAGGACGGCTTTCTCTTCGCCGCTAAGATAACCCGCGTCACCCTTGTAGATAATCACCACGTCAGTGTGCTCGAGATCGGGGGCGCGAGGCGCATGCAAGGCTCCGTCTACGACAGCGCCATGATCAGTCAGAAGCTTGCTCCAATCAGCAAGGAACTGCGGGTAGTCGTGCTGGCCGGGATAGTGCGATTTGAGTCCAGCCCAGATGTAGATATGCATGCCGCCAGGATTCTGATCCCATGGACGCGGCGCCTGTGTACTGACGGTGCCGGTCTGAGCCTCAGACCGCTGCGAGATCACGCCGACGAGGGCAATCGGTAGCGTAAGAGCGAGCACCACTTGAAGTTGAGGGCGTGCGGATTGAAATCGGCGCATATGTCGGGGCTCTCTGTTTTTGCGATGCCTCGGCTCTGCGAGCTAAATGCCCCTCTCAGCGTATACCCGGCGGCGCGCAGCAAGTATATCCGGACGCCAGAGGTTACGCCGGAATCGGATTAGCCCGCGGCTGCCGGGATCTATCGAACCGGGGCAGGGTGGTAGCGGGACAGGTCGGTTACTGGAGTTTAAGCAGCAGATGCCGTGTGTGCAATTTTAATAGTTACTTTTGGCGGCCCATATGCGACAATCCATTGATTCTCATCACCCAGATCACAATTGCCGGCCTTGATGGCGGCTGAAACGGCCCGCATACCTGACTCCAATGATGCGAATGAAAAGGGCCCAAGCCGGTGTATCCCCCTGCCCCGGAACCATGAATTCCCCTCAATTCAATCCAGGAAGACCATGCACGAGAGACCGGAACCCCTGTACAAGTTCGGATTTTGGATTATTCTCGCGTTCTGTGCCAGCGCCATCGCATTCGTTACGGGCTGCGGTGTCACTGTCAGTGATCCAGCGGAACTCACTGCGATCTCAGCCGCCTCCAGCACCATTCGGGTAAATCAGCAGATGCAGCTCGTTACTCGTACGCCGGTGACTTTCTACGTCGACGGGATTGAGGGGGGCAACGCGGAAGTGGGAACGGTGGACAGCAAGGGCGTGTACACTGCGCCGGCGATTGTGCCAATCCCGAACACGGTGACCATCACGAGTGTTTCGAGCTATTTTTCGAAGTATCCCGGCTCGCTGACGTTGTCGGTATTGAATCCGATACCCGTCCTGAGTCATGTGACTCCGGCGGGTTTTTCGGAAGGCACGACAACCGTTGACGTAAGCGGTTCCCAGTTCGTATATGGTGCGCAGATTCTCTGGAATGGTGCTCCGATTCCGACGACCTTTGTTTCCGGAGGCGAACTGGTCGCATCCATCGCCGCGCCCAATCCCGGTACCTTTCCGTTGACGGTACAAAATCCTAATCCGGGATCAGCCAACGCCAATCCGGTTTCGGTGATCGTAGGTCCGGGTCAAGTCGTGCTGACCTTACAACCCGGCATGGGCACTGACGTTCGCGTGGAGAATCAGCTCAACATCGGTCTTTCCGTCACTGGAACAGACAATACGGGCGTTACGCTGCAAGTGAATGGGATTCCCGGAGGAAACAGTCAGATTGGTACAGTAGTCTCGAATATGAATGGGTCGATCACTTACACTGCGCCGCCGGTTGTCCCGACTCCAAGCAACGTGGTCCAGTTAAAGGTTACGAGTGTGGACAATCCCGCGGTGTCGATTACCCGCAATATCTCCGTGCTGAATCCCATCCCGATTCTGAGCTCCGCCAATCCCATGTCATTCAATGTAGGACCGGCCACTGTGCTCGTTCAGGGCCAGGATTTCATCTCGGGCGCGCAAGTGCTGATGAATGGGGCTCCGGTGCCAACAACCTTCGACAGCGGCCAGCAATTGACCGCGTCACTGAATCTGACGCAGCCTGGCAATCTCGACCTGCAGGTGTTGAATCCCAGCCCCGGTCCGGCTACTTCGTCCGACCTCATCGCTCAGGTTCAGGGCACGCCGCCGGTACCGGTTGTCAGTCCCGAAGATGCATCGCGCTTTCTTGAGCAGGCGACCTTTGGCGCCACCGATGCCGACATCCATCACCTATCGATGATTGGGTACCAGGCCTGGCTGAATGAACAATTTAATCTGCCGCAGACCTTACAGGAGCCCGCGGTCGAACAGGCCCTCATCCTCAACAACCCGCCGTGTGCACCAAATAATGTGAAATGCAACGCTGCGCTTTTCGTTCAAAACAGTTCCAGTGAAATCTACATTCAGAATGCGTTCTGGCAACAGAGCCTTACCGCGAGCGACGAGCTGCGTCAGCGGGTCGAGTATGCGCTGGGCGAATTGTTCGTCATATCGGGCACCACTCCTGCGGTGCAGAATATGCCTCGCGGAGAGGCAAACTACGACGATCTTCTCGGCGCGGATGCGTTCGGAAACTTCCGGACACTTCTTCAGGACGTGACATTAAACCCGATGATGGGCCAGTTTCTTTCGATGCAGGGCAATGACAAGGGAAATGCGACTACGGATCCGGACGAGAATTACGCGCGCGAGGTGATGCAGCTCTTTACCATCGGGCTTTATCAGCTGAATGACGACGGCACACAGAAGCTCGATGGCAACGGCCAGCCCATACCAACCTATTCCAACCTCGACGTGATGGGACTGGCCAAGGTCTTCACCGGATTCAGCTGGAACATACCCGGCAACAACTCCGATTCTGCCTGGTCGAATTGCTGCATCTATGTCGGTCCGGGATATGGCGAAGACCTTCTTCCCATGCAGAGTTTTCCGAGCCACCATTCGACACAGGAAAAGGACTTTCTTGGGGTGACCATTCCAACTCAGGGAACACCGGACCCTGGCGGCGACCTTAAGATTGCTCTCGATACTCTGTTTAATCATCCGAATCTCCCCCCGTTCTTTTGCAGGCAGTTGATCGAGCACCTGGTGACGAGCAATCCAAGTCCGGGTTATGTCAGCCGTGTTGCAGCAGTGTTCAAAGACAATGGGCAGGGTGTCCGCGGAGACATGAAAGCAGTGATTACGGCGATCCTGCTTGATCCTGAAGCGCGGGACTCCGCCACTGACTTCAGCAATCCGCAATATGGAAAAGTACGCGAGGCCCTGCTTCGCTATACGGAGTGGGCGCGCGCGTTCACCGCTCAATCGCGGACAGGAAGCTATTACCTCGGGAGTACGGAAGATCAGATCTACGGGCTGGGCCAGATGCCGCTACGGTCACCCACAGTCTTCAATTGGTTCGCTCCGGGATACGTTCCTCCCGGAACGAGCATTGAAGCAGCCGGCCTCGTCGCGCCGGAGATGCAAATGACGAACGTCTCCACGGTTGTCGGCTACTTGAACTACATGCAGAACGCAATCGGCAGCAATGCCAAAGGCGGTCCGGATGTGTTCTCGTCATATGGGACTGAACTGGGATTGGCATCTTCTCCTGACGAGTTGCTTGACCGCATCAACCTGCTGTTGATGTCCGGAGAAATGGACAGCACGCTGCGCAGCCAGATCCTGTCCGCGGTCAATGCCATTCCGATACCGGGAGGCGGTCAAAGTGCCATCAACGCCGCCCTTGCAGCCCGCGTGGAGACAGCAATCTATCTCACGATGGCGTCGCCATCTTTCAGCGCGCAGTTTTAGGGAGCCATAATGTGCAAGTTTGAGCAAACCCGCAGGCAATTTCTCCGAACGGCTTCATTCGCCTCGATGGCAGGCCTGGTGGCCAGTCCCTTCATCATGGAGCTCAACTCACTCGCTGCAATGGCGCAGGATGCCGGCGCGTCCGACTATCGCGCGCTCGTGTGCATCTTCCTGCAGGGAGGCAACGACGGCCACGGTACCGTCATTGCCACTGACCAGGATTCCTTTGCCGCCTTCACCCAGGCGCGATCCGGTGCGCCCGGACTGGCCTATCCTCTATCCGAGCTGTTGCCGATTACTCTCAAGACCCCACAAAGCGGCCGCACATTCGCGCTCAATCCCTATCTGGTGGGAATTCAGAATCTTTTTAACGCGGGTCGCGCCGCGATTGTAGCTAACACGGGTACATTAATTGTTCCTGCAACCAAGGCTCAGGTGCAATCGAGTTCGGTGCCCCTACCTGCCTCGTTGTTTTCTCACTTCGATCAGACCGCTGCCTGGCAGGCGATCGCCTCAAATGGAGGTAGCGCCGAGCATGTCGGCTGGGGCGGCGCAGTCGCGGATTTGATTGAGAGCATGAACATGAATTCGAACTCCATGTTCACCTGTATTTCGACTGCGGGCATAGCCTTGTTTCTCTCCGGACAGAAGTCGTTCCAGTTGAACGTAACTCCTGCAGGTCCGATACCTATCTCCGGATTGGCCCAGCCACTGTTTGGCCAACAGGCAGGGACGGACGCACTCTCGTCCATCCTCACCGCGGACGAGACCAATCTTTTTGCAAAGGAATACGAAGTCGTCATCAACCGTTCGACGCAGGCCCAGGCGCTGTTGGCGTCGTCGATGCTGCCGACGGGTCCGGAGGGGATCCCGAACCCACCTCAATATCTCGACCCGGTTACAAATCAGCTCGTAAATAATCCCCTCGCCGCTTCGCTGCAAACCGTCGCCAGGATTATCGGCGGCAGGGCGAGCCTGGGAGTGCAGCGTCAGATTTTCTATGTTCAACTCGGCAGCTTCGACACCCATGACGCTCAGGCTCCGCAGCACGCTAGACTCCTGACTCAACTCGGCCAGGCTCTAGAGTATTTCGATGGACTAATGACAGCAGGCGGCATCGGCGACCAGGTGACGACCTTTACCGCGTCCGATTTTGGCCGAACACTCACGTCGAACAGCGATGGAACGGACCATGGCTGGGGCAGCCACCACTTTGTTGTTGGTGGCGCCGTTCAGGGTCAGGACATGTATGGTCAGTATCCGGTGATTGGTGTGAATCAGGCGAACGATGTCGGGGCCGGCCGGCTCGTTCCTACGATTTCGGTTGATCAATACGCGGGAACACTCGCGCGATGGTTCGGCCTCTCAGACGGACAGATCCGCCAGGTCTTTCCGAATTTCGGCAACTTCGGATCAAACCCATATCTGGGATTTCTTGGCAGCTGAAAGATCGACCTGCGCGCGACAGGGCAAACTCGCTGGCCGATCCCTGCACGCCCTCGATGCGATGGACGATGACTTGTGTGAGCTCCGGTTGAAGCGAGCGAAGCGCAGAGCCAAACTTGAATCTAAGCAGGCTCAAAAGGATTTGCAAAAATGTGAGTTATAAGCGAGTTGCTCATGTGCTCGCCATGTTCTGATCGTGGCAGCTATAACCCATAAGCTGCTTCACGTCTGGTAACGGCGCATCCGCGTCTTGTCCATCTTCGACAACCAAGCGTCTTTCGCGCAGTCCATCACCCACTTGTTGTAGTTCCGGCCCGAAAGATAGCCTTCCTTGGCGCTTTTCACAGCAGTATTCTGTATCGACCCCGCCAAATTACGTCCTAAGCGAGTAGGAAATGCGGCTAGCTCTTGCTGCCGATATGTATATGAGTGTTCGCTCTGAAATTACAATTCAATTCAAGCAGGTTGCACTGGAACATGACAGACATTTGGCGCCCCTCACAGATAATCTGGCGTTGCAGGATTCGGGACTCGATTCCCTTTGCTTTGCTATCGTCGTAGCTCGGCTTGAGGCCCAACTATCGGTCGATCCACTCAGTGCTTCCGAAAACGCTGTCCTTCCAAAGACCTTTGGCGAGCTTGTCGAATTTTATGAAAATGCCGGAAAGTAATTGGCGCACGTTGCACTGGCTCCAGCTTACTAAACCGAAGGTCCCGCCAATAATTCATTAAATCATTGATTCTATTGAGTAATTTAATATGGCGGAGAGAGTGGGATTCGAACCCACGTTAGAGTTTCCCCTAAACACGCTTTCCAAGCGTGCGCCTTCAGCCACTCGGCCATCTCTCCAGCTAATCTGTAGTTTACACAAAGAGTAGGCCGCAGGAAGGGAGCAAGCCCGCCCGTTTTCCTCCGCGCTTTCGCCCGCCAGTCCGCATGCTTGCACCAGTGAGAAGCTTGCGGACTTGCATGAGTCGGAATATCTCGGCGTCGATGGCGTTGACCAGTTGAGAGGTGTTCATGGCGCGTTGTTCCTTTGGTTCCGCAGCCGGTCTGCATTACGAATCGGAACGATCTTACAGGAAGGCCTACATCGACCTTTCCGCAGGGACGGGAATTCTGCGCTGAGATGAAACGGGCGATGGGCCGCTCCCTGAACATTGCGGGTACAATCACAGGACTTGCATCCTCATCTGATGCCCGGGCGATGGATACCGCAGAGACTAAATTTGAAACGCCCGTGTTTGACCAACACGGCGGCCCAGTAGACCTTCGAGCAGAGCTCCGGGCGCTTCTTGCTCTCGCGATCCCCGTGGCACTGTCGGAGATCGGCTGGATGACCATGAGCATCGTCGATGTGGTCATGGTGGGCAAGCTTGGTCCGGCGGCGATTGGGGCCGTGGGTCTGGGCAATGCGATCTATTACGCGCCGGCTATCTTCGGCATCGGACTGCTGCTGGGCCTGGACACGATGGTGTCGCGCTCGTGGGGGGCGCGCGATTTCGATCAGTGCCATCGCTGGCTGGCGCAGGCGATGTACATCGCGCTGGCCTTCACTCCGGTGCTGATGCTCTTCATTCTTGTTGCGCGAGTGCTGTTTACAGCGCACGGAGTGGATCCGCTGGTGGGAGTGTATACGCGGTCCTACGTCACGCTTCTCAATTGGGGCACGTTGCCGCTGCTGATCTACGGCGGATTCCGGCGCTATCTGCAGGGAGTGGGATTAGTGCGGCCGGTGACATTCGCGCTGATTTCGGCGAACCTGGTGAACCTTGCCGGCAATTGGATTTTCATCTACGGAAAGTTGGGGATGCCGACGATGGGTGTGAAGGGGTCTGCTCTTTCGACGGTTGTGTCCCGTATTTATATGGCGGCTGTCTTGGTGTACGTCGCTTGGCGGCATGAGCGGCGGCGCGGACATCCGCTGTTTGCACACTGGCCGGCGCCGGACAGGAAGCGCATTCGCTCATTACTCGATCTAGGAGTTCCGGCCGCTTCGCAGATCATCCTCGAGATGGCTGCGTTCGGCGCTGCGACGATCATGGCGTCGCATTTGGATCCGGTCGCGCTGGCGACGCATGAGATTGCCCTGAGCTGCGCGGCCTACACTTTCATGGTCCCGCTGGGAGTTTCCGCTGCCGCCGCTGTTGCCGTGGGGCATGCGATGGGAGCGGGAAATCCGGCGCGGGCTAGAAGAGCAGGGTGGATGGCACTAGGCCTCGGAGCCGGATTTATGAGCCTCGCCGCACTCGCATTTCTGGTAATTCCGCGGCCCATCATCGAGATCTATAGCCGTGACGCGAGGATCCTGGCGATGAGTGTCCGAATTTTAACAATCGTGGCCGCGTTCCAGATATTCGACGGCTGCCAGACTGTCGCGACGGGGGCTTTGCGCGGGCTGGGAGAGACACGTTTCCCGATGCTTACGAATTTTGCCGGCTACTGGCTTTTCGGCCTTCCTCTGGGCGCAACTCTGTGCTTCCCGCTGAAGTGGGGATTGCCGGGGCTCTGGATTGGACTTACCGTGGCGCTGATTGCGATTGCGTTGGTGTTGCTGCGGCGGTGGCAGAGCGCAAGTGTGCATCCTCCTGAACGAGCAGAGAGCGGGCGAGGGCACAGTGTGCTGGTCTGAAGCCTGATGGTTGATGCTACGCCGGAAAAGTCCGCATCCTACTCGGGTCGATGCGGATAAGAGTCTTTCTGAAATGCATCAGTGCTTGGATTTTTTGGAGGCTTTTTTTGCCAGCTGACTCAGAGTGGTCTGATCGAGTTCTTCCTCGACAGCGCGTGAGACGTTTGCGAAGACCTGTTCGAGCGCGGAGCTAACTTTAGACTGTGCGCCGGAGAAGGCTACTCCATGAAGCAGATCTCCAGTGTTTAGGGCCCGATGGACATCGCTGAGAGTGATTTCCTTTGCGGGGCGTGCCAGCTTTGATCCGCCGTTGGGGCCTTTCTGGCTTTCGACCAGACTGGCCTGCTGCAGCAGAGAGAAAACGCGGCGAATCACAACGGGGTTCGTGTTAAGTTTGCGAGCCACATCCTCAGAGGTCTGCAGTACATCCGGTTCGGCAGCGAGCAAGACGAGGGCGTGGACGCCGGTTGCGAATCGGGTATTGATGGCCATGATGCCACGCTAACACAGGTTTTGCCGATTCCCTATGCTGAAGTTACAGAGAGCTGCGTTCCCGCTAATCTGCGCGACTTAGTCGACGAAAATGTATAGCATCGAATTCTCATATTCAAGTAACAGGAGCTGAGCAAAACTTGCGGATTCTTTTTGTAGGGGACGTGTTCGGCAGTGCGGGACGGCGCATCGTGCGCGAGCATTTACCGCATGTGATCGCCGAGCGCAGCATAGACCTCGTGATCGTCAACGGAGAAAATGCGGCGGGAGGATTTGGAATTACTCCGGCTATCGCCGACGATTTGTTCGATCTCGGAGCGCATGTTCTGACTACCGGGAATCATGTGTGGGACAAGCGCGAGATTGTCGAGTACATGCAGTCAGCGCGCGAAGGCGGCGACGACCGTCCGCGGCGGCTATTGCGGCCGGCAAATTTTGTTGCGGGAACACCGGGGTATGGCTATTACGAAGGCGAACTGCCGACCGGGCAAGCGTACGCCGTGATCAACCTGCAGGGACGCGTGTTTATGAGTGCAAACGAGGACCCGTTTCGCACCGCGGATGCGTTGCTGGGAAAGATCAAGGCGAAGGTAATCCTGGTGGACTTCCATGCGGAAGCGACCTCCGAGAAGGTGGCGCTTGGCTGGTATCTCGACGGACGGGTGACTGCGGTGTTGGGCACGCATACGCATGTGCCGACCGCGGACGATCGCGTGCTTCCAGGCGGCACGGCATATCAGACCGATGTCGGCATGAGCGGTCCATACGATAGTGTGATCGGGGTGGAAAAGGAGCTTGTCCTGCAGCGATTTTTGACAAGCCTGCCCGGAAAATTCGAGGCGGCGAAGGGCGATCCGCGAATGGCGGCGACGATTATTGAGTGCGATGGGAAGACGGGACGAGCGATTTCAACCCAGCGGCTGCTGCTGGGGGAGTAGCTTCTGTCTACTCTTGGTGTGGTTGCTCCGTTTGGTTATCTGTCGTGGCTTTTCGCGGACGCAATAGCGGGAAGAGAATCACATCTCGGATCGAACTCGCACCGGTGAGGATCATGGTGAGGCGGTCGACGCCGATACCTTCGCCTCCTGTTGGAGGTAGGCCGTAAGCGAGAGCGCGGACGTAGTCTTCGTCCATCTGGTGGGCTTCATCGTCTCCTCGCTCGCGTTGGGTTAATTGTTGTTCGAAGCGCTTGCGCTGCTCTTCAGGGTCGTTCAATTCGCTGAAGGCGTTGCCGACCTCGAATCCCCCGATGTAGAACTCGAAGCGTTCGACCCAGTCGGGCTCGTCAGGCTTTTGCTTGGAGAGTGGCGAGACGGCGAGCGGGAAGTCGTAGATGATGGTCGGCTGGATGAGGTGTTCTTCCGCCACCACCTCGAACAATGCCGCGATTGCTTTGCCTGGCGCGTATCCTGCTTGTAGTGCTTCACTCATTTCAAGTAACAGTCCGCGAAGCAACGTTAGATTCCCGCGCCGTTGTTGTCGTTCGCCTATTGAACGAAGTGCTTCCTTATCACCGGACAAGTGTGCTTGCGCGGACTCTGCCTGTTCGTAAATCGGTGCAGGAGGGGTAACAGAGATGATCGGTGCCTGCAGGTAGTGTGCCGCACTCTCGGCAGCAGCCCTCAGCTGCCATGGGGAGTTGAACGCATCGAGGCCAGGATTGGGGCCAAATTCCTCCGGCCAGAATTCGATGATCGCCTCTCTCATCGAATAGCGACGCCACTTCCCAAGATCGATCTCATTCCCGTTGAAGTGCGTGATGGTCGTGCCGTTCACTTCCTGCGCGACGAAGGTGATGCACTCCTCGGTGAGTTTCATCAGGTCCTCGTAGTTCGCGTAGGCCTGGTAGAACTCGAGCATGGTGAACTCGGGATTGTGTTGCGTCGAGATGCCTTCGTTGCGGAAGTTGCGGTTGATCTCGTAGACGCGGTCGATACCGCCGACGACGAGGCGCTTGAGATAAAGCTCGGGCGCGATGCGCAGGAAGAGATCGAGGTCGAGCGCGTTGTGATGCGTAGTGAAGGGCTTGGCGGCTGCGCCTCCGGCGATGGGCTGCATCATCGGCGTTTCTACTTCGATGTAGCCGCGCGAGTCGAAGAATTTGCGCAATGCCGCGAGAACTTTCGCGCGCTTGATGAAGACATCGCGGACGTGGATCTCGGCCGGAGTGCCTTCATTTAGCAGCGTGTTCATGAAGAGGTCGACATAGCGCTGACGGTAGCGCAGCTCGACGTCGGAGAGTCCGTGATACTTCTCGGGCAAGGCAAGCATGGCTTTTGCGAGAAAGGTGATGGTCTCGACGTGCACGGTGAGTTCGCCGGTGCGCGTGCGGAAGAGATAGCCGGAGACTCCGATGTGGTCGCCGAGGTCGAGAAGCTTATAAAGCTCGAAGGCCGGGTCGCCGACGGCGTCCTTGCGGACATAGATCTGGAGGCGAACGCCATTTTGCTGGAGCTGGGCGAATCCGGCTTTGCCTTGCAAACGAATGGCCATGATGCGTCCGGCGACGGCGACAACGACGCGGCTGGCTTCGAGCTGCTCGGTGGTCGCGTCGTCGTATGTGCTGCGCAGCTCGGCGAGGGAGTGAGTGGCCGCGAATGAGTTGGGATATACGGGCTGGCCGAGGGCCTCGATCTGCTTGAGTTTTTCCTGGCGGAGAGCGAAGAGGTTTCGCTCGAAGTCTGACTCGAACACTGTGCTTCCTTGGATGTAATGGCTTTTGCCAGTATAGCTTCGATGGCAGTGTGCCCGTTGCGCGGCCGCTGATGTATAACAGGCAAGGAAATGAGCACTCCGGGCCCCAATTCCGATCGTGGCAAGTCACAGGGGGACAATCTGCGAGGCAGCGGAATGAATACGCTGGTGCAGGCAGAAGGCCTGCTGCAGATTGCGTTTGTGCTGCCGGCGGCGGTGCTGATTGGATGGGGAGCCGGAGCCCTGCTCGACAAATGGCTGCATACCCACTGGATTTATGTCGTTGGGTTGCTCTTCGGTTCTGCCGCCGGATTGCTTGAGGTGGTTCGGCAGGCGCTGCGGGCCGGAAATGAGAAGCCAAAATGACGGACGCGGGTGCCTTCCTGAATTTTTCCGATGCCGACCTGAAAGCCGCGCTTCGCCGGGCGCTCAAGTTGACGGCGGCTATGGCCGTATTCGGGTTTGGCGTTCTGACTTTGCTGACAGGTTGGCAGCTGGGGGTGCAACTTCTCGCCGGCGCGTTCGTGTCGGCGACGGGATTGTACGAGTGGCAGCAGCTGATCGAGCTGATGAACGCGAGGCTGGATAATCAGAAAGGTCCGCGCCCGACAGGATTCGTTGTGACCATGTTTCTCCTGAGATTGGGAGCGGCGGCGGCAATCATTTATGTTACCCTAAAGTGTTTCAGTGGACCGTATTACGCGCTGATAGCGGGATTGGGCCTTGTGGCGGTCGCCCTCCTGATTGAGGTTGCGCGTCTCTCGCGCTCCTGAGACGCAAATCAACGAATCGCAAGGAATCATGCACGATTTACTCGTTTCGCTGACGCGACTGCTCAACTCCCTGTTCGGAGCGCCCCTGGCGGCTATTGTGCACGGCCTGGGCATTCGCTCAGCGCATCCCAACGCTCCGATCGATACCACCCTGACGCTGGAACTGGTGATTGCGGCGGCGATGGTGGTCTTCTTCATCTTCACGCGGCTCACCCTGAATGTAGAAAAACCGGGCACAGCGCAGAACGTGGCCGAAGTTGTGCACGAATTCGTGAGTAACCAGGCGGATTCGATCGTCGGCCATGGCTACGAGAAATTTGTGCCGTACGCGACGATGATCCTGATGTTCGTCCTGTGCTGCAACCTGATGGGACTGCTTCCTGGGATCGAGACTCCGACGTCAGCCCCTGCGATTCCGCTGGGGATCGCTATTCCGACGTTTTTCTACTACAACTGGCAGGGCATTAAGGCGAACGGGGTTGTCGGCTACGTCAAGACGTTCCTGGGGCCTATGTGGTGGATAGCGTGGCTGATCGGGCCAATTGAGGTTATTTCGAATCTTGCCCGGGTAATGTCGCTCACCATTCGTCTTTACGCCAACATGTTCGCGAGCGATCTGCTGACGCTGGTGTTCTTCTCGATGATTCCGATTGCGCTGCCCGCGGTATTCCTGGGGCTGCACTTTTTCGTGTCGTTGATCCAGGCCTACGTTTTCATGCTGCTGACGCTGATCTATCTGTCGCTGGCAGTCGCGCATGAGCACTAAGATCTAAGCATCTGATTCGGCGGAGCGCTTCTGCCGTCGGAGACAGAGCCGTGAGCGTGAGGGGGCCAGCACGGTGAGCCTCAACCACCCACTGACGGCACATTCATCAGGGAAGCAGGAGGAAAGTATGCGCAAACTTCAGTATGTTTTCATGACGTTATCTGTGCTCTGCATGGCGATGCCTGCATTTGCCCAGACAGGCGGGGGCAGCTCCGTTGACCTGGTGCCGATCGGAGCCGGGATCGGTATGGCGATTGCGGCCGGACTTTGCGGCCTCGGACAGGGCAAGGCGACGGCTTCGGCTGTTGAAGCGCTGGCCCGTAACCCCGGAGCACGCGCGGGCATTCAGATTCTGCTCATTCTGGGCCTGGCGCTGATCGAATCGCTGACGCTCTTCACGCTGGTTATTATCTTTCTGAAAGTGAAGTAAGCAGGATTTTTCAGAGTGGAAAGGCCTCCGGTTTGCCGGAGGCCTTTATATTTCTGGGATCTACTGGACGGCAGGCAATTGCTTGGAGATGGCTACAGCGGCATCGCTGCAGGCCGGGTGCCCCCAGCCGCTGGCGCTGACGCCCAGGGCCAGGCCAGGCGCAGCGGTGATGTCGTAGATGATATTGTCGGGCCGGCTCGCGTCGGGGCCCACACCCCCGGGCACGAAGTCGAGATTGAGGTTATGACGGGTGCGCCAGGCGATGTTGTGGTCGGCGCAGGACGAATCTCCGCTGACGCCGAGGCCGCCAAGGAGGAGGCCCTGCGCGTTGTAGAGGGCGAGGCCTCCGCCAAAGACGTTTAGGCCGCCGATCTTTCCGCCGACCATGGGGTCGTTATCCTGGCCATAGTTCTTCGGGTCGCCTCCGTAGGCAACGTCAGTGTTGACGGGGTTGCTGTGCTGCACTCCGTAAAGTGAGCCTCCGGGCTGGACGGCGCTGTAGAGCTGGGCGGTGGAGAGAGCCAGCTTCGCCAAGCTCAAGGCATTCGCGGTGTTGGCCTTCTGGGCGGAGATGACGCGGCTTCCAGGCCATTGGTCTCCGCGGTTGTTGCCGGAGAAGGCGACGGTGCAGACGATGCCGTCCCGGTTGACCACAGTGGCCCACATGTTGAGGCCGAAGCCTCCGTTGCCTCCCGGGGCATTGACGGCCGCAATTAGTGCGGCCCTCAACTGGCTGTGAGACGGTAGCAATTCGCAGCCAGATTGGTTGTCACTAGAAGTTGGCATTGGTGGTCCTTTGCTGGGTTGGGGATTTGTGGAGGCAGCCCAGAAGCTGGGCGGCCGTTCGAGCCCATCCCGTATATCACAGAGGGCGGGGCTCGGGGAACAGGGCTCGGAGTTCAGCGGCTCGCAGCCGTCGCATCCGGAGGGGGAGCGCCAGCGTTGGGGTAGGTGGCGGCTCCGGCTCTGGCCATATCGAGAATCCTGCCAGGAACGATGCCCAAGATGAGCGTCGCGGCAACCGTAATAAGCAGAGCGAAGAGCAGCGACATCGCGGGGCGGGGAACGGAGCTAACCGGAGATGTCTCCGGGGCTTTGGTGTAGATCGCTGTAGCCACGCGCAAATAATAGAAGGCCGCTATGCCGCTGTTGATGAGTCCGATGACGGTGAGCCAGACGAATCCGGAATGGAGGACGGCGGAAAAAACGTAGAACTTGCCGAAGAAGCCGCCGGTGAAGGGGATTCCGATGAGCGAGATGAGGAAAAAGGCCATCGTCGCGCCGAGCAGTGGCGAGCGGTAGGCGAGACCGCGGTAGTCCTCGATGAGGGTGAGACGGTCGTCGAATCCGCCGGCATGACTGACGACGGCGAAGACGCCGACATTCATGGCGGCATAGGTCAGTGTGTAGAAACTGGCGGCTGCAACACCGTCAGGTGAGAGCGCGGTGAATGCGGCGAGGATATAGCCCGCGTGCGCGATCGAGGAGTAGGCGAGCATGCGCTTGACGCTTTGTTGCCGCAGCGCGCCGAGGTTGCCGAAGGTCATTGACAGTACAGAGAGCCACCAGACGATGGGAACCCAGTGTGTGTGGAGAGCGGGCAGAGCTCCGTAAAGCACGCGAACGAGAACGGCAAACGCGGCGACCTTGGGGCCAGTGGACATGAGAGCCACGACCGGCGAGGGCGCGCCTTCGTAGACGTCGGGCGTCCAGACCTGGAAGGGCACGGCGGAGACCTTGAAACCGATGCCGATGAGCATCATGCCGAGACCGGCAATGGCGAGCAGGGGCGTTTGGCTCGATCCCAGCTGCGCAGCGATGGTGTAAATCGCGGTGGTGCCGGTAGCGCCGTAGATAAGGGCGATTCCATAGAGAAAAAACGCCGTTGCAAAGGAGCCCAGCAGGAAGTATTTGATGGAGGCTTCCGAGCCTTTGGCGCTCTTTCGGCGGAATCCGGCGAGGATGTAGGTCGAAATTGACGAGATTTCCAGGCCGATGAAGACGAGCAGCAGCTCGACGGCGCTCGCCATCAGCAGCATGCCGACGGCGCCGAAGCAGAGCAGGGCGAAGTATTCCCCGAGATCGCCGGTGGGGCCGCCGATCGAGTCTAGGGCGATGAGGATCGAAGCGAGGACGATCCCACAGATGATGACGTGGAAGAAGGCGCTGAAAGCGTCAGTCTGAACGAAGCCAAAGAAACCTGTGCCGGGTGGAAGCTGGTATTCGTAGAGGCTGGCTCCGAGAGCTGCGAGGACGCCGACAAGGGCGAGCCATCCCATGGATTTGCGGCTGGTCGAGGACGGCAGAACCGGTTCGACAAGCATGATGAGGACGCCGGTGATGGTCAGGATGACCTCAGGGAGAACGCGAAGGATGTCCGGTGTGGTGTTCATCGCTTCTCCGCCAGCGTCGGATTTGTTACGGCATTTGTTGCATGAACGGCCTGATCGGAGAGCCCGGCGATGCCGTCATTGATCGCGCGCATCCAGTATGGGGAGAACACGCCCATCGTGAGCATGAGGATGACGATCGGCACCAGGGCGAAGTATTCGCGCGCTAGGACGTCGGGCGCTGGGCTGTTGATCACAAGCGAAGATTGTGGACCGTAGAAGATGCGCTGGATCATCCAGAGCAGATAGGCCGCGCCGAGGATTACCCCCAGCGTGGCAAAGAAGGTCCAGCGCCAATGGGTGGCGAAGCTGCCGCTGAGGACCAGAAATTCGCCCACGAAGCCATTAAGAATGGGCAGACCAGACAGTGAGAGCGCGGTGATTACGTAAAAGGTGGCCAGATTGGGAAGGCGGGCGGCGAGGCCGCCATACTGCTTCATCTCATAGGTGCCGTATCGCTCATGCAGGAAGGCGACAAGGATCAGGATGGCGCTTCCGGAAATTCCTTCGTTGAGTGTCTGGTAAACCGCTCCATCGAGGCTGGAAAGCGAGAAGGAGAAGATGCCGAGGGTAGCAAAACTGAGCGCGCTCAGCATGGCATAGGAGACTAGACGCCTGACGTCGGTCTGAGCGAGGGCTACGCAGGCTCCATAGAGGATGCCGATGACGGCGAGGGCAATCATGAGCGGAGCGAAGATGCGTGCCTGGGCAGGGAAAAGGCCGAGTACGAAGCGGATGAGTGAGTAGAGTCCCAGCTTGCCGGCGACAACCATGGCCATGGCGACGGGTGCTTCATAGATGGTGTCGCTGAGCCAGCCGTGAAGTGGGAAAACCGGAACTTTGACGGCGAAGGCGACGAGAAATGCGAGCGCAGCCCACCATAGAGCCTGCGGCGAGAAGAGCGCCGCGTTGGCAGTAAGGGCATGCTGCATCTCAACGAAGTCGAAGGTGCCAGTCTTCGAATAGAGCCAGAGAATTGCAACGAGGAACAGGGCTGAGGGAATGAAGGTGTAGCTGAAAAACTTGAGGGCGGTCTTCGGCCCGCGCTCCGACCCGAACATGGCGATCAGGATGGCCATGGGCACGAGAGACAGCTCCCAGAAGCCGTAATAAAGGAACATGTCGAGTGCGACGAAAACACCGATAATCGCGGTCTGCTGGATCAGGAAGAGAAAGTAGAACTCCTTGGTGCGCTTCTCAATGGCGTTCCAGGAGGCGAGGACACCGATTACGGAGAGGAATCCGGTCAGAACGACAAGCCACATCGAAAGGCCGTCGACGCCGAGGTGGTAGCGGATAGCCGGGTGGCTGATCCAGGAGTAGTTCTCTTCAAACTGAAAGCCCTGCTGCCCGTAATTGAAGTGAGCGGGAAGATGCAGGGTCAGGAGGAAGGTCGCGAGGGCGACGAGCAGCGTCCACCACTGGATGATGCGGCCCTTACGCGGCAGCAGTGCCACGACCACCGCGCCGAAGGTGGGCACGAAGATCGTTAGCGTCAGTATGGAATTGGTCAGCACGAATACGGTCCTTGTGTGTCTCTCATTGAGGCGAAAAGTGCGACGTGAATCCAAAATAAATGGCGATGAGCAGGACGGCGGCACCAACGGCAAGCCAGCCTGCGTAAGAGCGGATGTTTCCGGACTCAACGCGCTGCACGATCGCGCCGAACCCCTGCGCGGTCATGCCGGCCGCAAAACCCGAGCCGTCGATGACTCCACGATCGACGAGGCCCTTAAGGATATAACGCGAAAAGAGCAGCAGAGGAGTGACGAAGACTGCTCCGTAAATCTCGTCAACCCAGTACTTGTTGAGCAGCAGCGAATAGAGGGCTCGGAACTGCGTTGCCAGCTTCCCGGGAAGTTCGGGCTTCAGCCTGTAGAGGATGTGCACCGCAAGCCAGCCCACCACGCCAATCAGCACAGATAATGAAGCCATCCCCAGTTCGAGCCCTGAGCTTTCGCCAGCGGGATGAGGTAACGAGCCCAGCACGGGCTCAAGGAAATGACTGATCTCGTTGTGTCCGCCCATGGCCTCGGGCACGCCCAGGAATCCGCCGATAGTGGCAAGAATCGCGAGCACAACGAGCGGCCACAGCATGACCCAGGGGCTCTCGTGGACGGCATGAGCGTGTTCGGCTTCGACCACAAGCTTTGAATCTGAACGAGCGTGGACGGGGGCACCGTGTTCTTCGTCGGCGTGCGACGGAGCGCGGCTTTCACCAAGGAAGGTTAGATACCAGAGCCGGAACATATAGAACGAGGTCAGGCCCGCGGTCACCCATCCGATGAACCAGAGAATCTTGCCGCCATTCGGCCAGATGAAGGCCTGATAGAGGATTTCGTCCTTGCTGAAAAAGCCGGCAAAAAGCGGGCATCCACAGATGGCGAGCACGGCTGCAGTCATCGTCCAGAAGGTGACGGGGATCTTTTTACGTAGACCGCCCATGACGCGCATGTCCTGCTCTCCACCAAGGGAATGAATGACGGATCCAGCGGCAAGGAAGAGCAGGGCCTTGAAAAAGGCGTGCGTGACGAGGTGGAAGATGCCCGAGGCATAGGCTGTAACGCCGCAGGCAAGGAACATGTATCCAAGCTGCGAGACCGTGGAGTAGGCGAGCACCCGCTTGATATCGGTCTGGACCATACCCATGGTCGCAGCAAAGAAGCATGTAATCGCGCCGATAAAGGCAACGGTAGTGAGGGCAATCGGCGAGCGCTCAAAGATAGGATGAGTGCGTGCAATCATGTAGACGCCAGCAGTGACCATCGTCGCCGCGTGGATGAGAGCGGAGACGGGCGTCGGACCTTCCATGGCATCGGGCAGCCAGACGTAGAGCGGAATTTGAGCGGATTTCCCCGTCGCGCCCAGGACGAGGAACAGCGCGATCATGGTCAGCAGGCCGCCGTGCCATTCTGGATGCTGCGCGATCGCGGAGAAGATTTCTCCGAAGCTCAGGGTTCCGAAGTTGGCAATGAGCAGGAAGAGCGCGATGAGGAAGCCGAAATCGCCGATGCGGTTCACGATGAAGGCCTTCATGCCGGCCTTTGCCGCGGAGTCACGCTGGAAATAGAAGCCGATGAGGAGGTATGACGCGAGGCCTACGCCTTCCCATCCGACGAACATCAGCAGGAAATTCTCTGACAGAACCAGCGTGAGCATGAAGAACATGAAGAGATTGAGGTACGCGAAGAACCGCCAATAGCCCTCTTCATGCGCCATGTAGCCGACGGAATAAATGTGAATAAGGAAACCGACACCGGTCACGACGAGCAGCATGACCATGCTGAGCTGGTCGAGCGCAAATGTGAAGTCGGCGTGAAAACCTCCTGCCCATATCCAGGCCCCGTGGTTCTCGATGTAGGGAAGGGTCAACCCAGAGAACTGGAACCAGATTTTCGCCACCTGGGCAAACGGAATAAGCGTGGCGACGAGCGCAATCGTCGTCACGAGCGCTTTCGGCAGCTTGCGGCCGATAAGGCCGTTCACCAGGAATCCGGCGAAGGGAACGAGCGGTATCAGCCAGAGATTGAGTGAGCCGGTCATAGTTTCATCAGGTCGATTCGGTCGACGTCGAGCGTGGCGCGGGCGCGGAAGATGGCGATGATGATGGCGAGCCCCACGGCGGCTTCAGCCGCGGCGACAACCATGACGAAGAAGACGAAGATCTGGCCGCTGACCTGATGCCAGTGATGTGCGAAGGCGACGAAGGTCAGGTTCACGGCGTTGAGCATGAGCTCAATCGACATGAAGATGCTGATGATGTTGCGCTTGATCAAGAACGCGCCGACTCCGATGGAGAAGAGGATGGCGGACAGAATCAGGTAATAGTAGATCGGCACCATACCTCAGTGCTCCTTTCGGGCGAGCACCACGGCTCCGAGGATAGCCACGAGGATGAGCACCGAGGTGACTTCAAAGGGAAGAAGCAGCTCGTGGAAGAGCACCCTGCTGAGGTCGCTGGTGGTGACCAGATAATTGCCCAGTCCTGCCACGCCTAGGGGCGCACGATACGACAGGAAAATGTAGACCAGAGTGGCGAAGAGCGCAGCGGCGCCGGGTATTCCGACTAGGTAGGCGGCTTTGCTTCCGTGGGTGCGGTCTTCGCGTCCGGCGTTGAGCAGCATGATGACGAAGGTGAAGAGCACCATGATGGCGCCGGAGTAAACAATGACCTGGGCGGCGGCCAGGAACTCGGCTCCGAGTAAAAGGTAAAGCACGGCCAGGGAGCTCATGACGACGATGAGCGACAAGGCGGCGTTGATGGGATGGCGCTGGAAGAGGAGATTGAGAGCTCCTGCCACGCACAATCCGCCGAAGATGAAGAACAGTACGAAATGCATGTCTTCAGTTGCTCACTCGACTACACAGAACAGCGAAGCACTACAAACCGGAAGGTCGATTGTAAACCAAGTCAATGGGGCCGAAGAGCAAGCCAAAGGCTTGTCCCAACAATATTTAGGATTGCCAGCGGCATCAGGAATCTCCAGCCGAATCCCATCAGCTGATCGTAACGGATGCGCGGCAGCGTGCCGCGCACCCAGATGTACAGGAAGAGGAAGAAGAAGACCTTGGCGGCGAACCAGAAGATTGCGAGAAGTGATTGCAGGATGACTCCGCCAACGGGCGGGAAGAGGTTGCCGAACGGGCTTGACCATCCGCCTAGGAAGAGCAGAGTGGCGACACAGCCTACGGTGATCATATTGCCGTATTCGGCCATGAAGAACATGGCGAACTTCATCGAGCTGTACTCAGTGTGATAGCCGGCAACGAGTTCGGTTTCTGCTTCGGGCATATCAAAGGGGGCGCGGTTGGTTTCCGCAAAGGCGGCCATCAGATAGATGAAAAAAGCGATGAACTGGCCGCCACCGAGGATGTTCCAGGAAAGGATGCCGTGGGTGGATTGGATATCGACGATATCGCGCAGGCGCAGCGACTGCGAGCGAAGAATCACGCCGACCAGAGAGAGTCCGAGGGCAAGCTCGTAGCTGACAATCTGGGCGCCGGCGCGCAATGCGCCGAGCAGCGAATACTTGTTGTTTGACGACCAGCCGGACAGAGCGATTCCGTAAACGCCGACGCCTGTAATGCCGAGCAGGATGAGGAGGCCGATGTTGACATCAGAGATCTGGAAGAGCTGCACGCCATGCCAAGTGACCTCCGGCCCGAAGGGGATCATCGAGATGGACATGAGCGCGCAGCCCAGCGAGATGATAGGCGCGACAATATAAAGGGGACGGTCTACGTTCTCTGGCATCAGGTCTTCCTTCAGGAAGAGTTTGGCCCCGTCCATCATCGGTTGAAGGAGTCCGAAGGGGCCGACACGGCTCGGTCCCCAGCGGTTCTGGATGCGGCCCACGAGCTTGCGTTCGAGCAGAACGGTGTAGGCAACGCACATCAGCAGGAGCACCGTGATCACGATGACCTTGAGCAGGCTCAGCAAGATGAAGATCCAGATGTTTACTTCCACAAGGCCTTCCTGGAACAGGTTCTTAATCAGCCGCTGTTTCCGCGGGCTTCATGAGTATAGTGTGCGATGCGACAACTTCTTCAAGCTTGGCGCTATATTTGCCCAGAGTGCCAGAGGTATATAACGCATCGTTTGCCGGAAAAACGAGATCGCGCCGTCCGGTTACGGATTCGATCTGGACCAGCTCAGACTTCAGGTGCTCGTCGTTGCCGAGGAGCAGATTGAGGCGAGGTACGTTGTAGGCCGGTACCAAACGCTGAATTTCGTCAAAGATGGCGAACGGATCGAAGGGGCTGAGCTTCGGCTCGAGATGATTGGCCACGAGCCACACCGCGTGCCGGTCCGCCTCACCCGACTCGGCTCCGCGGGCCTGGCCGAAGTCGGCACGGACTCCCTTGCCGAAGGGAACGAGCTTCTTTGGGTCGGCTCCCATTTTGTCGGCTAAGCGGACGATGATTTCAAAGTCAGTGCGGACGCCGGCCTTGTCGGCCGCTTTCTTGACGAGTTGAATGTCTCCGAACGTGTTGGTAACGGTGCCGGCCTTTTCGTAGAGGTTAGCGGCAGGGAAGACGACGTCGGCGAGAGCGGCGGTTTCGGTGAGGAACATATCCTGGACGACCAGGAAAACATTCTTCAGCGCCGACGGATCGATGCCGTAACGGGCGACGGGGTTCGACCCGACGATGTAAAGCGCGTCGAGATCGCCCTGTCCTGCGGCGTCGAACATCTGGACAAGGTCGAGGCCGGGGTCGGCGGGGAGCGCATCGCCATACTCTTCGGCGAACTTGGTGGAGGAGTTGATGAGAGCATACCCGGGAAGAAGGTCGGGCAGAAGCCCCATGTCGGCCGCGCCGCGGGAGTTGGAGTAATCGCCCAGGCAGGCGAACTTCGAATTGGGCAAGGAAAGCCCGAAGTCAACGACGGACTGAATATCGCGGCCGCGCAATTCGGATCCGAACACGATGAGGAGCGATTCTTCCTTACGGATCGATTCGCGGAAGGACGCTGTTGAGTCATCGCCCTGGAATGCGCCGTCGCTACCCGCGAAATAAGAGACAAAGCTGGCATAGCCGTCGGCGGGCAGTGTGACCGAGGCCCGGGCCTGGCGGCGGAGCCTGATGTCGTTGTGGTTGGCGACGTAAAGGCGCGCACGGTTCAGGCGAACATTGCTGCGGATCTGCCACGCTAGCCCGGGATGCTGGTTCGTCGGGTCGTTGCCGAGCAGCAGAATCGCCGGTGCGGTTGCGAAATCGCGGAGCGAAGCTTCACGTCCCGCATGACCCTTGAGGGCGGCGGCGAAGGCCGGGTAATCTGCGGTGCGATGGTGGTCGATATTGTTGGTGCCGAGGACGCTGCGGGCGAATTTTTGCAGCAGGTAGGCCTCTTCGTTGGTAGTGCGGTTCGAACCGATGACGCCGACCGCTTTGCCGCCGCGATTGTCGCGAATTTCGCGCAACCTTTTCGCGGCGAAGTCGAGGGCCTGCTCCCAACTCACGGGTGCTAGCTTGCCGTCAGGCTGGCGGACGAGAGGCTTGGTGAGGCGGTCTCCGTGGTGTGCGAAATCAAATGCGTAACGGCCCTTGATACATAAGAAGTCGCCGTTGATGCCGCTCTTGTCGCGATTGTCTCCGCGGATAATTTCAACGCCGTCATTGACGGGGCGCACGCCCAAAGTGGTCTTGCAGCCGTCGCCGCAGTGGGTGCAGATGGTGCCGACGTGGTTCATCTCCCAGGGGCGCGTCTTATAACGATAGGTGCCGGAAGTGAGCGCGCCGACGGGGCAGATGTCGATGCACATGCCGCATTCTTCGCAGGCGAGGTGATCGCCTCCGTTGGGCGTGATGATGCTCGACACGCCCCGGTTGTCGACTGCGAGAGCCCAGACGTCCATGCCTTCTCCACAGATGCGGACGCAGCGGTAACAGAGAATGCAGCGCGGACGGTCGAAGTAGACGACGGGCGACCACTGCTGCTCTTCGCGGTGCTGCTTGATTTCGACGTAACGCGATTCGTGCGCGCCATAGGTGAAGGTCATGTCCTGCAGTTCGCATTCGCCGCCGGCATCGCACACGGGGCAGTCGAGGGGGTGGTTACCCAGCAGCAACTCCACCGTGGCCTTGCGGGCCTGCTTTACCTCGTCGCTCTCAGTGATGACGACCATGCCTTCGGTAACAACCGTGGTGCATGCGGTCTGGAGCTTGGGCATCTTTTCAATGCGGACGACGCACATGCGGCAGGCAGCCTGCAGGGAGAGGTTCGGGTAATAACAGAACGCAGGGATCTCGATGCCGGCCTTGCGGCAGGCTTCAATGAGCAGCATTCCCGCAGGAGCAGTGAGCTTCTTGCCGTCGACGGTGAAGGTTACGTCAGCCATTCGTGTCTCTTTTCCTCTCGCCTAGGCCAGCACTGCTTCGTGATCGAGCGAATGCTTGTAGGGGCAGCCTTTCCCGTCCAGATGGTCTTCAAACTCCTTGCGGAACTTCTGGACAAACGCGATAGTCGGCATTGCCGCGGCATCGCCGAGCGGGCAGAAGGTGCGTCCCAGCATGTTTTCGGCAAGGTAGCGGATGTTATCGATGTCCTTGTCGACCGCGCCTCCGGCGTGCAGGCGGGTGAGCGATTTCTTGAGCCAGTCGGTACCCTCGCGACAGGGAATGCACCAGCCACAGCTTTCGTGTTGATAAAACTTCATGGTGCGCAGAGCGAACTCGACCATGCAGACGGTTTCGTCCAGGGCGACCACGCCTCCGGAGCCGAGCATCGATCCGGCCTTGCCGACCTGGTCGAAGTCCATGCCGATGTCGATTTCGTCGGCTGTAAGGATCGGCGTTGAAGAGCCGCCGGGCACTACGGCCTTGAGTTTTTTCCCGCCCGGGATGCCTCCACCCACGTCGTAGATCATCTTCTTCAGGTTGTAGCCCATAGGCAGCTCATAGACCCCGGGCTTTTCCAGGTGTCCGCTGAGGCAGAATAGGCGGGTGCCGCCGTTGCGTTCGGTGCCGATCTTTGCGTAGTCCGCGCCCCCCATGCGGATGATGTGAGGCACGGTCGCGAGAGTTTCAGCGTTGTTGATAACGGTGGGGCCGCCGTAAAGTCCCACAACGGCAGGGAAAGGCGGACGGATACGCGGGATGCCTCGTTTTCCTTCGAGCGACTCCATCAGCGCAGATTCCTCGCCGACCTCGTAGGCTCCTGCGCCGGTATGGGAGACGGCTTCGAACTCGATGCCCGAGCCAAAGATGTTCTTGCCGAGGAAGCCCTTCGCGTAGGCGTCCTCGATGGCCTTCTCCATAATCTTCAGCAGATATCGGTATTCGCCGCGCAGATAGATGAAGCCCATCTTCGCGCCGACAGCGAGGCCGGCGATGATGACACCTTCGATGACGGAATGAGGATCGTGCTCGAAGATGAGGCGGTCCTTGCAGGTGGCGGGCTCGCTTTCGTCACCGTTGACGAGGATGTACTTGGGTTTCTCTGACTGCTTGGGCACGAAGGACCACTTCATGCCGGTTGGGAAGCCCGCGCCGCCGCGGCCGCGCAGGTTCGAAGCTTTCATCTCGGCGATGACGGCGTCAGGGCCCATCTCGATGGCCTTGCGGGCGGCCTTGTAGCCGTCGAGTTCGATGTACTTGTCGATGTCGGTGGCGCCTTTGCCGAAACGGGAGGAAATGACCGGAACGACATCGGGATGAGTGGTGAGATAGGCCATTATTTTCCCGCTTTCCCGCGATATTCATCGAGAACCTTGTCCATGGATTCGGGCGTGAGGTTCTCGTGGAAGTCGTAGTTGACCTGCACGGCGGGGGCCCAGCTGCAGGCTCCGATGCACTCGACCTCTTCAAGCGAGAAGACGCCGTCGGAGGTGGTCCCCTTGTGGCCGATACCAAGGCGCTTCTTGCAGTGCTCGAAGAGCTCGTTGCCGCCGCGCAGCATGCAACAGATGTTGGTGCAGACTTGAACGTTGTATTTTCCGATCGGCTTGGTGCGCAGCAGGGAGTAGTAGCTGAGAACGCTGACGACGTCGTTTTCCCGAACGCCGACACGGCGGGCGACTTCGGCGATCACGGCATCAGAAATGTAGCCGACCTCGTCCTGCGCATAGAGCAGCATGGGGACGAGCGCGGATCGGCGCACAGGATAGAGAGTCACCAGCTTATCGAAGCGCGCTGCGAGCTCGGGTGAGAAAATTGTGGTTTCCGTAGCCAACGCTTACTCCTCGTAAAAGACCTTCGCGGTAAAAGCTTCAGCAGCTACTTCCAGGTCCAGCCTGCCGCGGCGATCACTCAAGACTACCTGGCTGTCTTCGCCGATCCGGAACTCCCCCTGCTCGAGCAACCGCTCGGGCCCGGGATCGTCCTCATATAGGTGCCAAGCCCCGGCGCCGGTGGCCGAATCATACTCCAGCGCCAGAATTTTACCCTCACCGCGAAGGGTGAGGCATCCGTTTTCGCCCTCGTCGACCATGGCATGCTCGGTGACGGGCTTACTCAAGTCGTGCGCTGCGACGTAGGAGCGCACGAGCGCAGCAAACGAGATCCAAAGTTCGGCGTATACCCTGCTCGCCAATGTCTCTGCCGCCATTTTGCCTCTTTCGTTGCGGCTTCTTATTATCGTTTCGGCAGCGGCGATGGCTGCCTGGTCAAGTTCGTCACAGAAAGTGCTGCATTTGGCGAGCGAAATTGCTCACCGGTCTATTTCCCCGAGCACAATATCAATCGAGCCGATGATGGCGACGACGTCGGCAATCAGCTGGCCTTCGCACATGGCCTGCAGAGCTTGTAGCGTGGCAAAGCCTGGGTAGCGCATGTGCACCCGGTAGGGCTTTGCCGTGCCGTCGCTGACCACGTAATAGCCCATCTCGCCGTGTGCCCCTTCAACTGCCTGATAGACTTGGCCAGCCGGAACAGCAAATCCTTCGGTCACGATCTTGAAGTGATAGATGAGCGACTCCATTTGGGTCTTCATCTTTTCGCGGTCGGGTAGGACAACTTTGGGCGCGTCGGCCTTGATGGCGCCTTCCGGCATGCCATCGAGCGCCTGCTGGCAGATCTTCACCGACTCGCGCATCTCTTCGAGACGAACGATGTAGCGCGCCCAGACGTCTCCATCGTGCGAGATGGGCACCTTGAACTGGAATTTTTCGTAGCTCGAGTACGGCATATCGCGGCGCAGGTCCCAATCAATTCCCGAAGCGCGCGCAGGAGGGCCGGTAACGCCGAGGGCGATGACGTCCTCGGGTTTGAGATGGCCGACGCCCGTGAGGCGGTTGATCCAGATGGGATTGCCCGTAAGCAGGTTTTGATACTCGTCGATCTTCTCCGGCATGATGTTAATGAATTGGCGGATGCGATCGAACATGTCTAGCGGCGGCTCAAGCGCCAGGCCTCCGACGCGGAAGTAGGAGGTCATCATGCGCTGACCGGAGACGTGCTCGAGAATGCGGAGAATGTCTTCGCGCTCGCGGAAGGTGTAGAGGAAGACGGTCATTGCGCCGATATCCAGCGCGTGCGTGCCCAGCCAGACGAGGTGCGAATTGAGCCGGGTCAGCTCATTCAGGAGCACCCGGATCCATTGCGCCTTATCGGGAATTTCGAGCTGGAGTAGCTTTTCGACGGCGAGGCAGTAAACGAGATTGTTTGTAAGCGGGGACAGATAGTCGATGCGGTCGGTTAGCGGGACAACCTGCTGGTAGAACTTCGCCTCGCAGGTCTTCTCGATCCCAGTATGCAAATATCCGATGTCCGGGACCACCTTGAGAACCGTCTCACCGTCGATTTCGATTACAAGGCGGAGGACGCCGTGGGTCGAGGGGTGCTGCGGTCCCATATTCACGACCATCGTGGTGTCTTTGGCACCCTCGGCGGGACGTGGCTCAATGAATGTGGAGGCAGCGATAATTTCTGTCATCAGCGGTAGCCCTCCACAGGGTAGTCCTTGCGCAGCGGGTGGCCCTCCCATTCTTCAGGCAGCAGGATGCGGCGCAGGTTCGGGTGTCCGTGGAAGCGCACACCAAAGAGATCCCACACCTCGCGCTCATAGAAGTTCGCAGAAGGCCAGACCGGCGTGATGCTGTCGATGGAAGGATCGATGGAGTCGACCATGGCGCAGAGCCGCAGGCGCTCCTTCAGCCCGTGAGAAAGGATGTGGTAGGTAACCTGGAAACGCGGCTCCCCCGGATACCAATCGACACAGGTCACCGTCTCGAGGAAGTTGTATCCGGCGACCTGCACGGTGCGGCAGGCATCTCGGATGTGGTCGCGGGGCACGGTTAGCGTCAGTTCGCCGCGATCAAAGACGGCGTCAAGAATCAGGTCAGGAGAAGAGGATAAGAGGGAAGAGATAGCCCGGTTGTTTGCGTGGGCTCCAAGAACCGCGTCTTTGCCGGGAGTCGCGTTCATTTTTTTTCTAGAGATCGCCTTTGTCCATGGCCCAGTCAAGGATGCCCTTTTTCAGGATGTAGAACAAGCCCACGGCGATGAATCCGAGGTAAACCAGCATCTCCCAAAAACCGAACATGACCGACCCAGTGATTTTTGGCAGCTCGCGATAGATGACTGCCCAGGGCATCATGAAGACGGCTTCGACGTCGAACAGGATGAAGAGCATCGCCACCATGTAGAAGCGTACGGAGAAGCGCCCTCGCGCATTGCCTTCAGCAGGAATACCACACTCGTACGTTTCGAGCTTCGCCTTGAGGTTACGGTGACGGCCTATGAACCAGGAGGCCGCAACCATTCCCACGCCCATGCCCACGGCGACGATAATTTGCAGGAGCAGCGGTATGTAATTCCACGTATATGGATGAGTCTGCATGGTTCTTACCGCCCTCAGGTATCGCGTCCGAACGCCTACCCTCCGACTGTAGTTTTTCGACTGTCAAGAGTCAAGCGTTGGGCGGTTCGCTGTAACGCGGCGCGGCTCCAGCGCGTCTGAAGAAATTGGTGGCATATTTCACATCAGGAGATGCGCGTGATGGAGAAGCTCGGACTATGGGTGATGTTGAAAGCAAAGGCTGGCAAAGATCGTGAGCTTGCGGAATTTCTGAAAAGCGCCGGACCGCTGGTCGATGCGGAACCCGACACACTTGCCTGGTACGCGATTCAGATTGGCCCGTCGACATTCGGCATCTTCGACACCTTTGAGGCGGATGCAGGGAGGGATGCACATTTATCCGGAAGAGTGGCTGCCGCGCTCATGGCAAAGGCGCCGGAGCTTTTGGCCGAGGCTCCGTCGATCCAAAAAATTGATCTGCTGGCGGTGAAGGGGTCAAAATGAAAATGTTATGGCCGCCTGTACACATCTCGATCATGTCCACAACGTGCAGCCGAAGACGCGCGGCTGCGAAGAATGCCTGAAGATGGGGGACCGCTGGGTCCATCTCCGCATGTGCCTGGAGTGCGGACATGTGGGCTGTTGCGACTCATCGAAGAACAGGCATGCAACCAAGCATTTTCACGCTCTGAAGCACCCGATCATGCGTTCGGTTGAGCCGGGCGAGTCATGGGGATGGTGCTATATCGACGAGGTACAGCTCGACTTCAGCTGAACGAGAGCGAAGGTCGGAAACGGCCGTGCTGCGGCGGACTGTACCAATCTGAATCACAAACAGGGAATCGGGGAGGGGCCCTTCAAGGCCTCCCCTGTCCGGTCGATAGAGGTGGTAACGGAGGTTCATCCTCATGGTTACCCCTCTCGCCGAGGCATCGATCGATCCCGCCCTTGCACTTGTTCTCAGCCAGGAAGCACCCTTTGCGGAGAACATTTACGAGGAAAACCCCGTGGGAGTGTTCCGCGGGCTGGCGTTTGCCATGGTTTTCAATGTGATTCTGGCGCTGAGCGGCGTTGCTGGATGGGAACTCTGGCGTCTACTCCGCTAACAAACTCCACGTCCAGAGAGCAGGAAGTACATGGCTGCCGGACGCCGGAAAAACCCGGGCTCCCGTCGCTGCCGGGGGCGATAGTGTCTCTGCGGTGGGCTGAGCAATCCTGCTGATACATTCAACTCATGCATATCGTTATCAACGGTCAGGGCCGCGAGATCGCAGAGTTTTCCGGCCCGGCGACAGTTGCGAACCTGATATCCGTCCTTGGGCTCAAGGGGGACCGTGTTGCTATCGAACAGAACGGCGCCATCGTCACGCGAGGTGAATGGACTGGAGCGGCTGTTCGGGAAGGAGACAAATTCGAGATTGTCCACTTCGTTGGAGGGGGCTCTCGCTGATGACGCGGTTGCGGCTCGCGTTGGTGGGGGTCTTGCTGGTCGCTACATTTGCTTGGGCGGAGGACCGGCAGTCTCCTCAACCACCCCTGGCGGGGCCGACCTTCACTGTCCCTGGAGTTGCGTCGGGACAGACGCTTAAGCTCGTGGCGTACGGTGACACTCGCTTCACCCAGACCTCGAATCACACGGATACATCGCCACGGATTCGGCAATACCTGGTGAAGCAGATTGCAAAAGAGAATCCCGACGCAGTGCTCATGACTGGCGACCTGCCGTTTCACGGGGCCGATCCAGCGGACTGGCAGGTTTTTCGCGACGAAACGGCCGCGTGGACCAAAGAGCGTCTGCGGGTCTATCCCGCGCTCGGCAACCACGATGTGCTGGGCGGCTGGGAAGCGGGTGTGCAGAATTTCGACGCTACCTTTCCCGAGCTCAAGCGCTACCTTTACTACTCGGTTCAGATTGGCAATGTCTACGTGATTACGTTGGACTGTACCGAGTCATATGCTGACGGCTCGCCCCAGCGGCAGTGGCTTGGGGCGCAGCTAGATCATCTTCCGGCCTCGGCGGATTTCGTCTTCTTCGTCTCTCACATGCCGCTTTACGCCGATATTCAGAGCGAGATCCTCGCCAGTGTGCCGAATCCGGCGGAATTGTCGCTCCGACAATTCATTCTTTCGAAGGCACCGGAGATTCATGCAAAGCTGATCGTGGTCAACGGCCATCTTCACAACTACGAACGGTTTGAAGACAAAGGAATCAGCTACATCGTCTCAGGCGGGGGTGGGGCGGTACCTTACCGGGTCCTTGTTCGAGGGCCTGAGGATCTGTATCGTGCCGGCACATTTCCCAATTATCACTACCTCGTGCTCATGATCCAGGGGAAGACGGCGCAGGCAACGATGTATCGCGTTTCGAATACAGGGCACCCAAAGCTGGGGATCGAAGTAAAGGACAAGTTCACGTTGACAGCACCGTCCCAGTGATTTTGCCGAGTAGAACGAGCCCCAAATAAAAGGCAACGCGGAGTAGAAATCCGCGCTGCCTTTTAATGTTTCAGCTAATGCGAGGTTTTATCGGTTGCCGCCTTCACCGTGCCGCGGCTGGCTGCCGCCGCTCTGCTGCCCGGATGTCCCGCCCTGTTGCCCGGACTTCTGCGGATCCTGCTGTTGCTGATGCTGCGGCTGCTGCTGCTGCTGACCGCTGCGCTGTCCAGTGCCAGGATTGTCACCGTGCGAGCCTTGTCCGTGCTGCGAGCCTTGCTGCTGAGTTGTCATTTGGTAAAACCTCCCCGGGGGATTACCCCTGGTAAGGTTAGGTTCAGGCCACGGTTCTCACGTTGCCTGCGAAACTGCGCAAAAATGTGGCCCAAAAACTGCAATGCTAGAAGTGGCTGACGGATCGGCTGGTTGTCTCCTCCGGATGGCGGCCGCCGTCATGCTCGAGCGAGCGGCTGACAATCTCCTTTGATCCCAGGCCGATGGCGAGGGACAGGGCGAGCACGATGCCTCCGAAGAGAATTCCGAATGCCAGTTCGACGATGGCGCCCCCAATTCCAAGGTGGTCGAGTACCATGGCGACAGTCAGCACGAGCACGAGCCACTTCACTCCCTGGCTCAGCAGCCTGGCATACTGCAGGTTCATGTTGACAGCGCCGATGAGGACGCCTCGGGCAAGATAGCGGGCTGCGAGGGTCCCAGCCAAAAACAGCAAAACAGCACTAACCAGATGGGTGAGATATGGATAGAGCTGGTCGGCTATCTGCTCTGAGGGGCTATAGGCGGCCCCGAAGGCGGCGACGCCCAGGACCAGACCGAGAAAGACGAAACACCAGAAGACCACGCGGGAAATCACAAGGGAGGGAGCCTGCAAAGGGGACCACTGCAGCAGGCCGCCGGAGGAGTTGAGGCCGACGCGCTCATCGAAATGCAGAGAGACGAGAATTCTTCGCACGAGGCCCGCCAGCAGGAAGCCGATTGCGCCGCAGATCAGAACGGCAACGATGAGCGACAACACAGCCGGCAGGAGCACTGCGACCTTGGTAAGTACCCGTGCCAGCGATGCGTGCAGTGCAAACTCGACTTGTTCCCACATGGTATTTCTCCTTCCTCTTACATGATGGCGCTGCCTATGGGTTGAAGCGGTCGGGCCAGCGCCAACGGGCGACCAGGTATGGCTTATCGGCTTCGAAGGCGGCAGCGAGCGAACCGACCCGCTCTTCTGCCGTCTCCTCTCCATGAGCGCTGATAGCGAGAACGTAAGACGCCGCCCATCCCAGGTAGAGTGGCATGAGTGCGCCAAGCAGATGGCTGCGGTTTACCGTTCGCGCGCGGTAGGCAGCCAGAAAGTCATAGACAATTCGGACCCAGAGAGCGTCGGGCATCGAGTGCTCACCTCCCTTGGCCTGCGCCAGCCGCTTGACTGCAAGCAGGGTTCGCGGCGTCATCACCTGGCCCCAGACGTCCTCCAGGTTGCCGCCGGCCAGCCGGAACGATTCGATCATGGGCCGGGCGTCGGCGGGCGGGTTCTTTTCAATAGGGACAGCGTCCGGCGTAGCGCGGTCGGCGATTCCCAGGATGCGGACTACCGGCCGCGACTGCTGCCACTCAAGTGCTCGCGCCTCGATATCCGCGAAGAGTGCCCCGACAACGCGGGTGAACAGGGAGGTGAGATCGTATCCCTCGGGTTGGGTAACGTGACCTCTCCTGATCTGAACCTGGGCGACTGAGTAGCCCCCCAACACAGCCTCGGTGGCGGGCCAGACGATGGACTCCTCGCGCCAGGCTGCAGGCTGCTCGACTTTTCCGGCGATCGCGCCGGCAAACCCGGTTGATAGGACCAGATCCCCTGCAAGCGAATATCGGATCGGGCTTCCATATAATGCCCGGGTTAGCGGGAAAAGGACTGCATTGCTGAGGAGACCTTCGTAGGGGCTGAGCAAATACCAGGGCACGGCCAGATCGATCGATTGGTTCAGCACGCACTTCGTGAGCGAAGCAAGGGCATTGTGGCTAAGCGACGCAGAGTCGCGACTGAGCAACATTACGGCGCGAGCGCCCTGCTCGGATGCGAGGCGGGAAGCATTGAGGAATGTCTGGGCGGTATGCCACGGTGAGGAGTGCCAGCCTGAATCGGACACGAACGGGAGCAATGTGAGCCAGGGTGCGCCGCCAATGGCCTGCGCTCCAATAGCAGCACCCGGATCACCTTCCTTGGCTGGGTAGGCGAGCACGGCGCGCGCTGGCCTGAATGAGTCAGAAAATTGGCCAAGGACGCCTGCAATTGTCTTGTCGAGATCCTCGCGGTTGGCCGGCTCGGCGACGATCAGCAAGTCGGCTTCGGTGGGCTGTTCCTGGTCCATGACGATCGCCGCCCCTGTGCCCCTCGCGGCAAGCGCGGTTCCGACCGCCGCTCCAGGCGTCGCCAGTGCCGGCTCCCGCAATGGAACCGGCGGCGCATCCCACGCGCCGGAGTCGAGGATGGGAGAGGCCGCAGAAGGATGGGGCAGGTCGGACTCGCCGGTCGCTACCTGTAACTCAAACCAGAGAAAAGCGTAGGGCGACAGAGAAAGAACGTAGGGCTGCGCTGTGATTTTGGGGAAGGTTACATATCCCAGCATCTCGACGGGAATTCGGCCTTCGAATTCGTTGAGATCGAGCAGGACAGGCTGTGCGGACCTCGAGATATTCGCGACGCAGAGAACGGTCTGGCCGTCGTACTGGCGCAGATACGCGAGGACCTTGCGGTTAGTCGTAGTCAGGATGCGGAAGGTGCCTCGGCCGAAGACGGGGAAAAGTTTCCGCAGGCCGATCATGTTCCGGGTCCACTGCAACAGAGACGACGGGTTCTCGAGTTGCTCCTGCACATTTACAGCGAGGTAGCCGTATACAGGGTCGGAAATGACCGGGCTGTAGAGCTTTTCGGGGTCCGCCTGCGAGAAGCCGCCGTTCTTGTCGCCGTTCCATTGCATGGGCGTGCGAACGCCGTTGCGGTCGCCGAGCTCGACGTTGTCTCCCATGCCGATTTCGTCGCCGTAGTAGAGAATCGGCGTGCCGGGAAAGGAGAACAGAATGCTGTTGAGCAGCTCGATGCGAAGGCGATTGTTGTCGAGAAGCGGAGCGAGGCGGCGCCGGATTCCCAGGTTCAGTCGCATCCGCGGGTTGGCGCTATAGGCCAGATACATGTAGTCGCGCTCGTCGTCGGTTACCATTTCCAGCGTCAGCTCATCGTGATTGCGTAGAAAGAGTCCCCATTGGCAGTTCGAGGGGATGTCGGGTGTCTGCGCCATGATCTCGGTGATGGGCAGGCAGTCTTCCTGGCGGATGGCGACGTAGATACGCGGCATCAGCGGGAAATGAAAAGCCATCTGGCACTCGTCGCCGTCGCCGAAGTACGGACGCACGTCGGTCGGCCACTGGTTTGCTTCGGCCAGCACGAAGCGGTTCGCGTATTCGGCGTCAATGGCCGCCCGGAATTGTTTGATGATTGCGTGCGTCTCGGGCAGGTTCTCGCAATTGGTGCCGTCGCGCTCGACGAGATAAGGAATGGCGTCCATGCGCAGCCCGTCTGCGCCCATGTCGAGCCAAAAGCGCATGGCAGAGAGCGTTTCTTCGAGAACCAGGGGATTGTCGAAGTTTAGATCGGGCTGGTGCGAGAAAAAACGGTGCCAATAGTAAGCCTTGGCGACAGGATCCCAGGTCCAGTTCGAAGTTTCGGTGTCGGAGAAGATGATGCGGACGCCCTTGAATTTGTCGTCGGTGTCGCTCCAGACATAGAAGTTACGCTCGACCGATCCAGGCGGGGCATTCCGCGCGCGCTGGAACCAGCGATGCTGGTCCGAAGTGTGGTTGATGACCAGCTCGATGAGCACCTGCATACCACGCTTATGCGCCGCGTCGAGAAACTCCTGAAAATCGGCCAGCGTGCCGTAGGTGGGGTTGACGTTGGTGTAGTCGGAGATGTCGTACCCGTCGTCGCGTAGCGGCGAAGGAAAAAACGGGAGGAGCCAGATGCAGGTGACGCCCAGATCCTGAAGGTAATCGAGCTTGCTGATGAGGCCGGGAAAATCGCCGATGCCATCATTGTTGCCGTCGGCGAAGGCCTTAACGTGGAGCTCGTAGATTACCGCGTCCTTGTACCAGAGTGGGTCGAATGCACTTCCGGGTTTCCTGACAATCATCCGCCGGTCCTCAGAATTCTGGGATTGGATGCGGTCGCTGTGAAGCCCGGTTTCGGATCGAGTCTGCATGGTCCTGATCTTGAATGCGTTGAATCAAATTGAATTTCAGCAAGAGGGTGAACTCCGCCAATAGGCGTATAGTTTTTAAAGAGTCATTTGGGCGCCTCGAAGTTGCGCTCGGGCATGCGCAACCGCCAAGATATCGGTCCAGCACTCAGATAGAAGTTGCGGGCCACCTCTTCGTTTCCAGAAGCATCAAATCTACACGCTGTGTACGCATCTCCATCTGGCAGGTAGCCACACACCATGCGAATTCTGAGCTGGCGATTGATTGTCGCACTGGTTATCGGAGTCACATTGGTGTCCGTCGCCTCCTCCTGGTATGAGGTGAGAAGCCAAAAAGACGCCTTACGCAGCGATCTCGAGCGCAAGGCCGGAACACTTGCAGAGAGCCTTGCCGCGACGGCCCAATTGTACCTTCAGTCTGGGGATCGTGACGGGCTTGGTGATATGGTGGAGCGGTTCGGGAACCGCGAACACCTGGTTGGCATTGGTGTTTACGCCGAGGACGGTTCTGTTCTCGCGATTACGCCGGCTCTTAGCTCGCTCATGCCGGGTTCGCCACCGATTCTGATGGACGCGGTTCACGCGAATCGGGATGAAACCAACTACATGCGGCTGCATTTCAGGCGTGTGTATGTGTTGGCGGTTCCCCTTCATGGGCCCAAGGGCGCCGTAATCGGCGGCATCCTCATGGCGCACGATACCGGGTATATCCGCACCGAGATATTCCTGGTCTGGGGCAGAGTCTTCGTCCGGATTGCGCTGCAAGTGCTGGTGATCGTGGCCATCACAATCCTTATTGTGCGATGGAGCCTGACAAAACCCATCGCGCGTGTTGCCGACTGGATCAAGGCTCTGCGCACGGGCCAGCATGCTCCTCCACCTACACCCGGCGACATGGATTTTCTGCTTCCCCTGACGCGCGAAATGGCGCCGTTGGCCAAAAGTATCGAGACCGCACGCGGAGCAGCAGCGACAGAAGCCAGGCTGCGGAATGCGAACGAGTCGGAATGGACCGCGCAAAGGCTGGCCGCCCACGTCCGCACCCGGCTTGGAGGGAGCAGCCTTTTTGTTGTAGCCAATCGTGAGCCATATATACATAACTGGCGCGACGGGGTGATTCAGATGTCGGTTCCGGCCAGCGGCCTGGTCGCGGCGATCGAACCGATTCTCTGTGCCTGCAACGGTACATGGGTAGCCCACGGCAGCGGCACTGCCGATATGGAGACCACCGATGAGCATGATCGGCTGCAGGTTCCTCCCGATGAACCTCTGTACACTCTGCGGCGCATCTGGTTGAGCGCCGAAGAGGAAAATGGCTACTACTACGGTTTCGCGAATGAAGGCCTCTGGCCTCTGTGCCACAACGCGCATACGCGGCCAGTCTTTCGCGCAAAAGATTGGGAGCATTACTACAACGTCAACCAGAAGTTTGCCGACGCTGTGGTCGAGGAAATAGGACATGAGGAGCATCCCGTCGTTCTGATTCAGGACTACCATTTCGCCCTGTTGCCGCGGATGGTGAAGAATCAGCTTCCCCATGCGAGGATTGCAATCTTCTGGCATATTCCGTGGCCCAATCCCGAATCGTTCGAAATCTGCCCATGGCAGCGTGAACTGCTCGACGGGCTTCTCGGCGCGGACCTGATAGGGTTCCACGTGCGCGCCCATTGCAATAATTTCCTGAATACCGTCGATCATGTGCTGGAGGCGCGGATTGACTGGGAGCATTTCTCGGTCAAACGTAACGATCACATGTCGCTCGTGCTGCCGTTCCCTATCAGCGTGGAATGCTGCAACGACACCGCCGTCCGGGCCGGAACCGATGTGGCCGACGAGCGGCGGGCAGTGCTGAAAGAAGCTGGCGTCGATGCGACATACGTCGGTGTTGGCGTTGACCGTATTGATTACACCAAGGGAATTGTCGAAAGGTTCCAGGCTGTGGAGTCTTTCCTGGAAAGGTATCCAAGCTACCAGGGCAAGTTCACCTTCTTCCAACTCGGCGCACCCACGCGCACGCACATCAAGCGTTATGCGGATTTCCAGGCGGAGGTTGAGGCAGAAGCCAACCGCATCAATGCCCGCTTCAGGCGAGGCAGATGGTCTCCGATTGTTTTGCTTGTTGGCCAGCACTCCAAGCAGGATGTGCAGCGCTTCTACAGGATCGCCCACCTTTGCATGGTGACGTCGCTTCATGACGGTATGAACCTTGTGGCGAAGGAATTCGTTGCGGCAAGACAGGATGAGCGGGGCGTGTTGATCCTGAGCCGGTTTACCGGCGCAGCGCGCGAGCTACGAGATGCAATTATGGTCAATCCCTACGACATAGAGGCGACGGGCGAAGCCATCGCACACGCGCTTCGGATGGACGTGATCGAGGTGACAGAACGCATGCGCCGCATGCGCAATACGGTAAGAGAGCACAATATCTATTGGTGGGCGAGCAGCCTGATCGGGACACTCTGCGAGCTGCGCCTGGATCAGGCCGAGCCGGCAGCTCAATCTGCTAACGATCGCATCGCGGTGGGGACCTGACTTTGCCGAGCAGGGAAATCGAAAGCCCGCTGCCGGAGTCAGCAGCACTCTCGGATTTCCTGGACAGGCTGGGGTTGGCTCCGGCTTCGGCTTTGCTGCTCGACTATGACGGTACGCTGGCGCCGTTTCGGACGGAGCGCGACCGCGCTTATCCTTATCCAGAGGTCGTACCCTTACTGGAGCAGATCCTGGGCCGAAACAAGACCCGGGTGGTGATCATTTCCGGCCGCCCGGTCTCGGAAGTAAAGACTCTTCTCGGTCAGCTTGGCGGTGTCGAAATGTGGGGATCGCATGGCCTGGAGCGCATTTCTGCGAACGGCAGCTATGTGCAGGCCCGCATTGCGGAGGGCGTTCTGGAATTGCTGAACGAAGCCCGCGGCTGGGCTGAGGAAGAGAAGCTGATGCCGCTGGCTGAAGTGAAGCCGGGGGGAATTGCGATCCATTGGCGAGGCATGCCTCAGAACGAGGTGGAAGGCATCGAACAACGGATCATGAAGGGCTGGGCCGAAATTGCGCGCAGTCCGGAGCTGAAGCTGCTCCGGTTTGGGTCCGGAATGGAGCTTCGCGTAGCGCGTCCCGACAAGGGCGACGCTGTTGCGTCGATCGTGGGTGAGTCGGCGCCATCGACTGAGATTGCTTATCTGGGTGATGATCTGACCGACGAAGATTCGTTCCGCGCGTTGAATGGTCGTGGACTCACGGTCCTTGTGCGCTCCGAGTACAGACCGACAGCCGCGCAGGTGTTCCTCAAGCCTCCGCACGAGCTGATCGACTTTCTCAAGCGCTGGCTGGACAGGATTTAGTAGCCTCTATCGCTGCTGATTCGAATAATCTGGTGGCCTGCTAACCGGCCCTGATCCAACACGTTGTATGCGTGAGGCATCCTAGATGCAACACTGCATGAATGGCCGGTTACCACGCGCAGCCCCGGCTGAACTGAACGTATGAACGAATCGAACGCCCCCACGAATCAGGGTGGCCCCTGGCTGGACAGGCTTAGGGCCCTCCGCAACCTGCCTCACGTCCTCCGCATCCTCTGGGAGTCGGGCCCCGGCGTGGTTACGTGGGGGATTACGTTGCGAGTTATTGTGGCCGTTCTGCCGTTTGGAATCGCCAAAGTAGCGCAATACATCATCAACGACATCGCCGCGGTACTTCGTGGGCAGCCGCTGCCTTCAGGGTTCTGGATTTTGGTCGGCACTGAGGTAGCCCTCAATGTGATGGTGGGTCTGATCACCCGGGCCATCGACTACTCCGATTCACTGCTATCGAACCGCTATACACAGCATGCCAGCGTGAAGGTGATGGAGCAGGCGGCAAAGCTGGATCTGACGACCTACGAAAACCCCCTCTTCTACGACCGGTTGGAGCGGGCGCGAGTGCAGGCCACCGACCGGCTGGCAATGATCCAGCAAATGGGCCGCCTCGTGCAGCAGGTCATCACGACCCTGACATTCTCCGCGGCGCTCGCATGGGAGTCCCCGTGGCTGGTGCTGCTGCTGATGATCGGAGTGCTTCCGTCTTTTGTAGGTGAGACGCATTATGCATTCCTCGGCTATGCAAAGAATTTTCGCCAGACTCCGGCAAAACGGCAGATGGATTATCTCCGTCAGGTTGCCGGAAGCCGGGAAGGCGCAAAGGAAGTCAAGCTCTTTGGGCTGAACAAATTCTTTACTGAGCGATTCCAGACGCTGGCGGGACAGATCTATGTCGAGGATGTCGCTCTCGCGAAATCAAAGCTGTTTGTCGGCGGCCTACTGGGCATCATTGGAACCCTGGGCTACTACGGAGCCTACGTTTATGTGATCTGGCGGACGATTCACGGTGCTTATAACATCGGCGAGTTCACCTTTCTCGCCGCAGCGATACAGCAGGCAAGCTCGAATCTTCAGCAGGTGTTCTCGACTGTGTCCGGCATCGCCGATCAGGCTCTCTTTCTCACCGATCTCATCGCCTTCTTCGATATGAAACCTACGGTCGAATCGAAAACCGACGGTTTGCTGTTCCCGGAAGTGATCCGGCAGGGATTCGAGTTCCGCAATGTTTCCTTTGCTTATCCAGGGACGGCGCGCAGGGTTCTGAAGGACTTCAATTTCACACTGGCTCCGGGCGAGCGGATCGCGCTGATCGGCGAGAACGGGCAGGGCAAGACTACAGTGGTCAAGCTGATCACGCGCCTCTACGATCCGACGGAAGGCCAGATTCTCCTCGATGGTGTGGACCTGCGTGAGTACTCGCTTGAAGACTTGCACCGGCACATCGGCGTGATCTTTCAGGACTTCATGCGCTACGAAATGACGGCGCGGGAGAATATCGCGGTGGGCCGCATCGATAACGCAAACACGGAGAGCGATATCGAACAGGCGGCCCAGAAGAGTCTTGCAGACTCGGTCGTGAAGAAGCTTCCACAAAGCTACGACCAGATGCTGGGGCGCCGCTTCGAGGGAGGGGTCGAGCTTTCCGGGGGCGAATGGCAAAAGATGGCATTGGCCCGCGCCTATCTCCGCGACGCACAGATGTTGATCCTCGATGAGCCCACTGCGGCGCTCGATGCGCGCAGCGAGCTTGAGGTATTTGAGCGCTTCGCCGAACTCACAGAGGGGAAGATGGCGCTGCTGATTTCCCATCGCTTTTCTACAGTGCGCATGGCCGATCGCATCGTTGTGCTTTCGGGAGGACGCTTGATCGAAGAGGGCAATCACCAGCAACTGATGGCCAGTGGAGGCCTTTACGCAGAGATGTTCGAGATGCAGGCGGCAAGTTACAGGTAGCTTAACGACAGCGGGGCAGAAGGGAACTTGAATATGGCGCAGTCCTCAGCCGATCCAAACACAGCCGAGCACGTCCCGCGGTCCGCTCCTGTGCCCGAGACTTCTACTGCTGGCTTGCCGGAGAAGCCTTCGATCAGCGATGCGGCGCTTCGCGAGCACGCCGACGAGTTGGCTCGGGGCTGGGAGATGGCGCGTGGCGATTCAAACCAGCAGGGATTTGAAGAGCGGATCAAGAGGTTGGAGCATCGGCTGCCCGACCTGCTCGCACAATGCCGCGCCATCGCGACTCCGCAGGAATTGACCCCGCCTCTCGAACTGCTCGAAAGCTCGCGCATGATGGAGTCGGCCATTACAGCCGGGCGCAGCGCAACCGAGACCTTCATACAGCTGCCGCATGTCCGAGTCGAGACTGAGAACAAACTGCCGCGCGTGATAAACCTGGCCGAGGGTTATCTATCGGCCGCCGGAGGCATATGGTCACCGGAGTCGTTGAGCGCCTATGTGCAGCAGGTCCAGGAGCACGATGCCCTCTTGCTGAACGAGGTGATGGGCCTCCCGCAGGCTCTGAAGCTTGCACAACTGGAATATATTCTCGACCGCGCCGACGAAACATTCGCCTCGGGTGAAATGCCGCCGATAGAGCGGTCTCCTTTCTCGGCGATTCTTCACAGTCTGCGGCGGCTGAACCAGGTAGAGTGGCGCAACATACTTGAGCCTCTCGTTGCATTCGACGCAATTCTACGACAGGACCCCGCGGGCGTCTTCGGGCGCATGGAAGATGAGAGCCGCAACATCTACCAGATGCGAGTTGCCGAGCTCGCGAAACGCGCCGATGCGAACGAAGTAGAGACCGCCCGGGCCGCTCTGGAGCTGGCACGCGACGCCAGGACAAAGAGCGATCCGGACCCGAGGCGAGCGTTCCGGACGATGCACATCGGCTACTACCTTTTTGCTGAGGGTTTGTCATTGCTGACTCAGCGCATCCGCTACCAGCCAACAGCTATGGAGCGAATTCAGGCGTTTGTGCGAAGGAACAATGAGGACTTCTATATCGACGGCATCCTTATTTTGTCGCTGGTGCTGATCGTTGCCGTGATTGCGCCGCTGGTTCCACACCATGCTTTCTGGCCGGTAATGGGAGCGTTATTGCTCGCCCTGCTGCCGGCCAGCCAGGGCGGTGTCGACCTGGTTAACAACACCGTGACGGCGTTGATCAAGACGCGGTCGCTGCCCAAGCTGGATTTCTCAAAGGGCGTTCCCAAGGAGGCGACCACATTTATCGTCGTGCCCACGCTACTTCTCAACGAGAAGCAGGTGGAGGAGTTGTTCGAAGAGCTGGAAGCACGGTATCTCTCAAACCAGGACCCCAACATCCACTTCGGACTGCTGACAGATCTTCCCGATGCCCAGGCGCGGCCACAGGACGAGAGCGAACACCCGCTGGTTAGGCTGGCTCTCCGGCTCACGGAAGGACTCAACGCAAAGTATTCCGGCCAGAAGGGCGGTTCCTTCCTCCTGCTGCACCGGCATCGCGTTTTCAACGCACGCCAGGGTGTATGGATGGGATGGGAGCGAAAGCGCGGCAAGCTTCTCGACCTGAACAAATTTCTGCTGCACAAGTTCGACAGCTTTCCCATCAAGGCCGGACCGATCGAGGTTCTTGGGCCGGTAAAGTACGTGATCACGCTGGATTCGGATACACAGCTTCCAAGAGGCACAGCTGCGCGGATGGCCGGAACGCTGGCGCACCCGCTGAACTGCGCGATCGTGGATCCGAGACTGAGGATCGTCACCGCCGGCTATGGCATTCTGCAGCCCCGTGTAGGAGTCAGTGTTGCCTCTGCTTCGCGCTCGCGCTTTGCATCTCTCTACTCCGGCGAGACAGGTTTCGACATTTACACTCGCGCGGTGTCGGACGTATATCAGGACCTGTTCGGGGAAGGCAACTTTGCAGGGAAGGGAATTTACGAAGTAGCGGTCCTGCACCAGGTTTTGGATCGGAGATTTCCGCGGGATGCCCTCCTTTCGCATGACCTTATCGAGGGTTCGTATGCCCGTGCGGGCCTGGTCTCGGATATCGAGGTGATTGACGATTATCCATCGCATTACTCGGCGCACATGCGGCGTCAGCATCGTTGGGTGCGCGGAGACTGGCAGGTTGCGCAATGGCTCTTCGGGCGCGTGCCAGATGAATCCGGAAAGCTCGTGCCCAATCCGATCAACACCATCTCGCGATGGAAGATCCTCGACAACCTGCGCCGCAGCCTCGTGGAGCCTTTTACGTTCATCATGCTTGTGCTGGGTTGGTTCATTCTGCCGGGCGGGGCGCTTTACTGGACTGTAGCCACGCTCGTCCTGCTATTACTACCGGTGCTGGTGCAACTGGTGTTCAATCTTGTCCGCGCGTTGTCAAATTTGAGTATTGTCGGCCTTAGAGAAAGCCTCGAAACTTTTGCCTCTTCATTCGGCTTTACGATTCTCAATCTGACATTTCTACCCCATCACATGCTGATGTCGATTGATGCGATCGCGCGCTCACTCGGCCGACAGCTGCTTTCAGGACAGCGGCTGCTGGAGTGGGAGACTGCCGCGCAGTCGGAGACCAGGAAATCGCGTGGCACCGTTGACCAATACCTGCAGCTCTCGCCGGCGATCGCTGTTGCGCTTGGCGGGGTGCTGGCGATCACACATATGCAATCACTTTACGCGGCCGCCCCCGTTCTTATGCTGTGGGCCATGGCGCCGTTGGTTGCCGGATGGCTGAATTCACCGCCGTGGCAGGCAGAAGGGCCGCTCTCCACTGCGGACAGGCTCTTCCTGCTAACTCAGGCTCTTTATACCTGGAGATATTTCCTGGAGTTCGGAGATGAGCGGAACCACTGGCTCATCCCTGACAACGTGGAAGAGAAGAATACCCACCAGGTGCGAAAGCTTTCCCCCACGAATCTAGGGATGTTGTTTAACGCGAGGCAGGCGGCATGCGAACTTGGCTTTTTAACGCTGGCCGAGTTTGCAAGGGCAACATTAGGAACGCTCGCCACCTACGAACAATTGGAGAAGCAGCGCGGGCACATCTTTAACTGGTATGACATCGAGACGCTGAAGGCTATTCCTCCCCTGACTATATCGGCGGTCGACAGCGGCAATCTGGCGGCATCCTTCTACACGCTGCATACGGGCGCGTTAAATCTCCTAAAGCGTCCTCTTCTGAGCGCCGATAGCCTGGCGGGCATCGAGGTACTGGAGCGGCTCAATGGCAGGAAAGTCGGCCGCGATGCGGTCTCGTCGAATTCAGTAGAGAGTGCCCAGAAGCTACGCCTCATGCTCGATGCTTTTCTGGTCTTGGAAAATACTCAGCAGTCAGACGAGGCCGTGTCCGAATCCGACTGGCTGGCAGCGGAATTAGAGCGTCGCCGGTCTGCGTTTTCCGGTTTCGTCGAGACGTGCGCGCCGTGGCTCCTGCCCCGGTTTGCGCCCCTGTTTGAACTGCCTGAGTTTGCGACTGACGCTGACAGAAAGGTTCCGCAGCTGCAAGCAGCGGAAGAATATGCGGCGGATCTCGAACAGCGGCTTGCCAGATTCGCGAAAGGCTCTTTGTCACCGTTAGCGGCGGAGCTTCGTACTTTCCTCACTCCCGCTATTCAACGGCTATCAAAGCTGAACCAGGAAGTCGTCGAAATCGCGGCGAAAGCAGAAAAGGCGGCAGACTCGATGGAGTATGGCTTCATGTATGTCGAATCGCGCCAGCTTCTTTCCATAGGGTACGACGGCAGCTCCGGAGAACTGCACTCTGCGTGCTACGACCTGCTGGCGTCCGAGGCCCGCATTGCCTCATTTCTTGCCGTCGCGAAAGGTGATATCCCACAGCAGTCGTGGTTTCGTCTCGATCGCTCCCATGTTTTGGTAGATGGACGTCCAGCACTTCTTTCCTGGACGGGAACGATGTTCGAATATCTGATGCCCGCGCTGTGGATGCGCGCGTTTCCGGATACGCTCATAGCGCAGTCCCTCGAATCAGCCGTGCAGATCCAGCGGCGGCACGTTCGCAATATCCCATGGGGCATTTCGGAATCCGGGTTCGCGAAGATGGGTCCGCTCGGTCGCTACAGTTATCAGGCCTGGGGAATTCCGCAACTGGCTTTGAAATACGGCGCCGAGGATGGTCCTGTCATTTCCCCCTACTCGACTTTCCTGGCGTTGCCGATTTCCCGCAAGGAGTCGATTGCAAATCTTCGGCGGATGGCGGGAATGAAATGGGCCGGCGCTTATGGCTTCTACGAGGCGGCGGATTACACGCAAGGCAAGGACCCTGTATTGGTGCGCTCCTGGATGGCGCATCACCAAGGGATGTGCCTGCTGGCCGTAACCAATCTGCTCAGAGACAAAGTGATTCAGCGCTGGTTCCATGGCACACCCCGGGTGCGCGCCGCCGAGCTTCTGCTGCATGAGAAGCCTCTGAGCAAAGAAACGCTTCGCGAACTGGAAAAGCAGTCACGGCTCAAAGAAAGGGTCAAGGGCCAGTCTTCGGCCAGCGAGTCTCTCCAGGGCAGCGGTCAGGCGGCGACTGCTGTATAGCTTTTCTCGCTCGATACAATGTGGTGTGTCCAGTACACCGCAATGACCATGCCGACCTATTCGAAAGCTTCAGCCGTGCGAGCCCGCCGATTGGCTATCGAGGGCGGCCACCCGGTCCGCACGCGTCCCTTCGCGGCTTGGCCCGCGTATTCCAAAGAAGAAATCGATGCGGTCGCGCGGATACTTGAGTCCGGAAAGGTGAATTACTGGACCGGGGAGGAGGGCCGTCGATTCGAAGCCGAATTCGCCGCGTTTGCGGGCTGCAAACACGCGGTCGCCGTTGCGAACGGCACAGTCGCGCTTGAGCTTGCGCTCGAAGCACTCGGCATTGGCCCGGGCGATGAAGTGATCGTGCCGAGCAGGACCTTTATCGCGTCCGCCAGCTGCGCGGTGATGCGAGGTGCAAGGCCTGTCTGTGCCGACGTCGATCCGGACTCTCAGAACATCACAGCCGAGACGATCGAGCGCACGCTCACGCCTCGAACACGTGCGATCATCGCAGTTCATCTGGCCGGATGGCCATGCGACATGGATCCGATACTCGAACTTGCGCGCGAGCGAGGCTTGAAGGTTATAGAAGACTGCGCGCAGGCACACGGAGCGTCATACAAAGGGCGGCCGGTCGGCTTGATGGGTGATGCAAATGCATTTTCGTTCTGCCAGGACAAGATCATCACGACAGGCGGCGAAGGCGGAATGATCACCACGAACGATACTGATCTTTGGTCGCGCGCGTGGGCCTTCAAGGACCACGGAAAGAGCTACGATGCTGTTTACAACCGGCAGCATCCCGCTGGATACCGCTGGTTGCACGAGAGTTTTGGGACCAACTGGCGGCTGACCGAGATGCAGAGCGCAATCGGTAGATTGCAGCTAGCCATGCTGAACGAATCCGTGGCTGCTCGGAGATCCCTCGCCGCCGTACTGACCAACCGCTTCAGTCAAATGCCTGCACTGCGCGTCACTGTTCCCGCCGATCACGTATACCACTCTTATTACAAGTACTACGTCTTCCTACGGCCCGAACGGCTACGTGATGGCTGGACGCAGCTACGGATCGTCGACGCTATCAATGCGGAGGGCGTCCCATGCTTTGTCGGGAGCTGCAGTGAGATTTATCTTGAGGAGGCTTTTTCGGAAGAGATGCGGCCAAAAGCGAGACTGCCGGTCGCCCGTGAACTCGGCGAAACATCCCTCATGTTTCCCGTTCACCCGACGCTGAGTGAATCCGATATGCACGACATCGCGGAAGCCCTGGAGAAGGTGCTGTCACAGGCAACCCGCTAGA
>CAVRUM010000009.1:0-355118 GCA_963724375.1 uncultured Acidobacteriaceae bacterium
GTGGCGTCCCCAGCCATTGTGGACCACACGTTCCGAATTCTATGCACGAAGGCGGCGAACTTGGTTACTCGCTGGTTCATGCCTTTGGCGCAGCTTTCGACAATCCCGATCTGATCGTTGCCTGCGTGATCGGCGACGGAGAATCCGAGACCTGTCCGCTCGAAGGAAGCTGGAAGTCGGTCAACTTCCTGAATCCGGTGCGCAACAGCGCAGTTCTACCAATTCTGCACCTCAATGGCTACAAAATCTCAGGACCGACAGTTCAGGGGCGGACGAGCGACGCAGACTTGAAGGCGCTGTATATAGGGCGTGGTTATAAGCCCTATTTCGTCGAAGGCGACGATCCGGAGGCAGTGCATCAAGCCCTGGCTGGAACACTGGATGATTGCTACGCCGAGATTCGGGCCATTCAGCAGGAGGCGCGCCGGGACGAATTCAAGAAGCAGCCAATCTGGCCAATGATCGTTCTGCGCACACCCAAGGGATGGACGTGTCCGAAAGAAGTGGATGGAATCCCGATTGAAGGCACCTTCCGTGCACACCAGGTTCCCCTCGCAACGGTGCGCGAAAACCCCGAACATCTCAAGATCCTTGAAGACTGGATGAGAAGCTACAAGCCGGAAGAACTCTTCGATGACAATGGCAAATTCATTAGCGAATTGGCGGAACTTGCGCCGGCAGGCAATCGCCGCATGGGCGGGAATCCTCATGTGAATGGCGGACGGCTGCTGACCGCGCTCGATCTACCGGACTTTACAAATTATGCGCTCGAGATTCCAGGGCCGGGTGAGGTGGTCGCTGAAGCTCCGCGAAAGCTCGGAGACTTCTTTGGCGATGTCTTCCGGCTGAATCCGACAAATTTCCGTATGTTCTGCCCCGATGAAACGGACTCCAATCGCTTAGGTTCCGTTCTTGAGGCTACCAAGCGATGCTTTATGGCAGAAACTGTCTCGATCGATGATGACCTCAGTCCTGACGGCCGCCTGATGGAAGTCTTGAGCGAGCATTGCTGTCAAGGGTGGCTCGAAGGGTATCTGCTGACGGGCCGGCATGGTATGTGGTCTTCCTATGAAGCCTTCGCGCAGGTCGTGGACTCGATGCTGACGCAACATGCCAAGTGGCTGGAACAGTGCCGCGACTTCCCGTGGCGCAGACCACTCGCATCGCTGAATGTCCTACTGACGAGTCACGCCTGGCGAAACGATCACAACGGCTTCAGTCACCAAGCGACCGGATTTGTGGACAATGCGCTGGCGCGCAGGAGTGAAACCATCCGGGTCTACTATCCGCCAGACAGCAACTGTCTACTGAGCGTCTTCGACCACTGCATGCGGAGCCGCAACTACGTCAACCTGGTTACCTGCGGAAAGCAACCGCAGCTTCAATGGCTGAGCATGGATGAGGCTCGCGAGCATTGCTCGCGCGGAGCGTCCACATGGAAGTTCGCCACCAACGACGAAGGCGCAGAACCGGACATCGTGCTGGCTTGCGCGGGCGACGTGCCAACGATTGAGATATGTGCGACATCCTGGCTTCTGCAGAAATATGTTCCCGGCATCAAGGTGCGGGTCGTCAATGTGGTGGATTTAACCGCTCTGATGATGCCGGATGATCATCCCCATGGGATGGACAACATGTCCTTCGACGCGCTCTTCACCAAGGACGCGCCTGTTATATTCGCCTTTCACAACAATCGCTGGCTCATTCACAGCATGGTCCATGGGCGCTCGAATGAGAGCCGCTTTCATGTGCGCGGCTACATGGATCAGGGCACGACCACCACGCCATTTGACATGGTAGTGCTGAACAAAATGAGCCGTTTCCACCTTGCCATCGACGCGTTGAAGCACGTACCACGGCTGCGTTCCCAAGCCTCGGACGCAATGGACATGTTCAATCGAAGGCTCTACGAACACCACGACTACATTCGACAGCACCTGGAAGATATACCCGAGATCAGGAACTGGCGATGGACAGCCGATTTCAGCGAGGCGAGCGCTCCTCCGCCGCTGGCTAAAGGGCATCCTCGCGGAGGCGTGTTCACCGATAGCTAAATGGCAAATGCCCGGTGGGAGCCTGCTTAGGTGACGGCGATCAGCAGGCTGACTTTAACATGGGCGCTGTCATCGGGAAGATGGGAGAGCACTTGTTTCTCAAACTGCGGCCAATCCCCTCCGGAAATCACGGCCACTTTGATGATGTCGAGAAGGTCGTGCAAGAGTATTGACGTTTTGGCATCCAGGGCGGATTTACATCGGCAAGCGTACCGTCGAGATCAAACAATCAGCTTTTTCATTCTCATCATCGCCAACGCTGCTTTGTCAACAACCCTCAGCAACTGCGCCGCTTGTTGAATCTCACGTCACCAATTGTGACGGTTCCTTAACGTGTAAGAGTTAAGGCAACTCCTCTATTGACTAATAGGAATTGAATGCGGGTGCCTGCGAGGAACCAACGACAGGTCGACACTCCTCACATAAATGAACAACGCAACCGAGATAAAGAACACGCCAATCCAGAAACGCCAATCACGATGGGCGCGTTTCCAGTACGGACGATGGTCATGGTAAACATCGTTCTGGTGCGGTCCTTCCTCGTGATGCGTGTGCGTCCTCTTACTCATTGGTCCCCAGCATTCTCGATTCCAGTCTCCAGAGACTTCGGCGCCGCCATTTCAGACGGCGACTGGCAATGACTTGTCTTCCGGTGCCGGTATAGAGCCATTATTGCTTATCGTTTCGCTATGACCGTTCCTCCCGCTACTTTCCTGCCCCAGCCCCATCGTCAGCGCTGTCAGCCCTGCAAGGCCGCCTAATTGCATGGTTTCAATAGCCGAGCTGGGGGCGATGACAATCGTGGAATTTGCCTTCAGACCCTCATACAACATATTCATGGCTCTCAGATGCAGAGCGACCGGATTGTTGGTATATGTCTTGGCAGCTTCCCCGAATTTCTCTGCCACCTGCCGTTCCGAGTCACCCAGAATCACACGGGCCTGACGCTCCCTCTCGGCCTGCGCCTGCATCGACATCGCGTCCTCCAGGGACGCAGGAATCAACACATCCTTAACTTCGACCGAAATGACATTGATGCCCCACGGTTCGGTACGCACATCAATGATCTTCTGCAAGACATCGCTGATTTTGTCCCGGCCTTCGAGCATGTCAGAAAGCATCGTCTTACCGATGACATCGCGCAGAGCCGTTTGTGAAGCCCAGCTAATTGCGCTCTGATAATCAGCTACATCCAGGGCAGCCTTCTTGGGATCCACTATTTTCCAGAACAACACCGCATCTACATCTACAGGCACCGTGTCCTTCGTCAGAGTCTTTTCTGCTTTGAAAGAACTTGTGAGAACACGCGTGTCGATCCAGTAAGGAATAGTGTCGATGAGCGGAATGATCAGAAAGAGTCCGGGCCCTTCAAGCGCGCGGAACTTCCCGAGCCGCAAGACAACCGCTTTGCTCCATTGATCCGCTACGCGAATTGCGGAAGAGATTACAGAGGCCAGAACGATGGCACAGGCAAGAGTCCATATTGCCGCTAGATCTGCCGATATCTTATGCATAGCATAAGCGCACGCTGCTCCAGCGCCCACAATTACCAAAACAATTAGTACCGAGAACGAGCTGTTCCTTTTCATTGCAATTCCCTCTCACCCTGGACAGTTCAAGTGTTCCACGCCGCACGATGACAGACTGTGCAATTGGATACAGTAATCGCCGCATTACTTAGGGGACAATTTAACTGCAGAGTTGCCGATGAATGACTCCATCCGTCATAACAGGCAAAGAATCACAGGAGATAAAACGATGGCGAACCAAATTGACAGGCAGGAAACATCGAAAGTAGATCAGTCTAAAACTTCAGAAACCGCGGCGGATGAAAGGTTAGACCGCGCCGCCGACGAGGCTGCGGAGAAGGCCGGAAGGACGGAACGGCTTTACGACCGTGACCACGGGATTTTTACGAAATAGCGGGCCTCAGATTATGGAATTCAACATCGACCGATGACTGCGATAATACTGCCGTCCTTGTTCCTCCCGTTTCATCGGCTAAGCCTGCTTCGGAACCTCATCGAACGGACTTACGAGCGACGCCCTGTCCAAACTGAACAGTAGATCATTCGACGTATGAGTGAACGCATATTCCGACGTGTCCATTATGTTCGGCGTCTTGTCGAGCAAAGTCGTCCTGGCTCCATGAGTCTTGACAGCGAGTGTGATCGCGCAGCTCTCATCTTTGATTCGTGGTTCTCTTTGCAAACCAGTAATATCGTCGCCAGCAATTGATGCAGCGAACCGGGCGGAGCGCAAAGAAACCCAGCAGGCCATCTAGGGGTTGCGATTCGGCCTCCTTGAATTCGAATGAGCTGCAACGAGGGCAGACTCGACGTATCCAAAGCAGGCGTGGAAGGTAACCAGGCCAGGTCAGGCCAGCGATACCCATACAGGTTGTTCCTCACGATCAGAGACAAGTTCACTGAGAGCCGGTTTCTCCTCCAGTGCTGGAATCCGCATCCAGCCGCTCGACCGCATGGAGTGCATCCTTTCCCAGGAATACTCAAATTCCCGTCCGCACTCGACGCAGACCTGGTAGGTGCGCCTTCGAATCGTGAAGACACGGCTGAGTTGTTGATGATGGCACCCAAACAAAGACTCGAATACCCACAGTAGCGATGTGTTCATTAAGCGTATGTGCCCTCTCTCCGCATCTTGAGCAACTCGAGACCTTGATTCTCTTCGCGGGTGCGCGTCCTGGTTTGACGGCCCAACGGCTCTCCCTGGAGGCACAAATAGATTCGCTTAATTGCCTCTCGGGATACTGTGCAAAATGGCTCACATCCGAAAACCCGCTGCCCAAGGGTAATACGGTGCATCGATTCAGGACGGCGCCCTAATCCTGTGGACGCCCTTGGCGTCTAGCTCCGAAGACAACGAGAGAGCCACCGCTACCGCGGCAAGCGACCCGATAGTAACCCATAGAACTGGATGTCCGTGTCTCGCGATAAAGGTTAATATGGGTCGTCCGTAGCGGGCTGCCAGGAAGGCAAGAAGCGAATACCTGACACTTCGTCCCAGCGTGCGCGCAAATAGGAATTTTCTCACCGGATATTGCATGGTACCCGCCGCAACAGAAATGGAACCATGGGCACAGGTGGCGGCGGTAAGGCGGGAATGGCAATCGCGCCTAAACCCATCGCTCGAAGATCTCGTACACCTTCTTCAACTTCCTGGGCGGGAACCTGCGTGCGAGTGCCTGAGCGGGCATCTGGACACAGTTGGCAACATCCGTTTGATTGTTAGAAAGCTCACATTGCGCCACAGAATATTGATTTCCTCCAACGTCGCCTACGGAATGGTCAATTGTGATCAGTATCCGAAGGCCACAAAGCAAATACTTAATATGTCAGAGTTTCTCTGGAGGCGAATCGTGGTGACGGTGTGCCATGAAACTGCATGAACCCCAGCATCGAGCACCGACTCCGAGGCCAAGTACGCTCTCCCTTTGTTCGGAGTTCATCATCTTGTGGCTCCTTATCCTGATGATCCTCGGGCAGCCTGCAGGCGCTCAACAGCTGGAAACCGCGACGGTTACTGATCGAGCTCCGCTCACTGCAGAACAAGTGGTGCAAAACCTCGTCCAGATGAACCTTTTTCGTGTCCGGGCACTTCGCACATATCAGGGAACCAGAACTTACCGGGTTGAATATCACGGATTTCCAGCCGCTCGTAGCGCGGAAATGGTCGTGAAGGTGAGCTACCTCTCGCCGGCAGAAAAGGAGTTCATCATTCAATCAGCGACCGGCTCTGTACTGATCATTGATAGGGTATTCAAGAAGCTGTTGGAAGCGGAAAAGGAAGCACTGGACGCGGAGATTCAGCGACGGTCAGCTCTCACCGAGGATAACTACCGTTTCACACTGGTCGGATACCAAAACGGCCCCTCGGGCGCGAGGTATGTGCTCAAAGTTGAACCTCGTGTGAAAGACAAATTTCTTTATTACGGACGAATCTGGATAGATGCGGACGACTTTGCCGTTGTGCGTCTAGAGGCAGAGCCTGCGAAAAATCCTTCCTTTTGGACCAGGAAAACAGAAATCGAGGAGGTGTACACAAAAATCGGCGATTTCTGGCTTCCTTCACATAACCACAGCGTCACCGCCATTCGGCTTGGCGGCTACGCCGACCTGACCATCGACTACAAGGATTACGAGATTACAGGTGCCAGCGAGGTGAGCAGCTTATCGAGTGCTCGCTCGGCTCTGCACGCCGAAAGCGGTAATGCACCGCGGTGATACCGACTCAAACATAAGCGGACTCATGCTGCCCCGCCTCAAAGTCGAACTCAACAGTCAACCCTCTACCGTGGCGAGCAGGAAGTCCAGCAGCGTTCTCTCCGCCCAATGGCCTGCGTCGCCGGGCTCGAGCGAGAGAAAGGCGCAGTGGCCGCCGTGCCGGGTCTCGACCAGCATGACGCGGCGGTTGGCGACCAGTTTGGCGCGGGTGTCAGGAGTCATGCGGATAAAGGGATCAGCGTGGGCACGGCAATGTCCTGGGGCCCAGTTGGAACTGGCAACTCTGTGGTAGTAGTCCGCGCCGGTGAAGCCACCGTATCGGGCGACGACCTGCTCGTCAAATTGGCGCACGTTCGAATTTTGCCCAGGCCGTTGGCAGTGTTCAAGCTCGGGTAGAGTTCGATCTTGCGACGAAAGCGCTTGAGCTCTTCGCTGAGAAACCTGCTCGCGTAAAGGCGATTCTGCGGTTCGTGCAGTGCGGCAGAGGAGGCGGCCAGATCCATGAGGGGCGAGACGCCGACGACCGCCTTGAGATAGGACGGCGCGGCGGCACCTCGTTCGCCGGCCAGCTTGAGAACCAGGTTGCCCCCCATGGAATACCAACCAGCGCGAAGCTGCGAATGAGATATGTGTGCGGGCCAGTTCGGCCATCACAATAGCGACGTCCTCGGAGCGCCCCGCGTGATAGATAGTGGGAGAAAATTCTTCGCCGTCACCGCAGCTGCGCATATTCATGCGGACGACGTTGCAACCGGCCGCCAAGGCGCGCGCCGAGTTCCCCAAGACATACCGCGAGGAAGAGGAGCCCTCGAATCCGTGAACGATGATCATTCTCTGGTCAGTCTTCCCCTGCGGTGGGTGGTCGGCAGAGCCATTTTCAATTGCGAGACAACACCAATATGTGGCTGCTAGCAATCCCTCCCCCAAATACCGTATTCATGGTGCAGACAAACCAGGTCGCCGCCAGGCCGCGTAGGAAGAGCGTAGGCTCAAATTTTGATGGCCGTATCATCGGATTATGCGATATACTTAGTCCGATAGAACAGCCATCGGAGCATCCTCGATGCGAGGCGTGTACGAGAATCCCGCGGGCAGCGGCATTTGGTGGATTCACTACTACGCGGCAGGAAAGCGGCATCGCGAAAAGGTCGGGCGCAAGTCGGATGCAATTAAGCTCTACCAGGCGCGCAAGGCCGATGCCGCCGCGGGCCGCAAACTACCCGAATTGCGCAACGCCAAGGTGGTAACGCTCGGCGAGCTGATCGATGACGCCCTTGAATTCGTGGCGCACCACAAGGACAACCGAAATTACAAGAGCAAAGCGGTCATTGTCCGCGAAGCGCTGGGATCTCGCCATGCGGCGGAGGTAACGCCGCAAGAGTTGGAACGATGGCTCCGTGACCAGTGCAAAACGCCTGCAACAGCCAATCGCTATAAGGCATTCATCTCGCTCTCTTACCGGGAGGGGGTTCGTAACGGCAAAGTGACCGTCAATCCCGCCCGACTTGTTCGCCATAGGAAGGAAGGGGGAGGCCGGTTGCGATTCCTCAGTCGAGACGAATACGACAAGGTGCACAAGGTGATAGCGAAACGATTCCCAGAGCATCTCGCCGAATTCGTGGTGAGCGTCCACACCGGGATGCGCCTCACCGAGCAATACACCTGCACATGGTCACAGGTTCACCTTGACCGCCGGACTATTGAACTGACCAAAACAAAGAACGGCTCGGCGAGGTCGGTTCACCTAAACTCGGATGCGGTGGCCGCGATTGAAACGCTCCACCACCCAGCCCGGAGGCCTGGCGATCCGGTCTTCCGCCGTCAAGGTAAAAGCTACGACACGCGCTCCTGGTTCTATCCGTGCCTGGGAGAGGCCGGCATCACCGGGTTCGTCTGGCACGCAAACCGGCACACGTTCTGCTCGTGGCTAGCGATGGCTGGAGCTTCCATTAAAGAGATTCAGGAAGCTGCGGGCCACAAGACGATCACAATGGCTGCACGCTACAGTCACTTGTCTCCCGCACACAAGCTGTCGGTAGTAGAACGAATCGCGGGAGGCGCGAACGCAAACAGCCATTAAACAGCCACCAGTTCCTGCCATTCTCGAAAGCGGGTCTCCCTGTCAAAAGGAACAGCCACCAAAACAGCCACCAAGCGAAAATAGCCGCCTCGAATCAGACCTGGCCATTAGCATAACTCTTTTATTTTCTGGTGCCCGGAGGGGGACTTGAACCCCCACAGCCCTTGCGGGCCTGCGGATTTTAAGTCCGCTGCGTCTGCCGATTTCGCCATCCGGGCTGGATGATGGGCGCTCCGATTATCGTATCTGATCCTGGCTCCGGGAAGCGCCGGAGACAAAAAGGGCCGCACTCAAAGGCGAGCACGGCCGGAATGAATTGGCTGCGACCGGTCTTCACGCCGATCGCGGCACGCGCGATTCAGTGCGGCTTGCGATACTCAATCTCGTCGCCGCGAAGGTAGTATTCCGCGGAGCAGTTGTCCGCACCGCAGATCATTGATTCGATGCCCGCGAATTGTGCGCGGGTGATCAGCCCGAGTGCGCCGCAGTTTGGGCAGGCGAGAACAGCCCAGTAGGGATTCTGGGCGTCTCCGAGGGACCCTGCATTTTCCAGTACAAAAAGCGTTCCCGGTTCCATCTGCTCGGGTATCCATTGCTCGAGCAATTGCAGTTCCGATGACATGCTGTGCCTCCCTTTTAATGCCGCGCAGATTTTGACTTTCTGCGGGTTCATCGCATTCCCTCTTTGTGTTGTGCGATGCGGAGTGCAAATCCGTATCGCCCGCTGTTGGCCTTCTCTCTTCAACGCCGGGGCAATGGGTGCTTCCTAAGCCGTTGCGCGTTGTTGCCCTGCCCTCCTTGTTCGTTCTGCCGATTTCTTTTCCGCCGGCTTCGCTTCCGGTCTTTTGAGCAAATCGTTGAGCTCGACGCGCAATGGTTTGATTGCTTCGGTCAGACTTATCAGAAGCATCGGCTGCATCGAGTTTCTCAATAGCTCGATGATTTGCTTTGAATTCGTCTCCAGGAACATTCTTTTGCCGGCGAGCAGGAGGTGAAATTCGCGATTCCCGGTGACCAGATCCGACAGGCGCATGTGCAGTTCGTTACGCAGCAGGCGCAGCACACGGCGCACCTGGGCGAGCGAGATGTTGCGACGGCGCAGCTGCCCGATGACCAGAATGTCTACCAGGTCTGCCGCGGAATAGACACGATTCCTACCATGTCGTTCGGGAACTACGATTCGCCGTTCGTCCCACCATTGAAGCTGCCGGGCGCTGACCCCGGTCAGTTCGAGAACGTCGCGCGTGCTGAACGAAGCTTTCAGCATTTAAGGCGGAATCCCGTTCCAAACATTTCCTTGCTGGAATGTTTGACGCCATTCTTTCCGGAGCGGCTTCGCCTGTCAATCCCTATGGCGAGGAGAGATCGACTGTAGCAATTACTTCCTGGATTACCGGCAAGACCCCTAGCGCACCGGAGCGAGCGCGCAGGACCTGACCGCTTCGGCGACGCGCTCAGTCTCGGGAGGAGTCAGGTAAGGATGCATGGGCAGGCTCAATACGCGCGCCGCTGCGTGCTCAGCGCAGGGAAAGCTGCCGGCGCCGAGTCCTAGATATGCGAAGACCGGCTGCTGGTGCAGCGCTACGGGATAATGCACGGCCGTTGGGATGCCCGCCTCTCGCAGCGCGGCCTCGACGGCGTCCCGGTCGTCGACTTCGATGGTGTATTGCGCCCAGGCACTCGTGCGGTTAGGAGCCAGCTTCGGAGTTAGCACCGCTCCTCTGAGAAGCGCACTGTAGCGATTGGCGGCTTCGCCGCGCGCAAGCAGCTCGCTATCGAATACATCGAGCTTGGCCAGCAGCACGGCGGCCTGGATGGTATCGAGACGTCCATTGATGCCGATTCGGGTGTGGTGGTAGCGGCGGTCCTGTCCGTGGTTGCGCAACTCGAGCATGGCGGAGGCTAGTCCGTCGTCGTTCGTGAAGCATGCGCCGCCGTCTCCGTAGCAGCCGAGCGGCTTCGAGGGAAAGAAGCTGGTACAGCCAATGGTGCTGAGATTGCCCGAGTGGCGTCCGAAGTAGAGCGCGCCGAAGCTCTGTGCGGCATCTTCGATCACGGAGAGCCCATGGCGGGCGGCGATGGCGTTGATGGGGTCCATCTCCGCAGGCTGACCGTAAAGGCTCACGGGAATGATAGCGCGCGTGCGCGCCGTGATGGCGGCTTCAATCCTCGCGGGATCGAGATTGTAGGTGGCCGGATCGATGTCGACGAATACCGGCTTCGCGCCGAGTAGGGCGATCATTTCTCCCGTCGCAAAAAATGTAAATGGCGAAGTTATGACTTCATCGCCGGGACCAACGCCGATCGCCATGAGTGCGATCAGCAGGGCATCCGTGCCGCTGGCGCAGCCCAGGCAATATTTCGCGCCAATGCGCGCGGCGAGGCGCTCTTCCAGTTCGCGGACTTCGGGTCCGAGAATGAACTGGCCATGATCGAGAACGGTCTGAATCCGGGCGTCGATGGAGGATTTCAGCCTGCGGTACTGCGTCTTGAGGTCGACAAACTGCATACCTCTATCTTCGCCGATCGATGCGGAATGTGTCGCGGGGTTACTGGTGCGAATCGCTGGAGGCGCGCTGCGAGCTGGCGCGGTCGAGTTCGCGATAAATCTCCTGGTTGCGGATGATCGCCTCAACGTACTCACGGGTTTCGGTGAAGGGGATCGACTCCACGAACTCGTCCATGTCGCGATAGTTGCCCGCCGACTGCCAATCGACCACTCGCTCGTCGCCCGCATTGTAGGCGGCGAAGGCGTACTCAGGCCGGCCGCCGAACTTGTTCAATGTCTGCTTCAAATACAGGGTGCCGAGCCGGATGTTCGTCGACGGATCGAGCAGCTGATTGGTTTCGAAGTGATGGATGCCCTCTTCTTTAGCCATGCTCTTTCCCACGCTGGGCAGCAGCTGCATCAGCCCGTAGGCGCTCTTGTTCGAGACGGCACCTGGGTTGAACTCAGACTCTTGGCGAATGAGCGAGGCAACCATGTACGGGTCGAGGCCGTTTGCAGCGGCATACTGCTTGATGTCCGCCCAATAAGGCTGCGGGAAGAGAATCCGCCAGCAGCCCATGGGGATTGCCTCAATCGGCGCAGATGTGTAGAAGGGCAGGGCGCGCTTCAGCAGCCGCATAGCATGCCAGGTCTCGCCGTACGAGGCGTAGATCTCGGCCTCGGCGAACGCTCCCCACTCCTCGCTGCCGTCGGCGGCCTGGATTTCCGGAGCGATGTATTCATTCAGGCCTGCGTTGGCGAGCAACTTCGCTTTCACAACGTGAGGATCGTCTTCGGGAACATCGTCGCTGAGCTCAGGGGTGCTCTCCGGATGCATCGCCTCGAGCACAGAGAAACTCGCCGGAACAAGGTGCCCGAGCTGCTCCAGCCGCTGCTGCGCGAGCGCCGCGTAGTAGTAGTGGCGATAAACGCGGTCGATTGTCTTGTAGTACGCTGCGGCCATCTCCGGCTTGTGGTCGTCTTCGTACAAACGGCCGCGCCAGTAGAGCGCCGAGGGAATCTCTTTGCCGCCGGAAAAATCGGCGAGCTGTTCATCGAAGAGCCGCGCAGCTTCCTTGTATTCACCAATCCGGTAATTCAGCCACGCGGCGCGCCAGTGGGCGCTGGGTGAATAGTTGGAGCAGGGTCCGGTGTGCGGCGATTCGCAGGACTTCTGGAAACGTCGAGCCAGCTCGCCGTAATAGGCAATCGCACGCAGATAATCCTTGCGCAACAGATACATGTTGCCGCTCGAATAGAGCGCCTCGGCGAGCCACGGACTCTCGGGGAAGCGCGTCTTCATCTGCTCGACGATGAGCTGCTGCGTCGTGGTGTCGTCCTTGCTGCGCGCCAGCTCCATGAGCAGGTACTGCCTGCGGGAGCCGGCCTCGTCGGACGTATCGGGCAGGCGGTCCAGTTCCTGCTTGTTCAGGCGCTTCAACTTCCATTCGCAGTTAGCCGCGGCCACCAGAAGACTGTTGTGTTCACTCTCGCCGAGGCTGGAGTCGCCGGCAAGCGATCTGTATTCCTCCTCGGCATCGCCATAGTGTCCTGCGGCGTAGAGGGCGTCGGCATGACGACGCCGTTCCTCGGGAGGCAATGAAGCCAGCGTTCCTGACGAGACCAGCTGCGTGCGCGCCTGCGCCGCTTCAATACTGAGCGGAAAGCCCAGATAAACGTGGCGGAACTGCTGATCTGCCTCAGACGAATGCCCGGCCATAAGATTGGCCTTGGCGTAGGCGAGCTGGAAATCCGCCTTGTTGGCGATGGCTTCGCCGCGGTGCGCATCGAGGGCTTTTAGCGCCGCTTGAGGATCGCCTTCCTGGAGGAATAGATTGGCTTCGAGCACGGGGACGCTGCGCACGAAGATCGACTCAGGATGCTTCTGGGTGAACTGGCTAAGTACCGCTTCCGCCTCCGCCAGCTTGTTGTCCTGCAGGTAGGCCTGAGCCGTCAGGTAATCGGCATAGTCGTCGAGCGATTTCCCAGCGGCGTCGGCAGAGCGGAAGGCGTTGACCGCGTCCGAATATTTGTGGTCGAGCAGATACGCGTGACCGAGAGCCAGATAGGCGGCGGCGGCAGCTTCACCGGTGTGGCTGTGCGCGTATCCCGAAACGCCGGCATATGCCGCGGCCGACCTCATGCTGGCAAGCTGCTGCGCCATGGGACGAAGCTGAGACGACGCCACAAAAGCCTGGTGCAGCTTCTGGCTGCGCGCGAGTTCCTTCGCCGTAAGCGGCTTACGGGTGTGCTTGTGCGAAGTCTTGGAAGCGTGAGCGCTGGTGTGAGCAGACCCCGCATGGGATTTGTGGCTGGTAGCGCTGTTCTTCGTGCTTGACGAGCTCGCAGTATGTTTCTTTGCCGGTTGCGTCGTTTCGGTCTGGGCCGCCGCGGCTCCGGAGCCGCAGGCAACCATGGCTGCAATCACGCCTGCGGCAAAACTCCTCCGCCACCCGTGCTCTTTCGATGGATTCCCGCGCGCCACTTCTTTATCTTCCCCTGACTGTACTTTAAGGCGAAATCTCCCGTGGTGGGGGGCCAAATCGCAGGGAAATTGGCAAGGTTTCCCACTTGGATACTTGAGTGGGTCACCTTCAATCTCCCCCGGCTCAGTTCGACGTTGTAAACCCGTGGGCGGAAGCGACGTTGCAGCGTTTTTGCTCTGCACATATCCGGGCATTTAGGATGAATACAAACGAAGATTGATCTGGTCGTATATCTGAACAGACCATTTTCTGAAACTATCTGTCATGTCGACTATCCAAACACAAGGGACTGAGGAGATTCACCCCGACGTTCTGCTGGTCAACCGGGCACGCGAGGGTGACGTTCAGGCGTTTGAGAAGCTGGTGCGGCAGTATGATCGCCAGGTCTTCAGGATCGCCCAGCATATTACGCAGAATCGCGAGGACGCCGAAGATGTTGTGCAGGACGCGTTCCTCAAGGCTTACGAAAAGCTCGAACAGTTTCAGGGCAACTCGAAGTTCTACACATGGCTGGTTCGAATAGCGGTAAACGAATCGCTCATGCGGCTGCGCAAACGGCGCACTGGTCGCATGGTGTCGATCGACGAGGATGTGGAGACGGACGAGGGCTCAATGCCCCGCGATCTTGCGGACTGGGGTCCCGATCCCGAGCAGATGTACGGGCAGTCGGAGATGGCAGAGATTCTCCGCAAGACCATCCAGGGGCTGCCTCCAGGGTTCCGCGTGGTATTCGTCCTGCGGGACGTAGAAGGGCTTTCGACCGAGGAAACGGCCGAAACCCTGGGTTTAAGTATTCCAGCAGTAAAGTCGCGCCTGCTGCGGGCGCGGCTGCAGTTGCGGGAGCGGCTCAGCCGGTACTTCCGCAATAGAAAAAAGGATGGTGTGAAGTGACCTGCTCAGAATTTCTGGCTCACTTGGACGATCTCATCGATAACACAATAAGCGTTCCAATGCGGACTGAGCTCGAAGAGCACCTTCGTGGATGTGAACACTGCGTCATCACCCTGAACACGACCCGCAAGACGATCGAGATTTACCGCAGGCATGCAATCTATGAGCTGCCGAACGATCTCCGCGAACGTTTGCAGCAGGCCATCCTGGCCAAGTGCAAGAAATGCTGAACGGCGCCGAAGAGGCGCCGTTCTCAATCCACTAATAGTCGAATCCCGTTAATCCAGCGAGCCCGGCTTCAGGTTGCTGTTTGGAGTCGAGCTGCCGCTCGTGCTTGTTCCGCCGGTGGTGGTCGTCGTACCGGAATCGTCGCGGCGGTGCAGCGTAGGCCGGTCATCGCTGTTGCTGTTGGGGTCGCTCGCGTTCGGATCGGTGGTGCTCACGCGACGCAGCGTTGGCTTCTGACCGCTCTTGCCGTCAGTCAGCTTGCGCTTGTTCTCGATGCGAGCCAGCCGCGCCTTAACTTCATCGAACTCCGAAGTAGTCACCAAGTACTCATCGCGCGGCGGAAGAATCTTGGCGATCTCTTCCTGTGAATGCGCGATGCGGTCCGGGGTTTGCGGATGATCGGAAAACGCGCGCGCTACAGCGCCGGGCTTGTGCTTCTGCAGGTCCTCAATCTTCTCGAAGAAGGTGATGAAGGCCTGCGGATCGTAGCCAGCCCGATACATATATTCGAGCCCCAGATAGTCCGCCTGGGCTTCGAACTCCCGCGAGAACTGCAGGAAGGTCAGCGGAATGGCCAGGTTGGCAGCCTCATAGATGCCGTATCCGGCCCAGCCGCCAATGAAGATCAGCGGAATTGTGCCCAGCTGCGCGTAGTTGGCGCGGGTCATCTCGCGGGCCGCATGGTGCGCGCAAACGTGGGCTGTTTCGTGGGCCATCACGCCCGCAAGTTCGGCCTCTTCGTCGGCGGCGAGAACCAGCCCGGAGTTGACATAGAAGAACCCGCCCGGAAGCGCCATGGCGTTGATCTCGTCGGAGTCAATCACCTTGATGGTGAAGGGAACCTTGCAGTCCGAATTCTTGACGATGTTCTGACCAACGCGGTTGACGTACTCGGTTACCACCGGATCGGTGATGAACTTCGTGCTCTTCTCGATCATGGCGGCGTACTGCTTGCCCATCTTGATCTCGGATTCAGTCGAGTACCAGTTGCCCACGCCCCGGCCACCGATGTCGCGGGTCCCGACGGCGTTCACGTCGTTGATACTTCCCTTCTTCACACCGGGCATGGTGGAGTCTCCCGAGCCGCTTGAAGAACCGCCGGAAGCAGCAGGCGCGGAGTTTGCATTGGCCTGGGGGTCGTCAGTCTGGTTGGGATTCTGCACCGTGCCACTCGGCTTGGCATCGGGCGCGGGCAGCGGGGCGGACCCCGCCGACTGGGTCGAGCTCTGACCAGATGCGGGGGCCGTGGAGCTTGCCGCTGGCTGCTGGTTCTGGGCGCCGCTCGACTGGGCAAAAATTGATATCGGGGCCACCGCCAGAACCGCCGCTATTGCCAGGGTCGCTGGGGAGCAAGGAGTGATGCGTTGATTTTGCATAGGTCCCCCGGGACAGGACAGACCAGTCTCTGATCCCTTAGACGTTAGTATGCTCCTTTCCGCTGACGCGCGTCGCCGGCTTTTTGTTGTCACTTCAATGAGGTACAAGCGCCAACGCATCGTCCGGCTGCGAACACGCCAGCGTGAAACCGGACACCAGCAGATAGTCGCGGCCAATCGCATTCCCAATCAATTGAACAGCTTGGGGATGACTTGCGGCTGGCAACCGGCATGCTCCTGCTAAGTCCAATCAGTCCTTGTGTTTCGGAGGGAGCCGGCCATGCAGACCCTGTTTCAGGATTTCCGCTACGCGCTTCGGCAGCTGCGAAAGAGCCTTGGGTTCACCATGACAGCGGTCATCTCGCTGGCACTGGGCATCGGGGCGACGACGGCTGTGTTCAGCGTGGTCTATGCAGTGTTGATGGACCCCTATCCGTATGCCAACGCCGACAGGATGGCGCACCTGGTCGTCAAGGACAAAGCCGGGCACGACCGGTACATCGCCCTGACAGGCCGGCAGATCCAGGAGTTGCGGCAGTCGCCGGTGGTCGAAGATTTTGTGGGCTTCGATTACCGGAGCCTGACCGTGACCGGGCACGACCTTCCGGAAGATGTGCAGGGGACGGGGTTCACTTCCAATGCATTCAACTTTTTCGGTGTGCCGCCCTTGCTTGGCCGCGGACTGGTGCCGTCGGATGCGATTGACGGGCAGGATCCGCAGCCGGTGGTGGTGCTGGGCTATAAGTTCTGGCAGCGGCATTTCAATTCCGACCCGTCAGTGCTGGGTAAGACGATGCAGCTGACAAAGAAGAACTACACGATTGTGGGCGTGGCCGCGCCACGGTTCACGTGGAACGACGGCGATGTCTACCTGCCGGCGAAGCTGCTGGAGGTTCCGGAGCGTTCCTACAACATAACGATGCGCCTGAAGCCGGGCGTGACGCACGCGGCGGCAGACGCGGCTCTGCAGCCGCTGATGGAGCAGTTTGCCAAGGAAAAGCCGCAAAATTTCCCGGAGCATTTCCAGATGCACGTTCAGGGGCTGAACGAGCACTTTGTCCATGACCTGGGCGGGACGCTGGCACTGCTGTTCAGCGCCGTCGGACTGCTGCTGGCTATCGGCTGCGGAAATGTGTCGATTCTGCTGCTGGCGAGGGGCACGGCGCGGCAGCACGAGTTCGCGCTGCGGGCAGCGATCGGGGCGAGCCGACGCAGGATCATCCGGCAACTGCTGACGGAGTCGCTGATGCTGGCTCTGACGGGCACATTGCTCGGCGTCCTGCTCGCGTACCGCCTGCTGGCGGTGATGGTGTCGATGCTGCCGCAGAACCAGTTTCCGCATGAGGCGGCCATACAGATCAACCTGCCGGTGTTGGCGTTCAGCGTGGGTGTGGCGATGCTGACGGGGATCCTCTTCGGGCTGTGGCCGGCGCTGCAATTGTCGCGGCCCGAGGTGAGCCAAGTGATGCAGTCGACCACGCGCCGGGTTGCCGGCGGAGTGCGCGGGCGGGCGATGCACAACGCGCTGATCGCCGGGCAAATTGCGCTGACGTTGCTGATGCTGGCGGGCGCGAGCGCGGCGATGGAGGGGTTCCTGAAACTGTTGCACACGCCGCTTGGGTACGATCCGCACTACATTATGTCGGTGGGGATTCCGATCCACGATGGCACGTATACGACCTGGGCGGAGCGGTCGGCGTACTTCGAGCAGCTTCGGGCGAGAGCGGCAACGGTGCCGGGGGTGACGATGGCGGCGATCTCATCGAATGCGACGCCTCCTTCAAATGGGTTCGAGACGAAATTTGAGGTCCTTGGGCGTCCGGCGACGGAGCAACAGGTTGCGCGGATCAACCTGGTAAGCCCGGGATATTTTCCGGCGCTAAGGATCAAGCTCGCGCAGGGACGGATCTGGGATGAAACGGAGAATCACAACGCGGCGCACGTGGCGGTGATCAACCAGACGCTGGCAAAGCAGTATTTTCCGAATGGCGACGCGATCGGCCACTCGCTGAAGGTGCCGGCGCTGACGCCTCAGCCTCCGTTCGCGCTGACGGCGCCCGGCGCGAATGACTGGATGCAGATTGTGGGCATCATCGCGGACAAACGCGATGACGGGCTGCGGAATCCGATCAAGCCAGAGGCGTTCCTTCCCTTCACGATGATCATGGGCACCTACACGCAGATACTGGTGAGGTCGGATGTGCCCCCGCTGTCGCTGGTGCATGCGGTGGCGGCGCAGGTGAATGCGGTGGATCCGGATCAGCAGGTCATCGGGCAGGTCGAGAACCTGGAGCAATGGATCTCAGACCAGTCGGAGTGGCAGCAGGAGCACCTGGTGGCGTGGATCTTCGGCGCATTTGCAGTCCTGGCTCTTGCGCTGGCAGCGGTCGGACTCTACAGCGTTGTCTCTTACACCGTCGCCCAACGCACCAGCGAGTTCGGCATCCGCATGGCGCTCGGGGCGCAGCGATCGCATGTTCTGGGAATCGTGTTCGCCTCGACGGTATTAAGCGTCGGCGGAGGCATTGTTGCCGGACTCGTTCTGACTCTGGCCCTTCGCAAAGTTCTCGCGCAGTGGGCCGAAGGCAGCTCGCGCGATCCCCTGATTCTGGTCGTAGTCACGGTGGTGCTCGGCGCGATCGCATCGATCGCCTGCGCACTTCCCGCACGACGCGCCTCGAAGGTCGATCCGATGACAGCGCTCAGGTACGAGTAGAAACATCAGGGCTGGTAGCCGTCGGTCATCCACTTTTTGAATAGCGCGACCTGTTCGGCAGTCCAATATGGGCCGCCGGGCGGCATGCTGGGAGGATCGCCTTCGACCGTTTGGAGCACGAGGGTGGCGTTGGCCGGCTTTGACATATAGGTGTAGTCGTCCAACGGTACAAACTCTCTCATATGATCGATATCGATCTGGCGAAACAGCGCCTTGATATCCTTCGCGAAAGAGACAGCCATTTGAAACCTCCTCCGTGTGCGGATGAGCGCCCTGATGAAGGGGGGGCTCCATCAGGGGCTTACTATACTCCCGATCTAGTTTGTAGGCGGCGCGGCGCGGCGGCGGCGTCCGCTGATGAGGTAAACGACAGCGCGAAGCTCGAGCAGGGGATCTGCCGAAGGCTCGATCCCATCCAAGCGCGGGATCGGATCGAAGATGATCTTCTGCTGCTCGGCGGCGTTGTCCGGGATCGGCGCGGTCAGGTCGATGTCACCGAGATCGACGATCCGGCGTTCCTCCGGCCAATGCACCGTCGCATCGTCGACTACGTCCCCCTCGCTGGCGAGCTGCGCTGCGACCTTGAATCGGATCGGCGATTTGACCACTCGGTCGACGATCTCCTTGAACAAGTAATCGGGTTCCTTCGCCTTCAGTGCTTCCGCGTCGACATAATCATTGCCGGCTTCAGGAATGATGCGATAGCGGCCGTAACGGCTTTCCCCGCTCGCGCTGATGAACTTCATGGCGGTGACGCCGAAGTATGTATCGCGCGCAAAGCTGGAAGGTGCCGGCTTTGGAGCCTGCACAAACGCGAGCGCAGCCGGATGCGAGCCAAGGAAGGCTTCCACCGGCCAGGGATGCGGCTTCGTCTGATCGCTGGATGCGGCGACGGCGCGCAGGAACTCAAGGAACTCTTCTCCAGTGTGTGTTGGGAACCCGTCGGTCGAGTGGGAGACGATGTCGGTGTGCACGTGCTCGGCCAGGTTGAACCGGATCGCCATGCCGCGGGGATCCGCGTTTGGATCGTTGTCGGGAATGACAGGGACGCCCGTGGAGTTCGAGAAACGTACTGTAACGGGGGTTGAGGCGCGGTTAAAGTGAGGAGCGCGACTGAGCGATGCGGCGTCGCGGGTGGGCGTGAACTTGCCCGAAAGCATGATGCCCTTGGCATGGGCAGGGCGAAACCCGGGGTGCAGTCCGAAAAGAGTATCGAACATCTGGATCAGGTCATTGCTCAGCTTGAGAACTTTCTCGTCGCTGGGTAGGGGCATCTGGATATCCTCTTTTTCCGAGGCGGTCCGCCTCGCTCTATGCAGCTTTCCAATGGATTCACCAATTATGAAATGGATTTGAGAAATGTGCGGGCGAGGCCGTATGGTGAAGAACGGCTCGAGACGGAGATAAATAATGAACAAGAGGGAATTCTTGAAGACTTCCGGCATGATTCTTTCCGGCAGCGTCCTGCAACGCTTCGCACACGGCGAGGGGCCGCAGGAGCACCGCACCAATTGGGCCGGCAACTATGAATATCACGCCAAAAATCTCATCTCGCCTGCGACCGCCGAAGAAGCGGAAGCAGCCGTGAAGAGTTGTGGAACCCTCAAGGCACTTGGAGCGCGGCACTCATTCAACGGCATCGCGGATAATCCAGTCAATCAGATCTCTCTCAAGCAACTCGACTCGATGGCGCTCGATGAGAAGGCGCATACTGTCACTGTCGGAGCGGGCGTGACCTATGGCAAGCTCGCACCCTACATCGACGCGAAAGGCTACGCGCTCCATAACCTGGCCTCCCTGCCCCACATCTCTGTTGTGGGAGCGTGCTCGACTGCAACACATGGCTCGGGAAGCAAAAACGGTAATCTCTCAACGGCAGTTTCGGGGTTCGAGTTCATCACCGCCGACGGCGAGGTGAAGACCCTTGCGCGCCAGCACGACGGCGAACTCTTTCACGGTGCAGTTGTCGGCCTGGGCGGCCTGGGGGTCATCACGCGGATTACGCTCGATGTGCTGCCGACCTATCAAGTGGGACAGGCGGTGTATGAAGACCTCTCCATCTCGCAGCTAGAGAAAAACCTCGAAGAGATTTTCACGAGCGGCTATAGCGTCAGCCTCTTCACCGACTGGCAGAACCATCGCATGACACAGGTGTGGATCAAGCGCCGCATCGAGCCCGGTACCATGCAGAAATGGGCTCCGGAATTCTTCGGCGCAAAGCTCGCCACAAAGAAGCTGCACCCTATCACAGGTCACTCCGCCGAAGCATGCACGGAGCAGGGCGGCGTACCCGGACCCTGGTACGAGCGGCTCCCGCACTTCAAGATGAACTTCACCCCCAGCAGCGGCGCCGAGCTGCAGACAGAGTACTTCGTTCCCCGGGACAAGGGATACGAGGCGATCCTCGCGGTGGAGCAGCTGCGCGACCAGATCACACCGCACCTCTTCGTCACTGAGTTACGCACCATCGCCGCCGACGATCTTTGGATGAGCATGGCCTACCAGCGGCCCAGCATGGCCATTCACTTTACATGGAAGCCGGAGTGGGCTGCAGTGAAGGCCATCCTGCCGCAGATCGAGGAAAAGCTTGCACCCTTTGACGCCAGGCCGCACTGGGCCAAGCTGTTCACCGTCCCACAATCGCGGCTCAGTCAGCTCTACGTCAAGATGCCGGACTACAAGGCACTCGCTGGGCAGTTCGATCCAAAGGGCAAATTCCGGAACGAATTCCTGAACACAAATATCTTTGGCTGAGAGTGAAGGTTTATCCCGGGCCTGAAATCAGACCCGGGATAAATCCGATGTCAGCGTGGATGTCCACCGGCAGGTGGTGGGGGTGGCGCCGACATGTGAACTCCGCCCGCGGGAGCTGAGATGTGGGGCGGCGCACTGGGGGTATAGGTGCTGCGCGGAGGCGTCGCGGATGGCGCAGGCCGGTAGGCCGAAGGCGGCGGCACATAGCCGACGGAGCCGCCCACTCCGGGCTGGTAAGAACTACGCCCAGGAGTGGCGGAGCGCACATAACTGCGGTCGAGAACCTCAGGATTTGTCCGCGTCACCGCCGCTGTAAAGCCCTCGCCAACAGGCCCTCCGTTGCGCACACGTATCGTGGCTTCCGCCGGAGCAATGCTTCGCCCGTCGTAATTGAAGACGCGTGGCGTGGGTTTCGCGCCTCCGAGGGTTCGGAATCCATCCCCGAACTGCAGGCCGCGATTCACGGCGATCAGCGGTTCAGGACGAGGGATCCGCTGATGGGGTCCACGGGTTGGAGGATTCGCCGGCTTTATTGGAGGCCTGTAGTTAGGGGGGACACGCCACACCGCGGCGTACGGGTACCAGCCTCCGCCGAATAGTCCAAAACCGCAGTTGCCCGGGAACCACATCCAGCCAAAACTATTGAACCAGTTCCAGGCCCCGCAGTGGTAAGGCCACCACCCCCACGGATAAGGCGAGATCCAGGCGTAGCCTACGTTGCCGTAGTAGCCCCAGCTGCCCACGCCAAACGGATCCCATCCGGAGCCCACGCCCGCGGGAGCCCACGCCATGCCATATCCGGGAACGTTGTACCAGTCCCCGTAGTAGTCGAGATCATTCCACGCCGCGTCGTCGGGGTTGCCGGTACTCGCGCGGGCAGTAGTAGCGTTCTCCTCAAGCGTTGCCAGCGCCTGGTCGCGGTCGGAATTCCACTGGTCCCATGTGTCGGCCGTTACGCTCTGCGCCACCTGGTACTGGCCGGGACTCTGGACATCGAATCGGACCGTCTGGTTCGTATGCACATCCAGGGCGAGGCTCTGCCCGTCGCCGACATGAACCGTCCCATGCGTCACCGCCAAGGTGGCCGGGTTGCCGTCGAGGTCGATGCGGAAGATCGAGCTATCGCGCGGCGTCACACCGTTGGGTCCGAAGCGAACGATGTACTGACCGGCGCGTCCGGTCAGCTCGTAGTAGGTCAGGCCGGAATTCGCGTCGATTGTCGTCGCAGCCGATCCATCCCCGTTGCGACGGAGCTGCGCCAGTGTAATGGAGCTGTTCGGGGTGATCCGGGCAACGGAGCCGTCTTCAAACTGGATCTCCACTCGACCGTCATCTCCGGTCACAAAGCGCATGCCTTCAACCACCGGCATGTTTTGGAGGGCCTGGTCAAAGGCGGGCTCGGAGCCGTTAAATACCTCGACCTTCCCTTCCACATCGCTGAGGCGTACGGCACGGACATTGTTCTGCGCCGGTGGCTCCTGTAGCGACGCCTGCGAGGATTGCTCGGAATCCGGTGGAGGCGGGGGGACGGCCGGCTCCTGAGCATAAACGGCGGTGGCGAGGGTCACGACGAGAACGGCGAAGAGGCTAATGATTCTGTTTGGCCGAAGTGGAACCGCGGGAGTGCTCGTGATCAGGTGCCTCATAGGACACCTCCTTGCTGTGGACCCGTTGCTACAGATATTCAAACGTGGAAGCAGGCTGGAAAGTTTCGTTTCCGCTTACCGCCACATCATATTGGACGGCGCACGAGTGCAGGCGATTCAGCAGCATCTATCCATGTCTTGAGATTTATCACCGTTCGGGGCTGTCAACTGTGCCGATTACGGTTTTACTAAAAAGCTGCTAGTGAACGCCCTGAAACGGAAGTCCGAAACCGAGCGCCACTCGAAGCGCCAAAGCTCCAGCAAGTGTGACAAGAAAGGCGATCGTCATCAGGGCGTCCTGCATGAGCGTCGCCACTTTCTCACGGTAAGCGGAGTACTGGACGACAAAGTAAACCGGAAGGTCTCCAAAGGCCACGGCCAAAACGGCGCCGGGCATCCCGTAGTAGTGATATCCCAGCGGAATGAGGGTGAATAGAGAGATGCAGAAGACCAGATTCCCAAGCGCATTCCAATGGGACTTCGCAAGAGCCAGAATAGCGGGGGCCAATGTGCTGTAAAGCATCGTGTGCCATAACCCGACGGCCAGGATACCGATCATCCACGCCGCTTGATGATAACGACGGTCGTACACATGCAAGATCACTTTATCGCCCACGCAAACGGCGACGACCAGGCAGAGCGCCCCCACAGCGAGTACCGGGAGGCGATATTTCAGCAGCATCGCTCGGTATTCCTGCCTCGGTTTGCCGGCAAACTTGGCGATGAAGGGATATCCCACTCGCGAAGTGAACTGCATGATTATCTGGCGCGGCAAATCCGACAGCGAATAGGCGATTCCGTAGACGCCCAGCATTGTGACCGACGCCAGTTTTCCAAGGATGAGCCGGTCCGACTGATTAGCGAGAAAGGTCAGAGCTGTCCCGATAAGTATCCATTTGCCGAAATGGAGCAGCTCGCGCACATACTCTCTATGGAGGGAGAGTCGCAAACGAAACCCGGGCAGGATGAAATAGCTGGCTGCCAAGCGTGCCAGGTCCGCTACGAGCTTGCCGCCCACTAGAGCCCAAAGAGAGGGGTTAATCAACGCCCACGCCAGAGTGACAACAAACTGCACGATCTGCCCCAAGAGATCAAGGGCTGAGATCTTGCCGACTCCCATGTGCCGCGTCAAGTACAAGATGCTCGGCGAAGTTGCCCCGGAAATAATGCAACTCAATCCGACGACGGGGAGCAAAAAGACGATTCGCGGTTCGTGGTAGAACCAGGCGACGGGCCATGCCAGGATGACCGTCAGGATCCAGGTGCCAGTTCCGCGCAAGAGCTCTATTGTCTGGGCAGTGTTGAGAAAGAGGGGATCATCTCCCCGCTTGCTTTGGACAACACTGTCGTTAATCCCGATGTGCGAGAACAGGCTGAGCCCGACCAGGACGGTCGTGATCAGTGTGATGATGCCGAAGTATTGCGGCGAAAACAGGCGGGTAAGGACAACGCTGCTCAAGACCCGCAGCGCAAGCGAGACTCCATAGAAGACAACAATATAAAGAGTGCTTTTTACGGCCTTCTTTTCGAGCTTTTTGTGCTGTCTGCCCTCATCTTCCAAGAGCAGCATACTTTCCGCCTCGGCGCCGACTGTCATAGGGAGGGAACTATCCGAAGTACGGAAGGCGACGCAAGGCTGAAAACAACCCTGGGGGCACAGATCAGACCGGCCGCTTGTGTTCTTTTCCGTAGTGAAATCATGGATTAGGTCTTCTCGCTTCGGATCATAGCATCGGAGGCCGGGTGCCCCTATACCACTACAGTGTGGGCACTAAGGCAGCCCGGAAGACTGCTCTAACAAGCGAATTCATGCGTCTACTAATCGACACCTGGTGCGCAGCCACCGGAGAAACAACCGCTTGGAGTCGTCTTGAATAGGCTAACGCTTCGCCGCCTCAATAGACAGCAGTGAACGAGCCCGATTTCGGGCCCGGTTCATGACCGCTTCATCGTCGGCGATGGACTGAAGCACGGGAGCGATGTTTTCGATCTCGAGGGCGCGATGGTCCTTAACGGCAGCCTGAAGGTTTTCGAGCTCAGAATCGAGCGCCAGACGGCTGTGCAGGTGCTCAATCGCCAGCCGATTGCCCTCATGCAGTGTGAAAGCAACCGCCATCAGGTCATCGGCCAGCTGATTCAGCTCCTTCTCATGCGAATAGTTGAAAATGCACTGGCCGCTGCCATCCGAACCAGCGTAGGCCACTGTCTTCTTACCTGTGAAAGCGACCTTGGTATCGGTCGCCTCGCATTCCATCGCGAAAAAGTGGTGCGAGCGGGCCGTCTGGAAGAGCGTCGCCAGCAAAGGGTCGCGGACGGTGATGTCGCGCTCGGTGGGCAAGGAACCGTAGCCGTCGATGCCGGGTCCTGAGCTTGTTCCGGGCGTGGAGCGGTAGTGCCCTGATCCGTCCTCATGGATGACCAGCGTGTATGCCGATGGGTCGAGCTGCGGATGCTCGAATGAAAAGCGGATCTCCGGCGAGCCGGCAGTCACAGAAGACGGCGAGGCGGCTTGAAGCAGTGCAAGCGCGATGGCGGCGGCAAACATCATCTAGCCAGCATTATCACCGAGCCGCAGCTTGCAGCGTGGCTGTCTGCGCATGGTGAATGTGGCAAATAGCAATTGCCAGAGCGTCGGCGGCGTCCGTAGGCTCGGGCACGCAAGGCAGATTCAACAGGCGTGCCACCATGAACTGGACCTGCTCCTTTTGCGCGAGTCCATAGCCGGTGACCGTGGATTTTATCTTGAGCGGGGCATACTCGGCATGCGGAATACGCGCGGTCGCTGCGGCCAGCAACGCAACTCCCCTCATGTGCCCGAGCTTCAGGGCCGACTTGGCGTTTACCGAGTAGAAGACCTCTTCGACCGCAACAACGTCCGGCTGGTGCGCCTCAAGCAGTTCGAGCAATCGGCAATACACATGCGCGAGGCGCTGCGGCAGATGATCCTTCTTCGAGACTCGAATGGCGCCCGCCCCAAGAGAGGCCAACTGTGGACTGCGGACCGTGTCGTCCCACTCTACAACGCCGTACCCGGTACATTCGGTGCCGCAATCGATGCCGAATACCCGCATGGGCAGAGTCTAAACCAGGCTGTACGGCCTTAGCGATATACTTCGTCGGCGCGGTTTCACTTCGAGATTCCCTCCAGTGGCGAACTCGCTGTGGCGTAGAGCCGCCGCGGCATGCGCCCGGCAACATAGGCTTGCCGGCCGGCAAGCACAGCATGCTGCATCGCCTCAGCCATGAGAATCGGATTCTCCGCCGCCGCGATCGCGGTATTCATCAGGACACCGTCCGCTCCCATCTCCATCGCCAGGGCCGCGTCAGAGGCGGTGCCAACACCTGCATCGACGATCAGCGGAACTTCGGTGATGCGCTCGCGCAGGATCTGCAGCGTGGCCCGGTTCTGGATCCCCAATCCGCTGCCAATCGGCGCGGCCAGCGGCATGACCGCTGCCGCTCCCACGTCTATGAGCCTCCGCGCAAACACAACGTCATCAGAGGTGTAGGGCAGAACCGTAAAGCCTTCCTTGACCAGAATGCGAGTGGCCTCGACAGTCGCGTGAACATCGGGATAAAGCGTCGCCTGGTCTCCGATTACTTCGATCTTTACCCAGTCCGACAGGCCGACTTCCCTGCCCAGCCGCGCCGCGCGGATCGCCTCTTCGGCTGTGTAGCAGCCCGCCGTATTGGGCAGCAGGAAATAGCGTTGAGGATCGATATAGTCGAGCAGCGACTCCTTCGAGCGGTCGAGGTTCACGCGGCGGACGGCCACTGTAACCACTTCAGCTCCCGAAGCTTCGATAGCGGCCTGGGTCTCGGCGCCGCTCTTGTACTTTCCGGTTCCGACGATAAGGCGGGACTGGAAGGCCTTTCCGGCGATGACTAGGGGTTCCATGCGGCTATTGTAGAGCCGGACGCTGCACTTGTTTCACCAGGCACGAACGGGATGCCCGGTCATCTTTCCGTTTTGGCCTTTGCAATCCTGACAGCGTCTTCGACTGCTTTATCTGCTCTGCGCTGGCGAGCCTCCGGGCTCTGGTAGTAAAAGACACCCCACAGGTGGCCGCGGCGCTGGGCGGGAGTCATCAGTTCCCAGCCCCGCCGCGCGAGCGGCGCGCGAACGAAGGCAGCTTCCAGAATTGGCGGAATCTCCCGCTCGCCCTCCTGCATGGCAAGCAGGTGCTCGGCCATCGCCTCGGCTCGGCGCACGCGGGCCGCCGGGCTCTTCGGTCCCGTAACAATATCGGTTACATACTTGCGGATCGCATAAGGCAACCGGTCGTACCATCGCCTCAGCCCGGATGCGCCCGAGAGCGCCTGCTTCAATTCTGCGGGTATCGCGACTTCGCGCTTCTCCTCGTCCGGCTCCAACCGAAACGACGCCACGCTGCCGAGTGTGACTCCGGCTCCCGCCTGCATGCGTTTGTTGACCAGCAGGGTGAAGTCCCCTTTGCCGGTCGGAAACAGTGATGTGCGAAAGGCAAATCCCTTGCCTCCGTCCCGGCTGATCTCTCCTTTTACCCGGTAGCGACTGCGCGCCTCCCACCCATCGGTAACCGTGCGCGGTACGCGGACAATAGTCCAGCCGAGCGCGGTTCCATCGCGTTCAAGCGTAGCTTTGAAGCTCCTAGCGAGAGACTTTGCCATTCTTCTCGATGAACGAAATGCGAAAGGCCCGCTGCGGTGTTGCAGAGCGGGCCTTTGCCGGTGAACTGTTGAGATTGACCTGGGGCGCCCTCGCTTTCGATGGGCCTCGACGATGCAGCTGCGGTTCGCCAGAACTAGAGCCAGGGCGCTCTAAGCCTCAGTCACCTCACGTAGGTTCCTGCGACTACTACCTTCAGAATTTTTCATTAGCTGGATCATCCTCCTTTCCCGTGTGCTTGCAGCCTAAGGCAAGCAGAGTTTGCGGTCAAGAGCCCATCACCACGAATGCCAGTAGCCATCCCGCCTTGTCAGCGCCACCTCGACACCAAACAGTTCACGCAGTTTTTCTTCGGTGAGGAGCTCTTCCTTCGCTCCATCCGCAAAGACGCGGCCCTCCCGCATCATGATGACTCGCGTGATCTCAGGCAGAATGTCGGCCAGATGATGCGTCACCATCACGATCCCGGTTCCTTGTTGCGCGATGAGCCGCAACGCCTCGCGAAGCTCGCGCTGAGCGGCCAGGTCGAGCGCGTTTGAGGGCTCGTCGAGGAGAAGCATTTCAGGCTCGTGCACCAGCGCGCGGGCTATCATAATTCGCCGCTGCTCACCGGCGGACATTTGCCCGACCAGCTTCTGTTCAAGATGGGTCGCTTGCATGCGTTCGAGCGCCGCGTGAGCGCGGCCACGCATTTCCGGTGCGACCTGCAGATTGGGCCATAGCGTGGACGCTGAGAAGAATCCGGCGACCACGGCATCAATGCCACGAGTAACCCCGGTGCGCTCCCCGGGCAGGTGCGCCTCAACGACTCCTAGATGGCGGCGGAGCTGCGAGACGTCCCAGCGGTCGCGGCCGAGCAGTCGGATACTCGTCCCCGGAGCAACGATCGGATAGCACTCACAGGAGATGGTCTTGATGAGCGTGGATTTTCCGCAGCCGTTCGGGCCCAGGATCGCGACGTGCTCGGCGTTTGCAATCCGCAGATTGATATCGCGCAGCACCACAGCATCGCCACGGGCGACGTTCACGTGCTGCATGTGAAGAAAATCGGAATTACTCCGTGATGCGCCGGTCGAGTTGCTCATGTCCTCTCTTGATAAAGTAAAAGCGCACATGATTCAAACTTCCCTGCTCCCTGAGGACGCGCTCCCGCGCGGCTTTCGTTTTGCTGCGGCAAAGGCCGGATTGAAGCCTAGCGGCAACCTCGACTTCGCCGTCGCCGTAGGTGACCGGTCTGCGAGCGCGGCGGCGATGTTTACGTCGAACCGCGTCAAGGCCGCACCACTGATCGTCGACGACCGTCACCTCGAGCGCAGCGGCGGGCAGGTTCGTGTCGTTGTCGTGAATGCCGGCAATGCAAACTGCGCGACCGGCCAGACAGGCCTCGTTGCATGTGAGCAGGTGTGTGCCGCGGCGGCAAAGACATTTGGCGCTGAGGGCCACGAGGTCTTTCCCTCCTCGACGGGGATCATCGGAGTTCCGTTGCCGGCGGAGAAGCTGATCGATGCTCTTCCAGACATCGAGCGGGAGCTAGCCGCGGACACCGAGCATTTCTCCAGATTTGCCCGCGCCATTATGACTACCGACACCCGTCCCAAGACGGCGCATGCGTGGGTCGATGTGGGGAGCACTCAGGTCCGCATCGCGGGTGTCTGTAAAGGTGCGGGCATGATCCATCCCCAGCTGGTGCCACACGCGACGATGCTGGTGTATCTCTTTACCGATGCCGTGATTGCGCCTGCGGATCTCAACGTGCTGCTTCGCAGTGCCACAGAGCAGAGCTTTAATCGCATCTCCGTTGACGGCGATACCTCGACCAACGACACTGTGCTGCTGCTTGCGTCAGGTGCGAGCGGGGCAACGGTGGACGCGCGTCATCCGGCATTCAAAACGGCACTCGAAGATGTCTGCCTCTCGCTCGCCAAACAAATCGTGGCCGATGCGGAGGGCGTGACGCACGTGGTCGAGTTGCAGATCGAGGGCGCGGTCAACGAAGCTGATGCGCTGCGCGTGGCAAAGGCCATCGCGCACTCTCCGTTGGTCAAAACGGCATGGGCGGGAAGCGACCCGAACTGGGGACGGCTGATGGCTGCGACAGGTTACTCCGGCGCGAAAATTGATCCGGCACGCATCTCCATCTGGCTGGGCGATCAACAGATTTGCGAAAATGGCGGTCGCGTGACCGGATTCGACGAGCAGCGCGCGCACGCGTATCTCAAGAACCCGGAATTTACCGTCAGGATTGCGCTCGGGATGGGTAGTGCCAGCTGCCGGTTCTGGACCTGCGACCTCACGGCTGAGTACGTCCGAATAAACGCGGATTATTCAACCTAGTGCGATTGACGGTCTGCAACAGGAAAAGTGCAGATCGCTAGAGCCCGCGTCAATCCAGAGTTTGACGAACAGGAAGCCTGATAATACACAGGCTTATTCACAAATCTGTTGAAAAGCGCGGCTGTTCAGGCATTGCGCGGCCAAAAACTTTGTGAGAGGCTGTGGACGCATCTCCCGTGCGCGGGTGCGAAATTTGCGGCTGGGGTCCACTTCCGCGCTGCGGTACAATCCCCTCATCCGCCACGCGGATCGACACTCCAAAGGTACAACCAGCGCACATGCCAACGAAGTCGAAGGCACCCGCCGCAGCTGCGGCTGTTGCCGGCAAAAATGGTCACTCACTCATCAGCGATGAGAAGTTCAGAAAACTGTACGTGGCGCTGGTGAAGTACGAGCTGCTCGAGGTGCACCTCGGTAACGGTACTGACAGCGCCGCAGGTGCCGTCGGCATTACCCTCGATCTCCAGCGCGAAGATACCATCGTCCTTGGTCCGCGAAACATCGCAGCGAATTTCATCAAAGGAGTTCCGCTTCGCGTGCTGCTCGATCATCGCGACGCCGATCGAAATGGGACCCCCTTCATGTATGGCGCGGTCAACGCATTGACTTCAGGCCTACCTTCCGCGGTTGCCCAGGCGGGATTGGCGACGGGGACGGCTCTCGGCAACAAAATGGCCGGGAACAACAAGGTCGCGGTTGCCTTCCTTGAGGACGGCGCAGCTACGCTCGCCGGGTGCAGAGATGCGCTGGCGGTCGCCTCCGCGAATAAGCTACCGGTGCTCTTCGTCATTCAGGCAGACCCCAATCGCAAACTCGACAGGATGCTCGCGGAACTCGAGGAGATGGTGCCTGTCATCACTGTCGATGCGCATGATGTCGTCGCGGTTTATCGAGTCGGCCAGGAGACAATTGCCCGCGCCCGCGAAGGTGGACCCGCGCTGATCGTCTGCGTCCCGTACTCTCGCGACAACGTTCCAGGCGCCGCAGTAGTCAATATGGAACGCTATCTTACGGGGAAAAAACTTTTCCGTAATCGATGGAAAGACCAGGCGATAGCCGAGTTCAAACAGGAGATGAGCGCGGCTTGTCTTCCTCCGGGCAATCCTCTAGCCTAGGGCTGAGGTTTCCTCATCTGGAGCTGTTCGACAATCCAGGTTCAAATTCCGGTCGAGGTGCGAGTGAGAATTGTCTCGTCGATTTGCCTGCTGTTGGCCGTAGTGGCAGGCTGGCAGCATGCTGGTGCGCAATCAGGCGATAGAAGCCAGATCTCACAAGCCGCCTTAGTAACAGACCCCGGCATTGGCGGAGGCGGCAGCCAGCAGCCGGTACCTCCGAGTTATCGGCCCGAATCGCCGGTCGTTTATACCAACAACATCGGCTCTACATATATACCGATGGATAGTTGGGTATATCCTGCCCTTTGGCGCTTGCAGGCGCTCGGGTACATCGATACCGCATACCTGGGACTGCGCCCGTGGACACGCCTGAGTGTGGCGCATATGCTCCAGCTTTCTGCCGACGCGATTGATAACAATGTCAATGATGAACAGGCTCGTGAAATCTATCTTGCGGTGCAGAAAGAGGTTTCGAGCGATCTAAACTCCGCTGGAGCCGAACATATCGGCCGCATAGAGCTCGAGAGCGCGTACACCCAGATGCGCGGCATCACCGGGACACCTCTGCGCGACAGCTTCCATCTCGGTCAAACCATCGTCAACGACTACGGCCGCCCCTACGAGCAGGGCTTCAACAACTACACAGGATTCAGCGCGCGCGCGGAAGCAGGCCGTTTCTCGGTTTACTTCTGGGGCGAATATCAGCATGCGCCCAGCGCCACCGGTTACCCGGTACCGCTGGCCATGTACCTCTCGGACAACGTCGACCTCATTCCCTACGCCACCACGCCAACGCAGTCCACGATTCCCCAGCCGCAAATTGCGGCAGTGAACCGTTTCCGGGTGTTCAATGCGCTGGTGTCCTATCATCTCGCCGGGCACGAAATCTCCTTCGGCAAAAACGATCACTGGTGGAGCCCGGACGAGGGCGGCGCAATGGTGATGAGCACTAACGCCGAAAATACCTACGCTTTCGAAATCAACCGCGTCGAGCCTCTTCGGATTCCCTTCGTCTCCAAGCTCACAGGACCCTGGCGGTACGACTTTTTCGTCGGCTCTGTACCAGGACACCAGTCCCCGATTCAACCGTACATGCACGCCGAGAAGATCAGCATCAAACCGACGCGGGACCTGGAGCTTGGATGGTCGCGAGTCGTGATCTGGGGCGGCAAGGATCGCCCATGCCTCGACACGACAACCAACACCTACTACACCTGCGATGTGCCAATCACACTCCACACCTTCCTCAAGAGCTTTGGAAGCATCCAGAATGTATCGGCGGCTGAGAAGTTTTCAAGGGATGATCCGGGCGCCCGGTGGGGCAACTTCGACTTCACGTGGCGCTTGCCCTTTCTACGTAAGTGGCTCACCCTCTATACAGACTCGGTCGTTCACGACGATGTGAGCCCCATCAGCGCTCCGAGGCGTTCGGGAGTGCGTCCAGGAATCTACCTCTCGCATTTTCCCTGGATCCAGCAGCTCGATCTGAGAGTCGAAGGCGTCTCCACCGATCCAGTCAGCGACTCCGGCGCGAACGGCAGCTTTCTTTACTACGAAACCGTCCAGAAGCAGGGCCCTACCATCAATGGCTCTCTCTTCACGGACTGGATCGGCCGCGATGCCAAGGGCGGCCAGGCGTGGCTGACATACAACCTGTCTGCGAACGAGAATATTCAGTTCATGTACCGCAACGCCAAAGCGGATATCAAGTTCATCCCCGGCGGCACTACCCAGAACGTGTACGAGCTTTCGGTAACCAAGCGATTCATGAAGGACATCGAGGTCAAGGGCTGGTTCCAGCACGAAGGTTGGAAAGCGCCGATCTACCAGCCAGGCCTGCAGAGCGACAACATGATCTCGGCACAGATCAGGTGGTATCCGCCCGACAAACAGAAGACATTCTGAAGTTCCCAGGTCAGCTCAACCGCTGGCGCAGGTCCGTGCCCGTCATCTGGACTGGCTCCACGAGCCCCAACATGGCGAGCAGAGTCGGAGAGATGTCACGCAGCGAGGAATCGGCCCTCAATCTGTAGTTCTTCGCGTCCTCACTCACCAGTATGAATGGAACAGGATTGGTTGTGTGCGCCGTGTGCGGACCGCCAGTTACGGGATCGACCATCAACTCGGCGTTGCCGTGATCGGCCGTAACCAGCAATGCACCGCCATGCTGGCGCAGCGCCCGGTAAATCTCCCCGAGGCAGGCATCGACGGTCTCCACACCCTTGATGGTCGGAGCCAGCTTGCCGGAATGCCCAACCATATCGGCATTCGCGAAATTCACGACAATCAGGTCGAAGACAGAGTCCGCGACCGCTTTGACCACGGCGTCCGCGATTCCAGCCGCGGACATCTCGGGCGCGAGATCGTAGGTCGCGACCTTCTGCGAAGGAATGAGGATGCGGTCTTCGCCTGGAAACGGCTTCTCAATCCCTCCATTAAAGAAATAGGTCACGTGTGCGTACTTCTCGGTCTCGGCGATGCGGAGGTTCCGCAGATTGGCTTGCGCGAGCATATCGGCAAGCAAATTCTCCATCGACTCCGGAAGAATGATCATCGGCAGCGTGAAAAGCTTGTCGTACTGCGTCATCGCTACGTAATGCAGGCTCTTCGGAACTTCATTGCGCGGAATCACCTGGTCCAGGTCTTCGGCTCCGGGCAGGTCACGGCCTTCGAGCTTCGTCAGCCTGCTGTTGCGCGCCAGCACGCGGGTGATCTGCCGCGCTCGGTCGGCCCGGAAGTTGAACATGATGCAGACATCCTCGTCGCGAATCACTCCCCGTGGATGCCCCTGTTCATCCGTAACCACGAAGGGAACAATAAATTCGTCTGTGATGTCGTTGTTATAAGACTCCTTCAACCTCGCTACAGGATCCCGATGGGCGCCGCCCTCGGCGCGGCCGGTAACCATCGCATCGAAGGCAAGCTTCTCGCGCTCCCACCGGCGGTCGCGGTCCATCGCGTAATAGCGTCCTGAAACCGATGCGATGGCGCCGACCTGGTATTCCCGCATCTTCTGCTGAAGCTGCTCGATATAGCCGACTCCCGATGTGGGCAGAGTGTCCCGGCCATCCATGAACGCATGGACGAAGACGCGCTCGAGCCCTTGCTGCTTTGCCGCCTTGAGCAGCGCGTAGAGATGGTTCTGATGCGAATGCACACCCCCGTCGGAGACAAGCCCGAACAGGTGCAGTTGCCGACCGCCCTCGCGCGCCAGCTTCAGAGCCTCGAGGATCGTCGGATGGTTGAAGAACTCACCGGTCGAGATCAGCGCGTCGATGCGCGTGATATCCATGCGCACGATGCGACCCGCTCCAATGTTGAGGTGGCCTACTTCACTGTTGCCCATCTGCCCGTCCGGTAGGCCAACGAAGTGATCGGAGGCATGCAGCAGGGTACTCGGGAACTCCGCCAGCAGCTTGTCATAGGTGGGCTTGCGCGCCAGCGCAATCGCGTTGTTCTCAACTTGCGCGCGATAACCCCATCCGTCGAGGATGGTCAGCACAATCGGTCGAGCAGGGCGGACTTGGTCTTGCACTGGTGCTCCTGGGCTTCTGGCTCAGATCTCCGGCTCATTCGGCATCGAGGGCCGGATGCGCCGGCCCCGTTCATTTACTTCGGCTGCGGCGTCGTGCTTGTGGACGGCGTTGCGCCCGACCCGCCGGATGTGGATCCGCTGGGCTTTGCTGTCCCTGATGGCGCGGCGGCTCCGGGCGAATTAAGGGAGGGCGCGGGCTTGGGAGCATGCTCTTCGCGATACTTGTTGGCGGCAGCCTCGATCTCCGGGCGATTCTTCTGGATCACGTCGTCGGCGATCTTCCGGCCTTGCTGCATGGCAAGCTGCTGCTGCTGCTGCAGGATGTCCGGCATGGCATTAATCATGGCCTTGCCCGCCGGGGTCTTGTAAAAGGTGATGATGGCGGCGGCATCTTCGGTGGAGATGCGCTGTCTATAGACTGCGATGATCGGGGTGTCGAGATCCATCTTCTCGAAAGACTGCTGCAGCTCGTCGCTCACATCCTTGGGCAGAAAGGGCATTCTCGACTGGATGAAACTCATATACCCAGTCGTGAGCTGGCCCTTGATCTTGTTCGCGCCGGTGATCTCCAGCATCTCGTGCGCCTGGGCGTCAGTGAGCGGATTGGCCGGGGCAGGCTGAGCCATCGCGTTCATTCCAGCAGCCCCAGATGTGGATGGCGTTGTGGCGGGTTTTTGCTGGGCACAGGCGACGCCAGCGAGAAGAAAACAGCTGAGTGCGAAAGCACTTTTATGCATGAAAACTCCAATCGGAATGGAAAGGCGCGCCCGGGACGCAGGCGCGCGGTTGATATCTCTACTCGCCGAAATTGACCGATTCGATGCCGAGATATTCGGCCGCCTGCCCGAGTTCTTCTTCGATGCGAAGCAACTGGTTATATTTAGCGACACGGTCGGTGCGGGAGGCGGACCCGGTCTTGATCTGGCCCGCGCCAGTGGCAACGGCAAGGTCGGCGATAAACGTATCTTCCGTCTCACCACTGCGGTGCGAAATGATTGAGGTGTAACCATAACGGCGGGCCAGCTCAATGGCTTCCAGTGTCTCGCTTACCGTACCGATCTGATTCACCTTGATAAGGATCGAGTTGGCAATCTCTTCCTCGATGCCGCGCTGCAGGCGCTCTGTGTTGGTCACGAAAAGGTCATCGCCCACTAGCTGGATGCGCTCTCCGATCAAGCTGGTCAGGTACTTCCACCCCTCCCAGTCATCCTCGGCCAGGCCATCCTCAAGCGAAATGATCGGATACTGCCGCGTCCACTCCTGCCAGAAACGCGACATCTCTTCGCTGGTGCGCTCGCTCTTGTCCGACTTCTTGAAGACGTACTTGCCTGTCTCCTTGTCGTAAAACTCGCTCGCCGCCGGATCGAGCGCAATTGCGACCTCCTCGCCTGCCTTGTAACCCGCAAGCTCAATCGCCTCGAGGATCACCTCGATGGCCTCCACATTCGACTTGAGCGACGGAGCAAAGCCGCCCTCGTCACCCACTGATGTGCTGTAGCCGCGCTTCTTCAGCACCCCTTTAAGCGTGTGGAAGACCTCCGCTCCCCAGCGAAGTGCATCGGCAAAACGCTCCGCGCCTACCGGCATCACCATGAATTCCTGAAAATCGACGTTGTTATCGGCGTGGGCTCCGCCATTGATGATGTTCATCATGGGCGTCGGCAACACCGATGCGTTCACTCCGCCGAGATAACGGTAAAGGGGAATGTTCAGCGCTTTTGCCGAAGCGCGAGCCGCCGCCATCGACACCGCCAGAATCGCGTTTGCCCCAAGTTTGCCCTTGTTCGGGGTGCCGTCCAGAGCAATCATCGTCTGGTCCAGCAGCCGCTGGTTGGCCGCATCCATCCCAGTCAACTCGGGAGCGAGCACGCTCTCGACATTTTCGACCGCCTGCAATACGCCTTTGCCAAGGTAGTGCGACTTGTCCCCGTCGCGCAGTTCCACGGCCTCATGCTCGCCCGTGGACGCGCCGCTCGGAACTGCGGCGCGTCCGATTGCGCCTCCGGCGAGAACTACATCGGCCTCTACGGTTGGATTTCCGCGCGAATCTAGAATTTCGCGGGCATGAATTGCAGCAATCTCCGTCATGTCACTCCTTGAAATTTTGTGCTGTAAGCGCTCATTAAGCCTGGGGCGCCGGTCTACAGGGATGGATTCTCCGGCCATTCCGCCGATCGTATCGATAAATCCAGACATTGCCTGTTCTATTTGGGATACCCTTGGCGATTCTAACAAACGCAGAGAAGACCGGGACGTGCGGGCTGCGGGAGCCGCAAGTTCCGGCAGCGGTAACGTTTGTGGTTCGCGCCGCGTATCCGTGATGGTCTGCAGCCTCGAACCTGAACTACGCTTGAGACATAGATGAGGATGGGCGTCCGCGCCTGTTCTCGCGATTTGCACCCGGAAGCGCGACCGCCGGCAAAATTCCGGGTCTCAAGGAGAAGCGGCCTGATCGTCAGGATGAGGGTTTGCTCTCCGATGGGCGGTTTTAACGAGTGAGGTGTTTCATGACGAAGCTCCGCAATCGGTGGACTCATGCCACCCTGGCCGCAATGCTGGCATTCTCCGGCGCTGCGCTCGCGCAGCAGGCAACGAACTCCGACCCGTACAGTGGAGTCTCGCAGCCGCCGCCGGACGCGACCATCACGGCTAGTCCGGACGCACAACAGGCGGCCCCGCCGGCCAAGCCTTCCCCGGATGTTCCGGCTGCCGCGCCTGCATCACCAGCGCCTGAGCCTGCTCCTCCTGCCGCAGCTCCGCCGGCCAGCACCCCTGCGCCCGCAGCCGCAGCGACGAACCCCGACTTCGATATCGTTAGCACTGTCCCCGGACAGCCGGCAGCGGCTCCTTCGGCGGGCGGCGCCACTCTTCAGACCCGGCCCGGTGCAGATGACGGCATCGTCAGCGCGGTTCCCTCCTCGGCAAACGATCTGGCTGAGGGCACGAATATCCGGGTCAAGCTCTCCGAAAAGCTTTCAACCAATGAGACCGCAGCGGGGTCGCCCTTCAAGGGTGAAGTTGTGAAGGACGTTTACAAGGGCGGTAGCATCATCATTCCTGCCGGTTCGGTGCTCAAAGGACGCGTAATCAGCGTCAGCCAGGGTCATCACCTCGGCCCATCGGCGACGTTACGCCTTCGGCCTGATGTCGTCATGCTGCCAGACGGGACCGCTTATCACCTCTACGGACAGGTTGCAGGCTCGGAAGCGCCCGGCACCAAGACTGACAGCGAAGGCGGGATCCAGCCGCAGCCCCACACAGTGAAGACCGCGGTCGCATACGGAGCAGCGGCCGGGACAGGCGCAGTCGTCGGCGCGTATGCAGGGGGTCCGGTGGGCGCGGCGGTAGGATCATTAGTCGGAGCGGGCATAGTCACAGCCCACATCCTCATGCAGCATCCGAGCGCCGCCGTGGTTCCGGCCGGGTCGATCGTAACCTTCAGCCTCACTGAGGCGATGGCGCTCACTCCGACAAACAACTAGGTGCGTAGGTTCTTGACAATTGAGGGGAGCGTCAGGCTCCCCTTTTTCTTGCCTTCTTGCGATAGCTACAATGGCGGCGTGCCATGATTCACGGTCTCTACACTCCGCCTGCGCCGCTTGGCTGGTTTGTGAAGTGCTTTTGGTACTGGGAAGGCGCTCCGCAGACCCACGCCCAGGAGCAGCTGATGCCGAACGGTGAGCTGGCCATCATATTTAATCTCCGCGACGAGCCGATGCGAATCTACAACGCTCGGGACCTCAGCCGCAGTGAAACCTTCGGCCTCGCCGTCATTTCAGGTCCGCGCACCCGTCCCTTCGTGATCGACACCGCGCAAGAGGACCGCGTGTTCGGCATCGAATTCGCGCCGGGAGGTTCGTTTCCCTTCTTTCGTGTCCCCACGTCAGAGTTTTCCGACACGGAAACTTCACTTGACTCCGTGTGGCGCGGCTGTATGAACGAAATCCGCGAGCGGCTGCTTGCCTCCCCTGACATGGAGAGCATGTTCGCTGTGACGCAGCGCATTCTGTTGCGCCAGGCGGTGCGTCCCCTCCAGCTGCATCCGGGAGTCGCCTTCGCCGTGCATCGCTTCTGCTCCCGCCCGCAGACGACAGTCGCCTCCGTGCTCGACCGGATCGGCCTGAGTCACCGCCGGTTCGTGCAACTCTTCGACGAGCAAGTGGGACTCACGCCTAAGTCCTTCAGCCGCGTACAGCGTTTTCAGCGCGTGTTACGAACCGTGCATCGCGCCTCGGATATCGACTGGGCCAGAGTCGCCCTCGACTGCGGCTACTACGACCAGGCCCACTTCAACCATGATTTTCAGGAGTTCTCAGGATTCACCCCGACGATCTATGCGGCTCGCGCCACGGAGCACCTGAATCACGTACCGCTGGTCTGAGTAGGCCGGTCAGATTTTTACAATCCTCCGGCACACGCGCGAGCCACAATCATCACAAACAAATCAGGAGGGTCACCATGGCCAAAGCGATTCCCCAGGGCTACCACACCGTGCAGCCGTATCTCTACTTCAAGAACTCAGCCGAAGCGATTGCTTTCTATCAAAAAGTCTTTGGCGCAACCGAGCGGATGCGCATGCCCGACAAGACCGGCCGGATCATGCATGCCGAGATCAGCATCGGAGACTCCTGCATCATGATGGCCGACGAGAACGAAGGCGTCGGCGCGTTCAGTACCGAACACTACGGCGGCGCTCCCATGAGCCTCATGATCTACGTTGACGACTGCGACACCACTTACAAAGAGGCTCTGGCTGCCGGCGCTAAAAGTCTCCGCGAGCCCGCCGACCAGTTCTATGGAGACCGGATGGCTGGAGTCGCCGATCCCTTCGGTTTTCACTGGTGGATTGGAACGCATATCAAAGACGTGTCTCTGGAAGAGATGCAACAGCACGCCTGAACCGAATTTTCAGGGGCCAGCTCCCGGGAGTTACCATGAGGCGGTGAATCTGCCTGTAAATCCGCCCGTTCCGCCCATGCTCGCGAAACGGGTTTCAGACCTGCCCGAAGGTGAGAGCTGGCTCTTTGAGCCGAAGTGGGACGGCTTTCGCGCGATCGTCTTTCGGGATGGAGACGAGATCCTCATTCAGAGCCGCGATCTGAAATCGCTGAACCGTTATTTTCCCGAGCTGATCGCGCCTTTGCAGAGTCAGCTGCCCGAACGCTGCGTGCTTGACGGTGAAGTCGTAATCGCCAGAAACGGCGCGCTCGACTTCGACGCTCTTCAATTGCGTATTCATCCGGCGGCGTCGCGGGTAAAGATGCTTGCCGGGCAGATTCCTGCTTCGATCATCTTCTTCGACCTGCTCGGCGAAGGAGATGAGGATCTCCAGCCACAGCCGTTTGAGTCGCGTCGCCGTCGGCTCGAATCCATGCTCGTCTCCGCAAAGCCACCGCTGCACCTTACCCCCGCAACCTCGGAAAGAAGCATGGCCCGCGACTGGTTCAGCCGGTTCGAAGGTGCCGGCTTCGACGGCGTCATTGCAAAACCATTGTCAGGACGTTATGAGCCGGACAAGCGCGTCATGTTCAAGGTGAAGCACGAACGCGAGTGTGACTGCGTAGTCGCCGGCTTTCGCTGGTACAAGGAGAGCGCCGGAACCGCAATCGGCTCGCTGTTGCTCGGCCTCTTCGACGAGTCGGGAAATCTCCAGCACGTGGGCGTCTGCGCCAGCTTCTCTAAAGAAAAGCGCCGTGAGCTTCTAGACTTCCTGGCTCCGTACCGCGAACATGCTCTCGACAATCATCCCTGGAAAGCATGGGCAAGTCCCGAAACAGAAGATATAGCCGCTGGCCACCGCATGCCGGGCGGCCAGAGCCGCTGGAGCCAGGGCAAAGACCTGTCGTGGGAGCCGCTTCGCCCTGAGCTGGTCGTCGAAGTCAATTATGAGCACCTGCAGGGACGCCGCTTCCGTCACATGTCGCACTTCAAGCGCTGGCGCCCGGACAAGCGCCCTGAAGACTGCACCTACGCGCAGCTCGAAGTCATCCCCGCACAGGAGCTGACCGAAATCTTCGCCACGGGCCGCTGACCCTATAACTGCCGGCGCTCGCGCCACTCCCGCGTCGGATCGTCGTCCGGATCGGGCTTCTCCTGCGTCGGCCGCGATTCCTCGGGGACGTGACGCAGATTCACACGGATACGCGTCCACGTCGAAGAGCGCCCCCGCATGCGATCGACCAGTACATCGTCGACAGCCAATAAAGCAGCGGCATCGGGATATTTGGCTTTCCATCGCTCCAATCCGGCTAGCGCTGCCTCCTCACTCGGTGAATTCGCAATGGTAAGCAGAGGTGCCTTCGCTCGCGGCGCTCGCGGAACTGACTTTTTCGGTGCGGATTCAGTCTTCTTCGCACGAGAAGGGGCAACGCGTTTTTCCTCGCCTTCCATCTTGCGGAAGTGCGGTGGCCAGGGAGCATCGCCTAGTCCGGCGGCTTCATCTCTTGCCGCCAGATCGAGCAGCTTATCGAGCGAACCCGCTGCCGCATCGGCCCCGGCGAACGGATCGCCGATCTCCGCGAAACGCTTGGGCATCGTGAAAACAGTAAACTCCGCCGGATCGCACTCTGGTACTTCCTCCCAGGACAGCGGCGCAGACACGCGAGCATCCGACAGTGGCCGCACTGAGTACGCCGAAGCCGTCGTACGGTCCTTCGCGTTTTGGTTGTAGTCGAGAAATACTCCGTGCCGCTCCTCTTTCCACCATTTCGAGCTGGCCAGCGCAGGTGCTCGCCGCTCTACCTCGCGCGCCAGGGCCAGCGCGGCGCGTCTTACTTCTGTAAAGGTCCAGCGTGGCTCGATCCGGACATTGATGTGCATGCCGCGCGATCCACTCGTCTTCGGCCACCCCTGAAGATCCATCTCCTCCAGAACCGCCTTCACTTCCAGCGCCACGCTGCGCACGTCGCTCCAGCCCACGCCCGGCCCCGGGTCGAGATCGATGCGCAGCTCGTCAGGGTGATCGAGGTCGCTCGAACGCACCGGGTGCGGATGCAGCTCCATGCATCCCAGGTTGACGATCCACGCTAAGCCCGCCGTGCCGTCTACGACGATTTCGTCCGCCGTACGGCCCGACGGAAACGAAAGCGTCACTGTCCTTAGCCACGGCGGACGGTCGTCCGGCGCACGCTTTTGATAAAACGCCTCCTGCTCCGCGCCGTTTACAAACCGCTTCAACACAATTGGACGGTCGCGGATTCCCGCAAGCGCTCCGGCCGCAATCGCGAGATAGTAGTTCACGATATCCAGCTTCGTCAGCCGTACCTCTTTCGAGAAGTACAGCTTCTCCGGATGCGTCACGCGCACCTCGTGCCCGTCGATCGATAGGATGTGAGCTGCGCTCTCTTTGCTCATAACGATCAGTCAGAGTTACGACTTGCCCCCACACCCGGCAGCAGGCCGCTCGTTCTCACAATGCCATACTTCTCCGCCAGGAACTTCTCGAGCCTACCTGGAACCGCGCCTGCAACCTCCTGCCACGTCAGAAGCTTTAACCTGCTGCGGAAACTGTAGCTCCGCACCGCCCTCATCACGTCGAACCAACAATCGATCAGGTCCCTTCGCCGCCCATCACACAACAGCAGGAATGAGCAGCCGGTTGCGTAAGCCGCAAGCACGCCGCGAGCCAGCTGGTATCCGCGAAATGCGCCCGCAGTTTCAAGGTGCTTGCAGTCAAAAACTTCCTCCGGGTCCCGATAGCGCTCGAGCAGCCGCGCCGGCGCGGGCTGAAACGCCCCTTCCGTCAGCTTCGCTTCCACAAGCAGGTCGCCAATGCGCATATCCGCTTCGGTGCGGTCGCCACGGCCATTCAGCAGCGGAATCCGCGGCCTGAATCCAAATTCCGGTACGAGCCCCGGCTCCACTCCGAGCAGCGCGCAAAGCTGCGGCCGCTGCAAGACTCGGGGATAGCAAAAGATATTCATCAGCAGCGCGTCGGAGCTGTTCGCGCAATCGAGTTCGCGCCGCGTCCGCTCCCGTGAGCGCGGGACCCACCTCCCGCCGGTGTAATGCTTGTCGAGCCGCTTGCGCCACTCTGCATGTGCGCAGATCGCCCGGAAAGAAGCGGGGATGAAGTTCCCATGGCCGCCCTCCTCTTCCCGATAGATGACGCTCGGCACCGCGCCGTAAGAGAGCTCGTGCTCATATCCTTGCGCGCGCTCGCCGTTCCTCTGGCTCAGTTCCCTTCGCAACGCGTTGCTGGAAAGCCCAGGCACAGCGAACATTATATGGCGAACAAAAGGTGAATCAGTGGCGAAACGCCTGAGGCAATTCATACGGGCGCCTGGGCCGGAGCCGGTTTGTGGCCTGCCGGCGCGCCCGAGTATCCTCTGTCGCAGCACCGAGGAGGGTTATGCTTTGGAGCCGCGAATAAGCATTATCACGCTGGGAGTCGAGGACCTCGAACGAAGCTGCAGCTTTTACGACCGCCTCGGCTGGCCTCGCTGCATGACCCAAGGCGAGGGCATCGCATTCTTCCGCGCGGGCGGCATGCTTCTGGCCCTCTATCCGCGGAATGAGCTGGCCAAAGATGCAAACCTGGCCGATACCGCCCGCGGCTTCGCCGGATTCACACTGGCCTACAACACCCGCACGCGTGAGGAGGTGGATTCCGTTCTGGATGAAGCGAGGACTGCGGGAGCACAGATTCTCAAACCCGCGCAGGAAGCCTTCTGGGGCGGCTATTCCGGCTACTTCGCTGATCCTGATGGCTTTGCCTGGGAAGTGGCCTGGAATCCCTTCCTCACAATTGCCCCCAACGGTAGCGTCATCGCTCCTGATTACCCTGTGAACTTTCGCCGTCGCGCAAACGTCCTAATTTATAGGCACGAGATTACGGCTCAGATCAAAATTCCGGAAATTCGAGCCGTTATTCTGCCGAACGTAAATCTTCCCCCAGGAGCTTCGTCGATGAAGCGAATTGCAGTTTCTTCTCTTTCCCTCGCAACCTCACTTTTCTTGCTTTGCGTCAGCTCGTTTGCGTTGAATCCTTCTGAACAACTCACCGCCGGCTTCGCGAGCCTCGACAAGGTGATCAACACGGCCTCTGCGACTCAAGGAGAGGTCGTCTCTGCAAAGCTCACCCAGACAATCAAAACCCCGGAAGGCCTGAAGTTGCCTCGCGGCACTGAACTGATCGGGCGCGTGGACGAGGTGCAGGCCTCGCATGACAAGAGTCCAGCCAAGCTGGTCCTCACCTTCGACCGCGCTCGCCTAAAGGACGGGAAGGAGATACCGATCAAGGCGACGCTGATCGGAATTGCCTCACCCGGAACCCCGGAAGAGCAAACCGAGCAAGTAGCCGGCCGTGATGGCTTTGACCAGGTGCCGAACTCGTCCTCCGGAACGACCCTGCACAGCAGGATCGAGGCGAACAGCTCTGGAACGCTCACCAGACCGGACAAGAACATCAGACTCATAGATGGCACGGAGCTTCAGATTGCTGTTGCTCCCGCGTCTGCTTGACAAGATTACCGAAGGGCACGCAGGCCAGCTCTCCGGAGATCACACACTAATGAAACAGGCTCGTGCGACAACTCGTGCGGGCCTGACCGCTACTCCGCCTGGAGCGGCGCGCCTGATGGATTTCGGTTTCTGAATCGCTTATCTCAGTTCCATCGAAACTGAAATACATAGGTGTACAACAGCGCCAGCCCGCCAACGACACTTGCCAGCAAAACGCTGTGCCTCAGCGTGAAACGAAAGAGCTTTGACTGGTCGGAAACCGACATGCCAGTCGCAGCTGCTGCTACGGCAATTGTCTGAAGGCTGATCATCTTTCCCATCACCCCGCCTGCCGAATTCGTCGCCGCCATCAGAACTGGATCCAGACCCAACCGGTTTGCAGTAATTACCTGTAGCCCACCAAATAACGCATTGGCTGAAGTATCCGATCCGGTAAGAAAGACTCCCAGCCAACCGAGAAGGGCGCTGAAGAACGGGAACAGGGCGCCGCTGGCGGAGAACGTCAGTCCCAGAGTTGCGGTGGCTCCGCAATAGTTCATCAGAAAAGCTATCGCGAGCACCGAGGTCACCGTTGCGGTAGGCAGGGCCAGCGTGTGCGCAACCGAAATGAGGACGTGAACGAATTGCCTCGGCCTCATTCTCAGGCAAATGGCCGAAAGCAAGGTCGCAGTCATGCAAGACGTACCCGAGGCCGCAAACCAGTTCAGGTTGAAGATCGCAGGGTAAGGAGTCGCCTTGGCAACTATTGGCGGCATCCGCCGCACCACGTTATGCAAGAACGGCCAGTGAATGCCGATGGTTCCAGAGTTGAGCAGCGCTTGTACCGGCTTGTAGCCCCATAAAAGCACGCAAACCACCAGCAACCCATATGGTAGCCATGCATATAGCGCTTCGCCGGCGCTGTACTGCGGTGCCTCACCTGCGCCTGAGTTCTTTTCCAGTAGGAACCCGCTTGCTCCATCTTTAGCCGGATGCCAGAGTCGCAGCACGGCAACCAGAACAACCATCGCTGTGAGCGAAGCCAGAATATCCGTCAGCTGCGGGCCGATGAAATGCGACACCGCAAACTGCACCGAGGCGAAGGCCAGTCCAGCCGCTCCCGTCGGAAACCATATCCCCGCAAAGCCCCTTCGGCCCCACATCGCGAGAATCAGGTATGCAGGAAGGATGAGAGAAACCGGAGCGCAAAGGCTGCCCACCGCCGCGCTCAACTTGTCCAGCGGAAGGCCCGTGATCCCCGCCAGCGTCACCAGTGGAATGGCAATGGAGCCAAACGCAACCGGCGATGTGTTCGCCAGCAGACAAATAGCCGACGCATCGAACGCCGCGAAGCCGAGGCCCGTGAGCATGGTCGCGGCAATCGCGACCGGAGTGCCAAAACCCGCTGCGCCTTCAAGGAATGCCCCGAAGGCAAAGGCGATCAGGAGGGCCTGCAGGCGAGGATCCGGCGTCAACCGACTGACAGAATGTTTGATGATCTCGAACTTCCCCGTCACCTCGGTCACGCGAAAGAGCGTGATAGCCCAGAAGACAATCCACGTAATGGGAAATAGCCCGAAGGCAGCTCCATGGGCGGCGGCGCTGACAGCGGTCAGTACCGGCATGCGATATCCGCCTACCGCAAGGACAAAGGTGACTGCCAGGCCGGCAACGCCGGCAAGCCACGCAGGTTTACGCAGGACGCCGAGCAGAATCAGCAGCGTGAATAAGGGAGTCGCAGCCAGAAACGCAGAAAAAGCCAGCCCTTTACCGAAGAGGAGATAGGTCTGCGACCATGTCATGCTGGAGCTTATCCCGCTGAGTGGAACTCGATGATGGGGTTGGCCAATGCTATGGCGGTGCTGCCAAGGTGTCAAACGGCGCTGGGGTGTCGAATAGCGGTGCCATAGGGAAACCTCCTGTTTGAACTCGGAGCCGATTAGGCGTATTCTGAAATGGCAGACGAGTTTGTCCGCGCCTGGACCGTGAGCTTCCGGCAGGCTCGGAGAGATGAGTGGGCTTACAGCCCACTTTTTGTTTGGTCGGAATATTTCCGGCTCGTCCGCCATCAGGCTATGGCACTCAACTTGGATCAAATCCGTGCCACCGCGCAGCGCGTCGCCGCATCGCACGGACTCGACGTGGTTGATGTCGAGTACCAGGGCGCAGGCAAAAATCGCCTGCTGCGTGTTTTCATTGAGAAGAACGCCGCGCAGCGCGCTCGGCTCGCTTCCGAGACGGCCGCCGCGGCCGAACAGAATGAAGACCATGTGCCCGCCGAGCATCTTTCCGGCGTCACGCACGACGACTGCCAGGCATTCAGCCGGGACTTCGGCACGCTGCTCGACGTGGAAGACCTGGTTCCGGGTGCCGAGTACACGCTGGAAGTTTCTTCACCGGGACTGGACCGCAGGTTGTACAGCCTTGACGATTACCGCCGATTCACCGGCAGTCTGGTGAAAGTCCGAACGATCGAGCCGGTATCAGGCAACCGGCACTGGCAGGGCCGGCTCACAGAGGTAAGCGACCATGCCATCACCATCGACCTGAGCGCCCTCAAGCAGAAGGGCAAAGGCAAAAAAGTCAACCAGGAAGCCTCGGAGATTCAAATCTCGAATATCGAGAAGGCCAACCTGGTTCCCGAAATTTGAGATCCATCTGAACCATCGGCTGCGTCCGCCGCGCCGAACCTAATTGAGAGAGAACTATGGCAAGTGCGCTTTACCAGAGCATCGAAGCATTGAGCCGCGACAAGGGCATCGATCCCGGCATCGTCGTCTCCGCCGTTGAGGACGCCATCGCCCTCGCCACGCGCAAGTACTACAAGACGCAGGAAAACATGCGTGCCGAGCTCGACAAGGACACCGGCGAGATCCGTGCGTACGTTTACAAGACCGTCGTTGAGACTCCCGAGCAGATCGAAGACCCGATCAATCAGATCGGCCTCGAAGAGGCTCGTGAGCTCGCGCCCGAAGTCGAGGTCGGCGGTGAGATCCGTTACTACAAGCCCACCGATGTCCTCGGCCGTATCGCCGCGCAGATGGCCAAGCAGGTCATCTTCCAGAAGGTGCGCGAGGCTGAGCGCGACACCGTCTTCAACGAGTACAACCACCGCGCCGGCGAGGTTCTCAACGCGACCGTGAAGCGCATAGAACCGCAGGATGTCATTTTCGACCTCGGGAAGGCGGAAGCGCGCATGCCGCGCCGCGAGCAATCGCGTCTGGAGCAGTTCGCCGTTGGCGAGCGCGTCCGCGTTGTCCTGCTGCGCGTCGACCGAGCCGCGAAGGGACCGCAGGTGATCGTCTCGCGCGCCGCGCCGGAACTGGTGCAGAACCTCTTCCAGAGCGAAGTGCCCGAGATCTACGACAGCACCGTGATGATCCGCGCCATCGCACGCGAAGCCGGTGAGCGCACCAAGATCGCGGTCATGTCCCGGGACAAGGATGTTGACCCGGTAGGCGCCTGCGTAGGCATGAAGGGCATGCGCGTGCAGTCCATCATCCGCGAGCTGCGCGGCGAGAAGATCGACATTATCGAGTTCAGCGAAGAGATCACTACGTTCGCCGAAAAGGCCCTCCAGCCTGCGAAGGTCAGCCGGGTCAGCATCACTGACCTCGGCGACAAGCAGCTCGAGGTTATCGTCGACGATACGCAACTCTCGCTGGCTATCGGCAAGAAGGGCCAGAACGTCCGCCTGGCGGCCAAGCTCCTCGGCTGGAAGATCGACATCAAGAGCGAAGAGGAAAAGCGCCAGGAGGTCGAGCAGCAGATGCAGGGGATGGGCGGCGGTCCGGCCACGCCGATCGAACAGGTCGGCGAGCTCGGCGAATCGATCATCCAGAAACTTGTTGCTGCGGGCATCACGACAGTAGAAGCGCTCGCCGACATGACTCCCGAGCAGCTGGAAGAAATTCCTGGCATCGGGGAGAAGACCCTGGAGAAGATAGGCGTTGCCGTACGCCACTATTTCGGACAGTACGAACCTGGCGAGGAACCGGCGGCTGAAGCTGCATCGGCGGCCGGCAGCAGTGACGATGCTGCGATTGAACGGGCTCGTGCGGCTGAAGAGGCCAGCCTCGCGGAGGAGGAAGACGCTCTTCGCCTCGATCTGACCCAGGAAGGCGAGGAACCGGTGGCTGAAGACGGTACCGGCATCATCGACGACGATCTGGCAAGGGAGGAACTCGCGGAAGTAACGGAAGTAGGACGCGATCTCGACACTGAAGGCGCGCATACCGTTGACCCGGGCACTCACGACACCAGCGAGAAGCTCCGCGAGAATGCGGTGCTCGACACGGATTTAGCTGAGCCCGGTGAGCTCCGCGAAGAGGATGACCAGGAGGGTGGCGCGTAATTATGCGCCGCCGCACATACTTGAAATCCGGTTCGATAGCGCAATTCGCGCGATTTCGAGCCATAATAGAAACAGTTATGCCAATCCACTGCCACGAGGTTTTTATGTATAGCTAAGGCCGGTGGGAGCAGATATAAAGGGGCGGATGAGTAAAGTTCGAATCAACGATTTAGCGCGCGAACTGGAAGTTAAGAGCAGGGCAATTCTGGATGTTCTCGACCACGTTGGCGTTACTGAGAAGAAAACGCATTCGAGTTCTCTCGAACTCGACGAGGCCGAGCGTGTGCGCGCTCACTTCCAGCGAATCAAGGCTGGCGCGTCTGCCGCGGGTATGCGTGGCGATGGAGCTCCGAAGCCGAAAATCGACCTGTCGCGCGTCTCCAAGCCCGGAGACGTCCTCAAGGCACTCCAGCAGAAAAAAGAAGAAACCGCTGCACCTCCACCGCGGCCCGTTCCCGCTGCTGCTCCCGTAGTGGCAGCCGCACCGGCACGACCCGCCGCAGCGTCTGTCGCGGCCCCTCGGCCCGCAGCGCCCGTGGCAGCTGTGCCTGCACCGGCCCCCGAGCGTCCTCTGACTTCCGCCGCCGCGCCTCCGGTCCCGGCTCCGCGAAGGATTGTTCCTCAGCCCAGGGCCGCCGCTCCGATTGTGGCGCCGCCGCCAGCTCCGGCCATCGCCGCCAAGCCGCCTGCCGGACCCGTTGTCGCCAAGCCTCCCGTCGTTGCGGCAGCGCCACCAGTTGCAGCACCAGCGCCGCGTGAAGCCGTCATTGCGGCTCCGCCCTCTGCTCAGGCAGCTACCCGGCCTACGGTTGTCGCTGCACCGCCGCCAGTTGTCGCGGCACCGCCGCCTCTAGCTCCTGTCGCTGCACCGCCGCCAACAGCGCCGGCCGAATTGCAGGTCCCGCCTCCAGTAGCAGCAGCACCCGCCGAGCCAGCTCCTGCTCCGCGCCGCGTCATCATGCCGCAGACTGGCCCCAGGCCGGTCTATACCGCCCCCCCTCCAGCTCCTGTGGCCGCCGCGCCTTCCGCGCCCCCGAGTGCTGGTGGCCTTCAGCGCGGACGCCCCATTTTCGATCGCCGGCCCACCGGCGGCCCGGGCCAGCGGCCGTCTGGACCTCCAGGAGCACCCGGAGCGCGCCGTCCCATGCACCCTACGCGCAGCTCGCCGAGCGGCGGCCCTGGCGGCCCTCGACCCGGATTCGGCCAGCGACCCGGCATGGGCCCGCGGCCCGGCTTCGGACAGCGGCCCGGCGGCCCGGGTGGTGCTCCAGGCCTCGTCCCGCCTCCAGGCGAAGCGCCGCGCCCTCAGCGTGCCGCCGGCGGACATGCACGCCGTGGCCGCCAGCAATATCCGAAGTCCAAAGAAGGCCCGATGAAGGGCTTTGCTCCGCCGTCGCGCTTTGGCGGAGCTCAGGTTCCTGCTGAACCGATGCCCATCACCCGGACCATAACGGTGACCGAAGGCATCAGCGTGAAGGATCTCGCCGAGAAACTTGGCGTGCGCGGCAAGGACCTGATCGCAACGCTGCTCCTCCGCGGAGTCTTCGTGACCGTGAACCAGTCGCTTGACGCCGAGCTGGTCAAGGATGTCGCCCGCCAGTTCGGTGCCGACACTCAGGTCATCAGCTTCGAGGACCAGATGGCCAACGAGGCCATCGAGAGCATGCTCTCGCAGGAAAATCCCGACGAGCTCGAAGTACAGCGGCCGCCCGTGGTCACAGTTATGGGCCACGTCGATCACGGCAAGACGTCGCTGCTCGACGCAATCCGTGAGACCGATGTCGCTGGCGGCGAAGCCGGAGGCATCACCCAGCACATCGGCGCCTACAAGGTAAAGATCAACAAGCCCGATTCACCCGCTTTCGGCCGCGAGATCGTCTTCCTCGACACGCCGGGCCACGAAGCTTTCACCCGCATGCGTGCCCGCGGAGCCAAGGTCACCGACATCGTTGTCGTCGTCGTCGCAGCTGACGACGGCGTGATGCCGCAGACCCTCGAAGCCATCGATCACGCCAAGGCGGCCAACGTGCCGATCATCGTGGCCGTGAACAAGATCGACAAGCCTGATGCTCAGCCCGATCGCGTGAAGCAGCAGCTCGGTGATCGCGGACTTGTCCCCGAAGCCTGGGGCGGCTCGACGGTATTTGTCGACGTCTCGGCCAAGAAGAAACAGAACCTCGACCTTCTGCTTGAGATGATCTGCCTCGTTGCCGACATCCAGGACCTGAAGGCCACGCCCGGACGCTCCGCTGTCGGTACTGTGATTGAAGCCAAGCTCGATCGCGGCCGTGGCGCCGTCGCCTCGGTGCTGGTTCAGAACGGTACGCTTCGCAATCAGGAGAGCTTCATCGTCGGCAATACCTTCGGCAAGATTCGCGCCATGTTCGACGATCGCGGACGCGCTATCGAAGAAGCAGGCCCATCGACCCCGGTCGAGATCCTCGGCCTCGAGAGCATTCCCGATGCGGGCGACACCTTCCTCGTGGTCGCCGATCGCGACAAGGCCAAGGGCATCGCGCAGTACCGCAAGATGAAGGAGCGGGAAGCGCAGCTGGCCAAGAGCTCGCGTGTCTCGCTCGAAGGCCTCGCCGAGCAGATCAAGCAGGCCGGCGTCAAAGACCTGCCCATCATCCTCAAAGGCGATGTGCAGGGCTCCGTGCAGGTCATCGCCGATTCACTCCAGAAGATGTCCACCGAGAAAGTGCGCATCAAGGTCATCCACTCCGGAGCAGGCGCGATCACCGAAAGCGACGTGCTGCTGGCTTCGGCATCGAACGCCATCATCATCGGCTTCAATGTGCGGCCCGAGCGCAAGACCGCTGAGCTCGCCGAGCAGGAAGGCGTCGAGATTCGCCTGCACTCCATCATCTACGAGCTGCAGGACGAGATTCGAAAGGCTATGCTCGGACTCCTCGAGCCCGTCTTCAAGGAGGTTTACCTCGGCCGCGCGGAAGTGCTCAACGTCTTCAGGATTCCGAAGGTGGGCACCATCGCCGGCTGCCGCGTCAACGATGGAGTGCTTCGCCGCGACGCTGAAGTCCGGCTCTCGCGTGATGGTGAGCAGGTCTACAAAGGCAAGCTCTCCTCGCTCAAGCGCTTCAAAGACGATGCCCGCGAGGTCACCAGCGGCATGGAATGCGGCGTCGGCCTCGCTAACTTCAACGACATCCAGGTCGGCGACAGCATCGAAGCGTTCGTGACCGAGCGCGTCGCCGCCGAGCTGACGGCAAGCTAGTTCATCGGCACTCAAAACAAAAGCGTGCGACTCGTTCGCACGCTTTTGTTTTGGCATGACATTCCTCACTTCCCTGCCCGCACCTTCCCAGCGAGTATTGACTTGGCATGCAAAATCCCATCGGCGCGCCCAAGGACGACACACTCACCCTCATCGCCATCAGCATCGTCGCCCTGATGCTCTCCACCATGCTGCACGAAGGCATCGGTCACGGAGCCGTCGCCCTGCTCACCGGAACACCCTCGGGAACCCTCTCGACCGTCGCGTGGTCAAGCGCCTCCGACAGCAAGCTCGTCGCCGCCGGAGGCACCATCGTTAATCTCATCGCCGGATCGCTCTTCTGCCTCGCCCTGAACGCCGCGCCCACATCCTCGCCGCAGACTCGCTTCTTTCTCTTCGCCGCTTCCGCGTTTAACCTCTTCTCCGGCACGGGATATTTCTTCTTCTCCGGCGTAGCCAATTTCGGAGACTGGGCTCAGGTCATCGCGGGCCTTCATCCATACTGGCTGTGGCGGGTGCTTCTTGTCGCCGTCGGAATAGCCGCTTATTACCTGGCAATGCGCGTCGTCGGCGCAAGCCTGGTGCGCGTTCTCGGAGTTCCCCTGAGCGACCGCACGCGTTTTCGCCGCCTTACCTGGATCCCCTACTTCTCTGCAATCGCCATCGAGCTCGTCGCTGGCCTGCGTAACCCGCTCGGCCTTCCTCTCGTCTTCGAGTCCGCTCTGCCAGCAACCGCCGGAGCCAATTGCGCGTTGCTCTTCCTCATCTACTACGTCCCGAAATCAACCCAGCCTGGCCCCGATTCGCAGCGCGTCACGCGCAGTTATCCCTGGATCGGCGTCTCTGCCGCGCTCGCGCTGGTTTTCATCCTGGTCCTCGGATCCGGCATCCAGATTCATCGATAAGATGGGAGCCATGCCCGTCGCGGTCATGACCGTCGAGCTGCGTATCGAGCACGCACAGTCGCTCAAAGACCGTCGCCAGGTCGTGCGCAGTCTCAAGGAAAAGCTCAGCCACGGTTTCAATATCGCTGTGGCGGAGATGGACGAGGCGGTGACCTGGCAGTCGGCAACCCTCGGCATTGCAGCAATCTCCGCTTCGCGCGACTACCTCTCAGGCCTCATGCGCCAGATCGAAGACGCAGTACATCGCATCGCTAACGACCTCGGGGCTGACGCAGTCGATATCTGGTGGGATTTTGTGGATGGATGAGGCCTCGCTTTTCGGCCGCTTTCTGATACCCTTAAACGTTTAAACAAAACCAGAGATTCTGTATTTCGAAGCCCCGGCACTCAAGCTGACACGCCCCCTGGGAGTGGCGGCCTTGGGTGAATAGGGCCACTTCTTCTCTGGTCTTTCGTTAGAAACAGGAAGAAAGAGATGCCGGAACCCAGGGCACGTCAATACCACCGGGACAGGGTCGCAGAAGCCCTCCGAGAAGAAATCAGCGCGATGATCGAGGGCGAGCTCTCTGATCCACGCATCAGTTTTGCTTACGTCACTCAGGTAGTCCTCAATCCCGGAGGCAAATCCGGGCTCATCTATGTAGCCGTCGACGGCGGCCCCGACGAGGAAAAGGACACCATCGAGGGTCTCATGGCTGCCCGAGGATACATTCGACACGAGCTGCACGAGCGGCTGGGCACGCGTCATGTCCCCGATCTCACGTTTCACATCGACCGCTCCGAGAAAATGAAGGCGCGCATCGAGGAATTGCTGGGCCGTAAGCGCAACCGGCAGAAGGAGGGCTCAGGCGTTCAGGGCACGCCCGACGGCAGTCAAGACAAGACGTAGACGCGGCCTCCATTTTTATGCAACAACTCGACAACATTCAGGCCGTCCTGAACGCGATCCAGAGCGGCCGGCGCTTTCTCCTCTCCGCACACGCGCGGCCCGACGGCGACGCGGTCGGCTCAGTGCTCGCCTGCGGCATGATTCTCGACCAGCTGGGTAAGCAGGTCGACATGGTCTTCGCCGATCCCGTCCCGCTTATTTATCGGGGGCTCCCCTGCGCTCACACCATCCGGCAGGTCTCAGAAATCCAGGGCAGCTACGACGCCGTCATCTTGCTGGAATGCGACGGAGTCGAGCGCTCCCGCCTGCTCGGCCTCGAAGGCCGGTTCATCATCAACATCGACCATCACGTCAGCGGACGTGCCTTCGGCACCGTCAACTGGATCGATACCGACGCGTGCGCCGTGGCGGAAATGGTTTACAACCTCGCGAAACTGACCGAGGTCGAGATCACCCCCGAGATGGCGACCTGCCTCTACACCGCCGTGCTTACCGATACCGGATCCTTCTGCTACGCGGGAACCGATGCGCATACGTTTGCCTTGGCCGGAGACCTGGTTCGCCGCGGAGCTGACCCGACCCTCATCGCACAGCACACCTACTTCTGCAATCCCACGTCCAAGATGCTTCTCCTTGGCGCGGCGCTCTCCAATTTGAAGCGCGACGGCCGCCTCGCCTGGATGTGGGTCACCCACGAAGATATGCTGCGCACTCATGCCGCAGAGGAAGACTGTGAGGGCCTGGTAAACTTCGCGATCGGCATCGCCGGCGTAGACGTTGCCGTATTCCTGCGCGAACTTCCCACTCGCCGCGTGCGCCTCTCGCTGCGCAGCAAGGGCGAACTCGATGTAGCGCGCCTTGCCGAGCGGCTCGGCGGTGGCGGACACCCCCACGCCAGCGGCTGCACCGTCGACGGCCCATTACCCCACGCCACCAGTTCCATCCTCCAGCGGCTCCGCACCTGCCTGCGAAGCCCCGTACACGAACTCGTGTAAGCATTTCCGAACCGGGGTGCCAATTCGCGACGATTCCGCCACGGCTCCAGAGTGATCTGTTAGCCTTTTACCCGGAACTCCCTGATAAACTGTGGTTATTCCTTCCAGATTGAAAGCGCTGTCCCATACTCCTGCCAGCCTGCTCGTGCGTTTCCCCGTCCTCGAGACAGTTCTGGAAGCAGGCACTCTCTTCATCCTGACCGCATTCTTTCTCTTTTACGGGCTCGTACCGTTCTTTGGTGGAGACGGCATAGGTCTCGTCGGCGCTGATGAGCCCCGCTACGCCCAGGTCGCTCGTGAGATGCTCCAACGCCGGGATTTCATCACGCCGATCCTTTGGGGCAAGCCCTGGCTCGAAAAGCCAGCCCTCTATTACTGGCGGGCCATGTTCTCCTTCCGCGAGTTTGGAGTCCACGACTGGACGGCTCGCCTGCCTTCCGCCAGCTTCGCCTTCATCCTCGTCACCCTCATCTACCTGCACATTCGCCGGTTTCGCCGCGGAGGTCAGCTCGATGCGGCCCTCATTACCGCTTCCTGCGCTGGCATCCTCAGCTTCGCGCGAGGTGCCTCGACCGACATGCAGCTTGCCGCACCATTCTGCGTCGGCATGCTCGGCTGGTACGCCTGGTATGAGACTGACAGCAAGTTCTGGCTCTTCGATCTCTACTTCTTCGTCGGAGCTGCCACCCTCGCCAAGGGGCCCGTCGCACCGTTCCTGGCCATCCTCATCCTCATCACCTTTGCCGGCCTGCGTAAGGAGTGGTCCATCCTGCGGCGTACCATCTGGTTGCCGGGAGTCGTCCTCTATCTCGCTATGGTGCTGCCCTGGTTCATCGCGGTCCAGAATCGCAACCCCAATTTTCTGAAGGTCTTTTTCCTGCAGCACAACCTCGAGCGCTTCGCCACTTCCCGCTTCCACCACGAGCAGGCGTTCTGGTTCTACATTCCCGTTGTCCTGCTGGCTCTCACGCCCTGGGCGGTTCTGGCCATTGCCGCTTTCATTGACGCCATCCGCGGATCGGTCGCCGAATGGCGCGCGCGCCGGGCCAAATATCACTACATGGGCACCTTCCGCGCCGGAGATGCCTTCCCCGAATTTCTCGTCATCTGGGCACTGATCCCCATCATTTTCTTCTCATTTTCTGAGTCGAAGCTCGCCGGCTACATCCTGCCTTCCCTACCTCCCCTCACCATCCTGACCGGCGACTATCTGAACCGCATGCGCGAACGGGGCCTCAGGCCCTGGCTGCTCGTCACCCATGCCGTGCTCACCGGAGCTCTTACCGCCTTCGTCGTTCTCCTGCCGCTGCATCTCCAGCGCCCCGAGGCGATGCCACCCCTCAATGCCATGGTCGCCGGAGCAATGACCGGATTTGCCGCTGCCGTTTTCATCCTGGTCACCGTCTTCCGCTTCGGACTCAAGCGGCTGCGCATCGCCACCATGGCTCCGATGCTCATCATGCTGCTCTTTCTCTTCGGCATCGGCCCCTTTTTCGGCATCCACGCCCTGGCCAATACCAAGCGGAATATCACCCTCATCGACCTGACCTTTTCGGCACGCCCGCTGGCCAGGATCATCGACCACATCGCCTCGCCCAACGAAACCGTCGCCGTCTTTCGCGTTCGCAGAGACATCGAGTTTGGTCTCTCCTTCTACCGCGACCAGCGCGTCCTCAACTATGACCAGGACGGCGTCCCACCCCAACAGCACATACTCGTCGTCCGCGACGCCTTTATCGATCAGTTGCGTCCATTACTGGTAGGCAGGACATACGAGCCGCTTTTCACGTATCCTGCTCAGAACCTGGTTGTCTACCTGGTTGGACCACGCCAGTAATCTGAAGAACAATTGAAAAGCTGAGGGGAGCCTGCGGGGCCCGCGAGCCGGCTTCGGTTCACAACTCCGCGTGTAACCTTCTCAAAAGTCTGCATGACACCGGCTTTGCAACTCGAAATCCTCGATCTCCGGCACTTCTCCGCTGCCAGCCTTCGCCCCCTGCTCGAGGCGGAGTCGCGCTTGTGGAGCGAGCGCCTCGAGTGGGATTACCGGGCCTCCGCAGACCTGCTGCTCCAGTACCTTGATTCGCGTGTGCTTCCTGGCTATGTCGCCATCGAAAACGGCCGCGTCGCCGGCTACCTGTTCTGCGTTTACGAGGAGCACAAGGCTGTCATCGGAGACGTCTTCGCCATCGCGCCTCAGAATTCGGAAGCCACCGCCTCCGACATTGAAGTCCGCCTGCTTGAGAGCCTCATCGAGCTCCTCCAGAATTCCCCAGGCGTCGACCGCATTGAATCCCAGCTGCTGCTCCACCCGCACGGCATGCATGCGAGCGCTTTCCGCTCTGGCGGGTTCGACATCTACCGCCGCCTGTTCATGCGCCTCGACCTGACTGCGTCACCTCTGGTCGCCGGGAAGCCCTTACCCACCGACATCACCATGCGCCCCTGGCATGAAGACGACTTCAGCACCGCGGCCCATCTGATTTCCGTTGCCTATCAGGGCCATCTCGACAGCCACATCAACGATCAGTACCGCAGCGTCCCCGGCTCGCTCCGGTTCCTGCACAACATCGTCCGCTTTCCCGGCTGCGGACTCTTCGACAACCCGGCGTCCCGAGTGCTTGTGCGCACCGGCACAAATGAAGTTGTCGCCATCCTGCTCTGCTCGCGCGTCCGGGAGGATGTGGCTCACATCACTCAGCTCTGCGTGACAAAAGAGGAGCGGGGCCGCGGCCTGGGCCGCATCCTGATCGACAACTGCGCCGCGCATCTCGCCTCCCGAAAATTCCGCGCTCTCACCCTGACCGTAACTGAGGCCAACGAAAATGCGGTTGCGCTCTACCGGCACGCCGGCTTCGCGGTAAAGCACACCTTCGATGCAATGCTGTGGGAGCGCCGAAAACTCGGAGTTAGGAAGCAGGAGTAGCAGGCAGGGATACAGGGTAGGGGCAGCGAAAAAATTGGTGGATATAACGGTTGGCGAAGAATAAAGCTATAGGTGGGCGCTAACGGCCTATCTCTTAATCAACCACATCACCCAGCTGGCCACGATCACGACGCCTACGAACATGGACCAGCAATAAAGGCCGTAGCGAACCATCGCCTTGGGAGTGGACCGCTGCGTGATCCCGAAGACAACCGACGCAAAGGTTGCAAACAGAAGAACCGAGGTGAAATGGGAAGGTGCCAGCATCAGTACCATGGTCGCTAAACCTTCCTGCCAATGCGGAGATTGTGCGCATCCACGGCCGAGATGAAATTCAGCAGTCCGGCCACCACGACGAACTTCGTCCCGTAATCGGCGGTAGCAATCTGCACCGCGCCGTGCCCAAGGTCAAGGATGCGGCCGATGGCGTAAAACACACCGTTGCCCACATCGCCCGCAAAGCCTAGCATGTCCAGCACATCGCCGGTATTCGGCGCATAGAGCTTGCCCTGCATCGCCAATCCTAGCCAGAACATCGATGCAATCGACGCGAACAGCAGGAGAGCCCGTACCCAGCGCCCGGTCAGCAGATGACCCGCGCCCGGCACCAGCCATCCCAAAATCAAAGCTGAATAAAGAAAACCCTGCGAAGTAGTCTGTGCCTTCGCGGGCACCTGAACCTTGGAAGCCATCTCTCTTTTGAGTGTAGCAGCTAGGGGCGGTTTATAAGCCTGTTGTCAGATCCTTACCAGATCCTGCTGCACTCGGCCCGACGCGACGGCTCGATCCACCGATGTAATCATGTTCAGCTCGCTGCGAATCCCGAAATCGTCCAGGTAAATTCCAGGCTCAACCGAAAAGCATGTGTTCGGAAGAATCAGCCGTTCGTCATGCGTCTCCAGGTTGTCGAGATTGGCCCCATTGCCGTGCAGGGTATTGCTGATATTGTGCCCTGTGCGGTGCGTAAAGAAGCCGCCGAACCCGGCGTCTCGAATCACCACCCTGGCGGCATCGTCAGCCTGCCAGCCGGCGATGGGCTCCTTGCGATAGAAGGCATCCTTTACGACCTTCACCGCTGCGTCCCGCGCATTCTTCACCACGCCAAAGACTTGCTGTTCTCTATCCGACGGTTCTCGCCCCGCCACTCCCGTCCAGGTGATGTCGTAGTAACAGGTTCCGGGACGGTTTTTACGCCCCCAGATATCGACCAGCACAAAGTCCCCGTTCCTGATCTCCTTCGCCCCCGGCTCCGTCGGCTCATAATGCGAATCGGCGCTGTTCTCATTCACCGAGACATTTGGCCCGTTCTCCCACACCAGGTCCGCACGGCGCATCGCCTCCTGGAACCACCGCACCATGTCATATTCGTCTACCGGAATCGGGATTCCGCTGGCAGGGCGAAGCCGCATGCCCATCTCACGAAAGCCTTCCATCAGGATCTCGTCGATCGCCTTCTGCGCCTCATAATGGCTCGCGATCTGCTCTGCGTTAAGCACCGCCTCAAACCGGCTCACCAGGTCCGCCGAGCTCACGATGTTCTTGCCCATTTCCCGCAGGACGTCCATCGTCCCAGCATCCACCATCGACACATACATGATCGCGTTACGCGGCGAATACTGCATCGCGATCGTCTCGTAAGGAGCCAGCATGGCATCGAGCCCCGTCTCAAGCTCTTGCCACGACGAGTAGACGCCCTTCGATCCCGGCAGCGAGTCCAGCCGTCCCGACTCGATACGATGTACCAGCTTGCGCGGCTCGCCAACCGCGGGTATCGCGTAGTACCACCGGCGCGTCACATGCGCGTTTGCCGGCAGCTCCAGAATCGAATAGGCAATGGGGTCTCGGTGGTGATGGTCGTAGAAAAGCCACGCGTCGAGGCCCTGCTCGCGAAGGGCCTCCTGAATCGACTCGATCTTCATGGGCGAAGCTCCCGGAGTGCCGGGTTTGGAAAAGCCAAGTCTACCCCATGCGCGGCGATCTCGCGCAACCTCCGGAGCCGCTACTTCTTCGCGCGCGCCTGTGACGTCTCCGATGTCGCCTGATCGAGCATGGTGTAGAGCTTGTTGTAGTCGGTGACCTCGACGTAAGGAGCCGCGCCGCCGCTCCTGTCCGTTACAATCCACACCGTCGGCGTCTGGTGCACCCCCAACCGCTCGCCCAGTGCATAGTCGTCCTTCACCTCGGCCGCCAGCTTACCCTGCGGATCCATCACGAAGGGGAGCTGAATGCCGTGCTGCTGCGCGAATTTCTGGGTAAAGGATTGCAGATCGTCCTTGGTCTCGATGTTTGGCTGGTTCGAAAACACCGCATCCCGATACTCATTCCCCAGGCCCTTCTTCTGGGTATCGAACCAACGGGCGTTCACCGCCGCCTGAAAACTCCAGACGTGCATCTGCAGCGGAAAATCGTGCCGTATAAGCGGCACGTGATATTTTGCCGCGGCATCCTGCAGCGTTGGATTCTGCCGCGCGCACATGGGGCACTCGAGGTCCGCAAATTCGATCAGCGCCACATGGGATCCCGGCGGCGGCTTCAGTACCGACATCGCACTCTGCGCCTGGCTCAACGGCGCGCCCATTGTCAAAAAAATTCCACTAAGAAAAAGCAAAGCGTTGCGTAGCATAGTGATGGATTCGATTTTACCGCCTCAACGCCGTCCCCCGCGAGTCCGTCCCGCCGCGGCCCTGCTTTCAATAGAATCGATAGAAGCCGGCCTCGGGTGTCCGCCGAAGAAGAGCCGGCGCAGTAAAAAAGGAGAAAAAGCCCGCTTCATGCGCTACCTGATCTCGTTCCTTGCCCTGGCCGGTATCGTCGTATCCACCCTGGCTCTCCGCGTCCACTACTCGACCGATGTGCAGCCCTGCGACATCAACGCCCACTGGGATTGCGGTATTGTCAACCACAGCCGTTACGCCGAGATCCATCACATCCCGGTCGCCGCCATCGGAATAGTCGGCTACCTCGTCCTCGGCATCGCCGCAATCGCCCGTCGCCGCGCCTTCACCTTTGTCGCCGCGCTCATCGGCCTCGGCTTTTCGCTTCACCTCACCGATATCGAGGCCCACAAGCTCGAAGTCTATTGCCTCTACTGCGTAGCCTCCCAGGGCATCATCGCCCTCATCGCGCTCTCTTCCCTATTCTGGCTGTTCCTGCGCGGGAAGAAACCCGCGGCAGCCGGGCTTGCAGCCTAATGCCCGGTAAGCTGGAAGGATCGCGTTTCCGCTGGTACTTCTTCCTCGCGGCGTTCGTGGTGCTTCCCAATCTCCCGCTGCTCGTAGCGGCTCGCCCCATCAGCCTGCTGGTGCGCGGGTATATCGATCTGGACTACCTGGTCATCGCACTGTTGTCCCTCTTCGTTCCGCGCTTCGTAACCTTTATCCTTCTCTTTCTCGCCGTCGTGGTCGATTTCGTTCAGGCGGCTTGCGTCACCTATCTCTTCGCTCCATCTGAGTTCCTTCATGTAATGCGCTATGGAGGACTTCTCTCAACTACGCGCATTAGCCTGATTGTTATCGCCTTCGTTGGCACGCTCCTGATCTGCTTCGTGACCGTACTCTGCACGTCGCGCCATGCAACGGGCCGGCAGCGGCAGATCGCTCTTGTAACCGTTGCGGCTCTATTTCTATTGCTCGCGCTGGCCGATTTCCCAGGTGTGCGCCGCATCCTTCATCCTGGCGAAGCTCACGTCACCCGCCTCGCACGCACTCCTACGGTAAGCCTGATCCACAGCCAATACATCTATGAACGATACGAACGCGGCCTGCGCGTAGGAGGCATGTACGCCATGCCTTCGGCCGCGTCTCTCGCCCTCAATCACTTGCCTGACTACCCAGCGCACGACCCGTCCGGTGTCGCGTCCGACGCCCAGGACCTGCAGCCGAATTTCGTTCTTGTCCTCGTCGAGTCCTGGGGATTGGCCAACGATCCCGCGCTGCGCGACGCAATCGTCGAGCCGTTTTCCGATCCCGCGCTCGAAGCCCGCTACAAGGTGGTTCCCAGCACCATGCCATTCGCAGGACCGACGACCTCCGGAGAAAAGCGCGAGCTATGCCAGAGCTACATGGGCATGGACTTTGACCAGGGAACGCAGGCGCAGCTCGATCGATGCGTGCCCCTGCAAATGCGTCGAGCCGGCTATCGCACCCTTGCTGTTCACGGCTTCAGCGGTGACTTCTATAACCGCAAGGTGTGGTATCCCAAACTCGGCTTTGAAGACAATTGGTTTCACGACCGGCTGCAGGCGGCTGGCTTGCCTGATTGCGCTGGCCCCTTTACCGGAAGCTGCGATGATGCCGTTGCTGGCTGGATCAGCGAACGGCTGCGCCAGCCGGGAACATCCCCACTGTTTCTCTATTGGGTGACGCTCAACTCACACCTGCCGGTCCCGAACCGGCCAGCCCTCAAATCGCCACGTTCCTGCGATGTTAGCGCAGTTACACGAGGCGATACCGCCGTCTGTTCCTGGTATCAACTTGTCTCCGTTGTCACTCAGTCCGTGCATGACATCGCTCTGGCGCCGCTTGGTCGGCCAACCATCTTCGTGATCGTTGGCGACCACGCGCCTCCGTTCGACAAGGACTCCCAACGCGCCGAATTTTCAGCCACTAAGGTGCCTTACTTCATCCTGCTTCCAAAGCTCAGCACACGTTAGTTCTTCATCGCCGTCTCTACCAGGTCCCCAAGTTGCTTGGCGGTAAACGCGTTGCCCTCGAGGTTGGCTGCCAGTCTGCCGTCTCGATCCACGATCACGGTATGCAGCGTATGCGTCACGAACCCATCGTCGCTCCAGAAATCTGTGCCGAACATCCCCGCTACCTTCTGAATCTCCGGCAGAGGTCCGGTCAGAAAATGCCATACAGCGGGATCTGCCTTCCACACCGAGGCATAGTTCACTAAATCCACACCTTTGTCGTGCTCAGGATCAATCACTACAGTCATAAGCACCAGTTCGCGTCCTGCCTGCCCACGAAAGCGCTTCTCAACTTGCGCCAGATTGTTTGAAAGCCGGAAGCAGTAGTTCGGATTCGGGCAGCGCGAATAGCCGAACGTCAGCAGCACTACCTTTCCAGAAAACTCCGACAGTCGAATCTGCTTACCTGCCTGGTCTGTCAGAGCAAAGTCAGGCACGCGTTCTCCAACCGAAAGCGCCTTCGTCTCCGGACGCATCGCATTATGCAACGCCGCAAGCTTGCCGGCCTCCAGCGGCTCCGATTCCAGGTTCGCCATCGACCGCACGAGAATGTCCTCCGCATAAAGGTTCTTCCCGCGTGGAACAATCGTGAAACTCACCGCCGTACCGGGCTTCAGATTCGCAATCGCCGTTGCATCGCGTACTGCAAACTCCATCTCCATGGCATCCATATAGTTTGGAATTGCCTCGCACGACACAACCAGCGAATGATGCGCCGAGTCCACCTTAAGCACGATGCCCTTGGCCGCATGCGTCTCCGCTCCGAGAACATAGTTCCAGGCTAGGAGAAGCGCGGCCGCAAAACTTAGCGCTTGTTTCACCGCGCAGCCACCTTTCCCCCGCCGAGTTTCACCGGTTTTCGATCAAGCTTTGTGAAACTGGTCGAAAATTCCTTGATCTCAATGAACTGGTTCTTACTCACATTCGCGAAATGCTGCCGCGCATTCGTCGCCGGCCACCAGACATCAAGCGCCGTAATGCGTGCTCCGTGCCCCAACCCGATGTGCTGCTCCAGGGGATTCTGTCCGAACGAGCTTGTGTCCCCGACACGCCGATAAATCGAACGGGCCGGACCGCCATCATCCTCGACCGTGACCTTGATCTCCGCGCCGATTGCGCTTCGATTGCTCTTCACGCCTATCAGCCGCACATTGATCCAGTCGTTGTCGTTCCCCGGATTCTCAAACACCCGCATGGTGTGCTTGTCGGAGAAAATTGCCCCTCCCGTTTCGGCAACGATGTCCTCGTACCCGCGCCGCTCAAGATCGGCAAAGGCAACTCCATGTCCCTTATGAAGCTCGCCCGTTCCGGACGAAGCTGTGATGTCGACGAACCTCTTCGCCTCGTCATTTCTGAACAGAACGTGCGGCAGCATCCCTGTGAACGAGGGCTGCCCCTGGCCCAGGTAAATGTCCAGGTAGCCGTCGTTGTCCACGTCGCCGAAGTTCGATCCCATCGGGATGAACACCTTGTCCAGCCCCACCTTTGCCGTCACGTCCTCAAACGCGCCGTTGTGTAAATTGCGATAGAGTTTCAGCGTCTCCACATGAGTCGGGAGCCCGATCGCGCTCCGCACCGGCTCATCCACCGACTGAAAATAGCTGGTCACAAACAGGTCAGGCCACCCGTCGTTGTCGTAATCGAAAAACCACGTTGCAAAGCTTATGTAGGGAGCCTGCACTCCCGCCTCTTTCGCCACCTCAGTAAACGTGCGGTCGTGATTGTTGTGATAAAGATAGTTCGCCCCGCTCACATTCGACACGTAGAAATCGACATACCCATCGTTGTCGTAATCCGCCGCCGCTACGCCCTTCGTATAGGCCGTCTGGTCGATGCCCGCAGCGTGCGAGATATCTTCAAATGTCCCATCCCCTTTGTTGCGAAACAGCTGGCTCGGCGCATTCTCATTGCCGACGAAGAGATCGAGATACCCGTCATTATCGATATCCGCCCACGCCGCTGTCTGCGTTCGAGTCACCGTCTCACCCAGGCCACTCGCCTGCGTCACATCGGTGAATGTACCGTCGCAATTGTTCCTCAGCAGCGATTTGCGCACCGGAAACTCCCATCCGCCGCGCAGCACGAGGATGTCCATGCATCCATCGTTGTTGTAATCGGCGCCAACGATGTTCAGCCCGCCCAGCTGGTCCGCCAGCCCCGCCTGCGCCGCGCGATCCGTAAACGTTCCATCACCGTTGTTGTGGAAGTAGTGCAGAGGCTCGCACACATCCATACTTGACGTGACCACGTCCAGCAGCCCGTCGTTGTCGAAGTCTTCGACAATGACTCCTCCTGCTTCCGAAAACACGTTCAGACCCGCAGCCTTCGCAACATCGGTAAACCGTCCCACACTCTGCTTGGACTCAAACGCGCTCAGCGGAATCCGGTATGCTGCCGGAACGCCTGCCGGATACTCGCCAATCGTCATATATGCGAGATTCAGCAGCCACCGCACTTCATAGTCGTCCGGCTTCTGCTCGAGAGATTTGAGGAAATACTGGATCGCCTGCCGCGAATCTTCCTGCTTCGCGAACCGCGCCCCAGGCCGCAAAGGCGGAAAGAAATCCTGATCGGTCGAGTCACGATAAATGCCGTTCTCCTCCTCTGATTTGTGCAAATACAACGCGCCCACGGTCTCAGCCAAAATGGGAGCCGCTTGGGGCACGTTAGTTACGGCAATCTGGTACGCCGCAGTCGCATGGTCGATCGCTTGGTCCATATCGCCAACAAACGTGAAGAGCTGTGACAACGCTCCATGGCCCTGCATCAAGTCCATGGGACTTACCTTCCCGGGCGCTCCCTCGGCTTGGGCCATCATCGCGCTTAAGCGATCGACAGCCGCCGCATGCGACTCCTTGCGGATACGGCAAACCTCCTTGAGATCACGCTCCCATCCCTCTGGCTTGGGATAATCCGCAAACGCTGCGTTCTCTTCGACATTTCCTGCCACGTTTATGCCGAACCTCACCGCGCCCGACGACATCAGCTCCAGGATGCGCTGCTGATTCATCTCCGGGACCTGCGTCCGCGCCGGGAAGATCGTAAGCACCGCATACCCAGCGGGAATATGCACCACAGCCGAGTATTCTCCCGGTTTGAGACCCTTGAGCGCACCCGCAAGCTCGGGGCGCAGCTGGTCAGGATCCAGCTCGCCCACCGATCCGCCATCGTTCGACGTAGGATCTATCGACTTCTCCTTCGCCAGCACGCGAAAATCCGATCCGGCCTTGAGCTGCCGCAGCGCGTCATTGGCCTGGCTCTCGGTTGCCGTAACCAATATTCCGACCTCAACCTTGCGGGAAGCTGATCCATCCTGCGCGGCGAGCATGGGATGCACGATGCTGCCCGCCCCGACAAGAAGCAGCAGCGCGGCCCATTTCCATCCGCGCGACAGCCCTATCTGCCCCGACATCCACTTACTCACGAGTTAAGTCTACGCGGCCAGTTCCAGCTTGCCCGCAAGCCACAGCTCCGCGGCACCGCGAAATGAACGTCGCCGCTTGTACGAATGCGCCCGGCGCGTCGAAGATGGAATCATGAGGGTCTTCCGGTGCGTGGCCATTCTTTGCTTCTGGGCTTTGCGCACCTCAGGACAGGTCAACACCGGTGAGCTCCGCCTCAATATCACTGACCCTGCCGGACTGGGTATCAAGAGCTCCCTGCAACTTGTCAGTGAGGCGAATCAGTACAACAACAGTTTCATCACCAGCGATACCGGTTATGTACAGCTCTCGCGTCTGCCCTATGGCGTTTATGTCATAAAGGTCACTGCCAAGGGCTTCGCGCCGGCCGAGAAGCTCATTCAGGTTGCATCCGCGTTCCCCGTTGACGCCTCCATCAAACTTGAAGTCGCCGGCGCCATGACCACCGTAAAAGTCACTGACACCAATACGCTCATCGACCCCAATCAGCCTTCCTCGATCATGCGCATCGGCACGCAGCAGATCGAGGACCGCGTCGGCTCGCTTCCCGGCCGCTCCGTGCAGGATCTCGTCAACACTCAGCCCGGCTGGCTCTACGAGGGCAACGCCGTCCTGCATCCCCGCGGCTCCGAGTATCAGACGCAGTTCGTCATCGACGGCATTCCGCTCACCGATAACCGCTCGCCGAGCTTCGGGCCTGAACTTGAGGCCGACGACGTGGATTCAATGAGCCTCTTCACCGCCGGCTATCCCGCGGAATACGGACGCAAGATGGGAGGCATCGTCGAGCTGAACACCATGGCCGAAACCAATTCGGGCCTGCATGGCAAGTTTGTCTTCGGCGGCGGAAGTTACGACACCGCGAACGGCTATGGTCAGGTCCAGGAAAAGTGGGGCAGCGACGTATTCGGTGCCACTGCCTCCGGAAGCACGACCAGCCACTATCTCAATCCGGTCGTGCCGGAGAACTTCACTAATAATGGCACCATTGGCGACTTCTCCGCGCGCTACGATCGCGACTTCACTCAGACCGACCGCCTATGGATGAGCGTCCGCCACGCCTTCTCGCGCTTTCAGATTCCCAATGAGTTCATTCAGCAGCAGGCTGGCCAGCGCCAATACGGCGACAACTTCGAAACCATGGGAGTCATCGGCTATTCGCACATCTTTTCGCCCGACGTGCTCGGCACTTTTACTGGCATGGTCCGCAACAACGCGAACGATCTCTACTCGAACGAGAATTCCACGCCCATAATCGCTTTCCAGCACAACTACTTCAACGAGGGATATTTCAAAGGAACCGTCTCAATCCACCACAATAACCAGGAGTGGAAGGCGGGCGTCGAATCCGACAACACTTTCCTTCACGAGAACTTCAGTTACCAGATCACCGACCCCGACTACTTCGACGACAACACGCCGCCGACCGGGACATATCTCGACAGCCGCCCCGACCTCGAACAATCCGCCTTTGTCGAAGACCTGATTCGGCTGAACCGATGGACGGTCAGCGCCGGTCTGCGATGGGATCACTATCAGCTTGTCGTCAATCAGAACGCCTTCAGCCCGCGCCTCTCGGTAGGCTACTACCTGCCTTCTGCCAACATGGTTCTGCACGCCTCTTACGACCGCGTCTTTCAAACGCCGTCATTTGAGAATATCCTCATCTCGAGCTCCAATCAGATCACAGCGCTCAGCGATCAATTCCTCAAGCTGCCGGTGCTGCCCTCGAAGGGCAACTACTACGAGGGCGGACTCTCCAAGGCTTTTGCCGGTAATCTACGCATCGATATCAACGTGTATCGTCGCGACGTGCGCAACTACGCCGACGACGACCAACTCCTCAACACCGGCGTCAGCTATCCCATCGCGTTTGACAAAGCAGTCATCTACGGAGCGGAAGGCAAGCTCGACCTCGTCCACTGGGGCAAGCTCTCCGGATACCTGAGCTACTCCTACATGGTCGGTAACGCCTGGTTCCCCGTCACCGGAGGCCTCTTTTTCGGCGACGACGCAAGCGCCGCTGTCTCCCAGCTCAGCGGGCACTTCCCCGACTCGCAGGACCAGCGCAACACCGTGCGCACGCGCTTTTTCTATCAGTTACTGTCCCGCTTCTGGATGGCGGGCGGCCTCTCCTATGGCTCCGGCCTCCCATTCGATTTCACGGGGACCTACGAGCAAGCCCTTGCCCAATATGGACCCGCCGTCGTCAGCCGCATCAACTTCGATCGCGGACGCGTCGACCCGCAACTCGCCATCAGTGCCTCCGCCGGAGCTGACGTCTACAAAAGCGACCGCCTCAACATGCGCTTCCAGGCCGACGGAGACAATCTCACCAACCGACTCAACGTCATCGACTTCGGCGGACTCTTCTCCGGCAACGCGATCGGGCCGGCGCGCAGCTTCTCCCTCCGCCTCACCTCCACCTTCTAGGAAGCCAAACCGGCCCGGCAGTAGTACCCTTTGAGCGAAGCCCCCCAGCTTCATTTCCCCGGAGAGTGCAAATGAGAGGATTGAGACAGTGGGGTACGTGTGCCGTTCTGGCGCTTGTGTCCGGGCTCGCCGGCTTTGCCCAGGACGAAGTCAAGATCGATTCGGGTTCCCTGCACGGCGTTTCACAAGATGGAGTGGTCTCATTCAAGGGCATCCCTTTCGCGGCGCCGCCGGTCGGCAACCTGCGGTGGAAGCCTCCTCAACCTGTGCAGCCCTGGACCGGCGTACGCCCAGCCGCCAGCTTCGGTGCCGACTGCATGCAGGCTCCGTGGGAACCCGAGGGCTACCGCATCGTCACCACTCCCAGCGAAGACTGCCTCTTCATCAATGTTTGGACACCTTCTCTCACCGCGACACCAAAGTTGCCGGTCATGGTCTGGATCTATGGCGGCGCCTACACCAACGGCGGCGGTTCTGTTCCCGCATACGACGGCTCGCAATTTGCGAAGCTCGGAGTCGTGCTGGTCTCCTTCAACTACCGCCTCGGACGCTTCGGCTTTTTCGGTCACCCGGCGCTGGCTGCTGAATCTCCCAACGGGCCCCTTGGTAACTATGGCTTCATGGACCAGATCGCCGCGCTCAAGTGGGTCCAGCAAAACATCTCGGCCTTTGGCGGCGATCCCAAACGGGTGACGCTTTTCGGCGAATCGGCCGGTGGTGGCTCGGTCCTTGCGATGATGACCTCACCCCTGGCCCAGGGCCTCTTCCAGCAGGCAATTATCGAATCGGCTCCGGCACGCGGCCCAGAGTGGCCACAGCTAAAGGGCAAGGGCAGTATCTTCAAACAGACAGGGGAATCCGCGGGGCTAGGGTTTGCGAAATCCAAGGGCATCTCCGGAACCGATGCTGCAGCCCTGGACGCCTTGCGTAAGCTCCCGCCGGACGCAGTCGTCGACGGGTTGAATATGATGACTATGTTTCAGGCGATCAAGACCTATGCCGGGCCGATGATCGACGGCGTAGTCGTCGTCGAGTTTGCGGATGCAGCATTTCTTGCCGGTCGCCAGGCAAAGATCCCCGTTATGGCCGGCGCTACCAACCGCGACCTCGGCTTCAATCTTGCCCAGACCATGCCGCAGGTGTTGGCCCCGTTCGGATTCAACCAGTTCAAGGCCTATGCGGCCTACGATCCGACTCACAGCAATAATGTGAAAGTGGTCGGCGCGGCTGTCGCATCGGATAAGTTGCTGGTCGAGCCGATGCGTTTCGTCGTCCGGCAGGTCGCCGCATCAGGGCAGCCTGCGTACGAATACCGCTTCTCCTATGTGCGCGTATCCGATCGCGCCACAGTTGACGGCGCCGGCCATGCCTCCGAGCTACCGTTCGTGTTCGATACCGTCAAACCGCTCTTCGGAGACAAGCTCAGCCCGTCCGACCGTTCAATGGCCGCCACCATGATCGGTTACTGGGCTTCGTTCGCAAAGACCGGCGATCCCAACGGCGAAGGCCGTCCGAACTGGCCGGCCTATTCGCAACAGGCCGATATTCTGCTCGACTTCACCGACAACGGAGCCGTCTCAGGTCCCGACCCATGGAAGACGCGCCTCGATCTGACTGAAAAGACGGCGGGCCATCCGTAGCGGCACCTCCTGCGAGCGGGGCTTTATTTTCCGCAGTGCAACGCCTCGCACTGCCCCCTGCATCCCTCAATGAGGGAAAGGGAAAATTGCGATGGCCACAACCGTAGATCCAAAAATAGTTGCTCTGATCGTCATAGCCGTCATCGCCGTCCTGTTGATTATCTGGGCTGTGGTTCGTCAACGGCGAACGGTAGTACTCAAACGGCGTTACGGACCAGAGTACGACCAAATCGTGCGCGAGATAGGACCGCGCAGAGCCGAGGCCACTCTTCTCGAACGCGAAAAGCGCGTCGAAAAGTTCCGCCTCCGGCCTCTCGCGGCCGAGGAGCGCGAGCGCTTCATCACCGACTGGAGAAGCGTCCAGTCCCGCTTCGTCGACGACCCGCAGGCCGCCGTAAGCCAGGCCGACCAGCTCGTCGACCGCGTCATGCGTGCGCGCGGTTATCCGATGACTGACTTCGAGCAACGCGCCGCGGATATCTCCGTTACACACCCGCAGGTCGTAAGCAACTATCGCGCTGCGCATGAGATTGCCGTCCGTCATCAGCAAGGGCAGGCCACAACCGAGGATATGCGTCAGGCAATGATTTATTACAGATCGTTATTCGACGACCTGCTGGAGCCCGCTCCGGTCGGTCCAAAAAGAGAGGTAGCGTAATGGCTGAACCAGTCAGGAGTCACGATCCGCTCCAAAATTATCCGACCACCGATGAACCCCTCAACACCGCCGACTTTGCGCGCAGGCCCGGCGCCTATGCCATCGATTCGAACCTGCCGGAAGAGGCTCTGAACGACGATCCGCCCCGGCCGCTGCTCATACAGAACGACGCACAGAGTCTTCCTGGACAGGCAACCGGCAAAACACCAGAAATTCGCCGCAACTGGGAGACTGGCGCCACGCCTGCTCTTGATGCCCGTCCGAATCCGTCGGAGATGGACGGCCCGCTCTTCAACGAAGCTGAAATCAACGATTACCGCTCGCGCTGGAGCAATGTGCAGACAGGCTTCGTCGACGAGCCTCGCCGCTCCGTCGAGGAGGCTGACCACCTTGTGGCCTCCGTCATGCAGCGTCTCGCCGAAGGCTTCGCGAACGAGCGCGCCGGCCTCGAAAAGCAGTGGGACCATGGCGAGAACGTCTCTACCGAAGATCTGCGCATCGCGCTTCAACGCTATCGCGCCTTCTTCGGCAGACTGCTGAACGTAGCCTAGACGCTGTCTCCGGTCGACAGCACACAGAAGGGCTGAACCCATCCGGGTTGACGCCCTTCTATTTCACCTCATCTCTTTCGCGGGTCAGCGGGACATCCATCCGCCATCCACAACGAGCACTTCGCCGGTTATGTAATCGCTGGCTGAGGACGCCAGAAACACCGCCGCGCCGCCAATATCCTCCGGCTCGCCCCAGCGTCCCGCAGGAATCCGCTCGACTATCTGCCGGTTTCGCACCTCGTCTTTTTGCAGCGCAGAAGTGTTCTCAGTGCGGAAATAACCCGGTGCAATGGCATTCACCTGTACGTTGCTCGCTGCCCACTCATTCGCCAGAGCTTTGGTCATCTGCGCCACGCCGCCCTTCGATGCCGCATAGGCGGGAACGCGGATACCGCCCTGGAAGGAAAGAAGCGACGCGATGTTGATGATCTTTCCGCGCTTGCGCTCAAGCATCGGCCGCGCGGCCAGCTGGCTTAGTCGAAAAACACTGGTCAGATTTACCTGAAGCACCCTCGACCATTCTTCGATGCCGTGCTTTTCCGCAGCGTCCCGATGAATTGTGCCGGCGTTGTTCACCAGGATCTCGGGAACGCCCATCGCGGAGGTTACCTCCTTGTAGAGCGAGTCCGCTCCGTCGGGCGTGGACAGATCGGCTGCGAAACTTTGCGATTCTCTTCCGAGAGCTTGAATCCGCGCACTTGTTTCATCGGCCGGACGCCGGTTTCCGTGGCATGCGACCGAAGCTCCAGCTTCGGCCAATGCAAGACCGATGGCTGCACCAAGGCCGCTCGCCGACCCGGTCACGAGTGCCAGCTTCCCATCCAGCCGAAATTTCTCAATGATCCCCATCTTCAAGGAGCTGTCTCAGTCGGCCTCACGAGTCACGCGCCGCCCGGATGATATCCAGGTATGCCCGCGCGATCTCGCTGATCAGCTCCGGCTTGCCTTCCGCAATGGCCTTGGGATTCACCAGGTCCGCACCCACGCCCAACGCCGACGCTCCGGCCTTCAAAAAATCTACTGCGGTTTGAAAAGTAACCCCGCCGGTCGGAATCAGCTTCAGATCGGGAAACGGCGCGCGCAATGCCTTCAGATAGCTTGCTCCGCCCATCGCGGAGCAGGGAAAGACCTTCACATAGTCGGCTCCCGCCCTCCACGCTGTAATCACTTCCGTAGGAGTCAGCGCTCCCGGAATCGACACCTTGCCCAGCTCTTTCGTCTTCGCAATCACGTCCAGATGCAGGCTGGGGCTCACAACAAACTCGGCCCCTGCCTCGATGGTGGCTTCCGCCTGTTCGGCATCCGTCACCGTGCCGGAGCCGAGCAAAAGACGCTCACCGTGCTTCTCTTTCAGCTCTCGCAGCAGCCTGATCGCATTCGGCACGGTCATCGTCACTTCGACGACCGTAATTCCACCGGCCATCATCGCATCTGTGAGCGCATGTCCCAGCTCAACGGAGCTCGCCCGCAACACGGGAATGAGCGCCGCGCGCTCGAGAAATTCCTTCGTCTTTTCTGCCTTCATATTCAGCTAGCGCTCGATTCTCGCCGAACTCCCCTTCATCACACGTTCCACTTCCGCTCGCGTGGCCATGCTGGTATCACCGGGTGTGGTCATGGCAAGCGCGCCATGCGCAACTCCGCAGCGCACTGCCCATTCAATCGGCTTGCCGGCCAGCAGTCCATAGATGAGCCCCGAAGCAAAGGAGTCACCACCGCCCACACGATCCAGTATTTCGATGTCGCGCTGTGGAACAAGCACAACCTCGTCCTGGTAAAGTGCCATGGCTCCCCATGCGTTTCGGCTTGCGGTATGCGCAGTGCGCAGCGTAGTCGCGACGAGCTTCAGGTTTGGATACGCCGCTGCTACCTCGCGCAGCATCGTTTCGTAGCTCCTGACGGGTAACTCACCAAAGTCTTCCGATACGCCTTCAGGGGCGATCCCCAACATCGCCGAAAAGTCCTCTTCATTCCCCAGCAGCAGGTCCACCTTACGAACCAGCTCGCGATTTATTTCCTGCGCCTTTACCTTTCCGCCAATGCCCTTCCAAAGAGAATCGCGATAGTTCAGGTCGTACGAAACGGGCGTGCCGTGCTTGCGCGCCGCGTCCATTGCCTCGGCAGCAACCAGCCTTGTCGACTCTGAAAGCGCAGCGAGAATACCGCCCGTATGGAACCAGCGTGAGCTGTTGACCCCGAAGATCGCCTCCCAATCAAAATCGCCCGGTTTTGTCTGCGAGATTGCCGTGTGTCCGCGATCGGAGCAGCCGGCGGCGGCACGCAGGCCGAATCCCCGCTCGGTGAAATTCAGTCCGTTCCGCACCGCCCGTCCCACGCCGTCGTATGCGACCCATCGGATCAACGAGGTATCGACGCCACCCTGCAGGATAAAGTCCTCGACGAGCCTACCCACGGGGTTGTCGGCAAGAGCTGTCGCTATGGCGGTCCGCAATCCAAAGCAGCGCCGCAAGCCTCGGGCAACGTTATATTCGCCGCCGCCCTCCCACGCAGTGAAATGTCGGGCGGTATGAATACGGCCCTCTCCGGGATCAAGCCTCAGCATCACCTCGCCCAGACTAAGGCTGTCCCAGCGACATCCTTCGGATTTAATCTCGATAGGCTCCATGCACCATCCGTTCCAACACCATCAAGCCTACCGCATGGCGAAACACGGTTACACAACCTGTCTTGCGCCGGTCATTCCCACGCTGAGCCCAGACCTACGCTCGGGGCAGCATAAACACGCGATAGATGGCAAAGCACAGAAGCAGCGAAGCGGCGATCGTCAAGGCAACCCGGACATAGTGGACCTTGAAGCGCTGGCTTATCGCCATCAACAGCAGGACCGTCGCCAGGGTAACCGTCACTCGCACATATTCGTCAGAGCGCTGGCGGGCCAGGTTGCCCTGCTCGAAGGCCTCTGTCGCCTGCCGGTTCAACAGCGCCGCCTCCTCTGTTCTGGGGCTGCGGTATTCAGCCATCCCTTCGGGTCCGGGCAGGGCGTTCGGATTATTGATCGGATCGGTCTTCTTCCAGGCATCGAAGGCGGGACGGAAGGTGGGAAGAAGGCGCCGCTCAAAAAGCTCGGCGAGTTTCTTTTGCCCTTGCGACTCAGCTTTGAGCCACTCAACTACGGTTGCGGCGTCGTACTGGCGTTCCTGGTTGGCTGTGACGGTGGTGGCTTCCGCCTGAACTCGCAGCCTGCCCGACTGACCATACAGCTCGAACTGATGTCCGCTCCAGAGGGCCGACTGATATCCGCTCCACGCCGTGCTGATGGCCACCACAGCCAACACGACGGCCTCGACAATTTCCAGAATCTGGTGCCCGAGCGTGGTAGCCGACGACTTTCCGTGCTCACTAAGGTGATGAGCCACGTCGATGTTGTATTCCCCGCCTTCCATAATGACGCCCCTGTCAAAACGCGCACACTTCCAGTGCAACAACCCTCAGGCCCTGCTACCGTCCTTCCGCCGCGAACCCAGGGAGACCCTCTGAATCACAGTAAATAGGAACGCCGTGCTGAGGCCGAATAAGAGCCACCCGTTGAGTGCTTCCAGGGCACCCATAAGACGCCAATGGTCGCCCAGGCCGAAGCCGACATGCCCGTAGCTCGTCATAGCGTTCAGCGAGTAAAGCATCGCGGACCGGTTGTCAGGCAACGCGCCGAGAAACCGATACGCAACGGCCCAGATTGCCACCTCTATGGCATGAAGAGTTGTCGCTAACAATGTGGTGAGGCCGACGACCACAACAAACACGCTAACCGGGTAGCGTCGGATCGTGCGGCTGGATGCATTCAGTGTCTGCCGGCTAATCACGCCGAAAGTCAGGACATGAATCAACACCGTGAAGATAATGAGTGGCATCCCCCAGGCCCAATCGCCGCTCCAATTCACGAGATTGGCATTGGCCGCGAGCCCCCACAGAGACCCATGGATTCCCACCGAGCCGTCAATCACTCACAACCGTCCAGCTCTTGTCGGGATTGAACTCCGTAAGACCCGCAGCGGCTTGATCGGTATTGCTCCCGAGGTCCTTCTGAAGTAGTGGCCCACTCTGATTGATGAGGAAGGTCATCACGCCCGACTGCCGATACTGTGCGGGATAAGCCAAAATTGCGAACCCTCCCGTCATTTTCCCGTCGGATACGTAATCTTTCGCGCCACCCTTTGCCTCCGGACCCTGCTTGTCCAGAATTGCAAAGTAGTAGCCATAGAATGGCTCGTGCTTGTTGGGCTCGATCTGCAATCCTTGTGCTGTAGCGTAAGCAACGAGCGGTCCGAGCGGGCTCCTCGGCTGGCCCTGAACCTCGGGCCAGTACAGGCCATTCTCTTTGCCCTCGTCGCTTATGAACTTCTGCGCATATTGGCTCGCGCCATCGTGATGTTGCGAGAAGTACTGATGCTGCGCAGCCGCAATCTCCAGGCACACATCCATTGCTGCTAGTTCGTCTCTGCCAATCCGACGCGCCAGCAGCTCCTGCTTGCCGGCCTGCACGTCGAAAGACCATTGACCGTCGGCGCTCTTTTTGAGCGGCAGCGGGAACGTCTTGTTGTCCGCGCCGGTAATCAGGAGCTCACCGCCATCCGGCAGCTTGCGCCAGCGGTGCATCGTGTTGTATTCGGAGACAAACGCCGCCATGTCGGCTTTGTCTTTCGCAGCGTCTCCCGTGCTGACCACGTCCTTCGACCCTGGCCCGAGCACAGCCAGCACATCCTCGCCGTTGCCGGACTTTGCCGCCGCGACCAATGCATTCGCCGCGTCGTCGGGCGACGCAAACGTATTCTGCGCTGCCTGCGGCTGCTCTTGCCTCTGCTTATTGCAGGAAGCGGCCAGCACGGTGAGAGCTACAAGCAGCGCCGCCGTCGTTCGCCGGGCAATCGCCGTCTGAGCAAGGGACATTGCAACCTCCGTTGTTGTGCCTCGATTCGTCATTCTGCGCCTCGCTGCGGGCCCAACCGTCCGACGCGCGCTCCTATGGGGCCTATCTCCGGAACCCGCCACCACCGCGGAAACCGCCGCCACCGCCGCCGAAGCGGCCACCGCCCCAGCCCCCGCCGCCGCCCATGCTGCCCCAGCCACGCGAGCTGGAAGACCGGTCTCCCCAGCCGCCACCGCCGAAGCCGCCAGAGTGGTTGCCATAGCTACTGAAGGCGGATGACCGGCTGTCGCCGCTGCCCGAACCCCAGCCACGCGCGGCATCGGAATTCGACCATCCCGATTTGTTCCACGAATCGGAGCCGGCCGAATCTCCGTGATTCACGTTCACCGTGTTACCGCTGACGTTGGTGTTGTGGCTGAAATTGCCGGAATTGTAGTTGCTGTGGTTGTAGTTGTTATCGCCGTAGTGCTGATAGCCGTTGTTGTAGTTCGAATGGTAGCCGTAGTCGTTGTTGTAGCCGCCGTAGTATCCGCCATGCCATGCTGCATTCCCGTAGTAAGCGCCGCCGTGATAGTAGGCACCCCCGCCGTACCAGTTGCAGCTCCAGCTGCTGTATCCCCACCCGCAGCAGCCGCCGCTCATCATGGCTCCGACGGCAATCCCCGCTCCGAACGAAAGAAGCCCCGTTGCCACCAGATCGCCCGTACTGTAGCCAGGCGCGGTATATGGAGTTCCGTAGACGACAGTAGGGTTATAGCTCGGAAGATAAATCACCTGCGGATTCGACGGCTGGATGACGATCACCTGCGTCCCATTTTGTGTCTCGGTCTTCACCGTCTGCTGTGGCGTGGTCTTCAGGTTCCCCGCTGCCTGGGCCTGCTTGCGCAAAGTTTGAACTGCCGCCATCACCTCCGAGGCCTGATTGTGATAGGCATCTCCCAGTTGCGAGGTCCACGAAAGGTTCTGAGCCATGTTGTTCAGCACAGTTGGAAACTGCGTGAGCGCCTTTACGCTCGGATCCCACGACTGCGTGTTCACCTGCTTCATCAGAGCGCTGCCCGTCAGGTCCTTGTGCTGCTGCATCCAGTAGTTGGCAACTGCGATCTGGTCAGGATATGTCGCTGCGCTGAGGATCTGGGCCACCAGCGCGTCGGGATAAAGAGCGATCGGCGACACAAGCGAATCAATCTCCGTCGTGGTCAGCGGCGCGCCTTGCCCGGTGTAGGAAGAACTATCGCTTGAGGTTGAGGTCGTCGGTGCTGATTGTGACCACGCGCCACCTCCCGGGATCGTGGCAAAGACCAGAATGCAACTCAACCCATAAGCGAGGGTCTTTTCGAACGCGGTTGATACCGGCTCCATGCTGTCCTCCACTTGCGCCCGCGCGGTATGGTGAGCGCCAGAATCGTCACTGCGATCAGGATGCGTAACGCGATCAAGCTAAACCTCTGAATCACTCGCCGGCCTTCTGCCAGCAACCACAAGTTATCCGGGAAATACCAGAAGCTTCTACTGGCAAAAGCGACAGTCCCCGCCGACAATCCCGATCAAAATTTCGTTCGATTGAGCAGAAGTGTGCCTCAGATGCTCTGTTTGGACCAGTAGCGAAATGTCTTGCAACTGCCGCACGGGAATACCGCGGGTGGACCGCGCCCCACGATAGCGGCCTCCGCAAGTGGACTCCCTGGCTTCGGAGTTTCTCGGACCGGAAAGAAAAGGGGGGCTGGCCTCGCGCAAAGAAGCCAGCCCACGGCGTCGGCTCGAGGAGTTAATCTTCTCGGCCTTCGCAAATAATCGAGAACTGGGCCAGTTCCGGCAAACGGCCCATTATTCCTATTTCAGGATGACTACTTCCGCATACCCCGTTCCGCACATTCCGTAGATTGCACCGGAGAGGCACGCACCCGCGGAATACCTGTAGCAGCCGGGTGTCTTGGCCGTTGTAGTTACTGATTTTTCCGAGCCGCCGATGATGTCCGCGGGATCAAAGGGTGAGTTCGGGCCCATGTCGACAACAAAGCCCTGATGCTTTGTGTCGCTCTTCCACGTCACCTCAGTTCCCGCCTTCACACAAAAAGTTGAATTGCCCTTCGCCCCGGAAATGCTGGGAGTAGCCGACGCCGCCTGCGAGGTCCGCTTGACGTCGACCGAGCAATTCTCTGTACAGGTGTTCGCCGGGGTGCAGAGTGTCGTGGGATCAGGTTCCTTGCACGCGTATGAGTTTTTCTTCTGGGCGTGCGCGTTCTGATTCTGCGCCAGCAGAGCAAGGACGATCACGGGCACTGCGTACCTGATTACGAATCGATAAGACGCCATAACTTACCTCGCTGTCTGAGAAGCGTTGCCAACCAACTATACCGGACCGAAGCAGCAGCGCTAGTTGACTCCGGCAGTTCCCTTCCAGTCAATAACGTCCGACAACCTCCAGGGATTCTGGTTGAGATCCCATTGCAGCTTGCCGTCTTTGTTAAGAACCAGCTGTGCCGCCGGATACAGGGTCCCGGTGCTCTTGCTCTTGTCCTGATCGTTGATTTCCAGAATGCCCGCAGTCAGATCAAAGGACATCGTCTGACTGTCCGTCCATGCCTCGCCGAACCTGATTTGACGGTTGGTGACGAAGACGATCCTCCGGCCCGTCGGCGTGGGCGTCATCGCGATATAAGAACAATCGTTGCCCAGCGTACCCGTGATCTCGACGTGACCGACCGCCCTCATTTTCGCGAGCGCGGTTACGAGGCCTTGATTCTGTCCCTTGTCATAAGCCTGAACCAGCATTGTCCTGTCGGCCGGCGTCGAAAACTCGTAGATGTTCAGCGTCACGCCGATGTTCTGACCAAGTTGTGTGCCGGTGCCGAACGCTTGCGCATCGATGGTTTCGTACTTATCCCGCGCAGAAGCGGTTGTTCCCGCAGTCACTACTATTCCCACCGCGATGGCACCCAGGACTGCATATTTCAGGCCACCCATCGTAAGCTTTTTTGGTAAGTGCATATTCCGTCGCTCCTTTCGCGATGAATCTGAGACCTTTTAGCACTGAGGGCCACAAAGTACTTTGTTCTCCCTAAGCACACAACTGTCACTTATGACAGGTTGTCTTTACCCGCGCGGTTTTTGGGGAGTTTTACCCGGCTTGCATTCCCTCAAGCTCGCTGCGTAAGACTGCTGTCGCACGCGACAGGTGACGAAAAACGTCGTATGCGGTCTCATCAAAACGCCGAGGGAACACCCTCCGTCGAATGGAAACGGGATTAGAATTAAGCTCTATTAGACCATTTACAAGCCTGAAGGCAGCATGGCCGCGCGAAAAGCGAAACAGAAATCAGCACCTACCCGGACAGCGTCGCCAGGGAAGACAGCATCACCTGGAAAATGGGTTATCGGCGTCGCCGGTCTTCTGGCATTGTTGGCGCTGGTCTACTGGTTTGCCTTTCGTGAAAAGAAGCCGGCCGTTACGGTAAAGGCTGCACCGCAGGCCTTCGGCCCGACCGTTGTGAATCACAGACCCGCACCGGCTCCGGCGCCGCAAGGTATGGTCTGGATACCTGGTGGCGAGTTTTCGATGGGAGCCGCCGACCCGCCCGACATGGATGACGTAGGCATGAAGGCCACGCTCGATGCGCGGCCCATTCATCGCGTTTATGTCGACGGTTTTTACATCGACAAGACCGATGTGACCAACACGGAGTTCGCCGCATTCGTTAAGGCCACCGGATATGTAACCGTCGCTGAACGTAAACCGCGGGCCGAAGACTTTCCCGGTGCGCGGCCCGAAAACCTCGTCGCCGGCTCGGTCGTCTTCGCTCCTCCTGACCACCCTGTTCCGCTGAACGATCACCTGCAGTGGTGGACCTACATCCCCGGCGCGAACTGGCGGCATCCGCTCGGCCCGCAGAGCAATATCAACGGTAAGGACAACTACCCCGTCGTCCAGGTTGCCTATGAAGACGCTCAAGCCTACGCGAAATGGGCCGGCAAGCGCCTGCCTACCGAAGCGGAGTGGGAATTCGCCGCGCGCGGCGGACTTGCCGGAAAACCCTATGTATGGGGGGATGAGTTCCGCCCCAATGGAAAGTGGATGGCCAATACTCACCAGGGCCATTTTCCAGACAAGGATGCCGGTGAAGACGGCTTCGTGGGCATCGCTCCCGTCGCGCAATTCCCTCCAAATGGTTATAACCTCTACGACATGGCCGGTAACGTCTGGCAGTGGACGTCAGACTGGTATCGCCCCGACTACTACCAGCAGCTCGCGGACCAGGGCGGAGTCGCGCGCAACCCGCAGGGCCCCGATCACCCGTATGACCCCGCCGAGCCGGATCAGCCCAAGAAGGTCCACCGCGGCGGATCCTTTCTCTGTACCGACCAGTATTGCTCCCGCTACATTGTCGGTACGCGAGGCAAGGGTGAAGTCAGCACCGGGACCAATCACCTTGGCTTTCGCTGCGTGAAGGACGCCCCGTCCTCAGCCGCCATCACAGGAAGTTAGCCCGGCGGCGGATAGCCTCGTCATGTCATAAAGATAGAGCTTGTCGTTGTTTACGTAATGCATCCGGTAGAAACTGCGTATCCTGCGCGTACGCTGCGATACATCCGGCCACACGAGAAGTGCCCATCTGAATCTCACCCCGCACCGCGCTGCCTACGACTCGAAAGCGAAGATGCGCCTCCAATCGCTCTTCATGCTGATAACAATCCAGCCCTTTGACTTGGCCTCGTCATAGAGCGCTTGGGTAAATGTGCCGATCTTCGTGTCCGGGAGGCCTTGCGCGGGACCGTAGACATACTCGCGCTGCCCATCGTCGTGCAGCACGAGCATCGCGAGCCGTTCGCCGCTGCCGGCTGTGGTGTATTCCAGCATCTGTCGGTCTCCGGTTGAATTGCCGAAGGCAGCATAGGGAACGCGCCCGATCATCATGTGGATGCCCTCTGGCTTGCCGGCGTTATTGTCGTTCAGCAACAGTTTCGGATCCTTGGTGAGAAACGGCTTGCCGCTCTTGTCGTAACCGAAGCTGGTACCGCCTGCCGTGGGTTTGCGGAACGTTCCCGTCACTTCTTCAGCGGGACGCAATGCAGCGCCCGATGAAAGCGCTTCCTCGTTCGAAACAGCGAGGGCGCAACTTACTTCTCGTCTGTCTTCTGGGGATATACGGCGGGCGTTCCCCTGGTTTGAGGAGTCGCCCGCTCTGTTGTGGGTTTATTGGCCTGCGTGGTTCCAGACTGCCTGCTGGATCTGGCGTTTTACATCATTCCAGATTGAATCTGGCTGGTTCCTGCATCGGTTGGCGGCCCTTGCGAGCCGCCCAACCTGAATGTCGTTCCCGTTAGTTGCTGGGGCCTTTGGCTGCCGCCTCTGCCTGGGCCATCTTGCTCGCCATCTCCGCCTTGACCGCATCAAGGTTGAAGCTGGCGCCGCGCTGCATCGGCGGGTATTCGAGGAAGGTTTGGATTTCCTTGGCCATTAGCTGTTGGACGAGCACGAAGCGCCAGAATTGGAACTTGAACCAATCGAAGTATTGCTCGGCACCGTCCTTTGTCCCGTTGTTGGGCCAGCCGGTGCGCTCGAAAGGATCGAGACGCAGATTCGTGATGTAAGGTATATCAGGATGGGTCTTTTGACCCACCCAGCCGTCTGGTTGGTCAATGAAACGGTACTTGTAATCGTCAATACGTACCGCGCCGACCGTGCTTTCCCCGAGGTAGAAGATTTCATGACGCGCGGACGGCCCTTTCCCGGTGATCGCGGCCATCTGGTCATAGCCATCCAGATGATTCTTGTAGGTCCGGTCACCGATTGTCTTCCCCTTGAGCAACTCTTCGGTGATGTTCGGATTGCCAGCCGCGTCAACAAAAGTGGGTAGCCAGTCCAGGCCGGAGAAAATGCCGTTCTGCACCGAGTCCGCAGGCACATGGCCCGGCCAGCGAAGGATCGCGGGTACGCGGAAACCGCCCTCAAGGACTGTCCCTTTAGATTGCGCGAATGGCGTCTGACCCCCATCAGGCCACGTGAACACTTCGGTGCCGTTGTCAGTGGTGAAAAGAACAATTGTGTTCTCGTCTTCACCGATGTCCTTCAGCTTCTGCATCACAAGGCCGACGTCGTCGTCCAACTGCGCCATGCCGGCTTCTTCTTCCGACCATCCATTCTCTGAGTTCCGCATCGCTTCATACTTCGGAGAGAGGTGTGTCACGATGTGCATCCGGGTTGGGTTGAGCCACACGAAGAACGGCTTGCCGTCTTTCTTGGCCTTGTCGATGAAATTGATGGACATGTCGCGAATCTCGTTATCGACAGTCTCCATTCGCGTGGGATAGAGTGTGCCGGCGTCCTCAATTCTTTGTTTGCCGATCGGCCCCCATCGAGGCATCTCGGTCTTGTCATCCGTATCGGTAGCCCAGCAATGGACCATATTGCGCGGGCCGACGACATTCAACAGGTTCTGCGGATAGTTGGGATGCGCCGGGTCTTCCATCGCATCCAGGTGATACAGATAACCGAAAAACTCATCGAAGCCATGCACGCAGGGCAGGAACTCATTCCTGTCGCCAAGGTGATTCTTGCCGAATTGGCCGGTGGCGTAGCCCATCGACTTCAGAATCGTGGCTATGGTCACTGCTTCAGCGGGAATCCCGATTTTGGCGCCGGCCTGCCCCACCGTGGTCATTCCCGTGCGGATCGGCAGTTCACCCATGATGAAGTTCGCACGGCCCGCCGTGCAACTCGCCTCTGCGTAGTAATCGGTGAACAACATTCCTTCTTTCGCCAGCTTGTCGAGGTTGGGCGTCCTGCCCGCCATCATTCCCCGGTGATAGGCGCCGATGTTCCACATGCCGATGTCGTCGCCCATGATGACCAGAATGTTGGGCTGTTTTCCCTGTGTGGCCTGCATGTGTCCGCTGGCCCCCCAACCCGGTAGCGCGCAGGCGAGCACCAGCAGTGCCGCCAGCACCACTCTGCGTTTCCTTGTTTCAAGCTTCATTTGCTCTCCTTTCGGATCGTGCCCACGCAAACTCTGCCGTCAGCGGCTTGGATTAGCTCGGGCCACGTCAATCCCGTTGCTTGAAGCAACCGGTATAGCTTCAAAGAAAACCGGATGGTCAGGCGTTTGCCATTTGAACGTGAAAGAAGGACTGCTGCAAACTGTCAAAAGCGACAGTCAACGTCGAAATCGCTGCACTTCAACAGCGCAGGCTTAAAGGGCGGGTTTGCCAAAGCTGTCACAAGCGACAGTTGTGATCATCGTTTCTGGATGCGACTGTAGCCCTTGTGACCTATCTCGAATCGGCTCGACCAAAATCGCTCCACGGCAAATTTGAGTCCCGGATTTTTGGGCAATTCTGAACGGATGCTCCGGCTTGTGCGGAGGCCCTCGTGAATGTCATCAAAGCCCCGAAGAAATTCCCGGCTTGGATTTTGCTCGTATGTTGCGCGCTCGGTGGGGTATCTCTTTGCCGCGCGCAGGCGGACGCTGCTCGTGGATCCATGCAAAGCGTGCCCGCCCCGGTAGCCACGACAGAGAACCCGCAGCACGACACTCAATCTTCCTCGTCGAATCCGTCAACCGATAAAGCATCGTCCGCGGATTCCGATAAGTCCGATTCGGATAAGAAAGAGGATAAGAAGGACGACAAGAAGCACAGATGGAAACTGGACCCGAACGGATCCATTGTCGCAGCGCCCCTTCCGATCGTGAGCCCCGCGCTCGGCGCAGGTATCATACCGGTTCTTGGCTACATTACTCCGATCCCCGCAAAAGACAAGAAAATCGAACCTTCGGTTTTCGGCGCTGCAGGCTTGATCACCGACGATGGCACTCGTGGATGGGGCCTCGGCACAGATCTATACCTCGACAAGGCCCGCTACGAAGTCGAATCCATCTATGCCAAAGGAAATCTCGACTACAACCTTTACGGCGTCGGATTCGCAAACGGCAATGCAGGGCTCAAATTGCCTCTTGAGCAGGCAGGCCACTTCTTGTTATTCAAAACCCTGCGCCGCATCGGTTGGGACTTCTATGGTGGAATTCGCTTCATCGACGGCAGTTCGTTTATCACCCTCAAACCAACCTCCGAAAAGATCCCGCCTATTCCCCCGGACGTAGGCCTGCACACAGATCTGCGCGCTCTCGGCATGGAAATATGGCGTGATTCCCGCCCAAATCGCTTCTACCCCCTAAAGGGCAGCGTGATCGACTTCACCGGCGATTTCTTTGCCAATAACCTCGGCAGCAAATATTCGTTCCAGTCCTACAAATTCACCTTCAACAAATATTGGAGCCTCACCGATAAGCAGGTGTTGGCCTACAACTTCTATTGGTGCGGAACAGGCGGATCGCCGCCGTTCTACGGCAACTGTATTTACGGGGCCAGCAACGAGCTGCGCGGCTACACGGCAGGCCGCTATCTCGATAGGTATATGTTTGCGACGCAGCTCGAATACCGGCTGGTACTCCCTTGGCGATTCGGCCTGGTGGGCTTCGGTGGTGTGGGCTCAGTCACACCGGGCGGAGACCAGCTGCGGATCAATCAGTTTCTTCCCGCCGGAGGTACCGGCATCCGCTACATGCTGAGCAAGAAGTACCACGTGAACTTGCGCACCGACTTTGCCTGGGGCAAAGACAACTTCACGTGGAGCGTTGGAGTGGGAGAAGCGTTCTAGCGCCATTTTCGAGCCTTGCCGGCCCGGCTCATCCTCTCGGGGGCGCCCACGCAGCGCCGGTTTTGGCGGAGGAAGAGCTTCGCTAGGCCTCAATGCGAACGGCAGATTACATCAAAGGGTTGATGCAACCTGCCGGACCCGAATCGCGAGGAAAATTACTGGACTGCTTTTGCAGTGGCTTTGCCTGCATCCTTCACGCCGATCGCGGTCTTTTCACCAGCCTTCTCGGTGTATTTGACGGAGACCTTGCTTCCTTCTGAAACAGCGTCGCCCACATCCTTGCCACCAGCGACTGCTGTCTTGTCTGTCCACTTGATGGTGTGTTCCGTACCGTCGGTCGTCTTGACCACCATGGTCTTGGTGCCCTTATCGACCGACTTGACCACACCTTTCACAATGTGAACGACATCGTCCTGGGCGGACATTCTCTGCGCAAAGCCAAAGGTTAGAACCACAGCAATGGCAACAACCCACGCTGCTCGAACTCGTGACGGAAATGACATGGCATTCTCCTTGACAATTTCAGCAGTGCCGCACCTTTCAGAGCGGCCTCTCCTGAGGGTTTAACTTGGGATTAGACGTTGTAGATTACATAGTACCTTCTTCAATGCGTTTGTCGACAGTTACGTTTCTACTTCACTACATAGGGAACGCCCCGAAAACTGTCGGTTGCGACAGGCATCATGGCACCGCCGACTTCGAGATATAAACTCGTCCCGCCAGGGCCTCTTGGATGGCGGGAATCAGGTCGGTAGCCAGATCCGACTTTGTCACGTATCCCGACGCCCCCGCGGCGAGTGCTGCGTTTACGAAGTCGCAGTCGGTATGCACCGTCAGAAACACCAGCTTGGTTTTCACCTTCGCGGCGCGAAGCTGCTGGGCCGCCTGTAGTCCGTTCAGAATGGGCATCGATATATCCATCACCAGCACATCAGGACTCAGGCGAAGCGCTGTCACCACGGCATCCCGGCCGTTATTCACTGTGCCCACGACATCGAAGTCATCGGCGAGCACCTCGCATACCCGTTGGAGGACAGTCTGATGATCGTCAGCAAGCAGTACGCGAGTCTTGCCCATAAAAGACCGCACTCCGGCCCGTGAAACCCTGGAAGCCATTGTTTCTTGTGCCGGAAACCATGCCTACTGTCTGAAGTGACAGTAGTTAGATGGCTTTTGCGAGGCTACTACTCAGTACGTTGTGCGAATCAGCGTGGCGAGATAATCGCGTGCTTCAACGCGTACTGTACCAGCTCGGCATTGTTCCTGATCCCGAGCTCTTCCATGATGCGCGATTTGTGAAAACGCACCGTTCGATGGGAAATCTGGAGAATGTAGGCAACTTCCTTCATCGACTTGCCTTCCGCCAGCATCTGAAGCACTTCGCGCTGCCGGTCGCTTAGCTCCTTGGGTCGATTCAGCAGCTTTGGATCCCGAATGAAAATCTCCGCCATCGCATCCCGGATCTGTGGCGTCACATACGTCAATCCGCGAATCGCGTTGTGAACCGCCAGCAGCAGCTCTTCGCTCTCCGAGCTCTTCAGCAGATAGCCCGATGCGCCCAGCCGCAGCGCCTCGTTCGCGACGATGGGGTCTGGATTCATCGTAAGAAAAATGATCTTTAGCTTCGGAAGCAGCTTCTTCAGCTCCCGCCACGCATCCAGCCCGTTTAACAGCGGCATGCCCACGTCAACCAGCGCCAGATCTGGCTTTATGTCCAATGCTGTCTTTACCATCGAGCGGCCGTCTCCTACCCGTGCGACCACCTCGTACTCGGGTACAAGAAGCTTTTCCAACGCGGCGCAAAACATCGTGTGATCGTCGGCCAGTAGAATCCTTGTCCGTGTCATTGCGTTTGAACTGGAGAATGAACGCCCAGTTCCTCCCGGCCCCCATGTTTTGATCGATTTCTACTTGCACTCCGTCGTCTCGCTGACGCCCACAATATTATCAGTGAGCGCTGGGTTTGTTCAGACCGCGCCAATCACACCTTCCTGCTCTTCCATACCGCTTTCGGACTTGTCTCTCTCACTCACCAGGGGAACAACCGCAAGTATTCTCGTTCCTTCCCCCGATTCGGATTCCACAAAAAGGCTTCCATGCACCAGGTGCACACGTTCCTGCATACTCACCAGCCCCAGTCCGTGATGCTTCCTGGCTGCCTCTACATCAAAGCCCCTGCCCGTATCACTTACCGCAAGCTGGATCTCCTCTGCTGTCGCCGTCAGCTCCACCCTGAAATCCCTCACCCCGCTGTATTTCACCGCGTTATGCAACGCCTCCTGAGTAACGCGAAAGAAACACAGCGAAATCTCTCGCGGAATATTGGCCGGCACATTCCTATCCGTAAACTTGATGCTGACTTCATGTTGTTTCGAGAATTCCAGGCAAAAGCCACGAATCGCGGCTGTGATTCCGAGGTAGTCCAGCTTCGAGGAGTGCAGTTCGTGCGACAGAGACTGTACGTCCACCGCAATCTCCGAACAATGCTGCCGGATCTCTCCCAGCCGCTGCTTCGTCGCGTCCGCCGATTCATACGCGCTGCGATTGGCCTGGTCCAGTTCCATCGACAGCAGCGCCAGCCTCTGGCAGATATCGTCGTGCAGATCGCGCGCTATGCGCCTGCGCTCCTTCTCCTGCGCCTCGATCAGTTGTCCGCTCACCTTCTCCAGCGCCTGTTGGGCAACCTTCTGGTCGGTCACATCAATCGCCGAGCCGATAAAACCCGCGAATGATCCATCCCCATTCAGCCGCGGAGAAGCCACATCAAACATCCATCGATACGCTCCATCGCTTCGTCGCAACCGGTACTCTCTCGAAAATGACGCGCGATCTTTTAGCCCCTGCGCCATGCAATCCTTCACATTTCTTACATCGTCCGGATGCACATACTCGATCCACGAGTCGCCGTATCCCGCTTTTGGGTCGCCCCCGGTAAACGCCAGCCGCCGCTCGTTCAGATACGTGACCTTGCCTTGTGAATCGCACATCCACACCAGCGTGGGAGTAGTCTCCGCCATCACCCGGAAGCGCTTCTCGCTCTCCCGCAGCAGAGCTTCCGCCTTCCGCTTTCTCGCCCGCTCCAACAGCAGCCCGGCGATCAGCAGCAGCAGGGCGGTAATCACCAGGATGGTGCCCATGACGTATTTGCGATAGCTATCCCACAGCGAGGGCGGACGATACAGGATTACACTTCCTGCAGGCAACGCCGACTTCGGAATATGCCACTTCTGCAGTTCCCTCCAGTCAACCTCAACCTTAAGATTGGAGTTCTGGGCAAGGGGAATATCGTCCGGTCGCTTACCCTCCAAAACCCGCGCTGCTAGCTCTCCCGAGAGCACAGCGTCGTTCCTCGGATCGGTATACGCTCCTCCGATTCCTCCGTGGTCTATGCAAAGCCCTGTAAATATACAGTAGGTCGGCAGGCGGTTCGCGATCGCGGAGACAGCCTCGTAGACCGCGGCGTCATCTGAGTCGTGCGGCCAGAGCTGGGATAGAGCCACTGTATGAGGCGGAAGCGCGGCAACCTTCTGAAGCAGCTCGCTGCCCGGCGGTCCAATCACGTCGATCTCCTTGTCCCGGCGGCGTAAAAGCTCGACGTGCGCAGCTGCAAAATAATCGTCTTCTGTCGGGGAAACATTCGTGACGATTGCGATTGCTTTTGTGTCCGGATGAAGGTGAAGCGCCAGATCGATGGTCTCCTTGATCCCAACAGCAGATACCACGCCCGTAACTCCAGGCCAGCGGAACTTCGTGCGACTGGCTTGGGGGCTGCTGATTGACATGAAGACGATGGGCACCTCGGGAAACGCCTTGTCCCGATATTGAAGAGCGAAGCGGAGGGACGGATCCATGACAGCAACCACAAGGTCCGGTTTCTCATTCCCGAAGCTTTCTCTGAGAGCTTCGGCAAGCCTATCCTGGTAGGCTTTGCTGTCGAACGGGGGAACTTCCAGCTCCGCGGCAGAAAAGAACTTCACTGGCCATGGGACATTGCTCCGCAACGTGGATTCCATCAAGTCGATGGATACACTGTGGCCAGGGCCACCCGATAGCACCAGCACTTTTTTGGAGTTTGGCTGCGCCGAGACGGAGGAAACGCTGAGCGTCAGGAGAACGCCCGCAACCACCGCGTTTAGAAATGCGAATTTTCCTCGGACGCCGAAACGAATGGTCCGATTCCGATCGGGCTGATCTTGCGCTTTCCTCACGCTGCCCCCGCCACACCCTCCGGTTCCTGAATGCCGTCTTCCGCGGGAGGTTCCTGCCTCTCACTCACCAGCGGAACAACCGCAAGTATTTTCGTTCCTTTCCCCGATTCGGATTCCACAAAGAGGCTTCCATGCACCAGGTGCACGCGTTCCTGCATACTTACCAGCCCCAGCCCGTGATTCTTCCTGGCTGCCTCTACATCAAAGCCCCTTCCCCTGTCGCTTACCGCAAGCTGGATCTCCTCGGCCATCGCCGCCAGCTCCACCCTGAAATCCCTCACCCCACTGTATTTCACCGCGTTGTGCAAGGCCTCCTGCGTCACACGAAACAGACAGAGCGAAATCTCTCGCGGAATATCAGCCGGCACATCCGTATCCGTAAATTCGATGCTGACCTCATGTTGCCGCGAAAATTCAGCGCAAAAGCCACGAATCGCGGCCGTGATTCCCAGGTAATCCAGCCTCGAGGAGTGCAACTCGTGCGACAAAGACTGTACGTCCACCGCGATTTCCGAACAGTGCTGCCGGATCTCTCGCAGCCGCTGTTTCGTTGCGTCCGTCGATTCAGGCGCACCGCGATTGGCCTGGTCCAGTTCCATCGACAGCAGCGCCAGCCTCTGGCAGATATCGTCGTGCAGATCTCGCGCTATGCGGCTGCGCTCATTCTCCTGCGCCTCGATCAGCTGACCGCTTACTTTCTCCAGAGCCTGTTGGGCGACCTTCTGGTCGGTCACATCGATCGCCGAGCCGATAAAACCCGCGAATGATCCATCCCCATTCAATCGCGGAGAAGCCACATCAAACATCCACCGGTAAGCCCCGTCGCTGCGCCGCAATCGATACTCATTCGAAAACGGCTGCCGATCTTTTAGTCCCTGCGAAACAACGTCCTCAAAGTTTCGGCGATCGTCCGGATGCACGTATTCGATCCAGGTCTCTTTGATCCAGGTATCGCCGTGTCCCACGTCCGGGTCTGGTCCGGTAAATGCAGTCCGGCGCTCATTCAGGTAAGTCACCGTCCCCTTGGAATCGCACATCCAAACCAGCGACGGCGTCGTATCCGCCATCACCCGGAAGCGCTTCTCGCTCTCCCGCAGCACCGCTTCGGCCTTTCGCTTCCGCGCTCGCTGCCTCAGCAGAGCACCAATCAACAGCGCCTGGGCTACGATCAGCACAAGGGCAGGAACGAAATACTTGCGGTCGCGCTCCCACAGCGTTGGATCACGATTATAGAAGCGTGTGTCCTTCGGGAGCGCCGACGCCGGGATGTGCCACCGCTGAAGCTCCCGCCAATCTGCCAGTGTCTGGGTTCCCGAAGGGTGAACAACGGGAATGGTATCCACCTTCTCACCGGAGAGAATCCGCGCCGCAAGCGTTGCGGCTAATGTGATGACCTCGTCCCTGCCGCTCGATTCAATGCCTGCTACTGCGCCGTGTCCCACACATTGATAGGGAAAGATGCAATAAGTGGGGAAACGCTGTCCGATCTGCTCCAGGACATCCCACACACCAATCGCAGGTTGAACTGATTCGCGTGGTTGAAGTTCAAAAAAGACGATGGTTTTTGGCGGAAGCTGATCAACTCTTTGCAGTATCTGGTCTGTTGGAAGATCCACCAGATCAATTTCCCTTAGCGTACTCCGATGGTGCAGGAGCTCGGAATGGAGTTCTCCCAGCCAGAACGTCTCTATCTCTGACTTACCAGTGATGATCGCTATAGCGTCGGTATCCGGATCAAGGCGGAGTGCGAGATCTATTGCGGCCTTGACATCCTGAGTCTCAGTTACTCCGGTGATCCCGGGCCACGTCCGTCCCGCTATTTTGCTGCTCTCCAGGGAAAAGTAGACAATGGGCACGCCAGGAAACAATTGGTTGCGATGTGTCAGCACCAAATCGAGCGACGGATAACCCGACAACATCACGAGATCCAGCTTGCGGCCTCTATAGGTATTTCGAAGGGAATCTGTCAGATTTTGCTCGTAGGCCTTGTCTCCTATTCGCGTTGCCTCCATGTGCTCGATGTAGAAGTTGACCCGCCCCGGAACGCGGGCTCGTAATAAGGATTCAATGAGGTCAACGTAAGCCGGATCTACAACGGGCGCAGGATAATGAAAGAGAATGAGGACGTTCTTTGCATCTGGTTCCCCCACGGTGGAGGAAAGACTCAAAGATAGAAGAATGCCCGGAATCAAGAGTCTAAGAAATGTACGAGGTCTCCACACTTCGAGACGCTTGATCCAATTCCAGCCTGCCTGCACGTGCACGGTCCTCATCAGCCCCATTAGCCTTTAGAACCAGAGTCTGTGCTGAGTTGCCGCTTGCCTGCGCGGAAGTTTCTTGGTCTCGTCAGCGACATCGTTGAGCGGCCAGTCGTTAGCCCAGAACAGCACTCGGAACAAACCACAATGCACGTGCCATTGCCTGCCCGTCAAACTGCCACGAATTGAACTACGATTGTAGCTCGCCGCAACGCGCGTGGACAGTTCAATTTCTAAGGCCCCCCGGTCGAATCACCTATCGCAGATATCAGGTGAGGCTCTCTCCTGACATCAGTCCGGGGTGACGGCAGTCACAGCGGTTTCGTCGCAGGTATGACATCGTTTTCTGTAGGAATGGCCCCTTGCAAATGCTTGCTGCGTTGCGGCATGCGCGCGGCACAGGCAGCAGGAGGCCAACAGAATACTGGAGATATTTATATGAACGAGCCTGCGGTTGCCATCCACGAAAAAGAAGCGGCAGAAGGGCTCTTTCAAAGACTCCTGGTCGCCTACGACGCCTCAGAGGCCTCACAAACAGCCCTCCAATATGCGATCTCGCTCGCCCGGATTTTCAATTCGCTCGTGACCGTTGCCTACATTCAGTCCCCTTCAGAGTTTTCGGACGCAATGGTAGACGGATTGACCCATTTGAAGGAATCCCACCACGAAATAGCCGAGCAGCTGCAATCGATAGCCCAGGGACTAAATTCAAAGGGAATCCGCAATCAAGTCATGCAGCGCGCGGGAACAGTTGCCGATGTGCTCGTGCAGCTCGCAGCCGAGAGCGGGACCGATCTCCTGCTTCTGGGCGCGCAAGGGCACAGGAAGGACCTTCCTCGGCTCGGTTCCACCGCCGAATTTATGCTTCGCTCAATGCCCTGCGCGGTGTTGACTGTGGGCCCGGAGGCAGTACTGCATAACCGCGGCGTGGGTGAGATACACATGCTCCTGTGTGCTTCATCTCTTCCCCCAAAAGCTGGGGCCGCTGCAGAATTCGTGAAAGCGTTCGCGAAGAGCCTTAAGGCCGGGGTAGAAATTATCCATGGCGTTGGCAGCGGATCCACTGCCCAGAACGCTCCCGCCCGAACAGGTGCCGATGAAGCAGCGGCGGAAAAACTATGCGAGCGATTGCAAGCTGCCGGTGTACCAGCTACTTGGAGATTTGTTCACGGCCTCGATGGTGAACGCATCTCCGAACGGGCTCGCGAAATTCATGCCGGCCTTATCCTGTTCGGCATCGAGCACCATCCTGCAGATCCCGGCGTCATGGGCATGATCAGCACTGCCATTCGAAGCGCCGAGTGCCCGGTCCTTACCATTCCCAGACCGGCATGAAACGGCCCGGCGCGAGTGTAATCGGAAGATTCAGCGTTGTTTCTCATGCCTCGTGACCGCCGTCACATCGCCTGGCGAGACGATGAGTCAAAATGCTTCAAAAGGTCGAGAGTCCTTAGGCAAATTTGCAGGCGTGCATCGGCTTCCCGCCGATTCACACTCCGGGCATCAGGGATTCTCGGCCTTGCATTCTTTGAGAGAGGTCGCTGAAGATGAATAACCATTGCAATGCTGCTGTTTACGGACTGATGCCAAGCATTTGCAAATCGACGTGTACCGGATACGGCTCTCAGGTTTGCTGCCCGCCGCTCATCGTTATGGCAATGAATTATGTCTTGCTGACCTCCCAGCACCCCTTAAAGAGCGACGAGAGGAAGCCAGAGCCTGACTCTTTTTGATCCGCATTGATCAGAAATCCTGAAGAGAAAATTCCACCCGTGATCTTGCGGTCGCATCAAGAGTTGCTGTCTTGTGGGAACGTCGGTGAACGCGTATCTCTTAGCCGCAGGCTACCTGGTTTCGACCAGCCACTTTGGCTGCGTAAAGTGCCTGGTCGGCGTATTGGATCAGCTTGATCGACGCTTGCCCAATGAGGGGTTGCCGTACCGCGACGCCAAGGCTCACTGTCTGCAAACCCGAGCTCGTCGCCGGATGCGGGAGAGCCAGATCCACGACCGAGATCCGTACCGATTCCGCAATTTCTTTGGCCCGCTCCAGTGTCGTATCCGGTAGGATCAACGCAAATTCTTCCCCGCCGATCCGCGCCGGAATCGCCTGGGCTTGATCCGCAATCCGATCCACCACCTGCGCGATGGAACGTAGGCACGCATCACCCCCGGGATGCCCCGCCACGTCGTTATATTGCTTGAACTGGTCGACATCCAGGATCACGAGCCCTAGGCTTTTTTGCTTTGCCAACGCTTGGTCCCACTCGCGCGCGAACTGTAGGTTGAACGCCCTTCGGTTCGGAAGTCCCGTCAACTCATCCTTGAGAGCTAGATTACGGAACCGTGCCTCGCTCGCCGCCAGCGACCGTTGCAGTTCCTCTTTTTCCTCGAGGATTGCCGCAATCGGAAACATCGTGAAGATGGCTACTGCCGCGAACACCTGTGCGATCACGATCCGGTGCAACAGCATATGTTGGCCGGTAATCAGCATCAGGGGCCCATGGCCCTTGATCGTAAAGCCGATCGACATCAGGGTCACCAGCAGGATGTTTACCACCGTTCCAGCCAGGCCCAGCCGGAACGCCACGAGCAAAAACGCTGGAAAGATGAAGAAGGTCAGCGGATCGTTGCTGTGTGTGAACACCAGCGTAGTCACGAGCACCGGCGCCGCCAGAACGATCAGGGTATGCGGCAGCTCTCGCCGTTCGAACATCGTGAAGAATCCGGGCCGCTGAACCATAATGATCAGCGGCGCCAGCACCGCCATCCCCAACATGTCGCCCAGGTACCATGTGCGGAACATCTCCCACCACGATGTCCCCGGGGTAAGCTGCACCGTCCAGAAAGCGCCCAGCGCACTTGTCAGAGCAGTCGCTCCCACTACCGTGACAACGAGAAACCCGATCAGCGAGCGTCGCCGCCTCAGATCAAGCGGGTACCCGAACCACCGCGTCAGCAGCAGGGTCGACGTCACCACTTCCACCGAGTTCGCCAGCGACACTCCGAATGCCAGCTTGAACGGATCGCCGTACAGCATGTCGGCCAGCGTATCCGCCGCCAGGCCGGCCAGAAAATATGGCATCCACCGCTGTTTTGGCTGTGTGATCAGCAACGAGAAAATCAGCCCGTTCGAAAACCAGATAGTTGCGATGCCTTCCGATTGGTGCGACAGCACAATTCCCAGCCAGGAAAAAAACGTCACCAGCGGTAAAACCCACGCCAGCCGGATCAGTGCCGCTGGAGTCCACGAATCGGGGCGCCGGAAGCCCTGCCATATCTCCCGAAGCAGCGCAGTCATCCCGTCCTGGTGCGCTGCCTCGACAGGCGCAGTTTCGGGTACTGCAACTTCGTGGTTCGCCGGGCTTTCCTGGCTGGGAGAGAGAGTCACCATGAATTTGTCTCAAGATCGCTTCATCGCGGGAAGCGCCCGCGGAGTCGGAAGAATACAGATAGCAGTCTATCGTCGAGCCCGCTGCACGCCAAGCAGAATAGCCAGGGCCCGCCTTGCCTGCTGCAGGCCCAAACCCAGTGTGGAAGACATCCTCGAAAGCGTGGTTGAGAGAAAGAGACCAGACAAAGTTACAGAATGCCCTTATCAATCGATTTACCTTGCTGTTCGCGGGCCGGCCCGCTGCAAATCGAGAGGCCTCTCGGCCCCGGAAATCCACAGTATAAAAAGCATTGATCGCGAGAAAGTGTTCGGGCGATCGACATTCTTGTGCTTTAATTCTTTCCAACTCTGGGCATCTCGTACTGAGCGAAGTACCCACCAATCAGGATTTATCGCTGTGTAAACCATGCATTACTAGCGCTAACAGGATTGAAGGCCAGCCCATGAAACCCTCTTCGAGCATCCGTTCCGTTCTGTCCGTTCTGTTGTTGTTCCCCACGATAAGTCTTCTCGCTAGCTCTGCCTGGGCGCAGCAGACACTCGGCGCGCTCAATGGCACCATCACTGACATATCGGGCGCCGCTGTGCCTGACACGCTGGTGTCCATCACCGCCGATGCGACCGGCCTGACTCGCTCGGCCAAAACACAGAAGAACGGGTATTTTGAAATCCTCAATCTGCCGGTCGGCAACTATACGATCACCATCACTCATGATGGCTTCCAAACAACCAGGCTGCCGGCGATCGCGGTGCAGGAGGCGCGCGCCACTACCATCAACACCGCGCTCAAGCCGGGCCAGGTCTCCGAATCGGTGACGGTGAGTGCAAATCCTCTTCTCAACGCGACTGACACGACGAACGGCTACACCCTCGATTCGCAGCAGATCGCGCTGACTCCTCTCGCCACCGGTAGCTTCACGCAGCTTGCGGTGCTTTCCCCGGGAGTCAACGCTGAATTGCTCAGCGGAATCGACACGAATGCCGGCCTCGGCAATCAACCTATCTGGGCCAACGGCCAGCGCGACACCTCAAACACGTTTCAGGTGAACGGCGTCGATGTCTCCAACATCTTCAATGGAAAAAGCTCAAGCGGTTCAACCTCTCAGCGCTACAACTTCAACATCGGAGCGGGCAGTACTTCCAGCTCGTCTTCCGCGGGCGCAGCCACTATCGGCGGTGCCAATCCCACCGCAACCTCGGTCTACGGTTCAAACGGCAACAACCTGCCTTCTCCACCGCCCGAGTTCATCACCGAGCTTCGCGTCAACACTTCCATGTACGACGCACAGCAGGGCGCTACCAGCGGTGCTCAAATTGACGTAAACACTGCAAGCGGCACGAACGACTGGCACGGCCAGGTCTATGGCACGTTCGCCAACAACTCCATGAATGCGTCGCCCTTCTTCTTCAACCAGGCATATCAGCTCTCAACGCAGGGAGTCGGCGCATTTCCCCGCTCTCTCGTCGATCCTCCATTACACCGCTGGACAACCGGAGGAACGATCGGCGGCCCCATCAAGAAGAACAAGGCATTTTTCTTCCTGGCATTCCAGCATTTTTACGATTCTGACCAGTCCACGGGGCTCTCGCAGTTCAATGTACCGTCAGGCCTTACGGACGACCGCTCTGTTACCGGACTCACCGCTACGGCAACATCGTGGCTTGGAGAGCCATTTACCGGCACCATCAGCCCGGTGGCTCAGAGCTTATTGAATGCCAGGCTGCCCAATGGGCAATACCTGATTCCCTCGGCGCAGGTGGCCGGACCATTTCAGTACGGCGTCCCCAACGTCACCCTGATCGGAACCTCGGTGATGACCGGCAATCAGGCCACAGCTACGATCGACTACAACTTGACCAACACGGACCACCTGACGGCCAAGTACTACTACCAGAGTATTCCTGTGAGTAAGCCGTTCAGTGCGTCGGATACCGGTGGCTTTCCCCAGACACAAAACAACGGATCGCAGGTTGCGTCGCTCGACAACACGATTGCCTTCGGTTCGCACATCAACTGGGAGCAGACCCTGGGCTATTCCCGCATGTCGTCTTACTCCTATTACACGCAGCAGATGTCCTGTAATGGCGATCCCACCTGCGGCATCGATGCCGCCTATCCGGGAGCGCCTGCAGGTCAGTCATTTAACTTCCTGCCCGGCCTGCTGCTCGAGCAGTTCGCCGCGGACACCACCGCATCGCCGTCGCTCAAGGTTGGCCCCTACAGCGCGTTCACAAACATGGGCTATTACCAGAACCGCGTCAATCCCCGGACGAACCTGATCCTTGTTACGGGCAGGCATACGATCTCCCTGGGAGGCGGCTATAGCTATACCCAGCTGAACATAACCAACAACCGTAACGGCATCGGACTGGTGACCGCTTCGAACTTCGAGAATTTTCTCGAAGGCCAGACAAAGAGTGCCAACGTCCTGGACACCATCGGGAATGGCCGCAATCTCGCCAATCGCTACTACCGCACGAATGAAATCTCTTCTTACGCTCAGGACAAGTGGCAGCTGTTGTCCAACCTCAGCATCACCGCTGGCATCCGCTATGACTACCACGGTGGCATGACTGAGAAATACGGCAACATATTCAACTTCGATTCCAAGCTCTACAACGTTTCCGGCGATTCGACCAGCGGGTTCAATGTCGCCAATGCAGGATTCGTCGTTGCCGGCAATAACAGATACTATCCAACGCCCGGAGTAAGCAACTCCACTCTCACCGGACGCCAGTGGGGTATCTCCCCCCGCATCGGATTTGCCTGGGCGCCGAAGCAGAATCACGGAAATGTAGTCTTTCGCGGAGGCTTCGGCCTTTACTATGACCGCGGCGAGTACTTCGCATATCTTTCCCAGCCGGCAGGCAGCGGTATCGGCGGTCCATTCGGTGTAACAGAGTCCAGTCCGCTTGCAGCTTATATCACTGCTGGCCGGGGATCGCTTGGCGCCCCGCTGGCAAAGGTCAATCCCTATACTCCGCCGAGCGCCAACCCCGCGGTCATTACGGAGGCCTTGCAGTCGACCCTGAATACTATGACCGGGGATACGACTTTCTTTGACGGAAGCAGTGCTCCTACCTGCGGCGCGATCGCGAATCAGGAGGTCGGAGATTGCCCCTCCCCCCTTAACTTCGGGGCTTACGGTAAGAACAATGTGCTGCCATATACCATCAACTTCTCCTTCAATATGCAGTGGCAGCCGGCAAGCGATCTGGCGGTCTCCATTGGTTACGTCGGCAATCGCGGTCGCCATAGTGTGATCCCGATACCGGTCAACGAACCGGTAATCGCAACTACTTCCAATCCCATACATGGTGAGCAATACAGCTATGGCTTTGGAGTCTTGAATCAAAATGTCTGCGGCGGCCCATATTGCGAAGACTTCGCCCCCATCGCCAACGAGCCGTGGAGCACCTATGACGGCGGCAACGTCGACTTCCGCGCGCCTTACGTCGGATATAGCCCCAACGCGGCGCTCTTCCAGACCGTCGGCACCTCGGCCTACGATGCCCTCGAGACGCATCTGGAAAAGCGGCTCTCGCACAATTACCAGGTGGGCGCCAGTTACACCTTCAGCCACACTTACGACGAGCAGAGCGACATCGGACTCTTCTTCACCGGCGACAACCCCAACGACCTGCGCACCTCTTATGCACCTGCGGACTTCGACCGCACCCACGTCTTCAGCGCCAGCTTCCTCGTCGACCTTCCCAACGCTGCCGCCCAGCACTCAGCTCTTTCTTATCTCACCAATGACTGGCACCTGAGCGGAATCGCCATCCTGCAAAGCGGACAGCCATACTCCCTGTACGAGTTTTACGGCGCGGTCGGCAGCGTCTACTTCGGAAATTTCCCCACCCTGCTCAACCCGGTACTCGGAATCAAAGACCCCAAACGCCCGTACACCGCTCTCACCGGCAACTCAGGAAAATTCCGCGGCTCGGGTGGCAGCTTCATTCCCACCATCGATCCCAGCCAGCTTGACATCCATTATCTTGCGCCCGGCGAGAAGGGCATTCCCATTTCAACAGGCACTGATCCGCAGGATATCTACGAGACAGACTTCGCCCCCGGACAGCGCAACCTCTTCCGCCAGGCGGCTCAGAAGAGGCTGGATCTCTCCCTGAGAAAAGCAGTCATGGTAAAGGAAAGGTTCAATATCGAATACCAGTTCAACGTCTTCAACTTCACAAACACCACCAGCCTGGACATACCGCAGGATCAGACCCAGATCCGGCAGTCCTACGCATGCTCGGCTACGTCAGCCAGTTCCTATAACTGCGAGCACGGATACGTCTATGGTGAGGTCGTCACCAGCAACGATCCGGTGGACCAGCAATCGGCGCTGGTTGCTCTTGACCAGCTGCCGTATCACAATGGCTCGGGCAAATCGACAACGATCCCGACAACGCTCCCAGTTGGAACGCTCTCCTGCACCAAGGCCACCATCTCCAATGGATGCCCGAACAATGGCGCCAACTTCGGTTCCGTCACCGGCACCATTGGCGGTTCCCGCGTAATTACGATGGGACTTCGCTTCCAGTTCTGACCGGAGTGGATTCTCGAACGCCTGCGACGTCGCCAATTGACGACGTCGTTTTCTTTTCCGCGACCGCTAAATTGTCGTTAGCAAGTGAAAATGTCCGCTTTTCAGAACAAATGAAATGTCCGGTTTCATAAGTTAGTAGCCGTAGAGGCGGTGGGAAAGTGCGAATCCCGGGTAGTTTGCGGGATTTGCAAGTTGAGAGGAAAAGTCTGTTTTGGGACTTTTCCCCTCAACGTCTTTTCCACCGCCTTGACCTGCTTTTTCGTCAACGGCGTCAACAGCTTTCCTTGCGCGCTGTAGTGTCCGACACGGTGTCCTGCGATCGTCAGGGTCAGGGTAGCATCCAGGTGCTGATGGATGATCACCTTGCATCCAGCCAGGGTGGGGCGCCACTCGGCACGCTCGATCTGCATGATCAGGTTGTGAAAGCGTACGGTGTTGTCCTGGTCAACCGTGCGCTCGTATCGTTGCGTGAAGATCAGCTCCAGGTTCCGGTGCCGGCAAGATATAAACGCCGTACCTCGCTGCGCCGCCGGAACGGTAAAGCGGCGGTTGAATTCGGCGATGTAGTGCTCACGGAGAAACTCGTTGGCCCCTTCCAACGTTCTGATCCCGCGCAAGCGCAACTCCTGGGGGAGTCGTCCCTGCCATGTGGAGAAGTTGCGTTCCGAGCGGCCCCGTGCCTGCGGAGAATAGGCGGGGATCATATGCACTCCCAGTTCTTTCATCGCCCGGCCCACCTGCGTGGGACGCTCATAATCGACCTTGCCCCCGCTCTTGGGCGTCAACCAGAAATGGGCCCCGCGGTCCGAATACAGCGCACAGAACAGCCCCTTCTGTTCGATCACTGCGCGCAGACCGGCCATCACTGCTCCGGTCGTTTCCGCCTGCGCCAGCTGCGCATAATAGATCTCGCTGGTAGCGTCATCCAGGATCACGATCAGGTCATGCCAGCGCTCGTCCTGAAACCACTGATGATGGCTGCCGTCGATGTGCAACAGCATCCCCGGCAGAGGACGGCGCTCACGCCGCTTGCGATGCACGCCGCGCTTGGCCTTGCGCTTCACCAGACCGGCCTCCTGCAAGGCCTGCTTCACCCACGTGTAACTCAACCCGATCTGATGTTCCTCGCGCAGCTTCTCATGAAAATGCCGTACGTTCAGATCGAAGTACTTGTCTCGGTACAGGCTCAGAACCTCTTCCGCCGTCGCCTTCGGCACGCGCCGGCGGCTCGGTGTCCCTCGTCGACGGTCCAGCAAGCCCTTGTGGCCTTGCTCCTCCAGTCGCTTCCGCCAACGACGCAACTGCCGCGCACTGATGCCGATCAGCTCCGCCGCCTGCCACCACTTGATCTTCCCCGCTGAGGCCCTCAACAGCACTTCGTATAACTTCATCGCCCGCTCCGCCACGGTCCTCGGATAGATCTCCATGCTCTCTCGCATGGATCCATCCTTGCCGCCCGCTATGCGGACACTTCACTCGCTAAAAACACCGGACATATCATGTGCTAACGACATCCGCGACCGCTCAATTTACTACCATGACAATAACGAGTCAGTTACTCTTGACTTCCGCATTGAGCAACCTAAAATGAACCGCGTTTCTGCTCTTAGAGAACTCGATCGCGTTTGATCCAATCGGCGTGCAGCTAAAAATCTAATGTTGGCGCGATAAGAGTCAGAGCATTGCAGGTCTGCTTCCATGCTGGACGCAGTTTGACATCGCCTCTTGTGGCGTTCCCCTCGAAGCTGAACGGCTTTTCTGCACTACCGATCTAGTGCGTAACGTTTGCTGTTGATTTTTGCACCGATATCGGGATGACCTTGGTCCCGCTTCGCCGTCGACATCTGCCGTCGCAGCGTATCCTCGTGCGCTCGCCGGTGCCTAAATTTGCAAATCCGGAGATCACAATGGCGCGCCGAGATAAGTTCGCTTCACGCGGTCTGCTGCTACGGACTGTTTTCTGCCTCTTGGTATTCAGTCTCGGCTTTTCAGGGAGAGCCTCCGGCGCGACCTTTACGGTCACAAATACGAATGACAGTGGATCCGGCTCACTGCGCCAGGCAATCACAGACGCCAACGCCAACGCTGGAAGCACGGTCAGCATCACTGCGACCGGGACCATCACCCTGCTCAGCACCCTTCCGGCAATTACCGCCGACATGACCATCTCTGGTCCGGGCGCGAATCTCTTGACCGTCTCCGGCGGGAACTCGGCCACCGTCGGCACGATCTTCACGATCGATACGGGAACCACGGTCTCGATCTCAGGACTGACGATCGCAAATAGCAACTCCAACGACGACGGCGGTGGCATCCTTAGCAACGGCACACTTACGGTGAGCAATTGTGCCTTTACCAACAACTCGGCTAACAATGGCGGCGGCATCTATAACAACGGCACAACGACCGTGAGCAACAGCACGTTCTCCGGAAACTCCGCGTCGGTTGACGGCGCTGGTATCGCAAACGCCGGCACCCTGACGGTGACGAACAGCACATTCAGCGCTAATACATGTAAGTCCGGTGGGGGTGCCGGCATTCTCACACAGGGCACTTCACTGAGCGTGACGAACACTACATTCGACGGCAATTCGTCTTCCACTTCTGGCGCCGCCCTCGCCAATATTGGCGGAACAATGACCGTGGCCAACAGCATTCTCACAGCGGACACTCCGGGCGGAGAGTGCTTTGGCAACGGATGCCCCACAAACGGCAGCGGCGGCAATGTAGTGGGTGTCGCCGCCAGTCTGGCTCCGCTGGCCAACTACGGCGGCCCAACCCAGACGATGCTGCCCCAGCCAGGCAGCCCGGCGATTTGCGCGGGTTCAGCCAATGCCTTAACCACTGACCAGCGTGGCTTTCCGGTAGCGCACGCTGCAGGCGGTTCCACCTATTGCGCTTCCGGCAAGATAGACTCCGGCGCTGTCCAGACCAACTACACCGCCGTCCAGTTCACTAATACGAATTCAGGCATCGGCGGCTATGCCGCTTACGTAAGCAACTCCGCAAGCCTTTTCCCCGCGGCTCCAATCGTTACTGTGACGGAGGGCGGTCTGAACCAGGGCGGCGTGCCTCTGACGCTGACTTTCGACGGCATGGGTACCGCTACCGGTCTCGGGCCCGTTACAACCGTAGCCGGAACGGGAGCCTCCTTCACCGCCGTTTCCGTGAACGAAGCGGGCAGTGACACGCTGGAAGCAACCCTGACTGTCGGCACGGCCACGCTCAACGCTTCAGCCAATCTTAAGATCGTATCGATCACGCTTACTCCGCCGGCAGGTACTTTGCCGAACGCCGCAGTAGGAGAGGCCTACACCGAAACATTCACAGCTTCCGGCGGCTCGTCTTCGACCTACACCTATTTACCTACGGTCACTTCCGGCACCATTCCTGCCGGACTCACGTTTAATGCTGCAACGGCAACACTCTCAGGAACACCGACAGCCACGGGAACTGTGGGCTTTACCGTCAAAGCAACCGACAGCAATGGCTTCTCCGGAACCCAGAGCTACACGCTGACAGCGAACCCCGCACTGACGGCGACGACATCGGTACCTGCAACTACGCTGACGCAAAACCATGCGGCCACATCCTTCACCCCGGTAACAGCTTCGGGCGGAACGACGCCCCTGACCTACAGCGTCCTTCCTGCTTTGCCCGCAGGCCTGAGCCTGAATCACCTACAATGGCCAGATCAGCAGCACACCTACGGCGACCAGTCCGACGACTACGTACACGGTAACGGTCACCGACCGCAACTCTGTCATCAGCGTCTTCGAGTTTTGCACTCACGGTCAACGCCGCGGTGACAGCGACAACATCAATAGCAAACACTGCGCTGACGCAGAACCAGATTGTAGTTCCCTTTACGCCAGTAACCGGGTCAGGAGGGACCCCGCCACTGGCCTACAGCGTCCTTCCCGCTTTGCCCGCAGGCCTGACTCTCAATAGCACCAACGGCCAGATCAGCGGCACGCCCACAGCGGCAAGCCCCGCAACGATTTATACCGTTACGGTTACAGATAATAATCACGCGACGGCGACGGCAATGTTCTCTCTGACGGTGAACACCGCCGTGACAGCGACAACCGCAATCGCCACGACAGTGCTGACCGCCAATCATGCGCCGACTCCGTTCACTCCTGTGACGGGAGGCGGCGGCACAGCGCCGCTGACCTACAGCGTGCTTCCGGCTCTGCCCACAGGGCTCTCCATCAATGCTTCCAATGGGCTGATCAGCGGCACGCCCACAGCGGCAAGCCCTGCAACGAGTTATACCGTCACGGTTACAGACAGTAATCACGCAACGGCGACGGCAATGTTCTCTCTCACGGTGAACTCCGCCGTGACAGCGACAACCGCCATCGCCACGACGGTGCTCACGGCAAATCACGCACCTACTCCATTTACTCCCGTAACAGGCGCCGGCGGCACCACGCCGCTGGCTTACAGCGTCGCTCCAAATCTGCCGGCCGGCCTGACCCTCAATAGCTCCAGTGGCCAGATCAGCGGCACCCCCGCGACGGCCAGTGCGGCATTGAGCTACACAGTCACGGTCACCGATCACAACGGCGCCACAGCTACAGCTAGTTTCTCCCTCACCGTAAACACCGCGGTCGCGGCAACGACAGCAATCCCCACAACCATGCTGACAGTTAGCCAGACGCCGGTGACATTCACGCCGGTCACAGGCTCGGGAGGCACCGCACCTTTGAAATACAGTGTCCTTCCTGGTCTGCCTACAGGCCTGACCCTGAATACATCCACCGGCGCTATCAGCGCCACTCCCACAGCAGCCAGTCCGGCGACAAACTACACCGTTACGGTTACAGATACAAACGGCGCGACCGCGACGGCGATGTTCTCCCTGACCGTAAACGCGGCGGTGACGGCGACAGTGGCCATACCAGCGGAAACGCTCATGGTGAACCAGGTGGCTTCATTCATGCCGGTCACGGGTTCGAATGGAACGGCGCCGCTCCGCTACAGCATCACGCCGTCTTTGCCCTCAGGCCTTACCCTGAATACCTCTTCCGGCGCAATTACCGGGACACAGTCGGTAATCCTCGCGGTCACCACTTACACCGTAACGGTTGCAGACTCAAACCAGGTGATGGCACAGGCGAACTTCACCTTGACGGTCACTCCAGCCACGACCAGTGTTGCGGTCGCTTCGTCTTCTACCGGCAATACCTCTGTTGTCGACACTCCGGTCACCTTCACAGCGAAGGTCACGCCTTTCAGCGGAGCTACTCCGATCCCACCGCCCTATCCCGGATCTGCTGCGCCACTCACGGGCAGCGTAACCTTTACCGACAACGGAACTCCAATCTGCACCTCGCCGGTTTCGGTGGTGGCGGTGAATGGCAGCAGTCTCTACGAAGCTACCTGCTCGACCTCCGCTCTCCAGGCCGCCACCTCCCCGCATACAATCCTCGCCACCTACAACGGGAGTACGGATTACAACACCAGCAACAGCAGCGTTACGCAGACCGTCACTCCGGCGACTACCAGCACAACACTGGCTTCTTCATTGAACCCTTCCGTCATCGCGAATCCGAAAAACGTAAATGACACCGTAGCCCTCACCGCAAAGGTGACGCCCTTTTCCGGGGCGGTCCTGCTGTCGGGCAAAGTCAGCTACACTGACGGCGGTATCCCCATCGCAGGATGCACGGCGGTCTCCATCACTCCCTCCACAGGAGCCGCCACATGCATGACCGCCTTCACATCGGGCGGACAGCACGCTATCACAGCCACCTACGGCAGCGATCTCAATTACACCGGCAGCAGCAACCCCATGCCTGTCGTGCAATCCGTTCAGGATTTCTCCGTGGCACTGCCGACCTCTGGTCAACTGACAGTCACCCAGACCTTCACCAACACCACGGATCCCATATCGCCCCAGCCGTTCAACGTGACCGTTACTCCAATACAGGGCTTCGCGACAGCAACCGGAGCGCCTCTCAATGTGACCTGCGAATTCATTGCTTTTGGAGCACCCGCAAATGCAGTCGCACCAAACTGTCCGGCCGCAACGCTCGTTGTGTCGCCGGCAGCCGGCGCCCAACTCACTCTCCCCATGACCATTGATGCGAAGACGGCAACGCCCGGCTCCTATTCCCTCGTGGTATCCGCGGTCGATCCCACCACGGGCCTAAATCGTCTTTCTCCGCTCAAATTTGTGGTCAATGTCAGCTCTATCACCACAACGCCAATCACCCTTGCTTCCGGCTCAACAACGAGCACTACCGTCAACTTCACTCTGCCTGCCGGCCTTACCTTGTCACTCAACTGCGATTTCGCCACCATCTCGCCCAGCACAACTCCGGTGCCCACATCGAGCATCCCCATCAGCTGCGCGGCGAGCCCCGCAACCATCGGTTCGGCAGGTTCGACGGCAGTTCAAAGCATCCCCGTCACCGTGAACATCAATACTGGTGGCAACGTCTCTCAGCTCGCCACAAAGTCAGATGCCTTTCTTGCGGGCCTTCTCGGCGTGCCTGTCCTTGCCTTGATTGGCTTTGCTTCCCGCAGCAGACGGCGAGGCAGAACCTTCCTCCGCTTCCTGAGCACAATCTTCATTCTTGGCATGGTCCTGCAAAACATTGGCTGCGGCGGCAGCTTCAACAGAACCACCACCGTAACAAACACAACTCCAGCCGGCGTCTATTACCTGATAGTCCAGGGTCCGGGCACCGCAAATACCAAGCAGCCGTATCAGGCAATCATCCAGGTCAATGTCATTCGTTAGCCGATTCCCGCTTTACCGAGGAACCCGATGAGAAAACGCACCTTGCAGTTGCTGCTGCTCTGCTGTGTATCGAGCGCTGGCGCAATGGGACAGATCGATTGCTCGACCTCCAACAAACTCGTCTGTCAGATTCCGTTTTCGACCGGCGCGCTGAATAAAAACGGCTCCGCCGTCGCCAACGCCAACAGCGTCGCGGCCGGATTCAATTCGGCGATTGCCACGCAGGTCAGCCAGCTCCCATTGGCCAGCTCCTCATCGGGTACGGTCGTCGTTTTCGCAAACGGCGTTCCCCAAACTTACGACAATCTTGGCCCCATTCTGACTGATCGGGCGCCCACGATCGGCCGGCATCAGGTCTTCCTGTCGTTCACGGCAAGCCAGTTCTATTTCACTGATATTGATGGCATAAATCTCGGGCAAGTTCCGTTCGCATATTCAGCGATAAGTAACACCAGCACCGTGTATACCCAGGAAGATCTCGATATACACTTCAAAATCAATCAATATGTAGCCATCGCGACCGTCGGTGCGACGGACAAGCTCGACATTTCCATGATTCTTCCCATCGAACGAGTCTCGATCGGAACCGCTTCCTTCAACGCTCAGGAATACATCGTCGACACCGCTACCAACATCGGCCAGGGTCCGTTCCCTGCCCAGCCAATAAACTCGCGCGGCATTGCCAGCGGCATAGGGGACATCCTGTTCGCCGCCAAATACGTCATCAAGAGCGCGGAGCGCAGTACATTCTCGGTCGGCCTGTACGAGCGTACCCCAACCGGAGACGCCCGCAATTATCTCGGCTCAGGAGCGTGGGGTACAAACCCTTACGCTGTCTTTTCCTATGTTTCGCGCGTATCGCCTCACGTGAGGCTCGGTTATCAGTGGAATTCCGAGACCGAACTGAACCCCAACCTGGTGCGCCCCGGCACCAATCTCGCGCTCCCTGGAGGCCTCCAGTACGATGTCGGAGCCGACTGGTCGCCAACCAAGAAGTTGACAGTCGCCGGAGATCTGCTGGGAAATCAGTTCCTCAATGCGCCCCGGCTCACGCATGCCACCACGAAGCTGAGTTACACCAATACTCCCGCAAATCAGCCTCCGCCGACTGCAACTGTTTACTTGCCAACTGTAAGTCTCTACAACTCGAGTTACTGGATCAATGATCTGAGTGTCGGAGCTAAATGGAACCCGTGGCGCAACGTAATAGTCACCGGCAACGTTCTCTTTCAACTGAACAACGTCGGCATGCGGGCTCGGCCCACTCCGCTTGTCGGTCTTTCCTATAAGTTCTGAGAGATGTTTTGCCGGACTTCCGGTACCTTAATCAACCCCAAGCAGCCGCCGATAAATGGAGTACGTAGCCTTGTCGAAGCATACGAACTTCACCACCTCCACTTGGGAGTTGGGTGCCTGCTCTGTCACTGTCGCGACGGCGATGCGCGCGGCCCGCTCCGACGGAAATCCGTAGACCCCTGTACTGATTGCCGGGAAGGCGATTGACTTCACGCGATGCTCCAGAGCCAGTTCAAGACAGCGCCGGTAACAGCTCGCCAGTAGATCGTCTTCGCCATGCGTTCCGCCGTGCCATACCGGACCCACTGCATGAAAGATCCACTTCGCCGGAAGCCGAAAACCCGGAGTGGCCTTGGCGCTGCCCGTTTGACAGCCCTTCAGCTGCGAGCAGGCGGCGAGCAGTTCGAGGCCGGCAGCGCGGTGAATCGCGCCATCCACACCTCCGCCGCCCATCAAGGACTGATTGGCGGCATTTACAATTGCGTCGACGGAGAGCAACGTGATGTCGCCCTGGGTAACTTCCAACTGGGTCAGGCGCGCCTCTTGCGAATGCTGAACGATCATGGCCGCTCCCTTTGACTTCGGTGCGAAACCATTCTAGTCCCCGAAAAACTCCGGTCACCCGCAAAAATCCGCCTATTTTTGCCTTGTGTAATCGCCCTTGCTAGCCCTCTGCGCAACCTGTTTCGGCGTTGGCAGTTGCGATACATCCCACCCTCCGCCCAACGCCTGAACCAACTCGATCGAGGCAACCGTCTCCTGCACGCTTAAGGTAGTCAGCGATTGCTGGTTGTTCAGCAAAGTCGTCTGAGCAATGGTCACATCTATATATGGGTCGACGCCGGTTTGGTAACGATACATCTCCAGATCGAGATACTCCTGCGAGGACTGGACCGCCTGTCGCTGCTTCAGGATCTGCTCCGACAGGATTCGAGTCGCGGCCAGGTAGTCTTCTACCTGCTGGAAAGCCGTGAGCACTGTCTGTCGATACGTCGCCACGTCGGAATTGTATTCCGCCGAATACTGATGGAGAGCGGCGAGATACAGGCCACCGTTGAAGAGCGTCTGCGAAAGCTGGGGACCAATCGACCAGAAATTGCTCGGCCAATCAAACCATTTCGTGAATTGGGAGGCCTGGAACCCTCCGGTCGCCGAAAGCGTAACTGTCGGGAAAAACGCCCCATAACCGATACCGATCGTAGCATTCGCCTCGGCGATCGTGCGCTCGGCTGCAGCAACGTCCGGCCTGCGCTCGAGTAGTTGAGAAGGCAGGCCGATCGGAATCGGCGGCGGCGTAATCAACAGGGGCTTTACCGGAATCGAGAAATCCGTTGCCGGTTTGCCCAGCAACGTGGCGATCGCGTGTTCGTACTGCGCACGCGAGACCCCGACGTTCAGGGCCTCCGACTCCGCGGTCTGCAGAGTAGTACGGGCTTGCACCACGGCGATATAGCTGGCAATCCCGGTGTCGTACTGGGTCTGAGTCAGTTCCAGAGCCTTTCTGTCAGCCACGACGGTGTCGTTCAGCACTCTCTGCAATTCGTCCTGGCCACGAATCTGAAAATAGGTTTCGGCCAGGGTGGCTTCCTCGAGCAAACGCTCAACTTCAAGGTCCGCAGCGCTCACCTGGGCTGCATATTGCGACTCCCGTACCTGACTGCGAATCTTGCCGAAGAAATCAGGGGTCCAGGAAACATCAAGAGGCAAAGTCCATTCTGTGCTTTCGTGTCCGACGTTGGCACTGCTCGAGTTGGTGAGGTTGGCTGAAGACCGGGACCGGTTCCACGAAGGTCCGGTGGTTACGGTCGGCCAGTATTGCGCTTGGTTTTCCTTGATAACGGCGCGGGCCGCCATGTAGTTTTCAAAGTAGAGTTTGATGTTCTGGTTGTTGATCTCCAGCTGGTCTTCGAGCGCATTCAACTCCGCATCGTTGAAGGTCTCCCACCATTTGCCGCGCAGCATCCCCTCCTGAGGCTGTGCCACCTTCCAGCCGTCCGCATCTTTGAAATTGGCAGGCGACTCCTTATAAGCTGGGGCGGTTGCGACAGGAGCGGCTGGCTTCTGATACTTGGGACCCGGCAGACAGCCGCACAGCGCGCCGCACAGCGCCAGAACGCTAACTGTCGCGAAGGCCGAACGGACCGGGTTTGCAGACTCTTGTTTCATACAGCGGTTCTCACTTGGACCAGGGCGCGTGGCGTTGACTATCATCCCGCTACCTCGCCTGCTCTGGGGTTGAAAGTATCGTGCTCCTCGCCCATCACGCGTAGACGCCAGCGGTCGAGGAACAGATAGACAACTGGCGTCGTGTAGAGGGTAAGCATCTGGCTGAAGATCAGGCCGCCGACAATGGTTATGCCCAGCGGCCTGCGCAGCTCCGAGCCTGTACCTGTGCCGAAAGCCAGTGGAAGCGCTCCGAACAGCGCGGCCATCGTGGTCATCAGAATCGGGCGGAAGCGCAGCATGCAAGCCTCAAAGATAGCCTCGGTGGTGGTCATTCCCTGCTCGCGCTCGGCCATCAGGGCAAAGTCGATCATCATAATGGCATTCTTCTTCACGATGCCGATAAGCAGCACGATCCCGATAATTGAAATGACGTTGAGGTCTACCTTGAAGACCATCAGCGCCAGCACCGCTCCCACGCTGGCCGACGGCAGCGTGGAAAGAATGGTGAGGGGGTGTACCAGGCTCTCATAGAGAATGCCCAGCACGATAAACACGGCGATCAGGGCCGTTGTCACGAGGATAGGTTCCGTGCCGAGCGACTGCTGATACGCCTGGAGCGTTCCGGCGAAAAATCCGTGGATTGTCTCCGGCGTGCCTAACCGATCCTGCATCTGTGTGATGAGGCGGGTCGCGTCGCTGAGAGACATGCCCGGCGCCAGATTGAACGACACCGTGACCGACGGGAACAGGCCGGTGTGGTTCACCTGCAATGGCGTAGTGGTCGATGTCGCTGTCGTCATCGTTGCCAGCGGAATCGGCCCGTTGCTCGTCGTATGCAGGTAAATATTCTTCAAACCCTCGGGCGACTGCCAGTATTGCGGCGCAACTTCGAGCACCACGTAATACTGGTTCAGCTGCGTATAAATCAGGGAGACCTGGGACTGGCCGAATGCGGAGTAAAGCGCCGCATCAAGACCTTGGGCAGTCACTCCGTAACGCGCTGCGGTTGTGCGGTCGTAGGTCAGATACTCCGATAGTCCACCGTTCTGCTGATCCGAATTCACATCCTGAAGACCGGGAAGCTTCTTCATTTGCGCCAGAAGAATCGGTCCCCAGTGCGAGAGATCCTGCACGTTGTCTGCCTGAATCGTGTATTGGTAAAGCGCGTTGCTGCCTCTTCCCCCAATGCGCAGGTCCTGCGCAGCCTGCAGAAATGCCGCGGCCGCTACCAGTTTGTTGAGCTTTGGCCGCAGCCGGTTGATGATCTCCGGCGCGCCGATCTTCCGCTGATTAAGCGGCTTCAGCGCGATGTAAATGAATCCTCCATTCCCTTGGCCGACGTAACCGACCACATTGTTAACTGCTGGATCCGCCTTGATGACTCCGACCAACTTCTGGATGGAATCATTCATCACCTGGAACGACGCATCCTGCGGTCCCTGTATTCCGCCCACCAGCGCCCCAGTATCCTGCTGCGGGAAAAATCCCTTTGGAATCTTGACCACTAGCACCACGTTGAGAGCCACGATCAGGATGAGCACTACCAGCACAAGTCCCGGATTTTCGAGTACCCACTCCAGGCTGTGCCGGTAGCCTGCAAGCATTCCCGCGAAGCCCTTCTCGCTCAAGCGGTAAAGCCTTCCATGCTTCTCGTCGTGTGCCTTCAGCAGGTGCGCGCACATCGTCGGAGTCGTCGTCACCGAGACGATCATCGAGACAATGATCGCCGTCGAAAGCGTCACGGCGAATTCGCGGAAAAGCCGTCCAACAATTCCGCCCATCAGCAGAATGGGAATGAAGACTGCCACCAGGGACACGCTGATCGAGAAGACGGTAAACCCGATCTCCTGTGCGCCCTTCATCGCGGCCGCGAATGGCTTCATCCCGTTTTCAAGATGCCGGGTGATGTTTTCCATCACCACGATGGCGTCGTCAACCACGAATCCTGTCGAGATGGTCAGCGCCATCAGAGACAGGTTGTCGAGGCTATATCCGAACAGGTACATCACCGCGAACGTCCCGATCAGCGATATGGGAACGGCGACGCTCGGGATCAGCGTCGCGCGCGGACTCCTGAGAAACAGAAAGACAACAACAATGACAAGGATGACCGAGACAGTGAGCGAGCGCTCAACGTCGTGGACCGAGGCGCGGATCGTTGTAGTGCGATCCATCACCACCGTCATTTCCATGCCCTGCGGTATCGCCGCCTTCAGAAAGCCTATCTGGCTGTAGATTCGGTCGACGGTGTCGATAATATTCGCGCCCGGCTGACGGAAGATGATCAGGACCACCGATTCCTTGCCGTTCAGATAACCGGCGCTACGCACGTTCGACGTGGAATCGATAACCTGGGCGACATCCGAGAGCCGCACCGCCGCGCCGTTGTTATACCCAATGATCAGCGGCGCATATTCTGCGGCATGAGATATCTGGCCGTTCGTGACGATGTCGTAGCTATTCTTGGCGTTTGAAATCTGACCGCGAGCGAAATCTGAGTTCTGAACGCTTAGTACGGACTGCAGATTTGAAAGAGTGAGTCCATAACTATTCAGCTGAGTCGGATTCACCTCAACGCGCACGGAAGGCAGCGCGCCACCCCCCACCACAACCTGGCCGACGCCCTCAATCTGCGACAGTTTCTGCTGAATAACAGTCGAGGCCGAGTCGTACATTTGGGACCGGCTGTATATGGCCGAAGTTAGCCCGATAATCATGATCGGCGCGTCGGCAGGATTCACTTTGCGATACGTGGGATTCCCTGGAAGATTCGCCGGCAAATACGTCCGAGCTGCATTGATCGCCGCCTCGACGTCTCTCGCTGCTGCGTCGATGTTGCGGTTCAAATCGAACTGCAACGTGATCGACGTAGATCCGAGCTGACTCGACGAAGTCATCTCCGTGATCGCCGCGATGTGTCCAAACTGCCTCTCCAGCGGAGTGGCCACAGACGACGCCATGATCTGCGCGCTCGCGCCTGGCAGACTGGCCTGCACCGAAATCGTCGGGAAGTCCACCTGCGGGAGCGGAGACACCGGAAGTACGGTGAAACCTATCGCGCCTGCAATGGCAATCGCCACTGTCAGCAGCGTCGTCGCAACGGGCCGGCGAATGAACGGCGCGGAGATATTCATGACTATGCCCGGTCCTCCGCAACCCGGTCTTCCTGCATCGCGTGCGCCTTGTCCTCAGGCTGCTTCTTGCCTGAAAGCTTCTGCCCGATCCGGTCGAAGAAGATGTAGATCACCGGTGTCGTGTAAAGGGTCAGTAACTGGCTGAGCAGAAGCCCGCCCACCATGCAGATACCAAGCGGACGCCGTAGCTCAGACCCGATTCCGCGGCCAAGCGCCAAAGGAATTCCACCGAGCAGCGCCGCCATCGTGGTCATCATGATTGGCCGGAAGCGCAGCAGGCTCGCTTCGTAGATCGCCTCGGTCGAGCTCTTTCCGTGCTCGCGCTCGGCCTCAAGCGCAAAGTCGACAATCATGATGCCGTTTTTCTTTACGATGCCGATCAGCAGAATAATGCCGATAATGGCAACCACGCTCAAGTCCTCGCCGAAGAGCATCAGCGCCAGCAGTGCACCCACACCGGCCGAAGGCAGCGTGGAAAGAATCGTCACCGGATGGATGAAGCTCTCATACAACACGCCAAGCACGATATAGACCGTCACCAGCGCCGCAAGAATCAGCAGAGCCTCGTTTGAGAGCGAGTTCCTGAACGAAGCCGCCGTTCCCTGAAAATCCGCCTGGAGGCTGGCCGGGAAATTCATACCCTTGGCCACTTTGTCGATCTCGCTGATGGCGTTTCCGAGCGATGCGTTAGGCGCCAGGTTGAACGACACCGTCACCGCCGGAAACTGCCCCTGGTGCGTGATCGAGAGCGGCTCGGTTGTCTCCTGATAGTGCGCGAACGCACCTAGAGGTACCGCGCTCGCTGCAGCAGTCGATGTTTTGGTGTTCGAGCCTGGACCGTTATTCGACGTGGTGATCACTTGCGACGGCGGAGCCAGCGTGTTCGCGCTCGGCGTGTAGAGTACCGACGACGTCGTGGCATTCGATCCGGCCGACGATGATCCCGAGGCAGCGAAGGAAGTCGCCGCGCCGGGCCCGCTGGCCCCGTTGGAAGCGCCCGACTCGATGTACAGCTTGTTGAGCTGATTCGGATCCTGCTGGAATGGCGGCAACGCTTCCAGGATCACGTGATATTGGTTGAGCTGCGTGTACATCGTGCTGATCTGCCGTTGGCCAAAAGCGTCATACAGCGTGTTATCTACTGTGCCTGGCGCAATGCCCAGCCGCGACCCCGTCACGCGATCGATCATCAGCGATATCGCGCTCGCGCCCGTCTGCTGGTCCGTGGCAACATCGGCCAGGTCGGGAATTTGCTTCAGCTTGGCGACAAACTTGTTCGTCCAGTTATCCAGCTCATTGCGGTCGGGATCTTCCAGCGTGTACTGATACTGGGTACGGCTCACCCGGTCGTCGACGGTGATGTTCTGCACCGGCTGCATGTAGAGATCAATTCCCGACACCTTGGTAAGACTCTTCTGCAGCCGCCGGATCACATTCGCAGCGCTCCTGTCGCGCTGGTTCAGCGGCTTCAGATTGATCGAGAATCGCCCGCTGTTCAGCGTCGTATTCGTGCCGTCCGCTCCGATAAAAGACGACAGGCTCTCAACCGCGGGGTCCTCCAGGATGATCTTTGCCAGTTCCTGCTGTTTCTCCGACATCGCCGAAAACGAAATGTTCTGGCGCGCCTGCGAGATCCCCTGGATCACGCCCGTGTCCTGCACCGGGAAAAATCCCTTCGGGATCAGGATGTACAGCACGATCGTCAGCACCAGCGTAGCCAGTGCCACCAGCAGGGTAATGGTCTGGTAGCGCAGCACAAAGCTCAGCGTCCGCCCGTAAAACGCGATGAGACGATTGAACATCTTCTCCGACGCCCGGTAGAACCGCCCTTGCTCCGCCTCAGGATTGTGGCGCAGAATCCGCGAGCACATCATCGGCGTGAGCGTCAGCGACACTACCGCCGAAATCACGATCGTCGTCGCCAGCGTCACTGCAAATTCACGGAACAGCCGTCCGACAACATCGCCCATGAACAGCAGCGGGATAAGCACCGCAATTAGCGAGACCGTCAGCGAAACAATCGTGAAGCCAATCTGCCCGGCGCCCTTCAGCGCCGCTTCCATCGGCGGATCGCCTTCCTCGAGGAAGCGCGAGATGTTCTCGATCATCACGATCGCATCGTCCACAACGAACCCCGTTGAGATGGTCAACGCCATCAGCGACAGGTTGTCGAGGCTGTATCCCAGGATGTACATCACCCCGAAGGTGCCGATCAGCGACAGCGGCACTGCCACGCTGGGAATGATCGTCGCGTAAAGGCTGCGAAGAAAAAGAAAGATGACCATCACCACCAGACCGATGGTCAACATCAGTTCGAACTCGACATCGTCGACCGAAGCCTGAATCGCAGTCGTGAGATCGGTCAGTGTCGTGATCTCGATGCCCGCCGGCAGGTTCGCCTGCAGCTGGGGCATTAGTTTCTTGATGCTCTTCACCACGCTGATCGTGTTTGCGCCAGGCTGGCGCTGAACATTGAGGATCACAGCAGGACTGATTACGCCAGTCGACTGCCCCATCCACGCCGCCTGCTTGGCGTTCTCAACCCCGTTGACAACCTGCGCGACATTCCTCAGGAAGACGGGGGAGCCGTTACGATAGGCAATCACCACATTCTTGTATTCGTCGCCTGTTTCCAGCTGATCGTTCGCGTCGATCTGGTAATCCTGGCGCGGCCCGTCGAAGTTGCCCTTCGCTGCGTTCACGCTGGTCTGCGCAAGGGCCGTGCGCACATCCTCCATATTGATCCCGTAGGAGGAAAGCTGGGCCGGATCCACCTGGATGCGCACCGCCGGCTTCTGCCCGCCGCTGATGCTTACCAGGCCCACGCCGCTAAGCTGCGAAATCTTGGGCGCGAGGCGCGTGTCAATCAGGTCCTCCACCTGGGGCAGAGGTATCGACTTCGACGTGATCGCCATCGTAAGAACAGGCGCGTCGGCTGGATTTGTCTTGCTGTAAACCGGGGGCACCGGCAGCACGGAAGGTAGAAGGCTCTGCGACGCGTTGATGGCCGCCTGCACCTCTTGCTCGCCGATGTCGATGTCTAGTTGCAGGTTGAACTGCAGCACAATGACCGACACGCCGCCCGCGCTTGTCGAGGTCATCTGGCTCAAGCCCTGCATTTCGCCAAACTGGCGCTCCAGCGGAGCCGTCACCGTAGTCGCCATCACGTCCGGACTAGCCCCGGGATAGAAGGTCACAACCTGAATCGTGGGATAGTCAACCTCGGGCAGCGCCGAGATCGGTAGTTGCGTAAACGCAACCAGGCCGACAAGCAGAATCGCTGCCATCAGCAGCGACGTTGCCACCGGCCGCAAAATAAATGGGCGGGACGGACTCACGGTGCGCTACTCTCGGCGTTCGAGTTCTGAGCGGGCGCCTGCTTCAGGATTTGCACCTTCGCGCCTTCCTGCAGCTTCTCATAACTGCTGGTGGCCACAACATCGCCTGGATTAATGCCTTGGACAACCGTCAGTCCGTTGTCGGTGGTGCCCTCTTTCACGTTGCGCACGTGAGCCACGTTGTTCTGAATCGTGTAAACGAACGCCTTTTCCCCATCATGCTGGATTGCATAACTGGGAATCAGCGTCATATTGTGCTCCGTGGTCACCAGCAGTCGCGTGTTCACAAACTGGTTGGGAAAAAGGATGCCGCTCTTGTTATCGAAAAGCGCGCGCAGTTTTATCGTTCCGGTAGTCGTATCGATCTGATTGTCGAGCGCCAGCAGCTTTCCGGTGGCGAGCTTTTTCTCCTGATTTCTGTCATAAGCATCAACCGTCAGCGTAGCTCCATGCCGCACTTGCGCCATCAACTGGTCCAGATTGTCTTGCGCGATGGTGAAGATCACCGTGATCGGCTCGATCTGCGTCACCACCGCAAGAGCAGTGCTGCCGCTCGACTGCACCAGATTGCCCGGGTCGACAAGGCGCAGGCCCACTCGCCCGTTGATCGGCGACGTAATGTGACAGTAGCTGAGCTGAACCTTGTCATAGTCCAGCGTGCCCTGATCGGACTTCACCAGGCCCTCGTCCTGCAGAACGATCTTTTCCTGGTCGTCCAGCTGCTGTTTCGCAATCGCGTTCTTGGCCCACGCAGTGCGATACCGGTCGAGGTCCATCCGCGCCTGCGCGAGAACATTGGTGTCTCGTTCCAGGTTGCCGGTGGCCGTCGCCACTTGCGCCTCGTATTGCCGTGGGTCGATGTCAACCAGCGGATCGCCCTTGCGGACCATCTGTCCCTCTCGGAAGTGGACATCGGTTACTACACCTGTGACCTGGTTGTAGAGGGTCGTCGTATAAACCGGGGTTACGGTTCCGATCGACTCGAAGTAAACGCCGATATCGCCTTTTTTGGCAGTCGCAACCGTCAGCGTGACCTGGCCGCCGAAACCTCGACGTCCGCCGCCCGGCCCTCCCTGGGCCGCGGTGTCGTGCTTTTGGCGCAACACAAAGTAGAAAACCAGGGCAAACCCAAGCAGGATGAGAGCCCAGATCCACGGATGGCGCCCCTTCTTTCGCTTTGGCGCCTCCTGCTCAGGAGCAGGCAGCTGATGATCTGGTGGAGTCGGAGAGTCAGGTGGCTTTTGTTCCATCTTGGCTTTCTTGCTTGCAACGTTAAGCGCAGCAGGCTGCATTAGTGTTTCCAGCGCGACCCTGCCTGGGAGAAGGGCCTTCGGAAACAAATTTGCCGATAGTGCCGGCGCAGACGATTTGCGTCCGGCAGAAAAAGACACAGTAGGAGGACGAGAGCAGAGCGACACCGTGCCAGATACTGAGTCTTATGGACGATTCACTGGTCTGGATTGTTGCAGCGACAGCAAAAGCTAAGGTTATCATTCCTGAACGGCTCCCGATGCCCACGGCCGCCCGCATTACGCCGCCGTGCCGCTCCCGGCTTTCCCTGAGCTTTCCCAATCACTTGCATTTCCCGCCAATCTATGAAAGATAGATGCGGGAGTAAACGGCCCCGCTCATGACGTACATCCTCGCGCTCGACCAGGGAACCACCAGTTCCCGTGCCATCCTCTTTACAAAAGACGGCAAAATCCACGCCCAGGCTCACCAGGAATTCACGCAGGTCTATCCCCAGCCCGGATGGGTCGAGCACGACCCGTACGATATTCTTACCTCACAGCTCAGCTCCGTTGTCGAGGTCCTGGGGAGGTCGCAGGCAAGGCCCCGCGATCTGGCAGCTGTGGGCATCACGAACCAGCGGGAAACAACGATCGTTTGGGATCGCGAAACCGGCAAACCGGTCTATAACGCCATCGTCTGGCAGGATCGCCGCACCGCGGAAGCCTGCAAAAGGCTCCGGCAGGACGGCGCCGAAGCGACGATCCGGGAGAAGACGGGACTGATCGTCGATCCGTACTTCTCCGGCACCAAGATCGCATGGATACTGGACAACGTCGACGGGGCGCGCCGGAAGGCTGATGCCGGCAAACTCGCCTTCGGCACCGTCGATTCCTGGCTTATCTGGAACCTGACCAGCGGCCGCAGCCATGTCACCGATCCCACGAACGCCTCGCGAACCATGCTCTATAACATCGTCGAAGGCAAATGGGATGCCGACCTGCTCAGGCTCCTTCGCATTCCCGAGAGCATGATGCCCGAAGTCGTCTGGTCGAGGGACAAAATTGCAACCGTCACAACGACACTTGGTCTCGAATCCGTCCAGATTGCAGGAATTGCCGGAGATCAACAAGCCGCGCTCTTCGGCCAGCTTTGCCTCAACCCCTGCGACGCCAAGAACACCTACGGGACCGGTTGCTTCCTCCTTCAAAATATTGGCGAGAAATTCGTTCTATCAAATAACCGTCTCATTACAACGCTGATATGCAGCCTCGACAGAAAGCTCGAATACGCCTTTGAAGCCAGCGTCTTCATCGGGGGCGCCGTCGTCCAGTGGCTCCGCGACAACCTTCGATTGATCCAGAAGTCTTCCGACGTCGAGGCTCTTGCCGCCACGGTGGACGATAGCGACGGCGTAGTATTCGTGCCCGCATTCGTCGGCCTCGGCGCCCCCTGGTGGGATCCCTATGCCGCCGGCCTCCTCATCGGCCTGCGGCGCAGTACGCAGCCGGGACACATCGCCCGCGCGGCCCTCGAAAGCATCGCCTTTCAGGTTGCCGATTCGCTGGAAGCGATGAACGAGGACACCGCAACGCTCTGCAACGAACTGCGCGTGGACGGCGGCGCCTCGGCTAACAATTTGCTGATGCAATTCCAGGCTGACGTGCTTGGCGCGCCCGTCGTTCGTCCCGAGGTCATCGAAACCACCGCCCTTGGAGCCGCCTACCTCGCCGGGCTCGCATCCGGCTTCTGGCAAAGCCCCGAAGAAATCGCCAAGCTGCGCGACCCCGACACCCGCTTCGAGCCGAAGATGTCTCGAGATGAGGCCGCGCGGCAGCGGAAACACTGGAAGAACGCGGTCGAAAGATCGAGAAACTGGAGCGCCCCGACGTCATGAACGCCATCAACACCCCGAACATGCACCGCCAGTCCATGATCGACCGCATCCGCACCCGCGCCGAGCCCTGGGACATCATCGTCATCGGCGGCGGAGCCACTGGAGCAGGGATCGCCGTCGATGCTGCAACTCGCGACTTCGACGTCCTGCTCATCGAGCGCGAGGACTTCGGCAAAGCCACTTCCAGCCGCAGCACCAAGCTCGTCCACGGAGGCGTCCGCTATCTGGAACAGGGCAACGTCTCGCTCGTCATGGACGCCCTCAAGGAGCGCGGCCTGCTCCGGCAGAACGCCCCCCACCTCGTCCACGACCTCGCCTTCGTCGTTCCCAACTACTCCTGGTGGGAAGCGCCCTTCTACGGCATTGGCATGAAGGTCTACGACCTGCTCGCCGGCAAGTACGGCTTCGGCAAGTCCCGCATCCTCTCCCGCGAAGAGACCCTCGAGCGCCTGCCCAATATCCAGACCGACGGCCTCCGCGGAGGCGTCATGTACTACGACGGCCAGTTCGACGACTCTCGCCTGCTTATCCACCTCATCATGACCGCGGCCGAATACGGAGCCACCGTCGCCAATTACGCTGAAGTCACCGAAATCCTCAAGGGAGACGACGGCTTCGTCGACCGCGTCTCCATCCTCGATCGCGAATCCGGAGAGCGCTTCACCGTCTTCGGCAAGGTCATCGTCAACGCCACCGGCATCTTCACCGACGAAGTCCGTCACCTCTGCGACCCTGGCGTGGAAGGCATGGTCGCGCCCAGCCAGGGCATTCACCTTGTCTTCGAGCGTTCCTTCCTGCGCGGCGACACCGCCATCATGGTCCCCCACACCAGTGACGGACGAGTCATGTTCGCGATCCCCTGGCATGAGCACACCGTAGTTGGCACCACTGACACCCCCATCGACGGCCCGTCTTATGACCCCCTCCCCTTCGAGCAGGAGATCGACTTCATCCTCGATACCGCATCGCGCTACCTCAGCCGGCCGCCGACGCGCAGCGACATCCTCAGCGTCTACACCGGCATCCGCCCGCTCGTAAAAGCTGGCTCCGCAGCCAGCAAGACTTCTGCCCTTTCACGCGACCACACCATCCACGTGGATCACTCCGGCCTGCTCACCATCGTCGGAGGCAAGTGGACCACTTACCGCCACATGGCCGAGGACTGCGTCGACCACGCAATCACCCTCGGCGCCCTGCCCGATAGCGAGTGCCGCACGCATCACCTCCAGATCCACGGCTACGACGATGAAATCGATGGCCTGAGCAACATGGGTGTCTACGGATCCGACGCAGCCGCCATCACCCGCATTGCTGAGGAAGACCCCGAGCTTGCAAAGCCTCTGCATGCGGCGCTCCCCTACATCGCCGCCGAAGTGGTCTGGGCCGTACGCCACGAAATGGCCCGCACCCTCGACGATGTCCTTGCGCGCCGCACCCGCGCGCTCTTCCTCAACTCCCGGGCCACGCTGGAAATGGCTCCTTCCGTCGCGGCGATCATGGCCCGCGAGATGGGACGCGACGTCGCCTGGGTCAATTCGCAACTAGCCGATTTCCGCGCGCTGGCAGCGAGCTATCTTCCCGAATCGGCGGTCATGCCACAGTGATTCATCGAAAGCGAGAACCTCTTTGATCCGATCTCCATACTTAGGTGAGTTCGTAGGCACACTGGTGCTCATCCTTCTCGGCGACGGCGTCGTCGCCGGCGTCCTGCTCAAACGCAGCAAAGCCGAAAATGCCGGATGGCTGGCCATCACCACTGCCTGGGCCTTCGCCGTGCTCTGCGGCATCTTCACCGCCAATCTCTTTGGCAGTCCTGACGCTCACCTCAACCCAGCCATCACTCTTGCTTTTGCGCTCAAGACCGGCAGCTTCGCAAACCTCGCCCCCTTCGCCGCCGCGCAGATAGCCGGCGCTTTTTGCGGAGCTGCGCTGGTCTGGCTCTTCTATCTTCCTCATTGGAAGATCACCGAAGACCCGACCCTCAAGCTCGGCGTCTTCTGCACCGCTCCCGCGATCCGCAATCTCGCCGTCAGCTTCTTCTGTGAGGCGTTGGCGACAGCAACGCTGATCATTGTCATCGGAGCCATCAGCTCGAAGCTCGTCCTCACTACTGGAGCCGCCGCCGGGGTGAGCCCTTACCTCGTAAGCTGCGTCGTCTGGGGCATCGGCCTCTCCCTCGGAGGCACCACCGGATACGCCATCAACCCCGCCCGCGACTTCGGTCCGCGACTCGCTCACGCCGTACTGCCCATCGCCGGCAAGGGCGGCTCCGACTGGGGCTATGCCGGAATCCCCATCCTCGGCCCCGCCGTTGGGGGCATAGTCGCAGGCCTGATTCTTCGCGCCATCGGTGCCTGACTCGGCAGGGCCGGCTCGGGTCGGCCCTGCGCCTCGTTATCGGTTAGTGGCCGTGTCCCTCGTGCTCTACGTGCCCGTGACCGTCACGCATTTCGTTCCCGTGAAAATTCTCCGCATGATGAGCGAAGTTCTGCGGGTTCGGATGCTCACCACGCGCCGGATAAGGCCCGTGATAGCCATCACGTGGATCATAGTGATTATCTACATGCCCGTAGAAACCGTTGTGACCGTGGAACCAGGGACCGGCGCCGATGAATACTCCTCCGCTGAACCACTCAGGTCCGTAGTAACCGTAAGGAGCGCACATGTACGGCGGATAGTCATAATAGCCGTAGGGGCAGACCGGCGGAGGCCCGATACTGATCGAAACCTGGGCCGGCGATGTTGGCGTTGCCATCCACATTGCACCCGCAACCAGTACTGGTAAAGCAAGCAGCTTCAATGAACGCATTTGGTCTCCTTTCTCTTTCCTTAGAGGGAGTCGTCAGGCGCTCGAGTTGTGTTCGAGTTTGTGAGGAGCCGCACGGCTTACTGCGGAATGGTTGCTTTTTGGGGTGGCGGAATTTCTGGGAAAAAACTACGCCAGCAGCGCCACGACCTCTGCGTGCCCGCGCTCGCGCGCATAGTCCGCTGGAGTCTTGTCCTGGTCACACCGCGCATTGCGATCGGCTCCGCTCCCGAGTAGCAGAACCACCATCTCGCGGTTTCCGTTCGACGCCGCAAGATGCAGCGGTGTATACCCGCCGGCAGCCGTTGCGTTCACGTCGGCCCCCGCCTCAACAAGCAGCCGCGCCACTTCAACCGAATTCCGCAGCGCGATACAGGCATGCAGCGCCTGGTTACGCATGGGATTATGCGAAACCTGGTGGATGTGCGCGCCGTGCTCGAGTAGCAGCGTCACGGCTTCCGGACTCGCGAACGCCGCCGAAAGATGCAGAGGAGGCCAGCCGTCTCCCGAGACTTCTCGCGCCACCATCGCATCCGCCGCGATAAGCCTTTGCAGGCATTCGCAGTCGCCAACACACGCCGCCTCCGACACGCTCAGTTCCCCGGCATGCTGTCGCAGGAAATCGCGAACCAGCGGCTGTCCTGCATACACCGACCATGTCAGCGCCGACACTCCCTGCGCATCGCGGCAGCGCGCGAGAGCAGGATCGGCCTCGACCTCGGAGGCGATCTTCGCCGTATCTCCGCTGCGGACAAGATTCAGAAACTGCTGGCTCATGCTGCGAGTATAGAGCGGGTGTGTTCCGGATTTGAGAGTCCCGGATTCGCGTATCCCGGACTCGCGCAGCGCCGTCCCGAACAAGCGACTGCGACCGCGGCGAGCCTCGTGCGATTACCCTTGGTAGGTTCGGTTATGCGGCCGTGGAGACCAATACCGGTTCGATGTGTGCCGGCGGCTTCAGCTCAGGCAGGGTGACCTGCACGTAATTTCCGCATGCGACAGCGGTAAATACCTGATTTGCCGTCTCTTCGACGCGGGTGGAATTCAGATGTAGCTTACGGACCGCCATGATCGCTACAGTGGACAGTAGGAAGCGGTTAGGGATTTGTGCACCAGCGGAATAAATCAACTCAGAGCGCATTCTGCCTCGATTCTTGCCGAACAGTTTCGGTGGACCAGACTCAGAAACGAGGAGAGTCGAAGAGGGCGACGAACCCTGCTGCACCACGCGGTGTGCTGCCCTATTCAGCATACGCCGTTCGCAGCGGTTTCCCTAGGAAAAACGCTGCGAGTTTGGTGCATAGCATCAAACCTGCTATTCCTCCCCGGCAAGCATATCCCCGAGAGTAGCCTTGTGCTTTTCTTTGCCCCTTTTCCCACCGGGCGTATCGTCAATTATCCGCTCAGGCTTGGGCTGGCCGACCCGGTCGCGGGCGTTTGCTTTCACAGCCTTGACCGCCGAAAAAGTCTTCTTTTTCGTCCTTTTCCTTGCCATTTCAGTCTCAACGTAACACTTCCTTTCCGCCCATGCCATCCATACAATGAATTCGTAACAGTGGCAGGTGGCCGTCATGGAAGAACGCGACTTCTTCGAAGAAAAATCCGAGCAACGATCGCATACGCTGACGTGCCCGCATTGCGGCAAGTCAGACGAATATCAGATCTCCTGGCTGGTGCGGCAGAAGAAGAATGGATTGCCCCGCCACGCCGACGAGCGCGACCGCGCGCGTTTCGCCAAAGCCCAATCCTACATGGTGCGCCGAGACGACATGGCAGCGTGCAAGAATATCCGCTGCCGCAAGCGCTTCGAGGTTGTCGGCCTGCAGTCGGTCGCCTTTTTGCAATCAGCCTGAGGATCCTGGGGCGACAGAGCGTGACTTGGCGATAGAGCGTGTTGAAAGGACACGGCTTTAACCGTGCCGCAAAATCGCTGAAACATCCCCGGCTTTAGCCTCTTAGGAGAACTGCTTTGCGGAGCAGATTCTCTCAGGGGCAGCCCGAGATTATCTCTGGGCAGCCAGGTTCGCCCCCGCGTCCATCCTGCTCAGCCGATACATCAGCAACGCCGCCCGCTTCGTATTGATCGGCTGCGCCGACAGATCGATCGTCTCCCCCGGCTGATGCGCTCCTTCGCCCGTCGCTCCAATGCCGGCCAGCCCCGGAAGCGGCGGGGACACAAACGCAATATCGCCCGCGCCGCGCTTCATCGGATCGAGCTCGGGCATCGGCGACACCCCCAGGCTCTGATTCACCTGGTTCAGTATCCCCAGCACCGCCCTGCTACCCGCCGTCGGCGCCATCGCGGGGTAGCCCTCGCCAAAGCTGATCGTCGCCGTCGTCTTCGGCAGATGCTTCGCCACAATAGACTGCATCTTCTTCTCTACTCGATCTGTCTGGTCGTTCGAAATTGTGCGGATATCCCCCGAAGCAAAGGCCTTAGGAGGAATCACGTTGTCCTTCCCCGTGGCCGTGCCGCTGATGCCGTCCTTATCAACAGTGACACTCGTCCCGCCCAGCACCATGCCGACGTTGAAAGTCAGATATTGCTCCGGCAACTGTGTCCGGAACGCATCGAGAATCCGCGTCAGCTCGTAGATCGCTCCATAACCTTTGCCCTCGGAAAATATCGCCGAAGAATGCCCCGATTCGCCCGTCGTCTCGATCTTCCATGAGATCGAGCTGCGCCGGCTCACGCTGCCGTAGTAGACCCCATCCAGCCGGGGAGTCGCCTCGAACTCGAGCGCCACATCGCTGTGCTTCGCTGCCGCCAGCATGTCGCGGCGCGCAATCTCGACCGGCTCGCCGTGCTCCTCTTCATCTCCGCTCAGCACAACCGTGATATCCATCTGCTTCAGCACCCCCGCGGCCTCGAGTGCTTTCAGCGCGTAAATCATATCCACCAGGCCGCCCTTCATATCATTCACGCCCGGGCCAGTGGCGATGTGGCCGTTGACGGAGTAGGTCTGGAAGGGGCTGCTCTTCTCAAACACCGTGTCCATGTGCCCGATCAGCAGCATCCGCTTCCCGCATTTGCCTGCTTCCGGACAGGGATGCTCGGCTACCAGCGTTCCAGCGCGATGGACCTCGTCCATCGAAACCCACCGGACCTTGAAGCCAAGCTGGTCCAGCTGCGCCATCATCACTTTCCCGACAGCCCGCACGCCCTCCAGGTTGTGCGTCCCGCTGTTGATGTTCACCAGCTTTTCGAGCAGCGCATTCGAAGCCTGCTCGTTGGCGTCGATATAGGCGACAATCGCTTTTTGCTCAGGAGAGACAGACTGGGCCGGGGCAGCGGCAGCCAAAAAACCGGCCGCAATAAGGAGGAGCATCGACCTTTTTTGCATTGTTGGACAGGATAGCAAACGCCTTCAGCCACCGCCGTCTTATTCTGGTGTGCGGGAAAACGAAGTGACCGACCTCATCGAATCCTTTTACGACGATCTGGCTCCGTACTACCATCTGATCTTCGCGGACTGGAACCAGAGCATTGCCTGGCAGGCCTCGATTCTTGGTCCTATCCTCGAGCGCGCCACCGGCAAAGCATCTCCCCGCGTTCTCGACTGCGCCTGCGGGATCGGAACACAAGCGCTCGGATTGGCGCAGAGAGGACATCGGGTGGTCGCGTCCGACCTGAGCAAGTCCTCAATTGAACGGGCTCGAAAAGAAGCAGGACAGCGCCAGCTCGACATTACGTTCCATGTCGCGGATATGACCGATCTCACTCCTATCGAAGAAACCAACTTCGACGCCGTGCTGGCGGCTGACAATGCTCTCCCTCATCTCGTATCAAACGATCAGTTGCGGCTGGCGCTGACAGGAATTGCCGCCAAACTCACCAACAACGGAGTTCTGCTGGCGACGCTGCGCGATTACGACAGCCTGATCGTCGCCCGGCCTACGATACAGCCGCCCGTCTTCCACCCGCAGAAAGAGGGATACCGGATCGTTCACCAGGTCTGGCACTGGGAAGGCAACGAATACGCGCTGCACCACTACCTGACGATTCAATCGGCCGAGGGATGGGTCGTGAAGCACTTCGCCTCGCGCTATCGGGCGCTACAGCGCACCGAGTTGAACCAGGCGTTGCAGGCGTCAGGCTTCGGCGATATCCGATGGCTGGAGCCAGGCGAGACATCGTTCTACCAGCCGATGGTGCTTGCCTGGAAGCGCTAAGAAATCTCGGTAGTGTTTCTGAGACACTACCGAAATCTCGACCGGTGCCCCATTCAAGCCGAAGGCCTTCGTGGGATAATCCCTGGCCTGGATTGAACCCGGTGCCCCATTCACGTAGCCCGAGTCCGAAGGACGGAATAACCGATAGCCCGGCACGGGAGTGCCGGGTACAGTCAGGCTTCTGGATCGAGTCCCGCAGGGACGACACAACTGCCCGGTAGTGTCTCAAATACGCAGATTTAAGACACTACCAACTGCCCAACGTGGCCGAGAATTTCCCCTCGGCTTGGTAGAATAGATATAGGAGTAATAGAAGGCCCGGCAGCGTGCGCTGCCGGGCCTTTGCTTTTAGATGGTGCTTACCTGGAAGGGGTAAGAAATCTCGGTATTGTTTCTGAGACACTACCGAAATCTCGACCGGTGCCCATTCAAGCCGAAGGCTTTGCGTGGGATCATCCCTGGCCTGGATTGAACCCGCCCCATTCAGTCCGAAGGACGGAATAACCGATAGGCCGGCACGGGAGTGCCGGGTACAGTCAGCCTTCTGGATCGAGTCCCGCAGGGACGACACAACTGCCCAACGTGGCCGAGAATTTCCCCTCGGCTTGGTAGAATAGATATTAGGAGCAATAGAAGGCCCGGCAGCTACGACGCTGTCGGGCCTTTGCTTTTAGAAAGAAGCAGCGGCAGCCGCAAGCCTTTTGGCATGAATGGATTACAGATTTATCCTTTATTATGAATGGATTACACCAGGACTCGGAAACCTGCCCTGAAATGAGTGCAGGTTTATCCCGTAACCCGTTTGGAATCAGAGTAAATTAAATAAAGGTCTTTTTTTTCACACACTTGCACGTTACAATTTTAGTAAGACATTTCTTATCAAACGGTTACAAGCCAAACTCTCGAAGGCGGGGGGAGGGGGTCAGTCGGCCAGAGATGCCGTTGCCAGAGCCGACGCAACGCCGATCCTCTCCCGCCGCTCGATGACACGAAGCACCACCCACGACGAGACCGCAAGCGATCCATCCGTGATCAGGCTGGCCGCCGCCGCTCCCTGCCACGACCACCGCGAAATGAGTAGGAAATTTAGCATCACATTCAGCCCCGCTGCGCCAAGCTGGATCGCCGTCCGGTTCCACTGCGATGCCGACGCGGTGATGGTTGTTCCCCATCCGTAGTGGAGCACCCGCAACAGCGGAAGCAGGCACAACCAACGGAGGACAGCCACCGATCCCCGAAACGAGGGCCCGAACAGGTGAGGCAACACTCCCGCTCCTATATAAAGAGCGATCGCAACCGCCACCCCGTACGGCACGGTCCGCAGAAGCAGCCGCCGCGTCTGGGCATTGGCGTCCGTGATGCTGCGTCCGCCCGCCCGGAAGAGTCCCGGGGTCGCCGCAGTGTAGACGCCATACAGGGGTGCCGTTGCCGCATCGATCACCCGGTATGCGGCCGAGTAGATACCGGCGGCATAGGTCTGGCCAAGACTCACCAGAAATGTCTTGTCAATGTCGTTGTAAGCCGAAATCGAGGAATTAGAAAACGAGAAACTCAACCCCTCGCTGAGATCCCTCAGCCGCACGCGCTCGAAGCGCGGCCAGCCGAGTTTTACCGTTACCATCCAGCACGCGATTACCGCTGCCGCGAACGGGGCGAGCCAGTAAATACGCGCCCATGTATAGGCGTCCGCGACCATGTGCATCCGCTGCACATGAACGAAGAGACCCGCCGCCAGGATCGCTCGTCCCGCATATACCGAAGTCGCCAGCTTGGCGCAGTACCGCATCTGTCCCGCGCCCTGGAAAGCGCGGCTGGCCAGCTGCACCAGCTTGCCGAAGAGTGCATCGGATAAGGCAATGCACGATAACTGCTCTTCGCTGCCGATAGGCGCTGCTATCGCCGTGGGAGCCGCACTCGACACTCAGGCTGGACTCAGAGAGCGGGCGCCGCGCTGGACTCATCAGATAGGCCTCGAGTGGCTATACCGCCTCGCATGCGAGCCGCGACGTCTCTGGCGGCGCTATCTGTTCGGAAACAGCCGCTTCGTATTTTTGGTCATGCGTCAGTGGATTTCAACTTGCACCGGCCCAGGCGCATCTGCACGGCGCGTCGCTAGCTCCTCGGACTCGCTTCAAGGGCAATCCTAACCCGTTACTCAAGGAGAACAACTTGGCCAGCATAGAGAACCTGAGGATCAAACTGTTCTGCGACGGCGCTGATTTCGATAACATCATGGCTCTTCATTCCGATCCTCGAATTAAGGGATTCACGACCAACCCCACTCTGATGCGAAAAGCGGGTGTCCTCAACTATGAAGCATTTGCACGTCGAGTGTTACAGGCGATCGTGGACCGTCCGGTCTCGTTCGAAGTTTTTGCCGACGACCCAGAAGAAATGGAGATCCAGGCACTGACAATCGCGAGTTGGGGTCGCAACGTCAACGTAAAGGTACCGGTTACAAATCAGGCTGGAGAGTTTATGGGCCGGCTCATGAGCCGCTTGTCTGGATCGGGGGTGATCCTGAATGTTACGGCAATTCTGACCCTTGATCAGGTGGAACAGGTAGCTCGTGCACTCGATTCATCTACTCCAGCTATCGTGTCTGTATTTGCGGGCCGCATTGCCGATACAGGGATCGATCCTGTTCCCGTGATGAAAGAAGCGCGGAAGATTCTTCGTTGCTGTCCTGCTGCGGAATTGCTGTGGGCAAGCCCCCGAGAGCTTCTCAACGTATCTCAAGCGGATGAAGCGGGCTGCGACATCATCACTGTGCCCCCCGACATCCTGCAAAAACTCAGCCTTGTGGGCAAAGATCTATCGGCATATTCACTCGAAACCGTCGGCATGTTCCATCGAGATGCGCGCGCCTCTGCCTACCGGATTGAAACGACCGCACTGGCGATGAGCTGACGTCCTGCCCCCCTCTCCATGACCGCTGCGGGATCGGTCAATCCGACATGGCCGTCAAACTTCGGCCCCCGGAAGTCCGGTAATGGGGCGGCCTACCGCGTCATCGACCTCATCCTCGCTCACCAATTACGGCCATGATCTTCCCACTTTCTGGTTACGTTCTCAGGGGGTAACGACGTGGTAACCTTTGTTCCAACAAATGTCGTTAGCACATGATATGTCCGGTGTTTTTAGCAAGTGAAGTGTCCGCATAGCGGGCGGCAAGGATGGATCCATGCGAGAGAGCATGGAGATCTATCCGAGGACCGTGGCGGAGCGGGCGATGAAGTTATACGAAGTGCTGTTGAGGGCCTCAGCGGGGAAGATCAAGTGGTGGCAGGCGGCGGAGCTGATCGGCATCAGTGCGCGGCAGTTGCGTCGTTGGCGGAAGCGACTGGAGGAGCAAGGCCACAAGGGCTTGCTGGACCGTCGACGAGGGACACCGAGCCGCCGGCGCGTGCCGAAGGCGACGGCGGAAGAGGTTCTGAGCCTGTATCGAGACAAGTACTTCGATCTGAACGTACGGCATTTTCATGAGAAGCTGCGCGAGGAACATCAGATCGGGTTGAGTTACACGTGGGTGAAGCAGGCCTTGCAGGAGGCCGGTCTGGTGAAGCGCAAGGCCAAGCGCGGCGTGCATCGCAAGCGGCGTGAGCGCCGTCCTCTGCCGGGGATGCTGTTGCACATCGACGGCAGCCATCATCAGTGGTTTCAGGACGAGCGCTGGCATGACCTGATCGTGATCCTGGATGACGCTACCAGCGAGATCTATTATGCGCAGCTGGCGCAGGCGGAAACGACCGGAGCAGTGATGGCCGGTCTGCGCGCAGTGATCGAACAGAAGGGGCTGTTCTGTGCGCTGTATTCGGACCGCGGGGCCCATTTCTGGTTGACGCCGAAGAGCGGGGGCAAGGTCGATTATGAGCGTCCCACGCAGGTGGGCCGGGCGATGAAAGAACTGGGAGTGCATATGATCCCCGCCTACTCTCCGCAGGCGCGGGGCCGCTCGGAACGCAACTTCTCCACCTGGCAGGGACGGCTCCCCCAGGAACTGCGCTTGCGCGGGATCAGAACGTTGGAAGGGGCCAACGAGTTTCTCCGTGAGCACTACATCGCCGAATTCAACCGCCGCTTTACCGTTCCGGCGGCGCAGCGAGGTACGGCGTTTATATCTTGCCGGCACCGGAACCTGGAGCTGATCTTCACGCAACGATACGAGCGCACGGTTGACCAGGACAACACCGTACGCTTTCACAACCTGATCATGCAGATCGAGCGTGCCGAGTGGCGCCCAACCCTGGCTGGATGCAAGGTGATCATCCATCAGCACCTGGACGCTACCCTGACCCTGACGATCGCAGGACACCGTGTCGGACACTACAGCGCGCAAGGAAAGCTGTTGACGCCGTTGACGAAAAAGCAGGTCAAGGCGGTGGAAAAGACGTTGAGGGGAAAAGTCCCAAAACAGACTTTTCCTCTCAACTTGCAAATCCCGCACACTACCCGGGATTCGCACTTTCCCACCGCCTCTACGGCTACTTGACTTATGAAACCGGACATTTCATTTGTTACTGAAAAGCGGACATTTTCACTTGCTAACGAACCTTTGTTCCAACAAAGAAGAATACCGACTCAGAGTAATCACGCGAGATCGGTTGAAATAAAGACTTCCAGAAGAGGGCCGATGCCGGTGTATCGAGTTCTCCGGGAACGGGTCCCTTGTCAAAGGCTGAGAATTTAACCTTTCATGAAGACCCGCAGTTTCTGCCTAGGTACCTAAAGTCGGACGAAGCCGGGATCGCGCGTTCTGGGATCTGCTTGCAGCGGGAAAGGACACTATCACCGACCTTATATCTTCGCTGAGCGCTCTGAAAAGATCAGCCGCTGCTCGGCCACGATTCAAGACTGGGCTTCGCTGCGCTGTAACTCAGTAATCTCGAAGGAAACCGACCACCTGCGCAGGATATATCCAGCGGAGAGCCGCGAATTCGGTTTCAATCTGCAGCATCCGCCTGGTCAAGTGAGGACTCCTCCGCTGCTTGGCATGCCGTTAGACGAGGAGGAGAAACGGAGATCGACGGATACTCGTAGCGTTGCAACCGCCATACCTTTGCCAGTAAACTTGTTATGGCCGGAATCCACTAGCGGAACAGTCGCGGACTTGCTCGTGACAGAACGCTGCAAATGGTCATGCGCTACTCCCTCTCGCTCCCGAGTACCAGGCTTCGGCCAGGGATCGGCTCATCAGGCGCGAAATCGAGGGGACACTAAAGCGCCGACTTAGTTAACGGAGAGGTGGCAGAGCCCGGTTGAATGCACCTGACTCGAAATCAGGCATAGTCGTAAGGCTATCGGGGGTTCGAATCCCTCCCTCTCCGCCATAAGCTTGTTTTAGGACATCCAGAGAAGTCCAGAAGGAATATGCAATCCCCTGAAAAATCAGGGGATTTCATATTTTGGCGTCCACGGTGGTTCAGCTGAATCCGACGTCGGAAGCGGGTATATTTGAGGGTACCGTCTCGCTAAATTGCGGGTATATTGTTCCTTAAGCACGATGGCCCTTACCGACATAGAGATCAAAAAAGCGAAGGCAAAAGAAAAACCCTACAAAATCAGCGACGGCGGCGGTTTGTATCTTTGGGTCACACCGACCGGCGGTAAGTTCTGGCGCTGGGCCTACCGACATCAGCGCAAAGCAAAGCTCATGACCCTCGGAAAGTATCCGGACGTATCGCTGGGATTCGCCAGGGATCGGCACCGTGCGGGGCGGCAGCTCCTGAGCACGGGCGTGGACCCGATGGCGCAACGAAAGGTAGCGAAAACCGCGGAACGCGTAGCTCACGAAAATTCCTTCGCAAGGATAGCCACCCGATGGTTGGAGCATTGGCAAGAAGGAAAGAGCCCACGCTATGTGGACTCCGTGAAGCGGCGGATGGCCGCCGACATCTTGCCTCGGTTAGGTCATCGGCCCATGGCGCAGATCGAGGCTCCGGACCTGGTCGCGATGATCAAGGCGATCGAAGGGCGAGGTGCCCGAGATATCGCCAAGCGCGCTCTGGAAATGACGAATCAGGTCTTCCGCTTCGGTATCGCCCATGGGCATGTGAGACGCAACCCAGCCAGCGAGATCCGTCCTAGCGATGTACTGAAGGCTCGCCGCAAAAATAATTACGCTCGGGTCGACGCTAAGGACCTGCCCAACCTGTTGAGACAGATTGAAGTCTATCCAGGAACGCATGTGACGCGCCTCGCCATGAAGCTGATGGCCCTCACATTTGTGCGCACTGGAGAACTTATTGCTGCGAAGTGGTCAGAGTTCCACCTCGAAGCTGCTCGTTGGGACATTCCTGCGGAGCGCATGAAGATGCGTACGCCCCATATTGTGCCATTGGCAAGGCAGACGCTGGAGGTGCTGAATCTACTGCGCAATTTGACTGGAGACAGTGAATGGCTCTTTCCTGGCGACCGTAATGCCAAGCAGCCGATGAGCAACAACACTATCTTGAAAGGCTTGGAGCGCATTGGCTACAAAGGCCGGATGACTGGCCATGGCTTCCGCGGGCTGGCATCTACGATTTTGCATGAGCAAGGATATGCACATGAGCACATCGAATTGCAAGCTGCCCATGCTCCGAGGAATGCCGTGAGTGCTGCCTACAATCACGCTCTCTATCTGGGGCCGCGCTGCAGGATGATGCAGGGCTGGGCCGATTACCTGGATCATGCCCTACGCAAAGGCAAGGTTATTCCTTTGCGCGCCGAAATTGCTTAGGAGATTGAGCGGCTGAGTCGTTCAAGAGAGCTCCGTCGCTAAGAAGTCTCATTGTTTTTGTCTTAGATGAGGCTCCCACGGTGGGTTAATCTCGCCGCGATTATGCCATCGAGTGATGGACCACTTCGTGATCGGCTTTGATACCCCGGGGCGTCGTGACACTTTGTCGGCAACAAACGGCTCCCACGGCGCCGGCCGCTCTTCTCGAGGGAGTCTTGCCAGTTCGTCCAACACGAGCTGGGCAGCCTCGATGCAGATCCGAATGCTTTGCCTTGCGTTGATTGGCCTTCTTTTCGCTTTCAGCATCGGCTCTTCTGCACTCGCGACTACATCGCGGCTCGGCCGCTTACATAGAGTTCTCTTCCTAGGAAAAAATTTCTCGCAACGGGGACATCGGAACAAATCAGACGACCAGGTCGAAGCCACAAGGCATAAACACAGCCAGCCAAGTCGATGATCCATCCGCTTCCTCGGGCTCGTGACGTCAGGTGTAGTGAACGAAATGCCTAGAGGAAAGACCGGGGACAACACAGGTAAATTCTGCCTCAGAAAAGAGTCAATTTTCCCGTTGAGCTCGCGTGCGCTCTTCACCTGGATCTTCTTGCCACATTTGATCCACAGTTTAGCGATCTCGCGGAATTCGGTGCCGACTTTGTCGGCGATCTCCCGATCTTCGTCAGATTCGACGACCCGTAGGTTCATAGCTGACAAAGCGCGCAGTCTTTCTGACTTACTTGCTTTGCGAGCTTCGGCTTGTAGCACAGTCGCCCGCAGTGTCGCCGCGTTAGACAGATTGCGCACCCAACGTGAGTCGTCCTCTCCGTTTAGCACGGAAAGGACCTCGTTGGGCGCGGTAAACAGACGGAATAAATTGGCGACCGGCAGGTCAGGATGGTGCTGTCTCTTTAGGAATTTTACTGTCCCCCCCTTCGCTGTAATACGGACAGAAAAAACCATATCAGAGCAGCCTGAGAAGGGAGATCTTTCTCTTGATGCCAATCCACATTGGCCCGAGGAGCTTATACAAATGTCAGACAAATTCCTGCGAATGTCGGAGGTTCGCCGTCGCGTTCCGCTGAGCCGCTCGCAGATCTACTTACTTATGAGCCGCAATGAGTTCCCCAAACCCGTGAGCCTCGGGGCCAGGGCTGTGGGTTCTCTCGAGTCCGAAGTTGATGCATGGATTACGGCCCGCGTCGCTGCATTCCGTCAGGAAAAATCCGCATGATCGATCCACAGGAGGCCGTATTTTCGATCAGCGAGGCCATATGACAAACGATCGTGTGATCGCGCTCGAAGGATGGGCCGATACCACGACGATAGGCGGTGTTCGGTGAGTATTGCCGTCATGAGTCGGGTCTGGTCGGCCGGCCCGAAGAAACACGTCGATCGCTATGTCCTTTTGGCCATTGCAGACAACGCGAACTCTGACGGGTTTGCCTATCCGTCAATTCGCCTCTTGGCCAGCAAGACGCGACTGAGCGAAAGAACCGTAATGCGATCGATCCAAGCACTTGAGCAAGACGGCTGGTTAGCTCGGGAGAAGCGGAGTCGGGATGCCAAGTACTCGACGTACACCATCATCCTGGAACGGCTCACAGATGACTCCGAGTCACGTGACAGCGTGCAAGGTCAGGTGACTCTGACTTCGGATGAAGTGACAGGTAAGGCTCGGTCAAGTGACTGTGGCGACATTCCCCCCCCACCCCCTATTAGGAAGAACCGCCAATAAACCGTCATTCAATAAACCGTCAGAGAACCATCAGGCGCTTCCCGACGAGGAAGCTTCTTCCTCCCGCGATCCCGAAGAACGGCCCACCCTGGTACGTCAGATCGTATGCGCTCACCCCAAGAGCAGGCTGCGCAGTCTCCAGCCCAGAGAAGTGCGCCATGCGCAAGAAGTCGCGGTTCTCGAGGCTATGGCCGCCGAGATCCACGCCACGGGTCAGACCGATATTGCGGGGTACTCCCAAATGATGCTTTCGTGCACAGAACTGCTGGCGGAGAAGGTTCCGCGGTCGGAGTGGCGATTCTTCCGCGAAGTCTGCGAGTTCTTCGCAGTTACGATTGGGGGCTCGAAGCTGAGCATTTCACAAAAAGCACTAACCAGGAGAAGGCAGGAGATCATGATTCCCCCCGCAAGACGCAGATGGAAAGCAAACCAGGCAGCACTCGCGACGGCAAAGCGCGCTGTTGAACAAAGTCTCGGCATTGTTGCATCAGACGACAGCAGCGTATCCCTCGCAGACGATTGAGCCGGACACGTATCAAGTCTGGCTGACCGATTGGACAGAGATTGCTCGCAACCACGGCTTTGAAATGCTCGAGGCAGCCGTGGTTGAGCAGCGCCTTACCGGCAACGGTTTCATTCCCTTGGCGTCGGACCTTAATGCCCTGATTGCGCAGATCAAAAGCGAGAACGCAGGCAAAACCGTTAAGGCTCGTCCGAAATTTCAAGCGTGCGAAAGAATCGTGAACGGCGGTCAGGGCAACGGCGGCGAAGAATGTAAGGAGGGCATGTGGTTTCATTGGGCGGTGGTCTACAACAATCAAGGAGACCCGATGTATGACGGCAAACCTGTTAAGAGGTGCAGGATGTGTGATTGCTTGAAGGAATAGAGGAGGAGCTGCGGGCTGGCGGCCCAGCCGTCAATCATAGACCGGCAATAAATCCGGCCGGGGATTGATCGCGTTTCGCGATCTGGTGCAAATGACAACAAGAAGAAGAGGATCAGTGGAAGTAACTAGTCCTCTTTGCCTCTTAGACAGCGTCATGTCTCACTCAGCGAATGCGGGGGGGGGTAGGGTCAAATCCCTGGGGCTTTCCAAACCTAGACCGTTATGGCGTGAAATTTGTGCTTCCCCAAAATCGGGGAACTCTTGGAGCAGACATCAGAAAGTTGCAAAACTCAACGGACACGTAGACCTGGAGCCATCAGCCCGTCGATGCCGGCTCAGGGGCGCGTGAACGGGGGCACATCCAAAATGATCATTGTCAACACAAGGGCGCTTATCAGGAGTAATTCCGAAGCACGTAACTTCCGGTTGGGCGGTAAACCGTCCAGGAGCCCGTTAATGGCGGGAGGTTCTACGTTACCTGTCTGAGCCAGCAAGGCTTTCATGCCGTTGACGGCCTTGAGCCTCGTCCGTATCATCACCATCAATTCTCCCAACCGTGCCGAGATGATCGACAGCACGATCTCGCATTACCGCATCCTCACCAAGCTCGGCGGTGGCGGCATGGGTGTCGTCTACAAGGCCGAGGATTCCGGCTGCACCGGTTCGTGGCCCTCAAATTCCTTCCCGATGAGGTCGCGGCGATCCGCAGGCGCGGCCGGTTCCAGCGCGAGGCGCAGGCCGCTTCGGCGCTAAACCATTCGAATATCTGCACCATTCACGATATCGGCGAGGAAGACGGCCGGGCCTTCATGGTGATGGAGTTCCTCGACGGCGCAACGCTGAAGCACATCATCGTCGGTCGTCCGATGGAAAACGAAGACCTGCTCCGCGTTGCGATAGAGATTGCCGACGGGCTCGATGCGGCCCACGGCGAGGGGATCGTGCATCGCGACATCAAGCCGGCCAACATCTTCGTGACGCGGCGGGGACATGCGAAGATCCTCGATTTCGGACTGGCAAAGGTTACGGCAAGAGTGCCTGCGGGGCATGAACAATCCGAGACCCGGATGGAGGATTCGGACTCGCACCTGACCAGCCCGGGTGCGATGCTGGGCACCGTGGCGTACATGTCTCCGGAGCAGGTGCGAGCGAAGGAGGTGGATGCGCGCAGCGACCTGTTCTCGTTTGGGGCTTTGCTCTACGAGATGGCCACGGGCAAGCTGCCCTTCCCGGGCGACAGCTCGGGCGAGATCTGCGGGCAATTCTGCACAAGGAGCCGGTGGCGCCATCGCAGTTGAATGCGCAGGTTTCTCCCGGACTCGAGGCGGTGATTCTGCGTGCGCTGGAGAAGGACCGCGACCTGCGCTATCAAAGCGCGGCGGACATGCGGGCGGAGCTTCAGCGCCTGAAGCGCGACACGGAGAGCGGGCGTCATCCGTCGTCAGGCCCCGTTTCGTCAGGTTCGGTTTCGGCGCAGTTGCCGGAATCGGGATTGAACCCAGCTCCGGCTGGTGTCCGCACCGACAGTTCAGGATCGGCAAAGGCTGTCGTGCCTGCGGTTGAGAAAGATACGGCGGTTGTTGGCCGAAAGAGGCGCGGGCTAATTTCATTTCGCTCGCGGCGGTGGTCGTGGCCGGAGTCATCGGGGCGGGCTTGTACTACCGCTCGCACCAAAGCAAGCCGCTCACAAGAAAGACACGATCGTAATCGCGGATTTCGACAACAAGACGGGCGATGCGGTGTTTGACGACACGCTGAAGACGGCGCTGACGGTGGCGCTGAACCAGTCGCCGTTTCTGAATGTGCTTTCTGACAACAAGGTGTCGGCAACGCTGAAGCTGATGACCCGCCCGGTCAATACGAAGCTGACGCCCGACGTTGCCCGGGAGCTTTGTCTGCGGGCGCGCAGCCAGGCCTATGTCGCCGGATCCATCGCGAACCTGGGCAGCGAGTACGTGCTCGGGCTGAAGGCGGTGAACTGCCAGAGCGGCGAACCGCTGGCCCAGGAGCAGGTGACGGCAGAAGGCAAGGAGAAGGTGCTGAATGCACTGGGCGACGCTGCGGCGAAGCTGCGTGGGCAATTGGGCGAGTCGCTGGCCACGGTACAGAAGTTCGATGTGCCGCTGCGAGCAGGCAACGACCTCTTCGCTGGAAGCCCTGCAGGCCTACAGCATGGGATCGAAGATCGGCCGGGAGAAGGGTGCAGATGCAGCCCTGGTTTACCATCAGCGCGCCATTCAGCTCGATCCGAATTTTGCCACGGGATATCTACAGGTAGCCGCAGACTACGCGAGCCTGGGCGAGGTCGGACGCGCCAGCGAGTACTACACAAAAGCCTTCGAGTTGCGGGAACACGCCAGCGAGCGGGAGAGGCTGGTCATCACGGCCAGCTATTACGGTAGCGTTACCGGGGAGCTGGACAAAGCAGCACAGGCTAATCAGCAACTGATTGAGAATTATCCACGAGACGCTAACGGATACTCGCTTTTGGGTTTTATCTATAGCCAACAGGGTCACGGCGAGAAGGCCGTGGAGATGATGGGCCAGGCGCAGCAACTCGCACCGGAGCGGCTCGGCCCTTATGAAGCCCTCGCCAATTATCTACTTTTGTTGGAACGGCTGGACGAAGCGCGACAAACAATCCGTGAGGCCCGGGAGCGGAAGTTCGACGACTTCGCACTCCATAATTCGCTCTATGGGCTGGCCTTTCTGGCTGCTGATTCCTCGGCAATGGCCCAGGAGCAGAAGTGGTTTGCGGACCACGCGGCAGTGGAAAACTTCGGCCTTTCTCTGGACTCGGACAGCGACGCATACGCAGGTCATCTGAAGAAGGCACGCGAGCTAACCACGCAGGCTGTGGATTCTGCGATACGGGCCGACAGCAAGGAGACGGGCGCGATCTGGTGGGAGAATGCGGCATTGCGCGAAGCCGCATTCGGTAATTCCGGCGAAGCGAAGCAGGCAGCGGCTGAGGGATTAAAGCTGTATCCGGCGAGCCAGAGTGTACAGGTGGAAGCCGCGCTGGCCTACGCCGCGGCGGATGACGCGGCGCGGGCGCAATCGATGGCAAAGGATCTGGACCAGCGTTATCCGCTCGACACGCAGGTGCAGTCGCTGTGGTTGCCCGCCGTTCAGGCGCAATTGGCGCTGAACCGCAAGGCTCCGGCGGAGTCGATCGAACAGCTGCAACGTGCATCACCGCCTATCGAGTACGGACAGATCAATTTCATCGCCCAGGGTTCCTGCCTGTATCCCACCTACATACGGGGGCAGGCGTACCTGGCGGCGGGACAAAGCAAGGAAGCGGCAACCGAGTTCCAGAAGATTCTCGACCACAGCGGCATGGTGTGGAACTGCTGGACGGGGGCGCTGGCGCGGCTCGGCGTAGCCCGCGCGAACGCTTTGCAGTCGAAGAACTCGACGGGCGCGGACTCCGATGCGGCGCGGGTTCGAGCGCTGGCGGCGTACAAGGATTTCCTGACGCTGTGGAAGGACGCCGATCCGGATATTCCCATCTACAAGCAGGCCAAGGCGGAGTACGCGAAGCTGGAGTAGCTCAGCGACAGCTGCACCCGGGCGCATCACCGGCGCTCAGAGGATCTGTTCAATCGGCGCATACATGTTCAGATGAACTGAGCCGTTTAGTTCGTCCGGTCTTTAAACTGGGTAACCCCCAGTTTGTCGGCTACTCTTCAGTAACGAAGTGGTAATTGACGAGTTGGCGGTCACTCGCCCCAATACATCACTTCTGTAATGCCGACATCTTGCTTCAAGTCATCGGATGGCGGTTGAGGCTATTCGCCGCTGCGCGCAACGAATAGCCTCCTGGTTGCTTCTTAAACGGATCAGTGAGCGCATGCAAGAAAATGGCTAGCTACCTCGGCTCATCTATCTCGCGGAGGATTGCGTCCAAGTCCACGGCTTCAGCCATCGCAAGATAACCGGCGTCGTTAGGGTGCAAGTGGTCACCGCTATCGTAAGCCGGGAGCAGTTGAGTGGGGTTCTTCGGGTCCCGCACCGCGCGATCGAAATCGATCACGCCATCGAAGGCACCACTGGTCCGGATCCACTGGTTGAGCTTCTGACGCTGCTGCTCACCGCTTGGAGTACCGTAGTCCCCGCCGTTGGTTGCATTAGACCCGCCAAAGGGGGTTAGCGTACCTCCGTAAATCTTCAAACCGGCAGCGTGAGTTTGCGCGATGATCTGCTGATCGATCTGGATTAGGTCTTCTGCATTGGCCGAATTAGCGCCGATGTCGTTGATCCCTTCAAGGAGGATAACCGCGCGAACACCTGATTGGGTCAACACGTCACGGGCAAGTCGACTAGGGGCGGGAACGCCAAACAGTGGGGCAAAAGCGCCGAACAGAATGCGGTTAGCGAGCAAATCGTTTCCACCCAAACCAGCGTTGGAGACGGAGAGCGTAGCGCCGTCACGAGCTGCCAGCCGCCGGGCGAGCTGATCTGGGTAGCGGAGGTTGGCATCCGTCGTTGAATGATAACCATCGGTGATCGAGTCGCCTAAGGTCACCAGGGCACCCTTTGTCCGCCATGATGACTTGACGTCGACGCCCGAGACGAACATCCAGCACGTAATGACCTGACTGAATCCGTTGGAGCTGTTCGCGTCGGACTGATTGCCGCTGGCAAGATAATTGTTCTGCGTCGCGAAGTAGTGCTGTGTCGCAGGACCCGTGCTGCCTGGGAGGTAGACGCTCACAACGAGGGTTTCCAAGGGATCCACTCTCAGCGAGACCGGGTCACTGACAGCTTCCGCTTCCGCGGCGATCACAGTCGAAGATTGGCCACCAAAATTGAGCCTAGTTAACGTGCCGGGAACGGTGGCGGCGTCGCCTGCTGAAATCGCGACCGATGCCGCCCCAACGCGAAGGGGGACTGTCCCGCCAGTGTTAGAGAGCCGCACTCTTACTCGGTCACCACCGGCGCTGACGAAGACGATATTTCGCACGGTCTGGCTGCTGAGCCCCACGTCCGACGGACAGGCCGATTCGTCGAGTGTGCCTCCAGGAGTGGGACTGCCCTGCCATGCAGCAACCCAACCGTCGGCTACAGAACCTTTGATCCCAGCCGAGGTATTCTGCGCGTTGAGCATTCCAACGAGCGACCCCACGACGATGACGATAAAAAGCGAGCACCTGCGAAAGGTGATTCTCATATTGCCTCCTAAGATGCTGAAGAGAATTGTGGAAATGACCGTTCTGTTCAGCGATGGCGAGTACTCTCTCGCTTTCATCTGCTCGCATGCAATGGTTTCGGCCTGGTTTTTTTGTAGATTATGTCTTTACAATCAACACTCTTAGGATGAGCATCATAGCGATTTCTTTTATCGCGTCTGCACCCCTTAGTGCGCTTTCGTTTTGACGTCGTGCGGTCGCCGCGGCGCGGGAATCATCATGCATCGTACAGCCAGCAAGCCTCGAATTGCTTTCGGCCGCTTCGAGGCCGATCTGTCTTCGGAAGAATTATGGAGGGCGGGGATTCGAGTCAAGCTCCAGGGCCAGCCGTTTCGGGTGCTGGCAGCACTCTTGGAGAGGCCCGGGGAGATCGTGACCCGTGAAGAGCTGCAATCGCGGCTCTGGGGCAAAAACACGACGGTCGATTTCGATCAGTCTCTAAGCACCGCAATCAACAAAATCCGCGAGGCGCTCGGCGACTCTGCTGAGAACCCGCGTTTCGTGGAGACGCTCTCGCGTAAGGGTTATCGCTTTATCGCGCCTGTAAACACGAGTGAACAAGAATCGCTGACTGCTATTTCGGCGGCGCACTCACAATCAGCTATTCCAACGGTCGCACCTGCGAATCCGACCTCAAGTAAGTCGGGGAAAGCGAGAGACGCAGCGCCGGGTTGGTACACCAGTCCAGTTCTGAAACGCACCTCTTGGATAGCCGTGGCGGCTTTCGGAATTACGGTTCTGGCAGCTCTTGGCCTTGGCTATCTTCTTGGATCGCGAAAACAGCACATCGGTGCTGCTCTGCCAATGCGACTGGTGACTGACAGCGGTCGCATTGAATCCGCATCGAGCATCATGGAAAGCTTCCCGGCTACGGTCACGGACGGCGTGCATCTTTATGCCACCGCAATCGAAGAGGGACGATCAATCCTGGTCCAGGTCTCAACGATGGACGGCAGCATGCATCCGCTTACGGTTCCGGACGAGGTCGTGGGTCCGGAGCTTGGAGACATATCTCCCGATCACTCCAAGCTATTGCTGCACAGTCATTTATCTTATGAAGCGGAGGAGTCGCTTTGGATCGTGCCTGTCAGTGGCGGCTCAGCGCAGCGGGTCGCAAACGTGCTGGCGCACGATGCCACTTGGATGCCGAATGGCACCGACGTTCTATACGCTACCGGCAACAAGCTCGTTATCGCACATTTGCAAGATGGAACCTCGCGGCCGTTCGCGACAGTGCCGGGCAGAGCCTTCTGGCTTCGATGGTCGCCGGATGGGAAACGCCTTCGATTCACGATCTTCGATCCGATTGCGCATACGCAATCGCTGTGGGAGTTGACTGCAGACAATCATGTACCTTTACCGCTGTTGCGCGGTTGGAACGAACCTGCCAGCGAGTGCTGCGGCGTCTGGACGGCGGACGGTTCGTCCTTCATCTTCCAGTCGGTGCGAGAGAACGAGTCTGACCTATGGCGTCTGCGTGGCACTAACACATCGTCTCCAGAGCGCCTGACCAACGGACCGCTGGCCTATCAAGCGCCCGTGGCAGCGCTTGTGGGACAGCACATCTTCTTCACTGGCGTCCATATACATCCGCAGGTTCAGCTGTACCACACTGACAAAAGGGAATTTCGACCGGCGCATACCTTTTTTGATGACGCATTTAAGGTGGACTTTTCTCGTGACAAGCAGTGGATCGCCTGGGTGGATTCGGAGGGTAGACTTTGGCGCGCCCGAGTGGATGGGAAAGAGAAACTCCAACTCACTCCTAGCCTTCTTCATGCATTTCTGTCTCGCTGGTCTCCGGACGGGAGCCGTCTCGCGGTTATGGCCAGAGAGCCGGGGCAGCCTTGGCAAATCTATCTTGTCCGAGCGGACGGCAGCGCTTTCGAACGCGTACTGCAAGAGAATCGCAATGACGCGGACCCCACATGGTCCGCAGATGGAAGATCGCTGGCGTTTGGGCGAGTACCGGACCTAATGGGCAAGGAGAACGCCCCCAGGATGATCCAAATTGTGGATCTCCAGACAAAACAGCTGCGGACGCTACCCTCTTCAGAGGGTCTGTTCAGCCCCCGCTGGTCACCGGATGGCAAATATATTGCGGCCATGACGCTCGATGAGAAGCACCTGATGCTATTTGATACCAAGAGTCAGCAATGGAAGTTACTCGCGGAGCTGCCATTATCCGATCCGGTGTGGTCGGCGAACGGACTTGCCGTGTATGCACTCGGCCTGACTGATCCTCGTCGGCCGATTTACCGGGTGAGTGCCCCGGAGGGACGCGTAGAGGAGGTTGCTGCGCTGGGAGACTTCCGGGCGGGGGAGACGATCGACTATACATTTTCTGGCTTGATGCCCGACAACACGCTCGTAGTGCGCACGCGCATTACGGGAGATTTGTATTCGCTTGATCTCGAAGGCCGCTAGTTAGCCCGCGTCCTACACTTCCGTTTGACCGGAACAAAACCGCAGTTTCTATGGCAATGAGTTGACCTTGCTGGCGCCTTCAGGGGTAATACGCTCTTAAACCCGCTCTACGCAGGGCCGACTGAATAAGTCCTGTCAACCCCCCTTCTGTCACAATCCGAGAGAAAAGATCAGCCATGATACGAGCCAAAGCCCTTCCAAACGGATAGGGTGGTGAAACCATTCGAGTCCGATCATGACGCAGAACATGGGGATGCCCCACAGCAAGATGCCGTAAATGAAGATGAATCTCAGGCGACCCTTCGGATAGTGGCGGTCGGCCATCACGTTCAATGCTTCTTCGCTGCGTGAGGAAAGCATTCGTATTTTCTGTGGAATCTTCATCCAGTGCGGACTGATACAGACTTGCCCATTTCCATGAGTGCTGGGAAATTGTACCGCAAGCTACTCTCACGGTAATCCCACGTCCCGAGTTGTCGGCCACCCGGAAGTAATGCGCTTCTAGCCGTTAATTTCCGGACTGCCGGTTACTCGGCTGCGATCGGTGCAAATGGGAGACGGAGCGAATGATGGCGTTGCCGTGATTCAGACAGCCACAGCAAAGAGGTTCCTTGCTTTTCCGTTTCTTCTGATAGCGGGAATCGCCAGCGTTTTCATGTCATTCCTCGGGCTGTTCGCTGGAGGATGGGGAGGTGCTCGGGTTGGCTCCGGCTTGGGAGATCGCATCCTGCACTCCTGTAGAATCGCATCATCTGCTTGTATCCGCGACGGGCAATCTTTACTCTCTATCGTGCTACTCGCCATCGCGTCTGCTCAGTCCAGATTCACGGTCTTTAGACCCTATTTCCTATGAGCGATGCTTTTGAAGCAAGGCCCACGCCGCCGATGCCGCACTATGGAATTTTGAAAGGACCAAACGGTCTGCGCGCGGGCTGGCGGCTACTGATCTTTGTCGCCATCCTCGTGCCTCTCGGTTACGGCATGAATCGCAGCATCGATGCCCTCACCAGCCGCATGCATGCCGATTTTTCGACTCCGGGAAACGTTTTTTGTTGGACTTGCTTCTTGTTCCCCTGCTGATCGCAACCTGGATTATGGGGCGGATCGAACGCCGCACCTTCGCCGATTATGGGTTGCCGTGGCGGCGAGCCTTCGGACGCCGGTTCTGGCAAGGAGCGGGCTTCAGCTTCGCGTCGTTCACCGTTCTCGCTCGTGATGCGCCTAGCCGGCGTCTTCTCATTCGGCGCCATCGCACTGCACGGATGGGATGTGTGGAAGTACGCCGCCGCTTGGGCTGTTGTACTATTCCTGGGCGCATTACTCGAGGACTTCCTCTATCGCGGATACCTGCTATTCACGCTGACGACCGGGATCAGTTTCTGGCCGGCAGCGATCTTCACATCCTTGCTCATGGGCGGAATGCACTACTTCAATCCCAGCGGTCATGGGCTGGGACCGGTGTCGGCAACGATGTACTGCCTGGTGACCGTTTTAGTTTTGCGCCGAACCGGCGATCTCTGGATGCCGCTGGGAATCCACTCGGCATGGGCCTGGTGCGAAGTTTACTTTTACGGCGTGCCAGACAGCGGTTACCCGGCCAACGGCCATCTGTTCAATGCCAGCTTTCACGGTAACCTATTGTTGACCGGCGGTGGTTTTGGTCCGGAGGCCAGCATCTTCACCCTGATCTTGCTGGCTATTTGGGGCGTGATTTTCTCCGTTTGGCTGCGTGGAGTGAAGTATCCCAACCCGGCGGCAGTTCAGCAGCCCGGAGAGCAGCACGCATCTCGGTCGGTAGAGAGCCCACCGCATGGGGCGTGAATAATGGCGGCAATGCTTTCCACCGGAATGCTGATGGGTCGGTGTAGCTTCCGGTTTGGCGGTCACTCGCCCCCAACACATCACTTCCGCAATGCCGACTAATGAGATGGTCCGCAATTTGATGAAACCAGCGGGAGCAGGTACATCGCAGAGGCAAGGTACGGAACAAGGGCGTCAGCTTTCAAGCAGGTTCTGAGAGAGACGGGGCACATACGCACAGGCTGGCGTTGCGGTTTGGGAGCTAACGAAGACATAGTTAAACGAAGGATAGCCGAACGGTCACGATCATCGGGCGCGATTCATTACAGAAGTAAACATCTGAAAAACCTAAAGTCTTAGAGGTGCGTAAAGAAACTGAATCGGTCTAGAACGGCGGCCGGATCACGTGCCAAAGTGTGCTCGGCAGGAATGCTTTCATCTGGAAGAAGAATATTTGTCGGGTGCGTGGGTCGAAGGCGTTCGCGATGACCCCAGAAACCGCATACGAGACGACCGTCGCGATCGCCGCCCCCATCGCCGAGTACCTGGGAATCAGAAACACGTTCAACGCGACATTCGAGACCGCCCCGGCGGTCGTCCGGACGAGCGACAGCTTCAGCAGGTTCTCGGAGACGTTCCAGGGACCTTGCGCCACGCCAAGGAACACAAAAACGGATGCCCAGATATGCACAGCCAATACCGGAGCGGCCCCTTCATAAGCACTGGAGTACAGACGCCGCACAATCCATGGGGAAGCCAACGCGATCCCGGAGCCGATGGCCACCGACAGGATGACCATAGCCGAAAACAGCTTTTGCATCCGCGCATTGTATAGCGCCGGGTTCTCCCGGGAGCGGATGATGGCGGGCGATACAAAAGAGGACGATTGCCACCGGGATGAAGTACCACACTTCCGACACTCTCGTCGCCGCCGCATAGAGGCCGACCGCATAGTCTCCCTGCATCATCTTGAGCATCACGGTGTCCAACCGCACGTAGATCATAATCGCCATGCCGGAAAAGAGCAGGGGCCAACTCTGCTTCAGTGAGTAGGAGCGCCGCTTCCTCCTTCCCGCTGCTGCGCCAGGGCGGGACATTCTGCCCCCTGAAAGGCGGTATGCGAGCACCACGAGGCCCAGGGGCGCCAAGCGCGATTTCGCCTGAGTCAAGGCGGCCGCAAAGCACCACACAGGCGCCTTGACACATATAAGCCACACCAAAAGCGAAGAACACCGGCAAGCGCCAGGAATGCCGTGTTCTTGGCCCAAACCGTCAGCTTTGACCGAACCTGCGATTGGAAATATGAATCGATGGTGTCAAATGCCTGGAAGAACAGCCCGATCGATGTGATCCCTACCAGCACCGAAGTCGTCCGGTCCCCGGGCTGGATGAAGCGAACGGCCGCGAGCGCGATCAGCACCCCGGCGGTCGCACCCGCGAGTCGAAGCGCCAGCGTGGTCCCCAGCGTTGCATGGACATCCGTGTCGCCAACCACGATCTCCCGCACGATCAAGTTATCCGTGCCCAGGGTGGCCGCTGTCCCAAGCAGGGATACAAAGGCCAAAGCGAAGTTCAGGCTCCCAAACCGCATCGGGCCGAGATAGCGGGCGACCCACACGCCGACCACCACTCCGATTCCCATCCGCAGGATGCGATCGACCATGAGCCAGCCCGTATTGCCGAGGACCTTTCGGAAAGACGGAGTCAGCTGCCCGACAAGTCCGCGAGGGAGGAATTCACGGTTATTGATTTCATTTACCTTTCAGTAACTTGCGGGCACCGTGCCACAGCGAGCGGAGTCTGACAGGGATCCAAACCGAGGGGGTCACCAACCGTTGAGCGTAACGATCCATGCTGCGCAAGGCCACCATGCTCGGGGGATGGCGAAGCGGCCAATCAACGGATTTGGAAGGAAGGACCAGCGGGCTGTTCGGGTCGAAAGTATGAGTCGCGTCCGGCCCAAAGCCGATGTTCGTTACCAGGTTCACCGCCGGGGTGATGCACAAAGCGTTATGCACGAGGTTGGTGTAGAACCATTGGTAATCCCAGGCCTGCGGCCTAGTCTTGGAATGCATCTCGTCAAAGCGCTCGCTCCAGAAAGCGATCAGCGACCGGTCGTCGAACACTTCAAACAATAGTTTGTTGCGTTTGATCTCGGGCCAATCCCTCAGGTCGCGGTCGTGCCGTCTCCAGGCATCCCTCCACGTGGCCCAGCCCCAGGTGTGGGTCATTTGGGAGAAGTAGTAAGTGTGCCCGGTCATCAGTGGTCTGCCAGTGAAGTTGTTCCCGGAGATCATACCCACCCGTGAATCCGAGCGGTACCTCTCCAGTAGTTCCTGGCAAAAGGGAAAGAAGGACGGATCGGGAAGGCAGTCATCTTCGAGGATGATCGCTTCATCAATCAGGTCAAAGGCCCAGGTTAGTCCGGAGATGATCCGTTCGCAGCCACCTAAGTGGGTCTCCGAAAAGTTTGTTCGGATCTCGCAAGGCCAACTGAGGTTCTGCGCTATTGCCCGAACTTGCTGACATAACTCTGCCTCGCCGAGTCGGTTTGTCCTCGGTCCGTCCGCTATGACAAATAATTGCGCCGGGCGAGCTTTGGATATTGCCTCAAACACCCTCCGCGTCTGCACAGGCCGGTTGAATACCACAAACACGATGGGTGTTGTCAGTCCCACTATTGGCAATTAAACCACGAACATCGACGTGCCTTTAGCGCCGCCTCGGTTCTTTTTTGCTCTTGTTTGGCCCTGCGGCGATCAAACGCGCTTGTGTTGATTGAATTGCGCGTCAACTCCCGAGTCGTCGCCAATCCGGAATGTATGGTCCGCCGCTGTTTCGCAAGCGAAGAATGAGGATGACGTGTTTGGTCTGCGCGAATGTATCCGGCCTTTGTTGGAGTAGCGATCTCCTGGCCTGAATGGAATGCGCTGCGCCCTCGTCCTACTTAGTAACGCGGCCTTGGTAGGCTTTTCCGGGTTACAGGTTTCGGGAGCGCCGGGATCGACCGTTGTGCCATCTCATGGGTTCGCCAGCAAACCTGGCAGGATTTGAAAAGTCAAATCAGTCCGCCGTCGTCGCTGGCCTGCGGATGTGGGAATCGAGGATGCGATTTCCAAGCCTGGCGCTCTTGCCAGGCGTCATCTGCAGGCCAGTAGCGTCAAGCGCTGGCTGAGAGTGCAGCCACTGGCGGACGATAGGCCTCCCCTTTGGCCAGTACCGCCCAGACCATGCGCGCCAGCTTATTCGCTAAAGCTAGTGCCGCGACTTGAATGCGCTTACGGGTTGTGAGTTGTGCCAGCCACGTGCTCAGGCCAGTAGATTGTGTCCTCCTCTTTTGCAGTACGGCATGTGCCCCCTGCACAAAGAGTTTGCGCAAGTACCTGTTTCCGCGCCTGCTCGTCTCAGTCAGTGTTTGCTTGCCTCCGGTAGAGTGCTCGCCTGGAACCACTCCCAACCACGCGGCAAATCCGCGACCCTTTTTGAAAGCTGCTCCGTTACCGATCGCTGTAATCGTGGCAGTGGCGATCACCGGTCCAATGCCGGGGATCGCGACAAGCCGCCTGCAGGGTTCAAGTTCGCTGGCGATGCGCAGGATGAGCTTGTCGGATTCTTCGATCTGCCTCTGCAGGTACTGCATTTCCAGCTGCAGTTGTGCCAGCAGCATCCGCATTGCGCCCGACAACGTGTTGCTCGGCGTCTTCCAGAATCCCAGGCAGTGACTGCTTCGTAAATAGTGGCGTCCCTTGCGCACCGTGATGCCGCGCTCGAGCAGCATTCCACGAATCTGGTTGATCACCGCGGTGCGGCACCTCACCCAGCGCTCGCGCACTCGGTGCAGCGACTGCAGATCCAGCTGATCGTCGCGTCTTGATCGGTACGAAGCGCATACTTGGCCGTCCCACGGCTTCGGCAATCGCCTCTGCATCGATGTAGTCGTTCTTGTTGGTCTTCACGTACGGCTTTACATACTGTGCCGGCATCAGACGAACCTCATGCCTCTGTTCGCGCAACGCCCGGCCAAGAAAATGGGCTCCGCCGCAGGCTTCCGTGCCAATCACCGTACATGAAGATTCGCGGTGAAATGCAGCAGTTGTTTGCGCGAACACTTCTTCCGCATCACGTCTTCACCAACGCGTGAGACCTACCAGGTGAAAACTCGTCTTTCCCAAGATCGATGCCAATCGTGTGAATCTCCATAGGACCGCCTCCTGTTGTTCACCTCTATATCCACCCGGGAAGGGCGGCGGACCATGCCATTAGTTACATCACTTCTGGATTCGTCCTGTGAATTCGGCTTCTCGTCACTAATCGGACGAGACACGGGGGCTGGCACTTCGCGAGCTCGTCGTATCCTCGATGCTTCGCCGGCACTTGATTTCGGACGGCGACGCAGCTGCCTCTCCCTGCGAGCCTTATGACGCGCCGGGACCCGCTTTTACGACACGCGGTCAAGAAAAGGATAATCAGCAAAAACCCAAGCGCATAGACCACGTCAACGTTCAAGTGGACCAGTAATGTATGCCAGCCGAGAAAATGTCGACTGCCGGTGGAGACTGCCTCGCTCACCGGCCGGAGGAACAATCGATCCACCATGTGGGTTTCGTCGCGTTGCCGGCGAATCGCGGTGCGGAAATGGACTGCCACGGTCTGCCGGTGGTCCTCGGTAATGTTGGGTCGAAAAACAGCCTGGAAGACAACGCGCACGGGATTCGGAAAAACCCGTCGCGGTATGTGCCGCTGTCCGGGAAGAGCCGGGGGATTCCACCGGCCCAGAGCTCGCGGCGGACCGTCGCCCGTTGTCGTGTCCAACGCGTGAATACAAACCAAGCCAAGAACAGCATGATGGCGAGTGCAACCGAAATTGTAGGACGGCGACATGGCAAAGACCAGCGGGTTTTCTGTAGAACCGCGCGAGTATGACGAGGCCGCGTCCGGGCAAAACCTTCCTCCCGGATTGGGCGCCTAAATTGTGAAAGTCCTGGAGAAAAGCCGGGGGGAGTTCCTGGTTCGATGAGTTCGCCGTAAAGAACGAGGTATCAGTGAAGAGGTTGCGCTGGCTTTCTAAGGGCTCAACAGCTCGGTTAAGCACGGGAATGATATAAGGTCGGCAAATTCCCAATAGCAGACACACGACAGCCAGGAATACCAAGGGAAAATGAGAACCCGCTTGTGCCCGAAGTTGCGGTTCCCACGAGCTTCTCCGGATGCCGAAAAAGCTCATCGCATATGTCTTCACGAAACAAGTCACCGCAAGTGCGGCGGTAAGGGCGAGCGCGGCGCCACAAAGCGCGAAAACGAACTTGATCGATGCGGAGGATAAGACCGCGCTTCGCAACAATGCCTGTAGCGTCATCCACTCGCTGACGAAGCCGTTAAACGGGGGAACTGCGGAGATGGCCAGACAGCCCACAAGGAAAATGGCCGCAAGCCTGGTAAGAGGCGAGATAAGCCGCAAGTTGGTCCATGTCGCGTGTCCCGGTTTCAGCTTCCACGTAGGCCGTTCCTTGGAAAAGGAGCGTTTTATATATCGAGTGGTTAAACATGTGGTACAAAGCCGCCGTCAGCGCGATGGCGGACGCAACGGGATGTCCGGAGGCACGATAAATCAGGAAAGCGCCGAGGCCGGCGACAATGATACCTGCGTTCTCGATGGAGCTGTAGGCGAGCATCGTCTTCATATCTCTTTCTGTCGTGGCATAGAGGATGCCAACCAGCGCCGTCAGGCTCCCAACGATTAATGCGAAGACACCCGTTCCGTAGCCACAGTGAACCAGGTCGCCGTTCAATCGCAGATGCCGTAGAAGCCCAGATTGAGCGTGACACCTGCAAAAACCGGAATGAAGAGAGAGGGCGCGGCCGTATAGGATCGGGGGAGCCAGAAGTTCACGGGAACCAACCCAGCCTTTACCCCGAAGCCGAGAAATCCGAAAAGAAACACACTCCACAGGCCGCGGTGGGAGAGCCCGGTTGATGCGATGCCCAGCGCGGAAAGAAAAATTAGTCGCAGCTCTACCCAGAATCAAAAAGGCGATGACTACCGCGAGAAACCCCGCCTCACTCATGGCTAGCATAATGTATCCAGCCGATCGGTCGGCCTGTTGCCGCGGTTCGTAATTAATGAGCAAAAAGCACAAGATTGACATGCACTCCCAGCTGATCAAAAACAGCGGCGCGTCATTCGCGGTGAGAACCAGTCCAACTGACGCCATGAGACCGAAGTACATTACGCCATAGCGATGCGCTGGGTGCGTCGCCCCAAATTGATCACCGATGAAATCTCTCACGAAGAGAGAGACGGAAAAGTAGACAATTCCCGCGGCAAAAAGAAAGACTGACGACAATGTATCGAGGCGCAGAGTAAAAGGTCCCAACCCTTGAAGGACCCATAACGAAGCTTCGAAATTCCGGCCGGTAACAAGAACCGCCGCCGAAGCGAGCATCATGAATAACGAAGATAGCGTCCCTGCAATTGCGACGACATCTCCAGAATGTCTCCGATCCACAAGCGCCGAGAGGAGAACACCGCATGCACACGATGCGAAGAACAACACCAGCGATGCGGCTGTTACCGAAGCCATGATCACGAGCTCCTTCTGGAGACAAGCTCACTCTTCGTTGCGGGCTTGCGCCCGGATGCAACGAGCAGGCCGTGCAGTACTGCGAGGGGCGGGGGCGGATTTCCCGGAACTTCGAGGTCGACCGGCAGTACGGACCCCACACCACCCGCGCACATGAAACTGCGCCCAAAGACACCTCCCGTTATTGCGCAGGCGCCCACGGCCATGACTCGCTTCCTACCCGGCATGGCCTCATAGGTTTTGAGCAAAGGTTCTCGCATGTTTTCGCTCACAGGTCCGACGACGAGAAGGAGATCAGCGGTGCGTGGCGTCGCGGTGAGAAAAAAGCCAAGGCGGTGCATGTTGTATAGAGGATTGTTGAGTTGTTTGACTTCATGGAGACAGGCGCCACAATCACCAGCGTCGATGACCATCACGTGCAGGGATTTGGAAAAGGCAGTGGGGAGAGTCTCGTAATCACTGCGCCCGGGGGGCAACTCTGTCCATTCGTAACCAGGCTCCCAGTTCATCGGGGAACGTGCCCCGAAGCGGCAACGCTGGCATTGGATACAAATGCCGTCATCCACAAAAGCCATCCTGCCATCGGCTTTGATCGCGTCCACCGGACAACTTGCTGCGGCTTCGCGGGCATCACGGTTCGACGGGAATTCGGTGTTAATCGGACGGCCGGGCGAAACGCCTAGCGCTGATTCTGCAACGCGCGGGTAGCGTGTTGATTGGATGCCCCTACGCAAACCATGCCCAAACCAAAAGCTCATCCCTGTTCACCTCTAACGGTCACATTCGGTTGCCGACAGACCAAATGTCGCGAGAATGATTGGAAAATCCTGAAACGCAAAATTCTCTGCTGCGACATGAAACCCGAGCCAGTTGTTAAACGACGGCGTGATCGCGCGATACCGCTCGATCGTGCCTTTGCTGTCAACACTTACCCAGTGCAATGCAGTTCCGCGGGGCGCTTCTACCCATCCGAGCGCTGCTCCCGGAACAGCTCCTTCGCAGGGAACGCATACTGGTCCAGGCTCGAGCGCGTCGATCGCCTGGTGAATTAACTTCACTGACTGGAACGCTTCGGCAAACAATACGCGCAGCCTTGCATAGCCGTCACCCTCTCTCTCATAGGGAACATCGAACCGGTATCGCTCATAACCTGAATAGGGGCATGCCTTCCGCAAGTCGCAACATAAACCAGAAGCTCGGCCCACGGGGCCGACAAGATTTAAGTCCCGGGCTTGTTTACCGTCAACGACACCCACATCCTCAAGGCGATCGAGGAAGCTACTGCTGTAGCGAAGCCGATCCTCCAGGACGCGCAATTCCGCCTGCGCCCTGTCGATGGCGCTGAAGAGGCTCTCGTACTGGTTCACTTCAACGTCGTGGATCAGGCCGCCAGGAAGATTCAGCCCGAATAGATACCGGTGTCCGGTGAAGACGCAAGAGGCCCGCAGCAATTCCTCCTCGATGATCGCGGCATGCGCGGCCGCGACTGCCAAAGCAGTGGACTCGCAGATGACAGCAATTGCGCCGGCATGATGCCTTAACCTTTCCAACTCGCAGAGCGCAACGCGGAGGTGAGTTGCCCGCACGGGTACTTCGACCGCATAGATCTTCTCCACCGCGCGACAGTATGCGAGAGAATGCGCGAATGCGGACGTAGCCGCGAAGCGCTCCGCGAGCAATAGGACATCTGAAATCTTTTTGCCCTCCGCGATTTTTTCGACAGCGCGGTACTTATAGAAGAGCCGCGGCGACGCACGAATGACATCCTCACCGACCGTCTCCAGCAAAAAATGCAGAGACTCACCGATACCCCCTTCATAAACCGGTCCCACGGGCATAGCGAATGAGCCGGGATCTTCAACCACCAATAGAGGGCGCCAATTTACATCGGGCTTTCGCTCCAGATGGGACTGGTTGGCATCGAACTTCTTCCGCATTGGATCGATGCCTTCATGCCAAACCTGGTCGTGAAGGATAAAGTCGCCGAGCCGCGGATGGTTCTCGAAGTGAAGTCCAAAAAGATCCTCCACTTCACGCTCGTGCCAATCCGCTGCATGCACTTCGGAGCTGATGCTTGGAACGGTGGCCGTCTCAATCGGCAATTGCAACGTGACTTCAACCCAACCGGCCGAAGGAAGAAGAAACACGTAGTAGAGATGCCAATGGCGGGGATGCTCCTCAGCGATAATTCCGCCAAAGGAACAGCCCATATCCCAGAACAAGAAGCGGCAAACTGACTGCAAGTATCCCGGTTGGTTCACCGACAGGGAGAGCACATAACCCTTATCGCTTTTTGACGTAGAAAGAGCCGTTCCGAAGCGCTCTCCGGCAGCAGCGATCAGGTCTCTGAGCTCCACTCTCGCTCGTTTCTCGATAGGCGACGAAGAGGTGACCATGTCAACGTCCCCCCAATTGTTGTGCAGCGAGTTGCAAAAGCGAATGTATCGGCGTGGGAATAAAGACACCCAACACAGCGACGGGAAGAGCCGCCACTAACACAGCGGTGCGGCAAGTCAAAGGGATCGCCTCTGCCGTGGAGTAATGCAACTCGGGCTTGCCAAACAACATGCTGTTTACCTGCAGCATGATCGCGACAAAAGCAATCACAATGAGAATCGCGAGAATTGCGACGGCGATATTGTGGCCTGACTGAATGCCAGCCGAAAGAATGGAGAATTCGCTGAGAAATATCGGGAAGGGTGGAGCCCCAGCGATGGCCAGCGCACAGAAAAGGAGAGCTGCGCCGGCGAAGGGCGAGAGCCGAAACAGTCCGCGCACATCCGTGATCTGGCGGGTTCCGATGGTGAGCAACACGATACCGGCGGTATAGAAACAAAGAGACTTCGTGAGGGAATGGTTCAGCATCTGAGCTACAGCAGCGGAAGTAGATCCCTGGGTTGCGAAACCGACTGCGGTTAAGATGATGCCCATGTGCTCTATGGTCGAGTAAGCGAACATGCGCTTGTAGTCTCGAACCTGCAAAAGCAGGAATGCGGCAATACCGACCGAAAACAATCCGATGACGATCATCCAACGCCCCATCCGCGCTTCGGGCGAAGCCAGAATAATGGAAAGGAACCGCAGAATTACATACAGAGGCACCGAGGTCTTGACGCCAGACAGCACGGCGCATACCGGGGTCGGCGCCTGGCTGTGAGCATCCGGCAACCAGGTGTGCATCGGGGCAAAGCCGGTCTTGGCGCCAAACCCTACAAATACGAGCAGGAAAGAAAGCTCCAGGAGCTTGGGTGACATCGCTGGGGCCAAAGCGTGCAGACTCTGCCATGTCTCTGTGGTCCCACCGCCTGCGCCCCGGTAGGCCCAGTAAAGCACAAGGAAACCGAGCAGGGAGATGGGCGCTCCCATGATCGTCAGAATAGCAAACTTCCAGGCTGCCTCGAGTGCGCTTGGATTACTTTCGAATGCGACCAGCAGTGCTGAGAATAGGGTGACCAACTCTACTCCAACCCACACCAGATTTGGATCGGCGAGCGCGGGCACAACAATCAGAGCGAAAACCAGCAAGTTGGAGTTGCAGTAAAACCACCACAACCGTTCGCATGTTGGTTGCCGTGGCGCATGTAGCCGCCAGCGAAGACTGCAGCCAGCGTGCAGACAAAAGTGACCAGCAAGAGCACAAAAATCCCAAGCCGTCCACTTCGATCCAGCCCGGAATTGCAACGGCGCGACCACTCGAAAGAACCTGTCCCAGTCACGACTGCCACGAAGCTAAACGACAACAAAGGACGGTTGTGCCCCACGCAACTGCGCAACGGTTTCAACCAGCAAAGCAACGCAGCAAAAAGTGGAAGAAAAACGGCAACGATCAGCATCATTGCTGGGGCTCCTCTCTCAATTCGCTCATGGACGCCGCTTCGGTGGTTCCGATGGTTCAGTGATGTTGCGTGTGAGTACGCCAATGACCACAACGATCAGAACCACATCGATTGCGATCGCAAGTTCTGCAATCAAGGGCAGGTCGGGTGCGATTGCGACACCGGCAAAAAAGGCGCCATTCTCCATGGCAAGGATTCCGACGATCTGGGGGAAGGCTTCGCGCCGAGCAATCAAGGAATAAGCTCCGATCAGGATCCCCGCCAGGCCGATGGCAATTACGCGGACTACTGGATCCGCGAACCCGCAACCAAGGGACTGACGAGGAACTCAGCCGCGATCGCCAGCAGCAGTGCCAGCAACAGAGAGGAGGGAATGTTCATCACCTGGTCGATTTCCCGGCGCTCGTAGAGTCGCCCGGAAAAGTGCGCTTGAGAACCCACGGAATGCAATGACTTTCGCCGCGATCGTGATAGCGCCCAGGGCCCAAAGATGAATTGAACTGCGGCTGAACCCGATCAAAGGCGGACAGAGCCAGAAAAGCCGACTGCAAAATAAAGAACCGCATCACGCCCTGCACCTGACGAGTGGCCACCATCCCGAAGGCAGAGAGCAGGATGAGTCCAGCCGTCAATGCATTTAGGCCTACCGCTAGTGGTACCTGAGCACCGTTCATCCCTCCCCTTTCTACGCAGCCGAACTGGAAAAGATACTGGCGATCATCGCCGCGACGGAAATAATGAATGCAGCCCCGAGAAACTCACTGATGCGGAAGAGCCGCAATTTGGCCAGCGAAGTTCGATCACGACTAGAACGACGATGAAGAGAATACTTTGATCAGAATCAGCGGCACAGCAAGCAAGACATCACCCGGCTGCTGGCCATGGGCCAAACCCCACGGCCCGAGTAGTACATTCAGGAAAATGCAAGTGAGGACTAGAAACTTCATCTGCCCGCCCCATTTCATCAAGGCAGCTCCCCGGCCGGAGTACTCCAGGCCTTTAGATTCGTCGATCATCGCCAATTCAAAATGGCCAGTCGGATTGTCAACCGGAATTTTCCCTCCCTCGGCCAGAATCAGCATCAGGAAGGCGATCAGAAGCAAGATATGCGCCGGAGAAAAGAACGCCGCCGAACTGGCGATCCATTTCTGCTGAACGATGTAAGGGATTGTCGATTGCGCTACAAACGATACAGTGAAGAACACAATCATAAAAACCGGCTCGGCTAGAAACCCCACCATGCGTGTTCGGCTGGCTCCCATAGGACCGTAAGGGTTTCCGGTATCGACCGCCGCGAGCGCAGCGAAGAAGCCGGCCAAGCCGAGAAAGAAGCCTCCCGCCAGCATGTCCCCCATAAAGGCAAAAGCCAGCGGATAATCCGTCAGAACTGGAATCAAAGTGGTGACGAACAACGGAATGACAAACACCAGGTACGGCGTGACTCGGAAAATCCAGGTGGTTTCTGCGGAAACAACCTCGTCTTGTGAAAAAGTTTCCAGAGGTCCCGGTACGGTTGAAAGATGCTCGGACCGCGCTTGCTTTGGATGTTCTCCTTGAATCGGCTCAACACGCCTGAGTACAAGGGAGCAAAAACAATCACGAACAGAAGTTGGATCATATTGTAGGCAACAGTGCGCGTCATCGGATCACTCCGTCCGATAGATTTTTCTGACTCTCAGAGATATCGAGACGACAAGGAGCAGTTCGCGAGAGGCTCACGGCAGCCTCCTGACATGCTCAGGCGGATGGCGTAAGGATTTGATCGGGTTAGTAGGCGTTGAGGGGTATCTGCTAGGTGAAACCGGGCATCTCCTCATCGCAGACTCCTCTGTCGGTAGGAGTCATTAGCCTGGGAGGCGGTTAAGGCGGACTTCATCACCTAAGCAAATTGTGCGAACTCAGAATTTTGCCCTGAAGCCAGGTAGTTGTCAAGGGAGGGTGAGCGGGCCGGCAAGTGATCAGGCATCGGGCAACGCAGAGATATCAGAGAATCATCACCACGATGTATCCTGAACTCTCCAAGTTGACAAGTCTGGTTGTCGCGTCTTAAAAAGGTTGTGTTGCGGTGAAGGAGTTCGCCCTTAACCGCTGCCCAGCCAAAGAATCACAATATCAATGGGCAGATGATGACTCCTAACAGGGAATCCTGTTGCGGAGTCATGTCCCCGTCCCAGATTCCCAAACAGACCTGAAGTGATAAATGCCTCTGTCTTGCGATAGAAGGCCCGAAGGATGTTTGGATCATGCAAAATCGCGTCCATTCCGGCTCTCATGGCGAATACAAGCTTTCCCTCCTGATGCGCGGAGCAGGAAGACATATCCGCCGGCATCGTAGTCGTCGGCCACATACTCACGCAGCCCCAGAGGACTTGGGCGAGCGACTTCAAATGCCACTCCTCATCCGAGCAAGATCAATTGATTGAACACATCACCAGCGGCGACCTTACGGTCGCGGAAAGCATAAGCCATGTCGGAAATTCAGAAACTCGAAGCCCTGGAAATTCTAGATTCACGCGGAAACCCAACTTTGGCCGTCACTGTCACGTTGAGCAATGGCATCCGGGCTACGGCAAAGGTTCCGTCCGGAGCATCCACCGGAAAGCGTGAGGCAGTGGAATTGCGAGATGGTGACAAGAGCCGCTATGGCGGCAAAGGTGTATTGAACGCGTGTGCCAATGTCGAGGGCGAAATACAGAGTGCCGTATGTGGGATGGACCCAAGCGAACAACAGACGTTGGACGACCGGCTCTGCTCCCTGGATGGGACTGCCAACAAGTCACGACTAGGCGCAAACGCGATCCTCGGAGTTTCTTTAGCTGCGTCTCAGGCTGCGGCTCTCGATCGAGGTATTCCTCTGTACGCGCATTTGTCTATGGGCGCGGACTATCTTTTGCCTACACCGATGCTCAATGTCCTCAATGGAGGGCGGCATGCCGACAACAGCGTAGATTTTCAGGAATTCATGATTTCGCCGGTTGGTGCTCCTTCGTTTCGAGATGGTTTGCGAGCTTCCGTTGAAACCTTCCACATTTTGAAATCTGTTCTCCAGCTCAAGACCTATAGCACAGCAGTCGGCGATGAAGGCGGCTTCGCTCCTGAACTGCGATCCAACGAAGAGGCCATTGAGCTCATCCTGGAGGCGATTCAAAAAGCAGGATATAAGCCCGGCCAAGACATCTCGATCATGCTTGATCCCGCTGCCAGCGAGTTCTTCGAGGACGGCTCGTATCTCTTCCGAAAATTTGACCAACGACGTTTGAACTCTGCCGAGATGATCGCTCTCTACCGGGAGTGGCTGCAGCAATACCCGGAGATCTGGTCTTTAGAGGAGGGATCGCGGGAAGACCGCGCTGGATGGCAGCAGTTGACCCAAGAATTGGGAGACCAGATCCAATTGGTCGGAGACGATAACTTCGTGACTAACCCCGAGCTGTTTCGTTGGGGAATTCAAGACGGCATCGCGAATGCCATTCTTATCAAACTCAACCAGGTTGGTACGGTTTCCGAAACACTCGAGTGCATTTCCATTGCTCGTAAACACGGCTACGGAGCCGTCATCTCACATCGCTCTGGAGAGACAGACGATACCAGCATAGCGAATCTTGTGGTGCCCATGGTGTCGGCCAGATCAAGACCGGATCAGCAAGTCGGGGGGAGCGTACTGCGAAATACAACCGGCTTCTGGCCATTGAAAGGGAGTTGGGTGCAAAAGCGCGATACGCGGAAGCAGTATCTATTCGCGATGGAAAGGGTCGCGCCAACCGGAGCAGGCAGCAGTGAAATAGCACGCTATACGGTGTTGGAGTCCACCACAACCGCTCAACCGGGCAGATGACTCCTCGAAGTATTTCATCACTTGGAGGAGTTATGCCCGAACAAAGCAAGGATGCTGAAATGACACGACGTGCTGGCGAGCTCAACGGACATCAGAAAACTCGGTTGAGGATTACCTGCCAGTACATCGATAAGCTGCTCAGAGACATTGAAAATATTCTCCACGCGGCAACGTCGGAGTCGCCTTTCCCGCGCTTTATCGTCGATATCAATCCTGCACAGGTTCGTGTGATTGAAGATCATATCCGCCGGCTCCGCTCCCAACTAGTCCGAACCATCGCCTCGCAGCAGATGAAGCCAGAGCCCCCGAACATCCCCGCTACGCGCGCGGTCCTTACAAATCTCACCTTTGTCGATATCGCAATTGAGGAATTGAAGCCCCACTACATGAAGGGTTCCGGTCCTGTTCCGGAGGATGCCGTGAGCGAACTCAATGGGGTTGTATATGAATTGCGCTCACTGGTGAGCGGCATGGAGCGATACCTCAAGCAGGAACTGACGACAGATTTAGAAGAGCGGCTGCGCCTTCTGGAGGAGACCGGGTACGGTGTTGAATTGCTAAGATTCCTCGAACAAATTGTCACGCGAGACGGCCTAGTGGAATTTCGACCGCGGATCACACACTGGCTTCGCGGCTGGAAGACGATAGCTTCGAGGTCGCGTTGTTCGGGCGCGTCAGTTCCGGCAAATCTTCACTGTTGAATTCTGTTCTGGGCACAAATGTTTTGCCGGTCGGCATTAATCCGATTACCGCCGTCCTTACCAAATTGCGGTACGGAAACGTCCTCAAAGCCGCAGTGGCCTACGGAGATGGCGGGGCTGTGCGGTCACCCTAGACGAGCCTCAAGGCTGGTGACCGAGCAAGGAAACCCCGGAAACTTGCAGAACATTGTCCGAGCCATCGTTGAAATCCCATCTCCGCGGCTCAAAGAGGGCATTTTGCTCGTTGATACTCCGGGGCTCGGTTCTTTGGCGAAGCGCGGCGCTGCAGAAAGTTACGCGTATCTTCCCTCGTGCGGAATGTACGCTTTTGCTTAATGGTCCCGGAGCGCCCTGAGCGAAGAAGACATCGGCACTCTGGTCACTTCTTTACGAAGCTGGGATTTCCAGCTCTTGTCTTGCTGAGCAAATCCGATTTGCTCGCTGAAGGGGACCTGCATCGATCGATTTCCTATATTCGGGAGCATATCAAGCGCGATCTTGGCCTGGATGTGGACATTCACGCAGTAAGCGCTCTCAACCAGTATTCGGTCATGCTTGATCATTTCTACGAACGCGAATTGCTGCCTCGCTTCGAACAGGCGCGCTCTCTGAAGGAGGCCTCGTAGCAAGAAAGATTCAGGGCGCGCTTCGCGAAGCTGTCACGTCCACAATCGAAGTCAGTCTTGATCGTGACAGACGAACGGACTCTAGTCCTTCGATCGACGCGAGTGATCTAGAAGCGACACTCCGGCGTCCTAACTGGCGAGGTGGGGGAACAGGGAACAGCACTCTATCGGACCTTTCGCGAGATGGGCGAGACGCCGAATGCAGTCGTGGATCTCATTGCCGAGCAGGCTGTGCTGTGGGCGCGTAACGGTACCGCAAATCATCTACCCTCATTGGAGCTCGCGGAGTTGGTCCACGACATTCTGTTGCTGGAAACTCGTTCAACAGCCTATCGAACGGTTGCGCAGTATCGGAATACACGCAATCAGTGACCTGCAGCGGACCGCACAGGAGCTCGGGAAGACCGACGCTCCATCACGAAAGGCTCGAAGTGTTATTGCGGGACATGCCGTGCTTCACTGGCTCCCTTCCGTGATCAGTGTCGGCGATGGAAATTCCTCGGAGAAGCATCGTCCGTTAAGGATCAAAACCAGTCTGCGGGACAGTGTCGTGCGCTCAGAAGATGAGTTGCACCTTTCGGAATGGCCCTCGCGCAGTGGAGCGAGCAGATTATCCGGAACTGGAAGCCCTCATCAACTCCTATGCCGACGGCTATCGTGCACAGATTCACCGCATGAGTGGAGCTTCGGATGAGTGGTAAATTCAAGCCAGCTTGAAGCTGATCTGGAACGTTTACGAAATTGGGTTCCACGGATGCGGCGGATCTTACCAACACACGCGTGTAAGCGGAGGAGAGATAGAACTTGCAAAAATACCTTTTCATCGCGGTTGGCGTGCGCTTGGCTCGATTGCTCTTTTTGGGTTGGCTCAACCGTCGCCAGCCGCATGGGAACAGAATTTCCTTACGGCACATTCGTCATCAACATCACCGCCTGCATCATCATCGGATTCTCACTCGCTTCTCTGGGGAGGCGCACGAACTTAATCGAGCCTGGAGGTTTTTGATTCCGGTGGGTTTTGTCGGCGCGTATAGGTCTTTTCAACATTGAATGGGAACCTTCGACTCTGCAAGACGGGGGCCTTTTCATGCTGGGCTATATGTTGTCTTAAGTTTCTTCCTCGGTTTAGTGGGTGTGTGGTGTGGGTATTGATCGTGAGGGTCTTCTCATGAGAACAAACAAGATTTTAACGATGAATCGATTCTCAAGTCCTCGGGGAAGGTTCCTTTGCAGGTTAGTGAAGAATTTTAAAGCCGCTTTGCTCCAGGATCCCGCGAAAAAGAAATCCATCACCTCTGCAATTTCCACACCTGGGGCATTGCGGCAACCCAGCGGGCTCTTTTCGCGGCACAAGTCTTCCTGAATCGTGTTCGAAACACTGGGGAGCTTCTCCCCGCTTCCCCCTGTGATAGCTGCATTCTGTTGCAAATAGAGGAGAGACCCCGTCGCCATGCTGAGTTCCTTGGCTGCTGCAACACAACTCGTAGGCAATGGCTACGCTCACAGGCGGCGCTTTGCATCATTCACGGAACAAAGCTCAGACAAAGCGCGTCTCCCGTTATTCCCTCGACCATTGGCGCGGTCATGGAAAGATACCCGCGTCGGCTTGCCGAAGACCTTGCCCGCCCTCGCGACGAATATGGCCTGACAGCGCAGAGTGGGGACTGCTGGGGCATGCGGCGGAGTTTCTAGCTTCACAGCGCGGCTGCACCCCTAAAGGAGAAGAGATGTTGGCCGCAGGAAAGCTGTAAAGGTTTCTATCGACCTGAGCGAAGGCTCGACACACGATAGCATGTCGTGCTATTCGAGTATCCTCGACTTCCTTTTTTTTCGCGGGGTCTCCGGCGCTACGGTTCTGAAGGGCGTGGCAGGGTTGGGGCCGATCAGCATATCCACTCCCAAACTTCGTCGAGATATCCGATCATTTTCCGTTGAAGATTGAATTCATCGAGACACGAGAAAGGGTGGATGAGTTGCTGGGGAAACTTGAGGAGATGGTGGGCTCCGGCATGATCGAGTTGCAGGAAACCACCGTCGCCAAACCGCACAGCGATCAAAGCCCAAGAAACCCCCAATTTCCGGCACGTAAAGATCGAGGGTAAAGCTAAAATGATGCGGGATCTACATTGTAAGAGTATTCGTGGCTGGACAAGCCACTACACGAGTACCTGCTTCGCGCGATGGTGCGAATGATCTCGCCGGCGCGACGGTTTACCGCGGCATTCTAGGCTACGGAGCTCACCGAAGAATCCACAAGGAAAAACCACTGAATCTCTCGCACGATTGTTCCATCATGCTCTCGGTCGTCGACACTGAGGAGAAACTGAAGGCCTTCCTGCCCATTGTGGACAAGATGGTCCAGGAGGGTTGGTGGTTCTTTCCGATGTAGACATCATCAAGTACACCCATCGCGCCCAGGAGATAAGCGAAGCAGGGAGTGGCCATGAAAGAGGAATTCAGGCCAGAATGTTGCGCATCCACTTCACTGAGGCGGACAGGTGGCAAGGAGAGCCACTTTCTCAGGCAATCGTTGCGAAGTGCATGGATCTAGGCCTCGCAGGCGCAATTGTCTATCGCGGCTCGAAGGCTTCGGGGCCAGCGCCAGGATTTATCACGCTCGGAGTCTGTCCATCTCGAAAAACGCTCCATCATGGTGAGCGTGATTCACACAGAAGAGAAGATTCAGACGCTGATTCCCCACCTCGACCAGATGATTGACGGCGGGTTGATCGCCAGTTCTACCGTCGAAGTTATTCGCTATTCGCGAGCCGCAAAGGGCTCTCAATGATCGGTTAGTGGGGATGAGAGCCAGGATATGACCATCACGGACCAAACCGTTGAGCGTCATCCAATCGAGGAGACACGCGCACTTTGCTCGGTATCGCAGAGTCCGGCGCGAGCAGCAACAAAGGCTTGTGCGAAAAGCTGCTTTACCTTGAGGGAAAATTGACCTCGGTGAGCTCCATCTCGCCGTTCTCGGGCAAATGAAGCGCGGCAAGAGTTCATTCATCAATGCCCTGTTGGGGGCGGTAGTCTTCCCACAGGCATACTCCCGGTAACCGCAATCATTACGGAAATCAGATATGGGCCGGCACCGGCAGCAGTGATTGTCTATTCCACCGGCAATCTGCGAGAACAGGTCGACCCAAGTACTCTGGCTGATTACATCACAGAGGCAGGCAATCCGGGAAACAGGAAGCAGGTCGCTTCTGTGGAGATCACATATCCTTCGCCTTTCCTCCAAGGTGGGATCATCCCCATCGATACTCCCGGCATTGGCTCTACTCACGCCCATAATCCCCAAACGACCGAGCACTATCTCGAACAGGTAGATGCCGGCATCGTCGTCTTTCCGTAGACCCGCCCATCACCGAAGTAGAATCGCAGTTCCTCAAAGACGTGAAAGAAGACGTTCCTAAGTTGTTTTTCATCTTGAATAAGACTGATATATCTTCACCGGACGAGATAGATAAGATCCTGAGTTCCTCGAGAACGAACTGGACCGCCTCCAATTAAGTCACCCAAAATGTACCTTCTCTCGGCGCGGCAAACTCTCAAGGTGAAACGCGAAACGTCCATCGGCCCAATCTCGAGCGGGTTGGAGATTTTCGAGAAGCGTTTGCAGACCTTTCTGTCCGAGGAAAAGCGGCAGGTGCTTGCTCATTCCGTAGCCCTGGATGCTTTGCAGATTGCCCGCACCCTCAAATTCGCAGCCTCCATTGGTATGCGCGCCGGGACGATGAACGCAGAAGAGCTTCAGTACAAACGGTTGGCGCTAGATCGCCTGCTGGATCGAACAGAAACCGAGATGTACGAGCTGCAGGTGCTGTTGCGTCAATGTTCGGCCGATCTCGGGCGTGTGGAACGGGACCTGACGGCACAGGTGGAGACATCAGTCCATGAGGTCCAGCAACACTTGAAGCGGTTCCAGTCGCAGCACTCAAAGGAAAGCGGTCGCGCGTTCGGCGCTCTTCTCGAAGATTTTCTGATGAAGGAAGTAGAGAGGGTCTTTCGGAAATGGCGAACTCGGAGGATGAGGAGATTCAGGCGCAGCTCGATGCGCTTTCCTCTCGCTTCGTCTTGCAGGCCAACGGAATTCTAAGCGCCTGGAGCAGGCCGCCGGGGTTCTCTTTGAAATCCCCGTCGAGCATCTGGCGATTTCCTGCCCGTTGCGTGTCGAAAGTCATCTTTACTACAAAGTAGAGCGTGTTTTCTACTCACTGGATTCCTTCCTTCTTTTGTTACCGCGTTTCCTCATGCGCCCGATTGTCCTTCGCAGGATGCACAACAATGTTCCCCGCCTGCTGGACATGAATGCAGGGCGCATTCGTTATGACTATCTTGAGCGCCTCCAGTCCAGCATGGGCAAGTGCGAGCGGGATCTTCGTGCTGCGATCACCATGGTGACCGAAAGCCTGAAATCTGCGCTTCACACGCCTGGAGAGAAAGGACAGCACTATACGGAGACATTAGGTGTTCTCGATTCCGTAATACGAGACTGTTCTTGTCTGGCGCGGTGAGGGGATTCAATCCATGATCGTCTTTTGTACTCACTGCTGGGCAGAGATGGACTCCGCAGATCAACGTTGTCGTTACTGCGGGGCGGACTTGAGCGCCGACTCACGATCCTATGAAGAAAAGCTCGTGGCGGCGCTCCAACATCCTTTCCGGAAGCAAGAGTCCGCATCTGCTGGCTGCTCGGAGAGATAAGATCCTTCACGCCGTATCCCAGCTGATCGAACTTGCAGAACATGACAAGGACTTCTTTGTGCAGCGCGCGGCGCTTGAGGCTCTGGGCGCCATGCGCGACCCAAGCGCCCTCCCCATGCTTAGGTCAATCAGTCGTGGGAAAATCACTTTCTCAGACTCACTGCTCAGAGAAGCATCGAGAATATCGAAATGTCACAGGGGTCCCGCCAATGAAACCATCCACATTCAATCTTCTCTTTTTAGTTGCGGGTCTCATTGGGCTGCCGATCTGCATTCACCGTTGGTATCGGTCGCATCGAATCCCGTGGCTCATTGGGATCGGAGTATTTGTTTCGTTTTTTGTCTCAGCCGCGCGAAATCTTGCTGAAGTTCCGCGGACGTTAGAGGTTCGGGAGGCTCCAATGCCATACGTGCGAGGCACCTTTACCGGTGAGAGAGCTCGTCGGATTGCCAGACTCGGCAGTATGTCTGGCAACGGTGTTCGGCCCCAGCCGTGGTGGCCAGAAGATATTTGCCAGAAAATCGAAAAGATCGTCTGGATGGTTTATTGTCTGGGCGAACCTGGTGAAGACTGGCACGAGTTCACAGCCTATGATGACCGCGGGAAAATAGTTGGTGCCCATCGTCTGGATGGGTTCTGAGCAGCAGGAATGCCGGATTCTGTGCTCACCTCGTGGCTACGTCGCATTCCGCGGACGGTGGCTCGGATAGTGCACGTATCTAACGAGGATCTATGATGCCGCAGGCCGCGCACGGTGATTGCGGACTTTATTTCGATTGTGCTACTACTAAGGTGTTGATGGCGAAGGAATCCGCCCTTAAACGCCTCCGCATACGGAAGGCTGATGACTCCTACCTGAGCGTAGGAGTTTTCTTTTTGCTCCGCTCTAAAACTGCAAGGGAGCAGGAAATGACCGACTACCTCGATCTCCCATCGGGGCGCAAACTCCGGGCGCGTCACTGCCGTAATTGAGATTTCGCAGGGCTGTATTAACGAATACCAATATGATAAGAACCTGCATGTCTTCCGCCTGGACAGGAATCTCCACTCGCCCGTGCATTATCCGGGCGACTACGGGTTCGTGCCCCAGACGCTGGCCGAGGACGGAGATCCTTTAGACATCCTCATCTTGGGCGATGCGCCGACATTTCCGGGCTGCATCTATCATGCGCGGCCCGTTGGACTCTTCGAAATGCTGGATCGGCATACGAGACGAGAAAATTCTTGCGTGTGCCACTGGGAATCCACGTTTTAGTGGTATCCAGAATTACACCGAAGTGCAACCGCACATCCTTCTTGAAGTTGAACTTTCTTTCCATCTACAAAAACTGAGGGCAAGCGGACTAAAGTGCTGGGCTGGAAAGACAGGCAGGCCGCACACGAAATCATTCAACGCAGTCATGAGCGCTTCACGCAGAAAAGCGTCGCATAGGACGTTGACAGTGGCTGAGTCCGTCCTTCAACACGCGCCAGCTTCCAGTGTCTCGCCGCCGTCGACCGGGTAGAGAGATGGCCCGGCTGCAGGATCAGGCACGGAGAAGGAAATCGATGCTGGTCTTCGGCCCGGAGGGCGTCGGGAAGACGCGCCTGTTGCAGAGCTTTTGCAAAGCCAGCCGTTCGCGCTCTATGTCGGCCAGCCACATTCCCCGCGAGAGATGATGTTGACTCTTGTTGAAGATCTCCGGGCTCTGTCAAAACGAGACCTGCGTCTACCCTCGGAACCAAAATCGCTGAGCACTTCTTCCCTCAAGGGCATCATACAGAGGACACTGGATCGGTATCCTTCCTGCTGGCTCGACCACCTTTCTGCACCCTCCCGCGTTGTGACCGGCATGGTCAAGGAAATGAACTACTACGGGCGCACTCCGGTTTTCTTCGCTGCCCGGACGCCCCACATGGAAGACATCGGGACGCTACAGCCGATGTGCGCGGATCACTCGGAGCGGGTGGAAATAAAGAATCTGACCCCCTCAATTGCTCTGGAATTTGCTCAAAGAGAGTGTGAAAAAACTGGCCTCTGGGCTTCCAATCTGGAACATGCGTTGCACTCGCTCGTTGGGTGGAGCGAGGGTAACCCGGGGAGCATCATTCAGATGGTGAAGATGGCGCATCTGGCCAAATACCGGATGGGCGACCAGATCAAGGTGCATGTGTTATATCTCGATCACCGCATGGGCCGTCGTTAACGGCGCAGCTATTGCGGCACATAGAGAACGTATTCGATAACCCAGGGCGCGCTTACATTGCGATGTCCTGCGAGCAGCAACAACGCCAACTGCGAAGCGCGCCGCTCCTCTTCGCTGGTCAGGTAGCGCCGAAGCGCATCGTACCTGAGCGCGTATCGTTGCAAATCTTCTGCAGTTCTTTCCATGAGGTGTGCATGCGATTCAAGCAGCCGCTGAGCGGGCTCTCCCACGCCCAGGAGGTCCGTAACCAGCACCAGATGAGAAAGACAGCAAGCTGGCACGAGTGCGTTCCCTAGCAAAGCGCCTTGCGCAGCCGCCGCAATCTCCTCCACCGCCCTTTTCTCTGCTTCTAGCCGGACCTCGCAGACACGGCATGTTTTTGCGGTAGGCAGTAGACCCCGGATGTTCTCTATGGATTCGCCACGGTGAACTATCTGGCCGGCGAATTCCTTGAGTTCTGCTGCGAGACGATGCGCAAGTTCCGGATAGGCCACGCATACGCCATAGGGGGAAGAGATGCTCTCATACTGCCAGGTGTGGAGAGTGCAAAAGCCGCCCCGTCTGGCATGTTCCTGCTGTATCTCAGGGTTGACGGTAAGTTGATACTGGTACTTGCTCAGGAATCGGAACATCGCCTCTAAAATCGATCCGCAAATTTGGCATCCGGTCTTCCTGTCGATCTGCAAGGGATAGGAATTCTCGTCTGCCCGCGCTTCGAGAGAGATCATCTCCTGCTCTTGACTGGCTGCGCCAAGGACGGTTTCCCGCAAGTCGCGGAATCGTTCAATGAATGCTTTATAGGAGTCCTCGTATTCGGGATGCTCCTGTGATCTGGATCTCTGAATCAGAAATGTCATCGTCCGCTCGTACATGTTCACAAGAAATGATTGGGCGCGTTCTTCAGTGAGAAAACGTAAAAGCTCTGTTTCAAACACCTGAATGCCGCTGCCTTCTAATTGCTCGCGGTCTTGTGTTTGCTTGGCTTTCAGTGCCTGCCGCGCGGAGATGGAAAATATCCGAGGTGCATCTGAAAATGAAAACCGCTCCAGAGATTCCGCTACAAAACTGAGCGCCTCATCCCGGTCACGCTGGCCCACTGTGTGTGCTTGTTGACCACAACAAAGAGCTTCTTGCTCGTATTGCGAATCCGATGCAGGATGCGGTCTTCTTCTTCAGAAAGAGGACTCTCATAGCTCGTCACCAGGACAAACGCATCCGCCTGCGGCAGAAAACGCTCGGTAGTCAATGTGTTCTCAATGATGGGAGAGCCAAGCCCCGGAGTGTCTACAAAAAAGAAGCCGCGGCGCAAGATCTCCACCGGCAATTCAATCTCCGCATAAGCGATTTTTTTTATATTGCCAGGATTTTCTTTTTGTGTGACATAGTCTCCCAGTTGGGAGAGGGGTACCTCCCGGCTTAGTCCGTGGTCCGTGAAATGGAGCACTACCTGTTCCGACTACCATAGCGGACGGTGGTAATCACGGAAGTCAGCGAAAAATGCCCGTTGGCAGAAGGTCTCCGCCAAGGATGGCATTCGTCAGCGTGGATTTCCCCCGGCTGAACCTTCCCACCACCAGCAGATTGAATCGGTCTTCAGCCAGGCGTGTCAGGAGATCGCGGCACTCGGCCAACAGCGTCCCGTCCTTTGTATCGATTGCTTGCGCTGATCGGATAACTTCAGCGATAGCGAATTTCTTCTGTTCGTATTGTTTGAGATCCATTATGTTCTCGCGTGCGCCTTCCACTGCAATGATGTCAACGCCGGTAGGCCCACAGACCTGCGTGAGCATCACGATGTTGCATAGTGGTCTCTTTCCAGCTCTGCGCCAGAAGATGCTTCAGAATCCGCCAGAATGGCACAAGCCAGTTAGGGTGCTCGCCACCTGCCCTCCGCTCGTTGGCCATCGTTCGGGCAATTTCGCGGGCAAGCTCAGGATGGGAATCGAGGATTGTCGTTACCTGGTCTTCCTGCATCCAGTTGAGATGATCGGAGATGCGAAAGAGCGCCTGCAGGATCTGCTGCCGATCGTCCTTTGGACCGACCGCAGATCCGATGTATGCTGCGGCGATGACCACATCGGCATCTCTCTCCAGAAGACAATTCCGAAGATCGCGCCACTCCTCGGGCAGAACACCAAACTCGCCCAGCAATTGAAGCGTGGCCCGCAGGCGGCGCAATGCGGAGGATCCGTGCAACCGAGTATCGGTCAGGCCCCGAATCGAGGGGATGGCATATTGACGGGCAGTTTCCGAAACCTTTCTGAGCCCGTCTTTTGCTTCCTCGCGGCAAAAGTCATCTTCCAGTACTTCGAAGAGCAATGGGATACTTTCCGATCGATGAAATTCTCCGAGCGAGAAGATCAAGCCGCTGGTGGCCCGCTGTCTTGCGGCATCCAGAAGAACATGGAAGACTTCCTCGCATTTCCATCGGAGGAGTGCCCTGGCAACGGCGCTGCGCACCGCATCTTCGGCGAACAGGACTTCCGCATCGCGTGGGAACTCGTATTGGCGGAAATAGGAGATCAGTGTGGAATAGGCTCCGAGTTCCCCAAGAGCGTGCGCCGCCCGGCAACGAGGCAGAGCGATGGTCCTCGGCGGTCCCGCCAATAGAAAGTGCTCAAGGTGTGGCACCGCCCGGTCTCCCTGCGCAATCAGCATCGCGATGGCGAGTTCTCCATCCACGAGTGAATCCAGAGCAGCAATCAGATCTTCCACCTGCGTATCGCCCATTCCAGCCAACTGATTATTCATATATGCACACTCTCAGGCGGCACCGCCTTCCTCGCTCCTGGAATCCCTTGCCGGTAGCTTCCCGGTCTCAAGTACAGCAATCAACGCCTCCTGATCATCGGGTGAGATCGGCATCTTGCGGATCTCCCGGATGGTATCGATCAGCGGATACTTGTATTCCTTCAGAGAGATCTCTCCATCCTCCCAGAGCGCATAGCATGCGAGCGGACGTCCGGTTTTAGGTTGGCCGACACTGCCGGGATTCACAATCGTCGTTTTCCCAATTTTCCGAATGAAGGGCGTATGCGTATGGCCCACGACAAGTACATCGGCATCGGTCCATCCGATTTCCGTCTGCCAGCGCTCTGAGTTCTCAGGACAGTACCCAAACAAAGGATCGGTAGGCATGGCATGAACTAGATAGAAACTGGTCGAATTGACGATGAGTTCTCTGTGAAGGGGAAGACGTCTTAGGAACTGCACGTTATCCTGGGTACAAACATCCTGTGTGAAGCGTCGCGTCTCGGCAGCTAATCTCTGGAAGGGCGCCGAGCACCGCGGGTCGGCATTGAACCCAACCGCATGGTCATCATTACCACAGACTATAACTGTGACGCGATCCTCGATCCACCTGATGACTTCTCGCGGTTTGGGACCATAGTCCACCAGATCGCCGATGCACCAGAGCTGGTCATAATCGTGTTCAGGAAGCGATTCGAGAGCCAACAGATTTGAATGAATGTCGGAGATGATAACGACCTTCATAAGCCACATCAGCCTTTCCGCACGCTGCCTAGCCCGCATCGATCAGATTTGCGCTGTTGTGCTGCTCATTCCCGAATTGACCGTTTGAGCCACAAATCTGGCGATACAAGTCTTCGCCATAACTGGTCTCCAACGGCTCGCCTTCGAGCAGCCTGAAGGTTCGCGTCCCGTCGGCCTTTCTTTCGGCGCGCAAGAAAATGGCGTCCTCGATTCTTCTGTCGAAGAAGCCACGAGCGAATTCGTACAGATGCGTCACGTAGAAGATCTTCATGCGCTTCTCCAGCAAGGCACGGAGACGATTTGTTTCGCGATCTCCGACCCCTCGCGCTCGTTGGTCGCGGCAAATGATTCGTTGAAGAGCAGCATCGAGTTCGGCGCGATGTGGTCGACGATCTCGCTCATTCGGGCGAGTTCCTCATCGAATTTCCCGCTCTTCATCGTCGCGTCCTCTTCCCGCTTGTAGTGAGTAAACAAAGCAGGGCAGAGTTCGGCCTCGAAGGCCTCGGCCCCGACGAACATGCCGCATTGCATCATCACCTGCGCCAGACCGATGCTGCGCAGGAAACTCGACTTTCCGCCCTGGTTGGCGCCGGTGACGATTGTGAGGCTCTTGCCGTCGGCGTTCGGCCGCATTGCCCACCACTCTGCGCTCCATGTGGAGCGACAGGCACACATCGTACAGCCCGCTGAAGCGGTGCCTGCGTTCGCCCGCGGGCGCCGGCGTGGGAAAACACACCGGCTCTTCCTTGGCCACCAGTCGGCCGTGCAGATTCAGGCAGCCGACGTAGAAGGCCAACTCCGTCCGCAGCATCTTGAAGAAGCTCAGGACGTGATCGGCGGATTGGGCGAGCGCAATCGCAACCCGACTGATCCCCCGGTATCGCATGTCCGACAGGATCTGCGCTCCGGCCTCGTCGCGATCGGCGATATGGAAGGTGTAGGCAGGGGGCCCTTTGCCAAGCATCCGCTCGAGCCAGTTCGGCTCCTTCTCGTGGGCCTGGCGCAGCGCGTAGTTGGTGCCTTCGTTGCCCTCGCCCAGTTCTGCGCTCAGCAAGACGCCTTTGCGGAACTTCAATTCCGTCAGATGACTCTGGATACTGGCCAGGTACTCATCGCCCAGCTCCTTTCGCGAGCATCGCGAACAGCGCGGTGAAGGCCTCCGACTCGAATCGCCCGGCGACTTCTTCGGCGATGCCCCTCAGCTTCCTGAGCATGCCCAACAACAATTCCAGCAAGTCGATGGAGCTATACAGCATCGAGGATGGGTAGTGGCTGGACATGCCCCACCACTCCTTCTTCGCTTTCTCGATCGTCTCCACTGTCAGGTCGTAGAGTTCCCTGACCACCGCCGGGTTTTTCAAGCAATCCTTCAAGATCTCCTGCCGATACAGGATCGTGTCAACATCGTTCCGCAGCCCGGAGAGAAGCGCCTTCCGTGCCACGTCGAACAGAAACTCGTCAGTCGCCCGCCATGGCGTGCAGCAGCGTGTCCAGTTCCAGATCCTGCGTCAGAGCCTCGTTCGTTCCACGGCAATGCCTTGCTGCGAGGTCGAAATCCCGGTCGCGGTGCATCAGGAGCGCTTTCATGCCTTGATGCGCTCCTTGAGCCAGTCGTAGGTCACGCGATACTTCTCGGCGATCGCAAGCGCATACGCCAGTCCATCGGCCGGTCTTCGCTCCAATTTGTAGGTTCGAACCGCCGGATTGTCCGGATCGACCGTGCTGACGATGCTGACGGTCTTTTCGTTGAACGACGCCAATTCATCAAGAAACGTGACGCAGACGCCGAGCAGATCCAGCGCCGAAATTCTCTGCCATGACTTTCTTGCTCAAATAGACCGCGTCCTTGAGCGTCGTCGACGAGAAGATCTCGTTCATGACGATGAGGCTGTTCGGCGTCGCCTCATCGAGTATCTGGTGGATCCGAACCAGATCGTCCTGCAGCTTGCCGCGGAGATTCGTGATGTCCTCTTCCCGTTCGAAGTGCGTGAAGAGGCGGTCAAAGAGAAAGAGCCGAGCTTCCGTGCCCGGAACCGGGCAGCCCAGGCTGGCCAGATAATGCAACTGGCCGAACATGCGCGCGAACGTCGTCTTGCCGCCCTGGTTCGGGCCGGAAACGACGAAGACGCGCTCCGCGGCCGGTCAGAAAGAAATCGTTGCAGACGACGGCAGCCTTTTCGCCGATGAGCTTGCCCGCCAACGCGAGGTCGAAGGCCTCGCGGCCGCAGACCTCCTTGGACGTTTGCGAGAGCTGCGGTTGGCAGAAGCTCAGGCCGGCGCGCCGGAATTTTTCGATATAGGTAAGGTAGGCAACGTAGAACTGGATCTCGCGGTCGAACCGCGCGATCGTTTCGTCGAGATACTCCGCGTGCGCCGCGCAAAAGGCGTCGAGGGCACCGAACATGTCTGGATGAAGCAGCGCCACCCGATCCAGCACCTGCGCTTGGATATGGTTCATGCCCTCCCAGCTTCCGGGTCTCGACGCCAATAGTCGTTCACGTCGCTCGCGCCTGAATTTCTCGAATGTTTCTTCGACAGCGGCGCTGTAGTCGCTCTCTGCGTCGTAGTGGCGAACCGTGACGCTGCCGTCTTTAATAAGCAGGCAGTATCTGATGTGCGGACAGATCTGACTTCAGCTTCCCCGCTTCCGTCGCGAGATTGCGGAAGGAGACCGATGCGACATATTCCGTCAGATACTCGCGGAACGCGCGCAGGCCTCGCGATTTTACGTCGAGCGCACACAGATCCCGCGAGAGGCGCTCGACAGGCTTCGCAATAGATTTCGACCGCACCCAGGAACCATCGCTCCACGGCATACTTGTAGTAGAGCTTCTTCGCCTGATCGAGATGCTCGCGCATCGCGCGCATCTGTCCGGAGAACGACTTGACGGCTTGCATCAGGATCTTGTCTTCGAGATCCTGCATGACCTCCTGACGATAGGCGATCGCGTCGAGATCATTCAGTCGGCGTGTAATAGAACGGCGCGAGGTCGTAGTCCTTCCAGTCGGCCGTAATGGCGTCGACGATTTGATCCAGATTCAGATCGCTGAAAAAGGCGGGCGCTTCGAGTGTCCCTGTCTTCATCGTGCCAGTCGTCAGGCCCTTCAGAAAGGATGCTGTGGAAAGTCGATGGTGCCGGGACGGGCCTGGCCGTCCGCTTGAGCCAGACAACTGCGAGTTTCCTTGGCCGATCCCCCACAGTGGAAATCCTCCCTAGGAATCTGCGTTGCAAATTCCGACTCGGTTCAGATTGTGTTCAGGGATCGTGGCACGGGTGACATGACTCCGCGACAAGAATCCCTTGTCAGGAGTCATCATCTGTCCCGGCCTAAAAGGGACAGCGGTTAAGGCCGAACTCCTTGGCCCAGTCTTAATGGTACGTCTCTTGCGAAAAAAGTCAAATCGGCTGCCGACAGTGAGGTTCATCTGGAGCGGGTAGAGTTGCATCTGCTTGCGTCACCGGGATCTTTCACCAAAGCTCTCGGCCGCTCGACCGTTGATTTTCGTTTCAATATAAGACCGAGCTGCCGGTCGCACGATAGGCTGCCACGTACTTACGTCTCTGAACAAGTGGCCACATGAGCAAAGCTGATCGCAAAGGATGCGGGCAGCACTCTCTCTCGGCTTGTACTGCTCTACTCTGATGGTCGAATCCCAGAACTTGCCATCTCTTACAGCCAGCAATGACTTTTTGATATTCCTCGTTAAAAGATGAGCATGATTTCTGATAGCTCGATTGACAGCAACCGGAATGGGAACCGAGCTACTTCATTGGAATCAGTGGGCGAAATGCATGACTAAGTCCCACAAAACAATAAGCAGCAATACGCAATAGAAGCACAGTTCAGAACTCAAAAATCTACTACCAGCTCTTGAGGGTATTTTTGAGGGTACATTGGGTAGGTAATCCAAACATCTATATATTATTCATATATTTAAATGTAGATATGAATCCCTCCCTCTCCGCCAAGACCGTGTTTCATAAAGTCCATTAAGGTCCGCTATCTCCTCTCAACCAACTTATTTTAAATAACTTAGACTCCATTACCGTCCGAGGCTGCAGTATGAAAAGCCGAAGACGCGTGGGGGTATCTCAGTAAGCGTCAGGCTAAGACACGGTTGACGAGTTGAGTCCGTGGGCGTCAACAAGGCGCGGTGGTCCAAGGTAAGAGTCCGAGCAACACAGACCTGTTCGACCAGCGAAGTTTAGGCGGGACCGGCGGACCGGCGGCGAACTTTCGCGAGAGAGGAAAAAGTTACACTTCGCTTGCCAAAGGCCTGAAGCTTTTCTTCCGTTGTCATTCGCGAGAGGCCGGCGGAGCCGCCACCTTTCGAGCGGTTTTCATGAAAGACAATTGGTCCACGAAAACGCTCTACGGATTGGCGCTTTCAGTCTCTATGAGAATTCTTTGCAGTGACCCGAAGGTTGCCAGAAGGCAGCCATGTTAGTCCCCCCCTGCTTTCGCTCTGCGCTATAGATCTCGGCGATTTCATCTAACCTTAAGAGCGCTTCGTCAAAATCGAAGCTGCTAATGGCGGTGCTGAGAACATCCAGCCGTGATATTTCGATGGTGCCGTCCAGAGCATTCTTGACGGCGAGAAAGGCGTCGGTGGCATCGCCATCGCTCGATTCAAGGAGCGCCCTGAGGTGCGCGATTGCTGTTGATGCTGCGTTGGCGTCGAAATCCTTGAACCGTATCTCGTTCACTGGCTGGTCCGGCGTGGTCTCGCGCATCGCCTGGCGAATTGCCTGAACCTGACGGCTCACCACTAGAGTGAATTCTTCGATTAGGACCGGTTCCACCGCCCCTGCATCGCGAATTGCGCCTTCGAGTTTTTCGGCAACAGCGAACACCTCTATGATTCCCATGTTTCCAGCAACGCCCTTTACCGTATGCGCGATGCGTTCAGCCAGTTTGCGGTCTCCACTTTCGAGTGCGGCTGAAATCTGCGGGGCTGCGTCGCATTGTTTCGCGGCAAACTGCGCCAGCAGGTCGCGGTAGAGCCGCTTGTTACCCACAACGCGCCTCAGGCCATCAGCCTGATTGATCCCTGGGATTTCGGGAAGAATCACCTCGTCGGCCGCCTTTGCGGGTGTCGCTTGGGACTCGACTGCCTGCCCTCGTCGAGGCTTTGCCCATCGCAGCAACGTCGAAAACATGGCTTCCGGATCGATCGGCTTCGACACATGATCGTTCATGCCGGCATCGAGACAGCGTTGATGCTCCTCAACAAGGGCGTGCGCCGTCATCGCAATGATCGGCAGGTTTTGGAGACGCGGCTGCGCCCGAATAAGCCTTGCAGCCGTGTGACCATCCATCTCCGGCATCTGCAAGTCCATGAACACCACATCGAACGGCGGAGCCTGGTCGCCTGCAGTCAGCATTTCCACCGCTTCGCCACCGTGGCTGGCGACGGTTACGATCGCTCCGGCGCTCTGGAGCAGTTCTGTCGCAACCTGCTGGTTCATCTCGTTGTCTTCGACCAGCAGTATCCGGATCCCCAGGGCGTCATGCTCATGGCCGTCGTCTTTCTTCACGCGGGAACGGTGGCTCTCCACTCCGGCAATGCCTAACAGATCCACCAGAGTGTCATAGAGCAGCGACGAATTGACAGGCTTCAGAAGATAGCCATCGATCCCAATCTCCTCTGCCTTCGTTCTGATATCTTCCCGCCCGAAGGCCGTCACCATCACGATTTTTGGAATATGCTGAAGGCGATTATCACGTTTGATGATACGGCTCGCTTCCAGGCCATCCATTCCCGGCATGTGCCAATCCATCAACACCAGCCGATAGGGATCCTGAGAATCTGCCGCGGCTATTTCTCGCACGGCGTCCTCCCCGGACGAAACGGAATCGACTCTGAACGCATATACCCGGAGTGCGGCCGTGAGTATCTCGCGCGCGTGTGCGTTGTCATCGATAACCAGAGCCCGGACGCCTGCCAGATCGGGGATGAAACGCTTGTGCTCCGGCTCCGGCGACCCGATCTCAAACCACGCGGTGAAGAGGAACGTGCTGCCTAGACCATACTTGCTCTCGACCCAGATCTCGCCCCCCATGAGTTCGACAAGCCGTTTAGAGATGGAGAGTCCGAGCCCAGTGCCACCGTATTTTCTGGAGGTTGATGTGTCGGCTTGGCTAAATGGCTGAAACATACGCGCCGTCTGCTCCGGCGTCATGCCGATCCCACTGTCACGGACCGAAACCTTGAGCTTGACCCGATCCGAGACCTTTTCTTCAACGACCACAGACACTACCACCTCACCACGATCAGTAAACTTCACCGCGTTGTTGACGAGGTTGATAAGGATTTGACCGAGACGCAGCGGGTCGCCGATCAGATTCGGAGGTATGTCATGCTGCGCTGAAATCAGAAATTCCAGGTTCTTGTCCTGAGCCTTCTGGCTGACGACAGAGGAGAGGTTGTCGAGCACCTGATCGAGGCGGAATTCGATCGTTTCTACGTCCAGCTTCCCAGCCTCGATCTTCGAGAAGTCCAGGATGTCATTAATAATGCCGAGCAGAGCCTGGGCAGCTCCTTTTGTTTTCGTCAGATAGTCGCGCTGCTTCGGCGTCAACTCCGTCTTTAGCGCCAGATGCGTCATCCCGAGGATCGCATTCATGGGCGTGCGGATCTCATGGCTCATGTTGGCGAGGAAGTCGGACTTGGCCTGCGTCGCAGCCACGGCCTGTTCCTTCGCAGTGACCAGATCCGCCTCCGCCTGCTTGCGATCCGTGATGTCTTTCGTCGTGTTGAGGAGATACAGAGGATTTCCAGCAATGTCCCTGATGACCGTAAAAGCGCCGTCTGCAATGACTATGCGGCCATCGCGGCGAATGAAGCGTTGTTCCCACTCGTCATAGTCGCGCTTGCCCTCGAGGAGTTCCGCATATCTTTTTGCCCCTGAGGCACGTTCATTCGGGTGGACAACCCGGTCCCATTTCTCCACTGAGTTCAAGTCTTCATGGGTGTAGTCGAGCATCTCGTGCAGGGCGCGATTGGTGAAATATTGTGCCTTGGGGACGTTGTAAAGGCCGATGCCAACAGGGGCGTTCTCGAAGACGGTACGGAAGAGCTGCTCACTCTCCTGCAGGGCTTCTTGGGTACGCTTGCGTTCCGTGATGTCTTCCGTTAAGCCAACAATGTACTTCGGTTTGCCGGCTGCATCCCTGAGCAACTGAAACTTGTCGTTGGCAATAACAATGCTGCCATCACGCCGAACGAAGCGTTGTTCATATTCGTCGGTGTCCCGTTTTCCCTGGATAAGTTCGGCATATCGTTCCGCCCCGGAAGCGCGGTCTTCCGGAGCTACAATCTCATCCCATTGCCCGAGGCGGCCCAGCTCTTCTCCGCTGTAACCCAACATTTCCTGGAGCGCGCGGTTGGAGACGTGTTCCCGGCTATCGATATTAAAAAAAGCGATCCCGATCTGAGCATTATCGAAGATTGAACGGAAGAGCTGCTCGCTCGCGCGCAGCTTTTCCTGCGTGCGTTTGCGCTCAGTGATATCAACAACGGTGACGACAGCCCCAGTGATTGTTCTGTCGTCAAGAATTGGAAATGAGGAATATTCAACCGGGATCGGGGTACCATCCCGTCGCCAAATCACTTCGGTGTCTATGCAGCAGCCTTCTCCCTTCTTGATCGCGCGAAAGACTGGACATTGATCCATCGGGTAAACCGCGCCATCCGGCTTGTTGTGATGTATCAGGTCATGCATGTTCCGGCCCAGTGCCTCATCGGGACGGTAACCGACCAATTCACACGTGGCCCTATTGATGAATGTGCAGTTGCCTTGTAGATCGATACCGTAAATGCCCTGGCCGGTAGAATCCAGCAACATCTCCATCTGTTTCGCAACCTGGTTTCGCTCCTCTTGCGCCCGCTTCTTCTCTGTGACATCTTCCATTAATGAAGCGACGTACTGAGGGTTTCCCACAGCATCCCTGAGCAATGAGTACCGTCCATTCGCAATCAATATGCGGCCGTCGCTGCGAATGAAGCGCTGCTCCCATTCGTCTTGGTCACGCTCCCCACGGATGAGTGCGGCATACCGTTTCCCTCCGGCGTCAAGGTCATCCGGGTGAACGATCTCATCCCACTTTTCTAGGTGGCTCAATTCTTCTCCGCTATAACCCAGCATCTCGTGCAATGCGCGGTTAGAGAACACCGCGCGGCCATCGATATTGAAGAAACTGATGCCGATCTGGGCATTCTCGAATATTGAGCGGAAGAACTGCTCGTTCGTCTGGGGGGCGTTCTGGACACGGTTGCGCACGGGTCCTCTTTTCGAGGAGTAAAGACTCCGGAATCATGCTAGACCTGATGGGGATTCTGGCGATACTGGCAGATGTGTCAGCTCTTCACGGAGCCGGTACGACGCGATAGTAGACTCCATTTGCGCCGTAGGACGGCTGAAACCAGGTGTTGCCGCATAAGTGGTACGTCCCCCTAGGTGGGCGTTCCGCAACCTGCTGGCACCGTCGCGACGCCTGCGGCGTAGGCATTGGCGTTGGCTGCGCTATTATTCGCCGAAGCGACTGGCGCTCCAGCAACTGCGCCAACAGCGGCGCCCGCAACCGCTGCGCCGGTGGACCAGCCTCCGCAGTTGTAGCAGTAGTCCCATTTTTTATCTGTCAGGTCGGCGTCGGGACTTGCAAATGCGGAACGGCCAGACGAAGTCTGCGCAGCAGTTGCCTGCGGAGCAGGAGCGCCCCCCGTCTGGTCAGGCGAGGCAATATCCGATGATTGCGGAGCGAGGTCTGCCGATTGCTGGGCAAGCGCGGGCACGCATAGCGCCAGAGCTAGCGAACCTGCGAACTACAAAAGATAAGTCTTGCTGTGCGTATCCATTACGCCTCCTGTGCGCCAAGTTCACTCTGTTCTAGGTGCCAGCTATACCCTTGTTTTGGAGCACCCGCACCACGACGCGCCGATTCTCGGCCTGACCTTCTGCAGTGGTGTCAGGAGCTACCTGCCTGCTGGTGCCCATGGCGCCCGGAGCCAGGATATTGGTCAACGGAATCTGGCCCTGCTGCTCCAAAAACTCAGTGACGTTGGCCGCCCGCTCCTGGCTCAGCTTCTGGTTCAGGGCCGCGGAGCCGACCGCGGATGCATAGCCCTTTACCTGAATCACATAGCCAGTGACGGTCAGGGCCTTCTCGCATAGCTTCAGCAATGGAGCGTTATATTGCGGGTCAACCGCGACCTTGCCGTTGCCGAACAAAACTGTGACCTCATCCCAGATGTTGTACTCGCCCAACTCGCCAAACCGCTTGTTGACGGCCGCAATGGCCGCCTTGTTGGCCGCGATCTTGGCCTCGTCGGCCGCCTGCTGTTGCTGCTCCGCCGTAAGTTGCGCCTGTTGCTGTTGCAGCTTCGCCTGTTGTTGGGCCAGTTCCTGTTGCTGTTGCTGCGTCTGCTGTTCCACCGGGGCGACGCCCGCTTGAATGTCGGTAGCAGTTTGCAGGTTCTTGCCATTGAACTTGACGGTGTTCGCTACCAACTGGTTCTGGGCGTTGTAATTCCCTTGCACCTGGACCTGAAGCCCGGGCACCAGAACGGTCACGCTCATCTGTTTCTTACGTGCGTGGAACACGCCCGATACGTCCTCCGCCTCAGTGTCAGGGGTAAGAAGGACGACCACGTTTCCCATGTCCTGAGTCTGAACAGTCATGGTGGCACCATTGCGTGAATTGATCACTCCCTGGATGCTTTGGGCAAGGGCAGTGCCGGCAAGCAACAGAAGTGCCGCCAGCGGCGCAGTCGCTATAAGTGCCTTTCTGGAAAAGCTTGTTTCTCTCATGATCGTGCTCCCTCTAATCGATAATTAGCTTCAACAATTACCTAAGACAGCCCGGGTTACTGCTGCCCTGACACATACGTGCTTTTCTGCTGGCGGCCTCCGCAGGCTGGCGGGCGCGATTAATGCTCCCGAGGGGCGTGCTGTCTGGTGTCGAGTTACCAGTGACATCGATATAGGTTGCTTCGGCAACGTCGGGGCGAAGGTGCGACTTTGGCAGCAAGGTGAGCCGTGCAATCGTGTGGAAAGGCGCCTCGGCTTCCTTCCACTCGACACTCGCGTTCTCGATCCAGAAGTTGGCGTCCCGAAGCTTGCTCCAATACGTCATCCTGTCGACGTCGAGGAACTGGACGCTAAAGTCGAAGCTGCTCATCTTGCCATCTTCCTGAACGTGTCGGATCAGTTCGTCCTGCAGACCGTTCGGGTTCTTCTTCTGCAAAGGACGCGCAGGATTGTCTGAGGACGGCGTGGCCGAATACTTCACTACATCGACCGGTCCGTGACGAAAGGGCACGTTGCTCCAATAGCGCAGCCGTTGATACGGCTTGATGGTCTGGTGCGTTTGACCTTGCACCAATGTGAGGGTTCTCAACGCCCTCAACTTATCCTTGAACGGCAGCGAAAGCAGGCCGGCTGCGGGGTTCGATGCCGTCAATAATTTCATGATGGCCAGAAATGCGGGCGAGTCGTTGATGGGCAAGGTCGTTGTGTTTTGCAGGGAGAAATCCTGACGCCGAACGTTCGCGTCGGGAACAGCCCTGCCGTCACGAGTCAGGTCCACCGAGAAGGACATCGAGCGGACATCGGCTTTGAAATCGGAGTTCTTGCTTGGATCCGCGTTCCCAAACCGCACAAAAGCGGGATATACACCGGGCGTCGCGAAAATCCCCTTCGCGAGTCGTGCCGCGAGTCCAGGATCGCGTCCGACGGTGACGTCAAATACTTCGAACTCAGCCCGCACTGAGACACCCTTTGCATGGGTTCCACGGGCGAGAGGCCGGTGTTGCTTGGCTGCAGCATTCGCCTGCAGCAAAAGACTTCTCTCGGTGATCTCCTCGATGTCAGACTGTTCCCGGGCGAGGTCCCGCTCAGCGTCGCTGCCGGTTACTCCGAACCATCTGGTCATGAAAAGCATAAGAGATCAACCTAGATTGGAGATGAACTTCATCGCGGTGATACTTGGCAGAAAGCAGTAGGCGGCGGCTTTCGTCTTAACAAAGCTTGAGAACCCTGTGATCTTGATCGGGGGCGCGCCATTTGCCTGCGGAATGACGAAGATGCTCTCCGCTGGGTCCTGGGTGCCAATCATCGGGTCCCTCGATTTGGGGTTCAGCCTGACGGCTCCGGCGAATCCGGCGTCATTCACCCATTGGCTTAGCACGAACTCGTATTGGTTCTCGATGCTTGAGTTGATGAAATAGCCGAGGAGCCCTCGCTCGATGTTGTCGTGGGGTTGCGCCGGATCATAGGTTGGCCCGTATGGCATGCCCCGGCGGATCAGCCGGTGAGTATTATTGCTGCCGCCGGGATGGCCCTGTCCCGTGACCGGCTGGCCTCGTGGATTGATGCGGCGCATGTGCGCTCCAACCGGGCAGCGAAATCCCTTGGGATCGCCGGACCCATCGGCATTTACGTATTCGAAGTTATTCAACTGCTCCAGGTGAATGCCACCCGGAGGGCTATCGGTATCTGGCGACAGCGCAAGAGGAACTCCGTTGCGCCACCGTCCGCAGATTTTGGCGGCGAGCAGTTCGGGATCTATCTTGTCCTTGTTTGACTGCAGAAAATTCTCGAACCCGACAACATCCGTCTCGATCATCTTGAAGACCGCAAAGCTGCCGTTCAGGCCAAGTTCCCGAGGCTCGGGCACGTAATAGTTTTCAGCCTCGTCCCGCAAGACGAACAGCCACGGCTCGCACGGCTGCTGATGATCTGGTGTGTACCGCTCCGGACCGCCGCGAATGGTGGTCATGCTGATGCCGTCGGTGTAACCGAAGGGAACCTTAGACGTGAAGACGGGCTTGCCGTCCACCACCTCCATCAATGCCATCCCATCAGTGCGCCAGATTTCATGAAACGCATCGCCTTCGGCAAACAGGGCAGACAGCCGATCGCTATATGTCTTCATCGCCTCCGGGCTCAGGGCGTGCAACGTCACCAGGGCATGACCGTTTCCTGTCATAAAGGCGTCGATCCAGTTCTCCGGGGCACTCGCTCCTGTGTCGCCGACTAATGCGGCTCGTGCGGCGGCTCCGGCCACGAACGCGCCGAACGACTTGAATGAGAGCGTCGGGACGCGATCTTTGACCTCGAGCGCGATTAGCCCCGGCCAGGTGATGCTCACGTTCAGGCAATAATCCGGCTTGCGACGCGGGAGATCGGCGGGGTTGTCTCCTGGTCCAGGCTCGAACCCTACATGCCAATCCTCGGCGGTGGTGATCTGCGGCGCGTCAGACTCGTCGCCATTCACGAGGCGTCCGAGAAGTTTGCGCGCCGCCGCAGGGACACCGACCGTCAGCAGGAAATGCCGCACCATCGGCATCCTGTAGCCGCGGAGAATGAACCCCTGAATATCTCCGAGGTCGAGAGTGCTCCTCGTACCTGACGCGGGGCGGGTCTCATGCTCGCCTCGCCCAAACACACGTTCGAGAAGCCCCACTTTTTCTTTCGTCTGCGGTTCTGGTGGCTTGTCGTGGCTCACTTCGCGTCTCCCGCTGCGGCCTTGCTATCGGCAATCAGGGCGTGAATGTCCTGCACGCTCAGGCCGGGATAGGCCTGATAGAAGCCGATCGGCGCGCGGTTCGCTGCCGCGGCGTAGTCAATAAACTCCTGAGTGTATTTTCTGCAAGGCGATGGTGGTGGGTTGGTGATGAACTTGAAAACCAGATCGAAGGTTCCGCCTATGTTCTTTGTGAAGTCGGCAATATACGTGTCGAAGTCTCCGTCATAAACCGTAAAGAACCCGATTTGGTTATCCTCGAGCGGCACGAACTGTGCAAAGTGCGGGGTACCGACTTTTTCCAGATCTCTCTGCGTGCCGCGCGACCTCGCGCGCAGGAGCATTTGCATCTCTATATACGCAAGACGCGATTTGGCGGGCAGGATCACCAGGAATGGATTGAGTACGCCGGCGCCCGTGACGTCTGCGGCAGCAGCAAGGGCTTTGATCTCCTTGACGGTAATGTCTGGATAAGCAGTGAATACATTCAACGGATGAAGCAGATGCTCCGCGGTCCATTCGACGAAAGCGTCTGCGTTGCCGGCGACTGGAGTCGGCGGTGGACTCTCGACACGCTGGAAGATTGCGTCGAACACTGCTCCTGCGTGCGTAGCCAAATCGGCCATGAGCTTACTGAATTCGCCGTCAAAGTCGCCAAGAAACAGGAACGACTTGTCGCTTAGCACTGTAAAGCGCGAGTAGTGAATCGTACCGATAGCATTCTCGGCCTCGAAAAGTCCGGGCATGAGTGGTGGAAGTTCTTCTGCAATCGCCTTCGCGTCCGCCGGCGATTTCAGGGGGAAGCTCAGAGTAAAGTGGCTCTGGCTCATAACGCGATCTCCTTACTAAGCGGCTCCGGCATGGCGCAGATAGCGCCGTTGCTTTTACCTGTCAGGTTCCTAAAGATGGGGGTGCCGAATCACTTAGGATTTTGGCCACTGCTTAAACATCTTCGTGACCGCTTTTTGCACCGCTTCCTGGTTCTTGTTGCCGTTGTTGCTCAAGGTATCCTGCCCTATCCCGCGCCAAATCAGCGCCTTCGCTTTAGGGTCATAGATGCTGACTATCATTGTTGCCTCGACATTCTGCTCGGGTGTGATCCCGCCCATGCCGCCGCCTATGCCCCGCATACCCCAGGCACTGTAGGAGGTCTCCTGTTTCATGCCGCCGCTCACGGTTACGATTAGGTCCGGATTTGCGCTGATGTCAACCTTGCTGAAGCCTTTGCCCGCGAGCGCACTGTCAATGTCGCTGACCGCGGCCTGCGCCAGGATGGAGTTGGCTATTCGATTTGGATCGGTGATATCCCAGGCATAAGTATGGAACTGGGCAAAGCTCTGGCTGTGGTTGTAGTTGACTGATACCTGTTGCCCGAAGGCAATCGTAGATGTGATCGATAGCAGCATGGCGCACAGCGCGAATTTCATTTTCATGATCGTCTCCTTTTCGAATTAGCACAGCCAGATATGGACTGGCAGCGCGATTGTTTGAATTAACTGCGGGTCGAACTACCCCACCCGTCTAGTCATTGACTCTAGCGATCGCGTCCTCCACCTTCTTTTGGTCTTCTGCGGATAGCTGGCTTGGTCCGAGATTGAAGGTCAGCTTGTCGATCGTGCCGGTAAAGCGGAACGGTACGTCGTAGCTGAAATCCACCGGTGTGCGGGTATCCGCCCCAATGTCGAAGGTCTCATCGATACACATGAGTAGCGGAACCGTGTGCGGGATCGTCTTGCGGTCCGCCTCCTTGCCATCCACCGTCAACACCCCCGTCCCGCCTTTGCCAGGGCCGGGACCGTCATATTTAAAGTCGAAAACGATGGTGTGCTTGCCGGCGCCAAGCGAAGGGCCACGCCACCTGAAGCGCTCCAGGTCCAGCATGTTGTAAGTGAAGATCGGTCTGCTTCTGCCTAATCCCAGCACACTGGTAGCGAACACCGCGACTACCCATAGCGCAGCGAAGGCCAACATCAAATAGCCAAAACCCAGTTTCCAGGTTTTCCAACGCCTGGTCTTGCCGAACAAAGTGAGCAGTGCTCCGACAACGAATGCGGCCAGAACCAGATGTTTGAGCCACCGCATTTTGAGGAACCAATTCCAGCTGTGGCTCAGGAACAGACCGTAGCCGCCAAAGCGGCCGCCCAGAGTCACGATCATCCCCTCCGCGTCGCCATCGGGAAGCGTTACCTCCGCGGTGATGGTGTAGTCCTTGTCCACAATGCTGGGAGCATTGCCGGTGGGAATGCCGATATTCTCACCTGTGTAAGTAAAGACAGTTTTCCCTGCGATCGCGCTCGGTTTCGGCGCAAGCAAGCGCACGAAGCCTGAGTTATCCAGCGGAAGGACCTGGTATTTCGCTGCCTCAGTCAGGAACAGCGCCTGCATTTCCTTCAACTTGTCAGGCATTGTCGCTGAGAGGTCGTTGTACTCCGAATAGTCCTCGGTAATGTTGTAGAGCTCCCAGTGGTATTGGTCGAGGGGCGTTGGCTTACCCGTTCCCAGCTCCCACGACGGGGAAGGGGGTGTAGTCGCGGCAATCCAACCGTCGTGATAGATGGCGCGGTTGCCCACCATCTCGAAATACTGCGTGTCGCGCTTCGACGGCGCATTGGCGTTCGCCTGGTCGAACGTATAAACCATGCTCACGCCTTCAATCGGCTTCTGCTTGATGCCGTTGACCGTGTCCGGCGCCTGGATACCGGCGGCTTCGAGGATCGTCGGAACGATGTCAATGACATGGTGAAACTGCGTGCGGATACCGCCCACATCCTTGATATGGCCGGGCCACGAAATAGCGAGCCCCTGCCGGGTGCCTCCGAAATGCGACGCCACCTGCTTGGTCCACTTGAAGGGCGTATCGAACGCCCAGGACCATGCCACCGACATATGCGGGTAGGTCTTGTTCGAGCCCCAGTCATCATAGTGCAACAAATTCATCGCCTGGACGGGCTTGACCTCCGGCTCGTTAAGAATGCCGTTGTATGCGGTGTACTGATTGAACGTGCCGTAAACGCTGCCCTCGGCGCTGGTGCCGTTGTCGCCGTCGATGTAGATGATCAGTGTGTTGTCGAGCTTGCCCTCGTCCTGGACCTCCTGAATCACGCGGCCAATCTCATAGTCGGTGTAAGCGGTGTAGGCAGCAAACACCTCCGCTTCGCGGGCATACATCTTCTTTTCCACGGCGCTAAGCGAGTCCCACTTCGGCAGCTTGGCTCCCCCAAACGCTGCCTGTCCGTCCGGCCACGGTGTCAGCGTCGTATTCGGCGGAATTACACCGAGTCGCTTCTGGTTTTCAAAGATCTGCTCGCGCAGTTTTTCCCATCCCATGTCGAACTTGCCCTTGAATTTGTCGATCCACTCCTTTGTCGGCTGATGCGGCGAGTGCGAGCCGCCGGGCACGTAATAGACGAAGAACGGCTTGTCGGGTGCGGCCGCATTCAGATCGTGCATGTACTTGATGGCGTTGTCTGCCAGGTCAGTGGTGAGGTTGTAGCCCGGGTGGCCGACCCATGGGTAGACCTGCGTATGGTCGCGAAATAGATAGGGCTCCCACTGATCGGTTTCCCCTCCCATAAAGCCGTAGAAATAATCGAAGCCCATCCCCGACGGCCACTGGTCGTAAGGCCCGGCTAGGCTGTACTGAAAGCTCGGCGTGTTGTGGTTCTTGCCAAACCACGATGTCGCATACCCGTTCTCTTTCAGGATTTCGCCGATGGTGGCGCTTTCAGCGCCAATGATGGAGTCATAACCGGGATAGCCGGTGCTTAGTTCGCCGATGACGCCAAAGCCGACCGAGTGGTGATTGCGGCCGGTAATCAGCGCGGCCCGCGTCGGCGAGCAAAGTGCAGTAGAGTGGAATTCGGTATAGCGCAACCCGGCCTTGGCAATGCGGTCCAGGTTCGGCGTCGGGATGACACCGCCAAAAGTGCCCGGCACGCCATAGCCCTGATCATCGGTCATAATCAGAAGCACATTAGGCGCGCCTTTGGGCGGTACTATCCGAGGCGGCCACCAGGGTGTGGAATCCTTCGCGCTTTCCTTGATCACTCCACCGAATTTCGGAGGGGGCGCCGGAAGCTGTTTCCCGTCGATGGTAGTCGTGGCACTGGGCGAACCCAACTCACCTGTGACCTGCTGGGCGGCGGCGGGCTGGGCGCCAAGTAGAAGTGTCGCTAAAAAGCTCGAGGCGGCGAGCGCTACCACTGCTGCTTTCCGAATACTTGCTGCAAGGTTCATGAGATATCCTTGGCAATCGCAATAACCTCCGCCCGCGGAGGGACGAAGCGTTGATCCCTAGAATCGGCCGCGATGAATCGAAGGGGAAACCATTCCGCTGCGCTACTTCATCACGAGCGTGAAGCTTGCGGCAACTGTCTCTTCTGACAGTCGGGGAAACGAAATTCAGGCGCCTACAGCGTTTTCTGACTATTTGTCACCGAAGCGAACTGCTTCGACATACTCGAAACCGTGTACTAACGAAACCAGGTGAACCTCCAGCCTTGGGGCTTCGAGGGCGGTTTCCATCAGCATCAGCAGGTCTGTGAAACAGCTCGAACGTATGTGTGATTTCAGTTCCGGCTCGCTGTTCCAGTCTTGCTCCAGACAGAGCGCCTCCGGATTGCCAGCTTCCTGGTAGATGCGGCTAGATATGAATCCACGCTCCACTTGTGCCGCGTTCGTGATGGATCGCAGGGCCTTGATCGCTTCTACCGCACGCCGAGGTTGCGCCATCATCCTCAGGTTGACCTGGTACATGGAACGGATAAGAGCAATCAGGGAGCCAAACCAAAGCTCAGGGCAGATGGGAGGGCGATGTGTTGCTATCTTAGAGGCTTACGGTAGTCGGAAAAGGCATAAGTCTTGCTAGAAACGGATCCAACTCCGAGAGGTCGGAGGAGACTCCGACACGTCGGAGGCAGGGTTGAAACTCATCCGTCTCGACGCTTGCCCTTGGGGGTGATGCCGAGCCGAATCATCATTGAATCAAGTGTGGTGGGTTTAAGACCCAGGATCTCAGCCGCCCCGTCTTTTCCGCGGACCCGCCACCCCGTCATCTCAAGCACACTCCGCAGGTGTTCCCGCTCATTATCGCTCAGGAGCAGACTTGCAGCCGCACCGTTGGATGGCAAGCTCGGTGGGCTTATGAAAAGCCGGGACCCATTGGCGAGTATCATTGCCCGTTCGACCGTATTACGCAATTCGCGGATGTTAACCGGGCCAACTGTACCGTTGCAGCCCATCAATGCTGTCTTTGTCGATGGACTCAATGCACTTGCCGAACGACTTTGCGAACTCGTTCACAAACGACTGAATCAATAATGGAATGTCATCCGGACGCTGCCGCAGCGGCGGCATCCTGAATAGGAAAGACATTCAACCGATAATAGAGGTCATCCCGGAATCTTCTTTCGCGGACGGCCTTCTCCAAGTCTCGATTAGTAGCCGCTATGATCCGCACATCAACGGTGACGCTCCTCGGGTTGCCCAGACGCTCTATTTGCTTCTCCTCCAGAACCCGCAAAAGTTTCGCCTGTACCTCGAGCGATAGTTCGCCTACCTCGTCCAGAAATAGCGTCGAGCCATTTGCCACTTCAAAGCGGCCGACCTGCCGCGAAAGCGCGCCCGTGTAAGCTCCTTTCTCGCGGCCGAATAACTCACTCTCGATAAGAGTCTCGGGAATTGCGACGCAACTCACGCGCACCATGGGGCGCGAGGCGCGAGGACTGAGTTCATGAATGGCGGACGCGATCAGCTCCTTTCCTGTGCCAGTCTCGCCGATAAGAAGCACGCTGGAGTTGGTGGCAGCCACTTGTTCAACTTGCTCTAAGACATGCCGGAGAGCAGCACTCTGGCCGACCAGGCCAAGATGGTGGCCGCGGACAGCCTTCACTTCCTGCTGCAGATATATGTTTTCGCGCTGGAGTTGATCGCGCAGGCGCCGCACCTCATCAAGAGCTTCCCGCTTTGCCCCTTCAGCACGGGTGCGGGCCATGGCACTCCCGATCATCTCCACAAAGAGCTGAAGACGACTCACGATCGCATCCGGCCAATCCCGTTCCCGATCCATCGTCCCGAAACCCATGGCTCCGATCACCTTCGTCGTGGCATAGAATCCAGGAGTCTACACCTCTCAGACTCGCCTCTTTTTGCCCGCCGCCCACTTTTCGACCCTTTCACCAAAGCCCGGAGCTCCGTTACCGATGTTGCTGTCATAAATAACAGTACCCACGTATCCCCAACAAGAGAACAATGAGGACATCAATCTGGGGGACTGACACCATCGAAGGAGCCTTCCTTGGCCAAGATTCGAGTGTTGCTTGCTGATGCTTATCGGCCCTTGGTCGCGACGGTTCGCAGAACACTAGGCGAGGAGTTTGAAGTTGTCGCCACAACGGAAAATGGCAATCAAGCCGTCGACGCCGTCCTGAGCAGCGCGTGGTGCAAGTCCTGAGCCGTAAGCAGAAGGTCGAAGAAGCAGCTTAAAATAGACGTATGCGCCGCATCTACATGGACGCCAATGCCACCACACCTCTCGTGCCGGAAGTGCTGGACGCGATGCGTCCGTGGCTGCTTGAAAATTTTGGCAATGCGTCCTCGATACACCAGCACGGGCAGCGTGCCCGGGCTGCAGTTGAGCAAGCGCGCGAGAGCGTGGCAAAGCTCATAAACTGCCGGGAATCGGAAATCGTCTTCACCTCGGGGGGTACGGAGAGCGACAACATGGCTCTCTTCGGATTGGTGAAGCCCGGCGATCACGTGATCACTTCGTCGGTAGAGCACCATGCAGTGCTTCATGCCGCAGGGAGGCTTTGCGGCCGGGGTGTCGAAGTGACCTTCGTGCCTGTTACCCATGCGGGGACCGTTGATCCGGAGGAAGTACGCCACGCGTTGCGCCCGAACACTCAGTTGATCAGCATCATGATGGCGAATAACGAGACGGGCGTCATCCAGCCGGTCGAAGAGATTGGCCGTATCGCACTGGAGGCCGATGTCTGGTTTCATACCGACGCCGTGCAGGCAGCCGGAAAATTAGCCATCGACGTGAAGACGATCGGCTGCGATCTGCTGAGTATCTCAGGCCACAAGATGCACGCCCCGCAAGGTACTGGCGTTCTATATGTCAGGCGCGGAACACATATTGAGCCGCTTTTCTTTGGCGGATCGCACGAACGCCAGCGCCGCGCCGGGACTGAGAATGTGCCGGGAATTGTTGGTCTCGGCCGGGCTGCTGAACTGGCTGACGATGCTCTGGCTTCCGGGGCACTGAGCCGCGTGGCCGCGATGCGCGACCGGCTTGAGCAAGGAGTCCTCGCGCAGGTGGAGGATTGTGCGATCAATGGAGCCGGTGCTCCACGTGTACCCAACACGACAAATCTTCAATTTGAGAACCTCGAAGGGGAAGCACTGGTAATCGCGCTCGACCTTAAGGGGCTCGCGGTCTCCGGCGGATCGGCCTGTATGTCAGGCGCCAGCGAACCCTCGCATGTGCTGACGTCGATGGGGCTGCTAACGAATCGCGCCCGCGCCAGCCTGCGCTTCAGCCTGACTAAACTCAATACCGACGACGAGATCGAGGCGGCTCTGGAGTTGGTCCCGGCTGCCGTTTCGCGCCTGCGCGAGCTTGCTCCGGTGAACGCGGGGACACTGGGCTAAGTAACCCGGATGAGCACAGAGGGACGGAAGACCGGCATCGAGCCAATGCTTTCGGTTCGAAATGGAGCGAAGGCGGTGGCATTCTACGCCGCGGCTTTTGGAGCTGAGACGCTCTTTCTTCTCAACGACGGAGGTGCGGTTGTTGCTCAGCTATCGGCCTGTGGAGCGGTGTTCTGGGTGGCAGATGAGTCGCCGCAGCACTTCAACTTCAGTCCCGAGACACTTGGCGGGAGCACGGTGCGGCTGGTGATGATCGCGGACGATCCCGATGCCGCATTTGACCGGCCATCTCGGCTGGAGCTACGGCCGTGTGGCCAGTCGCTGACCAGCCCTATCATTGGCGCGTGGGGCGACTCGCCGATCCCTTTGGGCATCATTGGGAGATCGGCAAACCGCTGCGCTGATTGCGAGCCGTCGGCCACTTGCGGCCCCGATGGCGCAACCCACACCTATAATAACGACAGCGGGCTAGTCGGAAATGCATCACAGTTACAACAATACGATCGCCGTCGCCATGTCTGGAGGGGTGGACTCGTCGACGGTTGCTGCGCTGCTCAAGGACGACGGCTATGAACTTGTCGGCCTCACTCTGCAGCTCTGGAACCAGCGCCGTCTGGCAGGCCGCGAAGGCATGCCGGAGCAGGTGCAGGGACGCTGCTGTTCCATTGATGACGTCTATGACGCGCGGCGGGTGGCGGAGATGCTTGGCATCCCGTACTACGTGGTCAACGAGCAGGAGCGGTTCGAGCGCGACGTGGTGCGGCCGTTTGTGTCGGAGTATCTCGCCGGGCGGACGCCGATTCCCTGCTCGCTCTGCAATGACCACCTGAAGTTTGATCAGCTTCTGGTGCGTGCACGGCAGATTGGCGCTGACCGCATTGCCACGGGGCACTACGCGTGCAACCAGTACGACCCGGTACGGAACCGATGGATCCTGAAGCGGGCCGCAGATCAGTCGAAGGACCAGACGTACTTCCTCTTCGGCCTGACGCAGGAGCAGCTTTCGCGGACACTCTTCCCTCTCGGCAAGTACAGGAAGCCTGAAGTGCGGGAGATTGCTGCGCGGCATAGATTGGCTCTTGCGGCAAAGCCGGACTCACAGGAGATCTGCTTCATTCCCGGTGGTGACTACAAGGCATTTATCAACGCCTATCTCGAAGAGCAGGGCGAGGAAATTCCCGACACGGCAGGTGAGCTCGTGACGACCTCGGGCGAGGTAATCGGACGCCACGGCGGCATTCACAATTTTACCGTGGGTCAGCGCAAGGGTCTCGGGGTATCGTCTCCGAATCCTCTGTATGTCCTGCAGATCGACAATGCATCCCATCGCGTGACGGTTGGCAACGGTGGCGAAGCGACTTCACTAAGCGTGCGAGCCGGTCGCCTGAACTGGATCTCGATTCCCGAGCTGAAGGGTGAGATGCGGGTAAAGATCAAGATCCGACATCGGCACGAACCCGCCTGGGCCTCATTGCGTATGTCCGGCGTGAATGAAGCCGAGGGCGTCTTCGATGAGCCGCAACGAGCGGTCACGCCAGGTCAGGCCGCCGTCTTCTACGATGGGGATGAAGTGGTGGGCGGCGGCTGGATTACTTAAACCCAGACGCTACTCGCCGTATCCTTCATCCATCGGCGGCGGTGAAGAGTGGTTCTTCCCGCGCAGTACCTCGAATCCAGCCTTGATGCCTGCAAAGAGCGCCGAAGCTTGTCGCACTGGTACGGAAAATGCGTGTTGCACGGCCTCTGTCGCGTGAGCGGCCGAGTCGATACTGGCAGTGACTATCTCATCCACGCGACTGGCCTGTGCGTTTGCTTTGGAAAGGACACCGTCTACCGTCGCTGTGACATTCTCAGCCTGGGAACGCAGGGTGTGACTTGCCTCCATGACATTGGTCGCTGCCACCTTCAGTTTGGGAGACACTTCCTCGACCAAATTGCGGGTGGTGACCACAACCGGGAGCACGTGCGGGCGCAGCTCGTCCGTAATGACTTGGATCCGGTTTGCAAGGCGCCTGACCGCGAGAAACATCGCAAGGAGCACGAAGGCCTGCAGCAGCACGCCAAACGAGGTAATGGCAGTGAAGATGATGTAGTAAATCGGCGGTAGTTGTGAATGCATGGCTGTTCCCGACCGACGCGCGACTGCAATTCTGCCGGCCCCGAGGATTAAAGCGGGGCCTGTTCGTTGCCTGCAGCGGTCGACGCCGGGGCCGTCGCGTTTTGCTTGTAAGCTTCTTTTCCCGCGTCGACAGCAGCGGAGAACTTGTCAGCCTGCTCCGTCACGAATTGGCGTCCCTGGGTGACAAAATCATCCCACTGGGCACGGCTGCGGTCGACGTACTCTTTGCCGCGATCCACATATTCGCTTACCTGCGCCTTGCCGCGATCGACAATCTGGTTGATTTGGTCGGAGGCTTCGCGCGAGCGTTGGCGCAAATACTCCGTGCCCTCACGCGCACTACTTGCTAGATCTTCTCTCGTCTCTCGGCCAGCCTTGGGTGCGTAAAGAACGCCGATGAGGGCACCAATGCCAAGTCCCGCCAGGAACCAACTGAATCCGCTAGATGACTGACCTTCTTCTGCCATGTGTTTGCTTCTCCTTCTGGTAGCCGGAACGCTGCTGGGAGTTTGCCGGAAACCGGATGGTATCAAATGGAAACCCGCACAGCAACTTTGTTGGCTTGTCTGGTTGGATGCGAGCAAACTACGGGGCGCTGCTCCTCGCGGACGAGTGCTACTCCTCCATGCAAAATGGCCGGAGATCGCTCCGATCTCCGGCCGTTGCGTGCTTCAAGGCTACCGGGGTTTAGAAGTCGTAGCGGAGGCCAAACTGCATGCGGCGTGGCGCGTTCTGCATGGCGCTGTACGAGCCGAGGTTTCCGCCTGTGAGGCCTGAGCCCAGGAGAGGAACGGCCGTGTTGGTATTGAAGCGGACGCTGTTCGTTACGTTGAAGACCTGCCAGTCGAATTTAAGGGCACCATATTCTCCCAACTTCCAGGTCTTGTTCAGTCCAGAGTCTATTCCGAACCAGCCATCGCCCCGGAAGTTGTTCCGCTCTCCAGCTTCGCCCGGGTAAGAGAGACGGATCGGGCTGCCTGTGGTGGTTCCGGAGTTTATAGCAGAGGGGTCTGCGAAGACCTGTGGCGAGCCATTGAGGACCTGCTTCTTCATCTGCACCTTGCCGGTCACCACGCCGAAGCTCTCAATCTGCCAGTCGGTGCTCCATCCGGGATCGGAGAGGCCGAAGGGCAGGCCGCTGGACCAGCGGATGATACCCGGAAACTGCCATCCGCCGATCAGCGCGTTTAGGGCCGTATTGGCTGAGCCCGCAAATTTTTGTCCCTGTCCAAAGGGTAGCTGGTATACCCAGTCGGTGGTGATGAGGTGGCGAACGTCGAAGTCCGAGTGTCCACGATTGAGGTATGGCTTCCAGGTATTGAGAATGTTGCTGAAGTTACCGCCGTGACCGTTGAATTCGGTGCCGCGTTCGCTGTCGGACCCCATATCAATGGAATTGGAGAAGGTATAGCTAAAATCGAAGCTCACGCCGTGGCTGGTGGGGTGCCTCAGTATCAACTGGCCTGCATTGTAGTAACTCATACCCATGCTGGCCAAAACGTAGAGTGAGGAGAACTGGTCCTGCCAGTAGCGAGAAACGTGGTCAGCAGGACAGGGATATGGAACTCCAAGCGAACCGCTGAAGCAGTAAAAGTCGAGGTCTGCGAGAGCACTGGTTGCCCCCAGGTTTGACCGGAAGGGCGCCCATTCATCGGAATAAATCGCCTGAGTCGCGCTCTCACCCGGATAATCGAAGTTGGCCATCCAGGGGAAGAGGTCCTCAAAGTACTGAATCGCAGGCACACTGGCGTTCGCGTTTCCGCCGTTTAGATCAACCAGTTTGGAAAGCGTCGAACCGGCGTGGTAATAATCACCGCCGCCGTTCGAGTCGACGAAGTCAACGGGCTCGGCAATATCCAGACTTTGAAGCAGGTGACGGCCTAACCGTCCCACGTAATTCGCTTCGATGGTGAATCCGGCAGGCAGCTGGCGCTGCACCGATAAATCGAGAGACTCGGAATATGGCGTCTGAATTTTGCTGTCGAGACCCCATTGAATCGCGAAGTTCCCCTGGGGATAGAGGTAGGGGAACGTCTGCGTCGAAGGCGCCGAGGGCACTTGGATAGGAGGTAGCGTGCGGCGGCTTATGTATCGCGGAGAAGTCTCGGCGTTATAGACACCGGCAGGATTTGAAAGTGAACTACTGAGCCCGAAAGAGCCCTGCTGCGAGAACGTGTTCACGAGGGCTTCGCCATAGTGGTCGAAAAACATGCCGAATCCGGCACGAATGGATGTCTTCGTGTCGGGAGAATAGGCGACGGCCAACCGTGGCGCGAAATTGTCTTTTTGTGGTGTCCAGTAATTGGGTTTGTTGTAATAGGTGCCGTTTGGCGTGAACGAAAGGTCCTGCTCATACACCTGCCCCTGCAGCGCTGCAGCTTCGCGCTGCAAGTACCAATTGTGCGTGTCGATCGTAGGAGCAACCTGCTGGCCGTGAATCTCCCAGGGCGTTTGCAGGTAAGTCCAGCGGATTCCGAACGTCAGCGTGAGATTTGGAAGTGCACGCCACGAATCCTGCGCATACCATTCGAATTCGTTGGCTTTGAAGTTGCGGTTGATAAATGCGCCCTCTGGGAGAAGCGTACCGCTCGTGGCACTGGCAACCGCATAGTTCTGTTGGGCTGTGATCTGCGGAATGGTTCCCACCAGGTTGGCATAGGCAATCACGTAGGAATTAGTGAAGCCGTCGTTTACTGACGGCAGTCCCAGCTGATCAGGCTGCGGAGGACTACCACCGAGCCAGTAAGGATTCGAGGTGGCGCTGTCGTAGGAATTTTCGTTGGTCCCGTTATTCTGGTGGACAAGCCGCCAATTCCCGCCAAACTGAAGGGTATGACTGCCTTTGGTCCAGCTTAAATTGTCGACAATGTTGTTTACTGGAACGCTGTAGATGGTGTTACGTGTCTCGGCAGTCAAAGTGTCCAAGAAGCGAAAGTCGGTATAAACGCCGCTGCCGACGCCGCTGTTGCCGTAGCCCTGTCGAATGTAGCCGTAGCGTAGGTCATTGACGAGGCTCGGCGTAAATGTGACGGTATAACCGGCAACGATGCCCTTCGAATTGTCCTTGACCACATACGACGGCCCCTGGCCGGGGAACTGCTCGACCCCATCCTGGGTATCTTTCTGCAAATTTCCTCGCACAAAAACGTGCTGCTTTTGGTCGGGCGTGAAGTCAATCCGGGCAATGGTCGTGTTGAGGCTAATGGGGGCCGGCGAGGAGAACGTGAACGAGCCGGTGGTGTAGCCGCCGTCGCCGAGACTGGTACCGTTGGCGGCGGGATATTGCTGGAAATAGGCGAGGACGTTGGGATTCGGCCCGGGACCCCACGGACAGACGCCATTTGCTGTGCACGGTTGATCGAGAGTCGTAATCTGGCTCGGAGAGAGAGTAGCGGTAGAGCCGTCAGCGGCCTGATAATTGATGATTCCCTGCTGGTAACTGGCGGTAGGCGCGATTCTGCTGACAATTTGATTTTCGGCCTGGCGCAATGCCTCGTAATTTACGAAAAAGAACAGCTTATCCTTGAGGATCGGGCCGCTGGCATCCACACCAAAGTTGTTGCGAATAAGCTTGGGAGGCACATTCGGCAGGCCGCTGCTCAACTCGGCTTCTTTGTTGAACCAGTCGTTTGCGACGGTAAGCGTGGGTCGGTTATACCAGTACGCTGCACCGTGAAACTTGTTGGTCCCGGACTTGGTCACCATGTTCACCTGGGCTCCGGAAGAGCGCCCCTGATCCGCCGTGGCAAGACCGGTGGTGACGCGAAACTCTTCGACGGAGTCCTGAGTCTCGCGAAGCACGCCCGTGAATGCATAGCCATTCACTTGGTCATTGTCGTCAATGCCGTCCACGGTGATGTTGCCCTGATCGGACCGGCCTCCGTTGACCGCGCCGCTGCGGGTATCGTTCGCAAGAGACGGATTGACGGGCCTGCCGGAGTCGGAACCGAGGTAAAGAACGCCGGGCTGCAGAGCCAGCAGATCCGGGACATTTCTACCTTCGCTGGGCAGCGCCTGGATGAGCGTGTTGTTCATGGAATCGCCGAGTGAAGCGTCCGAAGTATTCAGTGTCTGGGCCTCGGCACTTACATTGACGATTTCCTGACTGGCCTGCACGCTCACTGTGAAGTCAATCGTCGCGGGCTGACTCACAAGCAGCTCCGCCGATTTCGTCTGAGTGGCAAATCCGGAAGCCGCCACGGTGATCTGATAGGTCGCTGGAGGAATTTGCGAAAATTGATATTCGCCGGACGACCCGGCCGTTGAGGTAAGGGTTCGGCCCGTCGCATTGTTGGTGATGGTGACTTTGGCTCCAGGGATAACGGCGCCGCTGGAATCTTTGATTGCACCGCGAAGAGATGTAGTTGCGTTCTGGGAAAAGGTGGTGACCGCGAAGGCGGCCGCAAGAAACACTACGGCTATCTGCGAACAACGTTGTCTCGTCACAAATTCCTCCAAATACGGTGCTACGCTACCGTCATCTGCGGCAGCCTATTTTTGTAATGGTCTGAATATGGGACCAGCCACTCAATCGTGTGGTGAGTGACTCATTTTGTGCCAGAATTTACGCGATTGCAAGAACAAATTGTTCGGCTTGCGGCCAGAAGCGGACCACTTTGTGAACGCACCAACGAATGCATTGCCGGCGAGACTACTGATTGACCCCGCTGGCGAGAAAGCCTCCATCAACAACAAGAACTTCCCCGGCGACGAATGAAGCGGCGTCAGAGGCAAGGTAGATGGCCGCGCCCGCCAGTTCCTCGGTTCTGCCAAACCTCCCGATTGGCGTGCGCATCAGCAGTTCCTTGCCCCGGAGCGTGTTGTCCAGCAGATCGGCGTTCAACGCAGTGCGAAAGACTCCCGGTGCAATGGCGTTCACAAGGACACCTCGGCTCGACCACTCCACTGCGAGCGAGCGCGTGAGAGACGCGACCGCGGCTTTGCTCGCCGCGTAAGCCGCAACTTCATGGAGCGCGACAAATGTACTGAGCGAGCCGATGTTGATGATGCGCCCGTATCCGCGCTCCAGCATGTATCGACCGAAGACCTGGCACGCGCGGAGGGTTCCGGTAAGGTTAGTGTCGAGAATGCTTAGCCATTCCTCTTCAGGCAAGTCAACAGTTGGCGTACGCTTCGTCTTTCCCGCACTGTTGACCAGAATGTCCACCCGCCCGAAATGACTGAGGGTCTGATCGAGAAGATTCTCAAGCGAGGCCCGGTCCGCAACGTCAGACGGGACGCGGAGCGTGCGGCGCCCCCTCGATTCAACCTCTGCTGCCGCGCTCTCCACCTGCTCCGGGCGGCGCGCTGACGGAACAACATCGGCTCCGGCGTCCGCAAAACCCATCGAGATTGCGCGGCCGATACCTGTGGTTCCGCCGATAACGACGGCAATTTTTCCCTCCAGATTCAAAGGCGTCACGCTCATCACTTGCCTCCCTTTCCCTCCGCGTAAAAGAGCAACTAAACGATGTGCCGGGCGTTCAGCTGTGCCGTTCACGTGATGGAGCTTCAACTCAGATAGAACCCGTCCCTGGTGTCATGTCTTATTGAAACCTGCCGCGATAAGCCCACAAACCCAGGCCGGGATTGGCGATAAAGAATACGTGTTCACCACCGAAATTGTTATATCCATGCCGCAACTGGTCGGGGCTGTAGCGGGTCAGCATCTTGTTCAGATCGCCGTACGCAAAGCCGACGCCTTCAATTTCCTCGCGGCTGAGAAAGCCCGGACACCAGGTGATGCCGAAGCGGCCCTCGGACGACCCGTGAATCAGATGCGCAGCAGCGCTGAGGTCCGAAGCCAGATCGGAATTCCTCTCGACCGCGGCCAGCGTGGCAGGCGTCCCGCGGTATCCATATTTACGGATCAGCCGGTCAATCGTGGGGTCTTCTCCGAACTCTTTCACCCCGGGAGCGAGGACGATGAGCTCGGCATTATCTGCTAGAGCCATTCGCGTGCGATATACGGCTTTGTTACCCAGCCACGTGCTGTGGAACTCGTGCGGATCGAGATAGACTACGGCCTTTTGGATCGGCTGGTCGAGCATCTCGAAATTCACCTTGAGACTCAGATCTGAAGCCATGTGAAAACACTCCGCATCATCCCCGACGTAGAGTCCACGTACGGCCAGGCACCCATCCGCAGCGATGCTGACCACAGTGAGCACGTACACGATAGGAATATCGGTCAGGAACTGTTCGGCGGCATAATTCAAGACTGCCCGGACGGGGTTCTCTGCCCGGCCCATGATCCGCTCCATGCCGTATACAGCGCCTAGGTAGTGGCTCCGGTTGATTCCGTCCGGACCTCCGGCGCCGACCAGAATATTCTTCGTGTAGTTTGCCATGCCGATCACTTCATGCGGCACTACCTGGCCGATGGAAAGGACCAGATCGTGTCCGCGCGAGATCAACCGATTCGTCTGCGCAGGCCATGAATAGTGCAGCTTGCCCTCGGACACCTTCTCGATAAAGTCAGAGGGTATTTCGCCAAGAGTCTCGACGTCGGCGCGCCAATTGTGGACGCGGAAAATCTCGTGCGGAATGGCCCCATACATGCGGGTAAGCTGTTCCGGTGACATCGGCGCGTGAGTGCCGAGCGCGGGTAACACTGCCTTGAGACGATCGCCGTAATACTCCCACGCGAAGCGGGTGAGTTCGCCGGCGCGTGAGTGAATGCGCGTCTGGTCTGGAGGAACGGCGAGCACGCGCTGCCGCGGACCAAGCTTCTCAAGCGCCTCATGGAGCAGCGACTTCAGCTCGTCGTCACCCAGGCTGAGATCAGGCGCGCCTCTGGCTACGTAGAGACTCATGCGCCGAACTCGACCTTTCTCAGCCCCGGCGCGAGCAGGCGAACGATCAACAACGCCAGCAAATATGTACTCGAAGCCAGGATGAAGAGAATCGCATAGCTGTGCGTGCGTTCGAGAATATGCCCGGTAAAAAATGCCAGGAGAGCGCCCCCGGCCGATCCGGCTGTTCCTCCGATGCCGACAACTGAGCCGATCGCGTTACGTGGAAACATGTCAGACACAGTGGTATAGAGGTTCGCGGACCAACCCTGGTGTGCCCCGGTGGCAACCCCGAGAATCCCGATCGCGGTCCATTCCGAATTGATGTGTCCAAGTGTAAAGACTGGAACAACGCAACAGGCACAGAAGAACATCGCAGCCAGGCGCGCCTTGGTGGGTGAAAGTCCGAACCTGCGGAATGGAGCGGGAAGCCAGCCGCCCCCAATGCTGCCCACCGCAGACATATTGTAGATAAGGATAAGTGGTAGTCCGATATGAGAAAGATTTAGATGGAATCGGGCGCTGAAATACGATGGTAGCCAGAAAAGATAAAACCACCAGATTGGATCCGTGAGGAATTTCGCAACAGCGAATGCCCAGGTCTGACGATAACCCAACAAACGCACCCACGGCACATTTGGACCCATCTGCTCGGCCGCTTCTTTGTAGATGTGCCGCAGTTCCGCGCCGCTCAGGGTAGGGTGATCTGTAGGTTTTCGATAGTTCTTGAACCACCACAGTATCCACATCAGGCTGAAGATGCCTGTGACCAGGAAGGCAGCGCGCCAGCCGTACCGGATCGTTATCCACGGAACGATGAGCGGCGCGAGGATCGCGCCTACGTTAGCGCCGGAATTGAAAATACCTGTGGCGAGCGAGCGCTCGCTTTGCGGGAACCATTCGGTCACGGTCTTGATCGCAGCCGGGAAATTTCCCGACTCACCGATCCCAAGAAAGAAACGAGCAATCCCGAATTCGAACGCCGTGCTGGCAAGGGCATGGCCCATTGCGGAGAGGCTCCAGATGCCCATGACGAGCATGTACCCGATGCGGGTCCCGATCTTGTCGACAAGGCGCCCGGCGGCAAGTAGCCCAATGGCATAGGCTACCTGGAAGGCATCAACGATGTATCCGTAAGCGATCTCTGTGAGGCCAATCGTGTGGGCGAGCGTCGGCTTCAGCAGCGCGATGACCTGACGATCCATGTAGTTGATGGAGGTCGCGAAGAAGAGCATGGCGCAGATGGTCCAGCGGACCCTGCCGATGTTTGTGCCGCTAACGGTCGGCTCCTGTTCCGCGATGTCGTCGATCGGGCTCATGCCGGTGTCCGGCCCAGGGGTCATACTCATAGTTTGTACGCGTTTCGAACCAAATTGTAAGTCAGATCGCGCGCGAGATCGAAAGCTTCGTCCTCTTCCAGCCGGTGCTCGACTACGAGCTTTGCCAGGAAGGCACAGTCTGATCGGCGAGCGACATCGTGACGAGCTGGAATGGAAAGAAATGCGCGGGTATCGTCATTAAAGCCCACTGTGTTGTAGAAACCGGCCGTCTCTGTCACGTATTCGCGGAAGCGCAGCATTCCTTCCGGGCTGTCGTGGAACCACCAGGGCGGTCCGAGGCGCAGGCAAGGATAGTGTCCCGCAAGGGGTGCCAGCTCACGGCTGTAAGTCGACTCGTCAAGCGTGAAAAGGATCAGAGTGAAGTTGCGCTCGTTGCCGTAGAGATCGAGCAGCGGGCGCAGAGCGTTGACGTAATCAGTCGCGGTTGGGATGTCAGCCCCCATGTCGCGGCCATAACGCTCGTAGATCTGGCGATTATGATTGCGCGAACTGCCTGGGTGGATCTGCATGACCAACCCATCGCGTACGCTCATTCCAGCCATCTCGGTGAGCATCTGCGCTCGGAAACGTTCCTCGTCCTGAGCATTCGCACAGTCAGAAAGCACTCGGCCAAAAAGGTCTGACGCTGCCTCTCTCGACAGACTCGCCGTGCGTGCGGTGGGATGGCCGTGGTCGGTAGCGGTGCAGCCGAGTTGCTTGAATCGCTCGCGTGTCTTCTCGAGTGCGCGAAGGTAGCCAGCATACGATCTGGTGTCCTCGCCCGTCATCTCCCCCAATCGAGCGATGTTCTTGCGGAACCCTGCAAACTCGGGATCTACAACCGGATCGGGGCGAAACGTTGGAATAATGCGAGCGTTCCAACCTGAAACGCGAATCGTCTGGTGGTCATTCAGTGAGTCGAGTGGTGAGTCCGTTGTCGCAAGTACTTCCAGGCGGAAGCGCTCATAGAGAGCGCGAGGCAGGAACTCCGGCATGTGAAGCTTTTCCGCGATGGTGTCGTAGTAAAAATCGGCGTTTTTGCCAGATAGCCGTTCCGTGATGCCGAAAAGCTCCTGGAAGGCATAATCCAGCCACATACGGGTCGGTGCTCCGCGGAACAGGTAGTAATGCTCGGCGAAAATGCGCCAGACGCGGCGCGGATCCTTCAGCTCGGGAGTGCCGATCTCGAGCTCATCCAACAAGACTCCCTGACTGTAGAGCATCCGGAACACATAGTGATCGGGCTGAACGAAGAGCTTTGCTGGATCGGGAAACGGCTCGTTGTGCGCGAACCACGCAGCCTGAGTGTGCCCGTGCGGGCTCACGATAGGCAGCTCGCGAATCTCCGCATAGAGGCGCCGCGCCACAGCCCTCGTGTCAGGATCAGCGGGGAAGAGCCGGTCTTCGTGGAGCAGATTCAAGGTTCCTTCCACCTCCTGGCAGTTTCTGCCAGTCCCTTTGCGTGACGCGCACGGTGCATCCGAAACTTTGATCCTATGATTGCACGGGACGCCGAGGCAAGCTTTGGCGTGGCGGCCTTCCGCTATGTGGCTTGCCGTGACCCATCTCTAATCGGAGACATGCTGCGCTTGATCAACAGGTCCGGTGTGAGCGAGACGGCAGTAAGAATCTCGACAATTCTTTCCGAGGCATGACCGTCCCCGTATGGGTTCTCCATACCGGCAAGCGAGCGGCGAAAGCCGGAACAGCGGGCAGCACCGATCCTTTCGAGAATTACACCAGCATCCGGCGCGGCACTGATCACGTTGCGGGCTCTCTCCCTTCCCTGCTGCCGCATTCCAATGTCTACAACGGGCACCGCGAAGGAAGCAGCCTCCATGATACCGCTGCTTGAGTTGCCGACCAGCACATCCACCTCGCGGAGAAGACTCCAGTACGCAATCGACCCGAGGTTGATGAAGAGATGCGCACTCGGATGCGTTGAGGCGAACTTCCGTGCCCGATCGATGAGATCGTAACTGCCTGCATCGGAATTTGGGTAAGTGAAAACAATTTGGCCCTCGGTCTGTTCCAGCGCCCTGAATAGGGCATCTGCTTCGCTCGTGTCGCAGAGAAGTGTGACCGGGTGATACGCCACCAGCAGTGTCGGTTGGCCAAGATCGAGGCCGAGTTTTTGTTCTATTTCTGCCCGCGTGAGAAGCCGGCTGCGGCGCAGGTGATCGAGCGATGGAGCTCCGGAGCGATGGACTCGCCACGTCTCCTCGCCCATCGCGATAACTCGCGCACGGGCATTATGCGTTGTGGTGAAGTGGATGTGGCTCATCTTGGTCAGCGCATTTCGGACCGCATCATCAATGGCGCCTTCACTGATTTCGCCGCCCTCGATATGCGCGACGGGGATACGCAGCGCAAGCGCCACAGACGCGGGCGCGAGCATCTCGTAGCGATCGGCGATGAGCAGAAGCAGGTCCGGACGCAGTTTGCCGAGCAGATCCGCAAGCCCGAGTGCCGCGATTCCAATGGTCTTCGCCATGCCGACGTCAGTGTCGGAGCTGAGCAGGCATTCGACCCTGCCTGCAATCGGGAATAGGTCTCGTTCAATGTCCTGCACTGTCAATCCGAATGCCGGCGACAGATGAGCGCCCATCGCAATGAGTTGCAACTCTACATCGGGGTGCGCCGCGAGATCATGCAGCGGCCAATAAAGATGACTGTAGTCGGCGCGGGAACTCGTAACCACCGCTATCTTGCGCTTCACACGTAGATTCTAGCGTCGGTCGCGTTCTCCCATGTCTTCTATAATGTTCTCCGAGAATGTTGCTTCCCATTGGCCGACACCGGGCGCGCGGCAGCGTGCCTATTCAACCCTTGCGATCAGAAGAGCCGTCCTCTCTTACCTCTTTCTGCTCCATTGCCTTTGTTCTTTGGCTCGCCGTTTGGAGTACTCGTCTTTTTGCGCTCGAACGACCCCCGGATCAGCAAGCGAATCCTGTCGAAGCAGCGCGGCTCAACGACATCGGCGTAGCGCTCATGAATCAGCAGCTCACTGAGAAAGCGATCGCCAAATTTGATGAGGCCCACGCTGCCGATCCCTCCAGTGCGATCCCGGTGATGAACAAAGGCATCGCTCTGGTCTATCTGCGCAGGCTTCCCGAAGCGGAAGCGGCTCTGAAACAGGCCGCGACGATGGATCCTGACAATCCGCGCACTTGGTACAGCCTGGGCATCATGCACCTCGGCGCAGGCGATCCAAAACTCGCCATAGCCGATATGGAACACGCCGTGAAGCTCGATCCGACCGACGCCGACGCGCGCTATTTCATGGGGACGTTTTACCTCAATCTGGGTGACTACGATCACGCAAAGGCAGAATTCACCGAGGCTCTGAAGCTGAATCCAGTCCACGCATCGGCAAACTTCGGCATGGCAAGAGCCTTGCAGCGATTGGGGCAGGTGGATGAGGCGCGCGTTTATCTCAAGCGATTTCAGGAACTGACCGAGCACAAAGTCTCGTCACCCCTCAGCGCGGCTTACGGAGAGCAAGGCCGCTACGCCACGGTGCAGGATATGCTCGCACCTGAGGCGTTGGTGGGACCTATGATCCCCGTGAGCTTCGTGCCACAGACAGTTAAGGAATCTCCCTCCGCCTCCCCCGGGACAGCAGACAAATCTGTTCCATCGGCAGGCGCTTGCATCATCGGCATAGCGGGCGCCGACCACAAAGACCTGATCGTCATGGGAGATGGAGACCAGGCCATTCGGGCCTATCGCAATCTGGGTAACGGCTCCTTCGAGGAAATCCCCGCCCCGCAGACCGGCCTGAGCGCAAGCGGTCATGGAGTCGCCTGTGCCGTCGGCGACTACGACAGCGACGGGCAACCCGACCTCGCCGTGGCGATGAGCGATCGCGTGATTCTCTTCCACAATCTCGGCAACGGCAAGTTCGCGGATACCACCAAGGCCGTTGGTATCACCCAACTGAATCATCCCGCTGGACTGACGTTCATTGATTTCGACCACGACGGCGACCTTGACCTATTTGTAACCGGTACCGCGCTGAATTCGTCCGGACCGAACATCCTTTGGCGCAACAACGGTAACTCGACCTTCACCCAGTGGACGGGGCCCACGGGCCTTGAGGGGCAAGGATCGACAACTGGCGCGACTCTATCCGATATCAACAACGATCGCGCCGTCGACCTTGTCGTGGCAGGCTCGAGCACCTCGCCGACCATTTACTTTAATCCGCGCGAGGGTAAATTTAAGGCGGTCCCGCTCTATACAGGAGCCGATTTTGCGGCGACCCTCGGCGTTTCGGTCTTCGACTTCAACAAAGATGGATGGATGGATGTTGCAGTCACGCACGCAGGCGCACCCGGAGTAAGTCTCTGGCGCAACGTCGACGGCAAGACCTTCGAGCGGGTACCGCTGCCGATCAACGACGCAAAGGCAGCCTGGGGGCTGACTCCCATCGACATCGACAATGACGGCTGGATAGACCTTGCGGTTATCGCCGAGACTGCCCACGGGCCAGAGCTTCGCATCCTGCGCAATCGAGGATCCGAGGGCTTTGAGGATGTCAGCAAGGCGGTAGGTGCGGACCAGCTCAGGTTGGACAATCCCCGGTCTGTGATTGCCGCCGATGTGGATGGCGATGGCGCGGCGGACCTGATTGTGACGCAGCTGAACAAGCCGCCATTGGTGCTGAAGAACGTCGGCGGAAGCCGCAATCACTCGATGCGCCTCACCTTCACCGGCCTGGCAGACAATAAGACAGCCCTCGGCACTAAGGTCGAGGTCTTCTCGAACGGCAAATGGCAGAAGTTCGAGATCGCCGGGGGGTCGGGATATCTTAGCCAGAACGCAACTGAGATTATCGCCGGCCTTGGACACGCCGAGCACGCCGACGTAGTGCGCATGCTTTGGCCAACCGGCGTTCCGCAGGATGAGATCGATCTGGCCGCATCCAAGCCCTTTGCCATCACAGAGCTCGATCGGCGCGGTAGTTCGTGCCCGGTTCTGTTTGCGTGGAATGGCAAGGAGTACCAATTCGTGTCCGACGTTATTGGTGCCGCCGTTGTCGGGCACTGGGTTTCTCCGACGTCAACAAACCAGGCCGATTCGGACGAATGGATCAAGGTCGATGGCGCGCAACTAAAGGCCCGCAACGGCTATCTGAGCCTCCGGTTTGGCGAGCCGATGGAGGAAATCAACTACATCGATCAGGTCCGGCTCGTAGCGGTCGATCATCCAGAAAACACCGAGGCTTACCCCGACGAGCGTTTCCTTAGCGAGCCGCCGTTCGCTTCAGGCAAGACAGTCATCGCCTCAGCAGAGACTCGCCCGCTCGCCGGCGCGTGGGACGACAAGGGCCGCGACGTGCTTGGCCTGCTCACAACGCGCGATCACAACTATGTCCGCGACTTTACAAAGCTGAAGTATGCCGGCTATGCCAACATCCACACGCTCACGCTTGATTTGGGCGACTGGTCACCACAGAGCCCGCTCCGCCTGTTCCTGCACGGATACATTGAGTACTTCAGCGCGAGTTCCATGTATGCAGCGTGGCAGGCGGGTTTGGAGCCCGTTCCGCCATATTTGGAAGCGCAAATGCCGGACGGGAGCTGGAGGCGGATCATCGACGACATGGGCTTCCCCGCTGGACTGCCGCGGACAATCGTTGTCGACCTGACAGGCAAGCTGCCGACAGGTGTGCGCCGCATTCGCATGACGACGAATCTGCAGATTTATTGGGATCAAGTGCTGGTCGATAACGGTCCCGAAGCTTCGCGCGAAGCCCGTCAGACCGAACTGCCTCTGGGCATGGCGCACCTCGCGTTTCGCGGATATCCGCAACAGGTTGAGGGAGCGACACCCGGCGACCTGACCTATCACTATGACAGGATCAGCGCGACTGGGCCCTTCCAATGGCAGCGCGGAAGCTATACGCATTATGGTGACGTAACTCCGCTCCTTGAGAAGCCGGATAACCGTTACGTCATATTCGGAAGCGGAGAAGAAATCGATGCAGAGTTCAGCGCGTCGCCGTTGCCGCCACTGCCTGCGCACTGGAAGCGCGATTACTTCTTCTACGCAAACGGATTTGTGAAGGACATGGACTTTTACGAGTCGATGCCGTTCACCGTGGCCCAAATGCCGTTCCATGGAATGAGCACGTATCCCTACCCGTCAGGCGAGCATTATCCGAACGGCAACGCGGAGCTAAAATATCGGCTCGAGTGGAACGACCGCTTCGAATCGGGAGAGCGCTCGCAACGCTTCCAGTTCAACTATCAGCCCGCGTCTTCGCAACCGATTACCGGACGGCCATGAGCGTCACGCTGCTGCCTGCGGTCGAACAACTGCGGCTACTGGAAGAACGCCGGATATCGCCTGCCGAGTTGGCGGACGAGCACATTCGCCAGATCGAGCGCCTCAATCCGCGGCTGAATGCATTGATCGAATTTGATGCTGAGCGTGTGCGTTCCGAAGCGCTTCAGCCGAAGCAAGGTCCGCTGGCGGGTTTGCCTATCACGGTGAAATCCTCGATCGAGGTGAGGGGCTATCGCTGCGAGATCGGCAGCGTGCTTAATCGCGGGCACTTCGCTAACGAGGACGCGGAAGCCGTAGCTCGATTGCGGCAGGCCGGTACAACCGTACTTGGCACAACGAATTGTCCCGAATTCTTGATGGCGTACGAGACAGATAACCTCCTCTATGGCCGGACCAGCAACCCATGGAACCTCAACCATTCCGCGGGTGGATCGAGTGGAGGCGAAGCGGCTGCCATCGCCGCAGGGCTCTCGGCATGCGGCCTTGGCAGCGACAGCGGCGGGTCTGTGCGCGAACCGGCCCACTTCTGCGGAATCGCTTCTCTGAAGCCCACGCCCGGCAGGGTTCCAGGCCGAGGCCATCGGCCTTCATCGGTAGGGCCGTTTTCTATCCTGGGCGCGGTCGGTCCCATGGCCCGCACGATTGCCGATGTGACTCTGCTTTTTAGAACGCTGTCCGCGCAGGACACCCTCGACCCGGAGAGCGCACCAGTCGGCTTTCGGGAAATCACCGGGGACGAGGCAAAGCGGATCCCCATCGGATGGTTCGAAGATGACGGGCTGACACCAGTTACCGCCGAGACGAAGCAGGCCGTGCAGGACGCCGTGCGCTCGCTCGAAGAGCAGGGCTTCAACGTGCAGCGCTTTCGGCCAGCGGCGCTCGAGGAGGCACGGCGGCTGTGGTCGGTTTTTTTTGTACAGTGCGGTGAAATGTTTTATCGCCAACTGATCGAAGGCCGCGAGCACGATCTAAGCCCCGTGTTTCGGGGATTTCTTGATCTTGCACGTGCCGAAAAGCCCTTGACTGCTGATTCCCTGCTGCGTGCGTGGGCAGAATGCGACACGGTCCGCCATAAGCTCCTCGCGGAAATGCGAGCTGTTCCTATATTGCTGTGCCCCGTGTGTGCTGTACCCGCCTTTCGTCACGGGGAGCGGGAGTGGCCCCTCGAAGGACAGGTGGTGCGCTACCTCGACGTCATGCGATACACGCAATGGTTCAATCTATTCGCTGCGCCCGCTGCAGTGGTTCCAGTGGGAAGGTCGGCGGAAGGCTTGCCCATTGGGGTTCAGATCGCGGGTCGTCCCTTTGAGGACGAAGCGGTACTTGCTGTTGCGGCAGCGGTTGAACGCGACTTCGGCTATCGCCCTCCGCCCATCTGCCGCTAATTGGCAGCGAGTCCATCGAGAGCGCGTTCAAGCCTCACTCCTCTTGACGCTTTGAGCAGAACGACATCTCCAGGGCGAAGAATCTCCTTGAGCCACTGAGCGGCTTCCTCGGGAGTCTCAAAAAACATAGCTTCGGCACGTCCATTTTCTTTCGCAGCTTCAACGATGTGCGAAGCGAATCCACGGACTCCGGCTACGACGTCGATCCCAGCCTCCGCCGCAGCCCTTCCGCAGGCTGAATGCAGGGCCGCCGACTCGCCTCCCAGTTCAAGCATCTCCCCAGCGATCAGGATGCGGCGCTCACCGGGCATGGAAGCGAGCGTGCTGATCATTGCCTTGAGCGCTTCGGGATTCGAATTGTAACTGTCGTTGATGATTGTCGCATCGCGGATTTTCAGTATTTGCCCGCGCTTGTCCTCTGGGCGAAGCTCGGCAAGCATTTCGCAGCAGGTAGCGAGCGGAATGCCTGCCTCCAGCCCTACGGCGACCGCCGCCAGCGCATTTGAGATATTGTGTTCGCCGAGCAGGTGCAGGTGAAGGCTCGCACGTCCTTCTCCCGCGCGAATACTTACCAGTTGACCGTCGGCGCCGAGCCGCTCGACACTTTCCGCCTTTGGATCGGCGCAGGGACCACGCCCAAAATACACGGCCTTGCCTCGAAAGTCGCGTCCGAATTGCGAGACGTACGCATCGTCGCAGTTAAGAAATGCGACTCCGTGGGCCGGGAGCGCTTCGATCAACTCGTATTTCGCTCGGGCGATCCCGGCGATGCCATCGGAAAAAAACTCAGCGTGCGCGTTGCCGACGTTCGTCACCACTCCCCAGTCGGGCGCGGCAATGGCAGCGAGAGCGGCGATCTCTCCGGCGCTCGACATACCCATTTCGATCACAGCGATCTCATACTCCGGCTCGAGCTTCAGTAGTTGCAGCGGGAGCCCATAGCCGTTGTTCAGGTTGCCCTGCGACTTGAGCACCGAAAAGCGCGCGCCGAGAACGTTAGCGATGGCTTCCTTGGTCGTCGTTTTTCCAGCCGACCCGGTGACCCCGACCACGCGCCGGGCCCAATGCTTCCGAACAGCGGTTGCCAGCTGTTGGAGGGCCCGCAGCGTATCGTCCACGACCAGAAGCGGACGTTTGCTGGCCTCTTCCTGAAGTGTGGTCAGCTTCTCTCGAGCAATAATGGCCGCCGCGGCACCACGCTCGATAGCGGCGGAAACAAAGTCATGTCCGTCGAACCGCTCGCCTTTAATAGCAACAAAGAGGTCACCGGGCTGGAGGGTTCTCGAGTCGATCGAGTAGCCGGTCACAACGATTGCAGAAGCGGCCTCGTCAGCGGGCAGATCCGCTCCAGCCCAGAATGCTAGCTGCTGCAGGTCAAGCTTCATACGCTCACCCGGGCGAGCTTCAATTCGCACAGAATTTTGGTGGCTACCTCGACGTCGTCGAAGGGAATGGTCCCGCTCCTGAGCGACTGCGTTCTCTCGTGGCCTTTCCCTGCGATAAGCACGATATCGCCCGAGCCTGCCGCTTCGAGCGCTATGCGTATAGCTCGAGAACGATCGGGTTCCGTGAGAAATGGAGTGCCAGTCGCGCTTAGGCCGGGCAGAATATCCTGGAGAATGCCCTCAGGGTCTTCGCTGCGTGGGTTATCTGAAGTCAGGACGACAAAGTCACTGCCTTCCCCCGCCGCGCGGCCCATAAGAGGGCGCTTCGTTTTATCGCGATCGCCTCCACAACCAAAGAGCGTAATCACTTTGCCGCCGGTATCGGTCACAAATTCGCGCGCCAGAGCAGTCAGGTTGCGCAGGGCATCATCGGTGTGAGCGTAATCGACGACCACTGTGAACGCCTGGCCGGCATTGACTGTCTGGAACCTGCCCGGAACACAAACGAGTGAGCCTGCGCCGATGCCGATCTCCTCGATCGATAGACCTCTGGCATAAGCGGCGGAGGCGGCGGCGAGCAGATTGTAGACATTTACTTTCCCCGTCAGGCGCGTATCGATTGGTACTGATCCTTCAGGAGTCTGAAGAGTAAATTTCATCCCGCCGGCTGCCATCCGAATGTCCTCTGCCCGGAATTCGCCAACGCCCAGTCCGTACGAAAAGAGTTCCGATCCGGCTTCGCGGGCGACCAACGCAAGTTTCGCCCCGTACCTGTCTTCTACATTGACAACGCAAACGCGGGGCCGGCTCAGGAGGCTTCCATCGAAAAGTCTTTTCTTCGCGGCAAAGTAATCCTCCATCGTCCCATGGAAGTCGAGGTGGTCGCGGGTGAGGTTCGTGAAAATCGCGACGTCGAAGGGCAGCCCGTAGACACGCCCTTGTGCCAACGCGTGTGAAGAGACTTCCATCACAGCCTCGTGGCATCCAGCTAGGACACCTTCGCGGAATAACTCGAGCAGGTCGCGCGATTCTGGTGTGGTATGAGGAGATGTTCGCACTTCGCCGGCCACATGATACTCGATCGTGCCAAGGAGAATTGTCTTCCTCCCAGCATGATTCAGCATCGCATCAAGCAGAAACGCAGTCGTCGTCTTGCCATTTGTGCCGGTAACGCCGCTCAGGGAAAGCTGCCTCTCCGGATGGCCGAAAAAGTTCGCCGTTATTAGAGCGAGCGCGTTGCGGCCGTGCGCAACCTCGGCCACGCCTATCTCGGGGTGGCTCAGCGCAACGTAGTTGACTGTGGAATGGGAGTCGGTCACGATCGCGGCGGCTCCCGCGTCAATCGCGTTCCGTACATATTGATTGCCGTCGGTTGTACCGCCGTGCATGGCAACGAAAAGAGAGCCCTTCACAACGCGACGCGAGTCATATTCGACCCCGGCTACATTGCGATCCGGCCCGAAGCGGCGAATGCACGGGACTCCCAGTAACACTTCCTCAAATCGCACAAGCTTATTCTACGGGTGAGAACTGAATTCAGCGCTCGAAGCGCACCACTACCGCTGTGCCCGCGGGCACCATGGTACCGGCGACAGGCGCCTGACCGCGTGCGATGCCAGTTCCGAGTACCTGTACCCCAAGCCCAACCCCGCCCGCTTGCTCGATGACCTTCCGCACCGGTTCGCCGACAAACGATGGAACTGTGACGCGTTGGGCAGACGCTACAACTACCGATCCGCGGGTGTTCTGCGGCTTCGAAGCGAATGCGGCTTCCACGGGTGGCGCTTGAGGGGCTTGCGCCGGAGAAGAACTTGAAGAAGTGTCATCCTCAGAAGGAATAGACGACGCGGGTGCCGGCACGCTCAGTGTGCTTTGAACCTGCGGCGCAGCAATCCGGTTCTTCGTTTCGGGTAGGCTCGTTTGCGCAGAATTGCCGGCTCGCAGGGGATCGTCAGCAGGAAGATTGTTCACCTCGGCAAACAGCGATTCGAGATTGGCTACCTGCTCGGGAGCCTCTTCCTCGGTCCCCGTTTCCTGAGCCTTCTCGATCGAAGGATCAGTCCGCATAGGCTCGTCATGGGGGACCCCGAGATACTCGAGAATTTGCTGCGCCAAATCCTGGAAAACCGGCGCGCTCGCCTGCGCCCCAAAGTGCATGCTGTGCTCGGGAGAATCCATTACAACGGCGATGGTGATCGCTGGATTGTTGACCGGTGCAAATCCAACGAACGAGGCGACGAAGTTGGTCTTCGAATAGGTGTGGGTGTGGGGATCAATCTTCTGTGCCGTTCCGGTCTTGCCTGCCGCGCTGTATCCGTTCAGGTGAACGGCCCCATGCGCCGTGCCGATGAGCACCACGTCCTGCATCATCTTTCGCATCTGCGCTGCGGTCAGCTCCGAAATTACGCGGTTCGCGCCATCCGGCAACTGATCGGGGAGACTGCTCTCAGGATGGAAAACCGCAGGCTTCAGCTTGGGATCGCCCCTGGTCAGGTCGGTGCTCTCCAACAGAATGTGGGGAGGCAAGTACACCCCGCCATTGGCAATGGTCGAGACCATGGTGACGATCTGAATGGGCGTAACGGCAATTTCCTGACCCATGGGAATGGCGCCCATTGAGGCCGGGCCCCAGTGCTTCAACGGCTCCAGCAGCCCCCTCGTTTCGGCAGGAAGCTCGATACCGCTGCGGTCACCAAATCCGAAGGCTCGGATATATTTGTACAGGTGCTCGGCCCCAACGCGCTGGCCCACGCGGATTGCGCAGACGTTGCTTGAAACCGCAAGGGCCTTCCACGCCGGAAGCATTCCATAATGCTCGCCGGGAGCATCGTGCACGGTGTGGCCGGCGATATTGAGCGCGCCGCCGCCGCAATCTACCATCGTGTCCGGAGTGATCGCTTTCTCTTCCAGCGCCGCCGCATAGGTCACTGGCTTGAATGTAGAGCCGGGCTCGTAGACATCGCTTACCGCGTGGTCTTTCAGCAGCCCCGTTGTGGCGTGGCGAAAATCATTTGGGTCGAATGTAGGTCGGACAGCAAGCGCAAGGATCTGCCCGGTGTGCGGATCCTGGACCACGACGGTGCCATATTGTGCGTGCGTCCGCTCCATGTTGAGATCCAGGGCCTTCTCGGCCATGAACTGGATATTCTCGTCGATGGTAAGAACCAGATTCTCGCCGGGCAAAGGCTCGCGCTCAGCGCTGCCCAACACGTGGCGTCGCGCATCCAGCGCGGTCAGCATGTGGCCCGGGGTTCCATGCAGGTCCTCATCGAAGTTCTGCTCCAAACCGCCCAGGCCGTTATCGTCGATGCCAACGTAGCCCAGCACCTGTGCGGCGATCTGGTTATCCGGATAGAAGCGCTTGAACTCCTTCTGTATGTAAACGCCCTTCAGGTTGAGCGCCTTCACCTTATCGATGATCGCGGGATCCTCTTTGCGGGCGATCCAGGCGAAGTTACGGGAAGCATTCAGACGGGCAAGAATCTGCTGCTCGGATGTAAAGCCGTCGGTCGGATCGGTGTGAACTACTTTGGCGAGCGCGGCTGCGTCCTGGGCGCGCGCATCGCCGATTTCCTTCGGAACAGCATAAACGGAGTCAACCAGCACCGTCATTGCCAGCGCGTGCAAATCGCGATCGTAAAGAATGCCGCGGCGCGGAGCGACATCGAAGCCATGCTCCTGCTGCATCGCCGCGCGTTCCACCCACTCCTGGTGGCGGAACGTCTGCAGCCAGACCAGCCGCGCGCAAATGACGACCGACCAGAAGGCGAAGAAGACGAGGAGATTGAGCACGCGCATGCGGCTCATGGGAGTGACGATGCCGGTCTTGGCTACCGGGGCCGGAATTGTGGGGTTCACCGCGGCGGCCTGCTCCTCTCCCCAAATGGATGAAATCAGCGAATCGCGGGAAGCACAGGACGAACCTCGGCCAGTGCAGGTGCATTCGGATCGACGGAGGCATCGGGACGAACGACCTGGCCGGGGCGCGGAGCCGTGAGTCCTAACTGGCGTGCCATCTCGTCGATCCGGGCCGGATCTGCGAGCTGGGCCTCATTCAGCCGAAGCTGCCGGTTTTGCTCTTCGAGCTGCTGAATCTGCTGCTTCTCTGATTCGATCCGATAGCCATACTCGATAGAGCTCAAATGCTGCCAGCCATATATCATGATGAGCCCGAAGAGCAGCGCCATCGCACTGGCGAAGATACGCATCTCGCGGGCACGCTCCGGATCGGCTGCCTTCACGATGCGTGAGTTGTCGAAACGTTTGACAAAGAAGACCTCCGGCGTCGGCCCGCGGCGCGCACGCTGTTGCGCGGCCAGAAGCGCCATGTTGCGCTCCATGATCCGGTCATAGCTGCTGCGGCCTGTTTCGAAGCCGGGCTGTGCTGCGATTGCCTGTGTCGCCATGGGTGTCTCCTGAATACGGCCGAGAGCTACTGGGGATTAGCTGTCAGCCGGCCAATGCCGTACAAAATTCACTTTCTTCTCCCTCTTGCGACCGGGCCTGGGTCGCTATTTTCAGGAGGGAATCTTACGAGGCTCGTCTTGAACTACTTTCGCCATTTGGTGCGGTAGGACGACCCCGGCCCGATTTCTAGCTACTGCCTTTCTCTCCGCTGCCCGCAGCTTCGCGCTGCGTGCTCGCGGGTTGCGATCCGTTTCCTCTTCTTCGGCCGTTACCGGCTTGCGCGTGAGGACTTCATAAAATTCCTTCTGCGCGCCTTCGCGCAGAGCATCTTTTGCCAGCCGGTCTTCGAGAGAGTGGAAGCTGATGACGACCAGCCTTCCTCCGGGCTTCAGCAGCCCCGGCGCGGCATTGAGCAGCGCCTTGATCTCGTCCAGCTCGGCATTGACGTAAATTCGAAGAGCCTGAAAGGTCCGCGTCGCCGGATGAATCCGGTCGGATTTCATCGCCGGGGCCGCGGCCGCTACGATTCTGGCCAGTTGTGCCGTCGTCGTAATCGGCCGGGCCCTGACAATGGCTCTGGCGATTCTCCGCGACCTCCTTTCCTCTCCGAATTCGTAAATCAGGTCGGCAAGCTCTTTTTCGCCGAACTGGTTTACCACTTGTGCGGCGGTCGTGCCCCGGCGAGGATTCATCCTCATGTCCAAGGGGCCTTCCGCCTGAAAACTGAATCCTCTGTGCGCATCGTCGAAGTGCATCGAGCTGGCTCCGAAGTCGGCGAGCAGGCCGTCGAGGCTGGTTGCCGGAAGCAGTTCAGCTATTTCGGAGAACTCCACGTCGTGCAGGATGACTTCGGGCATCTCGGGACCAAGCTCTTCGCCGAGGGCGTCAAGCCTGGCCTTTGCCAGCGCCATCGCCTCGGGATCGCGGTCGAAGGCGATCAGCTTGCCTTCCGGACCGAGCTCCCGCGCAATTGCGCTCGAATGTCCCGCAAATCCCACGGTGGCGTCTGCATAGGTACCGCCCCGTCGCACATTCAGGTATCGGATCGCTTGTTGTAAAAGAACCGGCACATGCCGCTCACGCTCGTCCATGTGCTCCCCCTGAGGGGTGGTTACAGCCTGAAATGCTCGAGCTCCCGCTCGTCTGCCTCGGTCATCGGCTCGAGACCTGCAACAAATGTCTCGCGGTTTGTGACCTTCAAAAACGTCTGCATACCGAACACCAGCACATCACCGACCGTGTTCGTCTTCTCGCGAAGAATCTGCGGCAATAGCACCCGGCCCTGCGCATCCATGTCGGTTGTTTGTCCGTAGTAGTTCACGTAATTCAGCAGCTTCTTCTTCGCAGGATTAAAGTTGGGAATCTCAGCCAGCTTCACTTCAAACTTTTCCCATTCCTGCATCGGATAGATCTCCGCATCCTTGCCGTCGCGGCTCGTAATGTAAAACTGCGTTCCCGTTCCATATTTCTCCTCAACCACGCGCTTGAAGTCGGCCGGCAGCTTGAGCCGTCCCTTCTCGTCAACCCGGGTTGGGTGATTTCCACGGAACATCGGTTCCCATTTCGGTCAAAATCGCTCGCCGTTTCCCGAACCTTCCGGTGTATCGTCCTTCTGAGCTTTGCTTGACCCAAAAGCAAGATGACTGCTCCCTTTTGGACCCTTTTTGACCGCTTTCGACCACAATCGTAGCGCACCACTCATGCGGCTCCAAGTGGAAAAACGGGACATTTTGGGGATAACTGATAGCAGCGTGAGGAGCTAGTCGAGACGCCGCGTCAAAAGTCAATTAGTTGGGCTAAAGCCTTGCTAAGTGCACAAGATGTGGTGTTGCCAAGAGAGGTTCGCGGCTCCAACATCGCCCTTGCCAGATTGAGTGACTCAAGGTAAGGCGAAAATTTGGCGATAATCCTATCCGCCTTTTCATCTCTTAAAGCCCCTCTTCCTCTTTTCTCCGCCGCAAACTCGACTGTACGTAGAACACCAGATAAACCACAACAGCAAGATTCAGGAGCGTGAGTACCACCTTGATCCACGTTGCGTTGCGGATGATCTCAAAGACCTCCCAGGGCAGAAAGGACGCCGTAATTATCAGCGTCACATATTCCGCCCAGACCTTCCGCAGCACAAGGCCGATACCTTCGATGAAATGAAGAGCGGCGCCGGCGAAGATCGCGATGCTGATCTGTTTCATACGGTGAGGATCGATAGAAGCGACGCGATCTAGGATCAGCGTGGCGAAGTGCCCTTCGGGATCGCGCCCTAGATCGATAATGAATCGAGTGACCACATCCACGAGATCTTTGTGAAGGAGCTTCAATACTCCGAAGCCGAGGATGAGGAATAGAGTGGTCTCGAGGAGCTTCCATACACCGATGGCGATGATCCAGCGCTCGCCGGAAGAAATGTGCTTGCGTGTTTTAGGGGGGGCCGGAGTGGACATCGCGCGCGGGCTACGCCGCACGCCTGCATCGCCGTTCAGGGGGCCCCGCAAGCGAGCGGGAATTCTCTAAAGAATAACTGCTGGGACCAGGTTGTGCGAGGATCAAGATCCCAACTGGGCTGTTCATTATCATCGCAGCCTGTCTACGACTTGATTGAACTAGCGGATAGCAGTCCGAAAGCGAGTTGAATGTGGTTCCTGGAGGGCTGGATCCGGCCGGGGGCTTCGTACGATCTTGTGACTGCTCAGCGTGCGACCAACCGCTTCCAGATCTTCCGCTTGAGATAGGGTGCCAGCTTCTCCATCGCGGCCTCCACGCTGATTCCATAGCGAGCACGAAGCTGATCAACTTTGCCGTGCTCGATAAAGCGGTCCGGCCATCCGATGCGAACGACTGGAATGCTGAATCCCATTTCACTCAGCGCTTCCAGAACCACGCTGCCGAAGCCGCCCATGAGGACATGGTCCTCAAAAGTAACCATAGCGGTTACACGTTGCGCGTAAGACGCAAGCAGCTCACGGTCGAGCGGCTTCACAAAGCGGGGGTTGATCACCGCGGCTGAATATCCCAACTCTTCCAGCTTTTTCGCAAGCTCGTTTGCCATAGGCAGCAGAGCGCCTAGACCGAGTATCGCAATATCCTCTCCCTCTCGGATCACCTCCGCCTTGCCAATTGGCAGCGCAACCGGATGCGCCTTGACCGCCGTACCCGGGCCGGTGCCGCGCGGGTAGCGTACCGCCGCCGGACCATCGTGCAGCATGGCGGTGTAAAGCATATCGGCAAGCTCGTCCTCATCCTTCGGGTCCATGTGGATGATATTGGGTATGCCTCGCAGATAGCTGATGTCGAAAAGCCCGTGATGTGTGGCGCCGTCGTCGCCGCTCAAACCGCCGCGGTCCATACAGAAGACGACTGGGAGATTCTGTAGGCAGACGTCGTGCACAATAGGATCGAAGGCCCGCTGCAGAAAAGTGGAATAGATCGCGCAGAACGGCTTGTAGCCGCGCGTTGCCATGCCTGCGGCAAAGATGACCGCGTGCTCCTCGGCAATGCCTACGTCGAAATACTTTTTCGGATGATGGGGCTTGAAGAGATCGAGTGCTGTCCCGTTAGGCATCGCCCCGGTGATCGCGACGAGCTTTTCGTTCTCGTCAGCCAGCTTGACCAGGGTCTCCGCAAAGACTTCTGAATACGTGCGCTGCCCGACTGGCTTTGTCTCGCCCGTTTCCGGATCGTAAGGACCAAGCCCATGAAACTTCTTCTGTTTGTCGAGAGCAGGCTGAAAGCCGCGCCCCTTTTGGGTGATGGCATGCAGAATGACCGGCTTGTCCTGCTGCTTGAGGAATCTGAACGTTTCCACCAGCAGCTCGATGTTGTGGCCGTCGAGCGGACCGTAATAAGTGAGCCCGAATTCTTCGAAAAACACCGAAGGCCACAGTAGACCCTTGGCTGCCTCTTCGGCGCGCCGGACAACATTTACAGCCGTCTTGCCGCCGACACGTTCCAGAAGGCGGGCAGCGCTCTCATGCAGATGCGTGACGTGCTCGTTGGTGACGATCTTATGCAGATACCTGGCGATCGCGCCCACGTTGCGGTCAATCGACCACTCGTTATCGTTCAGAACAACAATGAGACGTCTCGTCTGATCAGAGATGTTGTTCAACGCCTCGAATGAAATGCCGTTGGTAAAAGCGGCGTCTCCAGCCAGCGCGACGATATGCTCCTTGCCTCCAGCCAGATCGCGGGCAACCGCCATACCAAGAGCCGCTGAAAGCGCCGTTCCCGCATGTCCCGCGCCGTAAGAGTCGTGCTCACTCTCCGTGCGCAGCATAAATCCGTTCAGCCCGCCAGGCTGCCGGATCGTCTCGAAACGGTCCCGGCGGCCTGTGAGCAGCTTATGAACATACGCCTGGTGGCTGACGTCGAAGACGAACCTGTCTGTCGGCGTATCGAAGACGTAGTGAAGTGCTAGCGTTAGTTCGACCACCCCGAGGTTAGGTCCGAGATGTCCGCCAGTTTTCGAGAGCGTAAGAATCAGGCGCTCGCGGATCTCCTGCGCAAGAGTTTCAAGCTGATGGATTGAAAGCTTCTTGATGTCTGCTGGTGAGTGGACGGTGTCGAGTAGTTTGCCCATGTATGAGAAGCGAAGGCGTCCGCTGCGTTAAACCCTGGCGGCGCTAGCAGGTTGCCCGCTATCAAAAAAGACCCCTGTTACGGGGCCTGCCACCGCCGGGCGACGGCTATCTTCGTCATTACAGTATAGCAACTGCCGCAGGCGTCTAGTCAGTAAGCGCCTCGACCGCCTGATGTGACGCCGTCTCCGCCCGGAATTCACCCTCCCACCGGGCGACGACTGCTGACGCAAGACAGTTGCCAACCACGTTGATGGTCGTTCGGCCCATATCCATCAATGCATCGATGCCAAGAAGTATGAAGATCGGCTCCTCCGGCAATCCAAAGATCGAAGCAGTTGCGAGCAGCACCACAAGCACCGCACGAGGCACCCCCGCGACACCTTTGCTCGTCAGCATCAGCGTTCCCAGCATTACAATCTGTTGCGTGACGCTCATGTGAATGCCCGCGGCCTGGGCAACGAACAGAGACGCCAATGAGAGATAGAGTGCCGACCCCGCAAGGTTGAAACTGTAACCCGTTGGAATGACAAAGCTGACGATGTTGCGCGGAACCCCGAAGGCTTCCATCGATTCGATGGCTCGCGGAAGAGCAGCTTCTGACGTGCTGGTCGCAAACGCGATTGTCGCGGGTTCAGCCACAGCACTTAGAAATTCTCCGACGGGTACGCGCGCCAGCAACGCCGCCGGAAGCATGCCGATGAGAGCAAAGGCGATCAAGGCAACATAAAGTGTGATGAGCAGTTTGCCCAGACTGATCATCACGCCCAGCCCGGAATGCGCCACCGTGTATGCAAGAGCCGCGGCAACTCCGACAGGGGCGAAGTACATGACCAGATTGGTGAATGCGAACATGGTTTCTGTGAGCGATTCGCAGAGACGCACCATCGGTGCCCGCTTCTCCTCGGTGAGCCGACCGAGGGCCAGCCCGAACAAAATGGCAAAGAGTGCCACCTGCAGAATCTGGTTGTCCGCGACAGCTTTCGCGACGTTCTCCGGAAAGATGCGTAGGAGAAATTGTTGCCAGGAGAGAGCTGGCTGTTCTGGTTCTGGGTTGCTCAGGATCTTTACCTGGCCGTGAATCGCCGCGCCGAGCGCTCCTGCCGTATTGAGTCCAACCCCGGCCTTCGACACATTGATCGCGATAAGCCCTATGACCAGTGCAATCGTCGTCAGCACCTCAAAATAGACAAGCGACTTGAGACCAAGACGGCCGACCGTGCGCAACTCCCCGTGGCTGGCGATGCCCGTAACCAGCGTGCCAAAGATTAGAGGAGCAACGATCACCTTGATCAGCCGCAGGAAGATATCGCTGAGCACCTTGATCGAGATCGCCGCCCGCGGCGCATCGATCCCTAGCTCGATACCGGCCAGCATGCCGAGAAAGATCCAGCCCGTTAGCGACCGTTTGCAGCCAACCGCAACGGCTATCAACAACAACCCTGCGATCCGCAGGCCCATTGCGACATGCAAGTGGTTCAGCGTCGCAAACACGATCCCCGTCGCGTACCCAGCGATTCCGACGAGTATCCACAGCGTCAAATTGCGTTTGCGGGTGTCCATGGTCATGTCAGTAGAGGATGGCTAAAACGGTATAGCATAGTGCTTCACTGCCGCGTATTCCTACCCGCTCGTTCATAGGAGGTGTCGACGAACGATGTTTCGTGCAGTTTGTATTCTTGTTTGCGGATTTCTCGCCTTACTTTCTGCCTCTGCGCAGACGCTTGAGCCTTCGAAGCCAGCCGCAAGCGCAGACGCTCTTACCAATCCGGCATATTCGCCGGACGTCGCGTTCCTCTTTGACCTCGAAGCCAGATTTGCCGCCGACACTGGGAGGCTCGGCGGCGCTGCGTTCGGCAAGTGGTTTGCCGACGACGCCGTGACGCTGAACAACGGCCAGGCTCCGGTCATTGGAAAGGCTGCCATCGTCGCGGACGCAACGTGGTCGCCCGCCGATTATCAACTCACGTGGACTCCGGAGGGCGGCCGCATGGGCCCGGGCGGCGACATGGGTTTCACCTGGGGACACTTCGAGAGCCGCTTTAAAGATCGCGACGGGACGCCAAAAGTGAAGACAGGCCGCTATATGACGGTCTGGAAGAAGCAGGCGGACGGCTCGTGGAAAGTCGCTCTTGACGCTAGTAACAATGAGCCCCCGAAGAAAGAAGACTGCTGCAAACTGCCGTGAATTAGCTGAGCCCCCCGAGACACAGATACTTCGTCTGCAGGTACTCGTCGATGCCATAGGACGAGCCTTCGCGCCCATATCCGGAATCTTTCACCCCGCCGAAGGGAGCGACTTCCGTCGAGATTGCCGTCTCGTTGATGCCGACCATTCCGGCTTCCAGTGCGGCTGATACCCGCATCACTCGCGCGATATCGCGCGAGTAGAAATATGCGGCCAGGCCGAAGGGTGTGCCGTTTGCTGCGGCGATTACTTCGTCCTCCGTTTGAAAGCGAAAGAGTGGAGCGACCGGACCAAAGGTTTCCTCACAGGAAACAATCATGCTGGAATCGACGTCGGCCAGAACTGTGGGCTCGTAAAAATGCAGTCCGAGCGAATGGCGCTTTCCGCCTATGAGCACGCGCGCGCCGCGCTCGACTGCATTTGCCACATGGCGTTCGACTTTCTCTAGAGCGCGCCCGTTAATAAGCGGACCAATCTCCGCGTCTCCGCCGGCAGCCCCGACCCTAAGCTTCGCAACGGCATTGACAGCTCGCTCGGCGAATTCGTCATAGATTGCGTCCGCTACGTAGATTCGATTTGCGCAAATGCAGGTCTGGCCGGCGTTGCGAAACTTCGCCGCGATCATCCCCTTCACTGCTTCATCGAGATTGGCGTCCTCGAACACAATGAACGGCGCGTTCCCTCCGAGTTCGAGTGAGAGGCGCTTCAGCGTGGGCGCTGACGCCTCTGCAAGATGCTTCCCGACAGCCGTCGATCCTGTGAACGACAACTTCCGAACGCGTTCGTCCTCCAGCCAGGCATCAGCGACGGCTGCGGCGTTGCCCCTTGATGCCGGCACGACGTTGATCACCCCTCCGGGAACACCGGCTTCAGCGGCCAGTAGCGCCAGAGCTAGGGCCGAGAAGGGAGTGTCCTCAGCAGGCTTCGCAACAATAGTGCAACCCGCTGCCAGCGCGGGAGCAATCTTGCGGGCGAGCATTGCGATAGGAAAATTCCACGGCGTTATCGCCGCCGCGACTCCTACCGGCTCTTTCATCACAATTATTTTGCGGCCCGGTGCGGTCTCTGGAATTACATCGCCGTAAGCGCGCTTGGCCTCTTCGGCAAACCATTCGATATATGCAGCGCCGTAAGCCACTTCGCCGCGGCTCTCAATCAACGGCTTGCCCTGCTCCAACGAGATCAGCCGCGCCAGGTCTTCCTGGTTCCTTTTGACCAACCCCAGCCATGCCTGCAGGTGCGCTGCCCGCTCTTTCGCCAGGAGTTTCCGCCAGGATGCAAAGGCACGGTGCGCGGCATCGGCCGCGGCGCGCGCTTCAGCAGCTCCGCAGTCCGCCACTTCGGCAATCAGCGAACCATCAGCGGGATTCTCGACAGCAAATCTGAGGTTGTCGCTCGACGCCACGCGATCGTTCGCGATCCACCCATGAGTGATGATCAGGTCTTTCCGATCGAGCTGCAGCACGAACTTCTGTTCTTGAAACGTCGGCCTGTCCTGCAATTTAGATGTTGTTGCCATGTGAGCGGCTCCTATTCGAGGAAGCGATGAAAGTACCAGAAATGGTCTTCGCGAATGTAGCCCAGTTTGCGGTAAAGCCCTTGCGCAGACACATTGTCGTGTGCTGTCGCCAGTGTCAAGCGTTCGGCACCAGTGCTGCGGGCAAACCCTTCGGCGTACTTGAGAAGCTCGGTCGCGATGCCCCTTCTGCGCAGTTCCGGCTCGATATAAAGGTCTTCGAGAAACCAGATCGGTCGCATCGCAAGCGTATTCACCGAGGGAATTAGATGCATGAAGCCGACGGCTCTGCGGCCGCCGCCAGGGTCTGTCCACACGAGAAAATATAACGGTACCCAGCACTGACCGGAGGTCGGCGCGGAGTCAAGTTCTATGCGCTCGCGAATGAAATCAAGTGCGCGGTCTTCGTCGGCTGGCTCACCATAGAACTTACGGTAGGCGTTGAAGAGACGGCTAACCTCAGAGACGTCGCGTATGGAAGCCTTTTGGATGCTGACATTCGTCTCGCTCATGGTCCGCTGCGGTCCTTTTAGTCTTCAGTTGCTGATGAAGGCGCTCTGGTCAGTTCAAGCGACCCGCTGTAAACCGGCTGGGCACCCAAGCAGAAGCGCCCATACCGGCGTCTAACTTTTCCTTGACACCCACTAAAATTTCACTAATCTTGCTGAATATGCGTAAGGTTTGTCGCGGCATTTTCGGAAGCTTGGTGCCCTCTTCGCATCGTACATGGTCGTCTCTCGAGCGTTCGCGTTGACCTGACGATAGCGGCTTCGGATTACAGCACTTCCGAAAATGCTATACCTCACTGCTCCATCAACTTTGCGGTTAACTGCGGTCCGCCGGAATTCGCTTCATACGCAACCCTCGTCGTTATTGCCCGCTCATGAGGTGTAGAGAATGCCGCTTTCCTCAGGCTGTCGTCGTTCCGTTCTCATCAAAACTCTCTCGCTGCTTCTGCTGTTGTGCCTCACTCCTCTAAGCCGTGGACAATCGACCGGCGGTCGCGTACTCGGCCGGGTGCTCGACCCCAGTGGCGCCCTCGTTCCCGGAGTCACGCTTACTCTTACGAACTCAGAATCGAACCTGACGCAGAAAGCGGAGTCGACAAAAAGCGGCGACTATGTATTTCTCACTGTGCCGGTAGGAACTTATCGACTGGAGGCCGAAGCGCCAGGGTTTAAGTCGTTCGTAGCTGAGGGAATTGCTGTTCAGCTGAATGCGACCGTGACCTACGAAGTTCACCTTTCCGTCGGGACAAGCGCACAGTCAGTCGAAGTAACAGCCGCGCCGCCAATCGTCGATACGACGACTACGCAGCTCGGAGCTGTCGTGAACTCGAGAGCGGTCGAGAACCTCCCGCTCAACGCACGCAACACCTACCAGCTTCTGCAGCTTCAACCCGGAGTAACCGGCGTGGGCGGCTCAGACCTCTTCTACGGCAGCGATCAGGCCGGAGCGGTTTCCGTCAACGGTGGACGCGGACGCTCCAATAACTTCAGTGTGAATGGCGGCGACGCCAACGACCTCTTTGTAAATGCGCCTGGCATCGAGCCATCACCTGATGCGATCGACGAATTCAAAGTCATCACCAATACGTTTGATGCCGAGTACGGGCGCAATTCTGGTGCGGTAATCAATGTCGTCACAAAGAGCGGCACGAATGATCTTCACGGCAGCATCTACACGTATGTCCGCAACCAGTCCATGGACTCAAAGGGCTACTTCGACCTTACAACGCCCGACGATAACCAGCTGCAGTTCGGTGCAACCATCGGCGGTCCGATCCGCAAGGACAAAACGTTCTTCTTCGTTTCTTACGAAGGTCTCCAGCTCCGCAAGGGCATCAGTTCCGACCGGGTAGAGGTGCCTACGCAGGCAGAACGGAGTGGCGTCTTCAATGACACCGCACCGTTTTCCGGCAGTCTGACCGACGCCTCTGCGGCGTCCATCTTCCAGAACCGTCCCGGGTGCGCGCAGGCGATCACGACGGCTGGCGGCACAGTTCCCGATCCCACGTCCATTGCTGCAGGCAATGCTTTGCCTTGGAGCGAGGTCTTCCCCGGCAATGTGGTCCCTACTACTTGCTTCGATCCGGTTGCCGCGAACATCGTAAGCAACTACGTTCCCGAACCGAATATAGCGGGCGATGAGTTTCAGAGCGCCCCGAATGAGCATTCGCGCATTAACCAGGGCACTGTGCGCATCGACCACACTTTCAACGCGAACAACACCCTTACCGCTTACTACTACGTGGACGACGCCTGGGAGGCAAACCCGTTTACGCGGTTCCAGGCTGAAATTCCGAACCTGCTGCCCGGGTTTGGCAGCAATAACGCCACCCGGAACCAGCAGATCAATATCGCGGAGACGTGGACCATCAATCCAACCATGCTGAACGAGGTCCGCGCCACTTACTACCGTGAGGGCCAACAGACTTTCCTGCATCCTCAAAATACAAACCTGCTGACCGCCTCGTGCACCGGAGCAGCGGCGGCCTACTGCTTCAATGGAAATACCGATACGCCGCTCTATGACTCGAACGGCAACCTCATTCCAAACGCTCCCAAGCTCGGAATTACCCCCGGTCTCAGCGCAGCTAATGAGGGACTTCCCTACATCAGCATCAGCGGCGGATTCACGATCGGGAACGACTATGAAGGTGCTCTTCCACAAACCGGAAACACCTATTCACTGTCGGACAGCCTGTCCAAGAACATCGGACGCCATTCGATGAAATTCGGCGCAGACGTCCGCGACCAGCGTTTCGCACAGACGCTCTACTACGACATCAATGGTTTCTACTCTTATACGGGTAGCACCGAAAACAACCTCGGCGGCTCCAATCTCTTCCCCAACTACTTCCTCGGCCTCCCCGACAGCTTCTCGCAGGGCTCGCCGCAATCGGAAGACATCCGCGCCTGGGCGGTGTATCTCTTCGCACAAGATAGCTTCAAGGTGAAGCCAAGCTTGACAGTAAATTATGGGCTTCGCTGGGAGTTCAACCAGCCTCTCGCAGATGTTTCGCACCATGTTCAGACTTTCCGGGCCGGGCAGGCGGACACCGTCTTTCCATGCCAGCTCTCTGCCGACGGCCAGGCGACGCTTGGCACTGACACCGCCGATTGCGGCCCGGGCAGCGCCAACCAGTCGGTCTTTCCCTTGGGCCTCGTTGTCCCGGGCGATAGGGGGATTCCGGCCGGCCTGACCGCAACCTACTATAAGGCCTTCGGACCGCGCATTGGCATCGCCTGGAGCCCCGAGAAATGGCAGGGCAAGCTGGTTATCCGTTCTGGCTTCGGTATCTTCTATAACCCAATGGAGCAGCTTGTGCTCGAGCAGTTCCAAGGCGAGCCTCCCTTCGGTGGCAGCAATTACCTTTCCGCGCCAAATTTTCAAGCCCCCTTTGTCAGTCAGTCAGGAACCATCGCGCCGAACGCATTTGGCGGCTTTATCACTCCAAAGCCAGGTACACCTGTCGACTGGTCGAGGTACCGGCCCATCCTGATGTACGGCGAGCTCGAACCGAACCTCAGGACCCAGTACGCTGAGCAATACAACTTCCAGATCCAGCAGCAATTAGCTCCGAACGTGGTCATGACCGTCGGATATGTCGGCTCGCAAGGACATCGCCTCCTCGCTACCTACGATCTGAATCACGGAAATCCCCAAACCTGCCTTGATCTTGCCGCCACCTCTGCCTACAACAACGATACGAGCTATAACTGCGGCCCCGGTGGGGAAGACAACGCGTACGTAATTCCCGGCGGAGAGACCGTCGCTCCACAGGGCCTCCACCTGCCGTACGGATCTACAACCTTCATTCCCGGCGGCACGGTGCTTCAGAGTCCGGTGACCCTCGTCGGAATCCGCAAATATTCTTCGCCTTACTGTGATCCGCTCTCAGGCTCGAACTGCCCGCCCGATGGCGTGCCTGTTTTTTCCAGCATCTTTGCGCAGAACGTCGTCGCAAATTCCGCCTACAACTCGCTGCAAGCCTCGATCGAAAAACGCTTCTCCCAGGGTTTGCAGTTTCTCGCTGCTTATACGTGGAGCAAGTCGATGGACGATGCTTCGAGCTTTGAGCAAAGCCTGAATCCGCTCGACTTTGCCAGCGACCGCGCACTTTCGCTTTACGATGCGCGAAATCGCTTTGTGTTCAGCGGCGTATGGGACCTGCCCGTTCGCAAGTACTCGGGCCCGCGCGGCGTCTTTCTTGATGGCTGGCAAGCCTCTGGAATCTTCACCGTGCAGACCGGCTTCCCGATTCGCATGGGCTCCAACCTCGATCAGGAGTTGCAGGGCAGCGCCGATTTTGAAAGTCCCGGGAGACCGGACCAGGTAGCGCGCTTTACCCATCGGAATCCGCGCACGCCGCTCAACGGATACACCGGCTACTACTTCGATCCTTCGATCTTCGCTGTGCCCGCCCTCGGCTCAGCCGGTAACGCTCCTCGAAGCATCTGCTGCGGGCCGCCTATCAACGATACGGATCTTGCGGTGCAGAAACTGACCCCTGTAGGAGAGAAAGGCACGCTACAGTTCGTCTTCCAGGTGTTCAACGTCTTCAACCACACTCAGTTTCTGAATCCCGATGGTCAGCTCGGCGATGCTCAATTCGACTACACCACCAATCCCAACGGAACTCCAGTAGCCGGCGGATTGTTCGGCGAAATCACCCGGGCACGCGACCCACGGCAAATTCAGCTCGCGATTCGCTTCAGAATGTAAGAGACGCGAGGCAGACAACGTAGAGAGCTCCCTTCAGCGGTAGGAAGCCATTCTCCCTATCGCGGCGCCCCGTGCCTCCTTCCCGCGCTTTCAAAACGTCGGCGGTGTGTTGATCCACAGCAGGACAGCCTGACGCTCATATGGGTTGCTCCAGCGGTGTGTCTGCGAACTTGAGAAATAGAGGCTGTCGCCCGGGTGGAGTTTATAGTGCTCCACCTCATCGAGCCATACGTCACAGCTGCCGCTGATGACAAAGATGAACTCCTCGCCCTCATGATGGTAAGAGCCACCGCTTGAGGTCCCCGGAGCCAGGCGGAACAGGTGCGGCTCCATGGCTGTCGAACCTCGAGCCAGCAATTCAAGATGGACGCCAGGCTCGTTGGAGAGCTCGATGCGCTGGCTTGGCCGCACCAGCTTGCCATTCCGCTCCGCTCCACCGAAAAACGACAGCACGTTGGTGTTATAGAAGACTGCCAATCGTTGCAGCGCTGCTATGGAAGCATGCGCCTGGCCGCGCTCTAGGCAGCTTAGAAAGCTGACCGAAAGATCCGTACCCTTTGCCGCTTCAGAGAGTGTCATGGAGCGCTCGCGGCGAAGCTTGCGAAGGCGGTTACCGATTGGAACGCTGGCCTCAGCGTTCTTCCCGCGCATCGCGCCATTTCTCGTCGTCCGATGCGCCTTCGCTTCCGCCATCAAATGCCGGATCGCGTCCACGTTGAGATTTTTCTCGAATCGTAGATGCTGAATCGATTTCAGCCGCTCGACCTCTTCGACCGAATAGGCACGGTATCGGCTCTTTGTTCTCCGCGGATTCGTCAGCCCCGCGTTCTCCCACTGTCGCAGGGTTGAAGAGCTGACGCTGAGCATCTTCGATACCTCCGAGATGCGAAACGACAGGTGATTGCCGGTCAGCGTTTTTCTGGTATTTGCTCTTTTGGCCATCAGCAGAGTCAGGCGACAGCAGTTCAAAAGTATTTTTGTAGCAGCACGCGAGGTAGAGAGCAACAGGTTGATTAGCATTACATGATTTCTGTAGGCTTTTTCTTGGCCCTTAACTTCTCGTTTGCCAGGAGCCCGCCATGGGTACAGTCGTCGCCAGCTCAATTCAGTTGCCACACTTTATTAACGGAGAATGGGTCGAGTCTACGGCTCGCGAAAGCCTCGATGTGCCGAACCCAGCCACCGGCGAAGTGTTGGCTCGCGTGCCGCTAGCGGGGGCTGACGAGGTGAATCGCGCCGTGGAGGCTGCTGCCGCAGCTTTCCCCGCATGGCGGCGGACCCCAGCCGAAGACCGCATCCAGCCGCTGTTCAAGATGAAGGCGCTGCTCGAAGAACACATCGACGATCTGAGCCGGACCATCACCCGGGAGAACGGCAAGACCTTCGGCGAAGCCAAAGCCGAGATGCGCCGAGCAATCGAAAATGTCGAGGTTGCATGCGGCATCCCGACAATGATGCAGGGCCACAACCTTGAAGACGTGGCTCGGGGCATCGACGAATTCATGATTCGCCAGCCGCTCGGGGTGGTCGGCGTCATCACGCCTTCAAATTTCCCCGGCATGATTCCGTTCTGGTTCTTGCCTTACGCCATCGCAACCGGCAACACCGTCGTGCTGAAGCCATCCGAGCGCGTGCCGCTGACCATGCAGCGCGTTCTGGCGCTTTTTGACGAAGCCGGCGTGCCAAAGGGTGTTCTGAATCTCGTAAATGGCGGACGCATAGCAGCCGAGACTCTGATCGACCATCCCAAGGTTCGTGCGGTGAGCTTCGTCGGATCGACACCCGCCGCGCGAGCGGTCTACGCCCGCGCCGGAGCGAACGGTAAACGGGCGCAGTGCCAGGGTGGAGCAAAAAATCACGTCATCGTCTTGCCTGATGCCGATATGGAGATGGCAACGCAGATCATTAGCGACAGCGCTTTCGGTTGCGCCGGACAACGCTGTCTCGCGATTTCCGTAGCCGTGACCGTGGGCGAGGCGCAGCGAATCTTCCGCGATGCTATCGCGGAGTCCGCTTCAAGATTGAAGGTTGGCTATGGCCTCGATCAAGGCGTGCAGATGGGACCCGTCATTACGCAGCAGAGCAAAGCTCGAATCGAGTCCCTGATTGGCCGCGGCAAAGAACACGGAGCAAAGGTTGTGCTCGACGGCCGGGGAACGGATATCGCGGGCTATGAACAAGGCAGCTTTGTGAAGCCGACAATCCTCGACGCGGTTCCTGCTGCCAGCGAACTCACCGACACGGAAATCTTTGGCCCGGTGCTCAGCCTCGTCCATGCAAACGATCTCGACGAAGCGCTTGCATTCCTGGAGCGCAGTCCTTACGGGAATCAGGCTTCCCTCTTCACATCAAGCGGCGCGGCGGCGCGGCGTTTTCGCTACGAGGCTCCCGCGGGCAACATCGGGATCAACATCGGTGTTGCGGCACCCATGGCTTACTTCCCTTTTAGCGGCTGGAAGGACAGTTTCTTCGGCATTATGCACGCGCAGGGGCGCGATTCTGTCGAGTTCTTTACCGAAAAAAAAGTCGTCGTCGAGCGCTGGGCAAAGGAGCACTCCCGCAAGTTCTGACCTTGGCGCTCACTTTACCGTGGCAGCGAGTTCGCCAAGCTCAGCCATAACGGAGTTCAGCCCCTTCTCCATTACTTCTAGAGCCTCAGTGAATTGCTGTTCCGAAATGACCAGCGGCATCAGCAGCCGGATTACGTTGTCATATGTCCCTGCGGTGAGAAGCAGCACTCCGTGGCGCAGGCAGTATTGCGCCAGCTTCTTAGCCGGAGCTGCGTTAGGCGCGCCATCGCGGTCCACAAACTCCATCGCCTGCATCGCGCCCAGCCCGCGCACCTCGCCAACAAAGGCGTGCTGCCGCTGCCAAACATACGCCCGATGCTGAAAGCGTTCACCGAGAGAACGGGCGTGGGCCAGCAGCGTGCCGTCCGCAAACTCTTCAATCACTGCCAAAGCGGCTGCGCACGACGCAGGATTCCCTCCAAACGTTCCACCGATGCCGCCCGGAATCGGCGCATCCATGATCTCCGCCCGACCGGTGATTGCAGCAAGGGGCAATCCCCCGCCCAAGGATTTAGCAGTAATGATCACGTCGGGCTCGATGCCAAAGTGCCCACACGCGAATAGCTCGCCCGTCCGCCCAAAACCGGTCTGTACCTCATCGGCGATAAAGACGATGCCGTGGCTGCGGCAGATCGCAGCCAGCGCCGGAAGAAATCCGGCCGGCGGAACAACAAAGCCTCCCTCGCCCAGAACTGGCTCGACAATCACCGCCGCGACAGATTCAGCCGCTACTATGCGTCGGAAGGTATGGTCGAGCAACTGCTCCACGTCTTCATGGCTCATTGGGACACGGTCTGCAATGCGCCCGTTAGCGGACTCGCCGTACGGAATGCGGTAAATATCGGGCAGAAACGGCCCGAAACCCTGCTTGTAGGGACGCGTTTTGCTGGTAAGGGACATCCCGAGCATTGTTCGACCGTGGAAGGCATCCTCAACGCACAGCACCGCCGGCCGTCCGGTGTGAGCACGCGCGATCTTCACCGCGTTCTCAACCGCTTCAGCGCCGCTGTTCACGAAGAAGGTCTTCTTGGCAAAATGTCCCGGCGTGATGGCGTTCATCTTCTCCGCGAGATGTACGTAATCCTCGTATCCGGTCACCGAAAAGCACAAGTGCAGAAACGCATCCAGCTGCCGGCGCACGGCCGCAAGCACATGGGGATTGCGATGCCCCACATTGATCGTGCCGATGCCACCCGCCAGATCGATGTAGCGGTTGCCGTCCACATCTTCGAGCACCGCACCTTCCGCATGCCGGATGAATATCGGTGCAGACGCGTACACGCCACGTGGAATGGCATGCGACCTGCGCTCGGTCAACGTGCGCGACGCGGGTCCAGGAATTTCTGTCAGGAGTTTGATCGTAGGCATAGTCTTCAGTACCAGCCAATCGGCTGTTCGTTGAGGTTAATGTGAACCTGCTTGGTTTCGAGATACTCGTCAATGCCGTGTAAGCCCAGCTCGCGGCCGAATCCAGACTGCTTATAGCCGCCCCATGGCGCTTCGACATACGTAGGCTGCATGTGATTCACCCACACAATGCCGGCCCGAATCGCCTTGACCATGCGCAGGGCGCGATAGATATCCCGCGACCACACGGCAGCCGCAAGGCCAAAGGGGGAGTCGTTGGCGATCTTCACCGCATCCGCCTCGTCATCGAAGGGGATCACAGCGGCAACCGGGCCAAAAATCTCTTCGCGGGCGATTCGTGCCGAGTTATCGACGTCGTAGAAGATCGTCGGCTCGACGTAGTAACCTCGCGCGAAAGACTTCGGCTGTCCGCCGCCGATGGCCACCTTTGCCTCGCTCTTCCCGATCGATTGATACTGGCGTACGCGTTCGAACTGCTCGCGGCTCACCAGCGGACCCATCTTCGTCGCCCGGTCAAGCGGCGCTCCCAGCTTGATGGCGCGAGCCTTTTCGGTCATTGCTTCCACAAACTTTGGATAAATCGACCGCTGCACGAGCACGCGGCTGCCGGCCGAGCATACCTCTCCCTGGTTGATGAAAACTCCGAACAGTGCGCCATCGATTGCAGCCTCGAAGTCCGCGTCGGCAAAGAAAATATTCGGCGACTTGCCGCCCAACTCCAGTGTCACGCGCTTCAGCGTATCTGCGGCCGATTTCACGATGATCTTCCCCACAGCAGCCGATCCGGTAAAGGCTATTTTGTCCACCTGCGTATGCGCCACGATATGTGCGCCTACCGTTTCTCCGAGCCCCGTGACCACATTGACGACGCCCGCAGGCACACCGCACTCGCTCAACCACCCCGCAAGTTTCAGCGCCGTCAGCGGAGTCTGCTCCGCAGGCTTCAGCACGCAGGTGCAGCCCGCGGCCAGCGCGGGCGCCAGCTTCCATGCCGCCATCAGCAGCGGATAATTCCACGGAATAATCTGCCCGGCGACGCCAACCGGCTCCTTGAGGGAAAGGCTCAACGCATTGTCCGGAACAGGATTGACCGTTCCCGAAATCTTTGTTGCGAGGCCGCCATAGTATTCGAAGCAGGTCGCAGTGTCGGCAATGTCGAACTCGGCCTCGACAATCGGCTTTCCGGTATTGCGCGATTCCAGTTCAGCGAGCGCAGCAGCTTCGGTGCGAATCTTGTCCGCAATCCGAAACAGAACGCGCCCGCGCTCCTGCGCAGTACTTTGCGGCCAGCCGTCCTCATCGAAGGCGCGTCGAGCGGCGGCGATGGCCGAATCTACGTCGCCGGGCGTTGCGTCCGGAATCTCGGCGATAACCTCTTCGGTCGAAGGATCATAAACCGGAATGCGGCTCGTCGATTCGCTCTCCCTCAACTCACCATTGATCAGCATTGACTCAGCTTTGCTTTGTGTAACTGGCATATTTCAGTTCCTTCCGAATTTCACTCGCCCCGAATTCACTCGCCCGAGCCGGAGAGAGCCGCCGCCGCATCGCCGACCGGCTCTACACTGGGTGCAGTCCGCGCGTTGCGATAGAACAGATAAGCCGATCCGAAGACCAACACACATCCGATGACCAGCTTAATCTCATACAGCCAGATCGAATTCACCTGGCGCGAGGGGATAAACGCGACAATCAGGCCAACGATAGCCGCCATCAGGCCGGCGGTGCCGTTGGCAAACAAGTATGTCTTTGAGGCATTTAGGGAGCTCTGTTCGTCCAAGGTGTGCTTCAGCAGCGCCGCAAACAGATAACAGGTAGGCAGCAACTGCAGAATCACCGCCAGATCGAGCAGAGTAAGGTACGCCTCACCCACCGAGACACCCAGAAAGCTCATCAACGTAAGCAGAGAAGAAAGAGCCGCATAGATGATCAGGCTGACATAGGGAGTCTGGTACTTGGGATGGATCTTGCCTACCACCGGCGGCAGGTATCGGTCGATGCCCGCCACAAAAGGCAGACGCGCTGCGCCGCTGAACCATGCCGACGCGGTGCCCAGAATCGCCAGGCACTCAAGAAACGCAAGCGGAGCCACAACGACCATGAGTCCGTTGTGGGAGGCCATCACATTGATCGCCTGCAGAATGCCGGAGAGAATGCCAATCTGCTCGTGAGGAACGGCGATCAGCATTGCGGTCGTCGTTCCAAGATAGATAAATGCCGCCGCAAGCCCGCCCCAGAAGATCGCCACCGGAAGATTGCGCTTCGGTTCGCGAATCTCATCGCCCATGATCGATGCGATATCGAGCCCGACCAGGCTGTAGCAGATCGTTCCGAAGACGGCGAACAGCCGCCAATCGAACTGTGGCCTCAGGTCGGCCCGGTGCAGTGCGCTGCCATGATGATGCAAAGTGAGCGCGGCCAGCAGAATCACAACCGTGGCTCCGCCGATGGTGCCGACGCCACCCAGATTGTTGATCCACTTGCCGAAAGAGAGCCCGCGAATGTTCAACATCAGCAGGAAGATCAGGATACCGATCGCCATGCTGGAAGTGAAGGCGGGATTGCTCTCCAGCTTTTGGACGTGCGGTCCAAAAACATAAAGGCCTACGCCGACGCACGACAGTACAACCGTGGGCAAATAGAAAACATTGGAGAGCCAGTAGCACCATCCGGCAAAGAAGCCGTGCTGTTCCCCGAAGCTCCGCTTCGCCCACAGATAAATGCCGCCTTCACCCGACCACTTTTGCGCGAGTTCTGTAACGGCTGCTCCTTGCGGCCAGAAGTAGAAGAGCATCGCCGCCAGCCAAAGCCACAGCGTGATCGGTCCGGCGGCCGAGATGGGCGGCACCATGTTGAGGTTTGAAACCGCAACAATGAACAGTAGGATCAGGTCCCAGCGCCCCAGCACACGCTTGAGGCCCGGAGTATGATTCCCGCTGCCGCCCATTCCCGGAGCTATCTTCGCCAACGGCTTCCTCCGCTGTGGATTAAACGACCGCGTGCGTCAAACTTTGCTGCTGCGCCTGCGCGATAGCCGGAGCCAGTTCTTCAAATGCGGACAAATGCCGGTCGACATCGCCCAGTGAGTGGGCCACTGAAAGCGTCCACTGCTCGTCCCACCAATAGGGCTGAGGCATCACGCCGCGGTTCACCATGCCGAACCAGTAGAGCCGCCACAGGTCCGTATCGACGGTAAGCCATTCGCGGTAATTGCGAATCTTCTTCGCATAGAAGAGCAGCGCACCATTGGCGCCCGCGCTTTCCACGTAGCCCTCGATTCCGTTCTTCTTCACAATCTGCTTGTAACCATCAACAAGGGCGTCACCGATCTTGCCGATGTGCGAATAGCCCTCTGGAGTCAGCACTTCGCGGAAAACGGCCAACCCGGCCGCCATTACCAGCGGATTCGTGGCGTAGGTCCCGGCATGAAAAACCTTATGATGCGAGATCACGTCCATCACTTCTTTGCGAGATGCGAAGGCGGCCAGCGGAAAGCCTCCGCCGATGGATTTTGCCAGTGTGACGATGTCTGCCTTGATGTTGAAGTACTCGCAGGCGCCGCCGCGTCCGAGTTTCGCACCGGTCTTCACTTCGTCGAAGATCAGCAGCGCGCCTTCTTTCGTGCAGATTTCGCGCAGACCTTCGAGATAGCCCGCCTCCGGCATGCAGATGCCAATATTCATCATGATCGGCTCGACGATAATGCAGGCAATCTGTCCCGGATTCTCGGCAAATAACCGTTTCACCGCGGCGAGATCATTGAACTGGGCCACAAGCGTGTTCCTGATTGTATCGGCTGGCACGCCTGCACCAGCAGGCACCTGGGTTGGGTGAGCCGGGTCGCCGTAAAGCTCGGCTTTGGGTTTCATGCTTACCATGACCGAGTCGTGCACGCCGTGGTAGGCGCCTTCCATCTTGATGATCTTGTCGCGGCCGGTGAATCCGCGCGCCAGTCGGATCGCGTGCATCGTAACCTCGGTGCCGCTGCTGCCGAAACGTGCCTGGTCAACCGGAAAACGCTCGCAAATCTCCTCGGCCAGTTCATACTCGAGAGTGTGCGGCATGCCGTACATCGTCCCGACTTCCAACCGGTGTTGAACCGCGGCGACCACGGCTGGATGACAGTGCCCAGCCATCAACGCGCCGAAACAGAGATTGAAATCAATGATCTCGTTGCCGTCGAGGTCGTGAATCAGGGAGCCTTTGGCGTCTTTCACAAACAGCGGCCAGGGCTCATAGCTACGGAAATTGCTCGCAACTCCGAGTGGTAGCCGCGGTTCGGCCTTTTTGAGCGCGGCGCGCGAGGCCGGCGTGCGGGATTCAAATGTCGAGAGTTCTTTTTCGAGAAGCGGATGCATGCGATTTGTCCTCTGCCCCCGGAATGAGGGACGGTCAGTAGTTGTACAAGGCAGAACGACGGCATCCATGACTAAGCAGATCGCCCTTCGCCCGCAAGCCTTACTCCAGACTTGACGGACACAGGAGCGACTCACTGCGCGCATAACGCGCGAACCACCGCTGGCGGCAGAACGTGCCGGCAATGCGGAAACGCCTCGAAAGAATCTGCGGAAAGATGCGGTTCGGAGACTTTAGATGGCCGGGCTCTCTGCGAAAAGGCCGTGGGTGGCACTTTGGTGAGGCATCACGCGCACTTCTACAGCCATCGTGATTCGATCGAGAAGCCATTGCTGGCGCGCCCCTTTGCCCCGGCTCGTTTGGTTCGGCTCCCGCGGATCTGCGGTCACTTCTTAGTTTCTCAGGAAAGACGTTGCCACGGGAGGAAACCTTGTAGTAATTTTGCAAAAATTAGTAAATTTTGCTTTTCGTGTCAAGCCAAGACGTGCTCCAGCTTGTCTTCCGTGATCATCCTTACGAGGCACCCTGAGGTAGCCTCCGCGATATCGAGGAGCGGCACTTGTACAGCCCGCGAAGGAATGCCCTGCGAACCGACCTAGGGAGGCTCCTCGTCTTTCTCGCGTTAGCTCCGGCCTGTTTTCTTTCCAGCTGCCGCAAATCAACTCCGACCCTCAGCCTGCTCGTCTGGGAAGGCTACGCCGACACATCTTTCATTCAGGGATTCGAAGCTCAGTGTAACTGCAAGGTGGTCGCCGCTTACATGGGCTCGAGCGATGAACTGGTCGCCAAACTACGCGGCGGCGCTGCTTCAAACTACGACGTCATCTCGCCCTCGAGCGATGTCGCCACAATGCTCTCGCGATCTGGCTTGGTCGCGTCGCTCGATCTGAGCCGAATTCCGAACTACGCGCAGATCTCGCCCAAGCTCACCGGGATGCCGCTGGTAAGGAATGAGGGCAAAGTTTACGGCGTCCCGCTTACCTGGGGCCCGAATCCCCTTCTCTACGACAAGACAGCCTTTGCGCAGCCGCCCGCTACCTGGGCCGAGCTCTGGGATCCAAAATACAAGGACAAGCTCTCGCTCTGGGACGATCTCTCTTCTGTTTACATGGCCGCTCAGGTGCTCGGCTTTGGCAAGCAGGACTCGACTGCAATCTACAACCTTAGCGACGCCCAGCTCGACCAGGTAAAAGCCAAGCTTATCGCCCTCAAGCCGAATATTCGCAAGCTGTGGAGCACCGGCGGCGAACTCACAAATCTTTTCCAGAACCACGAAGTGATCGCGGCGATGGGCTGGCCCCTCGTAACGAACCAGCTGCGCAGAGCCGGCCTCCCGATTGAGGAGGAGATTCCCGCCGAAGGAACGACCGGCTGGATCGATCACCTGATGATCACCTCCTCAAGTGAGAACAAGGACCTGGCTTATTCGCTCCTCAACTACATGATCTCCGCGCAGACGCAGAAGCAGCTCAGCGACGTCACGGGCTACATCCCTGCGAACCCGCAGGCAGCCACACTCATGACGCCTGATCAGCGGCGCAGCCTGCATCTCGACGACATCGACAACTACCAGAAGCAGATCGTCTTCTGGCAGGATGTGCCTCGCCGCGCAAAGTACACCGAAATATGGAACGAGGTGAAGGCCAGCCAATGAACGCTTCCCCACAAACGCGGGAGGTTGTTTGAGCAGTCGCACATCCTTTGAGCGCGATGCCGCCATGCCGATCGCTGAGCCGGCTTTTCTGCGCATTGAAAACGTGGGAAAGAGCTTTGGCACACAGCGCGTGCTCGAGTCGGTCTCACTCGACGTCGAGCGCGGAGAGTTCCTTACCCTACTCGGCGAGAGCGGCTCAGGAAAAACCACGCTCCTTCGCATCATTGCCGGATTCGAGCAGGTAACCACCGGTCAGATATTTCTCCAAGGCCAGCGGGTCGACACTTTGCCGCCGTATCGCCGCCCGGTCCACACCGTCTTCCAGGGCTACGCGCTATTTCCGCACATGAACGTCTTCGATAACGTTGCGTACGGCTTGCGCGTGCGCGGCGTGAGTGCGGCAGAGACGAAGTCGCGTGTAATGACCGCCCTTGCCAAGGTCCGTATGGAGCCCTTTGTCGCCCATTATCCCAGGCAGATCAGCGGAGGCCAGAAGCAGCGTGTTGCGCTTGCTCGAGCGCTGGTAAATGAGCCGAAAGTGCTGCTGCTTGATGAGCCGCTATCCGCGCTCGACGCCAATCTGCGTGTCGAGATGCAGCGTGAGCTCAAACTGTTGCAGCAGGATCTCGGCATTACATTCCTCTTCGTCACCCACGATCAAAGCGAGGCGCTTGCGGTATCGGATCGCATCGTGTTGCTGCATCGTGGACGCATCGAGCAAAGCGGATCTCCGCGGGAAATCTATGCAAGGCCTCGCACTGCTTACGCCGCAAATTTCCTTGGTAAGAGCAATTTACTGCGCGGTATGGTCAAACAGGGCGCTGCCGACTGCGGGGCCTTCTCATTTCCAGTGCGACTCCCCGATGGCCCGGCCCTCTTCTCGTTGCGCCCGGAAGCGATCGTCCCAGCGGCTTCACTCGCCGGCGATCGCCTCGTCCGCTTTCCAGCAGAGGTTGTCGCCGAGCAGTTCCACGGCGCAAACACGCTGGTCACCTTGCGATGTCCGGGAACGATCGAGCTGATGGCACGCCTTGCCGGCCCGGTAGAAACCGGCAGGCCGGTTGAGTTTGCCTTCCGCTCTGAAGATTGCGTTCCGCTCGAACCCACGGAGCAGGGCTAGGCATGCAATCGCCGCGAAGAAGCGCGCTGCTTGTCACCCTCCCGCCCTTCGTCTGGATCGCTCTCTTCCTTTTTTTGCCCTATTGCCTGTTATTCTGCTACAGCTTCTGGAGCCTCAACGAGTTCCAGCAGATTCTGCGCCACCCAACGCTCGCCAACTACGCGCACCTGTTCACTAATCCCCTTTACCTCACTGTGATCCTGCGCTCTCTGCGCATCGCCTTTTCGGTCGTATTCCTCTCATTGCTTATCGGCTATCCGCTGGCCTACTTTCTCGCTTTTCATGCACGAAAGCATCGCCACCTGCTCTATCAAGCGGTCATCATCCCTCTCTGGGTTAGCTATCTGGTGCGCGCCTATGCGTGGAAGGTCATCTTCGGCAACGAAGGCGTTCTGAACACTTTGCTGATGTGGACGCACCTGGCCGCACATCCTCTTGGCTTTCTCCTCTACAGCCCATTTGCGGTGATCGTGACGCTCACGCACATCTATGTGCCCTTCGTTGTGCTGCCGGTCGTTGCCTCACTGGAGAAAATACCGCGCGAACTGCTCGAATCATCGAGCGATCTCGGTGCGCGCCCCTGGCAGACGTTCCTGCGCGTCATTCTTCCCCTTTCGCTGCCCGGAGTCGTCTCTGGCGCCACCTTCGCACTCTTGCTTAGTTTCGGAGATTTCCTCGCGCCGCTTCTGCTCGGCGGCCCCAGCAGCGTCATGATCGCAAACATCGTCGCGAACCTCTTTGGAGCCGACTACAACTGGCCGCTGGGCGCGGCCGTCGCCGTCATCATTCTCGCGATCGTTGTCGCTATCCTCTCTGCCACGCAGCGAATGGAAAGACGTTGGAGGACGGCGTGAGTCGAGTCCGCAGGCCAGTCACACTCACCGCGTTCACCGCCTGCGCATACGCCTTCCTGTACTTCCCGATTGTCGTCCTGATTGTGTATTCCTTCAATCGTGACGGAGTCGGCGGCTTTCCTCCCCGTCACCTTACCTTCGACTGGTACCGAGTCCTCTTCACTGACGCTTCCATGTGGAGCGCAGTCGAGAACAGCGTCATCGTCGCTCTATCCGCGGTTCTCGTCTCCATCCTCATCGGATTCCCCGCCGCTTACGCTCTCGACCGCTATTCCTTTCCGGGAAAGACCGCCTTCCGTCGATTGATTCTGCTGCCTCTGATTGTGCCCGGAGTCATCACCGGCATCTCTCTGCTCTTGCTGGTCGTGAGCGGCGGCTTCCATCTGAGCCTCGTCACTGTCATCGTCGGGCATGCTACAGCGCTTACCGCCGTAGCCACAACTGAGATCTTCGCCGGATTCGCGAAGCTGGACCAGTCCTACGAAGAAGCCTCGGCCGATCTTGGCGCAAGCGGATTGCAGACGCTACGACGCATTGTGCTCCCTCTCATGCGAACCTCCCTCTTGGGAACCGCGCTCCTGGTCTTTACGCTCTCAATGGATGAGATCGCGGTCACCTTCTTCCTCATTGGCCGAGAAAACACTCTGCCGCTCGAGATATGGTCTCGGCTCCGCCGCGGCGCGACCCCGGAGATGAACGCTATTTCTACCCTCATATTTCTCTTCTCGGTTGCCGCGATATTTCTCTCGCAGCGGCTCATCGCCGGAGGCCAAAATGAGCTTGGCCCCGCTTCGGAGATTACGGGGGCAGTGCAATGAATGAGGCTGCGTTGAAAGAGCAAGCCGGCCCCGCGGCAATCACGCGGCGGACCTTTCTCGTTAACGCAGCCATCGTCGCCTGCAGCCTTCCGCTTTACGCCCAGGGCAAGACGGCCAAGCCGACTCACTCATGCATTGTCGTCGGCGCTGGATTCGCCGGCCTCACCGCCGCGTATCGCCTCACCGCCGCCGGATGGGACGTGACCGTCCTCGAAGCCCGCGATCGTACCGGGGGTCGCGCCTGGTCGTATCGCTTCCCGCAGGCGCCGGATCTCGTCTGCGAAATGGGCGGCGAATGGATCGGCAAAGATCATCCACGCATCCTCGCTCTTGCCAAAGAGCTCAACGTCCCCCTCGAGCCTCACGCCTTCCGCGTCTGGCTCCTGCAGCATGAGCAGCTGCACGCGCCCGGCGCCTGGAACTTTTCCACCGAGTCCCGGGCCGCATGGAAGCGCTTCATGGACAAGTACAAAAGCTCCAGCGAAGAAGAGAAACGCCGTCTCGACGACTACGACTGGTGGACGTGGCTCGGCAAGATCGGCATCACCGACGACGACCGCCGTATTCGAGAAATTATGGACTCGACCGACTACGGCGAATCTATCCGTCAGGTTTCCGCTTACGTCGCCGCCGACGAATATGTCGACACCGATTACATCAATCCCGACAACACCGACGAAATGGACTTCCATGTCCGCGGCGGCAACAGCGTCCTCATCAATTCGATTGCCGCGCGGCTCGGTCCGGGCGCGCTCCATCTCAACTCGCCTGTTAAGACGATCACTCAGCGTGCTGGCCGCGTAACCGTATCCACGGCAGACAAAAATTACACTGCCGACACCTGCATCTTTAGCGCGCCATCCTCGGTCCTCAACTCAATCCAGTTCGACCCTCCGCTATCGCTGGCAAAGGCTCTCGCCGCTGACGAGCTGGAATACGGACGCATCATCAAATCGCAGATGCTTTTCGATTACCGCTTTTGGCCCGCGGAGGATTTCTCTCTGATGAGCGATGAGACTTCACAGCAGTACTTCCATAGCACGCAGGGCCAGCCAGGCCCGCGCGGCATTCTTTGCTCTTACGCGATCGGAGATAAGGCCGACGTCCTTGCTTCGCAGACGAAAGCCGACCGCCAGGAGCAGTTAATGCGCGACCTCAAGGCTGTCTCGCCCAATGCCGCTGCCGCACTCATCGACACCTTCCATCAGCCCTGGCAGTACGATCCGTGGGTACACGGCGCATACGCGATGTACCGGCCCGGCCAATGGTTCCGCGTCCGTCCACTGCTGGAGCAGCCTCACGGCAAGGTACTCTTCGCCGGCGAGCACCTGGGCGACTGGCAGGGTTTTATGGAGGGGGCAGTAAGCACCGGCGAAATCGCCGCGCAGCACCTTCTGCACTGAAACTACCAAGAGGAATCAATGAGCTTCACCGATAAAGAACTCGGCATGGATCGCAAAATCACCCGCCGCGATTTCATGAACGGGGCAGCCATGGCCATCGGCGCTACAGCCGTCTCCGCCAGATCGAATCTCCTTGCCCAGAATACATCTGCGCCAACACAGGAACCACAAGAGAGGCCGGGATACGATCCGCCCGCGCTCCACGGCATGCGCGGCAGCCACCCAGGAGCTTTCGAGGTCGCACACAGCCTGCGTGACGGCAACTTCTGGCGGAACGCTGGACAGCCTGTAGACACCGGAGAGACCTATGACCTGGTCGTCGTCGGCGGTGGCATCAGCGGACTCTCATCCGCGCGCTTCTTCCATGAAGCCGCGGGTAAGCAGGCGCGAGTGCTCATCATCGAGAACCACGACGACTTCGGCGGACACGCCAAGCGTAACGAGTTCGACGTGAACGGGACATTTATGCTCGGCTACGGCGGCACCTACTCCATCGAGAGCCCCGCCCCATACAGTCCTATCGCCAGCCACGTCATCGGCGATTTGGGAATCGATGTCTCCTCCTACGCTTCGCACAACAATGATGCGCTCTACCGTTCGCTGGGCCTGAAGCAGAAAATTTTCTTCGACCGCGAGACCTTTGGTGCCGACCGGCTTGTCACCAGCCCCTATTCACGCTGGGGCATCACCGAACCTGATGCTTCCGGCAGGAACTGGAACGACTTCGTCTCTCAGGCTCCTCTTTCAGCAAAGGCCGTCGCGGACGTCAAGCGTCTCTACACTCTCGACGAGGACCTCTATCCCGGTCTCACCTCCGATCAGAAGAAGGCAAGACTCGCGCGCATCAGCTACGCCGACTACCTCACCAACGTTGTGAAGGTCGACCCGCAAGTTGTCGCGCTGCTGCAGGCGCACCCACAGCCGCTCTATGGACTCGGCATTGACGCTGTCTCCGCGCAGGACGCATGGGGTCTCGGCCTGCCCGGCTTCGGCGGTCTGAAGCTGTCCCCCGGTCCCGGGCCGGGGATGGGCCGCGACGCCATTCACAACGACGAAGCCGAAGCGTACTTCTTCCACTTCCCTGACGGCAACTCGTCGATAGCGCGTTTGCTCGTCCGCTCGCTGGTTCCGACCGCGGTTCCCGGCGACTCGGCTTCGGACATCGTGACCACACAGACTCGCTACGACCAACTCGATCAACCTTCCAACTCGACGCGCATCCGGCTGAACAGCACCGTGGTTCGCGTCCGCCACCTTGGCGATATCGCCACCGCAAAAGAAGTTGAGATCTCTTACGTGGAGCAGGGACGCCTATATACCGTCAAGGCTGGACACTGTATTCTCGCCTGCTGGCACGCGATGATTCCTTACCTCAGTAAGGAACTCCCGCCGGAACAAAAGCAAGCCTTGCTCTCTGCCGAGAAGGTCCCCATCGTCTACACCAACGTTGCCATCACCAACTGGCAGAGCTTCCAGAAGGTTCAGGCAGCCAGCATCTACTCGCCCGGATGCTACTTCAGCGAAGCGAGCCTCGATCACCGCGTGAGTATCGGACAGTATCACTGCACGACAAAGCCCTCTGAGCCAATCGTCCTCACGATGCACCGCTACCCCTGCTCCCCGGGATTGCCGAGCCGAGCGCAGCATCGCGCAGGCCGACAGGATCTCTACGAAACGCAATTCGAAACCTTCGAGCGCAACATTCGCGAACAGCTTGCGCGCAGCGTTGGCGCCGGGGGGTTCGACCCCGCGAGCGATATCGCCGCCATCACGGTCAATCGCTGGCCACACGGTTATGCCTACCAATACAACTCGCTTTGGGATTCTTTCTGGCTTGACGGTGGCCCGCTGCCGTGTGTCGCCGCCCGGCAGCCCTATGGTCGCGTGGCTATCGCAAATGCCGATGCAGATGCTTACGCCTACACCGACTGTGCCATCAACCAGGCCTATCGCGCGGTCAGTGACCTAAAGGTGGGCAAACTATCGGAAGCTTAGCGCCCCGATCAATAGTGCCAAATCAGGTCTCCAGCGAACGTCAGCTGAGAAGTTTTGGTCGGCGCCCCGCTCGCTCCATTGATGAACGGCGCGTCGTACGCCGGCTTGTTATAAGAGTGTTCAAAGCGCAACTCCGGACGAAACGTTATCGTGCTCCCTACCCAGAAGTTAAATCCGAAGAGATGCTCCGAGTATGCGGTCTTGGTCCCCGTCCGTTGACCCGCGAAATCATTCATGTATTCATTGCGAATCGTGAACGATGAGTGGTGATGGTTAAATTCATGCTCGATGTAGTTGACGATAGCGAACTCCGGCGCAAAGCAATGCGTTTGCGTCGGATTGCACTGCGCTCCATTGGCTCCTTTAATCAATGACGGCGATGTGATCGACCCCGCAAACTCACCCACATTCGCATTCGGGCCATAGCTGATGCATGGATTTAGCTGATAACAGAGGTTTGGTGTATCAGATTCCCACTGGTACCAGGACTCCGTGTCCGTGTGCCACGTTGCGTTGAACTTGTGGTACCAGGTCAGGTAGTAGGCATCGAGATTGTTATAAGCATACTTGCCCGAATTGAGCGAGTTCGCGCAACCGTAGACGGCATCGCCGCCCTGAGACCATGCGTACTGTACGCAGACGGTACCGGTCAGCTTCGCATTGGAAATCCAGACCGCTGATTCGCAACCGGCCGAAACGCCCACCTGGAACGTCCAGTGGTCGTCATACTTCACGGAATCCATGATCCCGTTCTGTGTATAGCAGTCATAGGTATAGAGGAGCGAGTGGCTGTAGGTATAGTTATTCGGGGCTAACTGTGCCTCAATGTCGGGCAAAGAGATATACCGTCCGATACGAATGTCCATCCCATCAGCGACCTTGGGAACATAGAGATCCAGGTAATACATCACCGGATCGTACCCGTATTCTTGTCCACTCGGTCCGGAAAGCAGCTGCTGACTGAAAATTCCGAGCGCAGTCGTATAGCGGTAGTCCAGGCCGTAGAGGTTCGCCAGGCGAAATCCCCAGTCGAAGTGCTCTTTCTGTACGGTATCCGGCAGCCGCTCCAGATAAAGCACGGCCTGGTCCAGTTGAATCGAGTTGGGAATTACATCATATGCAGTCGGGGCGTTCGCATACTTGCCTTTGTTAGACGTGCTTGCGTTGTAACCGACGTCGACCCATCCGTACATTTTGAATCTTGTCTTGTTCTCATTGATGGCCTGCATCAGTGGATAGGTGTTATAGTCAGGCGCACCAATTACAGGGGTGCCGCCGATCGGCCAATCCGCGCTTGGAAACGGCGGCGAGTTTAGCGGAGCCGGATACCCACGCCTCGCAGGTGAAGGTCCACTGGAAACACCTCTCCAGTCGTCCATATATGCGCGGCCCCACCGGGCGAAGAATCCCGGTTTCGCAGCAGAATTGGACGCGCCCTGGGCATCACTTTGGCTGCCGAAATATCGATCCAAATCCAGGGGGTCCTCAGGCACATCTGTTCCCTTGCCAGGTTCTGCCGTGCGGGTGGCATTGTGCAGAGGCGCAATTTCCTGCGCCGCTCCAGTAAACACCGTCGCGAAGTGCACGAAGAGCGTGGAAGCGAGCAGAGCGAAGAAATAGATGGAACGACCCTTGCAAGTCCGCACGCATGCTCCTTATTAGATTAGGCGCAAAATCAGGACTGCTTATTTGGGTTCTCGTTCACCGCGCCCCAAAGACAGGAACTCATTTCGTGCATCAGGGAAACGTAAAGAAACCAATAAAATAACGTAAGGTTCTTTTGCCTTAGTCTCCTCAATAACTTAACCTGTTGCCAGTGATCGCCGCTTTAGGCCCTTTCATTTTGATTTGGTGAGGTTGAGCCCCCCAACAAGAAGGTCTCGTGCAGATCGCCCTTCCCGGTTTTCCAATCCGTTTTGTGTTCCCTGGGCAATCGCAACCAGCCTAAAATGGCCGCAACGCCGGGGATTGAGCGATGAAACTCCCGGCTACAAAGCCTCGCTGGAGAGAACTATGTTGCGGTTAAGGAACATGATATGGGCCATTTTGCTCATCGCAGTGTTGGTCATGGCCGGAGCGTCGCTAAGGAGTTCGATTGCACAAAAGGCGTCTGTCCCGAGGCCGCAAAATAACCTGGCGCTCGGGGAGGAGCAGGTCAAGCAATTACTGCTCCTGATGGATACAGACCACGACGGCAAGGTCTCCAGGCAGGAGTACATGAGTTACATGGAAGCAGAGTTCGATAGATTGGATAGGAACAAGAGCGGTGATCTTGATGTCAGTGAACTAACGCGATCGAGCTTATCGGCTAGCCACACCACGTACGCATTTACCGGGAAGTAAAGCCTCGCTCGCGAGTTGTCAACCCGCTTTCGCAGGACATCATCGCCGTGCCTGCCTCCCGGCAACGTTGTGATGGCACAATCCTGGGGATTACTACCCCCCTTTACAATCCATCCTTCCTATTCGGCTCAACCTTGATTAGCCATCGGAGCAGGTAGCCGGCGCCCGGCTTTACGAGTTCCTTATAGATCCCTTAGGGCCCAATTACCACTTCCCTCAGAGACTAGAGGGTTTGCCAAAAGCATGCCGTGTGCGTTCTAGTGTGAGCGCGACGGCTCACTGTGGTTCCCTGCGGACTCACAATTAAGGAGGCACTGAATTGAAATACAAATACTTACGGATCAAAGAATGCGGGCGAACGTTGTGCCTGCGCGCGATAGCTTCGTTAACTCTTCTCGCGCTGGTCCAGCCTTTATGTTCCGGCCAGGACCGTGCACCCGGCAGCGACACAGTTTCAGAGACGCCACCCTCGGGGAATGGAAATGCCCTTTCCGGAACGAATGCAGCCCTTCTCAAGGAACTGGACAGCATGCGGGCGCGCATTGAAGAGTTGGAACAGCAGATAAGGCATCAGGCTGAAACCGCAGCACCAGGGAAGGACGAGACCCCGGCTGCGGAGGATACTGCAGCCGTAGAGGCCGCGGCTCTGAACTCGGCTTCTTCTCGCTTCATCACGAAGGCCGCCGCCGCTCCAATCCAGGAAGTTTCACCTGTAACCGCTCCTCCTCAAACGGGAAAGCCCGAGCCTTTTGCTTTCGCGGACTTCACTTGGCTCAACGGAAATCCCCGTATCAAGGAAGTGCCATTCGATACTAAATTCTTCACTCCCGAAATCCGTGCCGACGTTGACTATACCTACGACTTTCGCCATCCGCAGGACGACACGATCGGCGGATCGAGCGAGATCTTCCGCGCTAACGAGATCCAACTCACACAAATGGGCGTAGGCGGGGACTTTCACTATGACAATGTTCGCGCCCGCCTCATGACGCAGTTCGGCATGTACTCAACCACAACACCGCGCAATGATGCCAGTTATTCGCGCGGCCAGTGGCAGCTGGACAACGCCTATCGGTACTTGTCGGAAGCTTATGGAGGCTATCATTTCGATAAGATGTACGGCATAAATGTAGATGCCGGTATCTTCATGTCCTACGTCGGTCTGTTCAGCTACTATAACTTTGACAACTGGGCCTACCAGCCCTCCTATGTTTCTTCGAACACGCCCTGGTTCTTCACCGGCGTTCGCACTCAGATCTTCCCGACAGAAAAGCTGAAGATCGAGCCGTGGTTCATAAATGGCTGGCAATCATACGGCCGCTACAACAACCGCCCAGGTATCGGCGGACAGATCCTCTGGCGTCCAAATGGGCGTCTCTCCATTCTCGGCAATCAATATGCTCTGGGTGAAGACACCCTAAACACGCCCGGTCGCGTTCGCTACCATACCGACGACAGCGTGCAGTATATGTACTACAACAATCCGTACGGCATGCTGAGCAGGGGCGCCTTCTCCCTCACCGGCGACATGGGATGCGAACACGGCGGCGGCGTGAGCTGCGCTGGAGATTCGAGCAAAGGGCCAAAGCAGAGCTTTCTGGGCTTCATGCTATACAACCGCTTGTGGTTCGATAAAAATCTGTTCGCTCTTACCCTTGGCGGCGGCAAGATCAATAATCCCGGTCGATATCTTGTTCTGCTTCCACCTATCAACGGAGCCACTGCAACCTCGGGCACGCCTTACTTTACCGAAAATCCCGGCGATAAGTATAAGGCGTGGGATGTTTCAAGTACGGTCGACTATATGCCGAGTCAGTACATAACATTCAGGATCGAGTATAACCATCGCGCTGCAGATGTTCCTTACTTCTCTGGGCCGGGCGGCGTTACACCTCCGGGTGGTAACACGGGAGCACCGGGATCACTTGTTCCTGGGTGGGCGCCGGATCTTCGAAACAGCGAAAACCGGATGACGGGCGCCATTCTCGTCATGTTCTGAGCGCCATCGCATGCACGAATGCAAGCCGGCCATTGTGAGACGATGGCTGGCTTTTTGGTTGCCGATGGCGTTTCGGGCTCTGGATTACTCTGAATAAGAACTCATTTTCATTTTCCAGAGGAACACCCATGCGGATGCACTGCGGTCTGCTCTGTCTGATGCTTGGCCTTACTGCCCGTGCCGCCCACGCAGCCTCTACCGTCCCAATTTCGATCAAGGTCGTAATTGTCGCGATGTATGAGGCTGGCGAGGACACCGGCGATGCACCGGGCGAGTATCAGTTCTGGGTGGAACGCGCGCATTTAAATCGTGTACTGCCCTTCGATGCAGGCTTCCATCATCTCCGCATGAACGATCAGGGCATTCTCGCTGTGCTCACTGGGGTTGGCACGGCGAAGGCTGCGGCGAGCATCATGGCACTTGGCCTCGATCCTCGCTTCGATCTGACTCACGCATACTGGCTCGTCTCTGGAATCGCCGGGGGCGACCCGGCGGATGTCTCTTTAGGCTCGGCAGTGTGGGTGCGTCGGGTCATCGATGGCGATCTTGGCTATGAAATCGATGCGCGAGAGATTCCTCCAGCGTGGCCAACCGGCTACGTCCCTCTACGCAAGTCCACACCGTACGAGCAACCTGTGACACCGCCCGACGGACAGGTCTATGAACTGAACTCTTCGCTTGTGGACTGGGCTTACAACCTCACAAAGACAACGCCTCTTGCCGATACCGATGCCTTGCGCGAGAAGCGTTCACGGTTCACTCAGGCCGCTGCGCAGCGGCCGCCGTGTGTGGCCGAGGGTGACGACATTTCCGCTTCCACCTTCTGGCACGGCAAACTGATGGACGAATGGGCCAACGCCTGGGTCCGCTATTACACACGCGGCGAAGGCAATTTCGTCGTTTCGGGAATGGAAGACACCGGTACCCTTCAATCGCTCACGTTTCTTGCGCACGCCGGCAGGGTCGATGTGAAGCGGATTCTTGTTCTGCGCGCGGTCAGCAATTACGACCAGCAGCCTTCCGGCTTGACGGCCGCAGAAAGCCTTGCTGAGCAGAAGGTCGGTAGGTATGGAGCCTACCTCCCTGCCCTTGAAGCTGCCTACGCCGTCGGATATTCCGTCGTCGATGCAATTGTTATGCACTGGGACAACTACCGAGACCAACTGCCGTATGAACAGAATCTGACCCCTGACGTCAAAACCCCCACAATCAAATGACCGCCAGTTCGCTCCTGCATGCATCTTGAAAAGGCTATTTATCCCTGGTTGGCCATAACCCGAACCGGTTTCCTTATGGCCCGTCACTTTTCCTGCGCAGGATTCATCTTCTTCTCCGACTAAACGCAGAGGGTACACGCTTTTGCGCGGGTAATAACGAACATGAACTGCTTCTGGATTTCCTTTCCATACAAAAAAGCGTTGGCCGAAATTGTCCACAAAATTGCTATGCATTTGCTGTAACCTTATCGCGCTGCCGCACTCACATGCGGTAGACGGGTCTCCCGCCGGTTATGACACCGGGTCTGGACCCTACACGGAGGAATGACCAATGAAGCATTCGATGAAGACCCTGATGGTGGCTGCGGCAGTTTCCGGTCTGTTGAGCGGAGCCGCAACCCTGCAGGCTGCAACTCCCAGGGCCACCAACACTGTGGCCAAGGCGGGCAAAGCGTCGTTTGGCAGCGCTTCGCTCGATCAGACAACCAGCAAGCACTCCTGTAAAGGCAAGAACGATTGCAAGGGCCAGGGCGGCTGCAAGAGCAGCGACAACGGCTGCAAAGGCAAGAACAGCTGCAAGGGCAAGGGCGGTTGCGCAACGGACGGCTCCAAGCACCCGTCGTAGTTCTCACGCGCATCTTTCATTGAGTGGGGCCGGCAGATGCTGGCCCCGAAACTTCCACCCCTCGGAGTTGCCCTCGTGCCTGCAAATCGCTTCAACGGATACACCGATTACGGGGTAGGAATCGGCCTCCGCATCCCGCACTACCGGCACATTCTGACCAAAAAGCCTGTCGTCGACTGGTTCGAGATCATCTCCGAAAACTACATGATCGACGGCGGCCGCCCGCTTGAAGTACTCGATAAGATCCTCGATCAATACCAAGTCGTACAGCACGGGGTCTCAATGTATTTTGGATCGGCGAGCGATCCCGATCCCGAACATCTCCGGCGGCTCAAGCAGCTTGTCGGGCGCACGAAAACACCGTGGCTGAGCGACCATCTCTGCTGGGGTTCCGTGGATGGCCGCTACACGCATGATCTGCTGCCCATGCCATACACCTGGGAGGCAGTAAAGGTCACATCGGACCGCATCCGCCACGTTCAGGATTTTCTCGAAGTTCCGGTTGTCGTGGAGAATGTCTCGAGCTACGCCGAGTATCACATCTCTGAGATGACAGAATGGGAGTTCCTCAATGAAGTTGTGGAACGCGCCGACTGCGGCATTCTGCTCGACGTGAATAATATCTACGTCTCGTCGCAGAACCACAGCTTTGATCCTTTCGTTTATGTAAACGCCGTCCCGGCAGACCGTGTTGCGCAGATCCACATTGCCGGTCACTCGAAATTCGAGAAATATATTCTCGATACGCATGATCATCCGGTTCTAGATCCGGTTTGGCAACTCTACGCGCGCGCAATCGAGCGTGCCGGCCCAACGGCGACACTGCTTGAATGGGACGACAACATCCCGAGCTTTGAAGAAGTCCACGCCGAGGCACTCAAGGCGAATCGCTTTTTGCAGGCGGCTGCATCGCCGCCTCTGACGCCTGCAAGCCATCTTGAACTTGAAGGGGCGGCGAAATGAAGGAGCTTCTTGAACTCCAGCGCCACGTCGCTGCTGCGATCATGCATCCTCTCACCCGCAATGAGACCATGCCGCGGAAACGTCGGGATGGAACTTCAAACGCGAGTGAGGCTTCAAAGTACATCAAGCCCAATGACCGCCTCAGCAGCTTCGAGCGCCTGGAGATTTATAACCGCCAGTACTGGTTTCGGCTTTATTCGTCCTTCGAAGAGGACTTCCCTGGCCTCAAGGCTGTTCTCGGAACCACCAAATTTGAACGCCTGATGCGGGATTACCTGACGGACTTTCCTTCGCAATCGTTCAGTCTGCGGAATCTCGGCTCGCACCTTGAATCATGGCTTTTGGCCCATCCCCAATACATCGAGCCGCGCGGACAGCTCGCGCTCGACATGGCCCGTCTCGAGTGGGCGCACATCGAAGCCTTCGATGCGGCCGAGAATCCGCTTCTCGATGCGGACGATCTCGCCGGCATCAATGAACATTCGCAATTACACCTGCAGCCGTATCTGCAAGTGCTTGAGTTGCATTATCCCGTCGAAGATCTTCTGATCGAATTGCGGAGTGAAAGCGGCAGCAGCGACTCTTCGAGCAACAATGCAAGCGCGGTGCGCAAGACACGGCAAGTGCGGCGAGTCTCCGCGCTGACCCCGGAACACATTTTTTTGGCCGTCCATCGCCACGAGAATTCGGTGTATTACAAACGGCTCGATCGAGAGGGCTACCTTCTTTTGAAGGGTCTCCTCGCAGGCTACCGCATTGGAGATGCGATCGATCTTGCATTCGCCGAAAGCCATATTCCTGAAGACGAGCGTGGCCGGTGGCTGCAACAAGTGTTTGCCTCGTGGTCCGCGCTCGGCTGGTTCACGCGATAAAGAAAGGCGCCACCCCTCATGAGTACCTCATCCACATCTCTGTCTTCCGCGAATTCGACCGGGCTGAACTGGATTTACGGCCGCTTCTGTGCCGCGAGCCGCCTGCTTCGCTCACCCTTTCTGTTATTTGTTCGCGTCTACTGGGGATGGCAGTTCATGCAGACAGGATGGGGCAAGCTTCATAACCTCGCGCACGTGAGAGATTTCTTTTCCAGCCTCGGCATTCCTGCGCCCGGAATTATGGCCCCCTTCATCTCTTGCCTCGAGTTTTTTGGAGGCATACTTTTGCTTGTTGGGCTGGGAACTCGGCTGATCGGCCTCCTGCTTTCCGGAAATATGCTGGTCGCCTATATCACCTCCGATCTTCCGGCTCTCAAGTCGATCTTCAGCGATCCTGGCAAGTTCTACATCGCAGATCCATTCACTTTCCTTTTCGCATCGCTAATTGCGTTTATCTTCGGAGCAGGCCTCTTCTCGCTCGACGCAATCATCGACAAGGTCTGGCTAAGGCGTAGAGGTATAACAACCTCATGACCAGTCCCGCGCCAGTGGATCCGCGAGAAACTGCATCCGAACAGGAGCTCATCGCGTCGATCCTTGCCGGCCACCGGGAAACCTTCCACCTCCTCATCCAGCCTTACGAACAGCAGCTCTACCGGACCGCTTTTGCGCTCATGAAAAATGAGGCCGAGGCCGAGGACGTCGTTCAAGACGCGGTGTTGAAGGCGTACCGCAAGCTTGCAAGCTTCCGCGGCGACTCGAAATTCAGCACATGGCTCATCGCCATCACGCTGAACGAAGCTCGAGGCAGGCTTCGCAAAGAAAACCGCGCCCCAGTCGATTCCCTCGATGCGCACGAAAACAGCGGAGACTTCACACCAGCGGCGCTCACAGACTGGCGCGAAGTTCCGCTCGCCGCGCTCGAACGGCAGGAACTCCGCGAGCTCATCCAGAGTGCCGTAGCCGAGCTTCCGGATGCCTACCGTGAAATCGTCACCCTGCGGGATGTTGAAGAGCTCAGTGTCAACGAAACGGCCGAGTTGCTCGGCATTTCCATTTCGCTGGTAAAGGTGCGGCTGCATCGCGCGCGCATGATGCTTCAGAAAAAACTGGTTCCGCACCTGAAGCTTGTGGGAAAGACAGCGTCGAAGGCGCGGATGTTCGGGAGGCTGCCATGGTTCTGAACTGCCGTCACGTGTGGGACCGCATCTCCGAATACATCGACGACACGCTCGACCCGCAGGTGCGCGCCGAGGTCGAGAGACACCTGGCACATTGCGAGATCTGTTCCGCAATAATCGACTCGACCCGCAACATCATCATCCTGATGGCCGACGAACGAGTCTTTGAGCTGCCACTCGATTTCAGCAAGCGGCTGCATGCCCGCCTCGATGAGGTCTTGAAGCATGAGGGCCCTGAACCGCTTGGAATTGGGCCTTAGTGAGGATGGTGGAGCATCGGGTGAGTCCACCATTCGAGGCCCAGGAGAGCTAGAGTAACAATCGCAAGCACAAATTGCAGCCACTGCGACCGCTTTTCCTTAACGGTCAGCGGTTGAACCCGCCATTGCGACGACGGACGATGACGCAGACTCCATTGCCGCCACAGTACATATAGATTGATAAGCGCTCCGGCGAGCGCGAGAAGCATCATAGGGATGCGAATGGCATCCTGATGGAAACCTCGGGCCGGAGCGTTTGTTCCCGCTGCTGCGGCAAGGGCGCCCAGGCCGATCACAACGCGAATACCGCTGACCGCCAGCACCGCAGTGCACGCGCTCTGCAAAAGCGCAAATATAAAGCTGGACCAGTTGATCCACCGCGTCGATCGGCCCGCCGAATCCGTCGATGTTACCGGAGCGTCGGGAATCGCGGGCGACTTCACGGAGTTCTTCATAGACCGATGCTATCCGTTCAACGGACAGCCTGCAAAATACCCTTTATGCACGCGATAAACAGATGCCGCGCACGTCGATAGTCCTTGTCTTCCAATTCCAAGCGGCGCTACATTTATCCGTGGAGACAATGACCGTTTCTTGCCCCCTACTTTTTCCTTCTTCCATAAGAGGATCCCATGCCTGTTGATCCCGTGAACTTCTCCGGGCTTTCCCGCCGCTCTTTTTTCCGCCTTAGCGCCGCCGCAGCAGCAGCCGTGCCGATCCTCACGGAAGCACACTTGGCCCGCGCTCAACAGCGCAAGTTCAACTTCGATGCTCCTCCCCATGACGCTGTGCGAATTGACGCGAACGAGAATCCGCTTGGCCCCTGCACCGGCGCCTGCGCGACGATCTCGAGCCTGATTCCGGAGGGCGGACGATACGACTACGACCTCACTGAGACGCTCGTCAGTACTTTCTGCGAGTTGGAAGGCCTGAAGACGGATTACGTGCTGCCCTATGCCGGCTCGAGCGAGCCACTGCATTACACCGTGCTGGCTTTCACCTCAAAGGACAAGCCTTATATCACTGCCGACCCCGGTTACGAAGCTGGCATGTACGCGGCGACACTTAATGGCGCAAAGATCGTCAAGGTCCCACTCACAGCAACCCATGCGCATGATGCCAAGGCGATGGCTGCGGCCGACCCGAATGCGGGAGTGATCTACGTCTGTAACCCCAACAACCCAACCGGCACCACAACCCCCGAAGCTGATATCGAATACCTGCTGGCAAATAAGCCCAAAGGCTCGATTCTTCTCATCGATGAAGCCTACATCCATTTCTCAGATGCAACGCCTTCCCTCGATCTGGTCAAAGCTGACAAGGATGTCATTGTATTGAGGACCTTCTCGAAGGTATACGGCATGGCCGGCGTTCGCTGCGGGCTGGCGATCGGCCGCCCCGATTTGCTCAAGAAAATTCAGTATTTCGGCATGAACTCCCTGCCCATTATGGCTGTCGCTGCCGCCACTGCAAGTCTCCAGGATAAGGACATCGTTCCCCAGCGAAGGAAAATCAACACCGATATCCGCACCGAGACCTTCGAGTGGCTCGCGGCGAACAATTTCACCTTCATTCCGTCGCAGACCAACTGTTTTATGCTGCAGACCAATAGGCCCGGCCACGAAGTCATGACGGCAATGGCCGCCCGGGGAGTTTACATCGGCCGCGTCTGGCCCATCATGCCCACCTATGTCCGCATCACCGTTGGGACCCGTACCGACATGCAGAAGTTTCAAGTCGCTTTCAAGCAGGTGATGAACTCTAGCACCGCGGGATTTCAGCCATTGGAATTGCCCGCCCGCCTTCGTGAAACTCCTTTTACTCACCTGTCCTGAAAGGGGCGCGTACACACAGAAAAAATCCCAGCCGAATCGCTGGGATTTTTCTTTTCGCGGATTGGTGTTTACTTCGACCGGACCGCGATCACCTCAATCTCCACCAGGGCCCACGGAGCCGCGAGAGCTGCGACCTGGAACGCTGCTCGTGCCGGCTTGTTTGGCTGCTCAGTCGTACCAAAATACTTGGTATACGCGGCCTGTAGCCCCGCAAAATCGAGTTTGCCACCCTTGGCCGGGTCTCCGGCAAGGTAGACGTGCATCATCACGACGTCGCCAAGTGAGAGGCCCTGTTCCTTGAGGATGGCCTGAATCTTGAGGATCGTGCTCTCGGCCTGGGCCTTGGTGTCTCCGTAATCCGCAGCCGTTCCCTTTGCGGGATCGGCTGGAGTTACGGGCGAAGCTAGTTGACCGCTCACGTAGAGAGTGTCACCCGCCCAAACCGCCGTCGCGAGCGGCGACGCCGTGGACTGAATATGCTTTACGGTAGTCTGAGAGAGCGCGCAATCCGACGCTCCAATTAACAGGACCGCCATTGCGGCCACACCTGTCCCCTGCTTCCAGTTCATTTCACTCTCCGCTTCCTATGCCTGTTGTCCTTTAGTAGGGCCGCCGACCTTCGCCGCCTGCACTCGCTCCGAGATCATGCTGACCGCACGATGCGATGCCAGCGCTGCGCCTTCCTGCCATCCGATGATATGGCTGCAATGGTCCCCGGAGAAGTAAATCCGGTCATCGGGCTCGATAAATTCCTTATATGGGCCTTGGTAATACTCCATGGACCGCCCGGCCACATAACTCGGAGCGCGGCCCACCCACGATCCCAGATTGTAGGGAATTTCACCCCAGTTTATATACATCGGATTTCTCAGTTGGCTACTGTAGCCGGGATGAAGCTTTTCGACGGCGGCGCGGGACGCATCAAGCTTGGCTGCCACGGTGGGGAGCTTACCGAAGTCGCTGTGATTCTCGACGCCATAGCCCGCGACGACGACTCCACTATCGGAAAACAGCTTCCAGCTCGGATACCAGATGAGGTTCACCGGGCCCTTCACGACAAAGGAAATTCCTCCATAGAGGTTGTACTTCGTCTCCCAGAATCGGGGCGATTCCCACGCGACCTTGTAAGCTGAGTCGTAGCCGACTTCAGTGATCGCCTGCTTGACTCGCGGCGAAAAATCGTTCGGAATTGTCTTCAAAATGCTGATAGGCAGGGCACAGATGCAGTAGTCGGCTTCGATAGTCTTTGTGCTGCCTTTGCCGTCCGTGTAACTGATCCTGACGCCGTTGTCCGTCTTCTGAATGCCCTTCACACACGCCCCATACTGCACAACATCTCCCAGCTTCTTGGCGAAGGCATAAGGAATGCGGTCCATCCCTCCAACAGGTTGGAACATCGTGGCCTGCATGTCCAGCATCTCCTCGAACATCATTCCCTGCCAGAAATCCGCATCAAGTAGTGCATGCATATCGAGCGGAGGGCGCAGGACTTCTGTCTGCGGGCCTGCGCCGGGATATTTGGTTAGGCCGCTCCGCTCCGAGCCGGTGAAGGAATAATCAGGTTTGAGGTCTCCGTAGACGCGCAGAAACGCCAGCATCTTTTCTTGATCTTCTTTTGAGAAAGCCTGATCGAGAGCATTCTTCTGGATGCATTTGGCGAGCAGCTCGGAGACGTGGCCGCGCGTGTCATTGATGGCTTCGCGCTGTTCGATGGCCTTGCCGTCGAATGCCGCATCGTTTTGCAGGAGGGAACTCCGCGATGTATTGACCTCAACCTCAAGGGGCACGCCCAGTTCGCTGCAATAACCGAGCATCGTCTTGTGGATGGACGGGAGTCGCGCGGGTCCGGCATTGAAGTAAGCGTCACTCTCCCAACTGGCGGTCTGTACCATGCCATCGCTGAACTCGATCTTGGTTCCGTTCCGGACGGTCCAGTTGCGGCCGCCGGGACGTTGCCGCGCCTCCAGAACGGTACAGGAGTATCCGGCCTTCCTCATTTCATAAGCGGCTACTAGCCCGGCGATGCCCCCGCCGAGGATCACAACGCTGGTGCCCTTACCAGACCCCGGCTCTATCTCAAGGGGCACTGTTGCGGCTGCCGGAATCTCCATCAAGCCAAGATGCTGCATCGTAAGGAAGACCGCGCTATATCCTCCCGCCCGGCCGACCCTCATCAAGAACTCGCGTCTGCTACAGCTCATCTCCATCCTCACTCGGATTGATTATCGAACATGGTGAGGCGCGACGCCCCTGAAACAAAGGCGCCGCGCATTTAAAAATGGCGAATCAGAAGATGATCTTCAGCGCCAGCTGCGTGTTGAAAGGCTCTCCAGCGCCGATTCCCGGTGCGCCGTTGAAGCTGCCAATGGTAGTGAACAATGTCAAAGCATTGTCCTGTGTATAGGATGGATTGAAGTTTCCGTTTAATGGCGGCGCAAAGTTCGTGCGGTTAAAGAGGTTGAACATCTCCACGCGGAACTGGGTGGTAACGCGCTCTCCAATCGGTGTGTTTTTGAAGACCGAGAAATCCACATCTCCGTAGCCAGGGCCATAATACGCATTGCGCCCGGTATTGCCCCAGGTTCCGGCAGGCGCGTCGACGAAAGCCGCGGGATTCAACCAATTCGCCCCCACCTTGCCTTGGCGATAACCCGCATAAGGATCGACACCTGGAACGAAGTTTGCACGCTGGTTTCCATCGCTTGTGCCCGAGGTGTCACTTGAGCTGTACACCGAGAACGGCAGACCGCCATGGAAGGTCATCAGGCTGTTCAGCTGCCAGCCATTCGTAAGCGGCTTCCACTTATTTCCACCCGGAAGATCGTAGGTAATAAGGGCCGTAAAGATATTCCGGTTGTCGAAATCGCTTGGCCCGTAGTCGCCCTTGAAGTTGAAGCTGTCCTGCGGTAGAGCGCCGCGGTAGGCAGTAACCTCATCGAAGCTGTGTGACCAGGTATAGGCAGCTTGCGCAGTTAAGCCGTGAAAGCCTCGCACCTTCAGAGTTGCCTGTAACGCATTGTAGTTAGAGGTTCCGATACTCTGGATCTCATTAATGAAGGTGAAATCGGGAAACTGCGAGAAGAACGGGCGACTGCAGTTCTGGTAGGTGTAGCCTGCCGGGCAACCGGCAGTGCCGCTGCTGACATTGCTCCCCGTGATCGGATCGTCGATGTTTCCGCTGCCGAGGGCGGCCTGATTGATATCGCGGATAGCGAGCAGGTGCCGCCCTTCACTTCCCACATAACCGATCTGCGCAACGATATTGTTCGTCAGGCTCTGTTCCACCTGAATGTTCATGTTCCAGTTGTGTGATGGAACAAAATTTTGGGCGATCGAAAAGATACTGTTTGATGCCAGCGATGAGGGGAAGACATTAACCCCCGACACGATTGTGTAGTTATTGCGCGTTGCAGTCGTGACTGTCCCACCTGTACCTGGATTCCCTTCAACTCCGTTTGGTGCTCCGTTGCCGGGACGGTTGTCGAGAAATGGATTTAGGTTCGGTGTATCAAAATAGAGTCCGACGCCAGCGCGAACAACCGTGTTCGGTGTTGCCTGGTAAGAGACTCCAAGACGCGGACTGAAGTTCGTCCAGGTGGGATCATAGAGCGAGCCGATCTGATTTCCCTGATAAACCACTCCGCCCAGGTTTGGCCGGAACACCGAGAGATTCTTCCACTGGTTATGGAGTGGGCCTTCGTAGTCGTAACGCAGCCCATAGTTCAGGTTGAGTTTTGGACTCAGCTGCCATGAATCCTGCGCAAAGAGAGCAAAGGTGTTTACAAAAACCTGGCGGTCAGGATCCCCAAGTGCAATTGATGAGGTGACCACGTTGCCGGCCATAAAGTCGGCAAGCGCATCGACGCGAGCATCGCCTGTATCCCACGAATCGCTCGGATTTGCGGTGGCATCGGGGCCTTGAGTACCGTCAAATGTGAAGCTTCCCAAAGCGTGCCGCTTGTAGAACTCGTCCAGCTGTGCCTGGCGGAACTCGCCGCCAAACTTTATCTGATGTTTTCCTATGGTCCAGTTCAGATCGTCTGTCAGGTGACCGGTAATGTCGTTACGCCCCTCAGGCGGCGTCAATCCCGTCGGGTCAAAACCCGCAATCTGCAAGTTCGCGGCTCCGTTCAGAGTGGAACCGGTGACCAGGCCAAGACTGGCCATGTCGAAGCTGTTGTTGTAATCGTTGAATACCTGGTTGAAGTAATTAACACCCAACAACAGCTGGTTCGTGATGGTTGGCGTGAACACGTGGTTATAGACAATCGCGTAGTTCTGCACGTGAATCGGAGCAACTTCATAGTAGTAGTAAAGAGCTGAGCCAACCGGAGCAACCTGGTTGCCCTGCCCCACGAACCAGTGAGCGGTCAGGCTGTTTTTGTCGTTGATCGTATAGTCAATCTTCGCTAGGCCGTTATAGCTGTAGCCGTACTCATTGAACGAGCTTGTGTAGTTATTGACTGTGGCTGGGAGGTTACCGGTAGCTCCTGACGGCCAAAGCGTGCTAAGCATTGCCGTTGACACTGGATTCACTGGAACATTGAACTTGGCCAAAGCCGCGAGAGCTTCTGCCTGCCATGGCTGCGACGGCTCAGTCGCCTGGTCGGGCACACCAATGGTGAATTTTTGCTTCTCATACGTGACAAACCAGAACAGCTTGTCCTTTACAAACGGACCGCCCGCCGAGAACCCATAGTTGTAATTCCGGACCACTTGCTTTACAGGAGCTGTGAACGGATTGGTGGCGCCTAGGGCCTCATTGCGGTTGTAGTAATACATGGTGCCGTGTATCTGGTTAGTACCCGACTTCAGCGACAGATTTACACTGCCACCGGGATTGCGTCCCGATTCCGGCCCTGCTTCCGTTTGTGCGGTGAATTGCTCCACGGCATCGATGGGGAGAATTATGCCGGCAATGCCGGAGACACCGCCCTGATTCACCGCTGGTATGTTATGCCAGAGATCGTTGTTGTCGATGCCGTCAATCTGCCAGTTAATCTGGTTCGCACGGGTTCCGTTCAGAGAGCCGTAACCTCCAGCTCCCGAATTCGAAAAGCCCGGGGCGAGGATGATCAATTGCGTGAAGTCCCTGCCATTCAACGGAGTGTCCTGCAGTGACTTTCCGATTACGCCAGCGGTCTGAGTGGTCGAGGTAGTGTCGAGCGAGAGAGCAGCCGCGTTCACCTCGATTGTTGTCGCTTGTTGGGCCACGGTCAGCTTAATCGCCAGACTGTAGATCGAACCTGCCTTTACCGGAACCTTATCGAACTTCACTTTTTGAAAGCCAGGTGCGGTAGCCGTAACGTCGTATTCACCTAGAGGCAAGTCCTGAAAAGTAAACTCGCCACCGCTCGACGTGACGGTGCTGTGGCTGACGCCCGTTGCGGGATCAAGGGCTACCACCTCTGCGTTCGGAACCACTGCTGCTAATTGGTCGGTCACGACGCCGTTGATACCGCCGCGAAATGTCTGTGCACCTGCAATCGGAATCAATGCAAAGATGACGCCGAATAGAGCTAGAAATGTAAACGGTAACGCTCGCCTGCTTCGGAATGACATGGGGTAGAGCCTCCAAAGAGTTGCTTTCTTAATTTCTGTTTGTGATGTGTCGGAGTCTTTAAGTCGGTCGAATCCAGTTCAAGAGGCGAGCCAGTTCAGCATCTCTTGAAGAATTCGCCCGGCGTCTTACGCAATTTAGAGGAGTGGATTGGTAGAAGACTGACTGCCATGCCCCAAGTTAGGTCATGGTTAAACACGTTTCAAGAGGAATATCCGCCGCAATCAGCTCGTAGCTATAGCTGGTATAACCATGCCTTTATGAGGAACGAGAGCCGGCGGATTTTTGCCAACTCCGCTGGTTGCGACCGAGCGCCAGTAATCACAACCCTTTCAGGTGCATTAAATCGATCAGGAATAAGCCTTGCTATTTACAGCTATAAAACTTGCTTATTACTTTTTTTTCCAAATGGACTCCCCGAGTAGAAGGCGGATCTATGCGCGGATAATGCAAGGCTAGCCGCCATTTTGCGAGGAGGAAGATTGACCAACAAGGTGGAGGGCGCGGGCTTCGCTGCTCTCCATTACTCCTCCCGCAACAGAATCGCGGGATCCACGGCCGCCGCCCGTCTTGCGGGCAGCCACGATGCAAAGACACCCAGCAGAATCATCGCCGCCAACGAGCCGAATATCACGAGCGGGTCGCGAGTAGTCGCCTGGTAGACAACAGCCTGTAGCACCTTGGCAGCGGCCATGCCTAAAAGCAAGCCTGCAGCCGAGCCCGCGCAAAGCAACTTCGCCGACCGGCCTAACGCGGCGCTTAGCACTTCTGTCCGCCTTGCTCCTAGCGCCACCCGGATTCCCAGTTCCCGCATGCGCTTGCTGACGGAGTACGAGGCCATGCCGAAAATGCCCGTAACGGCAAGCATTGCGCCCAGCATCCCCATCACACCGAGAGCGACCGTCGCGGCCCTGGCGGCAAAGAGAGCGGTATCCATCGAATCCTGCCACCTCTGTATCGACGCGGGAAGGCCTGGATCGAGGCTCGCGAGCGTCTTTTGCATCGCCGCTGCTAATTGCTTATCGCTGCGGGAGGACCGAACGACCAAAGTCGTCCAGGTATCTGTATCCTGCAGCATCGGCAGGAACATCGCCGGCTGCAGCGCTTCGGTCAGGGTCCGGTATTTCCCATCCTGCACCACCCCGATCACCTGGAAACGCTCGCCGCTGCCCCTTAGGAAATATCCGCCAATCGCACGATCGACCGAGCCGAAAACTTTGCGCGCAAACGCTTCGTTCACAATCGCAACTTTGGGACTCTTCGCATCATCATGCCAAGTGAAATCCCGTCCGGCTAGCAATACCGTCCGCGCCGCGTCCAGATAGCCCGGAGACACCTTGTAGTACATCGCATCGGCAGCTGCATTCAGAGGCCGGAAATCGGTCGTGCCATTTGTATATACAGAGGTATCTGAAGAGGCGACATTCAGCGGCGGATGATCGATGTATCCCGCTGCGTAGACGCCGGGGATCTGCTTGATCGCGGCCAGCGCCTCGCGCTGAAAGTGCCCTGCCTCTGCGTCGTCATATCCCGCCATCTTCAAGTCAAATGCGGCCAGCATTGCGCCTTGCGGCGAGAATCCGAAATCGCTGTGCAGCGATCTCGCCAGACCGCGCACCGCGACCAGCGAGGACGTAACCAGTACCGCGCACACTGCGATTTGCACTACCAGCAGCACATCGCGCAATGTAAGCCTGCGCCAGACGCGCCCGGCACTGGCTCCCGCCTTCACCAGCTCATACGCATCCATGCGAAAGACCTGCCGGATCGGAGTAATGCCAAACAGAATCCCGCTTAAGACCGCGAGCACGAGCGCCGTCGTATAGGTAAGCCAGTTGGGGTTTACCGGCACCTGAATCGGCGAATTGGGTATCACTTGCCATCCGCTCAGCCAGCGGAGCAACATCGCTGCCCCCTGCACACCCAGTAGCCCGCCGGCTAGCGATACGACCGCTGCTTCCGTCAGCAATTGGCGGAAAAGGCGCTCCCGGGACGAGCCCAACGCCAGGCGAATTGCCATTTCGCGCGACCGGTCCGCAGCGCGGGCCGCGAAGAGGCTGCCCAAATTGGCGCACGCGGCCAGCAGGATGAGCGCCGCCAGCAACATCACACCGCCTAGAAACGCCCTTACCGGATGTCCCAGCGTGTTCCCTATGAGACCCGGTCGCGCCAGGCGGATCTGCAACCCCTGATCGCTCTGGGGATACTGCGCCGCCAGCCTGTTCGCGATGCGATTCAGTTCGGCCTCGGCAGCCAGAATCCCAACCCCTGGCTTCACTCTGCCGACCACGTACATGGTGTGATTGCCGCGCTCGTTGATGAAATTCCAGCCGTCGATCTGTTCTTCATTCACCAAAGGAACCCACAGAGTGGGACTGAAGAACAGCTCCGTACCACGAAACTTCTCCGGCGCAACGCCGATCACGCTGAACGGACGCTTATCAATCTCGATGGTCTTCCCAACGATCTGAGGATCACCGCCGAAATGGCTCCGCCAGTATCCATAGCTCAGAACCGCATAGGGAGCGGAATCCACACCATGTTCATCGGCGGTATGGAAAAATCGCCCGAGGTAGGGTTCAACGCCTGCCACATCGAAGTAGTTCCCCGAAGCTTCATAGAACCAGATCTTCGAAGGATTCCGGCCCGTATCTATGCCGGCCGTCGCGAACCTGTATGCAGCAAGCCCGGAGAGGGCAGTAGTCTCGTCGCGCATATCGCGATAATCCGGATAAGACTGCGTCGATCCCTCCATCGGCATGCGCTCGAGAAACACAAGCTGCTCCGCGTTCGGCAGGTCGAGCGGGCGAATCACCAGCGTATTCAGCACACTGAAGACGACCGAATTAGCTCCAATCCCGATGGCAAGGGTAAGGATCGCCGTGGCGGCGAATCCCGGAGACTTCCTTAACTGTCGCAGCGCATATTTAAGATCCGCCAGCATATCCTTTGCCTCCTGCGTCGTTACTCTCTTCGAAGAGCCTCCATCGGCTCAATCGCCGATGCCCTGCGGGCCGGCAACCCACCCGCCAACGCTGCGCAGATCAACAATACAGCCGCGGCCCCGGCGATCGTCGCAGTATCCAAAGGCTGAACTCCAAAGAGTAAGCTCTTCAAAAAGCGGGTTAGTGCCGTCGCGGCGACGAGCCCTCCAACGATGCCGGCGCTGGCAAGCGCGAGCGCAAACGCGATCGTCCGCATCAGAACATCCTCACGGGTTGCCCCCAGCGCCATGCGAATCGCGATCTCTCGCGTCTTCTCCGTCACCGTATAACCGAGAACTCCGTAGATGCCCAGCAGCGAGAGAAGCAGTGCAACAGTCGCGAACGCCGTAAGGATGATCGTGTTGAAACGCCGCGATGACTCGGTCGATGCGACGACCTCCTCCATCGTCTGCAGATCGGTGATGGCCAGCAATGGATCGAGCTGGTGCACGATCTTCGTGAAATCGGCCTCCAGGGCCGCAGGATTGCCGCCCGTCCGAACCACTACTCGAAGATCGCCGACCGTGCCAATCATTGCCGCCAGTGGTCCCAGGTCGGCTGCAGCCTGCGAGACAGGCTCATACATCTGCACCATCTGGTCCTCGTCCATGTGGTTCGGCTTTACATCTCCCACCACTCCGACAATCTCGATCGCAGGCATCGGTGTATCGAAGCGAGGACCCACTTTAAGGTGCATCCCCACAGCATCCCGGTCGGCAAAGTACCGCCGCGCGAACGACTGGCTGATAACGGCCGTCAAGGGCGCGCCGGGCCGTTCATCGCGTGCGTCGAAGAAGCGGCCTGAAATCAGCGGGATTCGCAGTGCGTCGAAATAACTTCCTGCAACGAGGTAATTTGAGGCCAGTGACCAGCCTTCGTTCGGCCTCTTGACGTAACCCTCCGGAGCAAACAACCGGCTCGAGTTGCGGCCGATCACCGGAATGTTCGAAGAGAATCCCACGGAACGCACGCCGGGAATGGCTTCCAGGCGTCTCTGCAACTGTTTGTAGAAATCGTCGGCACGTGCCTGAGTCGGATAATCATGCTTCGGCAACGCCAGGTGGGCTGTCATCACATGCGTAGCCTCGATACCTGGATCGGTCGACGCCATCTTTGCAAAACTGCGCAACAAGAGTCCCGCGCCCACCAGCAGCACCATCGCCAACGCAGCCTCGGTCACCACAAGCGCATCGAGCACACGGTGCTGGCCGCGGCTTTGGCCCGCCGCAGGAGTGCCCTCACGCAGCGAATCAAGGACTTCGGCCTTCATTCCCGAGACCGCCGGCGCGAGCCCGCATACCAACCCCGTCCCGGCCGTCAATACGATGGCCAGGAGCACCACCGGCCAACTAAGACCAATCTCATTCAATCGGGGAACAAAGTCCGTAAGGGACGTCATCGCCACATGTACAAGTACGACCGCGACAGCCACACCTAGCAACCCACCGATTGCGCTAAGCGACAGGCTTTCTGTAATCAGTTGACGAAGCATGGTCCGTCGACTCGCCCCTAAAGCGAGCCGCACACCGAACTCTCGCCTACGTCCTGCCGCGCGCACGAGTTGCAGGTTCGCGAGATTGGCGCAGGCGATCAGCAGAATCACGGCGACGGCCGCAAGCAGCACGCGGAGTAACAGTCGAGCATCGCGAATCGTTTCTTCCTTGAGAGAGCGTAAAGAAGCGTGCAGACCAATACCCGGAATCTTCGTCTGGATAATGCTGATCACGCGATCTACATCCTGCTGTGCTTGGGCCATGGTGACGCCCGGCTTCAGCCTTGCCACAGCTCCGTAATCGATGTTGTCGGCTTCCGCGCCCTTTTCAACAGGCGTGAAGCTCATAGGAACCCACAGATCGCGCTCCGTGAGTCCTCCCAGGCCAAGTGGCGTCTGGAAATCGCGGGGCATGACGCCGACAATGGTGTAAGGCCGGCGGTCAAGCTCGATCGTCTTGCCCAAAACATTCGGATCCGCTTGAAAGCGCTCTCGCCAAAATCCATAGCTGATTACCGCAACCGGGGCCGAGGTGTCGTCCTCCATTTGGGTAAACGCCCTGCCAAGCAGCGGTTCGATGCCCAGCACCGGAAAGACCGAAGCAGTCAGCCGTTCGGCCTGCGCCCGAAATGGAGCGCCAGCGCCAGAAGCCTCGTAGGAAGCGCCGATGAAGCCGCCAACTCCGCTGAAAACCCTGTTCTCGCGCTCGAAGGTGAGCACATCCGGAGCCGAGAGGTTCGCCTCGCCCTCCAGCAGGTGTTCGATGCGCTCGTGGAGGACATAGAGTTGGCTTGGGTCCTTATAGGGCAGTGGCCGCAGCAGCACGGCTTCCACGACCGAAAAGACCGCCGTCACCCCGCCGATCCCGACAGCCAGAGTCAGAACAGCCGTCAGAGCAAATCCCGGCGACTTCCTCAACTGGCGCCACGAAAACTTCAGATCTCCGATCATCCCGAGCTCGCCTCAGAAGAGTAAAGAGCACATGGGCCTCCAACCTCCGGTATCGGTAAATCATTCGATACGCGGTACATCGCGGCACGGCAGGCTAGCCGTCATGTCCGGGCACGGCAAGGACTGTTCACAACTGGACAGCTCGCGATCGAGGTCATCCCTGCAGAAAAGCTCGGACAATCTCCTCCCACTCGCTATCGAGCGCCCCCTTTCCGTGAGGCTTGCCGGCGCGTCGATACCAGTATCCAGCGTTCCCTTGGTCGCCCTCCTTGCGGTGCAGGAAAGCGTGGACCCAGGCGGCGTCCCTCGACTCGATCTCCTGCGCAATTTCATGAGCTTTCGACCACTCGCCCTTGGCGTCCCACCAAAGGGCTGCAAGCAGCGGAGAGGTATTTTGAGGAGGCACATCGTCACCTAGGCTGCCGCGAAACTCCTCGAAAATCATGGCGCGATTGTAGCCCGCTCGAATTACGAGCGAATTGGTCCTATTTGCGATATGATGGGTAGTGACATTGTTCAGGATCGAACAAGTTGAGCGCGCTCAGTGAACTAGGCATTGGGAAAATGGCGATCGTCGAGGCCTTGGATCTTCCGGAAGAGGTTGGACATCATCTGATGCACATGGGATTTGTACCCGACGCAAGAGTGATCGTGATTCGCCGCGCGCCTGCGGGGGACCCTACCGTTTACTACATCGACGGGTTCGAAATCGCCCTGCGGCGCGAGACTGCGCGCTCCATACGCGTCCGGGTGGTCGAGGATTAGCGCTGATGAGCGACTGCTGCAACACCGCGACCATCGATATCAAGGTCGAGCCCCGCACTCCAGGAAAAATCCGTACCGTCGCGCTTGTCGGCCCACCCAATTCCGGTAAGTCGACGCTTTTCAATCGCCTGACCGGCCTTCGGCAGAAGGTTGCGAACTATCCCGGAGTCACGGTCGAACAGCATTTTGGCAAGCTGAGCGGCATCGGCCGTAGCGATCTCGTACTGATCGACCTGCCCGGCATCTACAGCCTCGACACCTATTCTGAGGATGCCCGCGTGGCTGTCGAGGTCCTGCATGGCAAGATGCCCGGGACGCCCACCCCTGACGCCGTGCTCCTGGTGCTCGACTCCCTGCACCTGCGCCGCCAGCTGACTCTAGCAGCGCCGATCCTGTCGCTGGGTTTGCACACTCTGGTTCTACTCAATATGACGGACCTGATGGAAAGCCGCGGCGGCGAAGTCGACACTCTGGGCCTCGCTCGCGAACTCGGTGTTCCGGTCGCAAAGATCAGTGCAACCCGCGGAACAGGGCTGGATGTAATCTCGCATTTTCTTGACCGAAAGAGCGAAACCTTCCAGCCGAGCCCCGTTGCACGACTCGAACTTCCGGTTGTCGGCAATGCCCGTTCCTATCGCCAGTGGGCGACAGGCATCAGCACCCGCACGAAATACAAGGCGCCCATTTCGTCGGAGTGGACCCACAAGCTGGATCGCGTCCTGCTCCATCGCATCGTTGGACCGTTGCTGTTTCTGGCTGTTGTCATTGGCGTGTTCCAGGTCGTCTTTTCCATCGGCCAGCCGCTCAGCAATGCATTCGGTGACTTCCTTAATTCTGTTGGAAATAAGCTTGGAAACCTCCTCGGACACAGCTGGTTTGAATCCCTCCTCATCGACGGCATCTGGAAGGGCGTCGCGTCGGTCCTCGTATTTCTCCCGCAAATTCTGCTGCTGTTCCTCTTCATTGGCATCCTTGAGGATTCCGGTTATCTCGCGCGTGCCGCGCTCATCGCTGACCGCGTGATGCGTGCCATCGGTTTGAACGGCAAGGCTTTTATTCCGCTCCTCTCGGCCTACGCGTGCGCCGTTCCGGCCATCATGGCCACGCGCACTATCGAGAACAAGCGTGACCGGTTCGCAACGATTCTCGTCGCACCATTCATGACGTGCTCGGCGCGCCTGCCGATCTATTTGTTGATGATCGCAGCCTTCATTCCGAACAAGCCGCTCCTAGGCGGATTCTTCGGTCTCCGGGCCGCCGTCATGCTCTCGCTCTATCTGTTGGGATTCCTCGCAGCCCTCGGCACCGCCCGTTTGTTGAAGTCATCCATCCTCAAGGCCGCATCGGCGCCGTTCATCCTTGAACTGCCGCAGTACCGGCTGCCAACCCTGCGTTCGCTGGGCCTCCGGGTCGTCGATCGTGGCAAGGTCTTTCTCAAGCAGGCGGGAACCATCATCCTGTGCGTTACAGTCGCCCTCTGGATTCTCTGCCACGTCCCGTTCCACGCGGATCTTCCTGGCAGCGTCATCGGTCACGTGGGCCGTTGGATCGAGCCGGTGATTCACCCCCTCGGCTTCAACTGGAAGATAGGCATCGGTCTCCTCAGCTCGATCATCGCGCGCGAAGTCATCGTCGGCACTCTCGGTACACTCTATGGAGCCGACCCCGCAACTCAGTCCCTCGGCCTGCAGGCTGCTCTGCGTCACGACCTGACACTCGGCGGCGCAATGGCGCTGGTAGTCTTTTTCGCCTTCGCCATGCAGTGCACGTCGACACTCGCAATCGTTCGTCGTGAGACCAACAGCTGGAAGTGGCCCGCGTTGCAGTTTGCCTACATGAGCGTGCTCGCCTATACGGCAGCCCTTGCCGTAAACCAGATCATCACGCACTTCGTGCGTTAATCGGGTTCCACCCGCTTCGCTGCGGATCACTCCGCAGCTACAATATAGTTAGTAATCTCTGCTTCGATCCCGCGAAAGACCAACACAGAGCACAAGCATGATTTCAGTCAGCAATATAAGCATGCGCTACGGCGCAAAGATCCTGTTCGACGACGTGACGATCACGTTTACCCCAGGCCGCAGGTACGGCCTGACAGGGCCCAACGGTGCCGGTAAATCCACCTTTATGAAGATCCTCTCTGGCGAGCTCGATCCGCAGAAGGGTACCGTGGTCCGCCCAAAGAAGGTCGGCATTCTTCGGCAGGATCAATTCGCCTTCGACGCCTACCGCGTCATCGACACCGTCATTATGGGCAACAAGGGACTGTGGACCGCTCTTGAGGAGCGGGACACCATCTATTCCAAGGCCGAACTCACCGACGAAGACGGCATGCGCCTCGGTGAGCTCGAGGGCATTGTCGGCGAAGAGGATGGCTACACCGCAGAAAGTGATGCCGCGGTGCTGCTGCAGGGCCTCGACATCCCCGATGAGCTGCACGAGCGCAGGATGAGTGAGTTGCAGGGTGGCCAGAAAGTGCGCGTACTGCTCGCACAAGCTCTTTTCGGTAGTCCCCAGGCCCTGCTGCTCGACGAGCCCACAAACTACCTCGACCTCGACTCTATCCACTGGCTCCAGGACTTCCTGTCCCGGTTCGAGGGATCGCTGATCACTATCTCGCACGACCGGCACTTCCTCAACAGCGTCACTACACACACCGCCGACATCGACTACGAGACCATCATCACCTACACCGGCGGCTACGACGACATGATCGTTGCCAAGACCCAGATTCGCGCCCGCCTCGAATCGCAGAACGAGCAGCGCGAGAAGAAGATCGCTCAGCTCAATGAATTTATTGCGCGCTTCGCAGCCGGCACCCGGTCGAGCCAGGTCACCAGCCGCAAAAAAGAAGTGGAGCGGCTGCAGACCACCGAGCTGGCGCGGTCGAATATCCAGCGCCCCTACATCCGCTTCGACATGCTTCGTCCGTCGGGCAAAACCGCGCTCGAGTTCGACGCCCTTGGCAAGAGCTACGGCGATCTCACCGTCATCGACGGATTCAGCGCCAACGTGATGCGCGGCGAGAAGGTCGCTCTCATGGGGCGCAACGCCCAGGGCAAGACCACCCTGGTCAAATCGCTCCTGTCAGTTGTGCCCGACCTGGCCGAGGCGGGCTTCACGCTCGAGTCCGGCACTATCAAGTGGGGTCACGAGGCGCAGATCGGATACTTCCCGCAGGATCACACCGGAGTGATCGAGCATGGACTCACTGTCGCCGACTGGCTCCATCAATGGGACCCGAAGGCGACCAAGGAAGACATCCGCGGCATCCTCGGCCAGATGCTGTTCCGAGGTGAGGAGGGGCTCAAACCCACTGCGGCGCTATCGGGAGGGGAGGCGGCGCGGCTGCTCTTCTGCAAGCTGATGCTGCAGAAGCCGAACGTCCTCATCTTCGATGAGCCAACAAACCACCTCGATCTCGAGTCGATCAATGCACTCAACATCGCATTGCAGCGCTTTGAAGGCACCGTTCTGCTCGTCAGCCACGACCACGACCTCATCGACGAAGTCGCGACCCGCATCTGGCACTTTGAAAACGGGACGATAGACGACTTCAAGGGCCCCTACGAGGAGTACCTCGTCACCACCAGCGCGGCCGGTTAGGGGGGAGGAGTTTCTGGCTCTCCTGCTCAACGCGCAGTCGGTCACACGGTCGTTCGGCGCAAACACGCTCTTCCGCAACATTTCGTTCGCCGTGAGCGAGGGCGACCGTATCGGACTCATCGGGCCGAACGGCAGCGGAAAGTCCACGCTGCTGAAGATGCTTGCCGGAGAGGTTGAGCCCGACTCAGGAGAGATCACTACGCGTCGAAACCTGCGTATCGCGTATGTCGAGCAGGAATCCCGTTTCAAGCCTGGCGCTACCGTCCGGCAGATCGTCGAAGACGCGCTCCTCCGCGCCCAGATTCCCTCGGCGGACTGGGAAGCGCGCCTCCGCTCAACCCTTGGATCGGCCGGGTTCAGCCAGTTTGAAACCGTGGCGGCTACATTTTCAGGAGGATGGGGCAAGCGTCTCGCAATCGCTGAGGCGCTCGTTCAGCAGCCCGATCTGTTGCTCCTTGATGAGCCGACCAATCACCTTGATCTGGCCGGCATCGCGTGGCTGGAGGATGTGCTGGGGCGCGAGGCCTTCGCCACCGTCGTCATCAGCCATGACCGCTATTTCCTGGAAAATATTGCAACACAGATGACAGAATTGAGCCCTGCATATCCTGGCGGCATGCTTCGCTCTACGGGCAACTACAGCGAGTTCCTCGCTATCAAGGAGGCCTTTCTCCACGCGCAGGCCCGTCAGCAGGAGGCCCTCGAAAACCGAGTGCGCGTCGAGCGGGAGTGGCTTCGCCGCGGACCCAAAGCCCGGGCCACAAAAGCAAAGGCGCGCATCGACAACGCCCACCGGCTCATCTCCGAACTGGCCGACCTCGATACGCGCAGCCGTACCTTCACTGCTTCCATCGACTTCACCTCCACTGGCCGCCAGACCCGGCGCCTTGTCGAGCTCGATGCTCTCGGCTATGCGGTCGAAGGCCGGCCTCTCTTCGATCGGCTCAGTTTTCATCTCACCGCCGGCATGCGCGTGGGACTGCTGGGACCAAACGGCAGCGGCAAAACCACCCTCCTGCGAATCCTCGCCGGAGAGATCGAACCCGCTTCAGGCTCGCTTCGCCGGGCGAATCAACTCCGCATCAGTTACTTCGAGCAGAACCGTCAGATCGATGGCAGCCAGACCCTGCGCCGCGCGCTCGCCCCGCACAGTGACTCCGTTGTTTACCAGGACCGCGTCATTCATGTGGCGTCCTGGGCCGCTCGCTTTCTTTTTACCGGCGAGCAGTTGAACCAGCCCGTCTCTCGCCTCTCCGGAGGAGAACGTGCGCGGCTGCTAATCGCCCAGCTCATGCTACAGCCAGCTGACCTGCTGCTGCTCGACGAGCCCACCAACGACCTCGACATACCGACTCTCGAAATTCTCGAAGAGGCTTTGCTCGAATACCCGGGCTCCCTGGTCCTGGTGACTCACGACCGCTACATGCTAGACCGCATCGCGAACATAATCATCGGACTGGACGGCGAGGGCAACGCCGCTAGTTTCGCTGACTACTCCCAGTGGGAAGCCTGGATGGCTGAGAAGGAACAGGCCAGGAGACTCCCGCAGAAGGCAGCCCCGGCGCCACCGCCAGCTGCGCCCGCGGCCAGGAAAAAACTCTCTTATCTGGAAGCCCGCGAGTGGGCGGGGATCGAGGAGCGCATCGCCGAAGCCGAGGCAAGGCTGGCTGCCGCACGAGCCAGGGTCGAGGACCCCGCGGTCGCCACCGATTCGGCGCAACTCCTCGCAGCGCTTGCCGAGCAGGAAAAAGCCCAGCACGCTGTCGACGGACTCTTCGAACGCTGGGCTGAGCTCGAAGCCAAGCAATCCTGAGCGGCGCGCGCCAGAACTGGGACGCGCCTCACACCCGGAAGTAGTCCGGTCGCCAGTTGTTGATGGCCTGCTTGATCTGCTTACCTGTGAGCTTTTCGTTGAGAGCACGCTTGGCGAGGGCAGGCAGGTCCTCGTCTGCGGCAAAACGCAGCGCGATCAGCTGTGCTTCGGTCAGTTCGGGAATTCGGTGCCGCTCGGATTCCGGCAGCAAAGCATAGAGCCGGAGCCGCTCCTCGAGGCGGATGACGCGGTCCTGAGCTTTCAGCGGGTTCACCCTGACAAGAGTGACTAAAATCATCAGGGCGCAGGCCATGACCAGGTCCCACGCCGAAGCGAATCCTGGCTCCCGCACCACCCAGACGATGCTGACGATGACGTTGATCAGCAGGATCGGCACCAGGACGAAGTGGTAGATCGGATGGAAGCGCGCGTGGTTGGCGAAACTTTGCGGTTTCTCAGGCATTTAGGCTACTCGCTTTCGATTGACGGTCTGGCGCCAATGCTACTCCAGCGATCTGCCGGACGTGCCCCCATCAGGCCCGCTTTTTCAGTTCGGGATACCTCGAGTAGATGAGTTGCTGATCCTTTGAGGGCAATTGCCCCAACCTGATCGGCTTGTCCTGGGGCCGCAAGCCTTTCTGATTGATGACATTCATTAGGCTCCACTCCCGCTGCAAGCCCTGCGGCTCGCGAGCCGGCAGATCGTAGCGGGTAAGATCGATCGCCATCCATGGGCCGTTAGTCACCCAATTGTTGAGCAGCGCCAGGCGAAACTTCTGATTCATGTACCAGCGGATCTCCAGCTCTTTCTCTGAACCAGGCGCTCCGGTCCCTTTGGCAACGAAGCGGTAATTGAGCGATGTATTGTTCGGCACATGCTTCCTCCACTCCATGCCGAATTCGCCTTCGGTCACCACCTGCGTATCCCGCCATCTTTCCCGGATAGCCTGCAGCCACCAGGTCAGGTCCTTATCGTGGCCGATCGACACTTCCCAGATCGCGGTCACCCAACCGAACCCATTCAGCGCATAACCCTGATCAAAGTGCACCGCCGTGGTGTCGATCATCTCCCTGCGGCCGACTTCTATTCCGAGGTCCTGAACCGTCTCGATCGGACCCACGCCCATCCGGCTGTTAAAGCCTCCCTCAAAACCGTTGCGCCGAGCAGCTAAAAAATCGCAGGTCCAGCCATCCAGGCATACGCAATCGATAAAGTCCGCTGGGCCCTGCGCTGGTTTCAGATAATGCTCGAGGCTGGGGTAATACGGATAACAGATCCCGCCGTCCCCGTCGCCGTTATCAATTCCATGCTGGCTCCAGATCTGCCCCTGGCACACATGAATGCCCTCGTCATTTGCGAGGTAGTGCTGACTCTTCGCATCCATGAAGCCGGCAACCAGACACTGGGGTCGATAGCCGTTGCCCACCATCTTCGAAACCAGCTGCAGCGCCTGGTGAATCGTCTCGCGGGTCTCTTCGCGCGTGTTGTACATGGGCGCGAAGTAGCCGCCGGGGATGAACGTAATCTCATCGCCGTATTTATCGTGATACGACGCGAGCAGGCGCCGCGCCTCTTTGTACTCCTGACGGTCGTCGTTCAGCGCCAGCCAGCTGATCGCCCAGGTCATCCGGCCATTCGGGCATCCTGAAGCAAATGCTTCCCGCCTCGAGCGGATGTGGTCCGGGCTGTTGGCCGGAGCCTCATCTTCGCCGATATTGCGGGTGCGGGTTACCTCGATCTGGTTCACTCGCACGACTGAGACATGCGTTACGAAGCGCCCCCGCATAGGCGTTTCCATATCGCTGCCGGTTAGGGCCTTTGCCAGCGGTGAAGCAAGGGCGAGAGCGCCCGCCGACCCGATTGCGCGGCTCAGGAACTCTCGTCTGGTCCAGGGATAGTTCACGAACTGATTTTCTTGTGCGGCCTCGAGATGCGGGCGTCCGTCAGAACGCGAAGCTTTCACTTGGCCGCTCTTTCCAGAATGTTCAAGACCTTCGCATCGAGGTCGCGGGCGACCCCCATCGCGCTCTCGTTGCCATTGCTGCTCAGGAAGGCCTCCATTGTGTCGTAAGAAAGATACACGCCGTCAGGCCGTTCGTCGATGAGGATGGTGACCGGCGCGTAAGAGCCAGCGTCAGGCACGTGGGTCGTCATCGAACTCATCGTTACCGGATTCCCCACCAGAATGCGCAGGCTCCTGCCGGATTGCGTGCCGAATCGCCTCTTCACGACGTAGCCAAGGTCGAGCCGCATAAACTCCATGAGGTCGAACTCGCCGGTAGCTTCCCGAACGACTTGCTCGACTTCACTCCCGGAGTAGGCATTCTGCAGGTTCTCTCTGAACCGTCGCATCTCAGGATGCGCAATCAACGCATCGAACCTTTCCACAACCTCGTCGAATGGCCGCTGTGAAATGACGGCCAACCTCTTTCCGGTATAGCTGCTTGCCAACATCTCGATTTCCCCCGCCCTCAACATTTCGATGCGGCAAGATTTGCGACCGATGCGTCTCTTTTGTTTGCTGCACTAGAGGGCGAGAGGCGCGGAGGATTGAAAGAAAAGTAGAGCAGAGGAAGGTAATCCTCGTTTTACCGGCCGTATAGGAATGTCCCGCAGAGGTCGGTTGTATTTGCGAGGGCATCAGCCGTCAGCACAGGCATCTTGGTCCCCGAGAAGAATGCCACCCGAAGTTCGCGGCCCGTAGCATAGGTGGCCATCCATTGCGTCTGCTCGCTGCCGCAGAGAGTGTTGTGGTGAAGGAACTTCTTGTCCGCGGGAACGGTCAGCCGATAGAGAAAGCCATTACCGGGAACACCGCTTTCTGCGCTGAAGAGCGCGACGGCCTCGGCTGACTCGAGCTTGCGTATCTCGGCGATCGTAAACGGGGTGAAGTTGATTGAGAGCTTGTCGTCAAAGATTCCGATATCGCCGGTAATGGCTGTGGCAGTCGAGCTCGTGGCGCGCCAGTATCCCTTGTCCTGGGCTGAAGCTGAGAGAGAGCAGCTACCGAGTAGTGCCGCCGCCAGGCAGAGTAAAAGTGTCGTTTTCTTCATCTCTTCGAGCATGACATTCGCGGGAGCTTCACGGCAAATCATTCAATTACCAAGAGACGCCTGAATAGCCCGGAATCAGAACTCGATCAGTTACAATCGGCGGGATCCTGAAAATCAGTTGGCCAATAAGACTGCGCGCGCTCAGCGCGACAGTCAATCCCGAAAGGAGAATGGATGGGCTTGTCCCGATATTCACCTAAGTGCAAAGCGTTCGCAGCATATCTGGCGGGTTACCTGCTCCTGTTGAGCTTTCCTTCTCTGCTGCTGGCCCAGAAGAGCAACTACCAGGTACAGGAAGTTATGATTCCCATGCGCGACGGGGTGCGGCTGCAGACAGCCATCATCACCCGCCGCGATCAGACGCAGACCTTGCCGATCCTCCTGACGCGAACGCCTTACGGCGTGCCGACACAGCAGATGTTTGATGAAGCAGCGGCGAAAAACGGCGCCGATTGGCTGCCGCCAAGCTGGAAAGAACTCGCGGCAGACGGGTACATTTTCGTCCACCAGAATTTGCGCGGGCGTTTTAAGTCCGAAGGTGTCTTTGAGCTCTCTTCCCGGTACGACGCAAACGATCCCAGGCAGGCGAACGAGACCAACGACGCCTACGACACAATCGACTGGCTAGTAAAAAATGTGCCGAACAATAACGGCAAGGTCGGCATGTATGGAGTTTCCTACGATGGACTGACCTCGGCCCTGACGCTGCTTCATCCGCACCCGGCGCTCAAGGCTATCAGCGAGCAGGCTTCTCCGGTGGATCAGTGGATGAACGACGACATGCACCGCTATGGCGCGCTGCGAGAAAGCTACGCCTTCGAATACTCGGTGTTGGAGCAAGCGGACAAGAACAAAAACACCAACTTCGACTTCGATCTCTACGACACGTTCGAGTGGTATCTCAGGCTGGGACCGCTCTCAAACGCCAATGCCGAATATCTCCACGGCAAGATCCCCTTCTGGAACGACGTGATGGAGCACCCCGATTATGACGCTTTCTGGAAGAAAGAAGCGTGGGTGAGCCAGCTGCACAGCTCTACCGTTCCCAACTTGAACGTTGCCGGTTTCTGGGACCAGGAAGACCCGTGGGGGCCGTGGCAGATCTTCAAGCATGCCGAGGAGAACGATCCGGATAAAACCAACTATATGGTTGCGGGGCCATGGTTCCACGGCCAGTGGCAGACGGCGGAGGGTGCAAATATTGGGCTCCTGCCATTCGCCGTCCACAAGACCGCGCTCGAATTCCGCGCAAATATCGAGGCTCCGTTCTTCCGCTACTACCTGCACGGCCAGGGCGAGAAACCGGCGTGGAAAGTAACGACATTTCAGACCGGCTCGAACAGCTGGCATACCTACTCAAGCTGGCCTCCGCAGAACGCAAAGCCGACGAATCTTTATCTGAACTCGGACGGAACGCTATCATTTGAGCAAAAAGCAACCGGCGCAACGCCCTGGCTCCAATACGTGTCCGACCCGGCTAAGCCAGTACCCTACCGGACACGGCCCATCTCGCCGACCTATCCTCGGCCGGAATGGCGAACCTGGGAGATGGCCGATCAGCGATTCGTTGAGAGCCGGCCCGACGTCCTTGTGTTCACGAGTGCGCCGCTCGATCATGACTTGGTCGTCACCGGCCCGCTGGAGGCCGACCTCTTCGCGTCCACCTCCGGAACGGATTCCGACTTCATCGTCAAACTGATCGATGTCTTCCCGCAATCGGGACAGGCTACGGCCACCGAGAGCAAGGACCCCTCCTACTCGGAGTCGATGAACGGCTACGAACTTCCCATCGCGATGGAGGTCCGGCGGGGTCGCTATCTCGAGAGCTACGAGAATCCCCATGAACTAAGCCCGGACAAGGCTGAGGAGTGGAAGGTTCCGCTGCGCGATCACGATCACGTCTTCCTGAAAGGTCACCGCATTATGGTGCAGGTGCAGTCCACGTGGTTTCCGGTCATCGACCGTAACCCGCAGAAGTTTGTGCCCAGCATCTATAAGGCCACCGCTGCGGATTATGTTCCGGCGACGCAACGCGTGTATTGCTCGCAGCAATTTCCGTCGCACATTGTCCTGCCGGTGGTCCCGTAAGGACGCGTTCAGCCTCTCGCATCGCCGGTTAACCCTCCGCCAAAAGGTGGAGTGAAAAATCGTTCTTCGGGGCCAAGACACAAGGCCGGATACAACTTAATCTGGTTTCGTCTCTTGCATATACCACCTCCTGAACCCTGGTCGACTCTCGATCAGGGTTTCTTTTTTTGGAGGCTGCGGTTCTCAGGGTCTCGCGTCGTCTGCCGGATGAACCACCTGCGCTGCGGGCGAGCTTTGCTGACCGGACTTTTTGGCCAGCTTCTCGGCCTGTTTTCTCCTGTAGTGGCGGACAATATCGGGCCAGAACTCTATAACCTCGGAGCCGATAATGCCTTCGGCGGTAACGGTCAGTCCACGCGTGACGGTGTCGCCAACGGTGCGCTCGCTCTCCGGATAATAAACATTCGCAATCGCGGCTCCGATAAGGTTCCCAACCACGTTCGAATAATTGGGACCCCAGCTTCCGTTGTCCCGCCGGCACCAGACTGTCGACGTTGAGGCCCAGAGGACACGGCTGGCAGTGCTGCCCGTGCCCTTCTGAAAGTAGCGAGGATCTTCGTGCCAAAGGCTGGGCAGTACAGCATTGCCCCAGAAGTTCCCGATGAAGGCATCGGTGTATGTCGCACCGAATCGCTTGGCATAGCCCTGCATGCCCTGTCCATATTCGGCCGGACTGTTGTCAGCCTGGTTGATGCCGGCAATGACCGCCGCAAGGCCGAAGGGCCACGGATCGGTCTGGCTCTTGAAGAACAATTGGAACTTCTGGCCAGGGGTGAGGGGCATCGCGTCACGGTTGGTCGTAGTGTTGAACGCCGCCATCACACCCAGGACACGCTGCTTCTCCTGAATCCTGAGCTGCTCCTCGGAGGAAATCGTCCCAGTGGGCTGTTTCAGGCCCGGGTCCTGCTGGCTTGAGCTTTCCCGCTCCGGAGCTGCCGAGGGATCGTCGGGCAAATTCTCGGCGGGAGCAGCCGGAGCGGCGATATGCGAAGCTCCCGTATCTACCGAACTGAGATCTGCCGAAGGCGTCCTGATCGACGCGGAACTCGCTTCAGAAGGTGCGGGCCGGGAGTCTTTCTCTCCGCCCTGCGCCGCAGGCGCGGCAAAAGCAATAGCAAACGCGAGCAATGCAAGCGCCAGATACTTGTTTGGGAACAATCAACCTACCTCAACTGCTTGAAATCGGCGCTCGGGCCCCGTGACAGATGGCTGAGACCTCTGCCGTTCCCCGCCTGCTCAGTCCTGCCATATTCGTTAGACGGAGAAAATGACCCTCAGGCCGATGCGCGGTCATGCCTCGATAAGTCGCCGGTCTCTGGAGGACGGATCGCACAGACCAGGAGCACAGCGACAGGCACTCTTTCCATTGTATGTGATATTTAGCTCCTTGGGTTGCTTCCAGCTCATCCGGGCAATTATCGAATGTGTGTAGCGTCACGGAAGGGCCACAGGAGATGTGCTACTATCCGTCCATTACAGGCAGACGACCGGGTTATGGCAAGCGGCAATAGTTGGATCGACACACACGCGCATCTGCCCTCTAGCGCCGCCCGTTTCGACCTGCGGCCGCTCTCGACCGGAGAGCTGCTGGACCGCACCTTTCAGCTCTATCGCTCTCGATTCGCGCTCTTCGCCGGACTTGCCGTTCTGCCGGCCGCGGTCAGCGTGGCCATGCAGGCGGTGCGTCTGGGATATTCGTCGCACCAGAGTCTGCAAATCCACACAGGATCGAACCTCGTCGAGGTTCAGGTCATCACGGCAAGCCTCTTCGTCGTCTACTGGATCTTCTCGCTGCTGCTTTATGGAATCACGCAGGCCGCAACCACGTGGGCGGTCTCCACGGTTTACCTTGGCGAGCCGGCAGTGCTCAAGGCGGCGTACGAAACAGCCCTGAGGCACTGGTTCCGCTATACCCTCATCGTGCTGCGGCAGATCTGGGCGGGATTCTGGCTGCCGATTGTTCTCTTCGCGGCCGGAGTGGGCGTCGGAATAGCGAGACGAGGAGCAGCCGGAGCGACAGTAATTGCCGGAACCCTGTTTTTCGCGGCATTCGTCTCTCTGGCCTACGCAATCTGGGCTTATATCCGCGTTTCCCTGGCGATTCCGGCCGCGGTTATGGAGTCCCTCCAGGTAAATGCCTCTATCCGGCGCAGCAAGCAACTGCTGGTCACACGCAAGGTGCGCGTCTTCCTTCTGATCGTTTTGTTGTGCGCGCTCTACTTTGTAATTGGCGCCATTCAGATGCCGCTCGCGGTGATTGCCCTCCGGGCCCGCGGCGGCGAGGCCTTCCTCACGAACGCCATCAGCCTGACGATTGGATTTCTGGCAAGAACTCTGGTCGGCCCGGTCGGTGCGATCGCGGTGTGTCTCTTCTACATCGATGAGCGGGTGCGCAGAGAGGGCTTTGATATCGAATGGATGATGAGCCGGATCGCTCCGGCGACGGGCGCCGCGAATGACCCGCGCCAGACCGCGCCGCCCTCACCGGAAGGCTCTGCCGAAATCTGATCGCCAGCTCTGGACCGCATGGCATTCCCATACAGACTATCTCTCGCCGCATCTCTTTTGGTCGTTCCATTGTCGGCGCAGGCCTTGGCGCCGTCGAGTCTTGCGGACTATACGGCGCATCTTCAAAGACTCCATGCGCTGGTCGAGCGTTGCGAAACCAGTGCGCCCGCATGCGATCCCGGGCAAGTCGGAGATGATGACCAGGTAAAGCTCGACGGACTCGGCGTGAGCGCCAACGTAAGCCAGTTCGAAGTCCGCTACGACTGGCTGCGCGACGTTCTCAGCTCGGCTCGCGATCCTAAGGCGAACGGCCGTGAGAGCAGCCTAAGGCTCGGTGCAACTAGGCTGGATGAGATGCTTCGCGACGCCGGCGTAAGCCCCGGCACAGGTGGCTTTGCCGATGCGCGGAAGAAGGCCGACGCCATTCTGGGTCATCCGGAATTTGTAACCGCGACTGAACAGAGTATCTGGGAGAAGATGCTCGCCACTTTTTTCCTCTGGCTCGACAGCCTCTTCAGCCACGTTGCGAGCTTCGGACGCCGCTCGCCCTGGATCGGGCCACTGCTCGAATGGGGATCGGTCTCGCTGGCGCTGGTGGGTCTCGCGCTGTGGGCCATGCGGGTGCTCCAGCGGCAGCGCCTGGCTGTGCGGGTGGAGACTGCCCGGCAGATCGAGCCGTGGGAAGAAGCGTCCCGTAACTGGCGCAATCTCGCCGAGGAGCAAGCGGCGCGGCACGAGTGGCGCGACGCGATCCACTGCCTGTATTGGGCCAGCATCGTGATGTTGGATGGACGGCGCTGCTGGAACCCAAACCGCTCCCGCACTCCACGCGAATATGTTGCTCTGCTCGAACCAGGATCGCAGCGCCGCGACCTGCTGCGCCGGCAGACCCGCGGCTTTGAGCGCATCTGGTATGGGCTGAATCCCGCGGATGACAGCGACTATCGCAACGCGCTCGATCTGCACGAGCAGTTGAGGGCCGCATGAGCAGACCGTCAGGCGATATCCGGCTCCTGATATGGGTTGCTGCGGCGGCGCTGGCCGTTATCGTCGTCGGAGCGTTTTTCGCTCCGGCGCGCGAGGACAATAATCCGACACCAAGCACCGACAACAGCGGTTCACACGGCGCCAAAGCGGCATTCCTTCTGCTGCAACAACTCGGATATCAGACCAGCCGGTGGGATCGCCCGGCAAAGGATCTGAGCGAGATCGACGCTTCACATACCACCCTTATCCTCGCCGATGCATATTCGACGGATGTGCAGGCCGAACAGCCGGGGATTGACAGCTTTCTCCGGCGCGGCGGTCGCGTGCTGGCAACGGGCGCGATCAGTGCAGGTACGCTGCCGGACTCGCATATCGCCGCTCCGAACCGCATTTACACAAGCCTCTGTTACACCACCCCGCAGGGCCTGAGCTCGCTGGCCCGCGCCGGACGAGTCGCGATGGCGGTGCCGGTCCGCTGGAATGCAAACGACGTGACTAGGCAGATCGACCAGAGTTGCGGCGATGACGCCGTTGTGGTGCATTATCAGGTCGGCAACGGCGAAGTGGTGTGGTGGAGCTCGGCAGCTCCGCTGAGCAATCGCGGGCTCAAGGAAGACGCGAGTCTCCGGCTGTTTCTCGCCAGCATCGGAAGTCCCGGCCGGCGAATTCTCTTCGACGAATACATCCACGGAGCGAGGCCGGATCTCTGGTCCACGGCTGCAGGAACGCCAGTAAAAGCGCTGGCATGGCAACTCGCCGCACTGGTCGTGCTGCTGATGCTCAGCTTCGGGCGGCGGAGCGGCCCGCTGCGCGTACCCGTGCAGGTTCCGCGAACGTCTCCGCTCGAATTTGCCGAGTCCATGGGCGACTTATATCGCAAAGCGGGAGCGGTGAACGTCGCCACGGGCGCGGCGGAGCGCCGGCTGATGGAATTTCTCGAGCGCGAAGGCGGAATTCCGCGAGCAACCCTGCGTTCAACGCCTGAGGCGATTGCTGAGGTCGTCTCGCAGAGGTTTCAATACGCATCTGCAGGCTTGGTCGAGGACCTGAGAGCGGCTCGCCAGGCCGATTACACAAAGCTGACCGCACGCAGCGGGCTTGGACTGGTCAGACGGATCGACCGGCACATCGCAAACCTGGCTGCGATTGTGAGACATTCCAAAGCAGGGGCAGTTGTGAACGGAGAGGTGCGTGACTGAAGAGATTTCCCAGACGCAGCAGGCCGGCGCGGCCACTGCGCTGTTTGAAAAAGGACGCGCAGAGCTGGGCAAAGTCATCTCCGGCCAGCTGGAGATGATCGACCAGGCGCTGCTGACGCTTCTGTGCGGCGGCCATGCGCTGGTTGAAGGCGTGCCCGGCGTCGCCAAGACCCTGACAGTGAAGACCCTGGCGCGCTTTCTGTCGCTCGAGTTCCGCCGCGTGCAAGGCACGCCGGACATGATGCCGGCCGACATTCTCGGCACCAGCATCTTTTCACTCAAAACCAACGAGTTCAGCTTTCATAAAGGACCGGTATTTACGCAGTTTCTGCTCGCCGACGAGATCAACCGCATGCCCCCGCGCACTCAGGCGGCGCTGCTCGAGAGCATGGAAGAGCGGCAGGTAACGATGGACGGCGAATGTCACGCGCTCGATGAATACTTCACCGTGTTCGCGACGCAGAACCCTTTGGAGTTCGAGGGCACCTACCCGCTCCCCGAAGCGCAGCTCGACCGCTTCCTGCTGAAGATACAGGTTGGATATCCTTCGGCGGCCGAGGAGCTGACCGTTCTGGAGCGCCATCATGCGACCGCTGAAGCGGCGCATCTTGAGAGCGCCCCGATCGACAGCGTGAACTTCGCTGATCTGATAGCAGCGCGGCAGGAGGTCCGGCGCGTACGCGTCGAGCCTGCAATGTTCGACTATCTGCTCGCCGTCGTACGGCGCACACGTGAGTGGCCGGCGGTCTCCTTGGGCGCAAGCCCGCGAGCTGCTGCGGGACTGCTCATCTTGGCCAAAGGATACGCAGCGAGGGATGGGCGCGACTACCTGATCCCCGACGACGTGAAAGGCGCTGCGCTTCCCTGCCTGCGTCATCGGCTGATCCTGAAGCCGGAGATCGAGCTGGAAGGCTTCGATCCCGACCGGGTTATCAAGGACATTCTGGCTGCCGTGCCTTTGCCCAGATAATGCGATGATTCAAACACTTGTCCCCGAGCCAGTCAGGGCTCCCGCCCGCGACCGCCGCTTCGGTTACGCGCTCACGCCGAGAACGCTCATCCTGCTGGCTGCCGGATGCCTGCTCACGATCCCCGGCTTTTTTCATCCCCGATGGGTCTGGGCGATGGTGGCCTGGGACACTCTGGTGCTGGCGCTCGCAGTTATCGAAATTGCCCTGCTGCCCCGCCCCGAACAGATCACCGTCGAGCGGAGGTTCGAGAATTCGCCGGTGCTCGGCGAACCCACCCGGATTACCGTCGAGGTGACGCAGGCCTCGAATCAGATCCTCGAGATACGCGTCACCGACGCACTTCATCCCGCGCTTGAGCCCATGCCTGCGACACAGCAGGTGCTGGCATATCCGCGCGATCCCGTTCGAGTAGCGATCTACTGCACGCCGAACACCCGCGGAGATGTCATGCTCGGCGCAGCCTTCCTCCGCTATCGCGGCGCGCTGCGTCTTGCCGAGCGCTGGTGCGCCGCGAATCTGGCACAGAAAATCCGGATATACCCTCCGATGGAGCGGTCTCCGGAAGATACGCAACTCTATCTGTTGCGAATCCGGCAGATCGCCCTCGAGAAGCGCCGCCTCCGCCTGCGCGGATTGGGCCGCGAGTTTGAAAGCCTGAGGGAGTACCAGCCTGGCGACGAGCTGCGCAATATCGCATGGCCAGCGACCGCGCGCCGCGGCAAACCGATCACGCGCGAGTTCACAACCGAGCGGAGCCAACAAGTCTGGATCGTGCTCGACGCCGGACGGCTCTCGCGTACGGTGTTCGAGCTGCGGCGAAAGCGGGCCATCCCCAAGAGTGGACCGTTGCCAGACCGATCGTCACACGAGAATCTCCTCCTCACTCTGACACAGCTCGATCAGGCATCCGGCGCGGCAGTCGGGTTGGCACAGGCTGTCATGCAGGCGGGGGACAAGGCCGGGCTCCTGGTCTACGGACGCGGCATCCAGCAGCAACTCCTCCCCGCGTCGGGCGCGGGGCAGCTCCGGCAATTCGTTGACTCGCTGTCGCAGGTCCGCGCGGAGCCCTCGGAAGCAAACCATCTCGGTGCGGCTGCGCGGCTTAAGCATCTACAGAGGCGGCGAGGCCTCATCCTGTGGATTACGGAGCTGGCCGACAGCGCGCGCCGTCCGGAGGTGGTCGATGCCGCAGCCGACCTTGCGCGTCGCCACCTCGTTTTGCTCGTTGTGCTCGGTCATCCCGAGCTCCAGCAGCTTGCCGCACGGGAGCCCGCGAACATCGAACAGATGTTCATCTCGACGGCGGCGATGGAAGTCCTGGAACGGCGTCGCGATGTCCTGGCTCGCCTGCGTTCGCAGGGCGTTCTGGTGGTCGAAACCACGCCTGGTACCGTAAAGGCCGACGCGATCAACGAGTATCTTGAGGTCAAGGCCCGGGGACTACTTTGATTGGCTTCATCCCAGCCACAAATCTGCCTCCATTCGTCACAAAGTTGCCGCCCAAAGCTTCCCGGCCGGCTGCGGTTCGGGTCTGATGACAAGGGAACTCCGCACTCCCAGTATCCGTACAAGTAGATAAGGCATGCAGAGTCTGGGCGATACCTTCGGGCAGGTCTTCCGCGCCATCTGGGCGAACAAGCTGCGCTCATTTCTCACCATGTTCGGCATCGCCTGGGGTGTGGGGTCGATGCTGCTGCTCATTTCTGTCGGAGAGGGCTTCCGGTCCGGCAATCATCGTCAGCTGGCCAGTTTCGGCAACGATCTGATCATGATGTGGGGAGGAACAATTCCGGCGGTGCCCAATCAACACACCGGCATGCGGCCCTACAACCTTACGCTCAGCGACGCGCAGGCTCTCCGGACCCAGGCGCCCGATGTGCGCGCCGCCGTTGCTTATCTCGACCGCGACGACATCAAGCAGCAGAGCGTGTACCAGACAGCCGGCGGAGACGTAGTCGGAACCGAGGCGAATTACGTCGACATTCGCTTTCTTCCCATAGCGGAAGGGCGATTCTTCAGCGCGGACGACATGGCGAACCGGAACCACGTGATTGTGCTGGGGCAGAAGAGCGCGCAACTTCTGTTTCCGGGACGGCCGGCAATGGGCGAGATCGTTACGTTGAACGGGACCCGATTCACGGTTGTGGGCGTCGCAGGGAAGACTGGCCACGGCAATAACGATGGTGAGAACCAGAAGGTCTACATCCCACTCTCTGTGATGCTCGAGATGTTCCCGCTGAAGGGCGAAAACATCCCTCTCGATTCGGTCACCTCGATCCAATATCAGCCGCGCATCCCGGGCGACAACCTCATCGCCAAAAAGCAGGTGCACGAGATCATCGCCCGGCGTCACGGCTTTGATCCGGATGCTCCAGAGGCTTTCAACGAGTGGGATACCATCCACACCGAGCAGCTTGTCGGCAAGATCTTTACCGCGATGGATATCTTCCTCGGCAGCGTGGGCCTCGTGACCTTGGCACTAGGCGCTGTCGGAATCATCAACATCATGCTCGTCTCCGTCACCGAACGCACGCGAGAGATCGGCCTGCGCAAGGCCATCGGCGCCACCAGCCGTAGCATTCTCTTTCAGTTTTTTCTCGAGGGACTCATCCTCACCGGCGTTAGCGGGGTGATTGGCATCGCCGGCTCGGCGCTGTTTATGTATCTGCTGCGCTCTGTCATCGGCCAGGGCGTGCAGGGATTCGACCCGCCCCGGCTCGTTCCCTGGTCGGCAGCGCTGGCGATTGTCGCGCTCAGTGCTTGCGGCATTGTCGCGGGTCTGTATCCCGCCGGAAAAGCGGCGGCTCTTGAGCCGGTCGAGGCGCTGCGGCGCGAATAAAAGGAGCTGACAATGCTGCTCGATCTGTGGAGACAGGCCTATGAAGCGATGGTGTACAATCGCCGCCGCACTACCATCACCATGATTGGCATGGCCTGGGGCATCGCCACCGTGGTTCTCCTCCTCGCCTATGGATCGGGTTTCGGGCGCGCTATCGAAGCCATCTTCGCCCAGTGGGGCACCCAGCTCATCGGTGTATTTCCCGGGCGGACTTCCGAACAGGTAGGCGGCTCGAAAGCTGGCGTGCAGGTGCGCTTCACCAAGGATGACATCGAGCGCCTGAAGCTTACCGTGCCTGGGCTCAGGCACGTAACGCCTATGCTCTCCAAGGACCTGCCCGTCGCAAACGAGCTCCATACCTACACGTGGAGCGTAAACGGCTACCAGCCCATCGTGCAGGATATCCTCGTGCTCGATATCGATTCGGGGCGTTTCTTCAACGATGACGACGACGCGAACCGCGCTCATGTGGCAGTGCTCGGCTCTGAAGCAAAGACCAAGCTCTTCGGAGGCGAGTACGCCATCGGCAGACGCATCCGGCTCAATGGCATCAGCTTCGAGGTGATCGGCGTCTTGAAACCGAAGATGCAGGAGGAAGGCGACAACATCAATCGGCAGGTGTACATCCCGTTGAGCGCAATGGCCGACCTCAAGGATCCGAAGTACTACGACGGCATCTGGCTCAACTACAACGGAGACCACGCGGCGGTGCAGCAGTCCATCCGCAACACGCTCGCCGAGATGCACAACTTTCGCCCGTCGGACCACCAGGCGATCTTTGTTGCCGACCTCGAACAGCAGTTAACGCAGTTCAAGATCGTCACCATCGCGCTTGAGGTGTTGCTTCTCTTTATCGGCGCACTTACGCTGGGCATCGCCGGCATCGGCCTGATGAACATCATGCTGGTCGCCGTGCAGCAACGCACCAAAGAGATCGGCATCGAGAAGGCTCTGGGCGCGCGCAAACGGCATATCCTCATCCAGTTTCTCGCCGAATCGCTGGTCATCACCGGCATCGGTGGAGCTCTCGGCATCGTACTCGCCTACGTGGTCTCTATCGGCGTTGGGCGAATCACCTTCTACAGTGCCATGGCTTCGAACGCCTCGGCCGCGGACATCCAGCTCCTGATTTCCCCGTTGATCGTTGCGGTCGCCACCGGAATCCTTATCGTTGTCGGACTGGTCAGCGGCATGATTCCTGCGATCAAGGCGGCCAACCTGAATCCTATCGAGGCGCTCCGCTACGAATAACGCGCCGCGCCTTCTTCCTGTCCCGTGCCTCACCTGAGCCGATCATCTGAGACAATGGCCTTCGTGCTTGCCCCGTCTTTTCGGAACCGCAAAGCACTAAGGCGCTTCGGATGAGTTTCAAAGACTGGCTGCTTTCGGATCTCCAGCATTCCCAGGGGGCGCACACTGCCACGGGGTCGCCGCACGCGTGGTGGCAAGTGATGTGCCTCACCGGCGTGGATTACTTCTCGACCCTGGGCTATCAGCCGGGAATCGCGTTCCTCGCCGCGGGAATTCTTTCACCGATTGCCACGCTGGTCCTGGTGGTGGTCACGCTGCTGGGCGCGCTTCCTGTCTACTGCCGGGTGGCCAAGGCCAGTCCCAACGGCCAGGGCAGCATCCACATGCTGGAAGGGCTTTTCAGCCGATGGAAGGGCAAGAGCGTCGTCCTTATTCTGCTCGGCTTTGCTGCGACCGATTTCATCATCACCATGACGCTATCAGCGGCGGACGGCGCCACGCACTTCGTACACAACTCGCTGACCCCGCCTGCCCTCCACAGCCAGATGGGAGTAACGCTTACGACGCTGGGCCTGCTGGGGATCGTGTTCCTGATGGGCTTCACGGAAGCAATTGGCTTGGCGGTCGTTCTGGTCGGTCTATATCTCTCACTGAACCTGATCGTCGTGGCCGTCGCCCTTTGGCACCTCTTCGAGCATCCTCAACTCCTTTTCGGCTGGAGTCACACGCTCTATCGCACTCATGGCGGCCCGGCCGCCATTCTTGGCATCGCGCTCATCCTCTTTCCCAAACTGGCTCTCGGTCTCTCCGGCTTTGAAACCGGCGTCGCCGTGATGCCCCTCGTGCAAGGCGTCGATCTCGACGATCGCATCCGCAATACGCGCAAGCTGCTGACCACTGCCGCGGTCATCATGAGCTTCTTTCTCATCGCAACCAGCCTCACCTCTGCGCTGTTGATTCCTCCCAAGGCGTTTGCGCCTCACGGACCGGCCAACGGGCGTGCCATGGCTTACCTTGCCCATCAGTACCTCGGCAACGGATTCGGCTCGCTGTACGACATCAGCACGATTCTGATTCTGGCATTTGCTGGCGCATCGGCGATGGCAGGGCTCCTGAACCTGATCCCGCGCTACCTGCCCGGCTTCGGAATGGCCCCGGAGTGGGCGCTGGCCTCACGCCCCCTGGTACTTGTTTTTACGGGCGTAGCCTTCTTCGTAACGTGGATCTTCGATGCGGACGTCGACGCGCAGGGCGGCGCTTATGCGACCGGAGTGCTTGTGCTGATCACGTCCGCATCAATCGCGGTGATGCTTTCGGTCTGGAAAAGCTGGCAACGCTGGGTGTTCCTGTTTGTGTCCCTGGTCTTCGTCTATACGACGATTCTGAATATGGGCGAGCGGCCCGAGGGCATCAAGATTGCCTCATGGTTCATCGTTGCAATCATTGTTGTGTCCCTTGTGTCCCGCGCGTTCCGCTCAACCGAGTTGCGAATCACTGGAATTCATCTCGACGATGCCGCGATCGAGATGCTCCGGGAAGATCCGGACGGAGTGATCCGGATCGTGGCAAAGAAGCCAGACGACCTTGGGCCGGGGGCATTCGACGAAGCTGACGCCATGGTGCGGGCCCTGCACAATCTCGATCCCAAGGAAACTTTATTCTTCTTCGTGGTCGAAAAAGGCGACGCTTCGAAATTCGAGACTACGCTTACCGTGCACGGGCGGCGGGAGGGAGCGCATCGGATCCTCTACGCGACGAGCCCCGTCGTGGCAAATTCGATCGCAGCTCTCCTCATGGAGCTGGAACGGAGGACGGGACAAGTCCCGCACGCTTATTTCAGCTGGACAGAGGGCAACCCGCTGACAAATATCGTCCGCTACATCTTTCTGGGCGAAGGCGACACGGCGCCGCTCACGCACGAAGTGCTGCGGCGGGCCATTGCCGACCCGCAGCAGCGGCCCATCATTCACGTCAGCTAGAGTGTTGTTCGGAAAGAGGTTTACTTCTGCAGAAGAGCGGCCTGCACGGTATCCACGCCGGGCTTGGACTGGCTGAGGTACTCACTGACTCGCTGACGCTCCTCGGGAGTCAGCGTGGGTACCAGGGCAAGAATACGACGCAAGGTTACTGAAACATCGTCAACGTAGTTCATCATGCGAATGGCTTCGCCGGAAAGGGGCATACGGACTCCTGAATTTGTTTGGGCGCTCATATGGATGCTTTGCCCCTCATTTTCTTTGACGGGCGGTGGGATAGTAAAGCCCGGCCCCGCTTACGAAGCCGGCTCGGCCAGTGCAGCTTCCGAGACAGTCTCGATAGTGTGGAAGTACTCCGTCGGCGGAACATCGCGGTCCGCCACCTCTGCGATCGCGGCAAGCTTCGCCGCCAGCTCTGCTGTGAGCACTCCGGGCGGGCAGCGCCAGCTCCAGTTATCTCCGGCGCTCGAGGGCATATTCATGCGCGCCTGGGCGCCAAGCTCGAGTATGTCCTGCACCGGAACAATGCAGGTGTCGGCCACCGAATTCTCGACCGCGCGGATCATCGCCCAGACGAAGTCCTTCTTGCCGACGCCGAGATAAGTCTTCGCCGCCTGCTTCTCGACCTTGTTCGCTTCTTCTTCCCACCAGCCTAGAGTCGTATTGTTGTCGTGCGTTCCGGTGTAGACCACCGTGTTGTTCACATACTGGTGGGGCAGATAGTTATGCGCGTGCCGGTCTGCGAATCCGAATTGAAGAATCCGCATTCCCGGTAGATCGAACTGCCGCCGCAGGGCGTCGACGTCGACGGTAATAACGCCCAGATCTTCTGCAATGAAAGGCAGCTCGCCCAGCTCGTCTCGCAGCGTCTGGAACAGCTCCGGGCCGGGAGCCTTGATCCATTCGCCTTTCACGGCCGTCTTCTCCTCCGCGGGAATTGCCCAGAAGGCGTCAAAGCCTCGGAAATGATCGAGCCGGATGATGTCATAGAGCGCGTGAGCGCGCCGCACGCGATCGATCCACCACGCGAATCCCTGGTTGCGAAGGACCTCCCAGCGGTACAACGGATTGCCCCAGCGCTGGCCCGTTGCGGAAAAGTAATCGGGAGGCACGCCGGAGACGCGGGTGGGTTCCAGATTCTGGTCAAGCTCGAAGATTCCGGGATTGGTCCAGACATCCGCGCTGTCGTAGCTCACGAAAATGGCGACGTCACCGATCAGCTTGATTTTGCGCTCGGCGCAGTAGGCGTGCAGGCTGCTCCACTGCCGGTCAAAGGCATACTGGATCACTTGCTGAACCGCCAGCCCCTCACCGTATTCGTGTCGGACCTCTTCGAGCGCCGCAGGATCTCGATGCGCCAGCTTCTTTGGCCAGGTGTTCCACGATGCGCCGTTGTATTTCTTCCGCAAAACGGCGTAGAAGGCGTAGTGTTCCAGCCAGATTTCGTTCATCTGGCAATACTCTTCGAAGAGCTTCCAGTCTTCATTGCTGTGATGACGCAGGAAGTTGCGCGCCGCCTCCTCGATGAGCGGAATCTTCGCGTCGATGACGTCGTTCCAGCACACAGTGCCGGTGCAGCCTGGCAGGTGCGCCAACCGGTCGCGCCCAATCCAGCCCCAGTCTGCGAGCGTATCGAGCGAGATGAGAAGCGGGTTGCCAGCAAAGGCGGATGTCGCGGCGTAGGGCGAGTTGCCGTATCCCGTAGGACTGAGCGGCAGAACCTGCCAGAGACGCTGCTTGGCATCAGCGAGAAAGTCTGCAAAAGCATATGCGGCCGGACCAAGGTCGCCGATACCGCCATTGGAGGGAAGAGACGTAACGTGCAGGAGGAGTCCGGAGGCGCGGTCGAAAGGCATAGCGAAAGAATCCTGAACGGAAACGGGCCCGCGACTGAACCAGAACCGCGGGCCGAGTGCTAAGGCTATCAGCTACTAGGATGCTCAGGCTAGAGAGGGGAACGGCCACCGCCGCCGAACGGAGATTGTGCTTTCACATTCAACCGGATGCGGCCCTCTTTTTCATACTTCTGCTGAAGTGTGCTGATGAAGACCGCGAATGCCTCGTCGCGGCGCTGTTCGAGCATCGCCTCGCGAGCCGCATCAAAGTGCTTGGCAATATCGTCGGTCGTCGGTTCCTGCTTGTCGACGATCTTGGCCACGATGCCGGTGCGGCCCGTGTTGATCGGTTCGCTGAACTGTCCAACATTAAGGTCGAAGAGCTGCGGAGCCGCCGAGGCCAGCGCCCCGACATCAGGTACCTGCGAGTCTCGTCCGACCAGATCGCTGCTCTTGACCGTCGCGCCGACTTCCTTGGCAGCCTTCGCCAGATCGCCGTCGGCCTTCGCCTTGTTCGCCAGCTCATTCACCTTGGCTGCAAGAAGCTGGGGCAACTGTTGCGCGCGATAATCGTCGAGGATGTGCGACTTGTAGTCCGCAAACGTCGGCGCATGCGCCGGCTGGATGTCTTCCACCTGGAAGACGGCATAGCCTTCGCCCGTCGTTGCCACCTGAGGCGCCGCGTTCTTCTTCGCTGTGAATGCATCAGCCAGCATCTTCGACCCGTCGGGCAGGCCCGGCACCACCGAGGACTGACTCAGGAAATCCGTAGTCACGAGCTGCAAATGATGCGCCGCGGCTGTAGCCGCGAGGCCGCTCTTTTGCGCCTCGGCAGCAAGTTGCTGGGCGAAGGCCTGCTCCTGCTGGCCCTCCATCTGGCGCGTAAGCAGCGCGGCGATGGTAGTCTTCACCTCGCTCAACGGACGAGTGTGCGCTGTTTGCTTCTCTTCGACCTCCAGAATGTGGTAGCCGTACTTGGTACGGATCAGCCCGGAAATCTGCCCGACCGGCAACGAAAACGCGGCCTGGTCGAATTCAGGAACAGTCGCTCCGTGCTTCAGGAAGCCCAGTTCCCCACCCTGCTCCTTACTGCCAGGGTCGTCAGAGTACTTCTTGGCCAGATCAGCGAAATTGGCTCCGTGGTGCAGCTGATTGAGAACATCCTGCGCCTTCGCCTTGGCAGCCGCATCCGCTTTGGGATCGTTGCCGTCCACCTTGATCAGAATGTGCCGCACCTTCACCTGGTCGTCGACTTGGTAGTCCTTGAGGTGCTGGTTGTAATACTGCTCGATCTGCGCATCGGTCACCTGCGGCGCCCCTTGCGGTAGGTTGGCGTCGGTAAAGGCGAAGTACTGGAGCTTGCGCGCCTCGGGCACAGCATTCGCATAACGAGCCGCATTTTTCTTGAAGAAGTCCTCGAGCTCGGCGTCTGTCGGATTGATCTGCTTCTGCAGGTCGTCAGAGCTCAGCACGGCGTAGTCAAATTTAATCTTCGTCGCTTCCTTACGATAGCTGTCACGCACGTCCGCGTCAGACACGGTCACGCCGCCGGTAATGAGCGAACGAAGACGATTGTCGCTGATCTCCTGCCGAACCTCGTCCTCAAACTTGGGCACGCTCATGTTGAACTGCTGCGACACAAACTCCGCGTACTGCTGCTTGCCTATGAAATTGCCACCGGGGAAGAGTACCTGGCCGAAAGCGCCGGTGTGCAGGAACCGGCTTACATCGTCATCCGTGGCCATAAGCCCAAGCTTCTTCGCCTCAATGAGCTCGATATGCTGCTGGATGAGACCCTGGGCTACGCGCGGCATCATCAGAGGCGCGTATTGTTCGGGCAATCCCTGGCGCTGCAGCATCCGAGCAGCGATCTGCTGCACTTCGGTTGTGGAGATCTCATCGGAGGCGGGCATAAACCGGCCGAGCCAGCCCCCGCGCCCAATGGTCGCGTAGGTGTCAGCGGAGGCAGTCTGGTCATTGAAGATGCCCGGCACGAGCGTGATGACCATGGTGATGCAGGCAACTGAGATGATGACGACAAAGATGCCCTTCGTGAAGCGGCTGTCTTTTTGCAGGAAACGGATCATGAGTGAGTTACGACCTTTGCTGTGCGGCGCTCGCGGCAGGGTCCCGGCCATGTGGCGCGGGTGCGCGAGGAGATTTTCCTCCCGTTCTACAGGAAGCCCTTTCAGTATAAATGACGAGACAGGCTAGGAATCCGTACCGATAGCAACTTCATCTTCAAGATCAGCAACTTACCCTCGATGTCATCCGTCAACACAGGTTGGGCAGTCAAAGCGAGGTGAACCGATGCTCTCGCGATGTTCGCAGGCCGTCCTCGCCACCCTGCTACTGAATTCTTTCTTCATTGCTGCCTCGCAGTCCCAACAGACACCTCCGCCCGACCAGCCTTACACGATCCAGGCGAACTCACGCGTGGTTCTGACGGATGTGACGGTTACCGACAAAAATGGGAATCCCGTGCACGGCCTTCCCGAGTCGGCCTTTCGCATTTCCGACAACAACAGGCCGCAGACGATCAGCTCCTTTGAGGAGCACACGGGCGCGGCGCCTGCCACCATGATGGAACCAGTAGCGGCGGCCAAAGGTGTTTACAGCAATGACTATCTGCTGCACCTGCCGCCTGCGCTGAATGTGGTGATCATCGACATTGCCAATCTCGAGATCGCAGACCAGATGTACCTTTACTACGAGCTGACGAAATTCTTCAAGGACCAGCCCGTCGCCCAGCCTCTGGCTATCTATCTTCGGAACGGCAACGGCTGTTTCATGTTGCAGAATTTCACTTCCGACCGCGATTTGCTCCTCGCCGCTCTGCGCAAGGCTATTCCACGCATTCCGCCAACGGGGCGTGAATATCTCACTGATATCGATGCCCTGTCGCTAATCGCCGGCTACCTCGGCCAACTGCCCGGCCGAAAGAACGTCTTGTGGTTCTCGGGAGGATCGACTTTCTACCTCCGCGACGATTTCGCCATGTCTGACGATACTGCCGCCTGGCGCGCCTTGTATGACTTGTTAGAGCAAACGCGTATCGCCGTTTATCCCATCGATGCACGCGGTCTCATGAATTTGGGACTTCGCACGAGCATGATGTCGAGCCTGTTGGGGCAGTGGGCAGAGATGAACGAAACCGCAAGAGCAACAGGCGGTCAGGCGTTTTACAACAGCAATGGCCTGTTGGAAATCACCAGCCACTTACTCAACTCCGACAGCAACTTTTACACTTTGACCTATTCACCGCACGATTTTCACTTCGACAACAAGTGGCATAAAGTTCGAGTTGCCCTGAATCTGAAGGGTTATCAGCTGAGTTTCCGCCGTGGATATTTTGCCGACGGGGGTCCGGGAGGCGCGGGCCAGAAGCGGACGACAGTAGCAAGAACCCGCTTGCTGCCGAACGGAGAAAAGGTCGAATTGCCTGAAATGCGGAGCGTTCCGATCATCTTTCAGGCTCGGGTATTACCAGCCTCAGACCCGTCGGTCACTTCAGCTCCCGCGCCTGCTACCACAGCCCAGACACCACCACCCCAAAAAGGATCCGTCCCCTACTCGATTCGCTATTCGTTCCCCATAGATGCGTTGACACAGCAGTCCATCAGCGGCAAGCCGGAGGTTGTCTTCGGGGTGGCCGTGGTTGCTCTCAATAGCGATGGCCGTGCTGTCGACCGCGACGGCGACCGCGTGACGCTGGCGCTGAACGAAGATGTGCTGCGGCATCACCCGGACGCTCCGGTAATCTTCGACCAGCGGCTCAACCTGAACAAAAACGACCAATATCTGTATCTGGCCGTGTGGGATATGACCAGCGGGCGCATCGGCACCCTGCAGGTCCCTTTACAGGTTCCGAAGCCCGGCAAATCGGCCCACAACAACTGATCCGTGGAAGCCGCGAAGGATTTTCAGCGACAAAATCGCCGCTCCAGCCGCGAACCGGATGTTCAATTGCGGCATGACCCCGTAGCCGTTAGACGATCCTGTAGCCGTTAGGCAAGGGTAATCAGCGTGATCTCCGGCGGGCAGTTGAACCGGAAGGGCAGGTTGACGGTTCCGATCCCGCGATTGACATAAAGCTGCGTCGGTCCAAGCCGGTAGAGGCCGTGCACGTAGTCCTTTCCGAGTTGCGGAAGAAACATCGGCGGCAGGAACGGAATCCTTATCTGCCCTCCATGCGTGTGGCCCGAAAGCATGAGATCGACGTTGTGCCGGACGACGATCGGAAGAATGTCCGGCTCATGCGCAAGCAGAATTACGGGCTCGTCACTGCCTGCGGCGGGTATCGCTTTGTCGAGATACACATCGTGAACCAGGGCATCGCCTGTGCCGGCGAACCACAGACGCGCGCCATCCCGCTCGAGTGGAATCGCGCGGTTCCCGAGCACGGGAATGTTGTGCACCTCGAGCGCGTCTGGCACGGCATGCCAGAAAATCTTCCTTGCGCAGTCGTGGTTGCCGAGAACGGCATAACGCACCGGACATTGCACGCGGGCCAGCATCTCCGCGCACTCTCCAGCAAAGCGCAGCGTGTCCTTTACAGGCCAGAAACCGTTGGTGATGTAGTCACCGGTATACACCACAACATCCGGCTTGAGCCGATTGACCCGCTCGACCACCTGCTTGACAAAGTAAGCCTCGGTGTACTCGGCGTAATGGAGATCGGAGAGCTGCGCGATAGTGAGCCCGCGAAAGGTATCAGGCAGTCGGGGGAGCGTTATCGTAACTCTCAGTACGCTGATTTCATGCCGCGAGATCTCTCCCGCATAGAGCGGTAGGCCCAACGCAGCAACGCCCGCAAGCTTCAGGAAGTCGCGCCGGGTGAAGGACTTTTCGCGTTCCAGCGTAACAACATCCACTCTTCCATGATAAATGCACGAGGCGAAGCCCCTGCTGGCTACACGCGAAATTTGCCGGAACTTTACTGCCCGAGCAATCCCTTCTTCAACTCCGGATTGGGAGGTTTGGGTCCGAGCCACACAGAAAAGAGCAGCTGCGCGAAAGGCAGACCCGGCAAAGTCAGCTTTTCGCCGCCGTTCATTAGGAAGATCGTTCCCGTACCGGGGATGTAGGTGAGCATCATCTGATCGCCCGTGTGCACGGCATCCAGTTGCCCGAGGAAGCGGTCGACTTGGGTCTTCAGGGAGTTGTACGCATCCGGTGCGTTGTCCTTGAAGGCGTCGTTGAAGGCATCCGTCATCTGGCTCTTGCTCGCTCCATGAACGAACTGCATGAGGATGCGCTTGGGAGCGTCGGACTTGAGGATCGCATCTGGGTCCGACGACTTCTGCTGAAGATACAGCCCGGCCACGTAGATTTTGAACCCCAGCTTTGTCCGCGCACCCATTCCATTGAGCACCAGTGGGATACCTCTTGCCGAAACGGTGTCCGGCATGATGACGCCATTAAGCGTACCGGCGCTAACGATCAGTGGCGAAGCTAAAAAGAAGAATGCAATGGCGAGCGGGAAGGCGCATTTCCGCATAAAGGGCGCTCCTTAGCAGTGCTGATCGAAGCCGGGGAAGCGACACGCGATGGTAGCACGGCAGGCCTTTCGCCCAAAAAGAAAAGCCGGACGGGTGATTGCCGTCCGGCTGGCCGAGAGGTCGTCAAACCTAACGTCCGTAATAGTACGGATACGGATACGCGTAGTAAGGATATGGATAGTAAGGATAAGGATACGGGGCGTACATCGGCACCGGCCGATAGGGTCTCGTCACCAGGCGCGGCTGCTGAGGAACGCTGGCAGCCAGCCGCTGCGCCTCTTGCCAGGAAACCGGCTGTATCGTCGCGGGCGCCGTCAGATGAAAGTCCACCAGCGCTTCGGCGGGCAGAATCAGCCGCGGCCCACTGGTGGCCGACGAGACACCGAGCCCGCCGACGCCGCCAACCCCAGCGCCGATGGCTGCGCCGGCTCCGCCACCGACGATGCCGCCGATGATCGCGCCGAGCGCCGCGCCGCCTGCCGTATTGCCTACCGTATATCCAGCCTTGTTCGGGCCTTTGCTCGACCACACATCCGATGCAACCGGATAGGTCCTGCCCTCAAGATTGATGCCGGTCAGTTCCAGCTTGAGTTGCGCAGAGCCGCCAAGTTCACCGGCGTTCTTCGCCTCAACCACCTGCCCCTGGAGGACCGCCCCGCGGGGAATCGCAAGCACCCCACCCACGTAGACGTCGTTCGCAGAGGTCGCCTGGAAATAGGTACCGCTCTTCAGATGGGCAGTGTCCAGAGTCTCGCTCAGGCGGACACGTACCAAGGTCCCGGCGGGTACAGTAACCGGGCCGCTGGGAGGAGGAGCCTGCGTGCCATAGGTCTGCTGCGGAGCCGGATAATACCCCGGCTGATACGGTACACGCGCGCCGCTGTTCGCCGGCGGAGGCGTGACCTGCGAAGGAGCCTGTTGGGTATTCGGCTCATCTGGAGGCGGAGGAGGTGGAACCTGCGACGCCGCTGCATTCGGATCGATTGTATTGGCAGCTGCTTGGTCGGGAGGCGGAGGCTCAGGCGAGTTCGGATTCGCGACTTTGATATTGTTAACGATTCCGCTTACACCCGGAACATTGCTCGCAACCGTCTCAGCCCGTTGGAACTGCGCATTGGTTTGCACCGTTCCGGAGAGGTTCACGATGCCGTCCGCGGCCGCGCAGGTGATGTGCTGGCCCTGCAAAGTCGAGTCGTGCGCGAGCGCATTGCTCACCTCGGATTGAATCGCTGAATCGGTGCGCCCAACCTGCGCGGAAGTTTGTGAGCCGGCAGTATTGTCCGGAGCCTCCTGGGCCAGGGCTGCGGTTCCGGCAGACAACCATAGGCAACCGGCCAGCAATCCCGTCAGCGCCATCTGAAAGAGCTTTGTGTCGTTACAATCAGTGCTCATGTCCTTGCAACCTCTGCGCTTCTTGAACTTCGCTGCGTTCTCCAGCACTTAATTAGATGGACGCAGCGGGAAATGGAAGCGTTACCTCTTCGAACCCGGCAAATGTGCAAAAGTTTCGGGGACGGGCACTTCCCCGTCCCCGCTAAATCCAGTCTCGGATTTGGGTTAGCCCCGCTGCTTCTTGTACCTCTCGATAAGCGTATTGGTCGAGCTGTCATGTTTACCGCCCGGGTCCTTGCCTTCGAGCTCGCCGACAATCTTCTTGGCCAGCACTTTGCCCAGTTCCACCCCCCACTGGTCGAACGAATCGATCTGCCAGATTGCTCCCTGGGTGAAGACGCTGTGCTCGTAGAGAGCGACCAGTTTGCCCAAAGCCTCCGGCGTGAGCTCCTCCAGAAGGATCGTGTTTGTGGGCCGATTGCCTTCGAAAACACGGTGCGGCACCAACCAGTCCGGCGTTCCCTCGGCCTTGACTTCTTCAGGCGTTTTACCGAACGCCAGCGCCTCGGCCTGTGCGAAAACGTTGGCCATCAACAGGTCGTGATGGTCGCCGAGAGGATTCAGCGTCTTGGCGAAGCCGATGAAATCGCATGGAATCAACTTCGTTCCCTGGTGAATGAGCTGATAGAAGGAGTGCTGCCCGTTCGTACCCGGCTCACCCCAGAAGATCGGACCGGTCTGATAACCCACCTTCTCGCCGCTTAGCGTCACGTGCTTGCCGTTGCTTTCCATCGTGAGCTGCTGCAGGTAGGCCGGAAAGCGCTTCAGATATTGCTCGTAGGGCAAAACGGCGACCGTCTGCGCGTCGAAAAAGTCGTTGTACCAGACCGAGAGCAGTCCCATGAGCACGGGCAGATTCTTCTCGAACGGAGCCGTTCGGAAATGCTCGTCGATGGAATGGAACCCGGCCAGCATCTTGCGGAAGTTCTCCGGCCCGACAGCCAGCATGGTCGAAAGGCCGATCGCCGAATCCATCGAGTAACGGCCTCCGACCCAGTCCCAGAAGCCGAACATGTTCGCCGTGTCGATGCCGAACTTCGTGACTTCCTCCGCATTGGTCGAAACGGCGACGAAATGCTTTGCGATGGCCTTCTCGTCGCCCAGTTTTTTCAGCGCCCACGCTCGTGCGGTGTGCGCATTGGTCATGGTCTCCAGCGTGGTGAAGGTCTTCGACGAAATAATGAACAGCGTCTCCTCGGCGTCGAGATCCAGGGTGGCCTCGGCAAAATCGGTACCATCGACATTTGAGACAAACCGGAAAGTCATGTCCCGGCGGCTGTAGTGGCGCAGGGCCTCGTATGCCATCACCGGGCCAAGGTCAGAGCCTCCAATACCGATGTTGATAACGTTCTTGATCGACTTGCCAGTGTGGCCCTTCCACTCGCCGCTGCGCACGCGCTCGGAGAATGCCGACATGCGATCCAGCACCTCATGGACCTCGGGCACAACATCTTTGCCATCGACAAGAATCTTCTCGCCCTTCGGCGCGCGCAGAGCCACGTGAAGAACGGCACGCTTCTCAGTTATGTTGATCTTGTCCCCGCGGAACATCGCTTCGATGCGGGCGCGGAGTCCGCTCTCCTCAGCGAGCTCGAGCAGCAGCTTGAGGGTCTCGTCGGTGATGCGGTGCTTCGAGTAGTCGAGATAAATGCCCTCGGCTTCGGCCGTCAGGCGAGTGCCGCGGCCCGGGTCGTCTTTAAAAAGCCCGCGCAGGTGCAGGCTGCCAACCTTCTCGGAATGCGCCTTCAGCGCTTTCCAGGCAGAGAGCTGTGTCAGGGGCGTAGCGGGAGCGGCAGTCGCTGTACTCATAAATCGGCCTCGTTTCTGTGGGAGTGTCCTTCGCCTTATACATGATTCGCCGGAAGTGCGTCCGGTTACGCGAAAATTCGATGACAAGACAGCATATCTCTTCTCTCAGGATGCCGTGGCTCTGCTAGGATTCTGGCGAAGGAGCGCTCCGTGTTCCGCTATCCAGTCCTTATCACTCTTTTTCTTGGTGCCGCCCTGGCGGCAGCGCAGGCTCCGTCCCCTGCGGCGAATCAGCCAGCCCCGCCCGCGAAGCCGCTGAGCGCCCCGGCCGATGTCCAGCGCGCCTATAACGGCCTGAAGGCCAATATTCTGAAAGCCGCCGACAAGATGCCGGCTGAGAGCTATTCCTTTCGTCCCACTCCAGACATCCGAACCTTTGCCCGTGTCGTGAACCACGTCACCGAGGCGCAAGTGCGCATCTGCGGCACACTCAACGGAACCGCTCCTGACGCGCTCGCTAAGGTTCCACCGGAGACTGCCGACAAGGCAACGATTCAGGCCGCACTGCAGGCGTCTTTCGGCGAGTGCGACAAGGCCTATGCCGCCCTCACTGACGACAACCTTCTTCAGATGCTGACTCTCGGGCCGATCACCCGCACCCGGATCGGCTTCGCCTGGAGCAACGTCTCACACGATAACGAGCAATACGCCACGCTCGCACTCTATCTGCGGCTGAAGGGCCTGGTGCCGCCAAGCAGCGAGAAGTAGATGGCTTAGAGTCTCAGCCCTCAATTCCCCGTCGGAATGATCCCCGCGTTCTCGACCATCAGCATTACTGTCCGCTCCGACGCGCGTGTGCGGTGTATGGTGCCGCGAGGAACGACGAATCCCTGCCGGGGATTGAGCTCTACGCTATGGCCCTCAAAGTCGATGAACAGCTTTCCCTCGACGACGTAGAAGAATTCGTCATCGTTGTCGTGCTTGTGCCAGTGGTAGTGGCCCTCGACCACTCCGAGACGCACCACTGACTCATTGATCTTGCAGAGAGTCTGGTTGAACCACTTGTATTCGCAGGCGTCGGAAAGAGCCTTCTCGTCGATGACTTCCATCGGCTTACAGAGGATGTTCAGCCGTGTTTCGTAGGGATAGGTACGCGCAGGATTGGCCATGGCAAGACCTCCCATCAGTTCGACAATCCATGGTAACGCGAGCCGGCGAGGCCTGCCATTCAGCCCTTGCTCGTCATCGCAAACCCGCGTGCCGCTTCGAGCAGCTTCGTGACTGATTCCTTCGAAACTGATTCGGAATAGATGCGCAGCAGCGGCTCCGTCCCCGAGGCGCGCAGCAGCAGCCACGTCCTGGCCGCATTCGGCAGACCTTTCGCCTCAGGATTGTCGAGGTAAAACTTGATGCCGTCCAGCGTTTCGACGCTGAGGACGGGCATCCCTGCGAACTCGGTCACGCCGGCCCGCGCACGGGCGATAGCCGCGTTCTTCAGATCGTCGGGAATATGCAGGTCGATGCGCCCGTACTCGTGATGGCCGTATTTCTCCTGCATAGCGGCGACAAGCTGGCCGAGCGTCTTACCCTCCTCGGCCATCACGTTGGCCAGCAGCAGAGCGTTGAGCAGGCCATCGCGCTCAGGCAGATGCCGCGACAATCCGATGCCGCCTGATTCCTCACCGCCCATCACAATGTCGCTCTCGAGCATGTGGTCGACGACAAATTTGAAGCCGATACCGTGCTCGTGTAGCTTGCGCCCGTAGCGTTCACAGATGCGATCGATCATGCACGTAGTATTGAAGGCGCGCGTCACGTCTCCGGGCCACTTCTTGCGCGAGAGCACCCACTCGAGCAGGATGGAGAAGATCTTGTGCGGGTCGACGAAATTGCCCTTCTCGTCGACTGCTCCGATGCGGTCTGCATCGCCATCCGTCGCCAGCCCGGCGTCGCACTTATGCTCGACCACAGTATCCTGCAAAACGCGCACGTGCGGCTCGATCGGCTCAGGATTGATCCCCGGAAACAATGGATTATGCTCAGCGCGGATCTCGATGTAATCCACGCCGATATCCTTGAAGATTCCTGCGAGGACGCCGCGGCCCGCTCCGTACATGCAGTCCACGGCAATGCGAAACCCGGACTTGGCGATGAGGTCGAGATCCGCGAAGCGCCGGAGAGCGGCCAGGTAATCAGGCACGAAGTCGGTTTCTTCGATCCGAGCGGGAGCGGCGGCCTTGTGCGGCGGCTCCTCGAGACGCGACTCGATAGCCGACATGATCGAGGGCTTGCCCGACCCGCCGTACCACGCCTTGTACTTCACGCCATTCCACTGATAGGGGTTGTGGCTTGAGGTGATCATCACACCTCCGGCCGCTCCGAGATGGCGCACGGCATAGGACAGCGCGGGTGTCGGTGTGATCCGGTTGGCAAGTTTCACGGGAATTCCCGACGAAGCGACCTCCTCAGCGACGGCGCGCGCGAAAAGCGGCGACGCGAAGCGCGTGTCGTAGCCAATACAGACTCCCTTCACAACTGCTTCTTTCGGATCGGAGCTTGCAAGCAGATAGTTGGCGATCGCCGCCGCCGCTACTCGAACGTTTGCGAAGGTAAAGTCGTCGGCGATGATGCCGCGCCATCCGTCGGTTCCGAACTTGACTGCCGAAGTTTTGCTCATGCCCCTCCATAAAAATTCTTCAGGAATCTTGTGAGTGGTTCCTTCAGATCAGATCGGTGCGGCCGCGTGCACTCAGTTTCTTGACTACTTTACCCACGTCCTGCGAGTGTTCACGGCTGGTGATCAGCAACGCGTCGGCTGTTTCGACTACCACCAGGTCCCGCACTCCGACCAAAGCAACCATCTTCGTCGGCGCGTAGACGTAATTGCCCTGTGCGCCGATAACCACATTCCCAGTGCTCTCGTTGACGTTGGCGTGCTCGTCGGCGTTCGATCCGTTCTCAATCTGATGCTCATAGAGCGCCGCCCACGAGCCGAGATCGTTCCATCCAAAGTCCGCGGGCAGGCAGTAGAGCTTCGATCGGTGCTCGCCCTTGGCTGACCGCGGCTCCAGGATCGCGTAATCGACGCTGATGTTCTCGCACTTCGGGTAGAGATCCCGGAAGACACCTTCAAAGGCCGGCGTCCCGTAAGCCGCGGCAATCTCTTCGAGCAGCGGAGCCATCTCCGGCAGGTGCTCGCGCACAGCACTGGCAAGCGTGCGGGCGCTCCAGATGAACATGCCGCTGTTCCAGAAGTAATTACCCGCGGCAACAAACTCCTCTGCGCGCTCGCGGTTCGGCTTCTCGGTAAAGCGGCGGACCCGCTGTATGCCGGACGCGACTGTCTCCCCGGTTTCGATATAGCCATATCCCGTCTCGGCGCGCGTCGGCTTGATCCCCAGGACAACCATATTCTCGCCTGCGGCGGCCAGTTCGATCGCGCGTTCGATCACCGAAAGAAATGCCGTCTCCGCCGCAATCACATGGTCGGATGGGAAGATGCCGAGCACCGCATCCGGCGCGAGACGCTCGATGAGGAAGGCGGCAAGGCCAACGGCCGGGGCGGTGTTTCGGGCAGCCGGCTCACAGACGACCTGTTCCGCGGGGACGGTATCGAGTTGACGGCAGATCGTCCCCGAAAGCAGCTCGTTGGTGATGATCCAGAAGTTCTTCGGGTCCGCCAGCGGCCGCAGCCGATCGACAGTATGCTGAATCATCGTGCGCTCTCCATCGAGCGCCAGCACTTGCTTTGCTTGAGCCTTGCGGCTGCGCGGCCAGAAACGGGTTCCGCTGCCTCCGGCGAGAATAACGGGACGAAAGTCTATCTTCAAATCGCTCTCCGGTTGTTGGTCCCCAGTTGGTAGTCCCAGTCAGCGGTTCGAACCTTTTCTGGAAACTGGGGGCTGAAACTGAGAACTGATAACTTTAAACAGCTTTGGGTACGATGCGGATCAAATCGGCTGCAGCATCGATGCAGAACCTTACGCCGCTGGACCCGGCAGGCACCACTGCAAGCTGGCAACGGCCTGCAGAAAACGGCTCGCCACCGTTCGAGAAGATACTGACCGCCCCCTCGGCAACAAAGAAGATTTGCACTGCGCCGATGGGCGTAGCAAAACCGGCTGGCGCTTCGCCCGCGGCAAGCGTCCATCGCTCGATTTCGAAATACTTTTCGTCGATCAGCACCGCGTGTCCGTTGACCGGGTGCGGCGGCACCTTTCCCGCGCGCGTCTTGAGCCGCATCGCTTCAAGAGATTTTTCAAGGTGCAGTTCTCGCGGACGGCCATAGTCGTACATACGATAGGTCAGATCGCTTGTCTGCTGCGTCTCCAGAATAACCACGCCCGGGCCCATGGCATGCACCGTTCCCGCATCGACAAAAAGCATGTCGTGCTTGTGAACGGGAACCATTTCCAGCAGATCCTCGAGGGTCGCGTTCTTGATGGCCAGGCGCACCTGCTCGGTCGTAACGCCCGGCTGAAGGCCCAGTGCGACCGCGGCGTCCGGCTGTGCGTCGAGCGCGTACCAGCATTCCGTCTTCCCCCGGGGTTCGCCGTACTCGCGCGCCATGGCATCGTCGGGATGCACCTGCACACTCAGCTTTTCCTTCGGAAACAGAATCTTGATCAACAGTGGGAATTCCCCGTCGCCCAGCGCCGAACCCAGCAGTTCCGGCCCGTGCTGATCGGTAATGACGCGGAGCGTCTGCCCGGCAAACGGTCCGGTTGCGGCTTTGCACATCTCGCCCGTCAGCCACACTTCGCCTATGGGCTCGCCTTCGGTTTTGAAGTCGAACCAAGGTGCGAGGTCGTGAAAACCCCAGATGCGGGTGCGGAAGTACGGTGCCAGCCGGAACGGAGAAATTTCGCCCATGCACTTTCAGTATGCCTCAGGGAGCATGCTTTCGACACCCACCGGAATGGAGGATCGGATTACCATAAAGTAATAATGGCTCGTTACTTAGTGACCGGCTGCGCCGGCTTCATCGGATCTCACCTGACACAAGAACTGGTCCGAACCCTCGCCCCGAACGGGCATCAGATTCGCGGCTTGGACAACTTCGAGACCGGAAGGCGTGAGAATCTGGCCCGTTTTCTCGACCGCATCGAATTCCTGGAGTGCGACCTGCGCGATGCCTCAGCCGTGTCCGATGCCTGCCAAGGCGTCGACTATATCTTTCATGTAGCGGCTCTGCCGTCGGTCCCCCGCTCGGTCAAAGATCCGCGAACCAGCCACACGGCAAACATCGACGGCACGTTCAACCTGCTTGAAGGTGCTCGCGCAGCCGGGACGCGGCGCATCGTCTACTCTGCTTCCTCGTCTGCCTACGGCAACCAGCCGGGCTTCCCCCGCGTGGAAACCATGGTCCCAATGCCGATTGCGCCGTATCCCGTCCAAAAGCTCGCCGGCGAGTTTTACATGAAGAGCTACTGGCAGGTTTACAGCCTCGAGACCTGCTGCCTCCGCTACTTCAACATTTTTGGACCTCGGCAGGTGCCAGATTCGCCCTATAGCGGTGTCATGGCCAGATTCACTCTTCAAATGATGCGGGGCGAACGGCCAACCGTCTTCGGAGATGGCGAGCAGGGGCGCGACTTCACCTATATAGATAACGCTGTCTCAGCCAATATTTTGGCCATGGCCGCTCCGGTAGAAAAAATCGCCGGACGCGTCTTCAATGTCGCCTGCGGCGAGCGCCATAGCTTGAACAAAACCTTTAAGATTCTCGCTGAACTCCTCGATTTCAAAGAACAGCCGATTTACGGCCCCCCGCGTACAGGAGATATTCGCGATTCTCTGGCTGACATTACTTCCGCACGCGAAGCTTTCGGCTATCGAGTTGCCGTCAGCTTCGAGGAGGGCCTCCGGAGAACAGTCGATTGGTACAGGCAGCAGTACTCCGCAGTCGCCGTCGGCCAGCTCAGCATCCCGCGCTAAAAATCGCGGCCAGCGCCCGCTTTTTTATGTTCTGCCTCAATTCATGGGCGTATAGTCGGCGTTGCCGTATAAACCTCCCCTCACGAAAGGCAGAAAGCACTAATGAAAAAGTATGCTGCAGAACTTGTCGGGACGTTTGTGCTCGTTTTTGGCGGCGTGGGCAGTGCAGTGCTGGCAGGCAAGCATATAGGCTTCCTCGGCGTGGCATTCGCCTTCGGACTGTCGCTCCTCGCAATGGCGTATACGATTGGGCCAGTCTCCGGCTGCCACATCAATCCGGCGGTCACGCTGGGTATCCTCGTTGCGCGCAAAATTGGTGGCAAAGATGCCGCGATGTACATGATTTTTCAGACCATCGGTGCGATTATCGGCGCCGGTGCGGTACTTTTTGTCGCCAAGGGATTGCCGTACGGTTATGCCGCTCACAATCAGCGGACTGGGGGCCAACGGCTACGGCGCTCACTCGCCCGATGGGTTCTCCATGGCTGCAGGATTCGTCGCCGAGGTTGTGCTTACCGCCTTCCTCGTGCTCACGGTTCTCGGCTCAACGGACATCAAGGCCCCCGTCGGCTTCGCCGGCATCCCCATCGGTCTGGTCCTGGTACTCATCCACCTTGTGGGAATTCCGATTACCAACACATCAGTGAACCCGGCCCGGAGCATCGGTCCCGCGATATTCGTCGGTGGATGGGCGCTGCAACAACTATGGCTGTTTATAGTGGCGCCATTTATCGGTGCCATCATCGCCGGCGCTGTTTATCTGTTCATCCGCGACACCACCCCGCTCATCACGACGGCTGAGGCCGAGCGGGCGCTCGGAACAGAGCAGGTCGAACGGGTTATCGAATCCGGCGGACGCTGAAATATTGTCTTCCCTGCGGCGCGCACCGCCGCAGGGAGACCGTTCTATTTTCCGGCTGCGGTCACAAGCTCGCGCACGGGCTCCAGCACAGTAAACCGCACCAGGCCCACCGGCTTTGCCGCCTGATCGATCACCGCCTGTTTGGACTGCAGCCATCCAGCAGGAGGTGCTTGCTGCTTCTCGATGTAACCGATCGCCTCAAGGCCTGCGGCTCCTAGATCCGAAAGCTGCTGAGCCCTCGGTGCTGGATCCTGCAACAGGGGAGCCGCCGTCATCAGCGCCTGTGCCTTCGGGCCAGCCGCGATCCAGCTCTCAAACGCCGCAGTCAGTTCAGCGCGCGCGGCTATATCGTGATTCGCGAGGTATGCCTTCACCAGCAGTTGCATCTTGTGACGCGAAGGCGGATCAGGCCGCACTGCGTCAATCAGGTGATCCATCGGCGTAAGCTGCGATGTGTGCTGCATTTCGTAGCGCTGGTCAAAGCCGACCGGCTGGAGCACGCTTGCGAGAACACGCAGCGGCCCGATCTGCGCCGTCCCGGCAAGCTGCCGCAGACCGACATCTTCAGCTGAGAGCTGCGTCAGGCCCACAGCTTCGAGCCGCAGCGATTCCACCCAGAGGCGGCGATACATGTCGTCTACGTTGTTCACGCTCTGCGGAGACCAGAGGCGCTCCGCGATCGCCGCCGTGCGCGGCCAGATGCGCGAATCGATACTGCGCGGCGAGACGTGCTCGCTCCACATGCATGCTTCGCCGCCGAGGATTCGAGCCTGCTCCTCCGGTGTCAGCGTTGTGCCGACAGGCACCGGGTCGGCGAGGTAGTGGAACTCGGCGGACTCGATGTGGTCGAGATAGTAGGGCTGGGCGAGAATGCCATCGTATCCAGCCTTTGCGCTGGCGGCAAGTGAATCGAAGCCGCGCCATGACTCGATAACAGCGTCCTTTGAGAGTCCCGGCGCAAAAACCTCATCCCAGCCAACCATGCGCTTGCCGTGCTTCTTCAGAATAGGTAACAGCTGCTGATTGAAATAGGTCTGCAGCGCGGCCGTGTCCTTGAGATCGTGCTTCTTCGCAAATTCCTGAATGCGCGGATTCGCCTTCCACTGCACGCCATTGTTCTCGTCGCCGCCGATATGCATGTAGGGATCGGGAAAGATCTCCGCCATCTCCCCAACAAACTTGTCGAGGAACTTGTAAGTGCTCTCGCGGGTCGGGTCCATTACAGGATCGAAGATCCCATACTGCCGCTCGATCTGATATGGCCCGCCGTAATCCTGTCCGGTGCCGCTGGCCAGCTCTGGATATCCGACCATCCACGACTGCGCATGGCCCGGAATATCAAACTCTGGCACGACGCGAATACCTCGCTCGCGTGCGTATGCTACGATCTCGCGCGCTTGATCCTGCGTGTAAAACAGTCCGTCGGATCCCATGCCGGTCAGCTTGGGAAAGACCTTGCTCTCTATCCGGAAGCCTTGATCGTCACTCAAGTGCCAGTGGAAGACATTCATCTTCACCGCCGCCATCCCGTCGAGAGTGCGTTTGATTACGTCGATCGGCTGAAAGTGTCGGCTGCAGTCGATCATCAGGCCGCGCCAGCGAAACCGCGGAGCATCGTCTATGGAGACCGCAGGAACGAAATAGCTCTTGCTGTCGTTCTGCACCAACTGGAGAAAGGTCTCGAGGCCGTGAATAGCTCCGACAACGGTTGCGGCCTTAATATGCGCGCCGTTCGCAGTCACTTCGAGGGAGTAGCTCTCGTTTTCGTCAGGTCCCTGCACCGCTTCGCCGGGACCGTCCACTGTGATGGTCAGCGTCGCGGGGCCAGTGGAAGCCGTCCTCGCAATCTGCACGCCGGTCTGCATCTCCAGCCGTACAAGCATGCGGCCGATCGCGTCATCGAGTCTCGCGTCGTGAGATTTATCAGCAGCTGCGGTGAACTGCGGCGTGATGGCGAGCGACCCCGAGTTCACCGTGAGGTGCGCCGGCTGCGGCATGAGGGTGTTGTTGAAGGCCGCGCTTGCTGTCTGCGCATTGGCGGAAAAAGTTATCAGAACCGAACCCAGAACTACCCCTGTTGCCATCCAACGATGGATCACGCCGCAACGCCCTCCGACTGAAAGTGGTGTCTTCGCCAGTCTCTGTATACCTGTCTATACCTGTCAAGTTGCCGGGGCAGCAGGTACGTGCGCAAACTTCAGGGCTCCTGGGACGCCAGCAGGGGCGTGAAATACAACTGCCGCTCTGTAAACTTGCTACCGGCGCACCGAGCCTGCATGATGAATGCACGTCATGAACGTGGCTACTCAACCGCAGCGTCCCATAAAACCAATAAGGCTGGAGCCACGCTGGCCTGCAATGGTTGCCCTGCTGGCAGTGGGGGGATTACGGCTGGCCCTCCCCTCCGATCTGTCTCTTGGCCCGGACTGGCTGCTGATTGCCGTCGTCGGCGTGCTGATGGTTCCCATCGTGTGGGCGCGATACTGCGGATACGACGTCCTCAATAAGATTCTGGGCTATGTGGTCACCTCAGTCGTGACCATCGATATGGTCCTTTCTCTTGGATTGCTGGTCGCGGCGCTGCCTTCTCATAAGCAGGCCCCCTCGGAAATGCTGCGCTCCGCCGGCGCCCTGTGGATTACAAACATCCTCGTCTTCGCCTCCTGGTACTGGAGACTCGACGGTGGAGGTCCCCGTGCGCGCGAATTGCGCGGCGCCCACGTCGATGGAGCCTTCCTCTTCCCGCAGATGATGCTTGACCAGCAGGCCAAGCGCGAAATGGGCGAGGAGTGCTGGAGCCCACGCTTTATCGATTATCTGTTTCTCGCCTTCAATACCAGCACGGCGTTTTCGCCCACGGATACTCCTGTCCTTTCGCGCTGGGCCAAAGCCATGACCATGATCCAGGCACTTATCTCGCTTGCCACGGTCGCACTCCTCGCTGCGCGGGCCGTAAATATTCTTTGATCTCCCTGCGCACCCTGCAGTTGACATTTTGCTCTCATGCACCAGTCGTGCTACCGTCTCACTATGCTTCTCCGGATGAGACCATTGCCTCATCGGAGCGCCTCTCCGGCGCTCGCGGCCTGTTGTTGCCTCTGACTTACTCTTATTGATCTGCCGCGTACTCACCCCGGCAGCAGTACCACCTTCAAAAGCCAGGAAGTTCAGAGCAGCCGAATGATCGTCTTATCGCCAGCGTACTCGCCTCTCCAGACTCGCCGCATCTGCCGCAGCTTTGTCGGTTGTTGTCGCTGACTGCTCGCGCACCGCTCCCGCTTCCGATTGTTTATTTCGACATACCAATCGCTTATTTGAGGAGTGCAGTCATGCATCGTTTGTACGCTTCCAGAGGCCTACACCTATTATTAGTTGTTTTCGGAGTTGTCACCGTTCCCCCGACGTTTTCAGTCGCGCAGATGGTAGGCGGCACAATCTCCGGCGTCGTCCTCGACCCTTCAAGCGCCCCACTCGACCAGGCGAGAGTCGTCATTCGCAACGAGGAGACCGCCACCGAGCGCAACCTCACCACGGCCGCCGATGGCACCTTCTCCGCGCCTTCGGTCGCCGTCGGAGTCTACTCCATCTCCGTCGAAAAAGACGGCTTCGCCCCGCTCAAACGCACCGGCATCAGCGTCGCCGTCGCCCAGCACATTCAACTCCACCTGCCGCTCACCGTCGGCGCGGTGCAGCAGATTGTCACCGTAGTCGACACTCCGGCAGCCGTCGACACCTCCACACTGCAAACTTCAGGACTTGTCACCGAACGCCAGGTTAAAGATCTTCCTCTTAACGGCCGCAGCTTCGACCAGCTTCTCGAACTCAATCCCGCATCGGTCAGTTACACAACGCAGCGGCAGGGCGGCGTCGGAACCTCAAACTCCTCCGTCGGCAACATGTTTTCCATCTCTGGACGAAGGCCTCAGGATAATCTCTTCCTCCTGAACGGAATCGAGTACACAGGCGCTTCATTGATCAACGTCACTCCCGGCGGCACCAGCGGCCAGTTGCTTGGCGTCGAGGCCGTGCGCGAATTCAACGCCGTCAGCGACACCTACGGAGCTAACTACGGCAAGCGCACCGGCGCGCAGGTATCCATCGTCACCGCATCCGGAAACAACAACGTTCACGGATCCGCTTACGAGTTCTTCCGCAACAGCGCGCTCGATGCCCGCAACTACTTCGATCAGGCGCAGATCCCTCCATTCCAGCGGAACGACTTCGGAATCGCGCTCGGCGGGCCCGTGCGACGCGACAAGGTCTTCGCCTTCGGCAACTACGAAGGCTACCGTCAGCACCTAGGCTTGAGCGACGTGACCTTTGTTCCCGATGCTGCGTCCCGCGCCGCCGCTGTCCCCAGCGTGCAGCCGTTACTTGCTCTATGGCCCGAGGGAACCGTGGATCTAGGCCAGGGCATCGCCGTAGCTTATTCCAATCCGCCACAGCACGTGCGTGAGGACTTCGGTACCACTCGCATCGACGCAAATCTCTCGCAGAACGATCTGCTCTTCGGCGTCTACACCATCGACGACAGCGACGCGACGACCCCGAGCGCCAATCCGTACTCAGCTATTTACGAGAGCCTGCGCGAGCAGGTCGCCAGTGTGCAGGAGCAGCACGTCTTCTCGCCTCAACTGCTCAACACCTTCCGCTTCGGATACTCGCGCGCGAGCTTCTTCTTCAATGGCATCGTTCCCGATTCCGTGCCCGGCTGGGTCACCGGTGCTCCCGTCGGCTCTATCGTGATCTCCGGCAGCACTGCGTCGAACGGCTCATCCCAGATCACGCTCGCCGGCGCCAACACTGGCAGCAACAACGCGACCACGCGCAATCTCTTCACCGTCGACGACCACATCTACTGGACACATGGCCGACACCAGATCGAGGCCGGCATCTGGCTGCAGCGCTTACAGTCGAACGATTTCCTCGCCCAGAACCAGTACGGACAAGCCTCGTTCTCAACGCTCGCCGCTTTCGAGCAAGGCACCGTTTCGAAGTACACCATCGTCCCTGGGCCAACCGAGCTTGGCTGGCGATCTCTCTTCACGGCAGGATTCATCGAAGACGCATGGAAAGCCACGCCCAGACTCGAAGTACGCGGAGGCATTCGCTTCGAATCTTCAACCGGCTGGAACGAGGCACAAGGCCGCGCCTCCAATTACGGATTCACCAACGGCGTGATCAACACGAATCCGACTGTCGGCTCTTCGGCGCTCTTCGACAATCGTGCCAAATTCATGCCGGAGCCGCGCGTTGCCATCGCATGGGACGTCTTCGGCAACGGAAAGACGGCCGTCAAAGGCAGCTTCGGTCTGCATCGCGCCCTGCTCGATACGCTCGACTATCGCCTCGACCAGACCGCGCCCTTCAATGCAACGCTCTCGTACAGCAACACCGCCGTGAGCAAGCTTCCCGATCTCTCAACCGCCGCCGCCACCGGCGGCCTTGTTTCGCCAAGTAATGTCCAGCCCAACATCCAGACACCCACCGTTCTCGCATGGACAGCCAGGGTCGAGCAGCAGATCGCGCCTCGTACCTCGCTCACCGTCGGCTACATCGGATCCCATGGGTACCATCAGATCCTCTCTGAAGACCAGAACACCCCACCCTGGGTCGTCTGCCCAGCTGCGTCATGCCCCGCTTCGCTTCCCGCGGGAACCATTTATTACACGACAACGAAGCTCGCCAATCCTCAACTGGCCAACACGACCTCGTGGGTCTCGCAAGGAGTCAGCAATTACAACGCTCTCGAAGTAGACGTGCGGCGGCAGTACGGCAACGGTCTGCAGTTGCGCGGCGTCTACACATGGTCGAAGAACCTCGACGATGGCTCAGCTTGGAACACCAGCGTCTCCGCCAACACACCGGCCTACGTTTCGTTTCCCGGCAATCCAAAGGTCGACTACGCGCTCGCCGCCACGAACATCAGCCAGATTGCAGCGATCAACGGCACCTGGGAACTGCCCCTTGGCCAGGGCCACGCATGGCTCAACAATGTGTCGTCGGTGGGCCAGCAGTTCGTCTCGGGATGGACGCTGAGCGGCATCGCATCCATACAGAGCGGCTTCCCATTCTCTCCGCAACTCGGCTACAACCCCACGGGCAATGGAGACACCCGCAACCCTGTCCGCCCATCGCTCAGTCCCGACTTTAGCGGCCCGCTGTATCTACGGACAGCGTCCCAGTGGTTCAACCCGGCAGCATTTGCTGCGCCCCAAGCAGGAACCTTCGGCAACGCCGGCCGCGACTCACTCAGCGGACCCGGCCTCGCCGACCTTGATCTTTCCCTCGGAAAGACCACCACGATTCACGAACACCTGCACGCCCAGTTCCGCGCCGAGTACTTCAACATCTTCAACCGCGCCAATTTCACTACGCCCAACCCCGTCGTCCTGAGCAACGGTCCTACTCCGTCGAAACCAACAGCAGCCGCAGCATTCTCTCCCACGGCGGGCGTCATTACCGCAACGTCAACCACATCGAGGCAACTTCAGCTCGGCGTCAAGTTCCTTTTCTGAGAGCGTCACGCATACCAACCGCCAGTTTGCTATCATGTCTGCAGAGATGATCCGGGCTTCTAAAACCCGCTTCTGTTGTCGCCTGTCGCGCACGTTCGACGGGTGTATGCAGTAGTCTCTGATCCTTCTTTATATTCCGATCCAGAAGACACACCCGTAGCTGATCTGCCGGGTCTGTCTCTACTGTTTCCGGCTTTCAGCACCTACTTACCAACGAGGTCTGCATGCCGGTCGCCGAATTCGAGTCCAAGCCGTTCTCACCGCCAATCAGCCCAGCTACGCCATCCCGCCTGAGCCATCTTCGTCTGCTCGAGGCCGAGAGCATCCATATCATCCGCGAAGTAGCCTCCGAATTCGAGCGGCCCGTGATGCTTTACTCCATCGGCAAAGACTCATCCGTTATGCTGCGCCTCGCGCAGAAAGCCTTCTATCCCGGATCGATTCCCTTCCCGCTCCTTCACATCGATACCGGCTTCAAGTTCCGCGAGATGCTTGCCTTTCGCGACAACATGGCACGCTCGATCGGTGCCGAACTCCTCGTCTGGCGCAACGAACCCGCAATCGCCGCCGGAACCAACCCGATCGTGCTCGACACCAAGCGCTGCTGCGGACTACTCAAGACCCAGGCCCTGCTGGACGGTCTGCGTCATTACAAATTCGATGCAGCCTTCGGCGGCGCGCGACGTGACGAAGAGAAATCCCGCGCCAAGGAGCGCATCTATTCCTTCCGCGACGAAGCCGGACAATGGGACCCGAAGAACCAGCGCCCCGAGCTGTGGAATCTCTACAACGCCCGCATCCATCCCGGCGAAAGCATCCGCGTCTTCCCGCTCTCCAACTGGACCGAGATCGATGTCTGGCAGTACATCCACGAAGAGAAAATCCCCGTCGTTGACCTCTACTTCGCGAAAGAGCGTCCGATGTACATCCGCGGCGACGCGCTTCTTCCCATCGAGCAGGACTTCGTCGCGCTGGGCGGCGAGAAGCCACAGCTCGTCAAATCTCGCCTGCGCTCCCTCGGATGCAGCCCCTGCACCGGCGCCATCCGCTCCGACGCTGAAACAATCCCCGACATCATCGCGGAGTTGCTTTCCTTCCGTTCCTCCGAACGCGCGAATCGCGTAATCGATCACGATCAGGAGGGTTCGATGGAAATCAAGAAACGGGAGGGCTATTTCTGAATGGGAACCGCGACCCTGTCCTCCTTCTCCATCCACGACTTTCTGCGCGAAGAGCGCGGGAAGGACCTGCTCCGTTTTTCAACCGCTGGCAGTGTGGACGACGGAAAATCCACACTTATCGGCCGCCTGCTTTATGACACGCAGTCCGTCTACGACGATCAAGTCCGCTCCATCGAGGGCAAAGGAACCACCGCACCCGGCCAGCTCGATTTCGCGCTATTAACCGATGGCCTGCGCGCCGAACGCGAGCAAGGGATCACCATCGACGTGGCCTACCGGTACTTCTCTACCGCCCGCCGCAAGTTCATCATTGCCGACACCCCTGGTCACGAACAGTACACGCGCAACATGGCCACCGGCGCTTCCACCGCAAACGCCGCCATCGTACTCATCGATGCGTCCAAGGGCGTGCTGGTGCAGTCACGCCGCCACGCGTACATCGCATCGCTGTTGCGGGTGCGGCACGTTATCGTCGCAATAAACAAGATGGACCTCGTCGGCTACGGCGAAGCCGCGTTCCGCGCTATCGAGCATGACTTCGCAGCCGTTCTTGATCGCATTGCCGAAGACACAGGAACACCCGTCGAGGCTACCTTCGTTCCAGTCAGTGCGTTGATAGGCGACAACATCGTTCATCGCTCCGATGCGATGCCTTGGTACGACGGCCCCACCCTGCTCGAGCTTCTCGAATCACTCCCGGCATCGGACGAAGCGCGCTCCGCACCATTCCGCTTTCCCGTTCAGCGTGTCTTGCGCCCTGATCACACATTTCGTGGCTTTGCGGGTCAGGTCGCCTCCGGAACCATTCGCCCCGGCGACTCAGTAACCATCGCGTCTTCCGGCCGAACCGCCGCAGTCGAACGCATCGTCACCTGGGATGGAGACCTCACCGAAGCTCAAGCACCGCTCTCTGTCACTCTCGTGCTCGACCGCGAGCTCGACATCAGCCGCGGCGACCTTATCTTTTCCGACGACTCCCCTCCGGCATTTACCAAATCCATCCGGGCCGCTCTGGTATGGATGGATCAGCGCTCGCTCGACCCCAGCCGCCGCTACCTGCTCAAGCACACGACGCGTTCAGTGCCCGTGTTCGTCACCTCCATCGATCACCGCACAAACATCAGCACCCTGACCCATGAGCCAGCCGAAACGCTGGAGATGAACAGCATCGGCGTGGTTAATCTTTCGCTGCTGCAACCCATCGCAGTCGACCCCTACAGCTTCGATCGCTCCACGGGTTCCTTCATCCTCATCGACCCGCTCACCAACGGCACCGTTGCCGCAGGCATGATCGTTGCCGTAACAGATCACCCGCATGCCGCAGCCGCCCATCTCAGCCCTGTAACCGCAGCCGATCGGTTTGCCCGCTTCGGACATCACGGCGGCGTCCTCGAGCTCACCGGACCGCCCACAATCACTGATAAGGTCGAGCGCTTCCTCTTCGATCTGGGAGCAGTCACGGTCCAGATCGAGTCGAATGTACCCAGCCTCGTCCAGATCATTGTTGACGCAGGCCTCATCGCCCTCATTACCAGAACGGCAGACAACAACACTCTCATCGCTCGCGCCGGAGACCAAACCATCACCGTCGATGCCGGCGATCTCCAGGGCGCAACCGCTGCCGTGCATCGGCTGCTCACCCAATCCGGCATTTTTGTATCGGGAAAGGCGGATCACCCATGACGGTCGCCACAATTCAGAACCAAGTCAGCATGAAACTCGACTGGCTCCACTCGACCCTTGCCCGCGTTCTCCCCGGCAACCGCGACGTCTGCCTCACATGCAGCTTCCAGGCCGAGGACGTCCTGCTCACAAGGCTGGCCATTGAACTCGAACCCGACCTGCCGATCCTTTTCCTCGACACGGGCTACCATTTCGCCGAGACCTACACCTATCGCGACCAGGTCGCTCGTGGCTGGCGTCTCAATCTCATCAACCTTCTCCCTGAAAAATCTGTGGCCCAGCAGGAAGCCGAGCACGGCCTGCTTTATCAATCCTCGCCCGACCTGTGCTGCAAGCTGCGCAAGGTCGAGCCGCTCTTCAACGCTGTCGCAAACTACCGGGTCTGGCTCACTGGACTGCGCCGCGAGCAGGCGAAAAGCCGCGCCGCGCTCGAAGAGTCGGCGATCTTCACCCTTCCAGGCGGCAAACAGGTGCTCAAGCTGGCGCCGCTGGCTCAATGGACCACGCGCGATGTCTGGTACGCCTGCGAGCAGCTAAGCATACCGCTGTTGCCGCTCTACGCCCGCAGGTACACCTCGATCGGCTGTGAGCCTTGCACGTCGCTTCCGCTTGACCCCAACGATCCGCGCTCAGGCCGCTGGGCAGGCCGCAAAGTCGAGTGCGGAATCCATATCGAGGCGCCCGCAAAGTAGCGAGCGGGACGGAGACCCCATGCAGTACATCATCGGATTCTTCATCGCACTCTTCATCGCGCTCACCGGCGTAGGAGCCGGTACCGTCACAGTGCCGGTGCTCGTCCTGTTCCTTGGCGTCCCCGCGCCCATCGCAGTGGGAATCGGCCTCACCTTCTCCGCGGCCGTCAAACTGATTCTCGTTCCTGCGCAGGTCGTTCGCGGCAACATCGCGTGGCGCACCCTCGGCTATATGCTTCTTGGCGGCGTCCCCGGAGTGCTCCTCGGCTCGCTCTTCCTCAGGCATCTTGTAACTGTGGGATCGCAGAATCTGCTCAACGCACTTCTGGGCGCCATTCTGGTCGGCACCGCGGCCTGGCAGATTGTCTATTCGTTTCGCCCAATGAGGCAGAACCGCGACGCCCGCGATCGTAGCCGCCTGCTGCCCTGGCTCATGCTTCCCGTGGGAGCCGAGGTGGGTTTCTCCTCAGCCGGTGCAGGCGCGCTGGGTAGCGCGGCCCTCCTCGGACTCACCCCGCTCGCTCCCGCACAGGTTGTCGGCACCGATATCGCCTTTGGCTTCATCCTGTCGCTCATCGGCAGCGGAGCTCACTGGTTTTCCCGCAACGCGGACTCGGGACTTCTGCTCCACCTGATCGCCGGCGGAGCCGTCGGCGCCCTTAGCGGAGTCATGCTCAGCACGCGTATCCCACGCCGTCCTCTGCGCCTCGCGCTCTGGATCTGGCTGCTTATCCTCGGAGGGCAATTCCTGCTGAATAGCTACGAAAGCGCGGCGTTGCCGCCCCGGCCGACAATCGGCCAGATCATCAAAACGCACCTGAACTGATCGCGCCTTTAAGCCTCTACTATCTCCAACTGATCGCCGCACTCGATCTGACATGCATCGATCTGCCCCGCCGGCAATTCGAGTACGCTGCGAATTTTCATGCTGATGCTTGTCAGGCGAAACGGCCGCAGCCTCCGCCAAACCTTCACCACGCGCATCGCCTTGTCCAGCCCGACGACGTCGATGGAAAACAACATTCCCATCGTGTGTACGCCCGACGACGGACGAATCAGCAGTCCGCTGCCAGGTTCAAGACCTGTTTTTCCGAGAAGGCCGAACAATCGAGTTAGGAACGTATCAGCAGGCACAATCTTCGTGCCGATCGTTACGGCCTTCCCGGTATTTCTAAGAGTGATATGTTTCATTTCAGTATTACTCGCCACCGGATTCAGTTCGAAGGATGGACCAGCACTTGGTGGACAAGTGCCGCCACCGCGCCAGCAACAATGACAACAACCATTATTGAGTCAGTCACTGCATCCTCCTTCACAGCTGAAGCATTTTTCGAGTTGATCCGTCACCGGTCGCCATCCTCGAGTCGCTAGCCAACAACAGGCAGGCGGCCCTTGGACAACTCACATCTGGCGGCGGAACTTCTCAAATGCTGTAGATAAACACCCGTCAAAACCCTGGGATGCGGCTTGCGGCCGCATCTTAGGCAGTTGTCTTTTTGCGGCGAATAACGATAACCCCTGCAGCCACCACAGCCAGCGCGGCGGCAACAATGCGAACAAGAAGAGTTGTGTCCATGGATCCGTCTCCTTTCCCGGCAATGCCGAAACTGAATATCAAAAGCTTTGCTTACGGGCTGACGACCTTAGGTCGTCTTCCTGCTTCTGCGGAAGGCAATCACGGCTACCGCGAGTACAGCCAGCACACCGGCGACAATGCGAACAATCGTTGTCATTTCCATCTCCGTTCTCCTTTCCGGCGCGTTTCAGCTACGCACCCGCGTTTTCCGCAAAACTCGCTGGTCGTTCCCTTATTGCTGCGGTCCCAGCGTCTGCATCAACGACAGAACCGCCGGCCCGATCAGCACAATGAAGATGCACGGGAAGATAAACAACACCAGCGGAAATAAAATCTTGATCTTCGTCTTCGACGCGGCCTCTTCGGCGCGCTGCCTGCGCTTGGTCCGGATCTCCTCCGCAAAGCGGCTCAGGGCGCGCACAATCGGAGTACCGAACCGGTCCGTCTGCGTGAGCATCGTTACCAGCGAGGCAAACTCCTGCAGCTGGGTTCGGTCTGCAAGGCTCTGCCAGGCTTCCAGGCGCGGTTTCCCGGCGCGCTGCTCGAAGTTGATCTGCATGAATTCCTCGTGCAGCTCCGGATGGCTGGCCTTGATCTCCTGGCCGATCCTCAGCAGCGCCTGATCCAGTCCCAGGCCGGCGTCCACGCAAATCACCAGAAGATCGATCGCATCGGGAATGCTCTTCTGAATCCGCTTCTGACGCCTCTTCACCAGGCGCGTCAGGCAGAGATCCGGAAGCAGGTAGCCGAGACCGCCGAAGACCATGCACCACATCAATGCGCTGCCCGGAACGAAGCTTCCGCCTGCAATGCCCGCCAGGGGAGCCACCACGCGGGCCGTCAGATACATGTCCATCTTGTTGGAACCGCGCAGTCCCGCGCTCAGCATCTTGGCCTTCAGTTTGTCGTCTCCAGCAAAGCCGATGCGTGAATGGAGCGCCCGCGCCATGGCCAGCACTTTCTCTCGCAGGACTTCTTTGTCGCTGATCTTTCTCTGGTCCGGCCGGTCGCTCGTCACAACCTCGAGCAACCGCCGCTCGTGCCGCCCGGGGCGCAGAAACAGCGGCGCGCAAGCCAGTGCAACCATCGAAGCCACCATCACACCAATCGCGATATAGAAGATCAGATCCATTTCTTCCGCCTTAAACGTCCACTCCGTTGACAATCTGCCGGATGATCAGCGCGCCCACCACGATCAGCGCGAGCCCGACGTAGCACAGCTTGCGCCCGAGCGGATCCGTAAGCAGGATCTTCGAGTAGCCGGGATCGATGAGATTGAGGATCCCCATTAATCCAATCGGCATCAGGCTCAAAATCCAGCCTGTCAATCTCCCCTGCGCCGTCTGAATCCTGATATCGCCCTGAATCCTCTGCCGCTCGCGAATCAGGAAGACCGTACGATCCATCACCTCAACCAGGTTGCCGCCCGTTTCGCGCTGCACAAGAATCGCCGTCACCAGAACTCGCAGATCCGGCGAGGGCACACGATCCAGCATCTGTAGAAGCGCGTCGCGCATTGGCAGTCCGAAGTTCTGCTGCCGGAATACCTCGGCAAAATCCGGCGCAATTGCCGGTGGCGCGTCGTTGCCTACCATCTCGATCGCGCTCGGCATAGCATGCCCTGCCCGAAGAGCCCGCGCCAGCATGTCGATCCCCTCCGGCAAATTGTGGTTGAATGCCTTCATCTTGCGCGAGCGCGCCCAGATGACCCTGACCCACGGCAGGCTTCCCAGCACGACCACCGCCACAATCTCAACCGAAGGCTGGGGATAGGTGACCATCGCGATCAAAAGACCGATCACCGCCATCGCCACAGACTGCACCATCAGCCCCGAGGCGGGGCTGTTCACGCCCGACTGCATCACGAACTTCTGCAGGTTCTGCCAGATCGAATATCTCTCGAAGGAGTCGTCGATCCAGCCAAAGCGGCCCGTCGAAGTCGGCCTCAACAGGCTGGTCACATCTACCTCGCCTGAACCCGCCCGCGCGGTACCTGCCTGAATGACCGCGAGCCTCTGTACCACGCGCTTGTCGTGGCGGCTGGGCCCGGCGGCCAACATCATCACGCCGAACGTTACGGCGAGAATCGCGACAAATCCTGAAATCAGCATCATCATTGCGTCACACTTCCATCGAGTGGTCCATCAGCCCGGGGGGGATTGGAATGCCCGCGGCTTTCAGGTGTTCGGTAAATTTGGGCATAATTCCCGTCGAACGGAACCTGCCTTTGACCTTACCGTTCGGACCAAGGCCGTCCTTCTCGAACACAAACAGATCCTGCATGCTGATCACATCGCTGTAGCTGCCGGTCAGCTCCGTGATGTGGGTGATGCGCCGGCTGCCGTCGCTCATACGCGCCGCCTGCACGATCAGGTGGACCGCCGACGAGATCTGCGCCCGAATCGCCTTGTCCGGCAGGCGGATGTCGCCCATCATGCACATCGTTTCCAGACGGGCCAGGCCGTCACGGGGGGTATTAGCGTGGATCGTAGTCAGAGACCCGTCGTGGCCCGTATTCATGGCCTGCAACATGTCCAGCGCCTCTTCGCCGCGCACCTCGCCGAGCACGATCCTGTCCGGACGCATACGCAGTGCGTTGATCACCAGCTCGCGCTGCCGTATCGCGCCCTTCCCCTCTACGTTCGGAGGCCGCGTCTCCAGGCGCACAACATGCTCCTGCCTGAGCTGCAGTTCGGCCGAGTCTTCAATGGTGACGATTCGCTCTTTCTCCGAGATGAAGCTCGATAGCATGTTGAGCAGCGTCGTCTTACCGGAGCCGGTGCCGCCCGCGATCACGATGTTCAGCCGCGCTTTCACAGCGGCCTGCAGAGTTTCCAGCATCGGCGGGCTCAGCGCCTTGTAATGCAGCAGGTTGTCCGCCGACAGCGGAGACGATCCAAATCGCCGGATGGAAAGGATCGGTCCGTCGATCGCCAGCGGCCCGATAATCGCATTCACACGCGAGCCGTCCTTCAGGCGCGCATCCACCATCGGGGTCGATTCATCCACGCGCCGGCCCACCGCGGAGACAATCTTGTCGATAATCTGCAGCAGATGCCGGTTGTCCTTGAAGGTAACGCTCGTCCGGGACAGCACGCCTTTGCGTTCCACGTAGACATGGCTGTATGTGTTCACCAGGATGTCGCTGATCGTGTCGTCTTTGAGCAGCGGCTCCAGTGGCCCCAGCCCGAAGAGCTCGTCCATCACTTCAGTGGCCACGCGATCGCGTTCGCCTGCGCTAAGCGGTACCGTTTGCTCGGTAATAATCTGCTGAATCAGCGAGAGCAGCTGCTGCTGGCCGCTGCGAGTTTCCTGTGCCTCGCCAAGCTTTTCAAGGTCCAGACGCCGGATCAGCTCCTGGTGTACCGCCGACTTGAGCTCCTGCTGCTGCTTATCCTCGAGCGGCCGCCCGCTGCGGCTGCCGTTGCGGAGACTTGCTCCGTTCTGCCGCAGTGCTGCCATCTCGGGTCTCGCAGTCGCGATATTGACGCCGGCATCAGCCATGGAAATTTCCCCTCAATCCTTCTCTACCGCCATAACGCAAACTTCTTGCGGCCATTCTGTGCAGGCTGGTGCCCGTTGGTTTCCGCCAGAGTCTCGGCCCACTTCGACATCTGCGCGACAAACTCTGTCTTCTTGTCCGAAGCAACCGGCTCACCCAGGTTGATCGCCTTCTGGCACTCGGCGTAGTTGTTAGAGATTCTCGTTTGCACCGGCACGCGGATGGCCTTCTCGATCTGCTCGATCCCGATCGCACCATTCGACGAGTGCCGGTTGATAATGATGTGCAGCTTTGTTGTCGCCCGTTCGTTACGGCTCAGGTTGTCGATGTATCTGGAAAGGTCTCGCACGGCGCCGATCTCCGGTGTCGCCACCAGGCAGATCTGGTCGGTGCGGTCCATCACGGCGAGGTTTACTTCCGTTAGGGAGTCTTCGCAATCCAGAATCAGATAGTCGTATTCGCCGCGCAGAAATTCGATCGTCCGTTCCAGTGAATCCGGATCGATGCTGCGATTCGGATCGTGCGACTCCGGCGACGAGAGCACATCCAGTCCGCTGGGATGTTTGGCGATGAATCCGCGCAGCAGTTCCGAATCCAGCCGGTTCACATTGCGAATGAGCTCGTGAAAGTGATAGCGGTTCCCGTCCAGCCCCAGGTAGAGGCATACATGCCCGAACTCCGCGTGGTTATCGATCAGCAGCACTTTCTTTTGCATGCGGGTGAGCGTGTGCGCCAGGTTCACCGCGATGGTCGTCGTACCCACGCCGCCTTTGCAGCCGAAAAACGACAGCACTTTCCCCGCGCTGCGGCTCTGTCCCATTGTGGACATCCACTGCTTGTTCTGGCGGTCGAGCATCTCCGCCAGCTCAGCCGGGTCGAGCGGCTTCTTAAGTACCTCGTTGCATCCGGCCCGCATCGCCAGTAGAAGGAGCTCCCGGTCGTGACGCTCGGAAACGGCGGCTATGAAAATCTTCCCGAAGAAAAGCTGCTGCAGGAAACCGACGGTCTCCTGAGCCGCCTGCTGGTCGCGGTCGAAATCAACCATCGCCAGCACTGCGTTCGCGTTCTTCGACTCGAGCGAGATCGCCGGACGCCGCTGCGCAGAAACATATTCCACCATGCTCTCGGTGACCAGGTTCCATGACAGGTGCTCGACAGCCTGATCCAGCTTGTCAGCCGAATCCTGATCCACGCACACCGTCAATACCGAGACGGCCAGCGAAGGCATGCTATTAGACGCGCGCCTCATTTCTGCACCGCCCCTTGCGGCGTCCCCGCCGGAGCTACCGGCGTCGGCGTCGACTTCGGCACCATCCCCTTATCGAACTTCGAGTCCGAAATCTGAGGAATAGGCAGGTTCGGCTCAGTCGGCTTGGGCAACTCCTCTGTCAGCGGATCCACGATTGTCGGCGTGACGATTACCGCCAGCTCTGTCACTGATTTTTGAGTGGCCTTCGACTTGAAAAGATTTCCCAGGATCGGGATATCGCCAACTCCCGGCACCTTCGAGAGCTGGTCCGTAGTGCGGCTATCCAGTAGGCCCGAGATCATGAAGCTCTGGTCGTTCTTTAATTCCACCCGGGTCTCAGCTCGCCGTGTGGAGAGAGCGGGAATCGTATAGCCAGAGATAGTGACCGCGTTCGAGTAGTCCAGCGCGCTCACCTCGGGTGCCACCTTTAGTTCGATTGTCCCGTCGGACTTGACCTCAGGTGTAAAGTCCAGCTTCACTCCATAAGGCCTGAACTGGATTGTCACCGAAGTGAATCCGCCCGTCCCGCCCTGAACCACTGGAAACGGGAACTCGCCGCCGGCCAGAAACGAAGCCTTCTCGCCGTTCATCGCTGTAATCGTTGGCTCGGCCAGCACCTGCAGGATCTGTTTATCCTGAAGCGCCTGGATTGCCGCTCCAATTCCAAGTGCGGTGTTGTAGTAGAAGAGGTTGAGAAGACCGGACAGCTGAAGCAACGAGCTTGCGGCTGCTCCGGCGCCCGAGCTGCCACTGCTGCTGCTGCCCGACGAACTGCTTGATCCGCTCGACGATGAACCAACTGTAATCGCGGAAAATTGCCCGGTCGTTGAATTGAATGTGTTCTTGCCCACACCGAAGAAATTGAAGCCGAGCTGCATCGCGCGCGAGCGGTCGATCTCTACGATGCGGACTCTGAGCCTCACCTGGCGCGCGTGCTGCGGGGCAACCAGGATTGAATTCGCCACCTCTTTTGAAAACAATCCCGCCAGCTTGATCGCTTCATCCGCCGCCTCAGGGCTCGAAACCCGCCCTGCCAGCGCCACCGCTTGCTCGTGGCCTTCCGCGACCACGTTCTCGTACGGCAGGGCATCCTTCAGAGCATGCCGCAGTTCCGACACATCAATGTCCGAGCTGATCAGGTAGACCTGCGACGCGCCGTTCTCGTCCCACAGGATCACCGTGCTTACACCGGGCTGTTTAGCCGTCACAACGATCTGGTGAGGGCTGGACGTAAACGAATCCAGAACGGCGGGATTGCTGACGTACACCCTCTTCAGGCGGTTCGTGGTGTTGATAAACATCGACCGCCCTACCACAAGGTGCGTTGCATTGTTAATAGCCTGAACCGTGTTCGGCACGTCACTTGCTGCCGGGGAGTCCGTATTCTCTGCACTGATCACCGCAGTAGGACCCAGTAGCGCCGCTGTGAACAGAACCGGCAGGTAGTTCCGAATTTTGTTTTTACGAATCGTCATACCCGCCTCAGTTGAAACTTTCTGTCGAAGACTTGGTGCCCATCAACGTTTCCACTACCCAGGTCTTTCCGTCGGTCTTCGGCTTCTTTGGCCCTGGCGCCGCGGCCACCGCCGGTCTCTGCGCCGGCAGTTGCGCCAACTCCGCCAGAGCTACCGGCTTGGCCTCCGCCTGGTCGTGATCGCCGCCGTTGCGAAGCACAAAGTGGATGCTGCCCTGCGCGCTCGCCAGCACTGCCTTCTCCGCGTTCTCGGGAGAAAGCAGCAGCGTCACCACATCCACGCTTGCCGGCTTGCCCGTAGGATCAGGCTGCACCTGGTGGCCAGCCGCCAGAACCTCCGCGTCTTGCAGCACCGTCGCTGTCAGCGGGTCCTGGTGCGTCGCGTCCTTATAGGTCACCAGCACATCCACGTGCGCTCCCGGCATCAGAAAGCCGGCAACTCCCACCACTTCATCCGAGCGCAGCGCGATCGCCCGCATACCACTGGGGATCTTTCCCGTGAGCCCTTCGCCGGATCCCGGCGCTGCGAGATGCCGGTCGAGGATCGGCTCGCCTGCGCCCAGCGGATACAACACCGCCCGGCCGACCACATCCTCAACCCTGTTGAACGCCCCGGTCAGAGGCATCGATTTCGGCCACGCCACCAGCGCAACATCCTCGCGCTTCAGCGTCATTCCGGGATCGACCGACCGAACTGCTGCTACGTAAGTATTAGGTGCCTGCGCCGCGGTGCGGTTCCGGGCCATCTTCCGGCTCAGCCAGAAAGTGAATAAGCCGGAGATCACCAGGGCCACAACGAGAGCGAGGGTTAAACGGCGTGCCATTGTCTGACCTACTTCTGCAGCGCTGCCAGGCACAGCGCCATCGCACAACCGGTCGCAATCGGCACCGCATATGGCAGGCGCAAAGTCTGTGAATTGGAAACATTAAGAGAAGGGTGCGGCGTCAGGCCTTCAAGACGATGGTGAATCACCAGCGCCCCAACGTTCAGCAGGGTTTCTCTTGCCCTGCCGCGCCGGATCGCCACTACGATGGCCATCATCCCCCCGGCAATTGCCGTTGAAACCAGGAGATTAGCCACATGTGGAAGCCCTGCCAGGCAGCCAACCGCTGCCATCAGCTTTACGTCGCCGGCGCCCATGCCGCCTGCGAGCCAGAAAATAAGGAAGATACCGAAGCAGATCAGCCCGGCCAAAGCAGCCGTACCAAGCTGGGCCCATCCACCAAATAACAGATGCATCAGCAGTCCGCAGAAGATCCCCGGGAGGGTCAGGAAATTGGGTACCCGGCGGCTGCGTATGTCGAAGGCCGCGCCTGCGAAAGCGCAGACACACGAAGCGGCCGGGTATATCAACTCAATAACTGGATTCACCATTTTCGAGGTCCCCAAAGCAAATCGCCCCGGTTGTGGAGCGGAAATCTGAAAATCTGGCGTGTAACAACTGTGATCGCCAGGTAGTTGGTTACGTCGTGAACAGCTTTACCTTGCTTGCCGGTAGCCCTTCATCGTCGCGGTTTTACTCAACGCATACTGCTTGCGAGGAGCGCGGAATTGTCGAGACTGCTAAACATCGTTAGTGAAGTTGTTAGTTACCGTGTAGTACGCATTTACGATCGGGTTCGCAATGCCGCCGATTGCTGCGATACAGCCGAAACCGATTACCGCAATCACCAGCGCGTACTCAATCAGGTCCTGACCGGACTCGTCATTCAACAACCTCTTTGTCAGGTGCCTCATGTTCGTACTCCTGGTTGCCTACGCGTCGTGAAGGGCTTCAACGGTATTGCCATCTGGCCTGCTCATCGCCGCGACCTGCTCATCGCGATCGCTTCCGCGGTGAGCCTGGTTGATTGAGTTCCGACTTGCCTCTACTTGCCGAGTCTGCCGGAAGTTATGAGTGACATCATGGGTTACCCCAAACTGCGAGGCTCCCCCGGAATCTCCCTGTCCCTGAAAACGCCTCGACTAGACGTTGTTCGTGAACTGGTTGCCAACGGTGTTGAAGCCGGTTCCGATCGAGGTAGCAAGGCTCCTCATTGCCGCCAGGCAACCCAGGGCAATCACTGCCGCAACCAGCGCGTACTCGATCAGATCCTGGCCCGACTCGTCATTCAGAAGGTTCTTCATCATTTGCTTCGCCATGTTTGTTCTCCTTTGAGTTTTCATAACTGCATTCACAGCCTCACCGAAGTAATCCGTGATTGCCGTTCTTGAGTACCCACTATCGGCACGAATCAAAAAACCTACAATCACCCGATTGTGTTACTTACGATTACATATTCTCGATTTATAGTTTTCTCGGTAACTAGCAAATCGCTGGGAGCAGCTTAAACACTGGCATTTTTGAGATTTCCTGGTAACCATGACTATCCTCCCCCGAGTAACTTTTCATCTCCAAATGCCAATCGCGGACAGTAACCTCGAACGGCAGCGAAGCAGGTAAACCAGAATGCAGCCAGCCAACTCTTCATCGCGTTCCACGCAAATCGCACGAGCAATTCTTATCGCCGTGCTTTGCTCCGCGCCGGCACTCATCTGCTTCCGTACCGCCGCAGGCGCCTGCGTGGCAGATCCTGATCTCGGCTGGCATCTCCGCACCGGAGAATGGATCCTTCAGCACCACGCGATTCCCCACGTGGATATCTACTCCCGTTTCGCAGCCGGCAAGCCATGGCAGGCCTACAGCTGGCTCTTCGAAGTCGTGTTGTTCCGGCTCTACCGGTGGTTTGGTCTCGACGGAATCATGGTCTACATGGGCGTCATGCTCACTGCGATTGCGGCTGCTCTCTATCGCCTGGTGAGCCGCCTCCAGCCGGATTTCACCAAGAGCGCTCTCATCACCATGGCCGTGCTCACTGCCATTTCTCGGCTCTACACGCCGCGTCCGTGGCTTTTCACAATTCTGTTTTTCATACTCGAGATCGACATCCTCATGCAGGCCCGACGAAGCGGTGACTCGCGCAAGCTCCTCTGGCTGGCGCCGATCTTTGCGCTCTGGGCCAACATCCACATCCAGTTCATCGATGGCCTGCTGGTACTCGGCGTCGCCGCGTGCGAACCGATTCTCGGCCGCTGGTGGAAGCCCTTCACCAGCCGCTTGTTTGCTCGCAGCCTGTGGCTTGTTTTTGCGGCATGCATCGCTGCGGCCTGCATTAATCCGTACGGCGCGGGCATTTACAAAGTCGCTCACGATCTCGCTTCGCAGCCCGGCGTTCTGAACACTGTGAACGAAATGCACGCGCTCCCGTTCCGCTCGTTCATGGACTTTCTTCTGCTCTTCTTCACGCTGGCTGCGGTCGGCGTGATGTTCAGATTCCACCGTTTCTTCCCGTTTGAAACGCTCATGCTGGCCATGGCCGTCGTGCTTTCGTTCCGCTCGCAGCGCGACATCTGGTTCCTCGCGATCATCGCCGCGGTCATTCTTGCTGACGGAATCCCCGTGCGGTCCAGCTCGAAAGAACCGCAGCGCGATGCGCTCTGGACCGTGCCGCTGAGTCTTGCCGCCACCGCTCTGCTGTTGGTCGTCAGTGCGTTTGCCACGCAGATCAGAAACGATCGGCTCGAGGGACACCTTGCGGAACAGATGCCTGTGAAAGCCGTCGAAGTCGTTCGCGAGCGGCAATATCCTGGCGCTCTTTACAACACCTACGGCTGGGGAGGCTTTCTCATCTGGAACCTGCGCGAACCGGTCAGTATCGACGGGCGCGCCGCATTCTATGGCGATGAGAGAATCGATCGTTCCATCAAGACTTGGAACGGAAACCACGATTGGTCTTCCGATCCCGACCTCAAGTCCGCCGGCGTCGTGATCGCCCCGGTCGACGCGGCTCTGGCCCAGTTGCTGCGCATGGATTCGCGCTTCTCCGTCGCCTACGAGGACAAGATCGCCGTGGTCTTTGTCGCGCGCCAGCCGCAGAAGAACTCAGCCAATGTTGCCGCGCTCAGCCCAGGCGGGCAGGCGCACGACGCCGAGAAAAAATTGTGACGAGTACCGGCCGTAAGCGGCGCTGATTTTTCCATTCCCCAGTTGAAATGAGGAAAGTTCAATGAGAAGAAAATTGTGGTTCCGACAACTTCGCTGCCTGCTCTCGCGGCTCAAACGCGATGAGGGGCGGTACATGGCTGAATCCAGCCTCGGATTACTTCTGGGCGCATCAGCGGAGGCGGGCGCGGTGGCACCAAAGCCGTCGGAAGCATCATCCTCGAGCGCATAAATCTCAGCGGCGGAATCTTCGGAAAGCCACGCGGAATCGCTCCTTCGTTCGAAAGCCCTTCCCTATCCGGCCCGTCCGATGCGACCATAGTGCAATCATCCGCCCATCGCTCAGAGGATACGAATGCGCTGCCGTTCCCTGTTTGTCTCTCTCGGATTTCTCTTCTTCCTTGCGCCTGCATTTGTAACTGCCACTGCGCAGATTCCTACCCCCGCCTCCATCCTCGGCCATAATCCCGGAGACGATTTCTACCTCGCCGATTACGACGACGCCATCAAGTACTTCCACGCGCTCGCCGCCAGCTCCGACCGCATCAGGATGTTCAAAGTCGGCAAGTCCACCCGCGGCGAAGACTACGAAATCGCCGTCATCTCTTCTCCGGAAAATCTCGCTCGCCTCGATGAATACAAGACCATCGCCCGCAGACTCGCCGACTCTCGCTCGCTCACCGATGCGCAGGCCCTCGAGCTCGCCCGCACCTCAAAGGTCATCGTGCACATTGACGGCGGACTCCACTCCGACGAAGTCGCCGGCGGCCAGCACTCTATCGAGCTTGCTTACAAGCTTGTCTCTTCTCAGGGCGACCCGCAAATTGATGCCATCCTCAATAACGTCATCCTCATGCTCTGGCCCTCTCTCAATCCGGACGGACAGAACATGGTCGTCTCTTGGTATCGCCGCAACCTGGGCACGCCCTTCGAGGTCTCCCCAATGCCATGGCTCTACCAGGAGTACGTCGGGCACGACAACAACCGCGACGGCTACATGCTCAACATGATCGAGTCGCAGGTTGTCACCCGCACCGAAATGGACTACAGCCCCGTCATCTTCTACTGCCAGCATCAGACGGCGCCTTTCCCGGCACGCATCTGGATCCCGCCCTTCGCCGATCCCATCTCGTCGAACATCAGCCCCTACATGCGAAGCTGGCTCAATGTCGTCGGCACGCAAATGTCCGCCGCGCTGCAAGAGCAGCACCTTCCCGGAGCCATATCTCAGGACGAGTTCGACAACTGGTATCCGGGCTTCCTCGACTTCACCAGTGTCTTTCGCAACGAGATCTCATTCTTCACCGAGACCGCTCTCTATCGCTATGCCACGCCGCGCTTCTATACCGTCAACGAGTTCCCCAAGCCATCCCAGGACCTCAAGGCACTCACCATGTATACCGACCCCTGGCAGGGTGGATGGTGGCACCTGCGCGATGCGGTCAACTACATGGTCGCCGCGTCCATGTCCGTCCTTGACACTGCCTCGAAGTACCGCGAACAGCTTCTCTACAACCGCTGGCAGGCGGCGCACGACAACATCGAACATTTCAGGAAGTCAGCGCCCTTCGCCTATGTTCTGCCCAATCCGCAGGCCGACACTCCTGAGGCCGCACTCCTGGCACAAAAGCTCATCGATAACGGACTCGAAGTTCACCGCGCCGCCCGCACCTTCCGCGCGAACGGCATCGACTATCCCGCCGGCTCATGGGTCGTCCTCATGGATCAGCCATTCTCCGGCCTGGCAAAAGAGCTATTTGAGGCGCAGCACTATCCGCAGGCAATTCTCGACGGTAGTGCCAAGCCCGTAACTCTGCCGTATGACGTTACCGGCTGGACCCTCCCCATGCAAATGGGGGTCCGCGTCGACGCCGTCACCGATCCCGTCGGCGAAGACCAGCGCTCCGCCCTCGAACTCGTTTCGAAGATCGACCCGCTCAACGTCGGTATCGAAGGCGCAGGAGCAGCGTTCGTACTCAGCCACAAACCCAATGCCAGCTTCATGGCTGTCAACGAAATCCTCACCGCGGACGGCTCCGTAGGATTCTCACGCGACCAGGTCCAGACCTCCGAAGGTCCCGAGACCGGAGCCTTCATTGTCACCGGCATTGGACGCGAAAAGCTGCTCTCCATCACCCAGAAATATGGCGTCAATGCTATCTCTGCCTCGCATGCCCCGCAGACCCTCCCCATCCACAAGGCCCGCGTCGGACTCTACCGCCCCTGGCAGCCATCCATTGACGAAGGCTGGACCCGCTGGATCCTCGAAAAGTACGGCTTCGCACCCGAATCGCTCTACAACTCTGGAGTCAATGCCGGCAATCTCCGCGCCCGTTTCGACACCATCATCCTGCCCGACATGTCGAAGAACCAGCTCACCGACGGCTTCAAGACCGGCATGGTCCCGAGCGAATACGCCGGAGGCATCGACAATGACGGCATCGCCGCCCTGCGCGAATTTGTCCGCGCCGGCGGCACCCTCGTCGCCTTCAACCAGACCTCATCGTCCCTGATCGATCTCTTCGGCCTGCCCGTCACCAACATCCTCGCGGGCGTCAAGAGCGACCAGTTCTTCTGCTCTGGAGCACTCCTGCGCATCAGTTTGGACGACACATCTCGCCCCGCGCTCTACGGACTGCCTGCCGATCCCATCGTCATGTTCGAGCGCGGACCCGCCTTCACCCTTGAACCCGGCTTTACCGGCGCCATCCTCGCGACGTACTCCATTGGAACCAACCCGCTCGAGAGCGGAGTCCTCCTCCACCCGGAGAAAATCGAGGGCCGCGCCGCCGCCGTCGAACTCTCCTACGGCACCGGACGTATCTATCTTTTCGGATTCAAACCGCAGTGGCGCGCCCAGTCCCACGGAGCCTACAAGTTCTTCATGAACACGCTCTACCGTTACGACGATCCGCCCTTCGCGGAGATCCACATCCCCAAGCCGGCCGACTCTGAGAAGAAGAACCCCGCCAGCGCAGGGCAAACCGACGACGATTTCTCCGAATGACCTAGCCCTGGCGATCGTCACTGATCACCGAGACCCGCGCTCTGTGCTCTCCCTTCATCGCTTGGCCCTCTGCTCTGCTCCCTGAACTCTGAGCCCTCAACTAGCCCCGGCATCTCATCTTTACTTGCATCGAATACCGCCGCATGTGGATCGGGATGGAACCGTCCTCCGCCTCCGAGATAAACCACCGCAAGCCCCGCCGTTGCGAAGGGCTGCAGCAGCGTGATCGGCACCACATACTTCTTCGACTTCAGCAGTGCTTCGGCAACTCCGTCCACCGGCGTGCTGCGCGGAATCGTCCCCGGCACCTGATCGATCACAAAACTCGCCGTCTCGATATCGGGATGCTTCTTCTCGAACTTGACCAGCGATTTCGCAGCGTGCTTCGGCGTCATCAGGCCGGCATCTGCGATGAAATTCCTCCGAATGGAATGCGGATAGTAGTAATTCATCACGTTTTCGGCGAAGTTCGCGCAATTATTAAAGAAGAAATTAAAACGAGTCTTGTTTAACCGATCGTTGAAATCCGTAATCAGCGCGTCGTCCTGCTCCTTGGTCGTCTCAATTGCATACCCATAGATCCTGCGGTCGTACGCCGCGCCGACAAGCTGTATCCACTCGCCGCGCGGTATTTCGTGCTTTGGCTCATCCGGAACCAGTTTCATCAGATGTTCCTGCCGATAACGATCCCTCAGCCTGGTCTCCAGGCCAACATCGGCCCACGCCGGAATCTCCGAAGCATCATCCACGGCATACAGATAAGGAATCAGTGGAATCGCCAGCCAGTCGTAGCCATCGATGTGGTGATATCGGCTCAGCACAACGCCGTTCTCCCCTGGCATGCATGGCCGCAGTTCCGTCGGAGTCTGCGCGCACACATCACTCAAATAAACCGCCGCGTGACCCGTCGGAGTCATCGCGCCGAATCTCCCAAACGGTTCTTGCAGCATCAGAGCAGCTTCGCGTGCCTCCGCGCGTCCTGCCGCAGAAAGTACACCCAGCAGCAGAACACCAATTACCTGCCAGCGTCTTCGCATCACCATCCGACCTGCCATTTCAGATAAGATTCCGGATTCAGAAAAGGTGCCGTCTCCTCGCGTTAGCGTGAACGTATAAACCCTGAATTCTCAATAAAATCCCGTTCGCTGCGCGAGATTTCTGAGGAAAAATTCGAGCCTTGTAATGTCATTCTGCCCGTGATAGTCGAAATCGGTCGCGGCCTTTTTGTTAGGCTCAAACCATGCTGAATGGTTCGACCAGATTTGCGCCCGGCCAGACGCTGCTCATCGATGCCGACGATACGCTCTGGGAAAACAACATCTACTTCGAGCGCGCCATCGCGGCATTTATCTCCTATCTCAACCATCATGAGTACACGCACGACGAGGTCCGCCAGGTACTCAACGAGGTCGAGCGCGAGAACACACGCTTGCATGGCTACGGAGTCTCGAGTTTCCGCCGTGCGCTCGTCACCTGCTTCGAACGTCTCTCCGCCGAGCCAGTCACTCCGGAGCGCCACGAGCGCATTGTCAGCTTCGCGCAATCCATCACCGAGCAGGAGATTGAGCTCTTACCCGGTGTGCAGGAAACCCTGCCCGTCCTGGCCGAGCGCCACTGCTTGATCCTAATGACCAAAGGAAACCCCGAAGAGCAGTCGCACAAGCTCGCGCGCTCCGGGCTCGGCGACTATTTCACCGCCGTCGAGATTCCCCACGAGAAGAACCCCGAAGCCTACCAGAGCGTCTGCGCGCGCCACTCACTCTCATGCCAGACAACGTGGATGATCGGCAACAGCCCCCGGTCCGACATCAACCCGGCCCTCGCCGCCGGACTCCACGCCGTCTACATCCACCATCCCAACACCTGGGTGCTCGAACACGACACCATCGACTCCGCGCCTGCTGGGCAGCGCTTTATCGAGCTCGACAACTTCGCAAAACTGAACCGTCACTTCTAAGCTTTCGTTGGCACGCTCAAAGCCGACGTTTCAATGACCGGACGATTGCAGGAAGATCGATAACCAACGCGTCCTTCACCGTTAGCGGCTTAACCTCGACAAACGGCATTAGCGGCTCGTTTGTGCTTTCTTCCGCTTTCGCTGGCGGCCCTGGCTGCAGGTACATCCGCAGGTCCAGTTTCTTCAGGAGTGCAAGTTCGCTGTCTTTTGCGGCAATCGCAGCATCCTTGGCTTGCAACACGGCAGCAGCGATATGAAGTTGCCCCTGAAGATGAGCGACCTGCGCTTTCCACTGCAAGACTGCGATGTCATCAGAGACGAAAGATGCCGCTCCAAACTCCTGCGAACCCGGAGCCTGGAGATAGATTTCGAGGGCCTTCCATATCTGTGTAAGCGCCTGGCCCTTGTCTTTTGGCTTTACTGTGAAAAGAACCCCCGTCGTGGACTTCTTTAGATCGGATTCAGCCTCGATGCCCAGATCGCTAAGAAATTGAACGAAATAAAGTAGGTATTGCTCGCACGCAATCTTGGTCGGACTCGGAAAGTCAAATTGACGGACCAACCTGTCCGGAGCCAGGTTCTCTTCAACATAAAGTTCAAACGCCAGAAGGTTGGAATTGGAAAGGATGCTTTTTAGGGAATCGCTTTCGGATGCGGCAGCCGATATTCCAAACCCCTTCCTCAGATTCTGATCGCCCTGCCAGTACGCGAAGCCCAACTCCGGGTGCGCTGCCGTAGCACGCTGCATCGCTGCTGATAAATCCGAAATGCTGAATGGAGCCGACCACAGATCAAAGTCCCGGTCCACCTTGAAAACCACCTGTCGTGACTTCTGCGGTTCACGCTTTGTACACCGAAACTCCAGGAAGTCGAAGGACCAGCTGAATGCACCCTCGCGAATCTCCGCAAGCGCAAACTGAACTTCGCTGAAATGTGCCGCCAACTCCGAAATCGGCAGGCTCTCAACATTGCGAATGGCATTTCCCCACAACAGCGCGGAGTATCGCGTGTCGTCGCCGCTTCTCAATGCAACCGTCTGCTCCCAGCGTTCCCCGTCAACAATCAGCCGGTATTTGAACGGAAAGTATTTGTAGTGATACTTGGGAGGAAACAGCTTCGTGTCGTAGCGGTCCAGCTCTTCCGATAGCCTGATTTCGCGCATAGCGGCCAATCCGCCTCCATCTTAGGACAACCTGCCGGAAACTTATGCGCCCCGGCAATTTGCTTTGTCTGGCGCTCAGCAATCACCTGTATCACAATTGAAGCTCTTTCTACGTCTCGATCGACCGGAGAAACTTGGCAAAATCATGACCACAAAAAAGAAGTCCACCTCCAGCAATCAAATCCAGCAGGCAGAACTGATTCTGCGTCTGTACGAGCTGCGGCGCGAAGCCGTCATGCGCGAGGCGCGATCCTACGTGGGCGGCGAATTCCTGCCGGCGTCTGCTGATGAGTTCATGCAGATCGTCGGCGCGGGCGGCAAGCTAACCGGCTTCGTTCTCCAGGTTTACGGATACTGGGACATGCTCTCGGCATTTGTGCTGAGTGGCGCTCTCGATGAAGCGCTCGTTTATGCCACGTGCCAGGAAATGTACTTCCAATACGCCAAGATTCAGCCCTTCCTCGGCGACATCCGAAAGAAGCTGGGCCTGCCCGAGTTCCTTATAAGTATCGAGCGCGTCGTGGAGGGATCAAAGGCAGGTCGCGAGCGCCTTTCTGCTATGCGTAGAAACCTGGCCGCGATGGCTGCCGTTCGCACAGAACGCCCGAAGTAGCTGCGGACACCCGCACTCTTCGCCGCCTCGGATGAGGGGCACTTCCACCCTTCCCTTTGCTATACTTTGAGAGGACAACCACTCATCACGTGCGGAAGTGGTGAAATGGCAGACACACCATCTGCACTCCGGCCTTAATAGCCTTCCCTGCTAAATCAGTGATTTCCAAGTCTAAGGCGCATGCATTCAATGTCTTAGCCGGAATTTCGCACGACGCCGGCAGTAAGCCACAGTTGGCGCCAGATGCAAACAGTCGGTGCAAAATCCGGTGCAGCCTCACCTGCTGACGCGGTGTGACCTGATCGTGACAATGAGCATGTCTCTCTCGACGAGTTCTTGAAGCAACGGCAACGCGGCTTCCAACAATTGTTGATTTGTCATGGTCATGGGATAGCTCCTAGCCGAAGATTGCGCGGTTGTAAATCAGAAATTGAATCGGAAAGATCGTAAGAGACGGGCTGCGGCGCCCCACCCTCAAGCTTCAGGGCGCGGCCCATCCAGGGCTCCGGCCTGATCGCTTTTACCCAATCCGCAAAGGACGGAATGAAGCCGAGGTCCTCGCGAACATGCTGTTCGCCGATCCATCGGACCGGGATCACCCGGCCAGTCGAGAGCGTGATCGTATGGCCGAAGATGGTTTCTGCCATGAAGATCCCCTCGGCATGGTGGCGAAGCATTCTATGGCGGAAGTCAGCTATGATCTGTTTCGACTGGTCGAACCAGTTATGAATCGACTGGTAATCCTCGACGGCGCCGCCCCATCTGCGGACGCTGGACAGCGCGTGGTGATACGGATGTGCCATGCTCGCCTCCCTCAAAAATCGTGGCTGTAGTTTGTGCTGTCGACGAACCGCGCATTGAAATCGAGGCGAATGCTGCGCTCTTGGACATCGAATTCGAATGTGCCATAGGCGCCTTCGTTGTTTTCCCAGCCGCCATGGGTTTGGGAGAGGTAGTCGTAGCAGAGGGTTTCGATGGCGGCAGAGAGGCTTACTGTCGTGGTCGTGGGATCGTCTTTGTTCTGCACCGCCTCATGCAGCGTCAGGGATGATGAGGGCAGTTCGGCGACCGCATCGCCTGCATATGCAGATATTTCCTCGATCTGCCCGCTATCGCCCTCGTCGTCAAACTCAACCTCGACCAGAGTCAGGCCTGCGGCTGCGAGCGCGTCGAAGACAAGAGGCTTGTTCAGTGCGTTGGCTTTGGCCACGGCTTGGAGATAACGAGAATAAGAGTTGAGAAAGTCGTTCATGATTTGGTTCCTTTCATGTTCGGAGGCGGTGGCGGCCTACGTCTTGATACGGCCGAGCAGACGGGCTTCGTCTGCGTAAGCGGTCAGAGACTTGTCGGCTTCGAAGTCTAGATCGCGCTCCACCGGAAGGCCGAGTTGGCCGCCGCAGCGCGGCGATTTCGGCAAGGCTGACGGAGCCTAGCTCGGGGCATCCCATGCCAAGGTCACAGAGACCAAACGCCACGTCCTGATTCTCCGGGTCGATCTCGGTCAGCAGCCAGGTGAAGGAGGCATCCGGCGTGAACAGCTTCACGACCGGGAAAAAGTCGATCGTGTCGCCGTCTTGCGCGATGCGCTCGGCGGCGTTGAGCCGGCCGTTGATCAGCAGATGACGCTTAATGCCTAGGGGCAGAAGGTCATGCGCGTTGCCGTTGCGCGGAAAATCGGATGTAGTGTCATCGGTGGAATCGGTCATGATCTTGTTTCCTTCATGCTGTGCGTGAGACCGCCACCATGGGGTCTCACAGCGAAGCGACGACCCCTGGTGGCGGGGACCAACAGGCATCGGCATATGGGGCATGGGGATATGTGCTAGGGCGCGAACGATGGCGATCGCGGGCAAGCTCAGGGCAAAAAGGGGGGGAATACCAAGATGTGGATTTGCGACGGAAGTGGCGCTACTGTTCAAGCCCCTCATTCCGAAGGCCACAGCCGGTTCCGACAAGTTGCCTTTCGGCGTGCTTTGCCAGATCGCCCTTCTTAAGGTTCTCGGGATCGACCGGACCGCCCAAGCCCCAGCTCTTCAGATATTTGCGCTGACAGCCGAACGTTATTCTGATAAACCTTTCTAATAAACCCTTCTAAGCAACTTTGAATCGCAGCCGTGCGTGAAGCAGAGTTCTGACGAGCTGAATGTGACCACATACCACGCGAAGTACTTCGCGCATGAACTGACGAAGCGTTGCGCTTCGGACAGCGTTGAGAAGCTGGCGACCGCGCTTTCCAATGCGCAGGTTGACCTGAATCCGCACCAGATCGAGGCCGCGCTGTTCGCATTTCGCTCCCCACTCTCGAAGGGAGCGATTCTCGCCGACGAGGTCGGCCTGGGGAAGACAATCGAAGCGGGCATACTGCTTGCCCAAAAGTGGGCGGAGCGGAAACGCCGTCTGCTCGTGATATGTCCGGCGAATCTCCGCAAGCAGTGGAGCCAGGAACTTGCCGACAAGTTCTTTCTGCCCTCCGCCATTCTTGAAACCCGGACATTCAATGAGGCGATCCGCGCCGGGAACCTCAATCCATTCCAATGTGATGGCGCTGTGATTTGCTCCTACCAGTTTGCCCGTTCCAAGGAACCTTACGTCCGGCAAACTGCCTGGGATCTGGTCGTCGTCGATGAGGCGCACCGGCTGCGCAATGTCTACAAGCCCACCAACAAGATCAGCCAGGCGATCAAGCAGGCAATATTTCCTTATCCAGAAGGCGCTCCTTACGGCCACGCCGCTACAGAACTCCCTTCTTGAGCTTTACGGACTCGTCAGCATCATCGACGAATTCACTTTCGGCGACCTCAAGAGCTTTCGCGCTCAGTTTGCGCGGCTCACTGGCGACGCGGATTTTGCCGAACTGAAACAGCGGCTCCAGCCGATCTGCAAACGGACGCTGCGCAAGCAGGTGCTCGAATACATCAAGTACACGAACCGGCATGCCCTCGTGCAGGAATTCGTTCCTTCGGCGGAGGAGCAGCGGCTCTACAACCTGGTTTCGGATTACCTGCAGAAGGACACGCTTTACGCTCTCCCGGCAAGCCAGCGGCAGCTCATGACGCTGATCCTGCGCAAATTGCTGGCATCTTCCACTTACGCGATCTCGGACACGCTCGAAGGGTTGGCCAACCGCCTGCAGCTTGTGGCAAACGCTGCGGAGCATGTGCCAGCGCCACACGAAGGGCTCGCCGACAATTTCGAGGAACTGCCGGAAATAGAGGACGAATGGCTGGAAGATGAGGATGAATCGGAGACGCCGACGTCCGCTGCGCAGCAGCTTACGCCCGGACAATTAGCGGAACTCAAGCAGGAGATGGCCATGCTCCGCGAGTTTCACGCACTCGCAAAGTCCATTATCAAGAACTCGAAGGGCGAGGTTCTCCTCACCGCGCTGCGGCGCGGATTCGCAGCCGCCGAACAGGCCCAGAAGAGCAAGGGCGTACCGGCCCTTCAGCAGAAAGCCCTGATCTTCACCGAATCCCGGCGAACCCAGGAATATCTTTATCAGATCCTTGAGAAGACCGAGTTTGCGCGGCAAAGTCGTCCTCTTCAACGGCTCCAACACCGATCCGAAATCAAAAGAGATTTATCAGGCGTGGCTGGAACGCCATGCGGGCACCGACCGGATCACGAATTCTCCGACCGCCGACAAGCGCGCCGCCCTCGTCGAATACTTCCGCGACGAAGCGTCCATCATGATCGCGACCGAAGCCGCCGCCGAGGGGATCAACCTGCAATTCTGCAACCTGGTCGTCAACTACGACCTGCCGTGGAACCCGCAGCGCATCGAGCAGCGCATTGGCCGGTGCCATCGCTACGGCCAGAAGTTCGATGTGGTGGTCGTCAACTTCCTCAACCGGAGCAACGCCGCCGACGTGCAGGGTCTACCAGCTTCTCGACGAAAAGTTCCGTCTGTTCGATGGCGTTTTCGGAGCCAGCGACGAGGTGCTCGGCGCCATCGAGTCCGGCGTGGATTTCGAGAAGCGCATCGTCGCCATCTACCAGAAGTGCCGCACGCCAGAGCAGATCAGCTTCGAGTTCGACCAGCTCCAGCACGATCTCGAATCCGAAATCGACGACAAACGAAAAGAGGCGAGGGAGCAGCTCCTGAACAATTTCGACCAGGAGGTTGTCGAGAAGGTTCGCGTCAGCAGCGGCGACTACCTTGATCGCTTTGAGGAGTGGCTCTGGCAGGTCACGCGCTTCTACCTCGGTCCCTATGCCCGCTTTGACCAGGGCGGATACTCTTTCATGCTGGAGCGCAACCCGTTTGAAGGGGAGCGGATTCATCCCGGTCCCTATCGCCTCGGCAAGCGCGTCGAAGATGCCAACACTTACCGGATCGGGCATCCATTGGCGCAGAGAATTCTCTCGCTCTGCAAGGAGCTACCGACAGAGACGAAAGAGATACGATTCAACTACCGGAGCAGCGGCAAGAGAATCGCCGTCGTTGAAAGCCTCGTCGGCAAGGGAGGTTGGATGCTTTGCAGCAGGGCGACGCTGACCGCCTTCGAGACGGAGGATCATCTGCTCTTCGCGGGCATGACGGACGGCGGCGACGAGCTTGACCATGCGCAGTGCCGCCGGATGTTCGACGTTCCAGGCGAAGAGGCCGGCGCCTGCCTCATGCGATCCGGATATCCGCCAGCGTTGCGAAGGGCAGATCACCGCCGAGATACAGCGCATTGCCGCCCGCCTTGCCGAGAAGAACGGCGGATGGTTTGACGCTGAGATGGATAAGCTCGACCGATGGGCGGAAGATCAACGCAGATCGCTCAAGGCTGACCTTGAGGAACTGGACGCGAAGATCAAGGAGACGAAGAAAGAGGCGCGAAGCGCCCCAAATCTGCCGACAAAACTTGACCTTCAGCGCCAGCTCCGGCAGCTTGAAACCAAGCGCAACGAGGCGTGGAAGGAATACGATGAGTCATCCCGCGACGTGGAACGGAAGAAAGACGGCCTTCTGGACGATATCAGCCAGACGGCTGAACCAGAAGACTGAACGGGAAGAGCTTTTCCTGATCCGATGGCAACTGGCTTGAGTGAACGAACATGAGCATCGCTGAGAAAACAAATAATAAAACTGCCGTCGCCTTGGCTGCGGAGCCGGAACGCTTTGACCTGCGCTCTCACGACATCGAGACCGACAAACAGTGCCGAGCTGCTGCGGCTATTTCCCGAGATCCGCACGGAGGGCGGCAAGATCGACTTCGAACGCTTGAAGCTCGTCCTTGGCCAGAACGTGGATGTCGGCAAGGAACGTTACGGCATGAATTGGCCGGGCAAGGCCGATTGCTTCCGGACCATTCAGGCCCCGAGCCTTGGGACGTTGCGGCCCTGTCCTGAGGAGAGCGTCAACTTCGACACGACTGAGAATCTGATCATCGAGGGTGACAATCTGGAAGTCCTCAAGCTTTTGCAGAAGTCGTATCTCGGCAAGATCAAGATGATCTACATCGATCCGCCCTACAACACGGGCAATGATTTCATCTATCCGGACAACTTTTCTGAATCGCTTCAGACCTATCTGGAATACACGGGTCAGGTCGATGCAGAGGGAAGGAAGTTCGGCACGAATACCGAGGCCGACGGCCGCTTTCATTCCAAGTGGCTGAACATGATGTATCCGCGCCTGTATCTTGCGCGGAATCTGCTGCGGGAGGACGGGACCATCTTTGTGTCTTGCGACGACAATGAGGTCCAGAATCTGCGGGCGGTTATGAATGAGGTCTTCGGGGAAGAAAACTTTATTGCCAGCGTCATCTGGCAAAAGGTGTTTTCTCCAAAAAACTCGGCCAAGCATTTCTCCGCCGATCACGACTACATCGTCGTCTATGCGCGCCGTGCCGACATTTGGAGACCCGAGCTTCTGCCGCGCACCGAGGAGATGGAAGCCCGCTATGACAACACAGACAATGATGCACGAGGTCCGTGGACATCAGGCGATCTTTCCGCGCGCAACTATTACAGCGAAGGGATCTACCCGGTCACTTGTCCATCCGGCCGCGTGATCGAGGGACCGCCGCCGGGCACCTACTGGCGGGTCTCAAAAGAGAAGTTTCTGGAGATGGACCGAGACGGTCGGATCTGGTGGGGTAAGGAGGGAAACGGGACGCCACGGCTCAAGCGCTTCCTTTCGGATGTGAAGCAAGGCCGCGTGCCCCAGACTTTTTGGCCGTACTCAGAGGTGGGTCATACGCAGGACGCCAAGAAGGAGCTGATGGAATATGTAGACTTTGAGAACGCCGACAACGTGCTAGACACGGTCAAGCCGGTCGCTCTCATCCGGCGAATGCTTCAGCTTTCCACCCGTGCGACGGACGAAGACATCGTCCTCGACTTCTTTGGCGGCAGTGGGTCGACCGGCCATGCTGTCGTCGCGCAGAATGCAGAGGACGGAGGCAACCGGCGCTTCGTGCTGGTTCAGCTTCCCGAGCCACTGCCAAAGCCCGAGAAGGCTGCTCAAAACCATCGCAGATATTTGCAAGGAGCGCGTCCGCCGGGTGGTTGAAAAGCTCGACGACGAGGACGCGGGCAAGCTCGATCTCAAGGGAGGACAGAAGCCCAGACCGTGGCTTCCGCGTCTTCAAGCTGGCGGAATCGAATTTCAAGCCGTGGGATGCCGACGCGTCGAACGACGCCGACGGGCTTGGAGCAGCAACTCGAACTGCACGTCGATCACATTCGGCGAAGGCCGCACCGCCGACGACATTCTCTACGAACTGCTGCTCAAGAGCGGGTTCCCGCTGACGACGCCGGTCGAAAAGCAAGACACTCGCGGGCAAGACAGTCTACTCCGTTGCGGGCGGCGCGTTGGTGATCTGCCTGGAACGCGCCCTGACACTGGAACTGATCCGCGCGATTGCCGAGATGAAGCCGGAGCGAGTCGTGTGCCTGGACGAGGGCTTTGCCGGCAACGACCAGCTCAAGGCGAACGCCGTGCAGACCTTCAAGACCAAGGGCGTCACCAGCTTCAAGACGGTCTGACGGAGCGATCAATGAAGCTGCAATTTGACGCCAACCAGCCGTTCCAGCTCGACGCCATCGCCGCGGTCACCGACCTGTTCGAGGGCCAGCCGCAGGGCGCGCCCGAGTATTCCGTGATTCAGACTGGGCAATTTGGGTGGCCTGTTCGCCGGCCAAGAGCAAACCGAGCTGGGCGTCGGCAACAGCTTCTGCTGGCGCCCGACAAGCTCCTTGCCAATGTCCGGGCCGTCACAGGCCCGCAACGACATCGACATACCCGATCCGGCGGTGCCTCTGGAGGCTGGGAACTCTTTGATGCCGCCGCGAACGCCGCCCGGACCTGCCCGCATTTCTCGGTCGAGATGGAGACGGGCACCGGCAAGACCTACGTCTATCTGCGCACGATCTTCGAGCTTTCGCGGCGCTACGGCTTCCAGAAATTCATCATCGTTGTGCCGAGCGTGGCCATCCGCGAAGGCGTGCTCAAGAACATCGAGATCACGGCCGAGCATTTCCGGGCGCTCTACAACAACCTGCCCTTCGAGCACTTCGTCTACGATGCGAAGAAGGTCAACCGGCTGCGGCAGTTTGCCGTCAGCAACACGCTCCAAATCCTGATCATCAACATCGATGCCTTCCGCAAGAACTTCACCGGCACCGAGGAGGAGCAGAAGAGCAACGTCATCTACAAGGAGAGCGACAAGCTCTCCGGCCGCCAGCCCATCGAATTCGTCCAGGCGGCGCGGCCCATCGTCATCATCGACGAGCCGCAGAGCGTCGATTCGACCGAGAAGGCCCAGGAAGCCATCCGGGCCCTGAATCCGCTCTGCACACTCCGCTATTCCGCCACCCACCGGAATCCGTACAACCTGGTCTATCGCCTCGATCCGGTCCGCGCCTTCGAGCTGCGGCTGGTCAAGCAGATCGTCGTGGCCAGTGCCGCCGCCGACGGCGGCGCCAACGAGCCTTCGTCCGCGTGGAGCAGATCGACTACAAGAAGGGCATCAAGGCCAAGCTTCGAATTCACGTGCAGACGCCGGAGGGCCCGAAGGAGAAATCGTTCACCGTCAAGAACGGCGCGGACTTGTTCCAGCTTTCGAACGAGCGCGCCGCGTACGAGAACGGCTACGTCAGTCGCGGAAATCAACGCCGAGCCCGGCAACGAATACATCCGGTTCAACAACGGCCGCGTCCTGCGGCTGGGCGAGGAAACCGGCGGCATGCGCGACGATGTCTGGCGGGCGCAGATCAAGCACACCGTCAAGAAGCACCTGGAGAAGGAGCTTCAGCTCCGCGAACGCGGGCATCAAGGTCCTGAGCCTCTTCTTCATCGACCGCGTGGCCAATTACCGCGATTACGACGGCGCCGGACAGCCGGTGAAGGGCAAGTTCGCCGAGGCCTTCGAGGCAGCGCTCGCCGAGTTCGCCAAGGACCCGCGCTATGCGCCGCTCGACTGGCTCAAGCTGCCGTTTGAGCAGCTGCACAACGGCTATTTCGCCCAGGACAAGAAAGGGCAGTCCTAAGGACACGCGCGGCGACACCCAGGCCGACGACGAGGTCTACAACCTCATCATGAAGGAGAAGGAGCGGCTGCTGTCGGTGGACGAGCCGCTGCGCTTCATCTTCAGCCACTCCGCTCTTCGCGAAGGCTGGGACAATCCGAACGTCTTCCAGATTTGCACGCTCAACGAGACGCGCAGCGCCATGAAGAAGCGCCAGGAGATCGGGCGCGGCCTGCGCCTGCCCGTCGATCAGAACGGCCTGCGCGTCTTCGACGAGTCGGTGAACAAGCTTCTCGTCATGGCCAACGAGAGCTACGAGGACTTCGCCCGCGCACTCCAGACCGAGTACGAAGAGGATTGCGGCGTCACCTTCGGCAAGGTGCCGCTGACGGCGATCGCCCGGCTTACGCGGGTCGTGGACGGCGAGGAGCAGCCCATCGGCCGCGAGGCTGCCGAACGCATCCGCGAGGCCTTGGTCCAGCAGAAGATGCTCGACGCCGACGGGCGCATTCAGCCGGCCTTCGATCCGAAGAAGCAGGCTTCAAGATCGAGCTGCCCGAAGGACAGGCGGACCTTGCCCCGGCCGTCATTGACTTGCTGGCGTCGTACCAGATCGAGCGCCACATCCGGAAGGACAGGATGAGGGACCCAACCGGCTCAAGAAAGAGGTGCAGCTCAGTCCCGAGTTCAAGGCGCTCTGGGACCGGATCAAGCCGAAGACGACCTACCGCGTGGAGTTCGAGACCGACGATGCTGGTCCGCCGCGCCGTGGATGCCATCAAGCGCATGGAGAAGATCGAAGCGCCGAAGATTCGGGTCAGCATCGGGCAGCTTGACGTAAAGCGCGGGCGGAATCGCGGCGACCGCCATGAGTGTCGCCGAGGAGCAGCGTTTCGGCTGACTCGATCCGGTGCCGGATATGCTGGCGTACTTGCAGAACGAAACCGAACTGACCCGCTCGACCTGGTGCGCATCCTGAAGGAATCCGGCCGGCTCGGCCGAGTTCTTCGTCGATCCGCAGCGATTCATGGATGCCGTCGCCAACATCCTGAAATACGAGCTTCACCGCCTGCTCGTGGACGGCATCAAGTACGAGCGGATCGGCGGAGGCGGGCCTGAAGCCGAATGGGAGATGATGCTCTTCAAGAACGAGGAACTCATCAGCTATCTGACCGCCTTGCAGGTGAAGCACTCGGTCTACGAGTACGTCGTCTACGACTCCGAAGTCGAGCGGGAATTTGCCCGCAAGCTCGATCAGCGCGAGGACATCAAGCTCTTCGTGAAGCTGCCCGCCTGGTTCGAGGTCGATACGCCCGTCGGCAAGTACAACCCCGATTGGGCCATCGTGAAGCAGGACGGCCAGGCGATGTACCTCGTCCGCGAGACCAAGGGCACGAAAGACTTCCTCAAGCTGCGGACCAGCGAGGCCGACAAGGTCCGCTGCGGTCAGCGGCACTTCGAAGCCCTCGGCGTGCCGTTTGCCGTGGCGGTGACGGCGGATGAGGTGTAGTTGCGATACGGAGAGCGGAAACGCTGACAAGTGCTGATTGGTGTATCGCACCTGATGGCACAGAGATCGAGGATCTGGAAAACTGCATGGAAAGAAATTGATGACACACCGCTTTGTACATCTCTCGGACATTCATTTCGGCCAGGAAAGGCAAGGCACCTTGCCGAAGCACGAGGCCGTCCGAAAAGCGCTCCTCAAAGACGTTAAACAACTCGCAGAAAAGCGCGGACCGGCGTCGCGCATTCTGGTCACAGGAGACGTGGCTTTTTCCGGCAAATCTGAGCAGTTTGACATCGCCGCCCAATGGCTGGACGAGTTGACGAAAGCCTGCGGGTGCAAAGAAACGGACGTGAGCACTATCCCCGGCAATCATGACTGTGACCGTAACGCTATTTCCGCCCAAGCGAGGATTCTGTATGGGATTCTGCGCGACGGTTCTCCTGAAACTGCGCAGGCTCAATTGCACGACATAACCCAGGACGGCGAGATTGCAAGCCCGTTTCTACCGAAGTTGCACGCCTACCGAAAATTCGCGAGCGCTTACGGATGCGACTTTACGTCTTCGGAAAAACCTTTCTGGACCAAAGTACTCGACTTGCCTCGCGGCGTGCGGCTGAAGTTGCTTGGTCTCACGAGCGTCCAGGTGAGCAATGATGAAGATGCGCTCGGCAAAATGCTGCTTGGGAGTGATCAATACATTTTCGAGGAAGAGGACAATGTCGTATCCGTCGCGCTGCTACATCATCCTCTGAACTGGTACATGGATAAAACTGAGGCTTCGCGGTTTATATGCAATCGTGCGCGCGTCATCATGGTCGGACACGAGCACGAACTCAACATTCAAAAAACGACCGATCATATGAGCGGCCGTGAATGGCTGGTGATTTACGCAGGCGCAGCGAATCCTCCGGAAAAAGAAGTGACATTCAGTTACAACTGGCTGGAATTAAGCTGTGAGGAAAAAAACGATGTGGCATATCTGGCGATAGAGATCTTCCCGAGGGCATGGGTGCCGGAGAGGGTGTGCTTCGAGGCCGACAGAAACCGAATTGCAGGCGGGGCTGAATTTACGCGGGTTGAAATTGCTTGCCCGAACGTTCGAATGAACGCAGCGGACGAGCATATCGGCGAAAAAACAGCATCCCCGCAAACTTCAATTGCGCCAGAGTTCGCTTCAGAGAATGCGGCGCAACCGGCTGAAAATGACCTCGCCGGAGAAGGTGGTAGACCTATGGCAAAGGATAATGCCGACTTCATTCGTCTGCGGTATCTCTTTCTGGCGCTACCTGGACTGGCGCCAACGTCTGAAAGTGCTGGTCGTTGAACGCGCTTCCAGAAACGGCAGATCAGCCTTTGCCACAGATTTTGGAGAGGCAGGCGCTCGACTCCGCAGCAAAGGACCAGGCGACGCTCCACAAAATGTGGGAGGCGATAATGCCGCTGATACCGGCAGAAAAACGTGGTAACAATCCGTTCTAAGCAACAGGGGAGAGCGATTATGTTAAGCAAGGCATTCGAATTTGTGAGGATAGCAGACACGAATCCCGGAGATGAAAAAGTCCGCCGCCGGAAAGAAGCGGCATCTTCATTGCTGAAGCTGCTGGGAGAGAATCGCGACTTGATGCTGTCGATGTTGCAGGGCGTCGTCACCGGCTTCGACGCAGCGCCCATGAGTAGACTCCCTGTCGTAAGCGCGGTGATCAGCGCCGTGAAAGAGCACGATACCGCGTTTCCGAACGATCTTTCCGAAAACGCGATGGAATTGCGGAGCGTAGCGGCAATTGCGATTGGCGAGCTGTTGGCGCAGAGCGATTCTTCTCACAGCTTTTGCGCGGGAATGCTGTTCTTGCCGCTTTGTCGTTGCAATCTGCATTGGCGCTTCGGTCGGCCGGAACGGACAAACATCTGCGCGCGATGCTCGAAATCTTGGCAGGCGCGGCGCAAAAGACCACGATAGCCGCATCGCATAATCGTCGCCAAAGAAGCAGCGCATCTTTGACGGCCCTCGAAGAGTTTGTCGTGTCGGAGGAGGACGGAGAAGCGGAGGAGGCTGTACGCTCGCCGAGGCAATTCCGCTCATCAAATCTGCCTTCAATGAAACCCATGAAAACGCTGCCAAGGACCGTGAGGAACTGGAAACGCTGTGGTGGCTCTTCGGAGGGTATTCCGAGACGCAGCGTGTTCCGCTGCAGAATCTTTCTGCCCCGGCCGCAGCTTTCTGTTCCGGGTTGGAGCTGGCCGAGAGATCTTTGTGGCCGCCCTCATCGAGCACGACAGCGATGATCGACCGCGCCGTCCAGACAAGCCGGAAGACTGCACCAAAAGCAATAACACTGGAAGCCGCCATCCGGGATTGGACGAAGCCGATCATGGATGCGCTGCTGGTTTCCAGAGGCACCGGTAAAGGGAAATCCTGAATTATACCCGGCGCTGCTTCCTGTAGCGTGGGCGTGCATGCAGGTACGAGGTGACGCACAGAGCCCGACGCTGGACAAAGGCTTCCAAACAGCCACCGGGATCGACGGAAAGCAGGAAGCTGCTCCGGCGGAGTGGGGCGCACAGATATTCCGCGAAAAGATCATTCTGAGGGCGCTCGCCCGGAAGGAAAAGTAAAAAATGCCCTCCGGACGCTGTGATACTCCTAATTGCACGGTTTCGACGACGGGAAATTGCCTGCTTTCCCATCCCCGGCCGGAAGACTGCCCGCATTTTTCCGTCGGCGAGGTCGCGGCCATCGATGCCCCAGATGCGGTGGAACCTGCGGCGTTACTGGAAGAGGAATCCGCGGCCACGACGGAAGCGGGACGACGGATATTTCACCTCGGAAACGAGCTGGGAGCTGAGGACGCGATCGAGATCATGCGTGCGCGATACACGCATCTCATCGGCGTCTTGGGATCGACCGAGGCCGGGAAGACTGCCTGCTTTCATCGCTCTACCTTCTTGCTTCGGCAGGCGCTTTGCCGCCGCCGTATCAGTTTTGCGGAAGCCTGACGCTGCAGGCGTTTGAAGATAGGGCAAGGGGCCTGCGAGGGAGTGGAGCAACAGCACCTTGCCCGATCAGCTGGCCGACCGAACCCTTCTCGCGGACCCGAGGCGACCCAGTCTTCTACATCTCGCCGTGCAGAAGGATGGCGATGATGGGCAGGCGGTGAGGGCGGATCTGTTGGTTACCGACCTTCCCGGCGAGTGGACGGATAATCTTGTCGCTCGCGCGGCCAATGCGAAATCATTTGAGTTTCTGCGTCGAGCGGACGGAATTATCCTCGTTGTCGACGGCACCGTCCTTATGTCCGCTTCGAGGCACGTTGAACTTCAGAGAATGCGGATTTTCAGCGAGCGTCTGGCACATGATGTATGGATCAGCCGCGACACTCCTTTTGTCCTGCTAGTGAGCAAGGCAGACGAAATCGAAATGCAAGAGCCTCCGGATCTGCGGACTCTCCGCGATCACATCAGTGGCCTGGGCTTCCCTGTTTCGGTCGTTATCGCGGCAGCATTCTCCCGCCGCCCGAAAGAAGTGAAGAGCGGGACCGGCGTTTTTGAAGCTTTCGACACAATTCTTTCGCATCGCGTAACCAGGAACTTGAAAGAACCCTCGGCCGAGGCGAATGGTTCAGATCGCTCGTTCCAAAGGTTTAGAGGCTGACGATGGACAATACAGAAACGCCGCGCTCGGTTTTATTAATCGGGGTACAGGACGCAGGCAAATCGAATTTTCTGTTCCGTTTGTGGCTGAAGCTTGATCTCGGCAACGGCATTCTACGGAAAGCGGCGCTGCCACCTGATCTCGATTACCTGAATAATGGCGGCGAACATCTTCTTCAAGGGGGAATTCGCTCCGCGCACTCCGCAGGACGTTCACGACAAAAGCGAGATTCCAGTGAAGTGCGGCACGGACGGAAACGAGATCGCGGGCAAATTGATTGTTCCCGATCTCCCTGGAGAACAGATCCTCTCGGTTTACCGAAGTCGACAGTGGTCGAAAGAATGGGAGGACAAGATCGCTCCGGGATGCGGATGCCTTCTATTCATTCGCATCGACTCGAAAGAATTGATACAGCCGTTGGATTGGGTCACGTGCGAAACGCGGTTCGGCGGACCAGTAGTGGATGCATCGCCGGAAACGGATGGCGACACGGAAGGGGCGAAGCCGCCCACGCAAGTTGTGATGGTGGACTGGTTGCAGTTTCTCCGGAAGGCTTTCACCGCGAAGGCTGGAGGCGGCTACCGCCCGCGGGTGGGTATTGTGGTTTCAGCCTGGGATCTGGCGCCGGAGGACCAGAAGCCCGCCGGCCCGGAAGAATGGATCAAGTCCAACCTGCCGCTGCTGCATCAGTTCGCGCAGACAAATGGAAAGGATTTTGAGTTCGCATATTTCGGTGTATCCGTGGCGTCGGGAGACTTCGACGCGGAGGAGGGTTTCAAGTCAAAGTATCTTAGCGGCGATCCGAGAGGTGCGGGAGAAGTCGTGCATAGCTTGGCAGGAACCGTTGAAACCTCGGGCGACGTGACGGTGCCCGTCGCGTGGGCAATGGGATTGACGAAAATTCTTGGCCTGGAGAGTTCGTAAATGATGCAGGAAATCAAGGCGCACCAACTCCTGCATGGTTATCGCGGCGGCCATGGTCAGCTCGGAGGAAGTATAAAGCTGGCAAACCGCGATTCAGACTGGTAACGCGGTTGAGTGATTTGTCTGGAAGCCTCTCGTCTAGCTTGCAGATCGAACCTTATCTGACGTGCTACCCGCTGCCGAGCGGCGAATTCCATGCCATTGCGCGGACCTGGCCAGACCCAGAGGCAGCACGTGCGGGCTGCGTTCTGACGCATACGATCTTGATTCCGGAGCAGGCATGGAGCAAATTCAAAAACGTCAGGTCGATTGATCGATGTTTCAAAAATCCGCGCCTGCATCCTGATTATCAGTTCACCGAGTCTATAGAGATCGACGGTGGGAACGATGCGCTCATTTCTTTCGGCGATGTGAAAGTGAATGCGGGGGCGGCGTATGCCTTTGTGTCGCGGTATTTTGGACAAGGCGTTCGTCCGATTGTCTGGTTCAATGCCGAGAATCCGGAGGAGTATTTCTGGCGGCTGATGGAGCATCTCTGGCCGCGGCTGCGTAGCGCCTTTTCGTGCTGCACATTCAGCTTACAGCCCCGGCAGTTGCAGGACCGGCCGTTCGATCTTCTGTTCGCACCGGCCGGTGTATATTCCCGTTTTACTAAGCTCACGCCTGACCACCTGGTCGATGCAGGAAAAATTCGGAAACTCACGGGTATTGAGGCGGAGCCCTGGTGTGAATTCTGGGCAGATGCCCTTTTTTCGGACCGGACAGGCCTTCCCTCTGGCGAAAACGAGCTGCCGATGTGGAACGAGCTGGGAGAAGATCCGGGCGGAGCCCGGAAACTGTCCCTTATCCACGAGCTGCGCCTACGGGCTTCTCAGTCACCGACGGCGGGCGTCGGTGCAGTCGATGTGGTGGAATCTCTTCGCGCGAGGCATCCGCTCGGTCCCGCTGAAAAGGATGGTGCTCAACAGCGCTATTGAGGCCGCGTCGTCAGCCGCAGACGTTCAGGATGGGCTCACCGCCCTCCGTCTTATCGAGGACAGGCTTGACCGTGATGCATTCAGCGAAGTGGCGCACGGGCTTCACGGTCCGGTTCAGAGCGCTGCCTCGCGCCTGGCCCACGGGAGCCGGTAACGGCCATCCAAACTATTGAAGCATTCACGTCCAGCTCTTCCGAAGATAAAAGCGATGTCCAGAGCGGAATTTTGCTCGGATTGTGCAAAGTCGCGCAGCGAAATCCTTCCGTCGTGCAGGCAATGGAGAACATCCGTCCACAGCGATTCGCCTCTTGAACCTGGAGCCGTCCCTGGCCGCTCTCTACCTGCGCGGAGCCGGACCTTCTGCTCCGAATCTGGTTACTTCTTGGTTGGCGAGCACAAAGGACGTTGAGGTGCTCCGGGCCGTTCGAAAGGCAATTTTTCCCGTCCTCTTAGGCGATGAATCTGAGGAGCTCGTTTCGGCGCTGTTACGCGACCTTACTTCATCCGAAGTTCCTTGGACCTTGGATGAACTATTCCGGGCGAGTGACGGGTTTAGGAGCGACTCCGTTCTGAAGGTGGTGACGGACCGGGTCAGCGGCGTCTATCCCGCCCAAGTCAGGAGGTGGGCGACCCAAAAGCATGTGCGCGAAACGCAAGCTGTGGCCGAACTTCTAGCTGCTACGTTTGCGGACACTCCGGCCGGATACGAGGACTTCCTTTCAGAGATACGTTTCAGCGACGCGCAAAGGGCTCAAATCTTAGCGAAGATGCTGGAATCGCATGCCCGACCGGGAATACCGTACTGGCTCCGGGAAATGGTCTCGAAAAATGAAGCTTTTGTTGAGATCCTTGTCTCCGCTCCTCATCCCGCGCCAGAGCTGGTCGACCGCGCCCTTTACAGGATTCTCGATGACGTTGAGGACGTCAGGCTGCCGAAAGCGGTTACGGAAGATCTCAAAGGCTTTGAGGGAAGGTCTGTTTTTTCTCTTCTGGTCGACAAGGTTATGCGTGCTCGCCTGATCGCTTACCTCACGGGAGAAGAAGAGCAATGGCATCTCGATAGCATCGCCGAAACCGAGGCCTCCGATCGATGGCTCCGCAATATCCCCTCTGGACAACTCAGCGCTCTTCTGCTGCGCAGTCGCGCAGCAGGGCCAGACGGAGTCGGAAAGGCGTGGAGTTGGATTGCGGGGGCTGGTCCGTGTGCTGTATCAGAGGCAGGACTCACTTTTGTCCGATCTGCTCGATGCCCTGCTGCCTAGCACAAGACAATCCTTCAATCAGGGCACTGAAGCCGCGCTCGTTTCTGTGCTGAAAGCGAGCGAAATCCGAGAGCGCCTCAGAGGTGCGGCAGACAGTCGCTGCCAAATGCCTGCGATTCGCCCTCGATAACACTCGTCTGGCGTTGGGGGCGGTCGTCGCGGAATCGTTTGCGGACGTCTATGCCGTAGTGGGTAAGGATGACCATCGGCAGCCTTCCTTCTTTTCCCTTTTGTTCCGGTCCTACGACTGGGATAAAGGGAAAGATCTGAGGGTCGCACTCGTGGATTCTTTCGTTAAGTCGGACTGGAGGCCAGGCCATCTCGCATTGGCTGCGGAACGGGCGGGAATTCTCGGAAAGATATTCAAGCGGCTGCGCCGGAAACCGCGAGGGGATGATTACATCGTCGCCATGGAAAAGGACCTGCGTCTCTGGAAGACACCGGAGTCCGCTAGAATTCTGGTACGTCTCGCGTCAATGATGGCCGATCCAGACTTCTACGAAGAATGGGATTGATATTAGCCTGGGACGTAAGCTGAACACTCACAGTAGTCGCCCGCTGAATGCGTCAGCTAAGCTGCGCTTGACGTGCCGACATTCAGAAGGGAAATCAACGAGTGCTCACCGCCGCAAAATGCTTGTATTAGATTTACCGGCAGATCACACTAAGACACTGGCGACGTGAGTCTGGAATTGCCCTTTTCGCAGGGATATACAAAAAAAACCAATATGAGCTTAGTATAGGCCGCATTCCCTCCTGGTTCGAGATCGATACTCCCGTCGGCAAGTACAACCCCGATTGGGCCGTCGTGAAGCAGGGCGGCCAGGGGGTTGTACCTTGTGCGGGAGACGAAGGGCACAAAAGATTTCCTCAAACTGCGGACCAGCGAGGCCGACAAGGTTCGCTGTGACCAACTGAGGCGTGCGGCTCGCGTTTGGCCCACTTTATATAAGAATGAAACATGGCCGGCGTACGGATGGACAAGTGGCTCTGGGCGGCGAGATTCTTCAAGACACGCTCGCTGGCTGCAAGAGCGTGCGAACTCGGCAGGATTCAGTCCAACGGGCAACCGCCAAAGCTTCACGCGAGGTCCGGGTCGGTGACCTTTTGCAGGTGAAGAAGACGGCGGCGACTTTCAGGTGAAGTCCTGCTTTTGAGTGAGATGCGGGGCCCTGCAGCAGTTGCGCAGACGCTGTATTGTGAGACCGAGGCCAGTCGAGATTTGCGCCTAAAGTTGGCGGAAGAGCGCAAAGCCATGCCGCATTTCGAAGCGTGGCGGGAGGGCAAACCATCGAAAAGCGATCGCCGTGAACTTAGCCGGCTTCGGGGCAGATCGTGACCACGGAACAGAACCGCAAGGTCGAGTTCCAGCTGGTCCAGTCGAGTTCCCCATCTGGTCCATTGATTCTCTGCGTGCGAAGCCTTCACCCCTGTTCTGGGGTTGAAGCTGTCCTTTTGAAACCTGGCTCGACCCAAGCGTTTCCCACCCTCCTTGGGGGCGGATGACGGAATGACTCAGAAACGAATCCGTCCGCATAGACTTTCGATTAGGATGATCGCCTCCTCCCCACAGCCCCGAACCTCATCGGAAGAGGTCGTCGGATTCGTGGAGAGGGTCACTTTTTTCAACGAGGAGAGCGGGTTCTGCGTGCTCCGCGTGAACGTTCGCGGGCAGAGAGATCCGGTGACCGTCCTCGGTTCATTGCCGTCTGTGAGCGCCGGGGAGTGGCTGGTCGCAGAAGGCTGGTGGGTTCGGGATAAGGAACACGGTCTCCAGTTCAAGGCCAAGGTCCTGAAAACCGTTCCTCCAACCACAAGCGAGGGTGTCGAGCGGTATCTGGCCAGCGGCTTCGTGAAAGGGATTGGGCCGGTCCTGGCGAAGAAACTGGTCGGGCGCTTTGGAGCGGAGGTGTTGGGCGTCATCGGCAGCAATCCTGCTGAGTTGGAGTCCGTCGATGGAATCGGCCCAAAGCGCCGAGAGCGGATTGCCCAAGCCTGGCATGAGGGAGTGCAGATTCGCGGGATCATGCTCTTCCTCCATAGCCATGGCGTCAGTACGGGGCGGGCGGTCCGCATCTACAAGGCCTATGGAGAGCAGGCGATTGAGAAGGTCCGGGAGAATCCATATACCCTGGCCAAGGACATTCATGGCATCGGCTTCGCCACGGCGGACCAAATTGCACAGAGGGTCGGGATTCCCAAGGACTCGCAAAATCGGGCCAGGGCCGGGATCGACCATGTGCTGCTGGGGGCAACCTCGGAGGGGCATTGTGCCCTGCCACTGGAGAAGCTGAAGCTGGCGGCAGTGAAGCTGTTGGACGCACCGAAGGCGACGATCGACCAAGCCCTGTCGCAGATGCTGACGAGCGGCGCTCTCTTATTGGAGGAAATCGATGGCGAGCCGCTGATCTTCTTGCCTCACCTGAGGAAAGCAGAGGAGGGGATTGCGACGAAGATCAACCGGTTAGCCACAGCCTCTGTGGCCTATCCGCGAATCGACTTCGAGAAGGCAATCGCGTGGTGCGAGCAGCGGACCGGAAAGACACTCGCCCCGAGCCAGCGGGATGCCTTGAAGACCGTCCTGGCCAATCGTGTCGCCATCATTACGGGTGGCCCGGGTGTGGGCAAGACAACCTTGGTGAACTCGATTTTGATGATTCTGCGAGCCAAGAGAGTGAAGTGCCTGCTGTGCGCTCCGACGGGACGGGCCGCGAAGCGCCTCACTGAGACGACTGGCCTGGAAGCGAAGACCATTCATCGCATGTTGGAAGTCGATCCCGCCACAGGCAGGTTCTCGCGCAATGAAGATAAACCGCTCGACTGCGATCTTCTCATCATCGACGAGACCTCCATGGTGGACGTGCTGCTTATGTACGCTCTGCTTCGGGCTCTTCCGAAGACATCTGGACTGATCATGGTCGGGGACATGGACCAGCTACCCTCCGTCGGACCAGGGAATGCGCTGCGGGACCTGATCGAGAGTGGCGTAGTACCCGTCGTTCGACTGACCGAAGTGTTCCGGCAGGCGGCCAGCAGCAAGATCATTACCAACGCGCACCTCATACGCCAAGGAAAGATGCCGGAGCTTCGGACGACGGAGTCCGGCTCAGACTTCTACTTCGTCGAGCGGGACACGTCAGAGGAGATAGCCGAGACCCTGGTCAAGCTGATCCAGGAGCGAATCCCGAAGCGGCTCAGGCTCGACCCGATCCGCGACATACAAGTCCTGTGCCCGATGAACCGGGGATCGATCGGTGTGCGCGAATTGAACACGGCGCTCCAAACCGCTCTTAACCCGGCCCGATCCGGTGAGCCCGCCGCTGAGCGATTCGGCTGGCGGTTCCAAGTGCGGGATAAGGTCATACAGACGGAGAACGACTATAAGAAGGAAGTGTTCAACGGTGATATCGGCACCATCGAGAGAATCGATCCCGTCGAACAGGAACTCTCGGTCCGGTTCGACGACAGGGTGGTGACCTACGACTTCGGCGAACTCGACGAGGTGTCACTGGCTTACGCGGTGACCATTCACAAGGCGCAGGGCTCGGAGTTTCCGGCGGTGGTGATACCGGTGGCCATGCAGCATTACATGCTGCTCCAGCGCAACCTGATCTATACCGGAATCACTCGCGCCAAGCAGATGCTCGTACTGGTCGGACAGAGAAAAGCTCTCGGCATCGCGGTGAGGAATGACCAGTCACGAAAGCGTTACTCCGGACTCCTGAGCAGCCTGAACAAACTCACCCGTGAACGCCGCAGCGCCTGCAGTTCGGCCTCGTCGCCCATTGCGCCAGTTCGCAGCTGATGCAACGAACTCGGCGACACGTTTGGACTTCTTCTATTCCTGATCTCTTCGGGCTCTCATAGTTGGTTGATATG
>CAVRUM010000010.1:0-318360 GCA_963724375.1 uncultured Acidobacteriaceae bacterium
TAGATTCCCAGCGCGAGAATCAACGCTGCGAGGAGCGGCATCACCGCGTTTCCTACCCAGTTGGTCAGGTTCAACAGTCCGCCATCGAAAGAACCGTTGTTCATCTCGTCCTCGCGCGTCAGATATCCTCTACTTCCGCTCTTCTGTCAAAACAGGAACGGCTGCTGGTTCGGGAGCTTCTTTCAGAAACCGCCGCGCTCCGGCACCGCTCCAGTGCCACAGTTGCCGCGTGATCACGTAGCCTGCGTATGCTTCCGCAGCCAGAAACAGCAATGCGACCACGATGGAGACAAACATCCGAAAAATCGGGAAGTGTATGCCCCACACAAAGGTGAGCATCAGGCAATAGCAAACGGCTGCAAAGATCAGCGCCTGCAGAATTAGGGCACGGTGTTTCATAGTGCACCCTCCAGTTCCGGGCAGTAGCCGAAACAAAACACCTTCCTGAACTTGGCCAGCGAGATATGCCAGTCAGGCAGAGTGGAGTCGATCACATCGGAAAACTCCGTGCCGGCGTGAACCCAGCCATGAAGCGGGTGCTCGACGCAGACCGGAGCTGTAGTTCGAGAAAGGACAATCAAGACAATGAGAGCGCGCTTCATACGTTCACTCCCGCGAAGGTTTTCACCAGCGCCCAGATACCCGTTACGCTCAAAAAGCCAAGCCCGCTGGCTACCAGGCCCGCCCACGGCCGATGACGAACGTAGTTGAGGATCGCTGCGGACAATGCGAGGCCTCCGACGATAGGGCTGATTCGGTTGGCCGCGTATCCAAAGACATTCATGAGCATGTCGGTGACTCCATACTGGCCGCTTTGTAGCCAGCTTCCCGTCGCCAGGTTCCATATCCCCTCGACCCCCAGAAGAAACAGGGCCGCAACAATCGAAGCCATCGGGCTGTAGCCCTGGCTCAGATCGAGCACGGCTTTAAATACCAGCGACGCGGCCACAACCGGCACCACGTGGCCGACCAGGAAGTTGTCGACGAAATCTCCGGTAACCTTCTCGATCCCGGCGGTATAAGCAGCTCCCGTTGCTCCTGCCTGGGTAAACTGTGCCGCACCGGGAATCCCTTCCTCGCTCAGCCACGTACTCACACTGGGAACACTGATCAGAAAGCATCCCCAGAACACCCACTTCAAAAATCCACCACTGGCCTCAAAGTTCATCCCGCCTTCCGAACGCAGCCGCATGCCCGCAAGGACAAACGCGGCCAGCGCGGCCGGGATGGTGAGATCCATCAACAGCCCGAGAATTGCTCTGAAGACCAGTGGCGCCTGCATAGGGTCAAGCCACCGCCTGACCCTGTTGAATGAAAAATTCAATGAGTCGAAGAATGCCCGAAACGCAGATAAGGCCACCCGCCGTCAGGGCAGACGGCAGCCAGCTGCGTCCGCTCCGCCACATCAATACGGTCGCTACCACTGCGATACCAGCGCCGACCGGGCAGATCACATTGCAGAGCCAGTTGACCGCATTCAGGAATGCGCCCTCCGGCTGCGCAGCAGTCTGGCCCTGTACTGCCTGGCCGGTTGCTGGAGCCGCGCCCAGGTTTTGCGCCACACTCGCTGCGGGTGCAACTAATGCCGCGCCGACCAACAGTACGAGAATCGGGGCGGAGAGGTATTTCCGCGCCCGCCGCACTGCATCCATATACCACTTGATCATGAGACTTGCCTCCTTGACGGTGTTCCGTCGAGGCAAGAGAGTGGCACTGTTTCTGATCTCGAGCAAACTCAGCTCTAAGTGACAGGTGAGTAACTCGCTCTGTCTTCGAATAGGTTAGGGGGGAAAGACCAAAGGATGTGGTTTGTCGCTAGTTACTATCTAGGCATCTATAGAGAGTAACTGGATATATGTGTATAGGTACATCGATTCGGTGTTCCGGTAAAGCTGGGGGTTCGCGTTGGGATAAGACACAAAAGCTTCGTTAGCAAAATTTCTCTTTTCCTTATCCTAAGGGGCACGGCACGGATGAAGCGGCTCGGAGGTTCAAAAGCCGTGGTTGGTGTTGGGATAAGGAGAAAAGCTTCGTCAGCAAAATTTCTCTTTCCCTTATCCTAAGGGCCTGGCAAGGATGAAGTGGCTCGGAGGTTCAAAGCTGAGTTTTGTGTTGGGATAAGGAAGAAAGCTTAGTCTGCAAAATTTCTCTTTTCCTTATCCTAAGGACCGGCCTGAATGGACCGGCCGGAAGTTCGACGCTGACGGTTGGTTGATTCAATTGGACAAGCGTCCACAAAAGCGTCGATGTTGGTTCAGCTCCATTGTGCCCGAAAGCGCGGCACGTGAGACCCATATATGTGAAGTTCGAGAGACCCATATATCTGAAGTTCGAGACACCTCTACTATCCGTCCAGCACATAAGAAAAAAGGATGGCCGCCGTTTCCACGGCAATCCTTCTGGCTTTTCTTTAGGTTGTCTTGTTATTGGCTTGCTGGAAGCGAAGCCTTCTCTATCTGCGCTTCAGGTTCATGCGACTCAGGTACTGCCTGCGACTTTGCGAAGACAATGTAGATCTCTGTCCCTGCCGGAACGCTCACCACGATGTGCTGCAGCGTGAGCATGTGCATGATTTGCTCGTCGCCAGCGTTGCCGATGTTATCGGCCACGCGCATGCGGAGCATGTCATTTTCGCTGAAGGCGCTGTTTCCGCTGGGAGCGCCCACGATCATTGCCGCCGTCTCGCCAAGCCCCGAGAGCGAGCGCACCATGAGGCTCTTGCCGCTCTGTTTGCCCGTGACCTTGCCCTTGATCGCCGCCAGGTTCGTGTCCGCCGCTTCGGCTTCGATAGGGACGGTTTCCCCGCTCGCGAATTCAATGCTGGAGAAGGCGATATTCACCAGACCCGAGGGATCGGCCTGGGTGATCTTCCCTACCGCTCTGCTGCCGGCGGGAATGAGGATCTGTCCATCACGTTCGTAATTGTGCTCGATCACGGCCACCACTGGCGCATGGATCGCTGTGGTGGCCATTGCTTCGAGACGCGCCGCCACATGGTAGCCGGGTGCAAGACCCAGGTTGGTAATAGCTGCCCGCGTAACATTGGCTTCGTTTCTAAGCCCGCTTCCCTGCTGATGCATGGTGAAGACAAGCGACGGTTTGCTGAGCGCTTCTTCCTCTTTCTTGATCTCCTGATGCTCGCTGGCGCTGTTGCTGCCATAGGAAGGAGGCGACCAATTCTGCTCACCGGCCGTGGTGTCCGGCTCCTGAAACTTCGCAACCTGATTAAGGGATTTACCCTGCGCAGGGTTCGATTGACCAGCCGCTTGTGCTCCCGAGGGTTTAGCGGACTTCGTGCGTTCGATGTCGGAAGCATCGACGCTGCCGGGCTTATTGGTTTCTGCCGGCGAGGCCTTCATCTTGTCACTCGGCACCAGATCTCCCTGGGCCGTCGGCGTGGCATATCGGCCAAGATTAGGCTTTGCAGCCTCCGCCGCGGTCTTCGTTTTCGTGGTCCCCTTCGTTGACAGGAAGGCGATCATGCCTACTCCGAAGACGACGATCACACCAATCACAACCAGCATAAGTGAGAGGTTTCCACGGCCGCCCCCCTTCCTTCGCTCGAGCACAAACGGGCGTCGTTTGATCTCACCCTGGCTCTCTGTTCCCTCTCCCTCCGAATCGGTGATGGGAACGACCTTCTGCTGCGCCTGTTCCTCTTCCAGGGCGATTTCTGCTTTGCCCATACTTGCCTCCCTTCTCGAGGTTGAATGTTCTCCTCGGTTACCTTGCTGGCGCGACAAACGGAACCGGCAGCAACAGCGGATTGTCGACCTCGCTGGCGGTTGCGAGCTCCAGCAACAAGCGGTCCTTGCCCTGCTTGAAACCAGGCCGCGAGAACTCCACGACTCCATCGGCGCGCTCTCCCGGCGCAAGACGCGTAGCGTTGAGACGGTAGTCTGCGACGGCTACCTCGTCAGCCAGGATCTGCTGGTGCTTCTTCTCTTCCTTTTTCTTCGTGTTTTCCTCGTTCGGGCTGCTGAGTTCTACTTGTGGCGGAAGGACCTCAATCCAATGATCCGTCGTGTTCAACACGGAATAGGCAACCAGCATCTCGTCGCCCTGCGATCGTACCTCTCCGAGGGCACCGGCCATCGGCTTGCCCGGCGCTTTTCCGTCCGGATTTCTCTGCTTCTTTGCGACGGTATCGACCCAAGCCGGTGTGGCGATATTTGCCTGTTGCTTTAGCGCAAGATCGATTACCGGGATCTTCTTCGGCTCCGGTTTCACTTCCGGCTCGTCACCGTGAATCATCGAATCCGTTGAGCCGATCAGGAAGCTTTGCGCAGGCTGGTAGTTCACTACGAAGTCCACCGGCCTGGTTCCTGTTTCTCCTTCGGAGATCAGGCGAAGGCTGATCTCGTGACCGGACTGGAGTGCGATGATGAGGTTGCTCGTCGCCGCATCGTTGGTACTGGGCTTCACGAAGACCAGCCTTGGTTCCTCTGCGGAATGCTCGACCTCGAAGAGTGTCGGCGCCCCGACGGCGACCGAAGTCACAGGCTCCGGGAGCCGGATGGTAGTCGTGAAGAGCGGCCGCAGGTGGAGATCGGTAACCGTGCTGGCGGTGAGAGGAAGAGCGCTGATCGCCGGCTGGACTTCGTTGTCAGGCTTTTGCCCGGAAGTTGGCTGCTGCGCCCAGGTCACGCCCGCACAGATCATCAAGAACGAAGTTAAAACGAAACGTTTCATTAGTGGCCTCCCGAAAGAGAAGTACGTTCAAACCCGACTTCGCGCAAATGCCGTTCATACCGCCGGCGCACGGTCTCGACATACGCGACAACCTCCCGGTTCCTGTAGGCCAGGCCGCGCTTGTCGAGAGGTCCCGAGCCGCAATAGTAAGCTGCGACCGCCAGTCGTAGCTCTCCATGAAACCGCCGCATCAGATCTGCCAGGTATTGCACCCCGCCGCTTAGGTTTTCACTGATCGCATAGCGGTCCCGCACCCCGTAGCGTTCGGCGGTTTTGGGCATCAGCTGCATCAATCCCGCTGCTCCCGTGCTGGAAAGTGCCCCTGGGTTCCAGCCGGATTCCTGCTCGATGATGGCGTGCACCAGGGCGCGCGGGACTCCGTAGTGATCGGCGTAGGCGTCCGCATAGTACCGGAACTCGGGCGTGGGTTGGGCTGTGCATGCCGGCACAGCCATGAGAGATAGGAGCATAGACAAAAGCGCGGCAACGCAGAGGCCTAACCGCTTCATGCCGTGACCTCTTCCCTTTTAGTTTCTGGACTATTTGAGGCATTGTTCAGCTCGCTCGCATATTGACCTGCCAGCCGCACGATGGATTCAAAGCACTGCTTGAGCAGCAGCCGGTTCCGGTCCCCCTCCGTCTTCGCGATCAGGGGCAGCATGATGTCCTTGTGCTCGCGACCAAGCCGCGTAAGGCCAAGCAGTTCCATGGCCAGAGCGACATCGTTCATCTCGGAGACGGATGGTGGTTTTTCCAGCGTGTAAGCCCGCAGGCTCTTCGCCAGCCCGGCGATGAACTGGTGCGTTTCTTTTCCGGCTTCCGGGGTCCGCCTGGCGACGATGGCCGCCTCGCGCTCCGCGGTGGGATGCTCAACCACCAGGTAAAAGCTGCGCCGCCGCAGCGGATCGCCAAGACGGCGCTCCTGGTTCGAAGTCAAAAAGACATGAGGGATCGAGGTCGCCTGTACGGTTCCCATTTTGGGGATGGAGAGCGTCCATGCTGAAAGCAGTTCCAGCAGCATTGCTTCGAACGCGTGGTCGACTTTATCGATCTCGTCGATCAGCAGCACGCACCGCTGTTCCTGCTCGATCGCTTCGAGAAGTGGCCCGGCCATGAAATAGGAGCGGCTGGTCACTTCCCTTTTGATCTTGGCCCAATCCGGAGTGCCCTCGCTCCTGCTCATCAGCAGGACGTAAAGCTCCTGCAGGCTGCGGTCGTACTGGCCGATGGCCTTTTCTTCATTGATGCCCTGGTAGCACTGGAGGCGGATTAGCCGCTCGCCATAGGCGCGCGCTACGGACGCCCCCAACTCGGTCTTCCCCGCGCCCGCGGGACCTTCCAGCATGATGGGGCGGTGGATCATGCCGGCCAGGTAGACGGTCGTGGCCGTTTTGAGATCGGTGAAGTACCCTACACTCTCCAGTGCGGCGAGGGTCTCCTCGGGCGAGGAATACATCGGCTCTGTCCTCCTGCCTGTTGCCAGGTGGACAGAGCGTAGAGCGGGATGCTTTTTGGGTCAAATGGAGGGCTTAGTGCTCGGGATAGACCTGATTATCAGGCCCCAGCCAGCCTTTTTCCGTCCACTGGAAGGGGTAATTGCTTGACCAAGTTTCTGTCCAACCGGGGGGGTGAATACCGACTTGGATTAGGTTTCTCTTCGTGGCCGTGTAGTACAGCGTGTACATCTTTACTCCATTCACTTCTGCCATCTGCCCGTTGGTCTTCTTTAAGCTGAGCAACTCTGCGTCATTTCCGACTGGACGACACCTATTTACATTTTTCGCTACCTTGATGGCGTCTTCTTCGGTAGGCGGGTTGGGATCGTGCTTGCAGCCGCCCACGGACAGGATTGCGGTGAGAACCGCTGCAATAACAAAGCTCTTCGCCGCATGCTTCATTCCGCGGGCCCTCCGTCTGCCCTCTTACGTTCCAGGTCTTCGCAGATCGGCTTTAGCGTCTTCAACGTGTTCTCGAAGAGTTTTCTCGCCTCTTCTATGCCCTCGGTAGCGCCCCACATCCGCACATGGCGCAAAATGATGGCGTGTGCTGCCGCCATATCTGCCACGAAGGGAATGAACATCTCCTGCGGCTCTTTATCCAGGGAATCCATGAAGTCCACCAAGCGCTTCATGTAATCGTCCAGCCGCTCTTCTCCCAGTTGGAGCATCCGCTCGTCGCCCAAGGGCTTGTCCGTCATACAGGCTGAGTAACCCCCGCTGCGCCTTTGTACCACCCCTGAGGGAATTTCGCACCTGCCTTGCCCTCTTCATTTGGACGAGGTTTCCGTGACTCCCAATTCTGTAGAAAAGAAAGTTGGGCCGGATTTCTGAGACTCCCGGCTTCTGAATTTGCTAGTTGTGGTTCTTGTCAGGCTGTCCTCAATCGCGTTGCCCGATCGGTTCAATATTTCAAGCTTGTCCTTCGCAAACGCCGCAGCCTCTTCGACGCTTTCAAACGTATATCGGTCCGCATCCCCGCGTGCAACCGCCTCTAGGAACATCTCTTCGGATGAAAATCGCTCTCGCGAACGCTCACTTGTCGTGTCTCCGACTAGCGCCGCGAGGCTCTGATCTCGACACACCTCCTCGAACCCGCGAAATCGAACTACATCCAGGATTGGAACGATGATTACCCGCTTCACGATCCACTTCTCCTAGCGAAATGCTCTGCACAGACGCACAGTATGGGCAGTTCGCCTCTCGGTCAAATCCATGAACGCTGAGTCCAAGTTAGAGTGAACTACATGCCGTTGGAGTGCCCGGTGCTTTGTGTCAGTTGAGATGAGACAGACTGGTATGAGAGGAGCAGCTTATGGCGAAGGGAAGAAAGCATACGCCTGAGCAGATCGTGAGGTTGCTGCCGCAGGTTGAGGTAGCGCCATCCTCGAATTGGTGTGTAAAGAGACCGGATGGCGAGCCCCGTCTGACACTACCCCGCTGCCTTTATTGACTGAGTTTCAATGCTGTTATTGCGCGCCTTACGTTCGCGCATTTGGGAAGGCGAATGGTCAACAGTCAAATCACGGCCAGCCCAAACCAGATGCGGACCCGTCCTCACTCAAGCAGATCTCGAGGTTGTCCGGATTAGCGTGACATGCTGAGGAGGGCATGTCTCCCTGAGCCAAATTGCGAATGTTTGCGGATCGAAACGGATCGCACTAGCGACCCTGAAGGAGGGTATCTGCCCTCTTGCCGCCATTTTGTAAATCTGCTGCACAGATACACCGAGGATTTGTGCAACGTCACGAACTCGAAGTGCCTCGTTCTTAGCTTCGACGACCTCAATCAATTTCATGGTCTACTCCCTATTGCACTGGAAATGGTAAAAAGCACAGGGCTGCATCTCGAATCCTGTGGTTCGCATATACTCCACCGGATTAAAAAATCGGTCAATTGGCGTTCGGGCGCTGCTTTCAAGTGAACCCCAGGAGCTGAGCCCGACATTACTCGCCAATTGCGTCAAGCGATATACGAGGCCAAGGAGCCGGCGTTGACCTTCGCTAAGGCGTCTTTGGACTGAATTCCTTTCAGGTAGACCATTGTCGAATGAATGTCGCGATGACCCATCCAGTTCTGCAATGTGCGGATATCGACGCCATGACGCAGGTGCTCGGTAGCAAATGTATGGCGGAATTTATGTAGAAAAAAGCGTTGGCAATACGGACCATCGGCGCACTTGTTCCCGTGTTTAGTCACGCATTGTCCGCAATTGAGTTTGGCGCGATGGGCGACCCGTTTGACGATTTCGATATGCAGGCTATCGGGTTTTCCCTTTGTATTCGGAAAAACTAACTGCGAGGGAGCGGCGTCTCGCTGAGTCTTGAGCCTCTGTAGCTGTCCGATCAGCTTTGCGGGCACCGGTACGATCCGCTCCTCATAGTTCTTGGGGTGGAACTTCCAGAGCGGTTTAGCGGTTACGCGTAACACGCTCTGGCGAAAGTCGATGTCTCTCCAAACGACATAGCGGGCCTCGCGGTCGCGGAAGCCGGACACCAGCAGGAATTTGATGAGCATTGCTTCGTCGGGCTCCGCATGTTGGAGCATCATCTCAATTTCCTCAGGTTCATAGATGGGACGGATGGCGTCCACGTAGTCCGGCCAGTCGCTGGCTTCCACCAGTCCCGTGCGTCCGTTCCTTTTGAAGAGTTGGAGTACTACGACGACCTTATCGTAGACAGTGCGAGGCCCCAGTCCGAGGTTAAAGCAGTCGCTCATAAACCGAAGAATGTCTTCACGGGTGACTTCATCCAAGTAGGTTTTTGCATAGGATTTGCGAAGCAGGACATCGAGCGTGGGACGATATGTCCGGTAGGTGCGCAGGCTGCGTTGCGTCTTGACGTATTCGAGGTACTGATCGATGGCTGCGGCCATGGTGACGCGGACCAACTCAGGATTGCGCGGTGCTTCGGGAGAAAGCAGAATGCCGGCCTTCAGCGCATTGAGTTCGAGGGATTTTGCGCGCGCAGCGTCAAGAACCCGATCGAAGCTGGGAATAGGCTGTCGACGGCGTTTTCCCTCCTGATACCACTCCAGGTAATATCTGCCTTCTGGGTGATGCTCATCGCGGCCGGCGATCCAGACATGATCGCGAACAATCCTGCCATTGCGTTGGACAACAGGGGCAAAAGGCCACTTGCCGTTGACCTTCACCATTTTGATTACGTTGACACGATCCGCGTAAAGTTTCGCTCTAGCCATTGTCCCAAAAGCCTCAAGGACGGCTCAAGACAAATAACGCGGAATGCCGCTGCGAGCAAACGGACAGTAAGCCGGACAGTAAATTGTCTATCTTATTGATATTACGGGAGGGTGGTGAGAAGGCAGCATTCTAACCAACTGAACTACGTCCCCTTGAAGAGTTGCGCCGGCTGAGAACACAAATCATCAGCGCAACAACAAAATCAAGTTTATCAGAAATCTCCTGAGCGATGTTTTGACCTCGGCCCGAAAATTGCGCGCGGGCTTCGGCATGCGAATGGATTCGGGCTTGAATCAAACAAGCCGAGGTCAATTACTTCTGCGTGACACGCGGTTATTGATGGCGAAGAACCAGCCGGTGCAATGCCCTCAAATTTTACTTGTGCGGGTTCGCTTTTTGTTCGCTATAATGCGCCCATGGCTATTACGCGCCGTCAGAAAGAAGTTCTGGATTTTATCTCCGGCTTTGTGCAGCGGAATGGATACTCGCCTTCGTTTGAGGAGATAGCTCATGGCCTCAATCTGAGATCGCTGGCGACGGTGCACAAGCACATCACGAATCTCCATCAAAAAGGAATGCTGCAGCGGGCGGAGAATCGCAGCCGGTCGATCGACGTGCTGCCGCCTCGCGCGAAAAGCCGACCCGGCGAGCGGCTCCCGCTCGTGGGCCGCATTGCCGCAGGCCTGCCGCTTGAAGCTGTGGAGACGCAGGAGACGATCTCGCTTAGCGATATCGTCGGCAACCGCGAGGTGTTTGCGTTGAAGGTGCGGGGCGACTCGATGCGCGACGAGCACATTGTCGACGGTGATTATGTATTTGTCGAACGGGTTTCGACCGCACGGGAAGGAGACATCGTTGTCGCTCTGGTGCGTGGTGCCGAGACAACGCTGAAGCGCTACTACCTGGAAGGGGCGACCGTCCGCCTGCAGCCTTCAAATGCGGAAATGGATCCGATCTTCGTGCCAGCGTCTCAGGTTGCGATTCAGGGGCGCGTATTAGGAGTGATGCGGAAGTACTAGCTGGCCGCTACTCTGGGGGCTAAATCCACATACGCTGCAAATCGCATGCGATCCAAATTCTGAACCTAAAAAAATGCGGGAGCCATGCGCAGCTCCCGCCCGGTTAAGTCTTGCAAACTTCAGGAATTCGGCGTCGAGTGTTTGCCCGATTCGACTTCAATCTCGTTCACGACCTGCTGGACATTCGGAACATTTTTGGCGAGCTTCTCGGCCTCCCTCTTCTGGGCTGTCGTCTTCACGGAGCCTGAGAGTACAAGCGTTCCGTTCTTGGCTTTGTAATCAATGCTCTGGTCGTCAAGATTCTTGTGGCCTTTGATCTCTGCCTTGTAGTTGTCTTCAATGGCGCTATCAAGATTCGAAGCTACTGACTTAGCCTGGCTTTCGTTTCCTTGAGGCGTGACGCCGACTTCATCGGCAATCGTGTAGTCTGGAGCAGCCTGCTTAGCGGCGGCGGCCGCCTGGGCCTTCTGATCTTCCGAATTCACGTTGCCGGTAAGCGTGATTACACCTTTCTGCCTATCTTGAGATACGTCTACACTGCCCAAGTTGCTGCTCTTCAGCGCACTCGTGACGGCGTCTTTCTCATCAGGATGGGCCGGTTTGTTCTGGCAACCAGTGATGGCCATTACACCTGCTAATACCGCGGTTGATGCGATAAGAAACTGCTTACGAAATTCAGTGGGTTTCATTGCCTGCTGCTCCTGTTGAGCCTGTCTTGCTGTTTGCTCCATTTCATGTGATGCGGGATCGCGGCATTCCTTAACTGTCGATAGTGGGGAAAATATATTTCTCGCTTCAGGCAACCTTTCGACTGCTCTCGCAGCTTCATTGCTCGCAAGATGAAGTAGCATAGGGCCTGAATTTACGAAATTCCACGAGGTGTCGAAGCCGCATGGCTGTTGTACATAACCGGAAAACTTTCTTTCGAGTGAACGCCTTCTTTCTCGCCGTAATTGCTGCATGCGTGCCTGTCCTTGCCCAGAAAACGGTCATCAACCTCGATCGCGGATGGGAGTTCCGCCAGCAGGTTTCGAGCGGGAGCGATCCTGTCGTACCGGAATGGCGTCCGGCGACCGTGCCCGGCGATGTGCATCTCGACCTGCTTGCGAACAAGCTCATCCCCGAGCCGTTCTACCGCGACAACGAGGCCAAGCTGCAGTGGATCCAGGATGCAGACTGGGAGTACCGCACGCGGATCGATGGCTCATCGGCACTACGCGCGCGCGAGCACGTCGAGATTGTCTTCGAAGGCCTGGACGCTTACGCCGAGGTCTACCTGAATGGGCAGAAGGTCCTGGTTGCCGACAACATGTTTCGCGAGTGGCGCGTCGACGTTAAGCCATATCTGAAGACCGGCTCGAATGATCTGCTGGTCGTCTTCCCTTCTCCGATTAAGGAAGCTCAAAAGATCGCGCTCACTGACGTGTGGCACGGCAAGACGCCCGCGCCAGACAAGACCTATATCCGCAAAGCTGCCTATGAATATGGATGGGACTGGGGTCCGACATTCGTCACCAGCGGCATCTGGCGTCCGGCCCAGATCGAGGCGTGGGATGAGGCAAGGATCTCCGATTTTTATCCGCACGTAAGGGACGTGTCGAAGGCACTCGCGCGGGTTGACGTGGAGCTGGATATCGCTGCTTCGGAGGCGAGCCGCGGATCGGTTTCGATCACATATCAGGAAGGCGCACAGTCCGGGCAGGCGAAGCAGGCGATCAGCCTTGTGGCCGGCACAAATCACATCGTGGTACCGATCGAGATCGACAACCCGCACCTTTGGTATCCGGCGGGGTACGGAGCGCAGCCGATCTATCACTGGAGCGCGAAGCTCAACATCAATGGAAAGACTGCCGACGAGGCAGCGCGCAAAACGGGCCTGCGATCGATCGTGGTGCGCCGCGACACGGATCAATGGGGGCGTTCGTTCGAGCTGGTGGTCAATGGCATTCCCGTCTTCGCCAAGGGCGCGGACGTGATTCCGTTCGACAGCTTCCCTTCCCGCGTGACTACAGCCCAGTACCGGCGCATTCTCCAGTCGGCGCGCGACGCCAACATGAATATGGTTCGGCACTGGGGCGGAGGCTATTACGAGACGGACGAGTTTTACGACATCTGCGATGAGCTGGGAATCATGGTCTGGCAGGACTTCATGTTCGGAAACGACTGGCAGCCGGGCCCTTACTGGTTCCGGCAGAATGTGGAGAAAGAGGTGGAATACCAGGTGACGCGGCTGCGCAACCACCCCAGCATCGTGATCTGGTGCGGTAACAACGAGACCGAGATCTCGCTGGCATGGGACAGAAACGCCAGCATCATTCGCGGCCTCTCAGCCGAAGAGCGGATAAAAATCTGGCAGGATTATCTGCTTCTCTTCAGCGGCACTCTGCCTCGGGTGGTCGAGCGCCTCGGGCCGGAAACCCCTTACTGGCCGAGTTCGCCGAGCGCCGACTACGAAGACCTCGCGCCCGGAATGGCCTCAGGCGACATGCATGACTGGACGGTCTGGCACGGCCGCGTGCCTTTCTCCGAATACGAGAAACACTACCCGCGCTTCATGACCGAGTACGGCTTCCAGTCCTTCCCGGAAATGAAAACGATCGACGCTTTCACAGCTGCGGAAGACCGGACCAGTATCTTCACGCCCGTTATGCTGGCGCACCAAAAAAACAACGAGGGCAACTCGATCATCCACGACTACTTGCTGAAGGATTACACAGAGCCCAAGGATTTCGCATCGTTCCTCTACGTCAGCCAGGTGCTCCAGGCGGAAGGCATCAAGATAGGCGCTGAGCATCTGCGCCGCAGCCGGCCCCGGACGATGGGTTCGATCTACTGGCAGCTCAACGACTGCTGGCCGGTCGCGTCATGGTCGAGCATCGACTACTACGGGCGATGGAAGGCGCTGCAGTACTACGCGCGGCGATTCTATGCTCCCCTTCTAGTTTCGCCGCATATCGAGAATGGATCGCTGGCTGTCTATGTAGTGTCGGACAAGCCGGCGCCGACTGACGGCGAACTCCGGGTGCGTATCCTCAAATTCGATGGAACAGTAGTGCGTGAACAGAAACAGGCGGTGCATGTTCCCGAGTTGTCGAGCGCCATCTATTACCAGCTGCCTCTCACCGAATTTGAGAATAGCGCTGATACTTCGCAGGTGTTCGTCGCCGCCGATCTGACGGTCAACGGCGAGACAGTCTCGAAGAACCTCATTTATCTGGCCCCGACAAAGCTGATCCAACTGCCAGCGGCGCATATTCAGACTGAGGTGACCCCTGCCGGCGGAGGCTACCGCATACATTTCACGTCGCCTGTGCTGGCGCGCAGTGTTTATCTGTCATTCGGAGACCTCGATGCCGAGCCTTCAGACAACTACTTCGATCTGCTGCCGAACGAATCGGTAGATATTACGGTAAAAACCCAGGCGCAGCTCGACACGCTGCGGCAAAAGCTTGCGGTCATCTCGTTGGTGGATTCTTTCGCGCCTGCCACTACACCGCCGGTTGCACCACAATAACCAGCGTCGCCTGGCGGGCGTGGAGGACCAGCTTCAGCGCCGCCGCCGACGCCAGCTCAGAAAGATTCCCACAAGTGCTCCAACGACAATCGCACCAGCGAGCTTTTTCCGGCTGGTGATGGGGATGAAGCGGGTCTCCTTCTCGCTTACCTCGATGACGCCGACAGGGATGGCGCGCACGCCCGCACCACCTCCTCCGCCTTCGCCCTGGGCGCTTGAGTTCCCGACCCCGCCAGTGCCTGCTCCGGCACCAAAACCATACATGAGCTTGGCGACCGGGATGACTGTCTTTCCCTGCGCAGAGATGGGTGCACCATAGATGGCGTTTACGCCTGCACCGCTGAGAATACTTTCTTTGAGCGACTGCAACAGAGCGACGCTGCCCATGCGAAGACTCCCTTGAAGGTGAATTCCGTTTCGTCTTGCATTTTATGCCTGCTTGCTTTCGGCTGCGAAAAAACGGCCCGTCGATTGGGGATCGCCGAGCCGGCTGTTGACAAAACTTTGGGTGGAGTCGTGTTTCAGCGGCCGAGAGCGGTGGCAAGGGTTTTGACCATGGTCCCGTTCGCGTCGTCATCTTTGACGGCCCAGACAAATGCTCCCCCGAGCCCGCCGGGGACGCGGAAGTCAATATAGAGCGCCTTCAAAAACGCCGTGTCCGGATCGTCATAGGTGTAGAACGTCCCGCCGGCCGGGTTATAGAGCGACACAGCGATCCGGCTAGGATCGAAGTAGCTCTTGTAGCCGTTGGCGGTCAGTGTCGAGAGGGTCGAGTACGTCGCGGTGCCCGGAGTCAGCAGCGTATCGCAGCCCGGCGTATTCCCGCTCAGGTCTGTGCAGAGCCCCGCGCCATTCGCAAGCGGTACCGGCGAGGGTTCCGTGGACGTCTGATAAAGGCCGTGATTCTTGTTGGGCACTCCTGTCCAGCCTGCTCCATACAGTGGCACCCCCATCACATACTTCTGCGGGGGTACGCCGGCCTTCAGGTATGCCGAGACGGTGTCTTCGATGTCGAGATGTTGGCCGAAGGCGGGGTCCTGAGGCGAATCGAACAGTGGAGACGCATCGTTCGTGGTGCTCTCCCATGTTCCGGCGTAGTTGTATCCATCAATGGTGATGAAATCCACCAGTTTTGCGGCGCTCTTCAGATCGATGTTCGTATAGTTTTGCGCGCCTGCTGGCCCATCAAAGGTGAGTACATACTGCTTGCCTGTCTGTGCGCTCAGCGCGTTCAGCTGGTTGCGGAACTCTTCGAGCAGCAATGTGAAATTCTGCTTGTCGGTCGCCGCGGGAAACTCCCAATCTATGTTGAATCCGTCAAAGAGACCCGGCGCGGTGATCGCACCGTTCCAGTCGCTGCCTACGTTGCCGACGATGAACATGTTGACGCATGCCGAAACCAGGGCCTGCCGTCCAGCCTGGGTGCTCGCCGCCGTCGAAAATGCGGCCGCCTGGGCAGCGCTCGCGCCGCCGAGCGAGATCAGCGTCTTCAGCTTCGGATGCAATTGCTTGAGCTTCAGAATCTCCGCGAAGTTGCCGTACAGCGGCCACGCGTCAGCAATCCCGCCTACAGGGGGCAGGTTGTTGTTCTCGAAATCGGCCCACGCATCGGCAATCACGCAGGTATTCGACGAAGGATCTGTCGCGCTCGCTGATACGTCCCCAAACGCGTAGATAAGATGCGACAGTTTTGCCGCCGACCCATTGCTTTCAAGGTTGGCAAGATTGTAGTTGGCGTAGTAAATGCTCCACTCTTCGAAGAATCCGGCAAGAATCTTGCCCTGGGCGGTCTGAGGTTGTGCAGATGCGGGAATGCCGCTCGTGATGATAAGCAGTACCGCAAGGACGGAGGGGAAAATACGAAGAATCGACCTGACTTTCATTTAAATGCCTCAAGGTGGTATTGGCAGAGCGAGAGCAGTATAGACTTCTATACGTATAAATGTCTGCATAGATTTTTTGGGCAAAAACCCGGGTGCGAATCGGGGTAGCATCCAGGCTTGCGACCCGGTTCAGGCCGTATAGTCGCAGAGCAAAAGCGTCAGGTCGTCGCCCTGGCTGGGGGCCCACCGCTGGACCGAGGAAATGATGTGGTCAGCGGCTTCGGCGAGATTCAAGCCGCGCGATTCGCGCACCAATGCGTGTAGGCGGTCCCGCCCGAACTCCTCTTCCTGCCCGTTCATAGCTTCGAGCATGCCGTCGGTGTAGAGGACAAAGCGGTCGCCCGGCTTGATCGGTTGCGTGACTGTCGCATAGGTCGCGAAGTCGAAGCTCGCCAGCATGAGCCCGTTCTCAGTAATCTCGATTATCTCGCCGTCGCGCAGCAGCAGCAATGGCGGATGCGCCGCCGCGGAATAGCGCAGTTCTTCCCGCGAAGCATTGAGATAGACGTAGGCCGCGGTAACAAACTGGCTCTGCGTGTTGCCGTAAAGAATGGTGTTGATTCCGAGCAGCAGACTCGAAGGATCGCCGGCTTCCGCTCGGCGCGTATTAGCAGCGAGCTTGACCATCGAAGCGATAAGAGCCGCGGGGATGCCATGCCCGGAAACATCGGCGATAAACAGCCCAGCCTCTTGATCGTCTGCAACGAGGAAGTCATAAAAGTCGCCGGCCACTGAGTTCATAGGCAGGTATCGCGCCGCGACACGAAAGCTCTTCGAAGCAGGAAACGACGACGGCAGAATCGAAAGCTGAATGCGTCGGGCGATTTCCAGCTCTTTCTGGATGACAGTGAGCTGCTGCTCATTGGCCAGTGCCCGGCGGCCAGCCACAATGCCGAGCGTTGCCAGCAGAATGATGAAACTGAACGGCTCAATATTGTAGTAGTGGCCGAAAATCCCGCTCACGTTGTCAAAGAGGGCGCACACAATAAAGATGAAAAGTCCTCGGCGGATCAGGGCTAAATCGGGAGACCCGCGTCCCACGCGGAGGAGTTCGAAGGCAAAAACGGTGAGCGAAACAATGATGACCGAATTATTGACGGTCCGGAACCAAGGGCGAGGACCGAATGCGAGCGTGAAAATCGCGAGGCAAAGCACGATGGGCCACGCAATATTTGTGACCCAGCGTCCCAGGCCGCCAAGCACGTTCAATCTGCGAAAGAAAAAGAACGCAGGGATTGGAACCGCAAAGCCGATGGCTATCAATACTCGGCGCAATCCAGACGGATGCATGCCTAAAGCCCACAGAATCTGATAATTCATGCACAGCCGGACGCCATACAGAATTGCAAAGAGCGAAAACCAGGAGAGCAGACGGTCGAAGCGGCGAAGGATCGCAAACGCGGCCGCAACAACCCCGGTGGTCGTAATCGCGGATCCCAGAAAGAGGTAGATCTGGGCATGAAAAAATATCCGCAGGACTTCACTTCTTGCGAACTGCGGCTCGATGACGGCCATGGAAGATCATCCTAGCTGATCCGTCGCGCTGGTCGGAAGAACCCTCCACCGTCAACAGAGGCTTCGGGCCAGTGTTTTGACGACAGAGAGCCTGGCGCGAAAGCGCCGTGTTCATCCCGGGGTTTTTGTAGGACAATCGTAGACAGCGCAGAACAAAAGGCGCGACGTAGCGAGGCTTGGCCGGATTTCGGACAAAATCGCCGACCGACGCGACTTTTCTCACTTACTCTGCGTTTACTGCTGACAGGAGCAGTCCTATGTCTCTCTCCCGCCGCGGATTCCTGAAAGCTGTCATGAAGGACGGAGCCCTGGCAGTCGTCGGTGCTTCTGCCCTTCCATCGTTTCTCACACGAAGTGTGCTCGCGCAGGCGACCACGGCCCAGGCCCAAGGCAAGAAGCTCGTGGTGATCTTCCAGCGAGGTGCCGCAGATGGGCTGAACATCGTCATTCCCTATAGGGAAAAGACCTACTACGAACTCCGTCCCAACATCGCCATCGCCAAAGATCAGGTCGTCGACCTCGACGGATTCTTCGGCTTGCACCCCGCGATGCAATCGCTGAAGCCACTCTGGGATCAGGGCCATCTTGCAGCCGTGCACGCGTGCGGTTCACCAGACCCGTCGCGCTCCCACTTCGATGCACAGGATTTCATGGAGTCCGGCACACCCGGCCTCAAGGCCACTCCGGACGGGTGGCTTAACCGCGCTTTGGCGGCCGAGGATATGGGACGCGGCCCGCATCCCGACTCGCCCTTCCGTGCTGTGGCCCTGGGCACACAAGTGCCGCGAACACTCGAGGGCAAGGTTCCTGCGGTAGCGATTGGGAACCTGCGTGATTTCAATGTAGGCGGCCAGAATCCGGCGGCAGCTCCGATCTCGGCCAGCTTTGAATCAATGTACGACCAGTCAGTCAATGCGGTGCTGCACGGGACGGGAACGGAGACGTTCGAGGCAGTCAAGATGCTCAAGTCGGCCAATCCCGATAAATATGTCCCAGCGGCAGGCGCGAGATATCCGAATGGCCAATTTGGCAATAGCCTGAAGCAGATAGCGCAGCTTCTCAAAGCCAACCTCGGAGTCGAAGCGGCTTTTGCCGATATCGGCGGCTGGGATACACATCAGAACCAAGGCAACGCGAATGGCCAACTTGCCAATCGGCTCAAGGAGTTCAGCGAGTCCATCGCCGCCTTCTGGACCGACATGGGCGATGATGCTGAGAACATTACGTTGGTTTCCATGTCCGAGTTCGGACGAACTGTCCATCAGAACGGTACCGGAGGCACCGATCATGGTCATGCGAATGTGATGTTTGTGGCCGGAGGGCGAGTGACCGGCGGTAAGGTCTACGGTAAGTGGCCCGGCATGGATAAAAGTCAGCTCTACGAAGAGCGGGATCTGGCGATTACGACCGACTTCCGACAGGTGCTCGGCGAAGCGGCATCAAAAACGCTCGGGGCACGGAATCTGGAGATTGTTTTTCCAGAATCTGGCTTACAAAACAATCATTTCCTTAATATTATTAAAGTTTAGATTTACCTCGACTGCCTTGTTTTGCACAGGATTTTCACAGGCAGATCTCAAGAGACCACTGTCGGCCGACAACCCATTTCTAACTCCTCCTCGATCGTGAGGCGAAAAAGAAACCCGGAGACTTTTGTCTCCGGGTTTTGCTAATTGGGGTGTATGACGCTGCTACCTCATCTCGTTGAGAGCAACGAAGACCTGATCCTTGTTCTCGCTCTGCAGGCTGGCCTGCTGACGCTGCACGCTCTTCTCCGTCTTGGAAACGGGAAGTTCCATGTTCATGCCGGCGTTTGAGCAGAGGATTTCATGCAGGAAATACCGGTCACCGTATTTGTCGAAGACCAGCTTTCCATTCTGCGAGGTGTTGCCGTCGGCGTAAACAGAACCGAAGATCGTCGCTTTGCCCGAATCGTTGCGGATTTCGATCATAGTGGCGTTTCCGGTCGACCAGATCGTGTAGGTTCCAGCCGGGACGTGCGCGTTCCCTACGGTGAAATCAAATGGAACGTTGGCTTTCACGGCGTGTTCCTGTGCCATAGCGCTGCCGGCTGTGACGAGGGCGGCAAGGGCGAATGCGATAGTGATAATCCGTTTCATGGCTGTTCTCCTATCGGGACGCCCTTTTCCAAGAGCGTCCTTGGACCCCTCGCAGTGGAGCCCGAACTGAAGTTTGCCGGCTTGCTTCCCTCAGGTTCCCCTTTGGTTGCAGCCTGCTATGCCTCCTGATATGGCACGCGTGGGGCCAAAGCGCGGAGGCGGCCTAAAAGATTTGGGGAATCGGCGCGGCTCCTGTATTTACAATCGGATACGGATCGGCGGTCGCAGCTCGTATCCGACTGCTCCGCGTTGATCATCTGTGCGCGGTATCTGAACGGATACCGCAGGGTAACCGTTCGACTCTGGGAAACGCGGCGGGTGTGAGCTCACCGCGGTATTGATTAGCAAGGGTCCGCCCGATGAGGACAGAGGAGGCTCGAATGAAGCCGAGGCTGATGGCCATTTCCGGCTCATTGAGGGGCACTGTCCGGCCACTGATCGAAAACAAAATATCGATCGGGCGAAGCAGCATGAACGACCTCCATCTGATCGACCCCTTGGTTTCGCGGCAACATTGCACTATCGCGCAGGTGGACGGTCGGTACGAACTGATGGATCTCGACAGCCACAACGGCACGTTCGTGAACGGGATTCCTGTCAGACGCAAGGCCCTGGAGCACGGCGACACGATTCGTGTGGGCACCTCAGAGCTGCTCTTCCTGGTGAAGGAAGACGACCAGGCAAAGAGCCCCGTTCTAAGCGATGAACCCTCCATTTCCGACATGACCACAATCTGGCCAGGGCACCCGGGGTTGCCAGCCACATCAGGAATTGAGGTGGGCCGGATGGCGCGCGATCTGACGGCCCTGCTGAGAATCAGCGACGTCGTGAATTCGATCCGGGACCTGGTTGAGCTGCAGCGTGAGCTTCTGCGGCTGATCTTCGAAGTGGTGCCCGCCGAGAGCGGCGCCATCGTACTCGCTGGCGACTTCGACGACGAACCCGGCTCTGTCTGCAACTGGAGTCGAGACGCAAGCGCGCCGCCCGTCAGGATTCAACGGGATATTGTGCACCGGGCACTTTGGGAGCGGGCAGCCATCCTTGCGAATGCTGCTCCCGGCTTGCACGAGGCTCACAACATCCTCTGCATGCCGCTGGTCGCCACGGAGAAAACGGTCGGAGCTATCCATCTGGCATCGCCGGGCAATGTGCCTTTCTCGGATGAGCACGTTCATTTTCTCTCTTCGGTTTCGCGGTTCGCCGCGGTCACTATCGAAAACAGGCTCGTTCTCGATGCTCTGAGCAGCGAGAATCAACGGCTGAAAGAGCAGATCTACACGAGCAACATTGTGGGCGAGAGCCGGCAGATCGAACAGCTCGAAAGCTTCATCTCGCGGGTGGCGCAGGGCGACTCCGCCGTGCTTATTCGCGGCGAGAGCGGGACCGGAAAAGAGCTGGTCGCGCGCGCGATCCATCAGCGAAGCCCGCGTGCCGAACGGCCCTTCATCGCCCTGAATTGCGCCGCAATTCCTGAGGCCCTGCTCGAAAGCGAACTGTTCGGACACGAAAGGGGCGCATTCACCGGAGCGGTGTCGGTGAAGAAGGGGAAGCTCGAGGCAGCCGAAGACGGAACGCTGTTCTTCGATGAAATCGGCGAGCTTGCACCCCTGTTGCAGGCCAAGCTACTTCGTGTCCTGCAGCAACGCGAGTTCGAGCGTATTGGGAGCAACCGCTGTCTGAAATTCGGCGCACGCGTGCTCGCCGCAACCAACAAAAATCTGGAGCAGGCGATCAAGGCTGGAGAGTTTCGGCAGGACTTGTATTACCGGCTCAATGTGGTGTCTGTCACGGTGCCTACGCTACGCGAGCGACGCGACGATATTCCGCTGCTCGCCCTGTACTTTGCGGCCAAGTATGCCGCCACCAGCAAGCGGCCATTCAAGGGTATCTCCCGCGACGCGCGACAACTGCTGATGAGTTACAGCTGGCCCGGAAATGTCCGCGAACTGGAGAATGCCATTGAGCACGCGATCGTGCTCGGCTTGACCGAGGAGATTCTTCCCGAGGATCTACCGGTTGCCATTCTCGAAGAGCAGTCGGCGGAATTGGAGGGGGCGCGCTATTACGACGTGCTCAACCATGCGAAGAAGGAAATGATCCTCAATGCGCTTCGCGAATCCGGAGGAAGCTATCCGGCTGCCGCGCGGGCGCTCGGGATTCACCCGAAATATCTCCACCGGCTCGCGCGTAACCTCAAGCTGAAGGCGGATGAATAGCGGACGCTGGCCCCAGTGTGGCCGCCGGATCATGGGTACCCCCTCTCCCCTTAAATCTTTACGTCATTGATGATTCATGACTTAACCGATAGTGTGTTAGTTCATAAAAAACACATGAGTTACTGCGTCTCATTGAAAGATGGTGAGTTAACAGGCGAGAATTCAGGAGGTTGCAGGACTCCAAGGTTCCAAAATGGGGGGAATCCTTTGGCTTCGCACACGGCAGGCTCTGGCCACCGATGTTGTGCAAGGACGAGGCAAGAAAGCAAAAGGCGCGGCTGGTTAGCCGTGCCTTCAAGGTGAATCAGTACTATCTAAAGTTTATCAGGTTGAGGGGCTGCCCGGCCAGGATTCGCTTGCGCTAACTGTCTTGGTTTGTGTTGATTGGAAGCGGGTTACTTTGGGAAGGGTTGACACGCGGCGAGTCCGGTATTGCCCGCTCAGGAATGCACCGGCATGGGCAGTGGCGCACCCTCCAGGGCGACAAATCTTTCCGGCGTGCAACAGGCACGATCCAACCGTACCAGGTCGGCAAGCATTCTTTCGTCCTCCTTAAGGGAGGAGAGCACTGCATCAAGAATCGATGCCGCCGCTCTGTCATCGGGACGCTGCATGCTGTAGTGCATCCATTTGCCATCCCGTCTAGCGCTCACGACGCCGGCGCTTCGCAGATAAGCCAGATGTCGCGATACTTTCGGCTGGCTTTGCTGAAGGATCTCGACGAAATAACAGACGCATACTTCCCTCCCCCGCATGAGATTGAGCAGGCGAAGACGGGTGGGATCCGCAAGAGCGGCAAACAGGCGAACCAAATCGAACGGCTTGGCGCGACTCATGGCGATATTATATACGGATTGACAGATATATCGTGATTGAAATACATTCGGCTTAACGCATATGAAACGCGCCGCCATAGACACACAATCTGCCGTGCGGGAGAAATACGGGTCAATTGCCAAAGAAGTGAGCGAAGTTGGATCGGCTGCGTGCTGCGTTCCGGCGCTGCGCTGCTGCGATCCCATCACGAAGGACCTGTATAGCAACGCGGAACAAGGCTCGCTTCCGGAAAAGGCAGTGCTCGCCTCACTCGGTTGCGGCAACCCAACCGCGCTAATCGAGCTAAAGCCGGGCGAGACCGTTCTCGATCTGGGATCGGGCGGTGGAGTCGACGTGCTGCTCTCTGCGAGACGTGTCGGTCCAACCGGCAAAGCCTACGGTCTCGATATGACCGACGAGATGCTGGCTCTGGCTAGAGAAAACCAGCGAGAGGCAGGCGTCACAAATGTTGAGTTCCTGAAGGGCGAGATCGAAAATATCCCGCTGCCCGACAACTCAGTCGATCTGGTGATCTCGAACTGTGTCATTAATCTGTCCGCAAACAAAGACCGTGTTCTCCAGGAGGCCTTTCGTGTGCTCCGCCCCGGAGGGCGTTTCGCCGTCTCCGATGTCGTTGTTCGCGGCGAAGTGCCCGAGGCAGTCCGTCAGAGCATGTTGCTTTGGGTGGGTTGCATCGCAGGGGCGCTGGAGGAGAGCGACTATCGCACGAAGCTTCTTAATGCCTGTTTTGTCGATGTCGATATCGAGCCCACCAGGGTCTACAAGATTGAGGATGCGCGGCAATTCCTCATCGAAGCCGGTATTGCTGTCGACAAGATTGTTCCGCTGGTCGAAGGAAAGTTCGCGAGTGCATTCATCCGGGCCACCAAACCAAGCACCTCGTGCTGCGAGCCGAGTTGCTGCCCTGAGTTGAGGGAAAGCCACAAAGGATGAGCAGCATGGCGAACCACTATAACGTTCTGTTTCTGTGCACCGGAAACTCAGCGCGTTCCATTCTGGCTGAAGCCATCCTGAACCACAAGGCAAAGGGTGTTTTCACTGCCTACAGCGCGGGCAGTCATCCTTCGGGAGCGGTGCGGGCGGAGGCTTTGAAGCAACTTGAGCTCTCCGGAATCTCCACGACTGGCTTGCGCAGCAAATCGTGGGACGAATTTGCATCCCCCGGCGCGCCTGTCATGAATTTCGTCTTCACCGTCTGTGATAACGCGGCAAAGGAGACCTGCCCATATTGGCCGGGGCAGCCGATGACTGCTCATTGGGGAGTCGCCGATCCGGCAGCGGTGAAAGGGACGCCTGAAGAGATCGACCGCGCTTATCGCGACGCTTTTTCCATTCTCGACCGCAGGATTGGTCTGTTTCTTTCCTTGCCGCTATCCACGCTCGGGGACATGGCGGTCCAGAAAGAACTCGACAGTATCGGTCGCCGATGAGAGCCACCTTGCTCCGGCGTGTTGTCGCTGAATTTACTGGAACGCTGTTTCTTCTTGCCGCTGTTGTGGGGTCGGGAATCATGGGCGAACGCCTGGCCGGCGGAAATGTCGCCATTGCGCTTCTGGCAAATACCATTGCGACCGGTGCCGCATTAATCGCAATCATTCTCGCCTTTGGCCCGATCTCAGGAGCGCACCTGAACCCGGCAGTAACCCTGGCCGATGCGTGGCAGGGCGGAATCCCATGGCGTGAGGCGCCCGCTTACGTTGCTGCACAGTCCATGGGAGCATTCACCGGAGTTGCCGTGGCTCACCTGATGTTCGGTCTGGTATTGTTTTCGCCTTCGACTCGCATCCGGAGCGGTCCGCCTCAAGCTATCAGTGAATTTGTGGCCTCTTTTGGTCTGATCGCAGTGATATGGGGATGCGCCCGACATCGTCCCTCCGCTGTTTCCTTTGCGGTCGGCGCCTACATCACGGCGGCATACTGGTTCACGGCTTCAACGTCCTTCGCCAATCCTGCCGTTACGGTAGCCCGATCACTGACAAATACATTTTCGGGGATACGTCCGGCCGATACGATTTCCTTCGTGGCGGCTCAGCTCACCGGAGCTGCCGCTGCCACTCTGTTGTTCGGGTGGCTGACGCGGCCTTCGCATGAAACCGAAGCCCGAAATGTAGTCAATTGCTTCACTCAAGCCAGAGGCTTGAGCGGGCAGCCACCCCAAGCAAAAAGTCTCTCAAGCCATACGACTCACGACGGCTGATCGGTTAGGCAGAATACTTCCGGCAGAAGCGGTACCACGACTCCAATGTGCGAGGTCATGATCAGATCGTCGAGAAGCTGCGACATGCCCACATCTGGCGATGAGGCCGCCAGATATGGGGCACCTGTGATCTTTCAAGAGGTTGTCCATTCGATCAGGACCGGAGAAGCTGTTTGTGACGAGCAAGCAGTAACTCAGGAGACCGAATGGACTATCACAAGAATGCCCCATGGACGGCGGTGAGTCGAGAGCGGCTGGCCCGCATGGTGATTGAAGATGGCATAAGGCTGGGGTCGGCAGCGTCCCGGTTCAGTGTCAGCGTCAAGACAGCAGCCAAATGGGCGGGCCGTTATCGGCAGTCTGGCCCAGCTGGCCTTGTCGATCGCAGCTCGCGTCCGCGCCGCAGCCCGCGGCAGATCAGTTCCTTATTAGTGGAAAAGGTACTTGCACTTCGTCGCCGGCACATGCCCGGCTACCAGATTGCTCGCCGCACCGGCCTGAGTCCGGCTTCGGTCAGCCGCATCCTGCGCCGGGCAAAACTGAGCCGGTGGCGCGATCTGAATCCCCCGCCTCCGGTGCAACGCTACGAGCATCCACGGCCCGGCGACCTGCTGCACCTGGACATCAAGGGCATGACACGCTTCGGCGAGGTCTCGCTGCGCGGCGATGGCAGGCTGCGCGGCAAAAAGGAACATCCAGGCTTCCTGGCTCTGCACGTGGCCGTCGACGACCACTCACGTATGGCCTTCACCCAAATGCTGCCCGATCAGAAGGCTGAAACCACCATCGCCTTCCTGAACTCGGCCGTCGAGTTCTTCGCCCGCCAGGGCATCGCCGTGCGCGCGCTGCTGACCGACAACGGCTCTAGCTATCGCTCCACTCGGTTCCGTCACGCTTGCCAGCAGATGGCAATCAAACACAGCCGCACCAGACCTTACACACCCAGAACCAACGGAAAGGCCGAGCGATTCATACAGACCGCGTTACGCGAATGGGCTTATGCCAAACACTGGTCCGACTCCCAGCAAAGAGATGCTCACTTGCTGCCTTGGACCGACTACTACAACCGAGAAAGACCCCATGGTAGCCTCAACTACAAGCCGCCCATCAGCCGCTCCGAAATCGGAACAACCTCTTGATCATCTACAGGCACCCCTCCACAAAAGTCAAAACGTGGGCCCCAGCCGGCCATTGACCCTATTTATGATTCGGGCTGACGATGAAGTCCGGTACCGGTATCTGGTCTTTTGTCTTGAGGAAGTCCGTGATTGTGTCCAGGTCGAGAACGGTAGGGGGAGGAATTCCCTGCCCCTCGCTACGGTAAGGACGGGACACTCCCCGCCAGGGGCGACGGGGTGGTCCTGCTGTAGAAGCGCCCCACTAAAGCCAACACCTGCATGCATCGGGCCACCCTCGTGATCTGGACCTGCTCCACTTAGCCACAGTGGGCTTGAAGGGGGCGCCACCTGGCCAATCATCGCTATAAACATTATTTATCAATGATTTATGGCGTTATAGCGGGCTGTATAATACATAACAATCAGGTTCTTTACCCCAGCTTTTAGTTCGCTGGCATGCCTTGTGGCGCATTTTGTGGTCGGGGCGTGCTTCCGAGTCGAGGTTCAGCATTCTCTTTCCGGATCCCATTCTTGTATCCGGTTGATAGCTTTTTCGTCGACAGACCGAGGAGAAGACGCTGCGGGATCCTGGGTGGGTCATATCCGAGGGGGTTAATTCAGGTGAGCTGATTCCGGATGGATTAGTTCAGCTGACTGCGAGCTCATCATGTTGTTGTCACAACAAGACGCAAAAGAGTCTCCCAGGACAGGCTCGCCCCCTGACGCAGAAGCGATCCAGGCGCAATTGAATCGCATCCTCGCGCATCCCCTTTTCACAAACAGCAAGCGCTACCCGGTTCTGCTGGCCTACACGGTTGAGCAGACGTTGCTGGGCAATGCCGCGGACCTAAAAGAGCGGACGATCGGCGTTGAGGCCTTTGGGCGCAATCCGGATTACGACGTCAATCTTGATCCAGTTGTTCGCACCTCGGCCGCTGAGGTGCGCCGGAGGCTGATCCAGTACTACTACGATCCGGCCCACGCAGGAGAATTGTTCATTGAGCTAACTGCCGGTTCTTACGTGCCGGTGTTTCGGAGACCGGAGCCAGCACAGGTAAATGCGGCGGACGCGGGTGAAGAGCATAAGCAGGAAGAGAAGCCAGAACAGAAGAATGATGCATTCGGGCAAACTCCGGGCCTGAAACCGTCGGGCATAGAGGTTGAGGCGTCGTCTTCGTTCTCGCGTCCGGCTTCCCTGCTCGACGGAATCCGGCGCTGGCTCCCTATCGCTTTATCTTTGCTTCTGGCCATGGGCGTCGGTATCGTCATCGGGCGCTATCACCGTTCTCCTGCGCCATCCAACGTGGAGCGCTTCTGGCAGCCGATGACATCGAGCCAGGACCCGATTACCTATTGTCTTGGCGAACTGGCGGATTTGATTCCTGAGCGGAAGGGATCGGGTGGCGGGCCCATCGGCGGAGGCCTGGCTGTGTCAGACGTGACAACCCTGGCGCGCACGATTGTGCCGCTGGTTCCCGGTCACAGGGCTTTCCGCGTTGTCTCAGCCTCAGACGCGACCTTTGCGCAACTGCGCGAGGGTCCCATTGTGCTGATCGGCGCATTCGACAATGTCTGGACCATGCGCATTACGCAGAAACTGCGCTTCGGGTTCGACAATTCAGATGGTGTGCAGAGGCTGGTCGATCGCAAGAATCCGCAACGGTTCTGGACGGTGCAGCGGGATGAGACGAGCGGAGAAATTGCCACCGACTATACCATCGTGGCGCGCATCCATGACGACGTAACCGGACAACCGGTGATCATCGCCGCGGGTATTTGGGGGGCGGGCACAGAGGCCGCCAGCGAGGTTCTGTATAACCCGAAATATCTGGACGCGATGCTCGCCAGGGCTCCCAGGAACTGGGAGGGGAAAAATCTGGAAGCCGTGATCGAAACGCATGTCATCGAGGGGAACCCCGGGCCACCGGAGGTTCTCGACGTGGAGAGCTGGTAAAGACCATCCCCTAAGGTAGGTATTCCGGGCCGCGGACTTGTTCACAGCCATTTCGTGCCGGATTTGCCTATCGCTGGCCGGACGTCCGGCTACGCTGGGCACGTCCGGGCGACAAAAGTACGTATGATACCTGCCCCGCCACGGGGCGTAAGCATTCCGACAACTGCCGTGAAGACAAGCCCTTAGGCTGTAGCAGCGCGATTTGCTACACGATGGAGCTTTTTTGATGCCAAACGTACGACTAAGTTGTGGAGTATCCCGACTTGTCTTTGTAACGAGTTGCAAAGACGCGAATAACGCAGTTTTTCTCAAGCTTGTAAGGAGATCATTTCCATGAAGCGATTCGGTGTTGCATTTCTAGCCCTTGCGTTTACATTTTCTGCGTACGCCGCGAAGAATTCGACGACGGTAGACTTGACCGGCCCCGTACAGGTTGGCTCGGCGACGCTTCCGGCAGGCCCCGTGAAGGTGAGCTGGACCGGAACAGGATCGGATGCGCAGCTAACGCTCGCTCCCAATGGTAAGAGCCCGATCACGGTGCCGGCGCAGATCGTTGCTCAGAAGAATGGCGAGCCCTCTGTATCGACGATCAACGTTAAGGGCGTTCAGTATCTGCAGCAAATTGAGCTCGACAATCTGACCCTGGTTGTTCGGAATGCTCCCGGAGCTGTAGCAACTTCCGGAAACTAATCAGCTGACGGATTAAAAAGGTCTCACCAGAGTTTGCACATGCTCGATATGGTGGCAGAGAAATTTGCCCTATATCGCGCGCCTCATCCTGCCCCTTTGCTAAACGGCAAAGGGGCTTTTTTTGCGTGATTTTGCGATCGTGGTCAGCTTCGACGCCGGGCGACTTCTTCATAGAGGGCGGCGTATTCGGCGGCCGGTTTCTTCCACGAGAAATCTTTGGACATTCCGTTGTGCATAAGGATGCGCCATGCGTCTTTGTCGCTGTGGAAGAGGTTGAGGGCATGCTCGACGGCGGCCAGGAGATCATCGGGGTTGTATCCGAAGAACTTGAATCCGGTGCCGGTCCGAGCCTCAGGGTTCCACTCCTCCACGCTGTCATCCAGGCCGCCGGTGGCGCGGACAACAGGCACAGTTCCATACTTCAGGCTGTACATCTGGTTGAGGCCGCTCGGCTCGTAGTGCGAAGGCATCAGAAAGACGTCGGAACCGGCTTCGACCTTGTGCGCGAGCACATCGTCATAAGCGATGCGGACGGAGCACTTGGTAGGGAAGCGCTCCTGCAGCGAGCGGAAGAGGTTCTCGTAGTATGGCTCGCCAGTGCCGAGGGCGACAAGGAAGACGTCGTCGGCAAGCAGGCGGTCGGCAATCTGCGCAATCATGTCAAAGCCCTTCATGGTTGCGAAGCGGGAGACTATACCGAGCACGGGCGTGGTGTCCGAAATATGACCGGCACCAAAGGCGTGGAGCAGGTCGCGCCGGCACTCAACTTTGCCGGCGAGGTTGTCCGGCGTGTAGTGGGCGGCGATATTGTGGTCGGTGGCAGGGTTCCACTGCGAGTAGTCGACCCCATTGAGTATGCCGTGCAGATCCGCAGCGCGCTTGCGCAAAGTGGCGTCAAGGGAGTGGCCGAACTCGGGCGACTGAATTTCCTCGGCGTACTTGCGGCTGACCGTGGTGATGATGTCGGAGTAGACGATCCCTCCCTTGAGGAAGTTGAAGGTGTCGAACTGCTCGACCTTGTCCATGGTGAAGATATCCCAAGGGAGCAGCAGGCGCTCGGTGGTCTGCGGCGGAAACCATCCCTGATAACCGGCGTTGTGGATGGTCAGGAGGCAACCGGCGTTGTGCAGCATGGGATCGAAATAGTAAACGGTCTGCCGGTAGACGGAAACCATCGCGGCCTGCCAGTCGTGGACGTGGAAAACGTCGGGCACGCCAAGCTGCTTGGTCGCCTCGATGGTGGCGCGGCAGAAGAGCCCGAAGCGCTCCCAGTTTTCCCAGTAATCGCCTGTCTGCGTCCCGTAGAGCCCCTCGCGGTCGAAGAACTCAGGGCAATCGACAAAGCAGTATTGGACCCCATCGCGGATGCCTCCATCGAGAATCGCGACGAAGCGGTTGTAATACTGGAAAGGAATGGTCAGGCTGCGGATGAGGTATTTCTTCTCTGGTACGCGCTGCCGAACCTGTGAGTAATAGGGGATGTAGACCGTAACCTTGTGGCCTAGCTTGACGATTTCGCGTGGCAACGCGCCGACGACATCAGCCAGGCCTCCGGTTTTGACGAAAGGAACACACTCGGAGGCGGCGAAGACGATATGCATAACGTTGTGTCTCCAGTCGACGTGAATATGATGCAGAAGCGCCGGCAAGGTCGCTCAGGCCAAAGGTGAGTCTATATGGCATTGGCGGCATCGGCAATTCGAGGTGAGCAGACTGAAGCATAAGCCAAAACTGGGACAGAATTTTCTGGTCGATCCCGCCGCATGCATGGCGATTGCAGATGCGTTGGGTGATGTAAGTGAGAGCACCGTAGTCGAGATCGGACCGGGACACGGCGCGATCACCGAAATTCTGGCGCAGCGTGCAAAGAGGCTGATTGCAATTGAACTCGATCGCGGGCTCGCTCAGCGATTGCGGGCGCAGTTTGCGGACCGGCCCTCTGTTGAAGTAATCGAGGCCGATGTGTTGACGGTCGATCTCGCGGCGTTACAAATGGGCGAGGAGCGACTGGTTGTCGTCGGAAATCTTCCCTACTACATTACGTCGGATATTCTGCTGCGGCTCTTCGAGTTTCATGGCGCGATATCGCGTGCCGTGGTGATGGTGCAGCGCGAGGTTGCCGATCGCGTCGCCGCCAAGCCAGGCACGCGCGATTACGGGCTGTTGTCGGCGACGGCGCAGCTTTACGCCCGCGTCGAGCGCCTGCTGACGCTGCCGCCGGAGGCGTTCCGGCCAGCTCCAGACGTGCACTCTGCGGTGTTGCGACTCACGATGCGGCCTCGGTTTGACGAGCTGCGAATCGAGCCTGCGGCCTTTTTCAGATTTCTAAAGGCCGGCTTCGTACAGAAGCGGAAGACGCTGGCAAAGAACCTGCGCTCAGCTGGCTTCAATGCCGATCGCGCTGCCACAGCGATGGAGGCGGCCGGGATTCCTCCTCTCGCGCGCGCGGAAGAGATCGAATTGGAAAGGATGGCGCGACTCTGGAAGAATCTCGAATAGGAGATCTGAAATGGCCGATGAAGCACAACTGCTCAAGCGCGTCTACGCCCGCTTCAACGCTCGGGACATGGAAGCGGTGCTCCAAGCCATGCGCGAAGACGTGATCTGGGCCAACGGAATGGAAGGCGGCCATGTCCACGGGCGCGAAGGTGTGCGGGATTACTGGACGCGCCAGTGGGCGATGCTCGATCCGCGAGTTGAGCCGGTGGGATTTTCGATCGGGCCGGAGGGCGAAGTTATGGTCGACGTGCACCAGGTGGTGCACGATCTCGAAGGCAAGCAGTTGGTTGACCAGATGGTGGTGCACATCTTCCGCTTCGAGGACGGGCTGATCAAGCGGTTCGATATCGGTACATAGCCGGTTCAAAACGCGGGCGTTCGTGTTTCGCTTGGTGTGAAATGTGGAGGGTCGCAAGTCTGCACAAAGTGGGAGGTAGTGTATGCGCGCCGCCGTGTTACGCAAGCCAGGGCCGATGAGTGCCAAGTCGCTAGCGGTCGAGGAGCGCCCTGTGCCGGAGCCTGGGCCGGACGAGGTGCTGCTGAAGGTCGAAGCGTGCGGCGTGTGCCGGACGGATCTCCACATCACCATGGGGGAGTTGAAACCCCTGCGGGACGAGGTGACTCCGGGGCACCAGATTGTGGGGCGCGTGGCAAAGCTGGGCGGGGGCAATTCAGCGGGGCGGACGGCGGGTGAGCGCGTCGGCGTGTCGTGGCTGGGCGGCGTGGACGGCACGTGCCTGCTGTGCCGCAAAGGGCGCGAGAACCTGTGCGACCATCCGGTATTCACGGGGTATACGGTGAACGGCGGGTATGCGGAGTACACGGTAGCGCGCGCGGATTTCTGCTTCCCGCTGCCGAATAAGCCGAGGGGGGAAGAACTGGCTCCGTTACTCTGCGCGGGGATTATCGGCTTTCGAAGTCTGCGCGTGGCGGGAGTTGAGCGCGGAGACCGTGTGGGGTTGTTCGGCTTTGGAGCGTCGGCGCACCTGACAATCGACGTGCTCAAAGCGTGGGGCTGCGAGGTGTATGTGTCCAGCCGCGGTGAATCGCACCGGCAGCTGGCTCGCGAGCGGGGTGCGACCTGGGTAGGAGATGCGTTAGACCGGCCTCCGGTGTCGTTGGATTGCGCGGTGACGTTCGCCCCGGCGGGTGATGTCGTGATTGCAGCGCTGGCTTCGCTGCGCAAGGGCGGAGTGGTGGCGATCAACGCGATCCATCTTGACCGCATGCCTCAGTTTGACTACGACACCCTGCTATGGGGCGAGCGTCAACTGCGCAGTGTTGCCAATATGACGCGGGAGGACGCGCGAGACTTCATCAAAGAAGCGATGGAGATTGGAATCAAGCCGCAGACGACGCTGTTTTCACTTGATCAGGTGAATGAAGCGCTCAATGCGGTCTATACCGAGGCAATTGACGGGGCAGCCGTGGTGGTGATCTAGGGCCTGTTGGCAGGCCCCGGAATCAGAAGATCCCATGTCCAGGAGTGCGGACGTGGGACGGATGGAAATTCTTAGACTTTTCGTTAAAGTTTTTCGTAGAAATCGCAGGCGGAGCAGGAGATATAGACACCGCCAGGGGTGCCGCGCTCGCGATCCTTGACGCGCTTGACGATGCGGGTCGGCTTGCTGCACTTGGGACAGTCGGTGCTCTTGGTGGTGTCCATTACCTTCTTGCGGTCGGCGGTCTTTGCAATCTTGGCCATGAAAGGCTTCTCCTTAAAATCTCAATGGCTCTCACCCACACGGGGAGGCCCTGAAGCGCATTCGGATTGCTAAACTGCGATTCCGAAAATGCGCCCGGCGACCGAACCGGCGCGGCCCTATCATCTGCTTCTTCCTGCGATGACCTGGATTGGGTCCTGAGGAACTACGGGAAGGAGTGACAGGCTGCGGCGGACAGCGGACGCACTCCCTCCAGTTTACATCAAGGCGCTGGCGCTATACGCCTCCACGCGCGGCAACCAGGAAAGGATTGCCGGAGGACGGCGGGGCGCTCTGTGACGGCGCAGGCTGCGATGGTGTGGACGAAGGCTGGCCGGATTGCGACGGAGTGCCCTGCTGCTGGCCAGAGTTGGGCGTCTGGTCCTTGGGGGGAAGCTGGACCGGCCCCATCTGGGGCGTCGCAGGGTTGCTGTCTGCCGGCAGCGATTCGCCGGGGAGCCGCAGGCTGGGCGGCTTGCGGGCTGCGCTTTCCGTGCCGGGCTTTGGGGGAGCCTGATCGCCGAGCTTGACGATTCGCGTGTTGTCGGGCTTCTGTTTCTGCCAGTAGTCGCCCATTTCGTTCTCGGTGCGGATGACAGGCGCTTCACCGACTTTCGCGACCTCTACCCGGATAACGCGGTTGTTATTAAAACGGACAAACTGAACGGCGTCAGGCGGTTCACCGTAGATCCACTCCTCGAACGGCATCTGGCCGTCACGCTCGCGCACCTTGCTCCTGGGCGAGCCGAGTGAGGCTATCACCATGTCACCGTTCATGCCGACCAGGACTTGATGGTCGAGGATGGATTTCCGAAGCCACGACGGCAACGCATCGGCGTACGCCTGGACAGGGTTTTTGAGGCTGAAATCCACGATGGGCTTGATAAGCGCTTCGACCTGCATGCCGGTCATGTCGGGAACTTCGTGCGGGAAGAGGAGCAGGATGCGCGTACCCGAAGGCGGCCGATCGCTGTCCTGAACGATCGGCGCGGTCATATTGGGATCCATACCGATCTGAATGTGCCGGAGGAATTTGTGTTTGTGCTCCGGACCGCCGTTGAAGTCGAGGAGAATGCGGTCCTTCTCGATCTTTACGTCGGTGATGACGACACGCTCGCCGGCTTTGACGGCCAGACCCTTCTCATGGATGGTATTGACATAGTCGGAGCCGCTGGGCTCCATGGGGCCGTTGGCTTTCAATGTAATGGTGCTGATGGGCAGGGGGCGCATGGTGAATCCCTGTTCGGCCTGGAGGAAGCGCAGCAGGTCTTCGCGATTGTGATTGGTCAGAGGGACAGTCGAGATGGCAACGTTAGTCGGTTGGAAGTCGAGATACTTGCCGTCGATACCCTCAGGGGCCACGGTGAAAACCTGCGCGGCGGCCGGAGCCACAAACACGGCAATTATGAGCGGAGAGATTACGATTGGGCCGAGGATATTGTGCAGAAAGCGATGCGTGCACTTGAAGCCGCTCATAAGGGCCTCCAGCATGTTGCCTTAAAGCATGGCGCGATTCAACGCAGTTGGCAAGGGGCGAAGCGCGACCAAAGAATCTTCAGTTCCGCAATGACAAACAAATTTCAGAGTAGTGACAATACCCAGAAATGATAGGGAGCGCATGAAGGCTGTGATATTTGGCGCGTCGGGAATGGTGGGGCAGGGCGTGCTAAGGGAGTGCCTGCTCGATCCCGAGGTAGAGCAAGTTCTGTCGGTGGTGAGGAGCGCGACCGGGCAGTTCCATGCGAAGCTGCACGAGTTGGTGCACGGCGATTTCATGGATTTCTCGGGGATTGAGGCGGAGTTGACGGGCTACGATGCGTGCTTCTTCTGCCTGGGAGTGTCCTCGGCGGGATTGACGGAGGGAGAATACGCGCGCGTGACTTACGACATCACAATGGCGGCAGCAACTACGCTGGTGCGGCTGAATCCAGAGATGGTCTTTGAGTACATTTCCGGGACGGGAACGGATAGTACGGAAGTGGGGCGATCAATGTGGGCGCGGGTGAAGGGGCGAACGGAAAATGCACTGCTCGCGCTTCCATTCAAGACCGCGTATATGTTTCGGCCAGGATTTATCCAGCCGCTGCACGGGATCAAGTCGAAGACGCGGGTGTATCGAGTCTTCTATGCGGTGACCATGCCGCTGTTGCCGTTGCTGAAGACGGTTCTTCCCCAACATGTAACGACGACCGAATTGCTGGGGCGCGCCATGATCGCGGTGGCGAGGCAGGGGTATCCGAAAAAGGTGCTGGAGATGCGGGACATCAATAGGGCTGCAACCGGAAACCTATAATGACCTGAAATGCAGGCACTATTCAGGGACATTCGTTTTGGCGCGCGGAGGCTCGCGGCCAATCCTGGTTTCGCGGCTGTGGCGATTATCACGCTGGCGCTGGCAATCGGGATGAACACGGCGATCTTCTCGGTTACGAGCGCACTGTTATTGCGACCGTTTCCCTATCACGAGCCACAGAAACTGGTGAGCATAGAAGTAGTCGAGAATGCCACCAGTCAGCAGGATGGAACGCTACTGCGGTATGAACTGCTGCGAGACCGGGCGCATGTGTTCGAGTCAGTCGCGGCGTGGGCGAATGACAATTTCAACCTGACGGGAGCCGGCGAGCCGGTGCAGGTCCCGGTGGCACGCGTAACTCCGAATTTTTTCTCGACCCTTGGCGTGAGACCACAGATCGGTCGGACATTCATGGACGATGAGGGGCGGCCTGACGGCAAGCCCGTTGTTGTCCTGGGCGATTCGATCTGGCGCACCCGGTTCGGGAGCGATCCGAATGTAGTAGGTCGAACGTTGGCGCTCGACGGCACGCCACACACCGTGATCGGGGTACTGCCAGCGGGAGTGCAGTTCCCTTTCGTGGGCGCGGCGGACATCTGGACTCCGCGGTATTTCGAGCACACGCTGTTTACTCCGCAGCGGCTCCGTACGGGCGTGGGGTATCTCGGGCTGCTGGCGCGTCTCGGTCCGGCGACGAACATTACCCAAGGCAACGCGGAGCTGGCGGTGATCAACCGGCAATACCGGGAACAAAATCCGACGTCTCCGGATGCGGGCTCGTCGGTTGAGATGAGAGCGGTACCGCTCCGTGATGTAGTAGTGGGTGATACGCGCGGCAAGCTGTGGCTGCTGTCGGCTGCCGTCGCTGTGCTGCTGCTGATCGGGTGCGCCAATGTAGCCAGCCTGTTGCTTTCGCGTGCGCTGGCGCGTAGACGAGAGCTGGCAGTGTGCGCTGCTCTGGGAGCAAGCCGCGGCGCTGTGGTGCGGCAGCTGCTGGCAGAAAGCATCCTGTTGGCACTGGTTGCAGGCGCGCTCGGTGTTCTTTTGGGCTGGGCGGCGGATCGCGCGCTCACCACGTGGGGAGTGGGAGAGCTGCCACAGGGTATTTCAGTGGAGCTGGATGGCCGGGTGCTGCTCTTCACGCTCGGGATTGCCCTGCTCACAGGGATTGTGACGGGAGTCTTTCCGGCGGTGCAGATGGCGCGGACGGATCTGAATTCCACGCTGAGGGATGAAGGGCGTGGTGTGTCCGGCGGTCGTGCGAAGGGGCGGCTCAAGAGCCTGCTGGTAGTGGGACAAGTCGCGCTGTCTATTCTGCTGCTGATCGGAGCGGGGTTGCTGCTGCGCAGCTTCGAGAGGCTGCTTCGCGTTGATCCGGGCTTTGAGGTGAGCAATGGGCTGACGATGAACGTCTCACTGCCCACGCAGAAATATGCGAAACCCGAGCAGCAGATCACATTCTTCGATGAGGTATTGCGGCGGGTGTCGGGGCTGCCCGGCGTGCGCGATGCAGCAATCTCGGCGGCGCTGCCGCTGAGTTGGAAGCGGATTACTCCCGTATTGCCGGACGGCCAGCCAAATGTGCCGCTGGCGCAGAGGCCGTTTATCGATATTGAGGCGATCAGCCCGGGGTGGTTCGGGACGATGCGGGTTCCGATGGTGGCGGGACGGGCTTTCACAGAGGCAGACGATGCGTAGTCGCCAAAGGTGTTGGTGGTAAACCAGACGTTTGCAAGGCGCTTCTGGCCGGGCGAGAACCCGATCGGCGAGCGCGTTGTGGTCGGTCGTGGGCCGGTGCCGTCGGAGGTAGTCGGCGTGGCCGCAGATGTCAGGAACAAGGGCCTGGCCGAAGAGACTCAGCCGCAGCTCTATCTACCGTTCAAGCAGCTGCCGTGGGGCAACATGAACCTGCTGGTGCGGACCGGAGTGGCTCCGCTGAGCATGGCATCGGCGGTACGCGCGCAAATTTCGGCCGTTGATCCGGACCAGCCGGTGATGGCGGTGCAGACCGTCGACGACCTGATGGACGGCTCGCGTGCGCAGCCGAGATTCATGATGGCGCTGCTCGGCGTGTTTTCGGTTACGGCGCTCGGGCTGGCTGCGATTGGACTTTATGCTGTGCTGGCGTGGTCGGTGGCACAGCGGCGGCAGGAGATCGGGATTCGGCTGGCGCTCGGCGCGGAGAAGCGAGATGTGCTGTGGGCGGTGGTGCGGCAAGGGCTGGTACTGGTCGTGGCGGGGATTGTAATCGGGCTAGCCGCGGGAGTGTTCCTGACGAAGCTGATGTCGGGCGCACTGTACAAGACAAGCGCGCGGGATCTGAAGACGTTTGCGGTGGCTCCGCTGGTGTTTCTCGGGATCGCGCTGGTGGCGAGCTATCTGCCGGCGCGGCGGGCTGCTAAGGTGGATCCGCTGGAGGCGATGCGGGAGGCCTGACGTTGCGGCGGCGCGCTTGAACCGGCAGGTGCTGTGCGCCGCTACGATGGAGTCGTCAAGAGAGGGCAGGCACGACGTGTGTTTTTCGGCGGCGGCGAATTTTACGGGCAGCGGAATTCTGGGCACGATCGGAGTGATCACCCTAACGAGGGTGAAACACAGGCGCGAGTTGCTCTTTGCCTCGCTGCCAGCACTCTTCGCCGTCCACCAGTTCATCGAGGGATTCGTCTGGCTAGGGCTCGATGGAGTGCTCTCGCCGGCGGTGACACACGATATGGCTGCGGCGTTCATGCTGTACGCGCAGGGGCTGCTTCCCTTTTTGCTGCCGTTGAGCGTCCTGCTGTTCGAGCCTGACGTCAAAAGCCGCAGGCGCATGCTGCCGTTTGTCGTGCTTGGATGCCTGACGGGTCTTTATATTCTCTGGGCGCTGGCGGCCTATCCAACGGAGACCTTTATCCGAAGCAACAGCATCGTGTACATCAATCACGCGACGAATAATACGGCGGTTGCGGTTCTTTATGTCGTTGCTACGTGCGGTTCGCTTCTGTTCTCGAAGATCGAGCAGATGGTGATCCTCGGCTGGGTAAACGTGGGGATTCTGCTGGTGGTGATGGCAGTGAAGCGATACGCCTTCACCTCGGTCTGGTGCGCCTACGCGGCGATCGCAAGCGTGATCATCCTCGCGTACTTCTGGAGGAGTCACAAAACGAGGCCGTTCCGGTACGCGGAGGCGATGTAGGAGTACGGCCAGGATTCAGTCGAAGAATAGCCTCTGGAGCCGGATCACATATACTTGCTGCCGACCGTTTCCGGAGAGCCGATGTCAACAACTGCCCCGAGTTCTGCGAATCAGCCGCTGCTCGATCTTGTCTCCGGCGCCGCTCCGGCGACCATTGCGGATGTAATCGCACGTATGCAGGCCATCGACGCACTGTTACCGCCGAGTGACGGCCTGAAATGGTTCAACCGGCTGTACCTCATGGTGACGCAGCAGGTCGACCTGAATCCGCCCGGTGGCGCGTGGCAGGATCCAGTTTGGCTCACTCGTCTCGACGTGGTCTTCGCCTGCCTTTACTTCAGCGCCGTTGGGGATTTTCTCGCCGGCCAGCCCGTACCCTCAGCATGGAGCGCGCTATTTGAGGCGTGCAATCGCACGGGCGTCGATCGCATCCAGTTTGCGCTCGCCGGTATGAACGCCCACATTAACCATGACCTGGCGTTGGCCTTGCTGGCCACCGACGCCGACTTGAACATCGTCCCGGCGCTGGGCAGCCCCGAGCACGCAGACTACGAGTCAGTAAACAACCTGCTTAACACCCTCATGCCAGCTACCCTCACCATGCTTGCCACGGACACGCTGGGTGTCCTTGCACAGGACACCGGCAAGATCGGGCCCCTGCTCGCCTTCTGGAACATTTGCCGTGCCCGCGATCTTGCCTGGGACTTCGCCAACCACCTGCGCACTCTGGACGGTCTCGGCCGCGATGCTGCCCTCAACGCACAGGACGCGCTGACGGGTGCTCTCGGACGGGCGATTCTCGCTATCGCGTGAGGACGCTGGACACCGAGCGCTGGGATCAGCGAACAGGCTCCAGAGAGCGTCGACGTGAATGGGCACCCGGTCTTTTGCAGTCGTATTTGGTGTATACTGAAGGAGATCGAAGAATCCGATCTGGTCTTTCTTGCTTGTTCCGCGGTCCGCTACTCGCAACCAAATGCCAAATTGAGTTCGGCGGTACATCGTTAAAGGAACAAGTTCAAATGGAACAGGGAACAGTTAAGTGGTTTAATGACGCGAAGGGATTTGGCTTTCTGAGCCGCCCTAACGGCGAAGATGTCTTCGTACATTTCTCAGCAATTCAGAGCAATGGTTTTCGCAGTCTGCAGGAAGGCCAGCCCGTGACGTTCGACGTCGTGAAGGGCCCGAAGGGTCTTCAGGCTGAAAACGTGCGGATCGCCTAAAAGGCGAACATCACACCGAGCGGGCGGTCATTGAGACTGCCCTTTTCGCTTTTTTGGACGGAAATATATGAAAAAGTCTGCTCTCCGGCGCGACAAATACTTCCTGCGAGACCTTCATCAGGAGATCGACCTGTATGATCGCAAGCTTGCTTACCTGGACAAGTTCGTGGAGTTTGCCTCACCCGGGGACCGCGAAGATGCCGAAAAAACATTGCTAGCGAAGAGGGCTCCTCTTGAGAAGAATGCCAGAGAACTGGCAGCATCGGGCGTTGAATACCAGGAAAAAGAGCTTCCACGATCCTTCCGTGCGAAGAACGAGAACCCCGCAGAATAGAATCGCACCTGGAAAAAACGTCCAGAGGGCCTGCAGCTAGTGGGCCTGCAGCTATCCAAATATTGGGGAATTCCTGTTCATCCCATTAGCCGCATCCTGACGAATGGGGGATTAGAATCTCGACAGATGACATCCCGACGGCAATTCTCTCCGCTGTGCGATCTGCACCACACTTCCATGCAGCGCTTGATGGTGGAGGGGCATTCAGAAGACAATCACTCCTACCATGCCTGTGAACGGCGGGGTTGCACACGGATATTTCGCGATTCCAACGGCTATCTGGATTTGATCGAAGGCGAGTTCGATGATGCGCGGACTTCTGTCCAGACGTGTCCCCGATGCAGCGCCGCTCTCTACCTTGCCGAAGTGGATCATGCACAGAAGATTGAGACCTGGGAGTGTCCGCAGAAGGGATGCAATTTCTCGGAAGAATATCCATCCCCGTCCGCGCGGTAGCTGGATTGGAGGCGGGCAGGTGGGGAACTGACCCCCTCAATCCAACGCAAGGATTGGATGGGGCACCCGGCATTTCGGGCGCTGTTCTCGTCTTCTCCTTGCGATGCCTCGTCTAATTGTTCGGTGGCTCCCTCGTCCCGGTTATCATCTGTAGAAGGACATCTCTGGGGTTTTGGATCTGAGGACGGACTGGTCGGGAATGAAGTGAATCTGGACGGGTCTAACAACCCGCGCCGTCGAGTCCTGGAATCAGGGCGGCGAACCCTTGTTTTCTTGGTGCTGTTCGGGCTCGCGGCCCAGGCGTGGCCGCAGCAGCAGGGCTCGCAGAAGTCCGCTTTGTCGACGGGGACCTCACCGGCCCTGGTAGCGGGCGCCGCTTTACCCGAGGCTCCGGAGTCGGCGCCGCCAGCGCAATCCGCCCCCGAACAGTCCTCGTTGGGCAGTATTCACGGCGTTGTGGCTAACTCGGACGGAGTCGTCTATGAGGGCGTCCACGTCGAACTTGCTCAGACTGGTTCCGACGAGCGGACGGTAAGAGTAGCAAAGTCCGACAATGACGGCAGTTTTAATTTTGTGGGCGTGCCTCCCGGAGCTTTTAGCCTGACCATCTCGGCGAAGGGTTTTGCGACCCAGGTTATATCGGGCGTTCTGCACCCGGGCGAGAGCTACGATACGCAACAGATACTATTACATGTCTCCGCAACGAGCGAAGTACGGGTGACGGCAACGCAAGAGGAGATCGCGACGGAGCAGTTCCGGCAGGAAGAAAAGCAGCGCGTGCTCGGCGTGATTCCAAACTTCTATGTCACCTATGTGCCCAACGCGCCTCCTCTTAGCACCAAGAGGAAATTCAGTCTGGCCTTGAGGACTTCGATCGATCCGGCCACGTTCCTGTTGACCGGAATCTGGGCGGGGGCTCAACAAGGTAACGACACCTTCAGCGGGTACGGGCAAGGCGCGCAGGGCTATGCCAAGCGGTTCGCAGCCAATTATGCCGACGGCTTCATCAGCACGATGATCGGCGGCGCCATACTGCCGTCCCTACTAAAGCAGGACCCGCGCTACTTCTACAAAGGGACGGGGACAATACGTGCGAGAACTCTTTATGCACTCGAGATGTCGGTCATGTGCAAGGGTGACAACGGACATGACCAGGTCAACTATTCGGCTATCCTGGGCAGCCTCGCGGCGGGCGGGATATCGAACCTCTACTACCCGTCGACCGATCGCAACGGGGTGGCGCTGACCTTCGAGAATGCACTGCTCGGCATTGCCGGCAATGCCGCCCAGAATCTCCTTCAGGAATTCCTCATCCGCAAGCTGACACCCAGGGTTCCGAATTACGCGCCGGTGAAGGGAGATTAATCACCATCTTCAAAGTGAAGGCCGAGATTGCGTTGGGCAGGCGATCAGGGGCTGAGTTGATTCGGGAACTGCCTACTCAAGCCAGCAGAGCGCTTGAGTGGGCACCCGGCCATCCAGCTATTGGGCCAACAAGTGCGCTCTCACCCGTGCACATCCGCCACCGACCCGATCAGTGATGGCGGCTCTTCATCGACAAAGTCGATCAGGTCACGCAGCATCACCACGTTGCTCTTCGTGATATCCGACTTCCACTTGTAGTCGAACTTCGTGTCTTTTCCGTAAAAAATTCCCCCGCAGATCACCTCAGCAACTAACCGGCTCCCCAGCGGACCGAGCCGCTCGCCGTTCTCCAACAGCTCCGCTTCTTTGAGGATGTAATACCAGAGTGGCGTCTTGAACCGCGTATCCTTCACTCCCTTAAGCGGTTCATCCGCGGGAGGTTTCCCCACGCCGTCCGCCTTGGCATAGGTATCGACATCGGCCTCAAACAAATAGTGAGCCTCATCATTGGGCTCAACCTGAAAGCTCGTCAACCTCTTTGAAGGATCGATGCCGAAGAATTCCGCGAGGTCCTCGCCGCATGCAATGTCGATCTCCCGGCTGCGCGTCAGGTTCCTAAAGGGGAGATTTCCCACCGTCTTCACCGCATCCGGAATTGTGCTTTCGGGCAGATCGAACACAACCGGCGTGACCTTGCTGTCGATCTTGAGCGACAGCTCCGCGTCAAACCCATTCTTCGGATAGAACACGTCCCAATCGATCACATGAGCTCGGCTCAGCGCTCTGCCGCCGCGCAAATCGCCTTTTCGCTCAAGATCGCGATTATTGAAAAGTTGCACCGGGCCGAAGCTGTTCAGCGCGTATTCGTTGCGCAGCATGCTGTGTCCGAAGCGGAAGCCTATCGCGAACTCGTGCGGCATCTGCAGCGAGCCGTCCGCCGCGGGTTTGTATTCCAGATTGCCGTGACCCGGCAGCTGAATCTGTTTCAGCACTTCTGCCAACACTCCCTGGTCGCACACCCGCGGCAGGAAGTCGTTCAGCACCACGCTCTGCCAGTTGGCGATGACCTCCGCTTTTACCTCTGCCGCCGCCCTCGTCGCGTCTTTCTTATGCTTCGGATTGAGCTTCCTGTCATTCTCGTAGGTCATCTTCAGCAGCTTGTTGTGCACCCGCATCAGCAGGATGTGAACCTGCAAGATCAGCTGGTTCTCGTCGTTGCGAGGATCGAAGATGTACGCCGCCCCGACGCGGTCCGGCTCCGTTGCATCCGTCCATCGCGTCACGTCATACGCATTCGGGCCAAGCCGCATGAGCTTGAAACTCATATCGTCGTTGAAGACGTCGCGGTTGGTGATGATGCCCTTGGTTGACGTGTCCGCTGGATCGTCCGGATAGCTCCGCCCTCCATAAACGCTGTCCAGGTCGATCGCCGGGCTGGCGAAATCCGGAACCGCGGTGCCTGTCTGATCGTCGAAGAGATTTGCGCCGTTGAAGGTAAGATCGTGGTCGATAAACTGGCCGACGAACGTGAAAACAGCCGGAATATTCGGATTTTCAGCCTCAGGCGATGCCGGGTCGGTATAAGTGGTTCCCTCGTGGGGAAAGGTGAGGTAGGAAATCAGCTCCGAGGGGATGCCGTACCTCTTACTGGACAGGCGCTGAAAGAACATCTCGGCCTTGCTCTTGATCTTCACCGCAACCTGCGCCAACTCTGGATCCTCCCAGTCTGCCAAATACCGCTTGAGGCGCATCATCACCGGGCCCGCTGTTGTAAGAATCTGGAATCCGCCATGCTTCATCAGGTGCGACATGGTGGATTTCCTCGGCAGCGAGCGAAACGGTCCGCCCAGCCTAGCACCAAGCGTGTCAATGTGAGTCGTCAGTTTGCCTTGCTGTGCGGAGGCTTTGGCAGATGTCGGCATGGGGGCTCCTGTGCAGAAAGTTTACGAGTGAAGCAGTTTTGAGCTCAGCTCATTGCGTGTCCTGGGGCCTCAAGCGCTTTCAGCGATCCGGACAGACGCACTTTATCACGCTCGACTGTGATCATAGTTGGTCGCTGTTAAGCTTCGGCTCTCGCTTACCTTCGGCTCGGCGAAACGGATCTTCCGGACTGGCTGTTGCACCCGGCACCTGACACCGAATAGTCTCGTCAGTCCGCAGCTGCCGTTCTCCAGTTGTCAGTATTTGCGGCAGATTCGTGGGCTTGCTCTTCCTCAAGATATTGCTGGATATCCGGGCGTTCGGCGATGAGCTTGCGGAAGTGTGCGGCCCAGTATTCACGGGAGTGCTGTTGCATCTGCTGGTCCTCTTCATAATCAGGGTGGCCGGGAGGGATCAGGCCGGTGGTGAAGGGCTCATAGGGCGGGGGCTCGATACCCACGGCGAGCGCAGCGGCAGCGCGCGCGGCGTACTGGGCTTCGTGGCGGCGGATGGCGTCTCCGAAGGTGTATTCGGCGACGGACCAGGGGCGGTTGAGGGGGTCGCGGCTGGTTGATCCGGAGAGGAGGGATGCGGCCCGCGCGATGCGTGGTCTAGGGACCAGGACGTTGTTTCCCACATCTGGCGATGAAACCGCCAGATATGGGGCACCCTCGGTTGTGCTCTGTTCGGCATCGCCTCCCACCTTTGGCTGCGCCAAAGATGGGGCACCCAGAGTTATGGCGGATTCTGTGACCTGAAGGCTGGGCTCTGTGATCTGTTCTGATTCCTGTTCTTCGCAGAGGCCGCAGGCGCAGGAGGTATGGTGTTCCTCGGGCGGATGGTTACGGTACTTTTCGGCGCAACGGAGGCAGGGGCAGCCCTTGTGGTGGATAAGCTCGGCCTCGTTTCCTTCGAGGATCTCGAGGGGAGGGGCGATCTCGTCTCCGTCGGGGGTGACGACGACGCGGTGGACGGGACGTGAGATGAGAGTGGGAGGATTGGATGGGTCGGGATGGGTGGTTTCGGTCTCGGCGTCGGTGTCAGCGACGTGCGCAGGAACTGATTCCAGGAGGGGCTTGCGGGCGAGATTGATGAGGCAGACCTGCTGGTTCCAGGTCATGGAGTTGGCAGTGCGGGTGTCGATGCGGTTCTCGGCCTGGGCGACGGCGATACGGTAGAGGTTGATCTGGATGGAGGCAGTGTCCTCGGGGAAGAGGAGTTCGACGGGCGCGAGAACCTGCTGAACCCACGTCCCAGAATCGGGACATGGGGCACCCGATTCCTGGACCGGGATGGCTCCGTAATCGTAGGTCTGCGTGGCGGGCGGTGTGCGGATGAGAGAACGGCGGCGGCGCGGCTGGCGGTTCTGATGGTAGTAGCAGAACTGCCTTTCATGGAGCGCGATCTGGCGGCAGCGGTATCCGTTGGTCTGGATGTGGCGGCATTGCTGGAACATGGCGGCTACCCCTCCCCCGGGGTTTTGACAAGAGCATGATTCGGCGAGGCTTACGGGCCTTCGAAGTGACAAGTGCGTGAAACGGAATCGGTTAGAGCATTTGGACTGATTCCAAAGGGGTTAGCAGAGGGCTCAGGGCTCAGGGCACAGAGCTCAGGGTCTTGTTTCGACCCCTTCGCAAAGAGCGCGAAAGGATGGGGGCACCCTCGATCTTTTCCTCTCCAAAGCGAAAGGCGCGGCTTGTGGGCCGCGCCTTTGATGTGAATCGGTACTATCTCCAGTTTACCAAGTTGGGAGAATTGTTCGGCCTAGGTATGCGCGCGGCAATTCGCGTGTTTTGTATTGATTGGAGGCGGAGTTACTTTGGGCAGGGTTGACAGCAGTTTGAGTGCGGAACTCCCACCTCAAGCCGAACAAGCGAGGGCTTCAGTGGGCCCTGGCCAAGTCATCTTTAGATAGAAGTCGCGATAGACGATACAATCTGTCAACAATCGACCAAAATGGGCGAAATTCCTGGAGAGTGATGCCATAGCAGAAACATGAGGGGATATCGAGTCTTCGTCAGTTCGGCGTCCGACATGGGAGATGAACGCGAGGAGGCAATTAATGCCATTCGAGCGTGTGACTGCACCCCGCGAGCAATGGAAGACTGGTCCGCGGGGGTCAAGTCGCCGCTCGGAAAGATCTACGAGGAAATACGGCTCTCAGACTTCTTTATTCTTCTGCTTGGAGCCCGATACGGCGAGCGACCGGGATCAGCCGAAACTAGTCTCATCCCGGGCGCAACGGCTCCGAACGACTTCAGTTACGTACGAGCCGAGTATAACTATGCACGCGAATGCAGAAAGCCAATTCTGGCGCTATTAAGCGACGCAACCTACCGAAAGGAAGCTGAACCGAGCCAGAGCGATGAAGACACCCGCCTTCAGGATGAGTTTAGATCGGAGGTACGAAATTCGCTTATCACGAAGACTTGGCGCGATCGAGCTGACATAGCTGCGTACGTGATGAGCAGTCTATTAGACAGAATAAGGCCACTGGAAGCGGCCACGGTTGTTCCGACAAATGCTGATTTGATTTCTGAGGTCTCGAATTACCTGAACACGCAGGCGCTCCTCAACACGCCTGCACAGAGGGCTGTTCTGGTTCAGTACTCGTCGCGGAATGTGCGCGACATCTTAAGAAAACTCTTGTGGTCTGAAGTAAAAACGAAGTTATATATGGTGTCTAACGATTTTGCACTTGAACATCAAAAAGCCATAATTGAGGACTCACTGCAAGCTTTGACGAACCACCTCGATCCAATTGATCCGGAAATGACATTAGAGCGTGTACTTTCCCTTTTAGAGGTTTACAGGTACGACGCTCCCGGATCGATCCGCACAATCAGCATAGATGACGATTTTCTTGCGGTTGGTTCATACGTTTACATGAAGAAAAAGCGGGGCACTAGGGGGGAGTGCCTTGACATTCGTGGCGGAGAGCTTCCCATGATCATTTTCCAGAGAGAACATGCTGGTTTTCGCGTCCTTCAGAAAACGATTAGCGGCTTGATCCACAATTGGCACACCTCCGGCATTGTTCACGAATGGCCCAAGCAAAAAACGAACGAGCGCTTCTAGATCTTGGCCCGCCCCGTTCGTGCTTGACCAGTCCTTCCCGTCAGACAACTTCGTATCGTGCCTTCGCTACGTTGCTAAATGCAGATGTCGTTTCGCCTACGCTTTATCCTGCAATTTCGCATTCACCACGCCAGCGCCAAGTGATGAGTTATGACAAATCGCTATGCTTTCGCATTTCCACCGCACCCAATTGCAGGAGTTAGCAGTATATGTATCCCTGAAGGACAGTTAAAAGAAGTAGGGCAGCTTGAAGCCGAGAGAAAAGCCCGCCTCTGGACTGTCAGGGCGGTCATCTCTGATCACATTCCGCTTTACGGCGAACTGGATGAGGCGATTGGACGTCAGCCGCAACACAGTCTGCAGCTCAACCAGAATCCTCTGACTATTTATGTGAGTCTGAATGGCCGGAATCCGGTCTATTTCGATCTTATTGGGGGAAAGGACAATAGGCTGTCCCATATCGAGGTTAGGGTTGAGACCGATCTCCCGGACCGAGCAATCTTGTTGGCGTGGGAACCTTTCAGCACACTACTCGATAGCATCGTTCGAACTCACCCGCTACCGCTCATCATCAGCCGTCTTGAACTATTGAGTCCAAGTTCTGGTGCCGTCATCGCCTACAATCTCTTGCTCCCGAACTCATCTGGACTTTCTATGGGGCCTCTCGGGGGAATCGTCGTTCAACCCGCATTTATTCCTGTAGATGCAATTTGGCGCGAAGCCATGATTTCATCCAGCCCCTTCTATCGCCTTCTGTGTGGATACCGGATTTATGACGCGTGCGACGACTTACGCACTCTAATGCGCTCCATACTCAAGTATCGGGCATTGGATATAAAGTTGCCGCCAGAGCAGCCTGTTGATCCAGAGATGCTAGTCCGGTTGGGGATGCCTAGGGAAGAAGCACTGCCGTTGAATAAACTGCAAAAGCTGCTCAAGCATTATCTGAGATTACGTAACGGAATTGCGCACTTCAGCATTGAGGATGATGCGGACTCAGAGCGAAAACTGCATGCTTTCATTTCCAATGGAGAATTGATCCGTACCTATTCCATCGCATCAAATGCGATTCTTTACTACGCGCACTTGAAAGTCGAGGCGCTACGCAAGTTTTATACCCAAAATGGGCTTGCAGAAAGTATGCGCGGAACAATTCTGCCATTGCCCGAGAGAAAGCTATCTTTCCCGGTGCGCGATCCGAATCTTGGACGCCCGAGTTCCGAGGCAGCGTCGAAGAAATAGGCCCAGTATTGGCTACTGCCACCGGTAAGGATAAACGGGCCTGTGCCGATCAAGCCCGATCGGTGGCAAGCGGAAATCTGGCCGAGACAGGTTCAAATCTGCGTGCGAGAGGTGTGAATTAGCTCTCTTGCGGGGGAGTTTCCATGGAAGTTTTAGGAATCGGGATAGCTTCGCCATCAGGAGATGCTGGCGAGGCTAACGTTTCTTCCCTGCCCGGCGACTGCACCCCGCTGATCTGGACGATTTGGGGTGGGGCGGGCGCGGCGGGTCCCATGGCCTGTTCGTGTTGCCGGCGGGAGATGGCGTCGATGTCGACGGGGATTCCGGCGGGGACGATGACGGGCTGGGCGTAGCGGTAGCTCAGATCGCGTGTTGCGCGGATGGTCACGAAGATGAGGACCAGAATCACGATGGCGCAGATGAGGCTGCCCTCGGGGCCGTAGTCTCCGCCGGTGATCCAGAGCGGGCCGACGGCGTTGGAGGCGATGACGGGCGAGAACTTGGTGATGCCGCTGATGGGGAGTCCGAAGAGGACGCCCATGGTAGCGTTCCAGGTGAAGTGGAATCCCCAGGCGACCCAGAGGGCGCGGGTGCGCAGATACATGACGGCGAGAAGCCATCCGGCGAATATGGTGACGACAGTGGAGGCGAAGGTGGATCCGGGGTTGAAGAGGTGGATGGCTCCGAAGAGGAGCGAGATGAAGATGGTTGCGATGGTTGGGTTGGTGGCTTCGATGAGGCGCTGGAAGGGATAGCCGCGGAAGGCGACCTCTTCGGCGAGCGCGGCGACGGCGAGGATGGCGAGATCGAGGAAGACTAGCGTGAACTGGCGCTGCGCGGTGTAGAAGGTGACGACCAGGCCTCCGATGAGGGCGATGGGCAGAACACAGACGACCATCCCGGCCCATCCGATGGCGGAGCCAAGGGCGAATTCCCTCCCCCAGCCGGGACGGCGGACGAGTCCCATGGCGTTGATGGGGTGGCGCTGGTGCTGGGCGATCAGGCCCATGGCGGCGTATCCGAAGACGAGCAGAAAGAGCAGGATCGAGCGGTTGGCGAGTTCGAGCGCGTCACCTGAGACCAGGCCGCGGGCGGCGTGGATGGCTACTTCCTGCGCGAAGAAGAAGTAGATGGCCGCGATGATGAACCAGAGAAAGGCGCGGATGCGCGCGGCAAAAGTCATGTGGTGTAGAACTGAGCGATGTTGCGGAACTTGTCGTAGCGGCGCGCCAGCAGCTCGTCGGTCGAGAGGGCTTTCAGCTCGCTGAGGTGACAGCGAAGCTTCTCGGCAAGAAGGAAGGCGGCCCCGTCGTAGTCCTCGTGGGCTCCATCGCCGGGCTCGGAGACGATGTCGTCGACACACTTGAGCGCAGCCACGTCGGGAGCGGCGATGCGCATGGCCTCGGCAGCCTTGTCTTTGAATGCGGCGTCGCGCCAGAGGATGGCAGCGCATCCCTCGGGCGGAATGACGGAGTAGATGGCGTTTTCGAAGATGAGCACGCGATCGGCGACGGCAAGGGCGAGCGCTCCGCCGGAGCCTCCCTCGCCGGTAATGACGGAGATGGTAGGCACACGCAGGCGGGACATCTCGCGGAGACAACGGGCGATGGCTTCGGCCTGGCCGCGCTCCTCGGCTCCTACGCCAGGGTATGCGGCGGGCACGTCGATGAGGACCACGACGGGGCGGCCGAACTTCTCGGCGAGCTTCATGCAGCGCAGGGCCTTGCGGTAGCCCTCAGGATCGGGCATGCCGAAACGCCGCTGAATTTTTTCTTTGGTCGTGCGGCCCTTGACGTTGGCGATAAGCATGATTTCCTGGCCTTCGAAACGGGCCATGCCGCAAGCCATCGCAGGATCGTCGCCGAAAGCCCGATCGCCGTGGATCTCAGTGAAGTCGGTAAAGATACGGGTTGCGAAATCCATGGGGTAGGGCCTTTGCGGATGACGGGCGAGCTCGGTCTTGATCCACGCAAGAGGCTTCTGGTCTGGTTGGGGAGCGCCTGAAGCTTGATCAGTCATAACACGAATGAACAGCCGCTCCGCCGAAAAGGGCGAGCGCGGTCACTCGTTTGATTGTACAGAGGCTAGAGCGCAGAGCACAGGGAGCAGAGCTCAACTTCTCACGTACGCCATCGGCACGCTTGTGAGGGGGCACCCGGTGAAGCTAATTCCCGCTGGGCATGGATGCGTAATCGGGTTTGGGCGGAGAGCAAAGTGACTCGAACCAGCGGCTGATGTAGACCTGAGCGTGTGCTTCTCCGCAGAGATGCCGCGCACCGGGGATACTGGCCGATTCAGGTTCCCACCGGAGGACAGTCAACCGGGACGCACCGCACTCGATCATGAACCAATGCACCGGATTGGTGGTCACAGTACCGCAGACTTCACAGCGGAAATCCCTAAGCGATGACATAAGCCTCTCTCAGATCGGACTGTCGCCGCACGTCCAGCGGCGGAGCGCGAAGACGACACTTTTAATTTTTACCACTGCGGAGCAGGAACAAACTCCGACTTGTTGATTATGAGACTGGATTTCAATCCAGCGCCTGCACCATGCCACGGCCGAGGAGTGTCTCGGCGCGCTCGATGAAGGCGCGGTCGGCGGCGATGGCGTGATTGGCGGGCTCGAGGACGACGCAGTATTCTCCGGCCTGCTCGAGGTTGAGCATGAATTTGGCCGGGCCGGGTGAGGAGGCGATCATCTGCTTGAGTTCGGTCAGAGTCGCTTCGCTGGCGCGCTCGAGAGGCACGCGGATGCGGACGTTTTGGGGAAGACGAACCTTCACGTCCTCGAGCGCCTGAACGGAAGAGACGGCGAGTTTAGGCGCGGCGTCTTCTTCGGCGCGGAGCTGGCCGCGAACGAGGACCGGGACTTCGATGCGCAGGCTGGCGGCGAGGCGTTCATAGTCTTTCGGGAAGCAGATGAGGTCGATCTTGCCGACGGTGTCTTCGAGGGCGGCCTGTGCGTAGAGTTCGCCGGAGCGCTTGGACTTGGCGACCTTGAGGCCGACGATGACTCCGGCGATGGCGGTGTCGTTTTCGGGAGCCTGACCGCGGCGGCCGTTGGATGGCGCGGGCTTCAATTCGAGCGCGGTTGCAGTATCGACGACACCGGGAAGATTGCGGAGCTTCTCGTAATACTTGTCGAGCGGGTGTCCGGAGACGAAGAAGCCGAGGACTTCTTTTTCGGACTGGAGGCGCTGGTGCTCATCCCAGTCAGGGACACTGGGCAGCGGATCGGGTTTAGAGGCGGCGGGGTGGTCGTCGAAGATGCCGAAGAGTCCATGCTGCCCCGCAGCCTCGTCGCGCTGCACTTTCTGGGCGCGCTCCATGGCCCTGTCTGCGGCGGCGAAGAGTTGCGAGCGGCGGCCGAAGGAGTCGAGCGCTCCGGCCTTGATGAGGGACTCGAGCACGCGCTTGTTCATGAGGCGCAGGTCGACCTTCTCACAGAATTCCCAATAGGAAGTGAAGGTGCGGTTCTCATCAGCGAGTTGCTGGCGCGCGGCGAGGATGGAGTCGATGGCGTTGCGGCCGACGTTCTTGATGGCGGTGAGACCGAAGCGGATGGCGTTGCCGTGTGGAGTGAAGTCGGCGTCAGAGAAGCGCACATCGGGCGGCTCGACGGGGATGTTCATCTCGCGGCATTCCTTGATGTACTTGACGACATTCTCTGGCTTCGAGATTTCGGACGTGAGCAGAGCAGCCATGAACTCGACGGGGTAGTGGGTCTTCAGATAGGCGGTCTGGTAGGCCACAAGCGCATAGGCCGCGGAATGCGACTTGTTGAAGCCGTATCCCGAGAATTTCGCCATCCGATCAAATATCTCGGCAACTTCCGCCTTTGGGTGTCCCAGCGCCGCGGCACCGCTCACAAACCGATCCCGCTGCTTCGCCATAGCTTCGGGATCCTTCTTCCCCATCGCGCGGCGCAGCAGATCCGCTTCGCCGAGGGAGTAGCTCGCCAGCACGTTGGCGATGCGCATGACCTGTTCCTGATAGACAATCACGCCCAGCGAATCTTTCAGGATTCCCTCAAGCTCCGGCAGCAGGAATTCAACCTTTCGCCGCCCCCACTTGCGCTCGATGAAGTCGTCGATCATATCCATGGGGCCGGGACGATAGAGCGCATTGAGCGCTGTCAGGTCCTCGACGGTATCTGGCTTGTAACGGCGCAGAATGTCCCGCATGCCGGGTGATTCAAACTGGAAGATCCCCGACGTGAGCGCTGTATGAAAAACACGCTTGAACGTCTCCGGATCGTCCAGCGGAACCATCTCGATATCAAGCTTTTCTCCGCGGGTCTGCTCGATCAGTTTGAGGCAATCGGTGATCACCGTGAGCGTGGCGAGGCCCAGGAAGTCCATTTTGAGGAGGCCGAGTTTTTCGACGGCCTTCATGTCATAGGCGGTGACTATTTCATCATTCTTGCTGCGACTGACGGGAACGAGGTCTGTGAGCGGACGCGGTGCGATGACGACCGCTGAGGCGTGCACGCCCGCTCCGCGGACGAGCCCTTCGAGCCTGCGAGCCGTGTCGATGAGCTCGCGGATCTGGGGATTGCCGTCGTAGGCTTCCTGCAGCGGCGGCGAGTCTTTCAGCGCCTGCTCGATGGTTACCCCGATCGTCGTGGGCACAAGCTTGGCGATGCGGTCGACGTCGCCGTAGGGCATGTCGAGGGCGCGGCCTACGTCTTTGATAGCGGCCTTGGCAGCCATGGTGTTGAAGGTGATGATCTGCGCGACCTGCTCGCGGCCGTACTTGCGGGTGACGTAATCGATGACTTCGCCGCGGCGGTTCTGGCAGAAGTCCACATCGATATCGGGCATCGTCACACGCTCAGGATTGAGAAAGCGCTCGAAGAGGAGCACATTCTGCATCGGATCAATGTTGGTGATCTCCATCGCATACGCGACCAGCGAGCCCGTCGCCGATCCGCGACCGGGGCCGACAGGGATGCCGTGGTCGCGCGCGTATTTAATGAAATCCCACACAATCAGGAAGTACCCGGAGTACTTCATCTGCTTGATGATGCCGATCTCGAAGTTCAACCGGGCTTCATATTCGTGTACCGGCGTGCGCAGCGTTCCACTCGCTTCCAACTTCCGGACCGCCGTGTCCAGGCGCTTCCTAAGCCCTCTCCGGCAGACCTCCTCGAAGTAGCTGTCGATGGTGTGACCGGCAGGAACTGCGAATTCGGGAAATGGGTTGTCGACCTTGGTGAGCTTTAGCGAGCAGCGCTCCGCGAACTGCATGGTGCGGTTGACTACTTCCGGCGAGTGGGAAAAGAGCTTCTCCATCTCGGCGGCACTTTTCACGTAGAACTGGTCGGAGTCGAACTTGAAGCGCTTGGAGTCGTTGATCGAGGCGAGGGTCTGCACGCAGAGGAGGACGTCGTGGGCGTGGGAGTCGTCTTCGCAGAGGTAGTGGCTGTCGTTGGTGGCGACGAGCGGAATGTCGAGGTCTTTCTCGAGACGGAAGAGATCGGCGTGGATTTTCTTTTCGAGCTCAAGGCCCTGGTCCTGAATTTCGAGGAAGAAGTTGCCGCGGCCGAAGATGTCCTGGTATTGCGAGGCGGTTGCGCGGGCGGCTTCGTAGTTCCCTTTCATCAGGTGCTCGCAGAGCTCGCCGGCGAGGCAGCCTGAAAAGCCGATCAAGCCCGCGGAATGCTCGGCGAGGTATTTCTTGCTGACGCGCGGCTTGCGATAGAAGCCGTGGAGCGACGCCTCGGATGTGATGCGGACGAGGTTACGGTAGCCTTCTTCGTTTTCGGCAAGAACAAGGAGGTGGTTGTAGTCGTCGCCTTGAGGCTCGGCACGATGATCGTCCTTCTGGCAGATGTAGAGCTCGCAGCCGAGGATGGGCTTGATGCCCCGCGCCTTGGCAGCGTCGAAGAAGTGGACGGCTCCATAGATGTTGCCGTGATCGGTGATGGCGACGGCCTTCTGTCCGATATCGGATACGCGCTGCACGAGCTTTTCTACGTCACAAGCGCCATCAAGGAGGGAGTAGTCGGTATGCAGGTGCAGGTGGGTGAATTCAGCCATGATGCTGATTCAATTTTAGTCTTCGCGGGGAGGTGTGTCCGAGGGGGAGAACCGGGGCAGGAATGAGGAAAAGGAGGGACGGAATAGAAGCAGCAGGTCAGCCAGTCAGTAGAGAGGGTTTGTATTCCCCCTCAAGCCCAACAGACGGGCTTGAGGGGGGCGTCCGGCAGATTACTTCCGGATCGGCGACCACACAGAAGTAGACTGAAATCCAGCACAAAAACTCAGCCTGTCATGGAGGCTTCAGTGTCACGTTTTCATGTTTATGCTCATGTTTGGCGAACGATTGTCGTCGCTTTGCCGTTAGTTGGGTCGGCGTGCCTAAGTGGTGCCCAGCTTGACAAGGCAGCCGTCGAAAGTTGTGAAAACCTCCAGACACAATCCGAGATGAACGACTGTGCGGCCAGAGAGGCCCACAAAGCTGACGACGCTTTGAACTCAACTTACCAAGAGGTACTTGGCAAGCTTAAAAGCGACAAGACGGCTACGGCCCGAATGATCGCGGCGGAGAAGGCGTGGATCGCCTTCCGCGATGCAGAACTCGCAGCAGATTGGCCGGTGGCGGATGGAGCGAATCCCAATCTGTTGTACGGGTCTGTACATCCGTTTTGTTATTACAACGAACGCACTGCATTGACATTGGAGCGATTGAAGACATTGAGTGACCGCATGAGACACGAGGAGGAGGGTAATGTCTGCTCGATTGCAATCGCATCTACGCAAAGCCATTGGGGCTCACGGCCCAGTTGTGGCTCCGCAGTGACAAAGCCATAATGTGCTGCATGTTCACAGACCGCTCGTTCCGGGCATTCCGGGCGGTTAACCGCCGATCCGGAAGTTATCTGCGACGGCGTGCAATCCGTCTGGAGTGCCATTTGTTAGATCGGTCAGCGTACAGCGATCAGCGGTGAGGATTTGCATTCCCACTCAAGCCCAACAGAAGGGCTTGAATGGGGCAGCCCTGGTGACATTACCCGCGTAGCTGCGCCTCTGTTTCTTTATCGGTGAGGGCACCCGGGCCAGCAACAAGGCCTGCGCATTCCTTCTTTAAGTTCCGAGCACACCCTCTCGACATGCTGCCTTCTGGTTTCCGGCTTCTTGACGGATATTACCCAGCAGATCCATTCATTGCGCGCAAGCGGGGTAATATCCTCCCACTTTGTTCGTGCCGCGGGGTCGGAAACAAGGGCTTGTCTTAGATCCGCCGGCACGCTATGGACCGCGCCCGCGGAGAGCCTTCCTGTCATGGTGCCACTTTACACGCGGTGTCCGTTGCTGCGGAGGTTCTGGCCGGTTGAACGGCGACACGGAACAGGTCTGCGCCCTGCAGACGGGTGCGAGTGCATTTATGAGATCGGGTTCGAGCAATCGACAGTGAGAATCACGCGAAATTTCGGTGCGCGATTGCCGGTCAGGATGCCCGCTGCACGAATATTCCCGAGAAATACTTGCGGTAGTGGATGAACAGGAAGATCCACAAGATCGCCGCAAGCACTCCAGGTTGCCATCCCACGGGCGGCAACAAAATGTGGAAGAGGAGGATATTGACAATGATCGGCGCCAGGATCGTCAGGGCGAACGGAACATAGCGGTCTACCAGCAACAAGGCGCCGCAGATCACCTCGATTGTGGCCACGAAGATGATGTAGTGGGATTGGAACATTGCGCCCACGAACTGACCTGCGAGGCCCGGAGGTAACCACTTGGGGAGAAAGTGCAGGAAGGCATTCAGGCCAAAGGCGACAAAGATGACGCCCAACAAGATGCGGGTGATGATGACTGCGATTTTCATGGATGCTCTGTTTATTGCGACAGCAAAATTAGGCCTGAAGTATACGCCAATCGAGTCTGACGAGCACAGAAGGGCTTGAATGGGGCACCCAAGATCAGGGAACAGGCACAGAGCTCAGAGCACAAGGGTGGCAGTGTCGGTGCATGGCTTCCCACCCTTCGCCACGCGAAGGATGGGGCAGCCACTTTCCGTGACTGGATGGCGCTCACCCCTGAACGCGATGCAAAACGATCGGGATGGATTTGGGAATATGCCAGTTTCCCAGCGAAGGATCGGAACCGTCAGGCGCGGGTCCGATGGCAGGGCGATCAGGGCTTTCCGGGGCGGGAGCCGGCAAATGCCACGGAAGCTTTATCTCGCGCTCGAGGTCGATCCTGTCCCCGTTCACCTTTCCTGAGTAAGTGCTGTTTCCGGCCTTGAAGGACACGGTGTCGCCGTTTATCGTGCCATCCGTGATGGGAGTAGGAACATCGCTGCCGCCGAAGAATCCGCCGCCCGTTCCTTCGACGGTCCCCGTGAGTGCGTTTCCGCTCTGCTGAAGCGTGAAGATCATCGTGCCGCCGCCTGCGAAAAAGGCAAGCAGTTCACTGGCTTCTCCCTCTGCCGGCAAAGGCCGCCAGAGCCCGGTGATTCCGGATCCCTGCGGAACTTCGCGCTGCCACACGGCGATCTGCGGGCGCAGGGTGACCTGCTTCGAGGTGATCGTGACAGAGGACGAAGTAAGTCCGGGCGACGTTGCTTCGACAGTGATGCTGCCGGCAGATTTCGTCGATTGAATCAGGGCCATGCAGTATCCGGAAAAGGCCTTGCGCGAGGTGCCCTTGTCGGGCTGTTGATTCGTCGGGTCGCCATTGCCGGTGCCGATGAGTTTGCCGGCGCCTGAGACATTGAAAGTCACATCGTTGTCTGTGACGGGTACGACGCGGCCCTGCGCGTCCTGGACGGCGACAGCGAACATCGCGACGTCTTCTCCGTCCGCGGAGATCTGCTGCCGATCGACGGTCAGAATCAGCTTGGCCGCGGGCGCGGTGGTTTCGCGCTTCGTGGTCATGACCTGCTTGCCGTCTTTGAAGCCGCGCGCTTCGATGTTGCCCGGTGCATACTTGACGTTCCAGGCGACGTGCGAATCCTTTTTCACGTCTTTTGTGCCGAGGCTCTGGCCGTTGACGAGCAGCTCCACCTTGTCGAGGTTGGAATAGACCCAGACGGCGATCTCCTTGCCTTCATATCCGGGCCAGTTCCAGTGCGGAAAAAGATGCAGGACCTGCTGACCGGTCCACCACGACTGGTAGTAGAAGAAGGAGTCCTTGGGGAAGCCGCAGGTGTCGATGATGCCGTACTGCGAGCTGATGTTGGGCCAGCCGTTAGGCGAGGGCTCGCCCCGGTAGTCGAAGCCTGTCCAGACGAAGCCGCCCGAGAGCCAGGCGCGAGCTGCGCAGAAACTCCACCAGCCTTCGGCGGAGGCGCGGCCGGTGGTCGTCCAAGGATCGTAGGAGCTGACGAAGCCCTTCTTCGGGTCGGTGATGTAGATGCCACGGGTGCCGACGGCGCTGACGGTCTCGGTACCCATGACAGGCTTGTCGGGATGGGTCTTGTGGTAGGCCTCGGCCTGCGGGTCCTGGTAGTTGTAGCCGATGACGTCGCAGACGGCGAGGCCTCCGGTGCCGATGGCTCCGGTGGGAGCGATGGAGACGGGACGGGAGCCATCCTGCTCGGTGGCGACGGCTTTCATCGCGGTCAGGATGAGCACGCCTCGTTCGGTGTTGGCCTGGCCTTCTTCATTGCCCATGGACCACATGAAGACGCTAGGGCGGTTGCGGTCGCGGCGGACAAGGTCAGAGAACTGGCTGAGGCCTTCGGGATTCGAGGACATCATGCGGGTCTCATCAAAGACCAGCATGCCGAGCTCGTCGCAGGCGTCGAGCAGCTCGGGCGTCGGCGGGTTGTGCGAAGTGCGGATGGAGTTGCAGCCCATCTCCTGTAGCTTGCGGATGCGATAGTACTGCACGGAATCGGGGAGAGCGGCGCCGATCCCGGCGTGGTCCTGGTGGTTGCAGGTGCCCTTCAGCTTGACGGACTTGTCATTGAGGAAGAATCCGTTCTGCGGGTCGAATTTGGTGCTGCGGATGCCGAAGCGAGTTTCGTAGCGGTCGACGGTTCCGGCGCTTGTCTGGACTTCGGTTACGAGCTTGTAGAGGCTTCGCTCTTCGAGAGACCAGAGGAGCGGCCTACGCACGGAAATCTCCTGCTCGTAGGTGTGCTCTTCTCCGCTGGCGATTGATTCCGATGAGGTGGATCCTTTCTCGACTGCGTTGCCGGAGGGATCGAAAATCGTTGAGACGATCCGTGCGCTCTGCGTACCCTTCCCGTCGTTGTTCACTTCCGTCCGGATGGAGAGGTTTGCTTCGCCGGATTTTATCTCGGAGCGGACGAAGGTGCCCCACTTCTTCACGTGAACGGGATGAGTCTTGACGACCCAGACGTGCCGGTAGATACCCGCGCCTTCGTAGAACCATCCGTCGCTTTCGGTTGCGTCGACGCGGACGAGCAAGACGTTCCTGGTGCCGAAGTTTGCGAAGTCGGTGACGTCGAAGCTGAAGGGGTCGTATCCGCCGCTGTGCTGTCCGATGTAGAAGTTGTTGAAGACAACCATGGTCTCGCGGTAGACACCGTCGAACTCCAACGTGATTCGCTTTCCGGAGTCGGAGGCAGGAAGATCGAAGACGCGGCGGTACCAACCGATGCTGCTGGCGGGATATTTGCGTCCGAGGGGGTAGAAGCCCTTGCTTTGTAGGGCGGGATCGTTGGTAAAGGGAAGTTCAATGGCCCAGTCGTGGGGAAGGTCGAGGCTCTTCCAGTCGCTGTCATCAAAGGCCAGAGCGCCGGCGGGCATGAAGTTTCCCGTCTTCTGAAAGGTCCCGATTCTGCCGTTGCTGAAGTCGAAGTCCTTGGTGGCGTCGTCCGCGTTTCCGAAGTGGAAGCGCCAGCCGAAGTCGAGCAGCAGGCGTTCGCGTTCTGCTCCGTCGATGGGAGTGGATGGCTGGTGCATTGCGTTTTCGGGCAGGGGTGGAACTTCGGCGGCTGCCTCCATCGCGGGGCCCAGCGGGCCCATGTGGGCGGCGGCGGCAACGGCGGCGGGGGCGAGCAGACCTGTTTTGAGTACGTCGCGGCGTGAAAACGGTTTCATCTGGCCTCCAAAACACACGGCCCGTGCGTGGTCGCATCGGCCCATGTTTCTTCAATTCCGTGAGCGACCGCAGTATACGCTTTCTCGCGCCTGGTACCGAAATTTGCCGGCGCTACTCCTCGTGATCCGACCCGTGATCGCGGGACGCCGAGTGAGGCGCGCGGATGGAATAATCCAGGCCTTCGCGATATGGGGATTGCGAGCTTTGTCCGGGAGGCGCGGGGGCGCCGTCCTGGGTATAGCGGCGCAGGTTTTTGAGAGTATCGATCTTGTCGCGGGCGTAATCGTTGGCCAGCCGGGTGAGGGCGTAGGTCACGATGTCGCTGTGGTGCAGGCCTTCCATCTCAGGGTCGCGGCGGAAGTTCAGCCAGAGGCGATGCACGAGCTGCACGTCCTCAGCCTGCAGCGCGGGAACGTGGGGGCCGATGTGGAAGGACAGGTCCTTGCCATCGGGCATGACGACGTAGAAGGTGAACTGGCGCTTGGGCTCGGGGAGGGCTTCCCACGCCTGGCCCACGTGATACGCCTGCTCCTGCGGGGTCATTTTGGTGGAAAGGCCGGAGACCAGCACCGCAACCTCAAGCGTGTTAGCGGTCTGCACCAAGGCGGCAAAGATATCGCCCGCGGGAACGACTAACAGCGAGATGTGTTTGCCGAAGCTCTCGGCTACGGATACGGCCTTGGTGAAGAGCATCTGCTCGTATTCGCTGAAGAGCTGGTGGTCGAGCTGCTCCGGGCCACCGGCACCCATCATGCGAGCGGTGAGCACGACGATGTCCTGATCGTCGGTGTTGATGCGCGAAAGAGCCCACTTCAAGGCAATGGGATTCGCAGAATCGCGCATCGTAACCAGAACCCCGTTGGGCTTGATCTCGAGCGCGCTGCGGCTGATGGCTTCCGGCTGCTCGAGCTGGAAGTGCTCCTTCATTTGCTTCACGGTCACCAACTGGCGCTTGTGATTACGGCGCTCGGAGATCGTGAATATAACGAAGAACGAGGCGGCAAATGCAATGCCGCTCTCGGTCGCGACGCTCTTGGTAAAGAGGTTTACCGTGGCGGTCGTGACCAATACGAGAAAAACGGAGAAGAGGCCGACGGGCAGTTCTGTCTTGCCGATTTTGATGTTGATGGGCACTTTCCAGCCGCGCTCGCCGGTGTATTTCCAGCGAAGGACAAGCATGGCGAGGCTGTTGAAGGTAAAGCTCCAGATGACTCCGAAGGCATAGGCTTCGCCCAGTGTGATGACGTTTCCACGGCTCACGATGATAGTGAAGAGCTGCAGGGCGGTGACGAGATTGATGATGCGATAGGAGGTTCCAAAGCGGTGGTGCGGCTTGCGGAACCAGTCGGTAAGCACGCCGTCTTCGGCGACACGCATGAGCACGCCGGTCGAGCCAATGATCGATGTGTTGACGGCGCCGGAGAGAATCAGAAATCCCACGATGACAACGAAAATGCGGAAGATGATGCGCAGGGTGAGCGGCCCGACGGCGTACATCGCAAGGCCGGCGATGAGATTGTCGCGGTAGACCGGAACACGGACGGAATCCGGAATGATCATCACCGCCAGCAGGGACACGATCCCGGTGAAGACAAAACTGTAGATGGCGATGACGATGGCCGCTCGCTTCAGGTTCTTGAGCTTCGGATGTTCGATCTCGCGGTTTACCTGAGCAAGCGTTTCCTCGCCGCTCATGGCGAGGATGGAATGGCCGAAGGCCATAAGAATGCCGAAGAGGCCGAGGGTTGTGGCCAGCTTCGATCCATAGAGAAAGCCAAGGGCATCCTTCGAGAAGTGCAGATTCGAGGGGACAGGCAATGGCGGCAATTTCGCGCCCTTGGCGATAACTGTCCAGAAGCCCCAAACGAGCAGAAGGACCACCATGACGGTGGTGACTTTCATGACCTCGAGTGCTTTGTTGCTCGACTCTTCGATGCCCTTGATGTTCTGCCACCAGAAATAAACGGTCACGATGGCGCAGAACACCGCCGATGTTCCATTCACCGGGAAATGCCACGGGGAGTGGCCCACATTCACCATGGCGGCTGGAAGCCAGCGGTGCACAGCTCCGACGTCGATCAGCTCATTCATCAGGCCGGTGATGTACTGTCCGGCTGACACGCCGGAGATAGGCCCGGTGAGGATGTAATCGAACATCAGCGCCGAGACGCTCAGCTTGGCGAAGTTACCGCCCAGCGCCTCCTTGACCACGCGGTAGACGCCCCCGCGGGTGAACATCGAGCAGCTCTCGACGTATACCGCGCGTACGGCAAAGGAAAAGAGCATGACGCCGAGGATGAACCAGGGCGCAGCCTTACCAACGGCTTCCTCGGCGATACCGCCGGCGTAGAAAGCGGAAGAACCAAGATCGTTGAGAACGACTGCCGCTGCCCGCCAGAAGGAAATGAAGGTGAGCATGACCGAGGAAGCGACAACCAGCTTGACTCGGTTGGATTGCGGTGCGGAAAACGTTTGTCCGGGCGGCATGAATCGTGGGCGCTTGCGATGTCAGAGTTTGACAACTTCCGGGACTATCATCGCCCTGACGCTCTCGGCTGAGTTTATGACCGATAGGGCGCGTCGTCAATCGGGGTTCGCCCTACTCCTCACCAAACAGTTCGCCAAGGTCCTCGATAAAACTCAGGATTACAACACCTGAGGAGCCCGCCAGTCCTATAAAAAAAAGAACTGTGAGGAGATGCAACGCGAACTGAATAATGGCGGTCACGAATGGATTGTATCCCAGCAGGACGGAAAGCAGAGGGTGAGCGTTGCGTGCGGCCTGCGGGCAGCGCGAAAAATGCGGTAGACTCGGCCTGAATGCCCGTGATTTCCACCCGGATGCCAGCCGGGAGCGCTACCCGAGCCGAGATCCAGCTGCCGATTCTTCTCGCGCTCACTTCCGGATTTCTGCTCAACCTGCCATTTCCGATCGCCGGACCGCTGCCACCGGGGCGCGCGGCCTTCGGATGGATCGCGCTGGTACCACTGATGTATGCCCTGCTCGGTGCGCTGGATGCAACCGCACCGCGGTATCTGCGCAGGAGCGGGCTGATCGGCTATCTGTGCGGGGTGGTCTGGTACATCCTCAACTGCTACTGGATCTACCACACGATGCATCTCTACGCAGGGGTGCCCGCGGCGGGCGCGGCAGGCATCGTGGTGCTTTACAGCATGGTGCTGGGGCTGTACTTCGGGCTCTTCGGGCTTCTTCTCGCATTTCTGCGGCGAGCTTCACAAGGCATTCTGCTTCCGCTGGCAATGGCTCCGTTTCTGTGGGCCGCAATCGAGCTGGCGGCGGCGCACATCACCAGCGTGCCGTGGGACCAGCTCGGATATTCGCAGGTGGACAATTTCTGGATGATTCGCATTGCGCCGTGGACAGGCGTCTACGGCATCTCGTTTGTGCTGATGGCGGTGAACGCGCTGTTCACCGGGGCACTTCTGTCGAGATCGATACACATACGGTTGCGGCTGGGAGTGGGCGCTGCGCTGGCATCGCTGCTGATGCAGCTGGGGTCGTGGATGGTGCCGAAGACTGCTCCGACGGAGGCGCTGGCAGTGTTGCTGCAACCGAACTTTGACGTGCGGCAGAACAATGACTGGATCGGTTCGGAGTGGGACAGCAATATTGCGGTCTTTTTGAAGCAGAGCCAGGAGACAAATGCCGGATGGTACGAGGGCATGCCGGAGCCGTCGAAGCCGCTGCAGTATAGCCATGTGGGTTCGGTCAGAGGTTCGGTCGGGGGCCCGGTTCCGATATCGCTGATCGCGTGGCCAGAGTCGCCGTCACCGTTCACCGAGGGCGATCCGCGGTTCCGGGTGGCGATGCACGAACTGGCGACGGAGACCGGAGCCGGGATTGTCGCGGGAAATCCGACGAGCGCCTGGCAAATCGATGAGTCGGGCAATCGAGTGCTACGGGATTACAACTCCGCGTCGTTTATCTCACCGCAGGGCGAATTTGTCGGGCGGTACAACAAGATTCATCTCGTACCATTCGGCGAGTATGTTCCCTATCGTGATCTGTTCTTCTTCGCGCATCACCTGACGAAACAGATCAGCGATTTTTCGCGCGGTACGGAACGCAACGTCTTCACGGCAAATGGACACCGGTACGGCGTTTTCATCTGCTACGAGTCGATCTTTGCCGATGAGATCAGGGAATTTGCGAGGAATGGCGCGCAGGTGTTTGTGAACGTCTCCGATGACGGGTGGTATGGAGACACGAGCGCTCCGTGGCAGCACCTGAACATGGCACGGATGCGGGCCATTGAGAATCACCGCTGGATCCTGAGGGACACGAACAGCGGCGTGACAGCGGCCATCGATCCCCAGGGCCGGGTGGTGCAGAGCTCGCCGCGGCATGTGTTCACTTCCCTGCCGGCGATGTATGGATTCAGGGACGACCTGACGTTTTACACGCGATACGGCGATGTTTTTGCCTGGACGTGCGTGATTATTGTGGTTGGGGCTGTTGCCGGTGCTAGACGGTTAGGGCGGCGCGCTCCCAAGGCTGCGGCACTTTAACCGAAGCCATGCCGGCGGCTGTCGCGGCTGCGATGCCCATCTCGGTATCTTCGAAGACCAGACAGTCCTCGGGTGCTACGCCGAGACGTTCGGCGGCGAGCAGGAATGCCTCCGGGTGCGGCTTGCCGTGGGTGTAGTCTCCGGCGCAGACCAGCGTTTCGAAGCGGTCGAGGAGGCGCAGGGTGCGCAGCGACTCGGTGACGCTCTCGCGGGTGCTGCCGGAGACGACAGCAAAAGGGATTTCTCCGTGGCGCGCCTCGATGTGCTCGAGCACTTCGGGCACGGGTTCGAGGTGGGGAAGGATCTCGTAGTAGTACTCCTCTTTCCGGTGTGCCACCTGCTCGACGGGCATCGCGAGGGCATGCCGCTCGTTCAGAGAACGGATGATCTCGACAACGGGCATTCCGCCCCAGGCGTAGAAGGTGCTTTCGGGGAATTCGCAGCCCCACTCGCCGAGAGCGCGCTTCCATGCGATGTAATGCAGAGGCATGGAATCGGCGATGGTGCCGTCACAGTCGAAGAGGTATGCCTTGAAGGGGCCGGGAGGCAAGGTGAGTTTTCGTTCGGTCATTACTTCTTATGTTCCCATAGGGCATGTGCCGTGGTGAGGGATAGTGGACGGTCAGTGGCCACGACCAGCAGTTGCGAGAGTGAAATGAGGCCGATGCTGCGCTGAAACAATTCTTACTGCTTCGCCAAATCTTGCCTGCCGCATGTTTCTTGAGAGCCGGTTCCAGTGGACCCGGCTATAGGCGATCTTCGTCCGGCTGTCGGCCATCTTGATTTCGCCAGTCCACATACCCTTATGAAAGTCGCTGAAGTCCGGCACATCTTCGGTCCAATCTATCGGCTTACCCGACGAGCCGAGCAGCAGGTACGCCATGGCGTAAAAGATGTGGGCGACCTGCTGCATCAGGAAAAATCGAGCCAGTTGGTACTCATCGGGAGAGTGGCCAAAGTACGCGTGAAGATACTGCTTTTCCTCTGCGTCAGTGGTTGCCACGAAGTTCGCGACGACTGCCAGATCGGCATAGCGATCATTCAGGAAAGCGGCTTCCCAGTCCACCAGCCACGGGCGGTTTCCGTCGAAAAGGATATTGCCCGGCCGCACCAGGTCGTTGTGGCTCGACACCATGTCCGAACCGACATGCGGGTAAGCTGCAGCGACTTCTGCGTACCGGGCAAATAGTTCCTCCTGTTCTCTTTGAGGGATCAGGTCCGCCTCCTGAAAGCTCCGTATGAATTCGTCCCGCGCAGGTCCTTTGTTGAGAAGAAAGGTGCACGAGGTGTTGAGGTGGTTTGCCCTCCCGGGAAATGGCGGCAGCGCATGCAAGGCTCGCAGAGCAGTGGGCATACGGACGAGAGCTTCGCCTTGAGGAAACGGTACAGCTTTTACGAAATCAGTAATGTAAATGCCATCTTCGATGCTGGTGAAACGGACATGCGGCGCCAGACCCGCTTCAGCCGCACTTTTCATCGATATGATGTGGCATGCGGGGTCACTGACGCGCCTGATGATCCGCAGCAGGTAGTGAGATCCTTTCACGGCAATGCGAAAAATAAGGTCCGATCTGGGGCCTCCGGACAGCATCTGAATGTCCTCGAACTCAGTTACACCGAACGTCTCGCGCAGGCCGCGAGCGACCGCCGCCGTCTTCTCGTGTGGAATCATGAGCCCTCCGTTTGATTGGGGAATTGAAAGGTACGTCGAGAGTGGCGAAGGCCTCTTAGTCACATGCGCACAGCAGGCTTCCCTACACTTTGGCCGGATTTTTTGAGGACACTCGCAACGGCTCGAATGATGGTCCGAGGCGTGATACTACCCGATCGAGAGTTGAAAAACAGTCTTGTTTTTGATGATTCAGGCGACTAGTCTAAGAATGGGAGAGGGGAGAAAAAACTGTATATCCAACCCTTCGCCGGCCCTTCTAATCCCATCTGTAACTGATCCTGAACAAGGCTGCGAGCAGGAGATTTCCTGCCCTCGACAAATGTCTGTTTTTAGTCCGAGTTTCTTCTGCGCGCGGCGTTTGCCGCTAAAATGAAAAGAAAAAGTCAGGTCCAAACACGTGCTAAACGATCTCGAGTTCGCTTACACTCCCGTGCGCGACAAAGTCCGCGACCTGCGGGAGTATCTTTGACGCTGCCCGCCTCAAGTCTGATCTAGCCACCATCGAGCAGAAGCTTTCCGACCCGAGTCTGTGGTCGAATCCGCAGCTTTCGCAGCCGCTGATGCGCGACCGCAAGCGCATTGAGGCGCTGCTGGCCGACGACGCCGAGCTCGAACGCAAGACGGGCGACGTCGAAGCCTACTTTGACCTGGCCCGTGAGGGCGAGCCGGTGGAAGACGACTTGAAGCGCGAGATCGATTCGCTGAACAGCTTCGCCGAAGAGATGGAGACGCGGACGCTGCTTTCCGGCGAGACCGATGCGCTGAATGCGATCGTCGTTGTGCATCCGGGCGCGGGCGGCACCGAGAGCCAGGACTGGGCCGAGATGCTGATGCGCATGTACCTGCGCTGGGCAGAGCAGCAGGGCTTCAAGGCGGAGATCAACGACATTCTTGACGGCGAAGAAGCGGGGATCAAATCAGCCACCTTTACCATCACAGGCGAGTACGCCTACGGGTTGCTGCAAGGTGAGACCGGAGTACACCGGCTGGTGCGAATTTCTCCCTTTGACCAGGCGAAGCGGCGGCACACTTCGTTCGCGTCGGTGTTTGTATCTCCTGAAATCGACGACTCGATCCAGATCGATATCAAGCCGGATGAGCTGCGCGTCGACACCTACCGCTCGGGCGGCAAGGGCGGGCAGCACGTGAACACGACGGACTCGGCAGTGCGCATTACCCATATTCCGACCGGGATCGTCGCCGCCTGCCAGAACGAGCGCTCGCAGCACAAGAACCGCGAGCGGGCAATGAAGATGCTGCGGTCACGGCTGTATGAATACGAGCTCGAGAAGAAGCGGGAGGCGACCAAGAAGCTGGAAGACTCGAAGATGGATATCAACTTCGGTTCGCAGATCCGGTCGTATGTGCTGCAGCCCTACCGGATCGCGAAAGACCATCGCACGAAGGTCGAGTTCGGAGATGTGGACCGCGTGCTCGATGGATATCTGGCGCCGTTCATTCGGGGATATCTGCTGATGCGAAGGAATGGCGGGGTGCCGGTTGGCGTGGATGCGGGGGATGATTTGGAGTAGCAGGTGCTGGGTGCTCACACTGCAGACAGCCTAGTTTGCGAATACTAACCAATCACTCAAGCGTGAGCTCTTGAAACTTTATCTCCTCTTCACTATGAATACCTTCATGGCGCGGCTGCCACCAATATCCATAAGGTCGATCCCCTGTGTATTGCAGGAAAACGAAGGCCTCTTTGGGCGTTAATAATGCATAATTCTCGAGGTATTGCACGATTCGCTTCCGAACCTGCCTATCCGGTTCCCCAGAACTGGGCGGGGTTTTCCACTCATAGACAAGTAGTTTTACATCAGCTTTCACGCCCCGTACCTTGTCGAATGCCCAATCGATGCGATCCAGAGGCTTCTTGTGCCTCCAATATTGCCATTCAGACTCCACTGCGATTCTGGGGCCATAACCTTCTTCGAAAAGAATGAAATCTACAAGGTACTCTCCCTTACGCGCTCTTTCTTTCGGAAACATGGTCCATTTTGGCCGCCTACCGGACTTGTATTTATTAAAAAATTTCCAAAGGACGTCCGTCCATTGGCGGTTCGTTGTCGGCGTAGAGATGGAAATCTCTTTATGTAGTCTTCGAAGTAACTCCACTGCGAAGTCTTTGGTGGCAATCGATTGCACGCGCATACTTTGCGCACCACCTTCCCTACTTCACCAACTCCTCAACCTCATTCAGGTTGACGGCGTACTCCTTCTGCTTAACCGTAATACCCGCCGCCTCAACGTGCCTTAAGTCACCTGACTCATACTGATATTTCTTTCCGCTCTTCGGGTCGATGACGAAGATGCCGCGAACGCCCATATTTTCGTAGTCGCTCAGCTTCTCCAGCACGCGCGGCAGCGTGTCTTCGGGAGAGAGAATTTCAAAGACCGCGACCGGAGGCGTGCGAACAATCTGTTCCATCTCCTTCAGGGGTCCAGTGTTTTCGAGCACGACTACATCCGGCACGCGGAATCTTGTCGGCGAAGTTTGCACCCGCAGTTCGGCGAATACGCGGACTCCCCACTCTTCTTCCCGTCGCCAAAACCACTGTTGAATAGCCTTCTGCCATGCCGCGTGATCCAGCTCACCCACCGCGCGCTCCTGAATTACACCGTCCACATATTCGGCGTCGGGTTCAAACGAGGAGCGAAGATAGACCTCGACGGGCACATACGCAGTTGTTGTCGCCATCGTCCGATTCCTTTCTCGTGAATCTGTCCGCCTGCTTCGATTCTACGCGGCCCCGGTTCGAATTCTTACAGAAACTCTATGCGGTAATCGCGTTACACGGTCCTCATAAATTGGCAGATCGACCGGGAGATTTCGACACGTGTGACGCCGATCACTTGCCAGACGTCGTACATATTGAATAAAGTTCTGTGCGGAGGCTGGTTTGCCCGGGATTCTTGGAATTGTTGGTGAGACCTTCCCCCAGGAACGCCGCGTGGCTCTGGTTCCCCGCCAATGTGAGGCGCTGAGGAAGTCCGGACTCGACGTGATCGTCGAGCAATCTGCCGGAGTGGAATCCGGCTTTCCTGATGAGCTATACGTTGCGCGAGGCGCACGAATCGGCAGCCGCGAAGAGGTCTTTCGCGAGGCCGATATTGTGGCGCAGGTCCGCTGCCTGGGTGCGAATCCCGAAGCAGGGCGCGCCGACCTTCCCTTGTTGAAATCCGGCCAAATTCTGATCGGATTCGCCGAGCCGCTGACCGCGCTGGCGGACTGCGCGGAGCTGGCACAAGCGGGCGTTTCCCTGCTGGCAATGGAATTAATTCCACGCATCACGCGTGCCCAAAGCATGGACGCGCTGTCGTCGATGGCGACGATCTCCGGATATCGCGCCGTGCTGATGGGCGCGAGCCAGCTACCAAAGATGTTTCCGCTGCTCATGACTGCGGCGGGCACGATTACTCCAGCCAAGGTGTTTGTTCTGGGCGCCGGCGTTGCGGGCCTGCAGGCGATTGCGACGGCGCGGCGGCTGGGGGCTGTGGTCTATGCCTATGACGTACGTCCGGCAGTGAAGGAACAGGTGGAGAGCGTAGGCGCGAAGTTCGTGATGCTCGACGTTGATTCCGGCGGATCGGAAGACAAGGGCGGTTACGCGAAGGCGATGGATGAGGAGTTTTACCGGCGCCAGCGCGAGCTGCTGACCGAGACACTTCGGGAGCAGGATGTGGTGATTACCACGGCGGCGGTGCCGGGACGCAAGTCTCCGATTCTGATCACAGCGGATATGGTGTCGGCGATGCAGCCGGGATCGGTGATTGTGGATATCGCGGCGGAGCGCGGGGGGAATTGCGAACTGACGCGGCCCGGCGAGACGGTCGTCGAGAATGGCGTGACCATCATCGGACCGCTCAATCTGCCGTCGCTGGTTCCGCACCACGCCAGTCAGATGCTGTCGTCGAACATCGCGGCTCTTGCAAAGCTGCTGGTAAAGGACGGGCGCGTGGGGCTGGATCTCGAAGACCAGATCATCCGCGAAACACTGGTGACGCATGGGGGCAAGGTGGTGCATCCGAAGATTGCGGAGCTGTTGGCGGCGGCTCATGCGTAGGTAGCGGCAGGGTAAGTAGTCAGAACTCGAGAGGGAAGGATGCCGGCGGACTTTATTTCGAATCTTTATGTATTCATCCTGGCGGGGTTTGTCGGGTTTGGGCTCATCAAGCGGGTATCGCCCCTTTTGCATACGCCGTTGATGTCGCTGACCAACGCCCTCGACGCCATCGTGGTGGTAGCGGCGATTATCGTCACGGGGAGGCATGAGACGCCTCTGACCACTACGCTGGGAGCGATCGCAGTGGCTGCTTCTTTCAGCAACATGGTGGGCGGATTTTTCATCACCGATCGCATGATCCGCATGTTCAAATCCGGCAAGGCTAAGAAATCATGAACGTGGCGGCCATTCAGCAGTACCTCGATTTCGCTTACATCCTTGCGGTTGTACTGTTCATCCTGGCACTCAAGTGGCTGAGCTCGCCGGTGAGTGCGCGGAGAGGCGTGTTGGCTGGCGAGATCGCGGCTGCTCTGGCGGTTGTAGCGACGCTCTACAACCCGGAACTGGTCGCTTACAAGTGGATTGTCATCGCGTTGATCATCGGCGCGGCAATCGGCATTCCGCTCGGCATGGTGAAGATCACCGCGGTTCCGCAACGGACAGCTTTGAGTCACGCGTTTGGGGCTCTGTCGGCGGCAATGATCGGCATTGCGGAATATTATGTGGGGCTTTCACACCTCAGCCGGTTTGAGATGGGCGAGATCGGGATGGAGGTGATCATCGGTTCGCTGACGTTTACCGGCAGCTTGATCGCCGCGGGCAAGTTGCAGGAACTTCTGCCACAGCGCCCGATTGTTTACAAGGGTCAAAATATTGTCAGTCTTTCAGTACTTGGCGCGGCCGTTGCATTGGCAGTCGCGTTGGTGCTCCATCCGGAACATACGGTGTTGTTCCCGATCATGGTGATTGTGGCGCTGGTGTTTGGCGTGATGCTGGTGACGCCGATTGGCGGCGCAGATATGCCCACCGTGATCTCACTGTTGAACTCTTATGCGGGATTTTCGGCGGCGCTGTTGGGATTTGTGCTGAACAGCAAAGTGCTGATAGTGGCGGGCGCACTTGACGGCTCGTCCGGCTTCATTCTGTCGGTGATCATGTGCAAGGCGATGAACCGCTCGTTCACTAATGTCTTGTTCGGGGCGTTCGGCACCATCCAGACCAGCACTGCGAAGATTGAAGCACGGCCGGTGCGGTCGGCATCGCCAGAAGAGGCGGCAGAGATCCTCGATGCGGCGCGGAAGGTGGTCATCATTCCGGGATACGGGATGGCGGTTGCCCAGGCGCAACACAAACTGCGCGAGCTATATGACATTCTGACCAAACGCGGGATCGAGGTTTCGTTTGCGATCCATCCGGTGGCAGGCCGCATGCCGGGACACATGAACGTGCTGCTGGCTGAAGCTGATGTGCCCTACGACCGTCTCATCGAGATGGATGAGATCAATCCGGAGTTTCCGAGGACGGATGTGGTGCTTGTGGTGGGGGCGAATGATGTCGTTAACCCGGCAGCAAGGCTCGACAAGAACAGTCCGATCGCCGGGATGCCGATCCTGAATGCCTCGGAAGCGCAGACCGTGATGGTGATCAAGCGCAGCATGAGCCCGGGCTTTGCGGGCATTGACAACGAGCTTTACTACCTGGACAAAACGCTCATGCTTTTCGGAGATGCGAAGAGCTTCCTCACCAGCCTCAACAAGGAGCTGGCCTCGGCGGGAGTGGCCGCGTAGGGAGGCCGAAGCCCTCGCTAGGTCATGTGGTTCCGTTTGGTATTGTCGCGATGCACGCGGGCTAACTCGTCTGGCTTGACATTCACGCTGAGATCGCTTCTCTAGCGGGGAGCGTTACATCCATCCATTCTGCAAAGCCCTGGTCGGGTACTTCTACCATGTGCGTTGATGCGGCGGGAATCGGCTGGCCATCGAGTATCAATCCTTCGAGGTGAAACTCCAAGGCTTCGCGCAGATTTTTTCTAATATTCTCAATCGACGAGCCTGTGCTGGCGCAGCCGGGCACATGAGGCGCAAAACCGCTCAGGTTATTCGGGCCGCTTTCATAGATCACCAAATAGCGTCGTGTCATTCCTTGCACCCCGCCTGCTTCAGGATACTATTTAGCGTTTTCGGGTGAAGCTCATCACCGGGATGTCCCGGAATGGTGACGGTGCCAGGCTTCTCAGCATGTTTATATTGCCGAGGGCTTCCGCGCTGCCTTGCCAGATACCAGCCATCCTGCTCCAGTTTGCGCAGCAGATCACGTACTTTCGCTAGCGCCCGGTGCCGCCCACCGTCATCTTATCGAGCTTGATTGTTGGCATACCGACGCCGACGGGGACGCTCTGGCCGTCTTTGCCGCAGGTGCCGACACCTTCGTCGAGCTCGAGGTCGTTACCGACCATGGAAACGTATTTGAGGGCTTCGGGGCCGTTGCCGATCAGCGTCGCGTCGCGGACGGGGGCCGTGATTTTGCCGTCTTCGATCAGATAGGCTTCGCTGGCCGAGAAGACAAACTTGCCACTGGTGATGTCGACCGAGCCTCCGCCGAAGTTGACGGCGTAGAGGCCGCGCTTCACGCTGCGCAGGATATCTTCGGGGGCGTCGTCTCCGGCGAGCATGTAGGTATTGGTCATCCGCGGCATGGGAATCTGCTGGTAGCTCTCGCGGCGGCCGTTGCCGGTTGAGGGCATGTCCATGAGACGAGCGGAGAGCTTATCGCTCAGATAGCCCTTGAGGATTCCTTTCTCAATGAGCACGGTCTCCTGGGTTGCAGCTCCCTCATCGTCGACGTTGAGCGAGCCGCGGCGGCCGGGCATGGTTCCGTTATCGACAACAGTAACCTTGGAGCTGGCGACAGAGCGGCCGATGAGGCCAGCGAACGCGGATGTCTTGCGGCGATTAAAGTCGGCTTCGAGGCCGTGACCTACTGCTTCATGCAGCAGGACGCCGGGCCAGCCGGGGCCGAGGACGACTTCCATCTCGCCAGCCGGGGCGGCAACAGCTCCGAGCTGCAGGATGGCCTGACGGGCGGCTTCGCGGGCGAAGTGCTCGGGCGTCTTCTCGATCTCAAAGAAGTCAATTTCGACGCGTCCGCCTCCGCCGGATGTTCCACGTGCGGTCCGGCCGGAGTCTTTGGCGAGTACAAAGACGTTCAGGCGCGCGAGAGGCTGGGTGTCGCTGGCGAAGGTGCCGTCAGAAGCGGCGACAAGAATGCGCTTGAGCTCATCGGAGTAGCTGGCGCGGACCTGCGTGATCCGAGGATCGTAAGCGCGAGCGGCGTGGTCAGCGCGCATCACCAAGTCAAGCTTGGCCGAGAGGCCGCTGTCGAGGTCGGCAGCAGGAGCCGGGTAGAGGCTGGGCGCTTTTGTTTCGGTGAAACCCTGGACGGGCTGCTTTGCCGGGCCGCTGGCGATCAAAGCCGCCGTGCGGGCCGCGCGGAGGAGGCGCTCGGACGAAAGGTCATCAGTGTAGGCATAGCCGGTGCGTTCTCCGCTGACGACGCGGACTCCACAACCTGCACTGACTCCCTGGCTGGCGGATTTCACCAGCGATTCGTCGATACCTATCGAAGTGGAGGCGATGGACTCGAAGTACAGGTCGGCGTAGTCGCCTCCGGCGGACAGGGCTTCGCCCAGGCAACGCTCGAGAAGCCGCTCGGTGATTCCGAATTTGTCGAAGAAATACTTCTTGTGCTGCGGAGCGGCCTCAGCCGGCAATGGGAGCTGTGTCATAGATACCTGAATTTTAGATGAAGCAGCGAAAGGTTCGGGTTCAAGGCGCAGGAAGAGCATTGGGACATCGAGTAACTTCGTATGTTCCTGGCGCTGATTCAGCGAGATTCGGAGCCGGGCGTTGCTAAGATCGCCTCATTATGAAAAAAGTTGCTCTGCTCTGTGCCGTGCTGGCGATTTCGGCACCGGCGTTCGCTTCGACGCATCACCATCATCATCACCACATGTCTCATCACACGAACCATCACCAATCCTAGTTCGGGCGGGAATTTGGCGGGGCGTGCGGACGCCGCCCCGGCACCCACAATCAGAGCACTGTTACAAATCGACGCGAGATGCTATTTCTAAAGCATGTCGACCGCAAGCATTGTCTCTGACCCACGCTACCCGATCGGAAAGTGTCCCCGCCCCGATGCACTGGACGCTCAACAACTCCACAGTTGTATTGCCATCCTGGCAGCTCTGCCGGAGAACCTGCGGGCCGCAGTCGATGGGCTGGAGGGAGCCCAGATCGATACGCCTTACCGTGAAGGCGGCTGGACGGTGCGCCAGCTGGTTCATCATGTAGCCGACAGCCACATGAACGCGTACATGCGGACGCGCCTGGCACTGACGGAAGACTGGCCGACGATCAAGCCGTACGATGAAAAGCTCTGGGCGGAGCTGCCCGACGCCAAATCCCTGCCCGTCGAGGTATCGCTCGAGCTTTTGGATACGCTTCACCGGCGCTGGGTTGCATTGCTCGAAGCGCTGACAGATGAGCAGTGGAAGCGCGGATATGTCCACCCCGAGAGCGGACAGAATACGCTGGAACGGGTGGCGCAGATCTACGCCTGGCACTCCCGCCATCACTGTGCCCACATCACGGCATTACGAAAGAGTAGAGGCTGGTAGCAATTCCCTTGCGGCGCGACTCACCTGCCACGCATGATCGTGGCAATGCCACTCGCTACAGCTGAAATTCCTGCCGCGGACCTGGCGCGCGAGCTTGAGGATTTTCTCGCCGAGCATCCGGCGGCCGCGATCCTCGAAGATGGACGGCTCCTCTTCGACATGCGGTCGGCGCGCTATTCTCTCTCGACGGAACAGGGACGGTGCCTACTTCATCTCTGGTCGGAAGAGAGGAACGTTGTCCGCAGGGTGAGCGGCCTTGAATACCGGAAAGACTCGCTGCGGCTGGAGACACGGCGGTTTGGGCAATCAAGACCACAGATGCTGGAGCTGGTGGCGAGCAATGACCGCCGTCCGGCGTCGGCACGCGATGCCGGGCGGACGAAATACCTTCGCGTGCTTGAGCGGGTTCTGAAAAAGAGCTTTTATGGCTGGACAGCAGAAGGTTTTCGGACAGCGGCTGATCTCGAGCACAGCTTCGGACCGGCGTACGCTCGCGGAGTGCTGATCCGCGGGCAGTCGGCGTGGGCCGTCATCGCCGCGAACGTGCAGGAATCGCAGGCAATCATCGATGGAATCCTCACGCTGGGAGTCCTGTGGCTTCAATACTGCCGCGAACACGGCGAGGGACGGCGGTTGTTCGAAGGAGTACGAATTGTCGTTCCTCCCGGGACGGGCAGGACGGCGTGCGCGCGTATCCCGTGGCTGAACAGTGCGGCGAAGTGGGAAATTTACGAACTGGACGAGCAGTCGGAGGGGCTGACGCAACTCGATATACCCGATGCTGGGAACCTCGACGTGCATCTAGTGCACGCGTTCAGTCCCGAGTTCGCGCTGGAGCGCTTCCGCGCGGGTATCGATCGCGTGCTGAGCCTGTTGATTCCGGGGCTGCGGGCAGAGACAGAGGTTCGGGCGAGGAGCGCTACTGAGATCGGCTTTTCGCTGCATGGACTGGAGTACGCGCGCATCCGGCACGGGCTCGCGCCCGGGTCGTTTACACGCCGGGACGAAATCACGTTCGGCGCGGGGGCGAACGAAACACCGTTGACCGCGGAGACGGAAGAACTATTTTGTGAGCTGACCGGGCGGCTGTTTCATAACCGGCACGCGAGCGGATCGAGGCGGAATCCCCTTTTTCGCCTGCAGCCGGAGCGATGGCTGGAGTCGGCACTACGGCGCGATATCGGCGAGATCGAACCGGCTCTGCGGGGAGATATCGTGTATTCGCAGGTCCCGGCGTTTTCGGCAGGCGATCGAGGGATGCTCGATCTTTTGACAGTCAATCAGAGCGGGCGACTCACAGTGCTCGAGCTCAAAGCAGACGACAGCCTTCATCTGCCTCTGCAGGCGCTCGATTACTGGTCACGGGTGCGGCAGCTTCAGCGCGAAAATGCATTCCAGAAGCACGGATATTTCCCGGGCCTCGAGTTATCAGCCGAACCTCCGCTCCTGTACCTGGTTGCCCCCGCGCTCCGGATTCACCCATCAACCGACGTGGTACTGCGGCATCTCTCGCCGGAGGTCCGGTGGGAGCTGATCGGGCTGAACGAGGACTGGAGAAAGCGCAGGAAGGTGATTCTGAGAAAGCGGGCAGCGTGTTGACCAGCAACGCCGCCCGGCGGCTTATTCGACGTGGTAGTTCGGAGCTTCGCGGGTGATGATTACGTCATGAACATGGCTCTCACGCAGGCCGGCGTTCGAGATCCGGACAAAGCGGGATTTGGTCTGCAGCTCCTCGATGCTTGCGCAGCCGAGATAGCCCATACCGGAGCGGAGTCCGCCGACGAGCTGGTAGACCATGGCCTCGAGAGGGCCGCGATGCGGTACACGGCCTTCGATGCCCTCGGGGACGAACTTGGCCAGACGATTCTGAGTGCTCTGCTCGCGCGCAACCAGGCTCTCCGGGCGGGTGGCCTCGTCGCGGAAATCCTGTGACCCCTGGAAGTAGCGCTCACCGGAGCCTTGCGACATGGCGCTGAGCGATCCCATACCGCGATAAGCCTTGAAGGAGCGGCCCTGATAGAGGATGGTCTCGCCGGGGCTCTCATCGACTCCCGCAAAGAGCGAGCCGATCATGACGACACTTGCACCGGCGGCGATGGCCTTGGCGACGTCTCCTGAATACTTGATGCCGCCGTCAGCAATGATGGGGATGTCGAATTCCCTTCCGGCGCGGTAGGCCTCGCTTATGGCAGTGATCTGCGGCATTCCGGCTCCGGTGACCATGCGCGTGGTGCAGATGGATCCCGGCCCGATGCCAACTTTGACGGCGTCCGCGCCGGCCTCAATGAGTGCCTTGGCGCCTTCGTAGGTAGCCACGTTGCCGGCAAGCAGGGCTACATCGGGAAAGCGCTTCTTGACCTGACGGACGGCATCGAGCACCCGCGAGGAGTGCCCGTGCGCGGAGTCGATGGCCAATACGTCGGCGCGGTAGCGGACCAATTCAGCGGCGCGTTCGAGGAAGTCGCCGGTGGCGCCGATCGCGCCTCCAACTCGCAGACGTCCCTGCTCGTCCTTTGAGGCGTTGGGATATTTCAGCTTCTTCTGGATGTCTTTGACGGTGATGAGTCCGCGAAGCTCGTAGTCCCCGTTGACCACGAGGAGCTTTTCGACGCGATGCTGGTGGAGAATATGCTCGGCTTCTTCGAGCGTGGTGCCGACCGGCACAGTGATGAGGTTCTCCTTCGTCATGACTTCACCGATGGGGATATCGGTCCGGGTCTCGAAGCGGAGGTCACGGTTGGTGAGAATGCCGACGAGCTTTTTGTTGCTGGTGACGGGGACCCCGGAGATCTTGTAACGGCGCATGACTTCGAGCGCGTCCGAGATAGGGCGGTCGGGCCCGATGGTGACCGGGTCGACGATCATGCCGCTCTCGGAGCGCTTCACCTTGTCCACTTCGCTGGCCTGCTGCTCGGGCGTGAGATTGCGGTGAATAATGCCCAGGCCTCCCTGCTGCGCCATGGCAATAGCAAGCCGGGATTCGGTCACCGTGTCCATCGCGGCGCTCAACAGGGGCGTGTTGAGCACAATGTTCCTGGTGAGACGTGTCTGCGTGCTTACATTTGCCGGAACGACATCGCTGAGGGCAGGTACGAGGAGTACGTCGTCGAAAGTCAGAGCTTCAGGGAGAGGATGTTCGATCATGATCTGGATTAAGAACAGGATGCACCAGTGGCAGCAAGGGATTCAGCACGCCGTCTGGCACAAGGCTTCTGGGTATTGTACGCAATCTTCCCGCTCTGCCGGTTACTGCGGGGCGAAATTCCGGTCCGACTCGGTTGACAAGCGATGCGGGTGGCGCGTTTGATACGGCGTTTGACGACCGGAGGAGAAGCTGGTGATTCCATTCAAATCGAAATTAGCAGGGGCAGTGCTCGCCGGAGCTGTAATGTTGCTCTCGATGCTGTCATCGCAGGCGTCATGGGCCCAACAAACGGACATTTCGCAATACGACATCTACAACGGATTCACCTACTTTGAAACCCCGTGGCTAAACCTGGCGGAGCGTGGATACCACCTCCAGGTCGGCCGGAATATGAACCGTTGGCTGGCGATTGGCTTCGATTATTCCGTCGTTTCGGGACACAATTCACTGACCCCGAATGAGTTGCAACCGGACGTTCAGGAAGAATTAGGACTACTGATAGAAGAACTTATTCGGGAGGGGGTGATTCCGCCCGACTACCAGCTCATCGTGCCCACGGATGCCTTCTCGCAGACTTTCGCATTGGGCCCCCAGCTGGAGTACCGCCATTTCAAAAAGGTGACTCTGTTTGCCCGGCCATCGATTGGCGTCATCCGGCAGAGGGTGACCCCGCATCCCACCGATCCGGTGTCCACGCTGGTTGTCCAGCAGTTACTCCCGTCAGGCTCAAAGGTCGACTGGCAAAGCTTCTGGGGCTTCGGCGGAGGGTACGACTGGTATGCGACACACCATTTCGGATTACGCATGCAGGCGGACCTGGTCTACTGGACGCTTTTCAGCGATTTGCTGAAGAACGGCACCTGGACGGTGCGATTCTCAGTCGGGCCAACGTTCCGGTTCGGCAAGAACATTCTGGATATAAAGTCGCATTAATCGCTGGCGGCAAATGCCGACTGCTCGGGTGCGAACTTTCTGGCGATGCCCTCCAGCTGGCGCAAGTGGTTGATGTCGTGACCACCCATGGTTTCGACGATGGTATGGAAGGTCATCGGGCCGCGCTCCGGGTGGGTAACAGACTTGGCATGTGCCTCAGGAGGAAGGGACCGGATGAGAGCGAGGTTCCAGGTACGTAGCGCGTGGAAGGTTGCGAGCGCTTCGCGCACCTCGTAGGCATCGTAGTGCGCGGCCCATTTCTCCTGATCGAAGGGCTGGATGGTATGGGGCTCTTCGCTGAGGGTTTGGCGCAGGCGGAACCCGAAAACCAGCTCGCAATCGGCGAGGTGGCAGACGATTTCTCGCGCACACCATTTGCCGGGAGCGGGCGCCTGCTCGATGCGCTCGGCGCCCAGCTCCTCAAGGATGACTTCGATCTTGCGAGTTGTTATGGGCAGGACCTTCAGAGGTTCATGATCGGCCAGGAACTCGGCATAGGGGTTTTCCTTGCTCATGGTGGACCTCGCGGTTGGCCAAGTATCCCACAGAATGCGGCGATTGCGGGTCTCTTGGGAGGAATTTACTTGCGATCGGCCACTTACGTTTCGGGAGGCTGATCGATGTTTGTGACCTCCCCGCCGGGAGCCGGAGGGTACGGGCCGCTGCCGGACCGTGCTACGATGGCGGCAAAGGCTGCCAAGCCGGTCCAGCCGATGGAGGTTTCTCATGAGCCCCTTCTCCCGCCGCGAATTCATCAAGGGCTCCCTTGCTGCCGGAACGCTCGCCGGCATCGGCACGATCCCTCTGAACGCTACAACACTGAACGCCACGGCCCGCACGGCGACCGACACCGTGACTTTAGGCAAGTCTGGGACGCAGGTAACCCGGCTGGCCTTCGGAACCGGCACCAATGCAGGCGAGGTCCAGGCCGCGCTTGGACAGCAGGAGTTCAGCCGCCTGGTCGCCTATGCCTATGACCACGGGATCCGCTTTTTCGAGACCGCCGAGGCCTACTCGACTCCAGCCATGCTCGGGGAGGCGCTCAAGCCGTATCCGCGCGACAGCTACAAGCTCATGACAAAGGTGACGACCTATCACCCTGGCGATCCACTGGAGCGCTTTGACGAGATGAGGCGCACTTCGCAGACGGAGTACTTCGACATCATGCTGCTGCATTGGCAGCACACCCCGGACTGGCCGGAGACTTCGATGCGATGGCAGGACGGAATTCTCGAAGCGCAGGCGAAGAAGATGATCGTAAGCCACGGCGCGTCGGTGCATGGGCTGCCGGCTCTGCGACAGATGCCCGGCAATGAATGGCTGCAGATCGCGATGATTCGTATGAACCACAAGGGAACGCGGATGGATGGCCCTACATCAGAGGACAACGACAACCCCGACGACGTGGCCGAGGTGGTCGAGCATGTGAAGCAGGTGCGCAAACAGGGCATGGGCGTGATCAGCATGAAGCTGGCGGGCAATGGCAAGTTCACGGAGCGTAAGGACCGCCAGAAGGCGATGCGCTTCGCGTTCAACCGCGCCGGGGTGGATTGCGTCACGGTGGGCTTCAAGAATACGGGCGAGATTGACGAAGCCATCGAGAACATCAATTTAGCGTTGGCCTGACTATGACCTTGAGCAGGCCTCCCGTCGCAGTGATGGCGATTGCCATCCTCTACGTCGTGGTGGGAGCGGCGGGCTTTGTGGCGCATTTCCGGGACCTTGGAGCTCCGGAGACGAAATGGATTCTGCTGACGGAGGCTCTTGCCGTGGTGGCAGGAGTCTTCATGCTCCTCGGACACAACTGGGCCCGCTGGCTGGCTGTCGCCTGGATGGCATTTCATGTGGTCATCAGCTATCCGGTTATTCGCGAGATTGCGATCCACTCCCTGATTCTGGCTGCTATCGCATGGCTGCTCTTCCGGCCCGCTGCTCGAGCGTGGTTCCGGAGCGCGTGAAGAAGCTCACGACAGAAGCCGGCGCCGCGATTGACGAAGCGTCCCTTTACCAGTCCATCTGGCGCATTCGCGTGAGGATTATGGCAGCGTAGCGGTTCATGCGCTCTGGCCGCCGCTTCAGAGGAGCCGGCAGAATCGCAGCGAGGTGCGCCGCCTGGTCACGGTCGATATTGGCTGCGCTGGTCCGGTACCAGGCACGGGAGGCTGCCTCGGCGCCGTAGACTCCGGGGCCCCATTCGACGACGTTGAGATATAGCTCGAGGATGCGGCGCTTGCCGAGGACCAACTCGGCGACCGGCACAAGGGTGAACTCAACGCCCTTGCGGAGGACGGAGCGGCCGGTTCCGAAAAAAAGGTTCTTAACAAGCTGCTGCGTGAGCGTGGAGCCTCCGCGGATGCGGCCCCCGCCCTCCATATCGTCTTCGGCGGCGAGCTGGATGGCGTGCCAGTCGAAACCGTGATGCTGATAGAAGCGCGCGTCCTCGGCGGCGATGACCGCGTGCTGGAGGTTGGGCGAGATCTGATCGAGTGGAAGGAACTGGTGGCGCTCGCGATAGGGTGTGCCGTGGATCAAAGCCTCGAGGCGGCGCTCGATGTGCACGGCGGTCGTCGGCGGGTCGATCCAGCGAAGAGCTACCAGCGAGAATGCGGCCAACAACCAGAGCGCTGCCAGGCCGATGCCAAGCCAGCGAAGCGCGAGGAGGAGAAATTTCCGGGAGAGTAGCTGCTCCCTGTGAAAGGCGGGCCAGCGAAGCGCGGCGCGAGTTACGGGCACATCTCAGGATAATCGGGATCGGGACAAGTCGAAATATGCGCTATGCGTTGGCCCGCGGCAGCAAGGTGCGGTCGATTTCTACCCGTGCTTTACGAATTTCTTAGTGACTTTTTCGTAGGCTGAGATCAGTGAGGAAGAGGTCACATTTATGCCGATCGTACATGGTATTAACTTCAATTCAAATCAAGCCGATCAGGTAAGGAACCTGATTCGGGAGTTACTCAAAGATGGAAGCTGTGCAGTCTACGCGCTGCCTCATATGAAGCCGGATGGTGAGTTGCGAATGGCTTGTTGTCCTCCTACACCCAGTCCGAGACATCAGCATGGTGTATTTCTACGCATTCGTCCGGGAGTGCGCGAGGCTGTCGCCATTCGTCCGATGAACGCAAGGACAGGAGCGGAGCAGACCGGCATCACGAAATACTCTATGCAGGAGTTGGTCGAAACGGTACGGTTGTGGCGCCAGGAAGTTTCCGGCATAACGCCCGAACCTCCCATCAAGGTCGAGCTCCCCAGGGCGGCATAAAACCTGGGCTTCTACCAGCTTCATATGGGAGTGACCTGCCCCCATTTTCCGCACGGTAATCTTACTTAGCCAGCCGCAGCCGAAGCTGTGGGAAAGTTGGAAACGCCATCGGCGTTTTCAAAGTGGGCAGAGCCCACGTCTTTTCCATAGCTTGTTCGGCGTGCAAATTCCGCCGGTGTCTGATAATTCAGACTGCTATGTGGCCGTTGCTCGTTATAGTCATGGCGCCAGGCGGCGATTTTTCGTCTGGCGTCGAATAGGTTCTGGAACCAGCTCACCCGCAAACACTCTTCGCGAAGCCGGCCATGGAAACTCTCCACGTGTGCATTCTGCGTGGGCTTACCAGGCTGAATATGCACCAGTTCGATCTTCTTCTCAATGCACCAGGCCATGAAGTGCCGACTGGTCAGCTCCGGGCCGTTGTCACAGCGAATCGCTCGCGGCTCTCCACGATGCTCGATAATCTGCTCCAGCACTCGTGTCACGCGCCGACTGGCGAAGCTCGTATCCACTTCTAATGCCAGGCACTCTCGCGTGTAGGCATCGACCACGCTCAGCACCCGGATCGCCCGGCCCGCGGCGATCGCATCATGCGCAAAATCCAGAGCCCATTCCTGATTGGCCGCAGAGTACTGACGAAGCGGTGCGCTCTGCCGGACGCAGTGTTTGCGCTTCTTGCGCCGCAGCGCCAAGCCAGCTTCTCGATACACCCGGTGCACGCGCTTGTGGTTCACAACTTCTCCACCTCTGCGCAGCAGCACGTGCAGTCGCCGATAGCCGAAGCGCGGCTTCTCCCGCGCTAACTCCACCAGACGTTTGCGCAGTTCTTCGTCCGAGTGCCGAGGCCGGTATCGACAACTTGACACCGCCACCATCAAAAGCCCGCACGCTCGCCGCTGACTGAAGGCGTACTGTTGTTGCATTTGCTCGACAGCTGCCTTCATGGCTACGAGCTCCATCCGTTTTTTCGAATCACCGACTGCAGCGCTTCCTTGTCCAAACTCAAATCCGCAACCAGCTTCCGCAGGCGCGTGTTCTCATCCCGCAGTTGCTTGGCCTCCTGCGCCTCGGTCACATCCATGCCGCCGTACTTCGCCTTCCAGCCATAGATCGTGTGCTTCGACACTCCGCACTCTCGGGCTACGTCTTCCACCTTCCGGCCCGCCTCCACCTGCTTCAGCGCAGCGATCATCTGCGCCTCCGTATGCTTGCTCTTCGACATGCTCCGCCCTCGATTGAATACGAAAATCGTACTCGGTTGTGTGCGGATTTAGGGGAGCAGGTCACTTCGACATGCTCCGCCCTCGATTGAATACGAAAATCGTACTCGGTTGTGTGCGGATTTAGGGGAGCAGGTCAGGAGCGATCGGAGGCTGTGCGACAGTGCCCCACTCAAGCCAACACAGGACTTGAATGGGGCACCTGTGATCTTTCAAGAGGTTGTCCATTCGATCAGGACCGGAGAAGCTGTTTGTGACGAGCAAGCAGTAACTCAGGAGACCGAATGGACTATCACAAGAATGCCCCATGGACGGCGGTGAGTCGAGAGCGGCTGGCCCGCATGGTGATTGAAGATGGCATAAGGCTGGGGTCGGCAGCGTCCCGGTTCAGTGTCAGCGTCAAGACAGCAGCCAAATGGGCGGGCCGTTATCGGCAGTCTGGCCCAGCTGGCCTTGTCGATCGCAGCTCGCGTCCGCGCCGCAGCCCGCGGCAGATCAGTTCCTTATTAGTGGAAAAGGTACTTGCACTTCGTCGCCGGCACATGCCCGGCTACCAGATTGCTCGCCGCACCGGCCTGAGTCCGGCTTCGGTCAGCCGCATCCTGCGCCGGGCAAAACTGAGCCGGTGGCGCGATCTGAATCCCCCGCCTCCGGTGCAACGCTACGAGCATCCACGGCCCGGCGACCTGCTGCACCTGGACATCAAGGGCATGACACGCTTCGGCGAGGTCTCGCTGCGCGGCGATGGCAGGCTGCGCGGCAAAAAGGAACATCCAGGCTTCCTGGCTCTGCACGTGGCCGTCGACGACCACTCACGTATGGCCTTCACCCAAATGCTGCCCGATCAGAAGGCTGAAACCACCATCGCCTTCCTGAACTCGGCCGTCGAGTTCTTCGCCCGCCAGGGCATCGCCGTGCGCGCGCTGCTGACCGACAACGGCTCTAGCTATCGCTCCACTCGGTTCCGTCACGCTTGCCAGCAGATGGCAATCAAACACAGCCGCACCAGACCTTACACACCCAGAACCAACGGAAAGGCCGAGCGATTCATACAGACCGCGTTACGCGAATGGGCTTATGCCAAACACTGGTCCGACTCCCAGCAAAGAGATGCTCACTTGCTGCCTTGGACCGACTACTACAACCGAGAAAGACCCCATGGTAGCCTCAACTACAAGCCGCCCATCAGCCGCTCCGAAATCGGAACAACCTCTTGATCATCTACAGGCACCCGGCGGTATTGAAGATCGGGACTTCTACGGACCTCTCAACTGCTCTACTGAACCGCGACCAAGCTTAAGAGTGAGCTAGCTAGCCAAAATAAGCTTAGTACTCTTCGTCTTCCCTACCTAGGGTCCAGCTTCCCTCCAAAAGCCTCTGCTCAAGTTGATTTCTTCGTTCTTCCTCTTCCGTGCCGTCGAGTAGAAGGCGAATGCGCAAAAATTCATCCAGGAGGTAGTATGCTCCTTCGCTGTCAATAGCCACTATATTGTGCTCAAAAAGCCAGTGGAGACCATCTGAATCGACTGCCTCCTGTGCGTCTTCTTTCCAAATTCGAGTCGGAAACTCCGGTGGAGCAATTGCAATCAATTCTCGAAACGTGTCTAACTGACCTTCGACGTCAAGCTTGTGAAGAGTCGAATCGTAAACTTGAGCACGGTCTTCATAGCAGATACGGCGCAATGCTGTTGTGAGATCCTGCGCGTCAATCGAACCGTCCGGATCCGCATTCTCATTTTCAATAAGGTACGATCCTAGAAGTTGTAGAAGATGTGGGTGCCCACCTGAGAGAGACACGACTCGTGTGATGATCTTAGGATCAATACTTAGCTGCATCTGCTGCATTCTCGCATCTTCGGCGACAAGGGCCAGCTTGGTCTCTACAAGATCGGTTGCGTCCTCTTGGCTCATTGGGGCTAACATGATCGTTTTATAGACAAATCTGCCTATTCCCGAATCTTCAGCAAGCATCTGCTGATAAAAAGGAGACACACCCGCAAGTAAGAAACGAATGCCTTTAGTATTGTTCTGTTGTGCGTAAGTTGTGATTTGCCTGATCAGTCTCGCGATCGCAACTGGGCATTTGTCAGCTTCATCAATTGCAATGATTAGTAGCTCGCGGTCCTCAAGTATTTGTTTTAGGTATTCCCTCTCAAGCAAGCGTGACAATGCTGCGACATGACGTCCAGCCACGAAGTTCCTGTAAACTTCGCCCGACTCGAATTCTATGAGGGAGCCCAGCTTGAGCGTTAATTTCTTGTTCTTTTCGTCAACTTCGATCAAATCTTCCAGCAGCGACCTCGCCAGATCATCGGCAGTTGTGATTTCGCGATGCCCTACGGCAATGACAGATGTCGCTGTATGTGAAGAGTTGTACCCCTCCATCTCAAGCCTTATTTGGGCCAACAGAGAGGACTTACCAATGCCAATTGGGCCTTGAATCGACACCGAGCCCTTGGCGAGTGAATTCTTAGCTTCGGATAATTCCTTGGCCCTTCCAAAGAATTCGTCTGGCGAGCTAGCTATCTCAGCTGGGGTGAATGGATTACGGAGCATCGGCGTACTCAGTAACGATACACTGCCCGTCCTACTTCAATCCTCCGATATTGGAGAGCATCAGTGCTTCCCTGCTTAAGAATAATCGGCCCGGGCGAAGGGGCTTTGGCCCCTCATCATTCGTTGCGGAGCAGGATCATCGGGTCGACGGTGAGAGCACGCCGGGCCGGGATCAAGGCAGCGACAATGCCGACGCAAAGCATTGTCAGGATGACTCCACCAAGGATGAGCGGGTCCTTTGGCGTGGCCTGATACACGATGGATGAAAGAACGCGGGTAGCCAGGACACCGAGGATCAAGCCGGCTACAGAGCCGATGGCGAGCAGCCGGAAAGTGCGCCCCAAGGCTGCGCTGAGGAGCTTGCGCTGATCGGCGCCGAGCGCAATGCGGATGCCGAGCTCGCGGAATCTTTTGCTGACGGTATAGGAAGCCATGCCGAAGATGCCGGTAATGGCAAGCATCGCGCCCAACAGGCCCAGAACACCGAGAGAGACGGTGGCCACACGGGCGGCGAAGAGCGCTGAATCCAATTCGCTGTTCCAGGTCTTGATCTCGAGTGGCAGCGCGGGATCGAGACCACGCATCGAGCGCTGCAAAGCGGCCGCGATCTCCTGCGGATCACGCTGTGAGCGGACGATAATCCAGGTGTTGCTGGACACGTGTTGCAGGAAGGAGAAGAACATCGCCGGCTTCTGATCTTCGGTAAGGGTCTGGTACTTGCCGTCTTCCACCACACCTACAACTTCTGCTCGCTGGCCGCCCCAGAATTTGAAGTGCCCTCCAATTGCTTTATCGACGGATCCGAATACCTTGCGGGCAAATTCGCGATTGATGACGGCAACGACTGGTGCCTTGTCCTGGTCGTGCATGGTCAGAGTCCGGCCGGCAAGAAGTGCAGTCCCGGCGGCGCGGAAATAGTCCGGCGAAACACCGAAGTTCTCGGCATCGGCTGCTGCGTTCGTGGGCCGGAAGTCGGTGGTTGAGTCGGCGAACACGTCGGAATCATTGCCGCCGATACTGAGTGGAAGACGATCGGCAAATCCCACGGCGGTGACTCCGGGGATCGCTGCCGCGGCATCAAGCATGCGCTTCTGCATTTCCAAACGCTGGGGGCCACTATATCCGGCCATCTGCAGGTCGGTTTTTACGAGCATGACATTCTTAGGCTGAATGCCGTAGTTGCTTTCAAGCGAGCGCGCGAGTCCACGGACGGCGACGAGCGAAGCCGTCACCAGAACTGCGCAAATGGCGATTTGCAGACCCAGCAACACGTCGCGCACCGTAAAGCGGCGTGCGCCACCGAGATCCGCAGCGCCGGAGCGAATGATCTGCCAGGGATCGGAGCGGAGCACCTGGCGCACCGGAACCATGCCGAAGAAAACTCCGCTGAAGATAGCCAGCAGGAGAGCCAGGACGTAGGTAGCTACGTCCGGATTCACCGGCACGTTGATCGGGATATCGGGAATCGGCCGCCAGGTGCTCAGCAGGCGCAGGATGGCTATGGCTCCCGCCATGCCCACAACACCTCCGGCCAGTGAAAGCACGAGGGCCTCGGTGAGAAGCTGACGGACGATGAGCTGGCGGCGCGATCCAAGAGCCATGCGGACGGCGATCTCGCGAGAGCGGTCGGCCGCGCGGGCGGCGAAGAGACTGCCGAGATTGGCGCAGGCGGCGAGCAGAATGAGTCCAGCCAGAAGCATGAGTCCGGCCATGAACGCGCGGGTGGGCTTGGCGAGAGTATTTCCGGCGAGTCCGGGCCGGGATAAGGAGAATTTGAGGCCGTCGTCGGATTTGGGATAGGTCTTGGCAAGTGAGGCCGCAATGGTGTTCAGGTCGGCTGTGGCTGCTTCGGGCGTCACTCCAGGCTTAAGGTGGCCAGCTACCCAGGCCGAATGATTGCCGCGTTCCTCCAGCGAATACCAGTCGAGAAGTTGCGGCGTATTGACGATGGGAAGCCACATATCGGGCGCGAAGAAGAGTTCGGTACCGCGGAAGTCAGGCGGAGCGACGCCCACGATGGTGAAGGGGTGCTTATTGAGCTGCACGGTGCGGCCCACAGCGGCGCGATCACCGTTGAAGTAACTGTGCCAGAGGGCATAGCTCAAAACGATCTCCGGCATGCTGTTCTTTCCATGCTCTTCGGAAGCATGGAGGAGCCGGCCAAGATAGGGTTGAATGCCGAGAGCATCGAAGTAATTGCCGCTCACCATGTAGGGCCAGACCACGGCTGGGTTTCCGCTGCCGGTATCGAGCCCGATGCCACCCGTGATGTTATAAGTGACCAGCGAATCGAAGGTGTGGTTCCTGTCGCGCAGGTCGAGGTAATCCGGATACGATTGCGACGGAGTGGTTTCTGACAAGTAGTTGCGCTCCACCATGAACAAATTGTCGGAGTGCGGTACATGAAGCGGGTGCAGAACGAGCGCATTCAGCACGCTGAAGACAACGGCATTGGCGCCGATGGCCAGTGCGAGAGTGAGCACAGCGGTAAGGGCAAATCCAGGCGCTTTTCTCAGCTGCCGTAAGGCAAGTCGCAAATCGGCATTCATACTTCCCCCTGGTTGCGAAGAGCGGGATTTATTCTTCCTCGCGTGCTCGCGCGTCTATCAGCCTCTACGCTCGGAGGCGCGGCGGGGTTCCGTTTGAAATTAGATATTGCGCGGGTTTCAGGCTGGCGTTAACAGGCCCTAGCGCTTATTTGGTGCGGATATCTTAAAGATTTTTAGCGTCTCGGCGGTGATGCGCTGTTTCGTGTGTGGAAGGTCTTTCCAGGGGTCGCGGCGGAGGCGAGGCTTCCACTCATCGAAGTCAGTCACGTGGAAGGCCGGGCGCTCGGACAGCTTGAGATCGGTCCAGGGAATGGGCATGGAGACCGGGGCTCCGGCCCGGGAGCGCGGCGAGTAGGGCGCGACGGCGGTGGCTTCACGCTGGTTGCGGAGGTAGTCGAGGAAGATACGGCCGGTGCGAGCGGCCTTGGTCATCTTGGTGAGATAGAGGCCGGGTTCGCGTTTCTCCATTTCTGAGACAAAGGCGTGAGTGAACTCCTTGATGACAGGCCACTCGTGGTCGGGCTCAATGGGTACGACCACGTGGAGGCCTTTGCCTCCGGTTGTCTTGACCCAGCTCTCGAGGCCGATGCTCTTGAGCTGTTTGCGGATGTCGGCGGCGCTGGCGGCGAGGGTTCTCCAGGGAATCGCCGGATCGGGATCGAGGTCGATGACGAGGCGGTCGGCGCGCTCGAGATTGTCGTTCCGCGAGCCCCAGGGATGGATTTCGAGAACCCCCAGTTGCGCAAGACCCGCGAGCGCTTCCGGAGTGGAGAGGGTGATGTAAGGCTCGACCTTGCCGGTCTTGCGGTCTCGGACGTCGACAGAATCGATGCCGGGCGGCAAGGTGTTGTTGACGTGCTTCTGGAAAAAGCAGGGGTGGCCGATACCGTCAGGGCAGCGCACAAGCGAGAGAGGGCGCCCACCTATGTGCGGCAGCATGTGCGGGGCGATGGACCAGTAGTAGTCGGCCAGTTGCTGCTTGGTGAGCCGGGATTCGGCGTCGAGGACCTTGTCGGGATGAGTGAGGCGGACTGGCGCGTGTGAAGCTGGATCGACGGATCTTGTGGCGTGAGCGGCTCTCGCTGCTGCCGCCGGGTGCGCGGACTTCTTCGATGCGCGCTTTGGTGTGGAGGGGGGCGGGTCCGCAGCGGGCAGGCTGGCTGGCTCTTCGCGGCGGACCTCGCTGGCAGGCTTGTCTTCGCGGAGGCCCATGAAGGCCGCCTGGCGAACGACGTTGTCGGCGGTCCAGGTAGCGAAGTGCACCTGGGCGACGAGTTCGGGCTTGACCCAGATGGATCCGCGACGCGCGTCGGGCGGCACAGAGTCGAAGGGCATTGAATCGCGGCGAAGCTTGTCGAGACGCGCGCGCAGGTCGGCGTGGATCTTGCGGGTGAATCCGGTGCCGGTACGACCCGCATAGATGAGCTTGGTGTCCTGGTAGTAGCCCAGGAGCAAAGCGCCGACGCCGTAGATGCCGTTTGTGGGAAGCGTGAAGCCTCCGATGACGAATTCCTGCTCATGGACGCACTTGATCTTGCGCCAGTCGCTGGTGCGTGCGGAGAGATATTTGCCCTCGGCGCGTTTGGAGATGATGCCTTCGGCGCGCAGCTCACAGGCCTTTTTGAAGACCAGATCGCCGGGGGCATCGACATGTTCGCTGAAACGCAATGCGCCGTCGGGGTCTTCGAAGAGGCGGGAGAGCATGGCCTTGCGCTCGGTAAGGGGCAGATCGCGCAAGTTGTGTCCGTTGAGATGGAGGAGGTCGAAGGCGAAGTAGGTCAGGGGATGCTTTGCGCTCTCCTGAAATGCGGCCTGAAGATCGGCGAAGCTGGTGTTGCCGTCGGGGCCGAGCACGACGACCTCGCCGTCGATGAGGGCGTCGTCGACAGGAAGGGCGGCGACTTCGGCAGCAAGCGACTTCATGCGATGCGTCCAGTCGAGTCCGCTGCGAGTAATGAGCTGCACCTTGTCGCCGTCCTTGCGGGCTTCGATACGGTAGCCGTCGAGCTTGAGCTCGTGCACCCAGCCGGGACCCTGAGGCGGATCAGCCGCCTGCGTGGCAAGTTGCGGCGGGATGAATTTGGGGAGTGGCTCCTTTGGGACGTGGGTGAGGGAGGGCCCGAAGAGGATTTTGCGGGCCGGAGGTTTTTGGTGAGCAGGCTCGGCTTTGTCGGTGCGATGCCAGGCATGGCCGCTGGCGGTGTCCCTGGAGTTCCAGACGTGGGTTTCGGCGCGGGCGATCTCGTCCATGGTGCGGCCGGTCACAGCGGAGGTTTGCGCTTCGTCGGTGATGGCCGGATCTGATTCGGCGCGCTCGTACTCGTCATGCTCCTTGATGAGGAGCCAATTGGGATTGCGGTCGCCGGGCCTGGGCTTCATACGGACGAGCGTCCACTTGCCGTGAAGCTTGGTGCCGTGAAGGAGGAACTTCAGCGAGCCATCACGCAGGCCGGCATCGACGTCGGTGTAGCCAGGCTGCGGCTCCCACGTGCCCTGATCCCAGACCATGACAGTGCCGCCTCCGTACTGGCCCTTGGGGATGATGCCTTCGAAGCCGCCGTATTCCATGGGGTGGTCTTCGACCTGGACGGCTAGACGCTTGTCTCCCACATAGAAGCTGGGGCCCTTGGCAACCGCCCAGCTTTTCAGGACGCCGTTCCAGCCGAGGCGGAAATCGTAGTGGAGGCGCGTGGCAGCGTGCTTCTGGATGACGAAGGGCTGAGCTCCGGAAGCGATATCAGGGATCGGCTTTGAGCGGGATTTGCCGGACGGCTCCGCCGTGACGGCGAAGTCGCGCATGGAGCGATACCGGGCAAGCTGTTCGTCTACCGCGTCTGCGGCGGACTCGGCGGGGCTGGATTTTCGGCGCGCGCACATGACCTAAATGATAGAGATGCCTCCGCGGCTGGCGCGGCTTTTATCTCGCGGAATCCACGGCGCCCGGCTGAAGCCGGGCTTCTCCTGCACTTGTGATGCGCTGAAGGTCAGGCCGATTTGCGCTTCCTGGAAGGCTTGGGCGGCTTGACGAGGGCAATTCCCTTTTCGGATTCCGCGGACTGCGAGGGCTTCTTCGCGGCGGCGGACTTCTGCCCGTCGGCGATGCTCTTGCGCAGGGCATCCATCAGGTTAATGACCTTGGGGGCCCTGGGCGCAGGCTCTTCCTGCGGAATCGGGGCGTTGCGCACCTTCGCTTCGACCAGCTCGCGCAGCGCGACCTCATACTGGTCCTTGAATTTCGAAGGATCGAATTTGGCGGTTTTGCGCTTAATGAGCTCTTCGGCCAGCGAGAGCTGCTCTTCCTCCACGTTGGCCTTCTTGATGTTGCCGAAGAATTCATCGGGCTTGCGGAGCTCGTCGGCATAACGCAGGGTGTAGGCCATCAGCCCGGGCATGTCGTCGTCGGGATAGGGCACGACGGCGACGATGTGCTCGCGTCCGCTGAATGCGACCTTGCCCAGCGCGGCCTTCTTGCTCTCCTGGAGCGCTTTGCGGACGACGGCAAAGGCCTCGGACTGGATATCGTCGGAAGGAGCGACGTAGTACGGCTTTTCAAAATATTCGGGGTTGATTTCTTTCGCGTCGACAAATTGCGAGACTTCGATGGCTTTGCGGGTGGGCAGGCGGAGGTGCTCGATCTCCTCCGGCTCGATGGTGACGTACTGGCCCTTGGCGTATTCGTAGCCTTTGACGATGTCGGAGTTTTCGACGGGTCCTTCCTCGGCGGAGACCTTCTGGTGGCGAACGCGCTCGCCAGTTTTGCGGCTGATCTGATGGAAGCGGATGTCGCTCTTCGAATCAGTCGCAGTGAAGAGGCTGACACCAAATGAGACGAGCGAAATCTGTAGTTGTCCGGACCAGTATGGGCGCATCGGTTTTGCCGTCCTCCAAAAGCCGGTTTAAACCAGGGCTTCCATTGTCAGGGATGCACCGAAAAGAAGGCAAGCAATACCTTTATTCGATGACGCCCATTGGTTACGGGGTTGGTGCAGCTGGAGGAACAGCGGGGAGATTCGCCCCTCGACGGCACGAGAGAGGAAAGGGGGCGAATTCGAATAGTTAAGTATCCGCTTGACATTTGGAGCGGTCGGAGCTATTAGTTAAGTACACGCTTAACTAATAGGGTTCACTTCAAAATAGGAGATTGAAAATGCGAAAACTGATCGTCTTCAACCACGTTTCGCTGGATGGGTATTTCGTCGATGGAAGCGGCAGCATGCGCTGGGCCAAGACACGCAAGGACGATGAGGAATGGAATGAGTTCGTGAAGCAGAATGCGAGCGGCGAGGGTCCGCTTATCTTCGGCAGGAAGACTTATGAGCTGATGATTCAGTACTGGCCTACTCCTATGGCGAAGCAGCACGATGCGGCGGTCGCCGAGAGGATGAATAAGCTGTCGAAGGTTGTGTTCTCAACGACGCTCAAAAGCGCATCCTGGGAGAACACGAAGCTCATCCATGACGATTTGCCCGGCGCGATACGGAAGATGAAGCAGGAGCCGGGCGACGGGCTTACGATTCTGGGAAGCGGCACCCTGGTCGCCCAACTCTCGGATGCGGATCTAATCGACGAATATCATGTCGTGGTCAATCCGCTGGCACTCGGCAAGGGGCGGACAATGTTCGAGGGCATGACAAAGCCACTGGAACTCAAGCCGTTGAAGAGCCGAACCTTTCAGAATGGCTGCGTATACCTGGTGTACGAGCCTGGCGTAAGGGCCAGCGCGCTTGCGGCCTGATGAGGAGAGCGATGAAAGACAGAACCGTGATTCACAGCACATTTGAGATTGAGCGCAGCTATCCTGTGCCGCCACAGAGAGTCTTCGCCGCATTTGCCGATCCGGTGAAGAAGCGGCGCTGGTTCAGGGAGGGAGAAGCGTCGGAGACACTGGAGTTCGAGATGGACTTCCGCGTCCGCGGGCGGGAGCGCTCTGTCTTTCGCATCAAAGGCGGTCCGATCGACGGCGCTATCTGCACGAACGAAACGGTGTATCAGGACATTGTTCCCGACTCGCGGATCGTGCTGGCCTATACGATGGCACTCGGCGACAAGCCGTTCTCGGCGTCGCTGGCCACCTTTGAGATGTTGGAGGCCGGAGAAGGCACGAAGCTGGTCTTTACCGAGCAGGCGGCGTTCTTCGAGGGGGCGGATGGACCGGAAATGCGCAAGGAGGGATGGGTGCAGCTTCTTGCCCGCCTGGCAGATGAAGTAGCGAAGGACAGCGATGCATAACCGGCGGGCAAGTGTTGATCGGGTATTCCACGCGCTGGGCGATCCAACGCGGAGGGCGATTCTCGAGCGGGTAAGCCAGGGGCCGGTCTCGGTGTCGAGCATGGCGGGGCCGTTGAAGGTAACGGTAGCGGCGGTGGTTCAACATGTACAGGTGCTGGAAAAGAGCGGCCTGGTACACACGACGAAGGTAGGCCGCGTGCGCACCTGCCGCATGGAGGCAAAGGGGCTATCGGTAGCCGAGCAATGGATCAACGAGAGGCGCTCGCTGTGGGAGAGGCGGTTCGATCGGCTGGGAGATCTGCTGGTGGAAGAGGGGTAAGGGCTAGAGTCAGAGACCGGCGATCTGGGGTTCCGCGTCGGGTTCAGCGGAAGAGGCGGCCGCAACGGAGCGGGCGTGGATGCGGATGGCTGCGAAGGCGGCCCGGCATACGGCGTAGGCCAAGAGCACTCCGAAGGCCAGCGCGGCGAGGCTGGCACAAATTAACATCAGAAGGTTGATTGCGTCCTGCATTGCGGTTCCGGTTCCCGGTCCTCTTGTGGGTTTCTGGCTCTGCCGTTTAATTTGTTGCGCTGCCGCTGATGTTTTGTACCACTATTTCCTGGCGTGCAGCACAGGAGATGCTTCTAAATCGTACGATGCCATGTTACCGAAATAATGTGCCTGCGAAGTACGTTTGACCCTCGTTTCTATTGACGACTAAGATACTGTTGATGAGGATGGTGCGAGCGTAACCTCCAAGGCATCCCTGGTCTATTACGCGATCGCAAGCGGAATACCACCGGTCGCGCATTCTTCAGAAGCAAATTCTAATGTCGATCACACACATCTCGGTGCGGGGTGCGCGGCAGCACAATCTGCGTGATGTTAACGTGCAGATTCCGCGAAACACGCTTACCGTAGTCACCGGCCTTTCCGGTTCGGGGAAGTCGTCGCTGGCATTCGACACCATCTATGCCGAAGGCCAGCGGCGCTACGTGGAGACTCTATCGGCATACGCGCGGCAATTTTTAGATCAAATTGAACGGCCGGATGTGGATTCGATCGAGGGGCTGAGTCCGGCAATCTCGATTGAGCAGAAGACGACGAGCCGGAGTCCGCGCTCGACGGTGGGAACGATCACGGAGATCTACGATTATCTGCGGCTGCTGTATGCGTCGGTGGGCGTGCCGCATTGTCCCAATTGCGGACGGCAGATTTCGCGGCAATCTGCAGAGCAGATCGTTGAGCGGATCCTAGCGCTTGGGCAGGGCGAGCGGGTAACGATCTATGCGCCGGTGGTGCGCGGGCGCAAGGGCGAGTTCAAGGACCTGCTGGACAAACTCGATCAGCAGGGGTTTCGGGCGCGGGTGGATGGTCAATTAAGGGATCTGGCTGAGCCGATTGATCTCGAAAAGCGCAAGAACCATACCATCGAGGCGGTGGTGTATCGGGCGGTGCTGAAACCGGGGATCGAGAAGGCCCTGGAGTCATCGGTGCAGAAGGCGCTGCAGATGGCGAACGGGCTGGTGCTCGTCGCGACGCAACAGGACGAGCAGCTTTACTCGTCGTCGATGTCGTGTCCTGACTGCGGGCTGGATGTGCCGAAGCTGGAGCCGCGCAGCTTCTCGTTCAACAGCACATACGGGGCGTGTCCGGAGTGTCACGGGCTGGGCAGCATTTACGACTTCGATCCGGCGAAGATCATCAACGACTGGTCGAAACCGCTGCTGGACGGCGCGCTGGGGCCGGGCTCGGCGTCGCAGTATCTGCTGAAGCTTATCAAGCTGGCCGCGGAGCGGTACAAGATCGACCTCAGCAAGCCCTTCGAAAAGCTTTCGCAGAAGCAGCAGGAGCTTTTGCTGTACGGGCCTCCGACAGGCGAGGCACCACGGACCGGGTTTCACGGAATCCTTGCCTATCTGCGCGATTCGCTGGAAGAGTCGCGGTCGGACGCGTATCGCGACTGGATGATGAACTACATGTCGGCGTCGGTGTGTCCCGCATGCAAGGGGAAGCGGCTGCGGCCGGAGTCGCTGGCAGTCAAGGTCGGAGGGCGCTCGATCGCGGATTTCACTGCCCTGCCGCTGGGACGGGCGCTGGAGGCGGGCCGGACGATCTCCTTCTCGGCACGCGAGACGCTGATCGCGGAGAGGCTGCGGCGCGAAATCGTGGAGCGGCTGGAGTTCTTGACTGCGGTCGGGCTGGGGTATTTGTCGCTGGACCGGAATGCGGCGACATTGTCGGGCGGCGAGGGACAACGGATCAGGCTGGCGACCCAGATCGGCTCGAAGCTGCGCGGGGTGCTGTACGTGCTGGACGAGCCATCGATCGGGTTGCATCAGAGGGATAACCAGCGCCTGCTGACAGCGCTCGAGTCACTGCGGAACCTGGGCAACACAGTTCTGGTGGTTGAGCACGACGAAGAGACGATTCGCCACGCGGATTATGTCGTGGACCTGGGGCCGGGCGCGGGCAAGCTGGGCGGACATGTGGTTGCCGAGGGGACCCCTCAAGACATCATGCGGGCTCCGGGTTCGCTGACGGGAAAATACCTGTCGGGCGAGCAAGGCATCCTGCACCGGATGGCTCCACGGGCACTGACAGGCAAGTGGATCACGGTAGAAGGCGCGAAGAGCCATAACTTGCGGGATATCACGGCGCGGTTTCCGCTCGGTGTGATGACGGTGGTGACCGGCGTTTCGGGCTCGGGCAAGAGCACGCTGGTGAACGACATTTTGTATCGGGCGCTGGCGAAGGAGCTTTACGGATCTCGCGAAGAGCCGGGCGAGTACACGAAGATTCGCGGCTTCGAGAATATCGACAAGGCGATCCGGATCGACCAGTCGCCGATCGGGAGAACCCCACGATCGAATCCGGCGACCTACACGGGGGTCTTTACGGCGATCCGGGATCTGTTCGCGATGCTGCCGGAGTCGCGGGAACGCGGTTACAAGGCGGGGAGATTCTCGTTCAATGTGGCGGGCGGGCGATGCGAGGCCTGCCAGGGCGATGGGCAGCGGCGCATCGAGATGAATTTTCTGCCGGATGTTTACGTGCAGTGCGAAGTTTGTAACGGCCGCCGTTACAATCAGGAAACGCTGGCGGTGAAGTTCAACGGATATTCGATCGCGGATGTGCTGGATCTTGCCATTGAAGACGCGCTGCCGGTGCTCGCCGATATTCCCATGGTGCGGCAGCGGTTAGAGACACTGGTTGATGTGGGTCTCGGATATATTCATCTGGGACAGGCTGCGACAACGCTCTCCGGTGGCGAGGCGCAGCGAATGAAGCTGGCGCGCGAACTGAGCAAGCGGCAAACGGGACGGACGCTGTACCTGCTTGACGAGCCGACGACGGGACTGCACTTTGACGATGTCCGCAAGCTGCTGGAAGTGCTGCACCGGCTGACGGACCTGGGAAATACGGTGATCATTATCGAGCACAATCTGGACGTGATTCGGAATGCGGACTGGATTATCGACCTCGGGCCAGAGGGCGGCGAGGACGGCGGGCGGATTGTGGCAGAGGGCGCTCCGGAGCAGATTGCGGACGCGAAGGGTTCGCATACGGGTGAGTTTCTGAAGCGGTTTTATGAAAGCGCTCAGGGGAAGGCGAGCATTTCGCCGATAGAGACGTTTGCGCTAACGCCAAATGGAAGCAGCGGGAAGCGGCGCAAGAACGCCAAGAAAGACTGGGTGCAATGAGCTCAGACCGGCCCGAGCCTGGCTTCCATGGACATGACGAGTTCGATCCCGTTGAGCTGGCTGCCGCGATTGAACGGGCGCGGCAAAGCGCCGCAGCAGACTCTTCGGTGGAGTCCTTGAACGGCGAAGCGCCGGACTGGATCGAGCGGGGGGAGGATCCGATCACCAGGGAGGAGACTCCGCTTGAATTTAACGGAGCCTATGAGCCGGCGCTGGTGCGGCCGGTTCCGCGTTTCATTCCCAACCTGGGTCACGTGATCCTGTTTTTTGTGCTGGCGGTGCTGCTGCTGGGAATGGGGCAGCTTCTCGGCGTCTATCTCATCCAGCATCTGCACATCTTGGGGCACAAGAGCTTCGACGATCTCGCCAAGATGGCTGAAGGCGATGCGCGGATCAGCCTTCCGGTACAGGGGCTGTCTTACGGCCTGATTGCGGTGGTGGTGATTCCGGTGTTTACCCTGCTATGGCACAAGCCGTTCGGCGACGGGGTGCACTGGCGCGGGCAAACGGCGAAGCAGCGATTTCTGGCGCTGGTCCTGCTGGGGCTGGCGACAGGCATCGGAATCAACTTGCTGGGCAACTTTCTGCCCATGCCGAAGAATCCGCCGATCATGGAAGACATGATGAAGACCCCGCTTGGGGCGTGGATGATGCTGGTGTTCGGCGTGACGGTGGCCCCGATGCTGGAGGAGCTTGCGTTCAGGGGATTTCTGCTGCCCGGGCTGATCAACAGCTTTCGCTGGCTGGCGCAAACGGGCACGATTTCGGAGAATGCCGCGAACTGGATCGGCGTGCCGGTGTCAATCGCGGTGACCAGCCTCGGGTTCGCGATGATGCACTCCGCGCAGGTATCGCATGCGTGGGGTCCGCTGGTGCTGATCGGGACAGTGAGCGTGGTGCTGTGCATCGTGCGGCTAAGGACGAACTCGGTGGCGGCGGGAGTGGTGGTGCACGCGGCGTATAACTTCTCGTTGTTCGCCGCGGTGCTGATCGAGACGCACGGCTTCCGGCACCTGGATAAGCTGTCGGTCTGAGATCGTTTGGGGACCTCTGAGGGATCCTGTGCGCTAACCAACCTCCGAGTTATCCGATTGAGTAAGGAGAGCACCATGTCCCAAAATCCGCACCAAAGACTCACGGAACTTCACAACCTTGCGGCGCACGCTCATCAGGCCGCAGCAGCCGCACACGATAAAGGCGATCACCTGACCGCTCACGAACTGACCAAACAGGCACTGGAGCACTCGAGGAACGCCCACAGACTTTCCGAAGAACTTGAAGCGGAGAGTGGAAGGTCCAGCAAAGCGCAGGGCTCCTGAGGCCCGATGCTGGCCTACGCGTTCTTACTCGGCGCGAAGGGCTTCGGTCGGACTAACTGAGGCTGCCTTTCTTGCAGGCAGGCTGACCGCCAGCGCGGCTATAGAGACCAGGATGCCGGCCGTGAGCAAGGCAGAGAGCGGGTCCACTGCGCTGGTCTTAAAGAGCAAAGCACTGAGAAGATGGGCGCTGGCAAACGCTACCGCCAAGCCGGCTCCGATTCCGGCGAGGGCGAATTTGGCGGTCTGGCTCAGGACCATGCGAAGAATGTCTTCGCGTTTGGCTCCGACGGCCATACGGACGCCTATTTCGCGGGTGCGCTGCGTAATGGAGTAGGCAAGCACGCCGTAGATTCCAACCGCTGCGAGCGAGAGTGCCACAAGCGAAAAGATGCCGAGCAGCGCGGCGGTCATCCTCTGGCGTGCAAGCGAATCGGAAAGCACCTCTTCGATTGCCTTGACGTGGTAGATGGGCAGGCTGGGGTCCAACTCGTGGACGGCGTTCCGAACCAGCAGCGCTGCGGCGCTCGGGTCGAGGACGGTGCGGACGAGCAGCACCTCATGCACTCCAAAGCCGGGCAGGTAGATTTCCGGCTGTGGGTCGGATTGCACTCCCAGATCGTGGGCGTTCGATACAACTCCGATCACGGGGATCTTCGCCGGATGGGGACTCAAAACGCCGAGGAAGATATTGGCGCCGACTGGGTTCCTTCCTGGGAGATAGCGCTGGGCGAATGCCTGATTGACGATGAAGAAGCCGGTTGGGTCGTCGATGTCCTTCTGCTCGAACAAGCGACCCTGCTGCAGGCCGAGTCCCATGGTGTGAAAGAAGGCCGGACTGACATAGCGGATCTGCGCCGCTGGAAATGCACCGGGTGCGAGCGGCGGGGCTCCTTCGACCAGAAACCGCGTCATCACTTTGGAGGGAGTGAGAGGGACCTGAGTTGTGCTTCCGGCAGAGAGTACTCCGGGAGACTGCGCGATCCGGTCGAGCAGCTGTTCGAAAAATCGATTCGTCTCAGTCCCATTGTCGCTGTAGTGTGGCGTGGGCAGAGTGATTTCGAGGCTGAGGAGATGATCGGTGCGAAAGCCCGGATCGACGGCGAGGAGTTTTTGAAAGCTGCGGATGACCAGAGTGCTGAGAAAGAGGACGACAACGGCAATGGCGATCTCTCCGGCGATCAGCACGCCTCTGCTCAGGCCATGCCTGTCTGTGCTTCCGCGATTTCCGGGGCGAAGAGAATCGGCGAGGCTGGTTGAAGTCTTCAGGACCGGCAGCAGTCCGAACAGGATGGCAGTGAGGGTGCAAGTGCCCAGCGTGAACAGCAACACGGGAACGCTGAGCTGGATGGAGTGGACCATGAACAGGTCAACGCCAGCGGTGTGGGCAAGAGCAAGGCGCAACAGGGGCAACGCGAACGCGGCGAGAATCGTTCCGAGCGCGCCTCCAAGCAGACAAAGGATCAAAGTCTGGGCGAGGAATTGTGAGAAGAGCCGAATGCGGTCCGCACCAAGCGCCTGACGAACGGCGACCTCTCGCCGGTTCGCCGTGGCACGCACCATAAGCAGGCTCGCGACATTTGCGCAGGCGATGAGCAATACCAGAACGACCGATCCCATGAGGCTAAGAACCGCGGGCCGCAATGCGCCAACCAGTTGCTCGCGCAGCGGCGCCAGCAGGACGCCCACGTTGCGGTTTGTCGCGGGATAGATCGACGCAAGCCGCGCGGCGATTGTCTGCATATCGGCTTTGGCGTCAGCTAACTCGACTCCGGGGCGCAGGTGACCAAGGACATTCACCGAGTGCCACACGCGCGAAGTCTGCGTGGCCTGATCGAGCAGAGAAAGCGGCATCCAGACCTCACCCTGAGCCGGAAAAGCGGCGCCGGGCTGGAGCACTCCAATGATGGTGTAGCTGGCCCCGTTGATGTCCACGCTCCGCCCTACCACGCCCGGATCTCTGCCGAAGTATTGTTGCCATGCCCCTGCGCTCAGCACCGCAACGTGGTTCGCTCCGGGAACGTCATCCTGCGCGCCGAAGGTGCGGCCAATTTGAGGCAACGCTCCGAGCAGCGAGAAGAAGTTTCCGGAGGCGAGAACCCTATGAACCTGCGCGGGAGGGCCGCTCGTGGCGAGAGAGACGGTATCCGGGTTCAGAGTGGACCAGGCGGCAAGATGCTCAAAGCTCTTTTGCTGGGTGCGCCAATCCTGGTAGTCGGGATAAGTAGCCTCGAGGCCTCCAGGCACCTGGGGGTGAGTCTCAAAGATACTTACGATGTGCGCTGCGTCATGGAAAGGCAGCGACTGAAGCAGAAGCCGGTAGACGACGCTGAAAATCGCCGTATTCGCTCCAATGCCAAGAGCGAGCGTGACGACTGCAGTAAGCGCAAAGCCGGGAGACTTGCGTAACTGGCGCACGGCGTAGCGGATATCCCGCAGCACGGTCTGCATCACTTGCACCTCGCAGGGGTGAGACGATCATTCAGCCATATTGTCACGCATTGGGAAATGGAACGGATTGAACGGTCACATTATGTGTCGAAGCTCCGGATTTCCGTGGCGAATCAGCGTCTACAATTTTGTTGATGGCCACCGATCACCGTACTTCCCTGCTGCATCTGCTTTCGCGCATTAGTTTCAAGCTTGGCGACTTCACACTTTCGTCGGGAGCGAAGAGCGACTACTACATCGATTGCCGGCTGACGACGCTGCACGCCGAGGGTGGACGCCTCACCGGACTGGCGATTCTGGACCTGTTGCATGAGCACAAGCTGAAACCGGCCGCGGTCGGCGGACTGACGATGGGCGCCGATCCGGTGGTGTCGAACGTGGCAACGGCGAGCGCATGGTATGCGCTGGAACATCACGGGGCGCCGTTGATCCACGGATTTCTGGTGCGCAAGGCGGAGAAGACGCACGGCACGGGAAGGCGGATCGAGGGGTTTCTGGAAAAAGGCGCTCCGGTGATCATTGTGGACGACGTTTGTACAACGGGCGCATCGACGATCACGGCGATTGAGGCAGCGAAGGAAGCCGGGATGCGTGTGATCGCGGCGATCTGCCTCGTGGAGCGCGAGGAGGCCAAGGGACGCCCGGCGGTTGAGGCGGCGTGCGTGGGGGCTCCATTTCTGCGGCTGTTCACGGCGCACGATGTACGAGAAGCGCATGTGGCGCAGATGGCGATGTGAAGGGCAGAGCACACGGCAACGAGCAGTGGCTCCAGCCGAATAACGGCTGAATGACTTCGAAATATCAATAAAAAAGGCAGGTGGGGGAACCTGCCTCGGGTTGTGGGTTGACTTGCTGCCTGACTTGCTTCGCGCTCGTTACTGCGGAGACGCGGCACCGTTCGCAGGGACAGCAAGGCTGCTGGTCTGGGGAGCGGGAGATGGTTCTACGCCTGCGTGGGCCAAGAGCTGAATTTCTACCCGGCGGTTCTTCGCGCGTCCAGCGGCGGTTGAGTTGGATGCGACTTCCTGGTCCTTGCCAATGCCGATAAGGTAGAACACGTGCGCCGGAACGTTGTGCTGCGACGCCAGATATTGCACGACGCTGCGCGCGCGGCGTTGGCTGAGATCGTAGTTGTAGGCGGCTGATCCGCTCGAGTCGGTTCCGCCGGTCACCTCGAGTATGTAATTCCTGGTGACGGCGATCTGCGCGGCGAAGGTGTCGAGGGCGGCGCGGTCCTTCTTCGTCAGATCGGCTTTGTCGAAGGCGAAGTTGACGGATACATCAGCCACCTGTTGGTAGTTGTCGAGGTTGGTGACTACGCTGGCAAGAGTGTCGGCCTGGTGAATCGCTTCCTGCGCCGACGTCTGAGCCTGATTTGCGGCCTGATTGGCGGTCTGCGCCTGCTGGTTGGCGTTGTTCGCGGACGACTGGGCTTGCTGGATTCCAGCCTGGGCGCGCTGATCGACATCGTGGATATTGCGGTTATTGGCGCGGGTCTCGTCGTCGAGTTCGTTGGTGTGCTGGATGATGGGTGTGGTCTGGCTGCGGACGTAGTTCTTGGTGCTACAGCCGGTAACCACGAGCAGGGGAAGAACACCGAGAGCGGGGACGGCGAGAAACAGGGCCGCAGATCGCAAGGGCCGAAAAGAAAGGCTAGTCATTGTTGAAACTCCCATTCGGACTAAATGCCTGGGGAGCCGAAAACGCACGCACCCCGGGGTTTCCGAAGCATTTGAGTTGCAACACACCTGCCAAACTCGCCATTCATGGGAAATTCATGGCAATCAATAGATTACGGAAATACCTAGCCGGCGCTTCAGCTGGGACGGACGCCGTACCGAGTAGCTTTTACATGGTTTTCAGGAAACTCGCCGCCCGGCGGAGAGCCTGCGAGCGCCTGCCCTAGACTAGAGATGTCGAGATGGATTTACAGGAAAAGATTCGCACGCTGCCCACGCGGCCCGGGGTGTATCTGTATAAGAACGCCGACGGCGAGGTGATTTATGTCGGCAAAGCGAAGAACCTCAGGGCCCGGGTGCGCTCGTACCTGCTGGAGGCGTCGCAGGCGAACGCCAAGACCGGCTCGCTGATGCGCGACGCCGTGGATGTCGATTACATTCTCGTTGACAACGAGCATGAGGCCCTGGCGCTCGAGAACAACCTGATCAAGCAGCGAAAGCCGCGCTTCAATATTCTTCTGCGAGATGACAAGACCTATCCGTATGTGAAGCTGACGCTCGGAGACCGGTATCCCAAGGTGTTTGTGACGCGCCGCTTGCGCAAGGACGGCGGGGCGTATTACGGGCCATATTTTCCGGGGAACCTGGCGTACCGGATCGCGGAGCTGATCCACCGGAGCTTTCTGCTGCCGAGCTGCAAGATCGATCTGTCGCGATACCATGCGCGCCCATGCCTGCAGTACTACATCAAGCGCTGCCTGGGCCCGTGCGTCGAGGGCCTGACTACTCCCGAAGCCTACCGCGAGGCGGTGAGGGATGCGCAGATGTTTCTGGAGGGGCGCGGGGCCGATCTGGCGAAGTCGATTGAGGAGCGGATGGAGGTTGCGGCGGTGGCGGAGCAGTATGAGCTGGCGGCGAAGTATCGCGATCTGCTGGTGACGATCAGCCAGTTGCACGAGAAGCAACGCATCGCTTCGGCGGACAGCGACGACGCGGACGTCTTCGGTTATCACTACGAAAACGGAATGCTGGCGGTGAACCTCTTCCACATGCGCGGAGGGAAGATTGTCGACCGGCGCGAGCTCTTCTGGGAGGAAGTCGATTCACTTGTGCTGGAAGACGCCGGTCCGGATGAGAAGAATGCTTCGCAGGCCGAACCGGAGCGGCGGCAGTTTGAAGCAGGGGCGTTTTTCTCGGCGCTGCTGAAGCAGCTCTACATCGATCAGCAATACGTGCCACGGGCGATGTATCTGCCGGTGGACTTTGCGGATCGCGCGGTCCTGGCGGCTCTGCTGGCCGAGCGCAGCGGGCATCGCGTGGAGATTGCGGTTCCGGTGCGAGGCGACAAACGATCGCTGGTCGATCTTGCGGGGCAAAATGCGAAGCAGAGCTACGACCAGCGCTTCCGCGTGCTGCAGCCATCGCAGAAGGCGATTCGCGAGGCGCTGCAGGATGTGCTGATGCTGCCAGAGCCTCCACGCAGGATCGAGTGCTTCGATATATCGCACATTCAGGGTGCAGAGACGGTTGCGTCGATGGTGGTGTGGGAAGACGGCGAGATGAAGAAGTCCGATTACCGGAAGTTTCAGATCAAGACGGTCGAAGGGGTCGATGATTTTGCCTCGATGCGGGAGGTTATTACGCGGCGCTACCGGCGTGTGGTCGAGGAGAAGCGACAGATGCCCAGCCTCATCCTGGTCGATGGCGGACTCGGGCAACTGCATGCCGCGGCGGAGGCCCTCGAAGAGCTCGGGCTGACGACGCAGCCACTGGCATCGATCGCCAAACGCGAGGAGATCATCTACCTCTACGGCCAGGAGAGCGAGCCGGTTGTGCTGGAGCGGCGCTCTCCGGTGCTGCACCTGATCCAACGGGTGAGAGATGAGTCGCACCGGTTTGCTATCACGTATCACCGCAAACGGCGGGAGATGAGAGACCGGGACTCGGAATTGCTGACCATTCCGGGCGTTGGAGCGCGCACGCGGACGCGGCTGCTCGAACATTTCGGCAGCCTGCGCAGCGTACAGCAGGCAGGGCTGGAAGCGCTGACGGCCGTGGTTCCGCGAAAGACGGCGGAGACGATCTATGCGCACTTCCATGCGGAGACGACCGAGAATCCCCTGCGCGTTTTGACCAACGAGGCGTAACCTCTCTGAGGTATCGAATCGGGGTAAACCATGGGGAAGTCGAATCGCCGTAACTTTCTGAAGATCTCTGCGCTCGCCGCCGCAGGCGCATCGAGCGGCGTCCACGCACTGAACTCGTTCCAGCCGCCGAGCGGCCAAGTGAAGGCATGGCAAACCGCCGGCTCGCAGCGGTTCGCACCAATCGAGGCACCCGCATGGCAGACGGGTGGGGCGGCAACGGGGGCCAGCATCCGTCTCGATCCGAGCCAGCGGTATCAGGAGGTGCTGGGATTTGGCGCGGCGCTGACGGACGCCTCCTGCTATTTACTCGAGCGGCTCGACGCGGGCAGGCGGGCGGCGATTCTTGAGGAGTGCTTCGGCGCGTCGGGCCTGCGTTTCTCGGTGGCGCGCACGACCATAGGGTCGAGCGACTACTCGCTGAACGCTTACAGCTACGACGACTCGAGCACGCCGGATCCAGATCTGACGCATTTCAGTATCGACCACGACCGCGCCTACATCCTGCCCCTGCTTCGGCAGGCGCGGCAGGTGAACGGGGATCTTTACTACTTTTCGTCGCCGTGGAGTCCTCCCGGCTGGATGAAGGCGGGAAACTCTCTCCTGGGCGGATCGATGAGGAAGCACTACTTCCCTGCTTATGCGCAGTACTTCGTGAAGTTCCTGCAAGGCTATGCAGCCGATGGAGTGAAGATTCAGGCGGTCACCGTACAAAACGAAGTCGACACAGACCAGGATGGCCGCATGCCGCAGGCGCTGTGGGGTCAGGAGTACGAGATGGATTTTGTTAAGGACCATCTCGGACCGGCGCTCGGGAAGGCCCAGCTCGACACCAAGATCTGGATCATCGACCACAATTACAACCTATGGGGCCGCGCGGTGGATGAGCTGAGCGATCCGGACGTGTACAAGTTTGTCGATGGAGTGGCGTGGCACGGGTATGCCGGTTCACCGACGGCAATGACGCGCGTGCACGAGATGTTTCCGGAGAAGCATGCCTACTGGACCGAAGGCGGGCCTGACTATACGGAACCGGATTATGCAACGAACTGGGCGAAATGGTCGAGCACATTTGCGGGGATTCTGCGCAACTGGGCGAGGTGCATTGTGTCGTGGAACCTGGTACTCGACGAGAAGGGACGCCCCGATATCGGGCCCTTCAGCTGCGGCGGAGTTGTGACACTCAACTCGCAGACGCATGACGTGACACGCAGCGGCCAGTTTCACGCCTTTGCGCACTATTCAAAGGCAATCAGTCGGGGCGCGCGGATTTTTTCGTCACAGGGAGATGTGCCCGGAGTTGATCACGTTGCTGCAGAGAATCCAGACGGCAGCAAGGCTCTCGTTCTCACCAATCAGGGGCGTGAGCAACAGGTGCAGTGCGCACTGCGCGATCAGTCGCTTGCAATAACGCTCCCGCAGGACTCGGTGACCACGCTGGTGTGGTGAGCGCCGGCGGGATGGAAGGTGAACTGGATTGCGCGCAATGGGCAACGGTGTATAACAGAGGGCGGGCTGGCTTCTTCCCCTCAAAGAAAGGACTTTCGAATGATCAGACGCCTGGCATTAGTTCTAGGAGCGCTGGCGCTTGCCGCGCCATTGACGATGGCACAGACCTCCACGTGGGTTCCGGACAAAGCGCATAGCGCAGTCGATTTCACTATCCTGCACCTGAGCCTTTCGAACGTCCGGGGTCACTTCGGCAATATCGGCGGCTCAGTGGTCTGGAACGACGCAGACATCACGAAGTCCACCGTTAACATAACGATCGACGTGACGACTGTGGACACGGGCGTAACTCCCCGCGACAACGACCTCAAGAGCGCAAACTGGTTCGATGTTGCGCAGTTCCCTTCCGCTACGTTTGCGAGCACCAGCATCAGCAAAACCGGAACCGGACTAGCCATTTCGGGCAATTTGACCGTGCATGGTGTGACGAAGCCAGTAGTCCTGCAGGTGGATGGTCCGAGGGGACCGATTACAGGAATGGACAAAAAGCCCCATTGCGGTTTCTCGGCCACAACGACGATCAAACGCACCGATTTCGGTATCGGGGCGAAGGTACCGTTCACGGTTGTGGGCGACGATGTGGCCCTGACAATCGATCTCGATCTCGCGAAACAGTAGAGACCCTGGATTGGTTCAAGGGCGCGATCACTTCAGACAATTCAAAACGAGGTCAGCCGGCGGCCGTTTCGGTATGTCTCAGGACTGCCGCCGCGTCGACTCCGAAGATGGGCAGCACAAGCTCCATGATCGTGCCCGCTATCTCCTCTGACGGAACGTGCTCCGGCGTTTGAGCCCACTCTTTGGCCGCGCCGTAGATCGCCCAGCTCGCGGCTGCGGCAATCATTTCCGGAGCGGCGTTGTGCTCCGGAGGCTGCTGTTTCAGGCCTTCGAGGATCATTTTCTGCACCACGGCGACAACCGCCGATTCGAGGTGCGGTTCAAGCTGCCGTTGCCGCTCCGCTCCGGGAATGCCGGCCACATAGTCGCATACCCCGACCACAATTCCCCGGATTGCTGATGGGCAGGTTCCATCGAATTTCACCCCGCGTTGCGCAAGCAGAGTGAGGAACTGCCTCGCGACCATGCATTCGAGCAAGGCGAACTTGTCCGCGTAATGGTCGTAGAATGTGGCCCGGTTGAGGGTTGCCGCTTCGGTGATGTCCTGGACGGAGATGCTGTCGAAGTCCTTTGTTTCCAAAAGCTTTTCCAGCCCCTGTTGAAGCAGGTGACGAGTCCGGCGGATGCGCGGATCAATGCGGCAGCCTGTATCTCCTTCGCTTATGTTGATGCCTTCCAGCATGAAAATTTGCAGCTCCTACCCTACTACAGATGCAGTATGGGCAACGTTTGTCGTTTTTCCTGAATCGACATCTGTTGGTTAGTCATCAGGTGATGTGAAGGAGAAACACAACATGGCAACCTTACTCCAAGTCGATTCCAGCCCCCTCGGTGACGCCTCAATCTCCCGTCAGCTTTCAAAAGAGTTTGTCGAGCACTGGAGGAAAGCGAACCCGAACGGTAAAGTGATCAGCCGCGACCTTTCCACCATCAGCCTGCAACCAGTGACCGGCGCATGGATCGGTGCAGCGTACACGCCCGAAGATGCGCGCACACCGGCCCAGCGCGAGCTCCTGGCAGCCTCCGACAGCCTTATCGCCGACCTTCAGGCGGCGGATGAGTATGTCTTTGGGGTCCCCATGCACAATTTCGCCATACCCTCGACCCTGAAACTCTGGATTGACCAGATCGCGCGCGCGAACAAGACTTTTTCGTACGCCAACGGCACGCCAGAAGGCTTACTCAAGGGCAAGAAGGCAACGTTTCTGGTGGCGTCAGGCGGCAACTACGATGCGACGACCGCGATGGCCTCGTTCAACTTCGTCGAGCCTTATCTTCGGACTGTGTTCGGCTTTCTTGGCGTGACCGACACCAAATTTATCTCCGCCGGCGGCGCGGCTGCCCTGAACTATGGGAAGGTCGACCGGCAGACATTCCTCAAGCCCCACGTGGAGTCGATCCGGGCGCACTTCCACGCTGCCTGAGGGAGAGATTTCCGAGCGGCGACGCGGGATTGTGGCCTGACGGTGACCACAATCCCGCGACGTTGCCGTAAATCAGGCGATCTTCCGTAGCACCTGCGATTTCTGCATTCCATTTGCTGGAACTAAATCGCGAAGGGCACGTATCTTCGACAAAGACGATGCCCATGAGCACAACCGCAATCTCCGCTCCGCCTGCTTCTGCCCAACGCTCATCGTTGTCTGCGATCGCCTGGCTCGGCGTTCTGTTTGCAGCGTTCAAAGTGGCGTTGCACATTATCACGAACATCATTGCGCAGCACGCGGGTTACGGCATCTTTCGCGACGAGATGTATTACTTGATCTGCGGGCAAAGGCTGGCGTTCGGCTACGTGGATCAGCCTCCGATGGTGGCGCTGGCGGCGCGAGCAACCGAGACGCTGTTCGGGCATGACCATATGTGGTCGCTGCGGCTGATCCCGGCATTGGCGGGTGCGGCAAAGATATTTCTGACAGGGATGCTGGTGTGGGCCCTGGGCGGCGGACGACGCGCTACGGCGCTGGCCATGCTTGGCGTGATGGTCGTCGGCGTCTACCTCGGCGGCGACAGCTTTCTCTCGATGAACTGCTTCGATCCTGTCTTCTGGATGACGTGCGCGCTGGCACTGATCATGATCGTGCAGGCCGAACGACCGGAGACGGTGCGCAACTGGTGGATCGTGCTGGGCGTGAGCGCCGGACTGGGGATGGAGAACAAAGTCTCGATCGTCTTCTTCCTGGTCTGCGTGCTGGTGGGACTTCTGCTTACCCGGCAGCGACGGATCCTGCTGAATCAATGGTTCGGCGTTGCGGTGCTGCTGATGGTTCTGCTGGCGCTGCCCAATCTGCTGTGGCAGATTCACTACCACTTCCCCACGCTCGAATGGCTGCGCGACGTGCAAAACAGCGACAAGGATGTGAAACTCCCACCGCTGAAGTTTCTGCTGGCCCAGCTGATGATGCTGAATCCGTTCACGGTGCTGCTGTGGGTTCCCGGCGTGATCTGGTTCCTGGCGAGCAGGGCGGCGCGGCCGTTTCGTTTTCTCGGAGTGACCTATCTGCTCTTTCTCGCTGCCATGATGGCCATGCATGCGAAGGACTACTACCTGGCGCCGATCTATCCGGTGTACTTCGCGGCGGGCGCAGTGGGGCGTTTCGCCTGGGCGGGGGAAAAGAAATGGAAGAATGCGCTGATCGGCGCGTACACGGTTATTCTGATATGGGCTGGCTACCGCTCGCTTCCGTTTTCGATTCCTGTGCTGCCGCCAAAGGAATTTGTCGCCTACGAGAAGAAGATCGGGTTCACTCCGCAGGACACGGAGAACCACGACGCGACGATACTGCCGCAGTTTTATGCCGACCGCTTTGGATGGAGCGACCTGGTAACGCAGGTGAACGGGATATACCATTCGCTGCCGCCAGAGGAGCAGAAGATAACGGGGATTTTTGCGGGCAATTACGGGGAAGCCAGCGCGATCAATCTCTTCGGGCCGAGGTACGGTCTGCCGGAAGCGATCAGCGGTCATCAGAATTACTGGATTTGGGGTCCGCGGGGCTATACCGGCAAGGAGATGATCATCATCAGCGGGGCTGCGCTTAACGAGGTCACACCCTACTACACATCGTGCAAGATTGTCGGTGTGCGCGATAATCCGCTGGCGATGCCGTGGGAGCATGGCAACATCTATCTTTGCTATGGAAGAAAGACGACTTATGCGGCAGACTGGAATGACCTCAAGCAATATCACTAGGAACTGAGGGCTTTCTTCGACGGAGCCGCGCCGCATTGCAACCTAGCGCAATCGAACCGCAGCAGCATACGCACGAGTTGCCCAGGGTCCTGCACACATCGCATGCCACTGCGATCGTGGTGGGAACGCTGATTGGCAGCGGAATCTTTCTGGTTCCTCACGAGATGATGCGGGCGACGGGCTCGTCGGGGCTCGTTTACCTGGCGTGGATCGTTGGCGGGCTGTTGTCGCTCTTCGGAGCGATGACATATGCGGAGCTGAGCACGCTGCTTCCCTACACGGGCGGCGAATATGTCTATCTTCGACGGGCCTATGGAGACCTGACGGCGTTTCTCTACATGTGGACGTGGTTTGCGGTGGCGAAGCCCGCGTCGATCGCAAGCGTGACGACCGGGCTGGCGCGCACACTTGCAATCTTTCCGGCGCTGAGATGGCTGGACCACACTGCCTTTCAGGCGGGCGTGTCCGTAACGTGGGCACAGATTTTCGCCATCGCCATGACATGGCTGATGACCGGATTGAACTATCTCGGCATCAAGAAGGCGGGAGACTTTCAGCTCGTCTTTACCTGGTTGAAAGGCATGCTGATTCTTGTTATCGCCGGGTTCTGCTTTGCTTCCGGCGTGGGGCATTGGAGCAACTTCGGGACAACGTATGCGGGCGCGACAGGCGGCTTCGGGGGCTTCATGGTCGCGCTTATCGCAGCTCTGTGGGCCTATGACGGATGGAACGATCTGACAATGGTCTCAGGCGAGGTGAAGAATCCGCAGAAGAGCCTGCCGATCGCGCTGATCGCAGGACTCGGAGTGGTGGGCGTGCTGTACATGGCGACGAATGCCGCGATCCAATACATTCTGCCAGCGGCTACGATCGCGGCTGAGCCCAGGCCTGCGGTAGCGGCGCTGCAGGCAGTAACGGGACCCTGGGGAGCCGCGCTGGTCTCCGCCGTAATGGCGCTCAGCATATTTGTAACTCTGAACGGCACGATTATGTCGGGAGCGCGGGTTCCTTTTGCGGCGGCCCAGGACGGGCTGTTCTTCCGGCGGATGGCGGACATTCATCCGCGGTTCCAAAGCCCGTCGACGTCGCTGATCGTGCAGGCATTGCTGACGACGGCACTTCTGCTGGCGGTGGGCCGCTTTCAACAACTGTTTGAGCTGGCGATCTTTGCCGAGTGGCTTTTCTACATGATCACGGCGACGACGATTTTCTATTATCGGCGGCGTGAACCCGAGAAATCGGCGACGTATCGCGTCTGGGGATACCCGGTGGTGCCGGCTCTGTTCGTCGTCGCGGCTGGAGTGCTTCTCTATTACTCCTATGCGGAGAACCTGAAAAATTCGCTGCTGGGGACGGCGGTGATTCTGCTGGGGATCCCGCTGCACTTTATCTGGAGGCCGAGTCAGCGCGAAGCGGATTCGTAGACGAGGCGGGCAGCGGCGAGGTCTTCGACGGCGATGCCGAGTCCTTTGTAGACAATGCGGCGGCCTGGCGGCGGTAGAGGAATCTTTTCGGCGAGAATCTCTCCTAGCTCGGCATAGATGGGAGCGCCGGTATCGATGATGTCTCCCGACTCACGAAGCGCGGCTTCGCGTGACTCGACGATAATGGTGGCCCGCATAGCCTCGTCGTCAAGCTCGCGGCGGGGGGCGCCGACCGCTGCTACGGCGGCAACAAAGGCCGGGTCCGCGAGATATCGACCGAGTATCAAGGGCCTTGAGACATTGGCGACGCCGACGACGATGTCGGCTCCCCGGATCGCGTCTTCGATGGACAGCGATATGGCTCCAGTTTCGCGCGCAAAGGAGTTGGCGTTTTGGGGAGTACGGCTCCAGACGCGGACCTGGCGGAGTTCACGCACAACACGGAGAGCGCGGAGATGAGAGCGCGCCTGCACTCCCGAGCCCAGAATGGCCAGGGTGAGGGGTTTCTCCGGAGTGAAGAGACGCGCGGCGATCGCGGTCACAGCGGCGGTTCGCATCTCGGTGATGAGACGGCCGTCGAGGATAGCCAAGGGCTCGCCCGTAGAGGAGCTGAAAAGATGAATCAGCGCCTGGTGCGTGGGCAGCGCCGTGTTGTCCTCGAAGACGGCGACGAGTTTCACTCCGATCAGACCGCCATCGACGGCGGGCATAAGCCCGAATCGACCATTGTGCTGGGGAATTCCAAGTACGCTGCGGAGAGGTTGGGTACTCGCGCCGGTGGAGAAGCGGATAAGCGCCTCCTCGAGGGCGGGGATGAGCACTTCATAGGTGAGATGGAGGCGAACCTGTGCTTCGTCAAGAATGAGCATTCGCGATCATGATAGCGGCTAAAGAAACGCGCAGCGATCGGCGGTCAGCGGCAATCGGGGAAACTGTTAGACTCGGAGAAATTCATTTCTACAGGAGTTTCTGTGGCTGAGAACGAGGTGCAGGCAACCGAGGTGAAGATTACGGTGCGTCCAAATGGGCCGCTGCGCGTGGAGGGACCGGTAAAGCTGCTGGATGTCAATGGCGGAGAATGGGATTTGACGGGGAAACCGGCAATCTCGCTGTGCCGGTGCGGACATTCCGCTAATAAGCCGTTTTGCGATGGCTCACACGCGAGGGTTGGCTTCGAGTCGGTGGTAACAGCACCTCCAAAGGCATAGGGCTTAAACAGGGTACCGATCGGAGGGCGAGGCCTCAGGCCTCGCCTTTTGCGTTAATGAGGCGCATCTTCGCGGTGCCGCGCGCATCCATTCGACAGGACTTGTCGCAAAGGGGTTGGCATTTGCCGCAGCAACGGACTCGACGCTCCTCGCCGGGCCTTAAATTCGTACTCGATCTCATCGCCCAGTCGGCGCTCAAGCCGATGCAGGGCACACCGCAGAAGCCGATGCTGGTCGCTCCGGGCGAGCTGGCAGTCACATTCATCGGCCACGCGTCCTTTTTGTTGCAGATCGGTGGCCTGAACATCCTGATCGACCCGGTTTTTGCAAAATGGCTGGTGCTCATCCACCGGCTGCGCCGACCGGGTGTCCACATCAAAGATCTGCCAGCCGTAGATGCGGTACTTCTCACCCATGCTCATATGGACCACTTGAATCTGCCCTCGCTGCGCAGAATTATTCGCCACACGCGCAAGCTTCGCGGAACTCCGCCAATCGTGGTTGTACCCGAGGGAGTGGAAGACCTGGTGAACACGCTGGGCTTCGCGGAAGTAGTGCCACTGCGGTGGTGGGGCGAAGCAAAGATCGGGACCGTGGAAGTCACGATGACGCCCGCGCAACACTGGGGCGCGCGCATGATGCGCGATACCCACCGCGGCTTCGGGGGGTACGTGCTGCGTTATGAAAGCCAGACGGTGTATCACTCGGGCGATACCGGCTACTTCGCAGGCTTCGCGGAGATCGGGGAGCGGCTGGGGCCGAAGCTCGCGCTGCTGCCCATCGGTGCCTACAAGCCGGACGGATTCCGGCGCGTGCATACGAGTCCCGAGGATGCGCTGCGGGGTTTTCTGGACCTTGGCGCGGAGGAGATGGTTCCGATGCATTTCGGGACGTTCCGACTTTCGCAGGAGCCGATGGATGAACCCTTGCCGCGGCTGATGGAGGCGGCGGAGCGCGCCGGTGTGGGCGAGAGAGTCGTTCCCCTGCAAGAGGGCGAAACCAGGATTTTCGCGCGGGCCGGCGTACTGGCGGGGACGGCCGGTTGAGCGGCTTCTTCAGCGAGCCGATCCTGTATATTTCTCAACAGATAACGATATCAGTTGCCAAGGATGCGTCAGTTCCGGACCCGCCCGGAGTCCTGCTCCTGCCGATATCGAATTCAAACTGAGTGGTGAGTATGGCGCGACAAGAGGGGCAGGGGTACACCATCGGGGTGGACCTTGGTGGGACGAATCTGCGAATTGCGGCCTACACTCGAGACGCAGGGCTGCTGGAGACAATCCTTCTTCCCACGCGGCTTGCGGCCGGGCGAGACGCAGTAGTCGACGACATGTGCGGCGCGATCACAGACCTTAAAAGCCGTTTCGGCCAGCAGTATGAACTGGCCGGCATCGGCGTGGGCACTCCGGGGCCGCTGGAATTGCCGGCGGGGAGGCTGCATAATCCGCCCAACCTGCCAGGGTGGGATGGCTTCGATCTGCGGTGCGAGCTGGAGAAGAAGTTGCAGCACAGCGTGCTGGTGGAGTCGGACGCGAATCTGGCGGCCCTGGCCGAATGCGCACTCGGGCGCGGATTGACGATGGGGGTGGATTCGCTGTGCATGCTGACGCTGGGGACGGGCGTCGGTAACGGCATTATTCTTGGCGGCAAGATCTTTGACGGGGCGGCCGGGATGGCAGGCGAGGCAGGCCACGCGACGATCTATCCTGATGGTCTGAAATGCCCCTGTGGGAACGACGGCTGCCTGGAGATGTACGCCTCGGCGACGGCCGTGGTGAGGTCAGCGAACCAGCGGATCGCGGCAGGAACGGCTCCAGGACTCATTGGGAAGAAATGGTCGGCGCGCACCCTGGCGGAAGCCGCATTCGAGGGCAATGCCGATGCACGACAAATCTACATTGATGCGGGGCGGGCTTTGGGGATCGGGCTCGCGGCACTGGTAAACACGCTGCAGCTTCCGCTCTATGTCGTGGGCGGGGGCCTTGTGCAGGCCTGGGAGCTGCTCAAGCCGGCAATTTTTGAGGAGCTGCACCACCGCAGCTATGTCTACCGGCTGACGGAGCCGGGCAGTCCGGTTGCGTTGAATAATCCCAAGGGAGCGACCCACGTGGCCGCGGCTGAACTTGGACCTGACGCGGGCTTGCTGGGAGCGTGTATTCTTCCCTTCACGGCCAAGTGACGAGGTTGAAGGCATTTGTAATCCCGGCCGCGGGGAAGAAAAATAATGCGGGTGAATTACTACCTTGCAAAGGGCTCGCTGGTCGGTGCGCTCGGCGGGCTTCTTTTCGGCTTTGACACGGCGGTTATCTCTGGCACGACGCACCAGCTCACACAAGTCTTCCACCTGACGCCGGGCGAACTCGGGACGACGGTATCGATCGCACTGCTGGGAACCGTGATCGGTGCGATAAGCGCGGGCGAACTGGGACAGAAGATCGGAGGCCGCGACGCGCTGCGAATCATGGCGGTGCTGTACGTGATCTCGGCAATTGGCTCCGCGCTCGCGTGGAACTGGGGATCACTGCTGTGCTTCCGGTTGCTTGGAGGACTGGGGATTGGCGGGTCGTCGGTGCTGGGGCCCGTCTATATCGCCGAGCTTGCGCCGGCTAAGTGGCGCGGACGAATGGTTGGCCTGTTCCAGATCAACATCGTGATCGGCATCCTGCTGGCGTACGCGTCGAACTATGCGGTTGCGATGCTGGTCTCCGGCGAAACGCAGTGGCGGTGGCAGCTTGGCGTCGCTTCGGCGCCGGCGGTGCTGTTTCTGGTTCTGCTCTATGCGATTCCGCGCAGCTCGAGGTGGCTGGTAACGCAAAGCAGGATCGACGAAGCGCGCGAAGTGCTGAAACTGATGGGCTCTCCGGATTATGAGTCGGAGCTGAAAGAGATTATCGACTCGATTCACCTGGAGCGGTCGTCGAAGAACGAGCCTCTGTTCCAGTGGAAGTACCGGCTGCCGATTTTTCTGGCGGTTTCGATCGGGATGTTCAACCAGCTGTCGGGCATCAACGCGATTCTGTACTACGTGAATGACATATTCGCGGCGGGCGGATTCAGCAGCCTGTCGGCGGACAAGCAGGCAGTGATCATTGGCGGAATGAACCTGGTTGCGACGGTGCTGGCCATGTCAGTGATTGACAAGCTGGGACGCAAGACGCTGCTGCTGATCGGGTCTGTGGGGACGACGTTCTGCCTGGCCGGGGTTGCGGCGGTTTTTCTCCAGAACAGCCATCAGGCGGACCTGGTCTGGCTGCTGGTGGGCTTCATCTTCTTCTTCGCAATCTCGCAGGGCGCGGTGATCTGGGTCTATATCAGCGAAGTGTTTCCAACCCGCGTTCGCTCCAAGGGCCAAAGCCTGGGAAGTTCCTCACACTGGATTATGAATGCGATCATCACAAAGGCATTTCCATCGATTGCGGCCAAATCGGCAGGAGCGCCGTTCATCTTCTTCTCGGCAATGATGGCCCTGCAGTTTTTCGTGGTGCTGTTCATTTATCCAGAGACGAAGGGCATCACTCTGGAGCATATGCAGCGGCGGCTGGGGATCGATTAGAAAAATGCCGTGGACAGAAGCTCCATCGGTGAGGCATCCTAATTTGCGTGGAAAGCATCTGAAAACCGTAGTTTGGCTTTGAAGCCGGCTGCGCACGTCTCCAATCCCCCCTCCTGGATCTTTCGGGCACGCACGGCTCAGGCCAAGAAATCTAAGGAGAGTTCGTATGTCGTGGAATGCTGCCCGTTTTCTCAGTCGTCTTCTTGTTCCCGCAACAATTTTTGCTGCCGCCTGCTCTGTATCTCCCGCCCAGGAAGTGATACACGCGCTCACGGGAGTTGCAACCAAGGTGGACAGTTCCACCCACACAATTACGTTAACCGAAAATGACGGGACCCAGTCGATCATCAAGGACGACTCGAAGAGTCATCCCAGGTATGACTTTGACAAGGCGCTGGAGTCTTCGGCAACTGCCAGCTCAGATTTCGATAAGCAAGGGGACCGCGTGATCCTCTATTACTTTGGAGACGGTTGGCAGCGCCGCGCGGTCGCGGTGAAAGATCTTGGGCCGGCTCCCATGAAGATCGCTACCGGGGTTGTAAAGCATTGGGACAGGCACCATCACGTCATCACCATCAAGGCAGCAGACGGCACGACGCAAACCTTTCAGCTGGATGCCTCAACTGCTGTGGACACGCCGACCGGAGTTGTGAACGGCGACAGATTCGATCCGCAGAATGGCGACCAGATCTCGATCAAGTATGTGAATAAAGACCAGAACAACGAAGCGGTCTTTCTAAACGAGGGGTGAGCGTCGGGAGATAAATCCAGGTCCGAATTTTCGGACCTGGATTGCTTGACGGTTACTTGATTGTCCGGCCGAGGGTGAAACGCAGGCCAGCGCGGAAGTTGAAGGGCAACGAGGTATATCCGATCGGGGAGATGTGCTGCTGGCTGAGAAGATTGTCCAGCTGCGCATAGATAGCAAGCCACTTGGTGATGGGCGCGCTGCCTCCCAAGTCGAGTTTTGCGTAGCCGTGGTCGAGATCGCGGTTAGGCAACAGCAGCGAATTGCCGAAGTTCACATCCTCCCCTCCGAGATATGTTGAGTCGTTGCTTCGGCTGGCGAATGCTCCTGTTGCGACGATGGTCAGGTACTTGCCGGTATAGGTGACACCAGCGAAACCAATGTGTGGCGGGCGCCGAAAGGGACGAGAGCCGACCAGCGGCGTGTCGTTGCCGATGGGGATGGTGGGGAAAGCCGGGTTATAGCTCGGGCCGACCGCATCGGAAGAGAAGGAGCGCTGCACAACGGCATCGAGATAGGTGTATCCACCCCGGATGAAAATGTTTCTGCCGATTCCGTACTGCACTTCGCTTTCCACGCCCTGCGCGCGGAAGGCTCCGGAGTTGACGGTGAGCGCGTAAGCTCCTTCCTGCTCGAGAAACGCCTGCAAAGCCTGCTGCTCCTGCGGGGTGAGATTGGGCAGAAGCGTGGGCACCAGGCTGGCGTTAACGTATTCGATCTGATTGCCGAATTCGTTGTGGAAGTAAGTGGCCCGGAAGACGACCTTTTCGCTGAAGAAGCTTTGTTCGACTCCGCCGTCGTAGGAGCGCGAGAGCTCGGCACCGATAGGCTGGATGCCGTATTGGTTGACGGTGGACTGCCCTCCATTCTCGATCAGGAAGTGGTAGAGCGAGCCGAACTGATCGTCGATAGTAGGCTCTTTAACACCCCTGGCGAAATTGAAGTTGAGGCGTGTGCCATGGAAGATGCCTTTGCCGGGCCGGATGGGATACCAGGAGAAGCCGAGGCGTGGCGTGCCCTGAATTCCGTAGAGCTGGTTGTCCTCGATGCCTCCACCGAGTGAGAAGAAGAAGCGCTGCCTGATGTCCCCGTTCAGCTGAACCACATAGTCGTAGTTAGCGCGCTCGAGGGTCTCGTTGAAGCCGTAGACCCACTCATTTTCTGCGCCGCGCTCGTCTTCAAAGCGAAAACCACCGACGATGGTGAGGTGCGGCGTAATGCTGTAGTCGGTCTGCGCGTAGATGTTGTCGCGGTTGTTGACTAGGTCGATGGTGTAGGGATAGATGCCCCCGTAATTCATCAGCGCCAGGCCGGCGGTATGGTATCCATTTGCTCCAGCGATGGTTACGAAATTGCCGTAATAATTGCCGTCGATTGGATTGCCAGCAGGGTAGGTCTGGCCGGACTCTTCCCTTTTGCGCGCCAGACCATAGCGGACAAGCCCGTGCCATCCGTCGTTGAAGGTGTGATCGATACTAGCGGCGAGATAGAGGTCCTGATCGGACTGCTTGCCCGTGTTTGACATTCCAAAGAACGAATAGGTGCCCGGGAGGTCGGTGGCAATGTCGGCATTACGCGCCGTAACACGAAGACCAGTGCTTCCAGTAATCGCGTAGCCAAGGTTCGCGACCTCCGTGATGTTGTGATATTCGTCGCTCGGAATGGAGTTCTGGGTCTGGAAGTCGCTAAAGGCGCCGTAATAGTCGAACTTCTGCAGGGTTCCGCCCAGCTGGACCTCATTCCGGTATGTTCCGAACGAGCCGGCGTCGCCTTCGTAGAGCAAGGAGGGAAACGGCGTGGTTCCGCGCGGCGTAAAAAAGCCCATCGCGCCGGCAGCGGCATCGGATCCCCAGAGAACGCTGTTGGGACCGCGATAGGCTTCGACATGCGACAGGCCGGTGCTCGCCATGGTCGAGAGGTCGAAGCGGCCGCCGATGTCTTCAATGGAGACGTTATCGAGCAGGACCTTGTTGTCGTCGGAGTTACCTCCACGAATGAAGACCGAGGTAACGCCGCCGCGCTGCCCTGTCTGCACCACGTCGAATCCGGTGACCTGGCGAAGTGGATCGACCATCACGGCGTTGTTAAGGAAATTGGTCTTGTTGATGACGGAGACCGATGCGCTGACCTGCGCCTCGGGCTGAGGCACTCCGGTAGCGGTAACGACGATGGACTGGCGCACCCATTCCGGCTCGAGGACGATGTTCTGCTCGACAGAATCGAGTTCCCTGCCGTAAAAGGTGCCAGTAGTAAGTTCACGGAAAGATTGGCCGCCGGCGACGATATAGAACTGTCCTGCCGCGGCATTCGAGATCTGAAAGGTTCCGTCGTAGTGCGTGCTGACCGATACGACGACTTTGCCGTTCTGCACGAGCGCAACTGTGGAATTGGCGACGGGCGCTCCCAGCGAGTCGGTTACCGTGCCGTGGACGGTGACAGCGTGCAGGATGGATGCGGAAAGCAGAAGCGGCGCGAAGAGCAAGGCGCGGCACATGCGCGATAAAGATTGCGGCATAGAATTCCTCCGTTCCCCTCGGAACGCGGTATGAAGCAACAGGACCGGTCTCCTGACTTGCGCCTGGGCTGGATTTCCTTCCCGGAGCGGGGGCTCCAGTGGTTGCTGCGATCCAGACCTTCTGCGGTTGTCCCATAGGAACGACGCGCAGACGCGCTTACAGTTGCGGGGCAGTGGCGGATTTACACCGCCTTCCCGAACATCCCGTTACGTTATGGGTGAAGGTTGACTGCGGAACGCCCAGAAGGCGCCCATCCGCAGCAGAAAAAACCGTTACAGATGAACTTTTTTATATGGGGATTGTGCGGCAATGTCAAAAATATCGGGAGTTATTTTGATGTTGAGGATTGCTGAATGGTGACCCTGGGAAGATTCGAACTTCCGACCTGCGGTTTAGGAAACCGTCGCTCTATCCATCTGAGCTACAGGGCCATGATTCAATTATGCCGCAGCAGTTTCGGAAGCCGCCCGACCTGCTCTGGCCGTTCCTGCGAGCGGGCCGCCTGAGCTACGGGTCCACTTCCCACCAGTTTACAACGCGACTCTTTGTCACGCGCTTCCCCAATTCGGCCAACTTCCAGGCGGCGCTGAAGCCTGCTTGCCGCATCTTATAACGGCGTCTTCGGTGGGACTTCTCACCAATCCCCGGCGTGTCTACAAAACAAGAGAATCAGGAGAAAGAGGAACGATGAGTGTAATGCTGCAGGGCTTTTACTGGGACTGCCCCATCAAGGAAAGCAAAACTGGAGAGTGGTGGAACTTCGTTGCAGAGAAACTTGGTTTGTTGAAAGCGGCAGGGTTCAATTCCATCTGGCTGCCACCGGTCTCAAAGGCAGCGAGCGTTACGTCGATGGGATACGACCCGTACGACTATTTCGACCTCGGTGATTTCGATCAGAAGGGCGGCGTAAAGACCTATTTCGGCAACAGAGCCGAGTTGGAAAGCCTCATCAGGCGAGCGCACGAGATGGAAATGCAGGTGTACGCGGATGTGGTGATCAATCACAACTCCGGCGCCGATGAGGAGGAAAAGAATCCGCTGGATGGGGAGATGCGATGGACGAAGTTCCGGCCGAAGAGTGAGCGGTTCGCGAGGGACTGGAACTGCTTTCATCCCAGCCGCTACGAGGTAACGCTGGAGGGCGAGGTCTTCGCCGGATTCCCTCATCTGTGCCACCGTAACCCGCTGGTCTACACCTGTCTGATGGAGTACGCCCAGATGATCATCGAAGAGATCGGATTCGATGGCTTCCGGTTCGATTTTGTGAAGGGGTACGGGCCCTGGATGGTCGGCACGATTGCGAAGTACCGTTACCAGCGCGATGGGAAGGACATCACGCCGTTTACCGTCGGTGAGTACTGGGAGAACAACGAGAACATCGACCAGTGGCTCGAAGTAGTGAACAGCTTCTCGGATAACCAGATTGCTGCCTTCGATTTTCCGCTGCGCTACCGGCTGAAGGACATGTGCGACACGCCGCAGTACGATCTGCGACGGCTGACAGAAGACGGGGTGATTGTTGCGAAGCGTCCTGCGCACGCCGTGACGTTTATCGACAATCATGACACGCAGAACGACGGCGTCGCGATCGCCAACGACAAGATGATGGCCTACGGATACATTCTCACCCATGAAGGCTATCCGTCGGTCTTCTGGCTGGATTACTTCAACTTTGAACTGGCGCGGCCGGGAACGATGAACGGCATCGATGCGCTGATCCATGTTCACCATAAATTTGCGGGAGGGGACACGCAGATCCTGCATGCGGACCCAGACCTCTACATCATGCAGCGAACCGGATTCGAACAGCAGCCGGGCCTGATTTTTGTGCTCAATAATTTGGGAACCCAGTGGAGCGGCACGCCGGTAAAAACGCAGTGGAAGAACCAGAAATTTGTTCCCGCCGCGTGGGATGGTCATGATGTTGCACTGCCGCAGGAGCGCACTACCGACGCCGAAGGGTTGGCTGAGTTTCCTGCTCCGCCGCGCGGATTCGCTGTTTATGTTCCCGTAAGCTGAAAATCCCCGGGATTCGCGTTCAACCTCGCTTTGATCGTTCTGAAGTGGAATCAAGATAGAATCCACATGCGGCAAGAGATTAATGGGTGAGGCATGAACGCGATCCTGGCAATCAACAGCGGATCTTCCACACTGAAGTTCGGGCTTTTCGCCGAGGAAAACGGCCAGGAACGGACGCTAGCAAAGGGCGGTGCGGACGGGATCGGCAAAGCTGCCGGCAAGCTGGAAGTCCTGAATGGCGAAGGCGCGAGCCTGCATTCCGAAGAGGCGCCTATCAATTCTCAGCAGGCTGCCCTCAACCGAATCACCGACGCACTGGAAAGACTCGAGTTTCCGCAGCCGGCTGCTGTAGGGCACCGGATCGTGCACGGCGGCCCGCGGCTGCGCGACCATGTGCGCATCACTCCAGACGTCATCGCGGCGCTTGAAGCGTCGGTGCATTTTGCGCCGGTGCACATTCCGACGTCGCTGGCACTGATACGGCATGTGGAAGAGATGCTGCCGCGTCTACCGCAGTTCGCCTGCTTCGATACTGCCTTCCACAAGACACTACCGGAGAGGGCGTATCACTATCCCCTTCCGCGCAAGTATCTGGAAGAGGGAGTGCAGCGATATGGGTTTCATGGGTTGTCCTACGCTTCGATCGTGCATCAACTAGGGGCTGAGCTTAAGCCACACACAGTGGTGGCTCACCTGGGAAACGGGGCCAGCCTGGCGGCGCTGCGCAAGGGCAAATCCGTTGACACCAGCATGGGACTAACGCCGACGGGCGGGATTCCTATGAGCACGCGCACTGGCGACCTCGATCCGGGAGTGCTGCTGTATATCCGAAGAACGGAAGGGCTCAGCGGCGACGAGCTTGAGAACCTGCTGAATCACGAGTCGGGGCTCCAGGCTCTTGGCGGCTCGAATGATATGCGGGAGTTGCAAAAGGCTGCTGCGAGTGGGAGCCAGGCTGCGATTCTTGCCATCGATATTTTCTGCACCGCTATCGCAAAGACAGTTGCGGCCTTTGCGGTGTCGCTGGGGTCTCTCGACATGCTGGTTTTTGCCGGAGGAATCGGCGAGCACAGCGCAGAGGTGCGGGCAGGAGTTTGCGAACGGCTGGCGCTGCTCGGTGTTGAACTGGATTCGGCTCGCAACGCAGCATCGGAGCCGGTGCTGTCCAGAGATTCGAGCAGCGTGGAGGTACGCATCGTCCCCGCGCAGGAAGAAATTCAGATGGCACGCGAGGTGCGAGCGAGGCTGTAGACACCCGGATCAAGAGTCAGCGACCCGTTCCATGGATCCGCAACTGGTGGGCGATAGCTTCCAGCACTCGTTCCGGATTGATGTCGTGAGGCGCTTCGAAGTGCATCTTCGCGCACATCTGGGCGGCTAGCCGCGCAGCGATCTGGGAGCGAGTACTTAACTCCATATCGAGTGCGCGCGCGAAAAATCTGTCGATGACGTTCAGGTCGGCGGCGGAGAGTCTCGCAGTGGCGTCAGCGGGAAGCGCGACGGGGACAATGCGCTGCGAAAGGAAATCGGGTTCCGGTTCTGCTGGCCGGAAGGCTTCGGCAGTGATGGTACGTGGGCCGGTTCCACCCCAGATGGGTTCTTCGGCAGGACGCTCGTGGACGACCAGAGTTCCGGCAGCGAGGTCTCCAAGGCGCTGGTGGCGGCGGTTACAGGCCATTGCGATCACGCCAACCAGATAGAACGAGGGCAGGATATCAACGAGGCGGAGGAGGTTGCGGATCATGGCTTCGAAAAAGCTGATCTGACGGCCCGAGGTCTGAATGACGCGGATCCTGAAGAGCCTTTTGCCTGGGGTCTGGCCGTTCCAGAAGGCCTCGAAGAGAGTGAAATAGCCCCAATACATGACGAAGTTAACGAGGATAAATCCGGCAAGAAGCCACTTTTCACCGTTGCGGGAGAGTACACCCGCGGCGCTTTTTGGAGCGGCTGAAAGAACGATGACGAATACGAGAACAAGGGCAAAGTAGACGGCCCCCTGTAGGAGACTGTCGATGAGAATGGCGAGAAACCGGCTCCCCATGCCGGCGAGCGGAAAGCGAATGGAGACCTGCTCGGGCGTCTCGATCGATAGCTGGTCGATAGTAAGCTGATCGTGAATGAGAGGATCGAGGGACGGCTGGCCATAGTCGTTCATGGGGGGTTCTTAAGTTCCATCGTCGCATGATTTCCAACCGCTGGATTGAGCAACGAAAGAGTTCCTGGAACCGGCTGGACGCCTTGACGCGCCAGGTGGAGAAGTCGGGCATCGGCGCCCTGTCCGGGGACGAGCTGCGCGAGTTCGGGCTGCTCTACCGGCAGGTTGCCAGCGACCTCTCGGCGGTCCGGTCAGATCAGGCGTCGAGCACACTGGAGGAATTTCTGAACCAGCTGCTCAGCCGGGCGCACAACCGGATCTATTCAGGGCGGAAAACAAGTCTGAGCTCTGTTGTGCGCTTCCTGGCGTACGAATATCCGCGCATCTTTCGAAGGCTCTTTCCTTATGTGGCAATCTCGTTCCTGATTTTTCTGGCCGCGGCGGCGCTGGGAACGGTCCTGACGTTGAGTCGGCCCCAGTTCGAGAGACTGCTGCTGCCTCCGAACATTCTGCAGGCGATCGACCGGCACGAGATGTGGACGCACTCGTTGCTGAGCATGAAGCCGCAGGCGTCGTCGGCGATTCTCACGAACAATATCAGCGTGTGCTTTGCGACCTTCGCCGGGGGAATTGCCGGCGCCCTGGGGACGATCTACCTGCTTTTCAACAATGGCCTGCTGATGGGCGTACTCAGCACGGCCTGCTCGCAGGCGCACATGGCGCTGGACCTGTTCAGCTTTGTCGCCGCCCATGGGGCGCTGGAGCTGCCTAGCATCTTTATCGCCGGCGGGGCCGGGCTAAGGCTGGGTGCAGGCCTGCTCTTCCCGGGGTTGCTGCGGCGCAGGGATTCTTTGGCGCTGGGCGCGGGGGAGGCGATCCGCCTGCTGGCTGGGGTGGTGCCGCTGCTGTTTGCCGCCGGAATTCTTGAGGCACTCCTCTCGCCGTCCGGAGCGCCACCAGCGGCGAAGTTCGCGGCCGGAGGTGTGCTCCTCACTGGACTAGGGTTCTGGCTTGTGGAGGGCGGGCGGGAAGACCGTCCTAAGCCGCGGGGCCGAGCGGCGGGATCGACAATTTCAACGAGCACTTAGAACGGGCTTAATCTTTCAGAGTGACGGTGATCTTGCGCTTGTCACCGCCCGTGGTGCACATCTTGATCTCACCCTGGCTGCGCTTGGCAACCCAAGGAAATTTGTCTCCCCACTCGACAAGGATGATGCTATCCGGCCGGATGAGTTCTTCGAGGCCGAGGGTATCGAGCTGGCGCTCGGTATCGACGCGATAGAGGTCGAGGTGATAAAGGGTGACGGGTTTGTCGCCGTATTTTCCCTCGTACTCGTGGATAAGCGTGAAGGTGGGACTGGTGACCTCGTCGGGTTCGGCGGCATCGAGGGCCTCGGCAATCCCTTTGACCAGGGTTGTCTTGCCAGCGCCCAGGTCGCCATGCATGATCATGAGCTTGGGGGGCTTCAAAAGGCGGGCGATCTCGTGGCCGCAGCGGATGGTATCGGCGGCACTGCTGCTCTCGAACTCGTGAACCTTGCGATTGGCGGTTTCCGTGGTCATCTGATCTCCATCCAATTTTCGAAGAAGCGGCGTGGAAGCCCCTGCACCCAAACATAACCCGCGGGATCGGCCGGACGAAATCGAAATGCACGCCAGAGGTGAGAAATGGTGTCAGTCGCGAGCAATGTGTGCTCATCCTGTCCATTGACAGCGATATCAGCGGCGAGACCATGAATATATGCTGCTGCATTGACGGCGTCCGCGACACGATCGGGATGCTGGGCGATCATTGCAGCCACAATACCGGTGAGGATATCTCCGCTGCCGCCCTTGGCCATACCGGGATTTCCCGTTGTGTTAATCGCTATTGCCCCGCCTGGATGCGCGACAAGGGTACGCCATCCTTTTAAAAGGAGCGTTACGTGATGCCGGGTGGCGAATTCAAGGCCGAGAGACTCACGGTTGGCCTGAACCTCTTTGGTAGAGATTCCTGCAAGCCGGGCCATCTCGCCGGGATGCGGGGTGAGGACCATAGTGCGATCGCGGCCATCGATTTTTTCGGGGTGCTTTGCCAGGATGTTGAGCGCATCGGCATCGAGAACGATGGGAAGTTGCGTCCTCTCCAGAAGCTCCAGAAGAAAGGCCTCCGTCGCCGGATGCTGGCCGAGGCCAGGCCCAACTGCGAGCACCGTCTTCTTCTCAAGAAGCTCATCGTAGTCGAGATCTCTCCCAGTGACTTCGCCCGCAGGGCCCTCGGGAAGCACGGCCGTCATGAGTTCAGGCGTGATAGCGGCGACACCAGAAAGAATGGAAGGCACGACCGCAGCGGTAACGAGTCCCGCCCCAGTACGCAGGCAGGCAAGCGAAGACATCGCGGGAGCACCGGACTTACCTCGTCCACCGCCGATGATGAGGACGTGACCATACATACCCTTGTTGCTGTCGGAAGGCCGGTGCGGTTCTGTAAGCGCATGGGAGGATCCCGCCCAGGTTAGATCAAGGCTGGACCGGACAGCCTCCGGCGGTGAACCGATAGGAGCGACGACAATGGGCCCGTTCACGGTTCCGGTCATATTTCCAAAGACATGAGCGAGCTTAGGGGCTGTAAAGGTGACAACAGCGTCCGCGCGGAAAGCACCGTCAGCATTGAAATCGCGTGAGTCGGCGTCCCATCCGGAGGGCAGGTCGACGGCAATGATGGGATTGGCGAGCTGATTGACTCGGTCGCGCAGGGTTGCCGCCACTCCGCGGAGAGGCGGTTGAAAGCCCGTGCCCACCACTGCGTCGAGCATAAGATCGGAATCGGTGAGAATTGCCCGGACCTGGGGCGGATCGAGAGCGGCTTCCTCAGGAACGAGAACGGGGCTGAGCTGCATCTCGGCAAAGGCGGTTTTAGCGTCACCTTTGAGGTCAGCAGGATCTCCGAGAAGGAGGACCGTTACTTCCCTGCCGGCGCCCGCGAGATTACGGGCAGCGATAAAACCGTCGCCTCCGTTGTTGCCTTTGCCGCATAAGACGGTGATGCGGCGACAGTGCGGATATTCGCGCTCGATGAAATGGGCGACTGCCTGCCCGGCATGGCGCATGAGATCGATGGAGGGAACGCCGAACCGTTCAGTCGTGGCGCGGTCGGCGGCGCGCATTTCATCGGCTGTGAGTATAGGGAGCGCGGAAATCGGACTCACGCAGCCATCGTACCCGATTGTTTGAAGCCGGTGTGTGAGAGCAGCAAAATGGCCTCCCCGCAGGGAGGCCATTTTCTTGAGCCGAACTCTTTACTGGTTGACGCCCGTTGCTGTGGCGGGCGCGGCCTCGCCAGCCTGCATCATGGCGGGCTGTTCTGCGGGTTGCTTCTGCGCAAAATAGCTGTGATCCCAAAGATTCTTGTAGAAGTAGCCGGTGAGCTCAGCGGCTTTAGGACCAAAAGTAGGCCGGCCACCTTCGAGGAAGATCACGGTAACGATGCGGCCGTACTGGGTATCGGCGTAGGACGCGAACCAGCCAAAGCGCGTGCCGTTATTCGAGCAGGTGCCGGTCTTTCCCATCACCGGGAACTGGTTGAAATTGACTCTGAGCGAGCGGGCCGTTCCGTACTCGACGGCAGCGTGCATCCCATCCTGAATCTCAGGGATAAGGTTGCGGATATCGAGGGTACGCTTGATGCGAGGCTGATAGTTCACCACCTGATCAGGTGTGGTCGGGTGCTGGAGATAGTAGAGGGTTCCACCGTTGGAGATGGCCGAGACCAGAGCGCCGAGCTGGAGGGGGGTCATCGAAACGCTCTCGCCGAAGGAGCACATGCGGCCAACACCGCCGCGGTCGGCGGGCAGAGGCTGATCCGGGTAAACGCCAAGCTGCTCGCCGGGAATGTTGTAGCCGGCAAGCTCGCCGAGCCCGAACTGATTGGCATAGTGGCGGACGCGCTCAAAGCCGAGGCTTCGGCCAAGGGTCTCGAAGTAAAGATTGTTGGAGTGAGCAAGAGCCTCGGTCAGGTTCATGTGATACGAACCGCCGAGGTTGACCGGGGTGTCCTTGGTGATGATGCCTTCGGAGAGTGCGGCCAGTGCGACGGAAACCTTGATGGTCGAGCAAGGCTCAGCACCGCTGGAGAGGGCAAGCTTCTGGTTCACCATGGCGAGTATGCGGCCGTTGCTGGGATCGATGGCCACCACGGTACCGTACATATTGCCCAGGGCTGCGATGGCTGCCTGGCGGACCACCGGGTCTTCTCCGGCAGTGATATCGCCCTGGGTCAGATCCTGGTCGGTGAAGGAGCTCACGTAAAAGCGCTCATAACTGCGGTGCACCGTCAACGATGCCCGGCGAAGGTGGGCCGAGCCGGAGTAGTGATGAACGGCCGAGGTGCTTGCGGTGGTCGTGGACGCGACCCGATGGCTGTGCTGGAGATGGCTGATATGCTTTTGCGCGCTGGCCGACTCCTGCACGTGCGCGTGGCCGTGATGGGTCGCATGGTGTGGTGTGGTCGGACTCGGGTCAGGAGCCTCGGCCCTGACGTTTGCGACGGGCAGTGCGAGCAGAACCACCGAACAAGAGTAATAAACCAAGCGTCTCATCAGCATTATCAAAAGACCTCGACTGCACCCCGAGGGGAGTTATGGCACTTCTCTCAGACGCAAAACCGGACTCTGCTCGAAATCTTACACAGAGAATCGCATTCGCGAATGACTAAATTGCTATTTCATTAGAAAGGGTTCCCGGTTCGGCACCAGGAACTTCTTTCCCAATTTTACGGCAAACTCACGGGGCGAGCTCCTACATCCCGCTACACGAGGCTCTTAAGTGCCTTACAGCCCTCCCCGGCGCAGGAAGGCCGGGATGTCGAGATTCTCCCCTTCCTGATTGTGACTATCGGCCAGGAACGTTTCCGGGTGAGCAGGCAGGTCCACCACCGCAACCGCGACCTCTTCCGCCACAGCCGGAGATTCATAAGCATCGGCGGCAAGAACGTTATGCGGAGCGGAGGATTGGTAAGCAGGCTCAACTTCGCGTTCCGTCTCGGCAACGATCACGGGCTCGGGTTCCGGGCGGTCGTCCGCGAAGCTGCGCCGGGAGGCTGAAGCGAAGACCGGCTCATCGACCTCTTCTTCGCCTGCAAACCGGGGCCGGACAGTCTGGACGCTGGTCTCGACACGCGGGACCAGCGTCTGATGAAGAACTGCGTTGAGCATTCGCTCCCGCCGCTCAGGCATCTCCTTCCGGAAGCCGGTCGCGATGACGGTGACCTTGACCTCGTCTTTCATGTTTTCGTCGAGGACGGCTCCGAAGATGATGTTGGCTTCCTCGTGCGCCGCATTCTGGATCAGCGTGGATGCTTCGTTGACCTCGGTCAGCTTGAGAGAGCTGGAACCGGAGATGTTGATGAGAATGCCGCGAGCTCCGTCGATGGCTCCGTCTTCGAGCAGTGGCGAGGCCATGGCGGCCTGGGCGGCTTCAACGGCGCGGTTGGCTCCCCCGCGGACGGCAGTGCCCATGACGGCGTATCCCATCCCGGCCATCGTCGTCTTCACGTCTGCGAAGTCGCGGTTGATGATTCCGGGAATAGTAATGATGTCGGATATGCCCTGTACGCCCTGGCGGAGCACGTCGTCGGCGATGCGGAAGGACTCAAAGAAGCCGGCATCCTTGGCCACGGCAAGCAGTTTCTCGTTAGGTATGACGATGACGGTGTCGACGCTGTCGAGCAATTCCTGCATGCCACGCTCAGCCTGAACCAGGCGGCGTTTGCCTTCGAAGGCGAACGGCTTGGTCACGACGGCTACGGTGAGCGCGCCCATCTCACTCGCCAAAGACGCGATGACCGGGGCTGCGCCCGTGCCGGTGCCGCCACCGAGGCCGGCGGTGACAAAGACCATGTCCGCGCCTTCGAGCGCTTCGATGATCTTTTCGGAATCTTCAAGAGCGGCCTTGCGGCCAACGTCAGGATTCGCGCCTGCTCCCAGGCCGCTGGTAAGCTTGGTGCCGAGTTGCAGCTTGATGGGCGCCTGCGAGAGCTGGAGGGCCTGCCGATCGGTATTGGCAACGATGAACTCCACGCCTTCGACGCGCGCGGCGATCATGCGGTTCACGGCGTTGCCGCCTCCGCCGCCGACGCCAATGACCTTGATCCTGGCCCCGCGCGGGATTTCATCGTGGTAGTGAATGCGGATTTCGTCTGGACGGTTCATGGCTTCGGCTCCTATAGGCTTCCGGCAAAGATGGCGCGCAGTTTCGCGCGCAGGCTGTTGTCTTCCGCCGCACGCATAACGCTGGTGCGGTGGGTATAAAGCAGGGTTCCGATCAGGGCGGCGCACTCGGGCTGCGCAAGCTCGGACGGCATACGGGACAGGGGAACGGGCGAGCCGATGCGTGCCGGCACGCGAAGCTGGCTTTCGGCAACATCGAGGATTCCCGCCAGGCGGGCGCCACCGCCAGTCAGAACGCAGCCGGCGCCGAGGGCTTCGAGAACGCCTCCGTGGCGCAGATTATCGCGCAGCATTCGGAATAGCTCGCAGGCGCGAGGCTCGAGAATTTCGCAGATGAAGCGCTGCCTGACGAGTCGCGGCTCGAATCCGGGCATGCCCTGCAACTCGATTTCATTGCTTTGCGACACCGAAGTCACGACCGCGTTGCCGTAATGGCACTTGATCCATTCGGCCTCGGGAGCGGTGATGTGAAGCCCCACGGCGAGATCGTTGGTGAAGTGGTCTCCGCCGATCGGAATGACCGATGTGTGCGCCACCGAACCTTCGAAGTAGACGATCAATTCGGAGCTTCCGGCGCCTATGTCGACGAGGCATACACCGAGCTCGCGCTCATCGGCTGAGAGAGTGGCCTCGGCAGCGGCAATCGATTCGAAGACGGCTTCGGTGACCTCGAGGCCGGCCTTGTTCGCGCAGCTCACGATGCTTTGCTGCGCGCTGGCCGAGCAGGTGGCGATGTGCAGGTTGACTTCCAGGCGATTGCCCACCATGCCGATGGGATCGTGAATGCCAGGCTGCTCGTCGAGAATGAACTGCTGCGGCAGCAAGTGGACAATCTCGCGATCGGGGGGCAGCGAGATGGAGCGGGCGCGATCGACCGCGGCCCTGACCTCCTCCCGGGTTATTTCGCGCATACGCGAGCCCAGACTGATCCCGCCCCGGCTGTTGAGGCCGCGGATGTGGGGGCCACCTACGGAGATTACGCAGCTCTCGATGGTGGCGTCGGCGGAGTCTTCGGCGAGGGTGGCGGCCTGGTTGATGGTCTCGACGGCGGGGCGGAGGTCGGCGATGACACCCTTACGGGTGCCGGCGGAGTCGACGATGCCGTGTCCCCGGTACCGGAGCGCTCCGTCGTTCAGCTCGGCGATCAGGACGCGGGTCTTGGCTGAACCAACGTCGAGGACGGCGATGAGGTTGTCGGCCTTCTGGCTCATCCGGCGACTCCTGGATGTGCGACTCCTGGATGTGCAACCGTGGGGTGCTTGTGTACCGGTGCGGGATGCTGCCGGGCGTTCACGAGCGAGGCGGCCGGCAAAGACCCGGGCGATGCAGCCGGCGCGGACTCGGCGGGTGGAACAGACCCGGTGTCGGCGGCGTGGCCATCGGCCATCTTGAGGACTACCTGTGTGTCGTAACGGAGGTCGACCGAGGCCAGATGGGGATACTGCTGCTGCCACTCGGCGAGGTGCTGCTGATAAGTGTGGTAGCGGGCGAGAAACTTCTCGTCTCCGAAGTGGAGGAGCATGTCGGTCGAGCCGGCAGGCAGGGTCGCGCGGACGTCCTCGGGATCGGAGAGGTCGATCTCACTCAAATCGGCGGAGATCTTCTGGCCTTCCGAGTCGATGTCAGCGATGAACCTCTGGTATAGGTGCATGCGCGGCGTGCGGACGGACAGCGGATCGGTGGGGTTGATTCCCGTAACGACCGGGAAGGAGAAGTGCCGCGCGGCGATCATCGCGGGAGGCATGCTTAGGATTACGCCGTCGGCGTCGACCAGCTCGATCCGGTCGCCGATACGGACAAAAGCGATGGGCGTGCGCTCACGCACGGCAACGCGAAGCTGGTTGGGCAGGATGCGCATCACAGTCGCGTGCTCGACCCAGGGAATGCGCTCCAGTTCGGCGCGGCGCGTGGCGAGCGGGATGAAGAAGACGTTGCGTCCGATGTCGGCTCCGAAGACGGAGAGCAGGTCGTCGCGGGTGAGCTGGCTGTTTCCGACGGTCTGTATCGAGGCGGCGGTGTCGATGCGGAAGCGCGGGTCGTTGTCGAGAAAATTGCGGATGGCAAGGACGGCGCAGACCACGCCCCCGGCTACGGTGAGGGCGGCCAGGAGCAGGGCTACTCTTCCCCACCGAGTGCGAGCCCAAGCGGGAAGGAGTCCCTGGCGGACGGGCGGGCGGCGGCGGGTACGGAGGAAGGGCTGCTCGTCGCGGGCGGTTGGTCCGGTGTCGCCGACGCTGTCAACGGCCTTCTCAGTGAGACGGTCAGCCGCGCCATCCCGACCGGAGCGAGACCGGGAGGCGGAGGCGGGCCGGAGGAAAGCCTCGTCGATATCGTCGGGATCGTTGTCGCCGACGCTGACGAGGGTCGCTCCAGCGAGCGTGGATCTGCGGCTTGTAGTTGCTTCAGTTTTCGCCACGGCCGAGCAAGGTCGCAGGAGAATCGCCGTCTCCGACTATAGCTTGCGATGGGCTGTGGACCGCCGGGTGAATTCCGGGGGGAATCAAGGGAGAGAACAGGGATCAGAGGTTAGAGGTCAGGGGTGACCCCCTCCCCTTCCGTTTTTGGTCGCAATTTGTAAGCCAAAAAACCTCCTGGATAACCCCCGTTGCGGAATCTTTGCCAAGAGGATTGACGTGAGGGTAGCGGTGCAATTTGAATTCAATCAAAATTGCACCACTACCGACGGGAGAATAGTTGCAATTTTCATGGTTTGCGGCCTTTATCCATGACCTACTGCGAGCGTTCCTCGGCATGCCGCTACGAGGTTAGCGAAGAAGCGCAAAGGAAAGAGTACGCGACCAAGCGGCATCCATAGTTTTCCATGAGGACACCCTGCGACGCGGTAAGTCAATTAACGGGAGCTGAAGTCCCATGTAGAGAAGCAGCCAAGCCGTGGATCCTCACGGCAACCATTCTTGCTTCCAGCATGGCATTCATCGACAGTACTGCGATCAATATCGCTCTGCCGTCGCTGCAAGCAAGCTTCCACGCCACCCTGGTGGATGTGCAATGGGTGGTAGAGTCCTATGGGCTGTTTTTAGGTGCGTTGATCCTGGTCGGCGGCTCGCTCGGTGACCTGTTTGGCCGCCGTCTGGTCTTTATGGCGGGTGTGTCGGTCTTTACTGTTGCTTCCGTCGTCTGCGGCGTTGCACCAAGTATTCCTGTGTTGATCGTCGCACGCAGCATTCAGGGTGTGGGCGCTGCGCTTTTGGTGCCTGGTAGCCTGGCGATTATCAGTGCATATTTCGATGAGAAAAGCCGTGGTCAGGCGATTGGCACCTGGTCTGGATTTACTGCGATCACCATGGCGGTTGGCCCTGTCTTAGGAGGATGGCTCGTTGAGCATGCTTCCTGGCGCTGGGTATTTTTCATCAATGTTCCCCTTGCAGCGGCGGTGATTGCTATTTCGGCCTGGCGAATCCCAGAAACCAACAGTACGCTCGCACGTCGAGTCGATTGGCCTGGAGCGCTGCTCGCAACACTTGGACTGGGCGGTATTGTTTTTGGCTTCATCGAGTCAACCAACCTGGGTTGGAGAAATCCTCTGGTCTTCGGAAGTTTAATCGTGGGCTTTGGCTCTCTCATCGGATTTTTCGCAATCGAAGTTCACAGTTCTTTCCCGATGGTCCCGCTCGTTCTTTTCAAGAATCCGAGCTTTGGCGGCGCAAACCTGCTCACCTTATTCCTATACGCAGCCCTTGGAATTTTCTTCTTCTTGTTTCCGTTAAACCTGATCCAGGTTCAGAAATACTCCTCAACCTCGGCCGGCGCAGCTATCCTTCCGTTGATTCTTCTGGTGTTTCTTCTTTCACGTTGGTCTGGCGGACTTGTCGCGCGTTACGGCGCAAGAAGCCCATTGATCGGCGGCCCTCTCATTGCCGCGCTTGGCTTCGTCCTGTTTGCCGTGCCCACCATCGCACATAATTATTGGGTGATGTTTTTTCCCGCTGTGCTCATCCTCGGATTCGGAATGGCGGTCACAGTGGCGCCCCTTACCACTGTTGTGATGAATTCAGTGGATCAGGAGCGCGTCGGGACCGCGTCTGGAATCAACAACGCGATCGCCCGTGTCGCTGGAATTCTTGCAATCGCAATCCTGGGGATAGTGATGGTCTATGAGTTTCGCGTGGGGCTCGATCGCGCATTGGATCACCTCACTCTGCCGTCATGGGTACAGCAGGAACTTCGGGCTCATGAGTCCAGGCTCGCTGGTTTGCAGGCACCTGACAATCTCGATCCGAATACGAAGGCCGTCATCAACGATTCGATTCGACAAGCGTTCGTATTCGGATTCCGAATCGTGATGTTGGTCTGCGCAGGCTTATCGCTGGCAAGCGCCGCAGTCGCATGGCTTATGCTTCCGAAAACCAGCGATCCATCCAGCATGACCCCGCGGGCTTCCTGATTCAGGGAAATCTATGCACAATGGGAAGCGTATTCGCGGTTGTGGGCGTGTGGCCGGTGAGCCGGAAGGTACGCCCCGTTGTTCTGTATACGCGGTGATTCGCCCGCGGCAGCAATGTCAAGCAGCTTGAGGGCGGGCAGAACCATCTGTTCGAAACGGAATGAATAGAAAAATTGCGCCTGGTCACGATTGATCTGCAAAATCATCGACCGCTCCGTAGCGAATCACACCAGAGCAACAGAATCACCGTTCATAGCGAACGCAAAGGACTTCTGCAACAAAATCTGCCAATAGCGTCGATCAAGGAGCCGTGGCCCGTAGGAGTGGCTGCATTTCCCGAGACCGGCTGCATCGCGGTATTGGGCCCGATCACCTTAAAATAACGGCCTTAGAGCTATCCAACGAACAGCTGGAATATCGCCTGACCAGAAGGCGGCACCAAATCGCCATACAGGACATTGGACGTCTCACCCGTGCCGGGCTGAGAGCCGCCGCAAGTGTTCGCAACCTGTTGCGCAAGCGTGCCTGATTTTACCCAATAGGTCAGGACTCCCAATCCTGATGTGAATGTGCAGGTGTGGGTGCCGCTGGGCGGTCCTACGAGATCGACCTGCGCGCCATAAATCGCACACAAGCAGTCAGACGGGAAGGTGAACGTGTAACTGGAAACCTCACCCGAGGGATCGGTAAGACTGAATGTCGTACTTGTCACATTGCCTTCGCCATCAGTCTGGAGCGCAATTCTCATCACCGAGCCTGCCGGCACCTGGTTCGATGAGGCAGAGGCGAATGAGGAATAATTGTTGGCTGGGCTAAAACCGAAACCCTTTACCTCGGACCAGTACTGGATCCCCCACTGAACCGAGTTGTTTTCTACGGCGATTACGTACTGAAACCAATTCAGAGGCTTGCCATTATAAGTAGCCTGGGGATTGGTCTGCGGATAGCAATTCAATTGCAGCGAGAATCCATTATTCCCGGCCGTGACCAAGTCCAGCGTGACATGGAGGGTCACAATCAGGTTCTGCAGACTCTTACAATTGTCGACGAGAATCGCGTTGTTGCTGCTACTCAGTGGCATGATTCATCACCTCTCATTATCGGGGGCGTGAGACATCGCGTTTTTCGAAGTCCCGCCACAAGTTGCAGGCCGGGATTCCATTTTGCTTGTCTAACGCTGGACTGGAAGAGTATGCGTCGGAGCGGCTTTGGCGCAAGACTCGTCGGAGATTGGTTTTCCGAGTGGCTTCAGGGCGCCCGAAGGCCCTCCACACCGTAAATACGATTTAGTTGGGAAAGTTCTCGCTCGCATCGAGTTCAAACTGACCAACTACTCTTTTGGCGCAGCTTTGATTGCTTAGCAGATCGAAGTGGCACAGACGCCCATGCGCATACCGCGACGATGACGAAAGCTCGATCATCACCGTTCGCTAGCAATCCGTCGTGCTGACCTCGTGTTTTTCGGCGTCAGGCGCTCTGCTGAACCCATTGGCTTCGCCACGCAGGAGCCTCGAAAGGATCCGCGAAATACTGTGTCTCGTGCACGACCTTGCCGTCGCGGAATTCCATAATGCTCACTGTGTATGCTGGCCGCCCTTGGTAGGTGATGGTGTATTCGGTGATCCAGAGATCACCTCTTCCAACAATTCGCTTCACGGTGAAACCTGACGGCTTGCCGGGATGATGACTCCGCAAGGCCTGCAAATTGGCTCGCCCCAGGATTCGCTCGCCCGACTGGGGATAGTCGCAAATGGCATTGTCATCGTAAATATCGTGCTCCGCGTTTGCATCGCCGGCCGCCGACGCCCGCCAGTGCAAATCCAGGGCCTCACGTATCTGTTGCTCCTGCATCGACTCCTCCTCTGGAGAATATTCGGTCTTCATGTTGAACTGACTCGCGGAATGAAACCCGGGACGCCTGTGTGGACTACCGGGTTAAGTCTCTGCCTGGTCTCAATGCGATTGATTTCGTCCAATGCATCTTCCGGCAGGGCGGAAATGTTGAAGTTTTCTCTCGCGCGAGCTGCAGATTTGGGCGTGGTAAGCAAAGCAGTGCCTCGCTGTACTGCCCACGCCAGAAGCACCTGCGCCGGGGTCTTTCCCACTCGTGCGGCGATTGCGGTAACGACTGGATCTTCAAGCGGCCCCGGTCTGGTTCCGTGGCCTAACGGCGCAAAAGCCAAAAGCACAATGCCCTTCTCCTTGCAGAATTCCAGAAGCTCCGTCTCCGGCAGATACGGATGTGACTCGACCTGGACTACAGCCGGCTTGATTCTCGCCGATTCGTAGAGGGGCAACAGTTTGTTCAAGGTGATGTCAGACAGTCCGATGGCGCGGCATCTGCCATTGTCCACAAGAGACTCCATCGCCCTCCAGGTATCGAACAGAGTTACGCCGTCGTCGTAAACGACGTTGCCGTTTTGATCCCGCGGGTCCTGCTCGTCCCCGGGTTGAAATGCAAATGGAGTGTGAATGAGGTAGAGATCGAGATAGTTGATCCTGAGTCTGTCGAGACTTGCCTCGAATGCCGGTTCGACGCGCTCGGGCCGATGATTGGAGTTCCACAACTTCGTGGTGAGAAAAATGTCTTTGCGCGCGATCCCCCCGGCGGCAAGTCCTGCTTCCAATGCCTCGCCTACCTCGCGCTCGTTCCGGTATCGCTCAGCACAATCGAAGTGTCGAAATCCGGCTTCCAGTGCTGCTCTGGTCGCAGTAATTGTCACGGCCGGATCTGGAATCAGTGTGCCAAAGCCGAGCGCGGGGATATGGCCGCCTCCATGGTTGAGCGGCAACGTCGTCATCGGAAGCTCAGCAGATTCAGTCATAGGAATGCCTCGGCATTATTTTGCTCCATGCATCAACACCCGGATTTGAAAATTTGCTGCCCCCTACGGACCAGTTGGCCACTCACTCTATCTGGCCCGAGCAACAGTTTCGGTTCGACGGTTCCAAATCCATTGCGGATCTCAGGATTTCCCAAATTCGCAATCTACACGCCTGGAACCGGCGGGCATCCGGGGAAGTGGTTCAAATATGTGTTCCCGATGTAGCCGAGGTACGCAATACCGATCTCGCTGGTGAAGAAGCCATCCGCGGTGAGGTCGCGCAGGAATGAGAAGAAGGCGACTCCCTGGTTCAGGCCAGGATCAACCACAGCGTTCTTGCGGTATGCAATGAGATCGAGGATCTCTTTCTGTTGTTGCGAAGTGCAGTCGAGATAGGCATTGCCATAGCGATCGGCACAGGTGGAATCGAGCCACATCAATCCGCCGCCGAGCTTCAGCTGATATTCCGGATTCTCGCTGGTGAGCAGGTCGATGAATTCGGGTGCTCCGGCTTCGATGGCGCCGGCGCAATCTGCGTCGGCGGGAAGAATAGTCTCGCACAGGCTTTGCAGCGTTTTGTATTGCTGTGGAGGAAAGAACTTGGGCGTGTACGCGCCGGTTTTGTTCCCGGCTTTTTCAGCAGCGACCTGGCTGTGGACGTATGCCGCGGCCTGAAGAGGGATGGTGTGGAGCGCAGAGGCCGCTATGGCTCCCATGCTGAGGGATTTCAAGGCATCGCGGCGCGAGACGGTGCTCATGATTTCTAAAGCTCTCCCTTCTTTGCCTGGCCGAGCAGGTAGTCGGAGGTTCTCCACGACAGGGCCATGATGGTCAGAGTGGGATTCTTGTCGGGGTTGGTCACAAACGGTGCAGCGTCGGCGACGAATAGATTTTTGACGTCGTGAGCCTGGCAGTTGCTGTTCAGGACCGACGTCTTTGCATCGTTGCCCATGCGTATTGTGCCCAGTTCATGGATGATAGTGCCGCCCTCGGATATGGCGACCTGGCTGACGCGCGCCTTGTCGGGAGCGACGGCCAGAGACGGATTGGTCAAGACGGTTCCGCCGGCGGTTTCGATGATGGAGCGGAAGGTTTCTTGCATATGGGCGGCCATCTTCAACTCGTTTTCTCCCCATTGCCAGTGAAAGCGGAGAACCGGGATTCCCCACTTGTCGACGACGATAGGGTCGATCTCGCAGAAGCTCTGGGCATTGGGGATCATCTCGCCGCGCCCGCTGAATCCAATCGCGCAACCATAGGAAGTGCGGCATCTCTGTTTCAGCGAAACACCGTAGCCCTCATGCTGGGCACAGACTCCGTCGAATTCCCCAACGCTGGGCATGTTGCGCCCGCCGCCGAACTCAATGTGGTAGCCACGCAGAAAGTCATTCTTCTGTCCGAACTTCCACCAGGGCATGTACAGGTGCATGCCACCAACGCCGTCGTGATTGTGTGGAGGCATCTTTTCCAACTGGGGGAAATAGCCCGCTACATGAGTACCGACAGAGTCGGTGAGATAGCGGCCCACGACTCCGGATGAGTTGGCCAACCCATCGGGAAAGCTCGCAGAGCGAGAATTCAGCAACAGGCGGGCGGATTCACAAGCGCTTGCCGCCACGACAAAGGCTTTCGCGCGGACCTGTTTTTCGCTGCGAGTCGTCTTGTCGATGTAAGAGACTGCTTCGACTGTCCCGTTCTTGCCGAGGACGAGTTCGCGGGCCATGGCATTGGCGATCAAGGTGAATCGGCCGGTGGCTTTCGCCGGGGGAATCATGACCTGACTGGAGCTGAAGTTGGATGCAGTAAGACATCCCCGGCCACACTGCGCGCAGTAATGACAGGCCTGGCGCCCGTTCAGCGGCTGGGTGAGAATGGCGAGACGGGAGGGGATGCAGGTGATGTTGAGCTGATCACAGGCCTTCTTTACCAGAGTCTCAGTGCAGCGTGGTCGCGGCGGAGGAAGAAAGACGCCGTCCGGCGCGTTGGGGATGTTCTCCTTCGAGCCGAAGACACCGATGTACGACTCGACCTTGTCGTAGTAAGGAGCAAGTTCCTCGTAGGTGATCGGCCAATCGTCGCCCATGCCGTCGGCGGAGTGCGCCCTGAAGTCGGCGGGACCGAAGCGCAGAGCGATGCGTCCCCAGTGGTTAGTGCGGCCTCCTTCGATTCGTGAGCGAAACCATCGGAAGCTTGAGCCGGGCGCAGTGGTGTAGGGCTCGCCATCGATCTCCCAAAAGCCGTTAGGAGCCATGAATTCGGTGTTGAGCTCGTGGCGGGCTCTGCCTCCGACATCGGCGCCGCGATGGGGCAGTTCGTAGGGCCAGACGTGCTCCTCGAAATCTTGTTCAGGATTTAGAACTGGGCCGGCCTCGAGCATGACAACGTTTAGCCCACCCTCGGTTAGGACCTTGGCGGCTGTTCCGCCTCCCGCGCCGGATCCGATGATACAGACGTCATAAACCTTTCCTTGCCGGATTACCTGGGACATCCGTAAGCTCCGCGAACTGCTCTGCGTGTGGGCGAGGCGCCTATCCAATGCATATGAGAATCAGACTGCGGCTTCAACAAGTCAGGGCTAATCATCCGATAGTCAGCTCGAAGAGCAGTGTATTCATTTGTGCCGAGGCATGTCATTTCCACCGAAATTCTCTCGGGCAAGTGGAAGTTCCCCGAGACACAGCCAATCAGTTAAAGATTCGGACTTAACGCGCTTTGCTCAGGTCTTGGCGAGCAAGCGGGCTGTTCATCGGACAGGCGTAAGTAGCCGATGACCACCCCGATCTCCAGGAGGGGCTTGGGTGGGTTCGAGGGGCGGGGCGGGGGAATTTTCTCGACGGCATGCTTCGGTAAGCAAGGCGCATCTAAAGTTTCCAGCTTTCTCCGGCTTGGCCGGTGTACGGTTAAAGAGGAGATCAGTTTTCGGAAGGAGCCCGCCAGGTGATAGAGCCAGAGATTGCTGAATCTGGGATGGACTTGCGCGATCTCCTCAGCGATCCCGATTTTCCACTGCGTAAACGCAAACAGAGAGACCTCCAGCAGCCGTTTGACGCGCTGCGGCGCGTGACGGTGGCGTTCGCTGAGCACCCGGAAAATGTGCTGGATGAGCTGGTCAAGGTTGCCATGGATTGCTGTGGCGCGGACAGCGCCGGTATCAGCCTGGAGGAGCCGAATGAAGCCGGCGAACCCATGTTTCGCTGGGTTGCGGTCGCGGGGAGCTTCGAACGGTATCTAAACGGAAGAACGCCGCGCTTTTTCAGTCCCTGCGGCACATGCCTGGACACAGGGCGGCCGCAGCTGTATCGCGTGACGCAGCCTTATTATGACTTTCTGGGCGTTATCGCCGACCCGATCAAGGATGGAATTCTGATTCCGTGGGAAGCCGGGGAGATAAGAGGAACGATCTGGGCGGTGGCCCACGACTCGGCGGAGGCGTTTGAACCTCAGGATTACGAACTGCTGAAGAGCCTGAGCGATTTTGTGGCTATTATTCTGCGGCAGCAGGCTGCCGAAAAGCTGGCCCGGCGCCTCGAACGGGCTGAGGCCTCGAGCGCCCGGGCGCACGAAATGGCGCACGAGATCAACAATCCGCTGCAGAGCCTGACAAATACGATGTACCTGGCCCGCCAGGGCGGGCCGAACGCGCAGGCCTATGTGGAGAGCGCATTCGAGCAACTGAATCGTCTTTCCCAACGCGTGAGGAAACTGCTCGCGTTCAGGTATGACGACGCGTAACGTGCCTCGTTCAGGTTGAGATGGTCGATGGGTCCTACGCCCGCTCGGCAATGTTATGGAGCGGCCCTCAGCGTGACGATCTCCGCGATGGCGAGGAAGAGCGCGTAGGCAGCGAAGAGAAATGCGCCGTACTTCCCTGCCGAGGTCACATGCATCCGAGGCATGAAGGCGGCGAAGCGCGTGAGCAGGATGGCTTCTCCGAACATGCCGGGCAGGGCGATGAGAAGGGCGGCAGAGGCCCAGTCGGGCGCCGGGATGTGTCTCCAGCGAAGGATAAGAATGCAGATGACGGCTGACATGACGGGGACCACGGCGAAGTTGATCCAGTAACGCAGACTTGTGGTCTCGAAGACCGCGGCGCCTCGCACCCGGTACCATAGGGTTCCGATGGCCCAGAAGGCGATGCCGAAGCCCAGCAGGAAAATGCGGTCGTGAGCTTTCATGTTGGAATCCTGAGAGCAGTATGTACCGTATGGTACATCAATCTTGTACCATGTGGTACATAATGGAGGCAAGTTGGCCGTTAAGAAGCAACCTCCGGACAGAGCCGAACTGCTGGAGAGGTCGCTCGCTGCGTTTGTCCAAGCGGGGACGCTCGATCTGAGCCTGGATCAGCTGGCGGCCCAGGCAGGATCGAGCAAGCGGATGCTGATCCATTACTTCGGAGGCCGGGAAGCGCTGGAAGAGGCGGTGATGGCGCGGCTGGAAGACAGGCTCAGGGGGCGGTTCAGTCCGAGTGCGTTTCCGGTGGGGACACCTCTTCATAAAGTCGTCGCGGCTTTGTGGGAGCAGTCGACCGCTCCGCAGTCGCGCGGGACTCTGCAGCTGGTGATGGATGTAAACCGGCGCGGCTGGAGCGGGTCGGAGCGGGCGAGGGCGTTTTATCAAGAGCAGCAGCAGTTGTGGGTAGATCTGCTGCGGAGATTCGGGGCGAGCGCGAGGGATGTGGAAACGCTGCTGCAGTTATTTCAGGGAGCGGTGCTGGTGTATCTGATGACGGGAGATCGCGAACGGGGCAGACGGGCCCTGGAGCGATTCACGAAGAAGAAGGCGCAAAAGGGCTGACGTTCGCGGCGGGGCGCGACTTTTACGTCCGAAGATTCGAATGGCCATGTCTTGCGTGCGAATGGGGACGCATGATAACTGTGGCTGCCTGGGAGTCGAAGAAGATTGTCTCGGCATGCGGTGAAGAATGGCCAGCGTTTTTATCAGCTACCGGCGCAAAGATAGCGCTCCCATCGCCGAGCGCATCTACCACTGGCTTACGAAGTGGCTCACCGAGATGAATGCAGGTTCGGTCTTCATGGATCGGGACGGGATCGAGCCGGGTGAAAATTTCCACGCAGCGTTGCGCCGCGAGATCGATTTAGCTGAAATCATGCTGGTCGTCATAGGAAAAGACTGGGCCCTCGCCGAGAACGCTGAAGGGATGTTTCGGCTTGAAGGGCAGCGGGACATTGTCCGCCGTGAGGTCACAATCGGCCTCGAAAGCAATATGCGTGTGATACCGATTCTGGTTTCAGGCGCGGAGATGCCGCTAGCCGCTCAGTTACCGGCTGTTCTCGCGAGACTTTCGGTCTTGAATGCGTTTCGGGTGAATGAAGAGAGCTTCGGGCAGGATATGAGCCAGCTCGCGGAGTATCTTGGCAGGTGGAGTGCTGAGCATCCCAGGAGCAGCTCTCAGGAAATCCGACCGCATATGATCCAGAAAAAAGTCTGCATGCTGGGCGCTGCCGGAGTGGGCAAAACGAGCCTCGTCAAACGCTATGTGGAGAGTATCTTCAGCGATAAATATCTCACTACTGTCGGGGTAAAGGTCGACAAGAAGTTGATCAAGCTGGGGGAGACTGAGGTAACTCTAGTTCTCTGGGACCTGATGGGCGAAGAGAAGGGTTCTCCGGCGAAGTTGCACTATCTCAAGGGTGCATCAGGCATCGTTCTTGTCACTGACGGGCATAAGCTCGCCTTACGAACTGCGCTCGACATCCGAGAACGGGTCCGGAACGAAGCGGGTCCGGTTCCCTGCGTGCTTGCCGCGAACAAAATTGATCTCTGCAAAGAATCGTGGACGTGGGAGTACACGGCCGAGGAATTGGATGAAAGAACGGAAAATGCCGGCCTGATACCGTTTACGACCAGTGCACTGACAGGAACAGGCGTGGACCTGATGTTTGAGTATCTCGCAAGGCAGATGCTCAAAGCGGAGAATCCAGTGCTTTGAGTTCCCTCGCCGGCACAGCCCAAGACGACAGGGCTAGTCCGAGTCGATTTTGACAAAGCAGGAGATGCTTAGTTGCTCTAGAGCAACGACGGGGCGCCCGGGGAGATGCGAACATCAATCACATCATAAAAATAGTTCATACCTTAGCAATCGGAGCCAACGAGGGCAGCGACGGGACGGCTTGCTGCCCTTGCCTTTTTCCCAGACAAATTATGGCGCAGGCTGCGCAGATGCTGGGACAGGTGCGCCGGGCGGTGACGCGGCCGCGTCATTTATGGCCCAGTAGCTGGCGCGGGCGACGACGTGGGCTCCGTAATCCTGGGCGAGCGACACCTTGATGGTGTGCAGGCCGGGGGTGAGGTCGGTGGGGCGGAAGCTGAGCATGTAGCGGTTGCGGACGTGGCCGGCGACTTCTGCGACGCGGTTCTCGAATCCCTTATCGGTAGTGAAGGAGCCATATTCGCCACCGCTCATGGAGGCGAGCGTCTTCGGGGTGTTCTTGCGCATGGCGTTGATGGCCATGACAAGAGGCGCCATCAGGTTGAGCTCCGTGCCTCCGTCGGTGTTGCCCTTGCCCCAATCTATGAATTCAGCGGTAGCCGGTGAAAATGTCAGGCTGAGCACAAGGGTGTTGGTGATGCCGATTCGCTCGACAAGCTGAGGGATGGTCACGACTCGGCTGCCGTGATCGCGGGTCTCGCTGATAAGGAGCAGCACACGGCGATGATCGGGCGGCTGGCTGTCGAGAAGTGAGATGGAGAAGCCGGCGGCGTCGAGGATGGCGGCGCCTCCGTCACCGGGCGGAAGCTGCTGGAGGTCGCGCTCGATCCAGCTGGTGTCTTTCTGGAAGCCCTCGAGGTAGACGGGCTTTGAGTCGAAGACGACGAGGGCGACTTCGCCGCGGTCCTGTCCAGTGAAGAGCTCAAGGAGGGGGCCGAGACGGGCGAATTTGTCGAATTCGAGGAAGGCGTCGCGGCCCCTCTCCATGCAGATGACAAGTGAGACGGGGGAGGAGTCGAGGTCTTCGTCGACGTGGACGCTCTGCGGCACGCCGTTGTCGAGGAGGGTGAAGTCCTTGGGCTGCAGGCCATAGACGACGGTTCCGGAGGATTTTTCGACGAGCGTAGGAACGAGCACGACGCTGGTGTTGACGCGGATGGTGGGCGGCGCGAGCTGATCGGCGGAGACCGGAGGCGGCAGAGTCGCGGCGGGTGCAGGCGGCTGAGTTGCGGCCGCGGGCCGGGCCGGTTGCGCCGGCTCTCCGGGAAATGGCTCCTGGGCATCACAGGAGACGCCTCGTGCGGCTGCGAATGCTGCGAGCAGGAGAGCCAGGAGGGATGTCTTCCGGATGATGATGCTCACGAGAAATTCCCCCCAGTCCTCATGAGAGCAGATATGGCGGGCGCTGCCAAGGCGGGGCGGTCAGGAGTGCGAGGCGCGGTGGGTGTCGACTGCGTCGCGGAGGGCAAAAAAGGCCGGGGCGGGATGATAGTCGGCATAGAAGGGCAGGCAGCGCTGCGGTGTGCCGTCGGGGCGGGCAGTGTTGGGCCCGTTGAGCCAGGTATAGCGGTCGGTGATGCCCCAGGTGAGAACGGCATCGACGTTGGGTTCGGCAACCATCATGGTTACGTAATCGCGGTAGATGCGGGCGACGGCGGCATCACGCTCCGCGTCAGAGCCGGCGAGGTGCTTCTCGTTGACGTCGAGCTCGGTGACGAAAACGCGCAGATCCAGGCGGCGAAGCTCGCGCACGAAGTCGCGAAGGCCCCTGCCCGGCATTGGACTCTCGGCCTTGAGATGGCTCTGGACGCCGACAGCGTCGATGGGCACGCGGCGTTTCTTCATTCCACGAACGAGAGCGAGGACGGCGGCACGCTTTTCGGTTTCGTCGGGGGCGTCGGTCTCGATGCCGTAGTCGTTGTAGGTGAGAAGTGCGGTCGAGTCGGCTTCGCGCGCGGTGCGGAACGCGAGGTCGATGTAGTCAGGGCCAATGAGTTCGAGCCAGGGCGACTTGCGCAGGCCGCCGGGGAGACCGCTTTTGGGGTCGATGGCTTCGTTTACTACATCCCAGGACTGGAGTTTGCCGGCGTAGTGGCCGGCAACGGTTTTGATGTGTTCGGTGAAGATCTGGCGGGCATTGTCTTTTGTGATGGTGGCAGCAAACCAGGAGGGAAGGGCTTCGTGCCAGCAAAGATTGTGGCCGCGGACCTTCTGTCGGTGCGCTGAGGCGAAGGCGAGGATGGCGTCGGCCCCCGCGAAGTTGAACTTGTCGGGCGCGGGACGCAGCGCCTTCCACTTCAGGGCGTTTTCAGGGACGAGGATGTTGGCTTGCGCCGCGACGAGAGAGGCATATTCGGGCTCTCCAGTAAGCCTTTCGGGAACGACGGCGCAGCCGACCAAGAGTCCGCGAGCATCGGCGTGCGCGCGGAGGGAGTTCGGTCCGCTTACGTCAGCGGTTGCCGGAGTGCTCTGCTCTGCCCAGGCGCGTTCGGTGGCGCTGACCGCCGCGGCTGCGGCTGCTAACCTCAGGAACTCCCGACGCGATCTCACTCCTCTTCGCTGCCTCCACCTGCGTGCTTTTCGAGCTGGCCGGTCCAGCGGAGGAAGTGCAGCAGGTTCCAGCGCTCGCGCCAGATGAAGTGAGCCATGTCGGAAGGCGTGATTTCGTCGGCCTTCATGCCGGAGTAGGTTTCGATTCTCCACTTGAGATATTCACTGCGCCACGGGCGCAGGCGATGACCGCGCGTGGCGTTCCAGACGAATCGTATTGCCGCAAACAAGGGGCTTGGATACCTCAGAGACGAGTATAGGGTTCTGTCAAGCCACGATTATTGTCCAGCCTTCGCGGCGACCTTGGGGGCTTCTTCGAGTTCGTGCGCCTGCGCGCAGAGCTTTTTCAGCTTACCCTCGATGGAACCGTCGCCGATGTGCTCGTCCTGCAGCACACCGTAGGCGTCGATGGTGAAGGTGTGCGGAATCGCATTGACGCCGAAAAGTCGAGACAGAGAGCCTTCGAATCCTCCATCGCGATACTGTAGCCAGGTCATATTGTCCTTCGCAACGAAGTCCTTCCACTTTGCTTCGTCACTGTCGAGGCTGACGCTGAGGATAACCAGAGGTTGCCCCTGAAATTTCTGCGCGATCTTTTGGATATGAGGCAGCGCTTCGCGACAGGGTCCACACCAGGTTGCCCAGAAGTCCATGAGGACGACCTTGCCCTGCAGGTCATCGAGTGAGATGCGCTGCCCATCCAATGTTGTGATTGTGAAGGCTGGAGCCATGCGAGCCCGCGCCATCTCCGGGCGTTCCGCATAAAGCTGCGCGCGCTGGCGTAAGGGCGAATCCTGTTTCGTCATCGAGACGAAGTCTTCGAATCGCGCCTTTGCCGCAACGTCCTGCTTCATGTGGGCGAGGGCCAGGCCATCGCCGTACACCGCTTCGGGAAAGTTCGAATACACGGCGAGCGCCGCCTTATATTCCTTGTCAGCTTCAGCATAAATCTCGTCCTTGTTTTTCGTCGCGGCCTCGCGCATCAGCACGGCGGCACGTCCGTCATGAGCGAGGGCCAAAGCCTGTGGGTTCTTTGCCTCGACAATCCTCTCCTGCGCGGCCTGGTCAGCCACCTTGAAGTCACAGGTTTCGACGCCCAGTCGGAGCAGTTGCTTTTGACAAGCAGCGCAATGGTTCCCATCCTGCCTGTCGGCTTTCTTGAAGGTCTCTATAGCAGCAGCGCGATCACGGCCCTTCAACCAGTCCAATCCCTCTGCGTAGGTTTTCTGCGCCTTCGGATCCGTGGGCATGTCCTGCGGTTCGATTTTGGACTGGCCCAATGCTCCCGCGTCAACAATGAACAGTCCCAGGCTCAAATACAAAGACAGCAAATGTTTCATTGCACCGCCTCCAGCGAAGGTAACGTAACACGGGCGAGACAAAACTGAGGAAGAGATTTTGCAGGTGAGGTTACTTCTGCGTATCAGGAGCCGGCGGCGCGGGGGCGGGGCTTGTGTTCCTAGGTGTGTTCAGGGTGTAGATGACCTCGCCCTGGCGGGCGTAGTGCAGCGTCTCGCGCGCCTGGCGCTCGATCTCGTCGGGATCAGTCTTGAGGTGCTCGACGTGATCCTTGAGGCGGTCGTTCTCCTGCTGAAGGCTTTCGATCTGGTGCTGGAGATCGCGGTCTTCGACGCGCTTCTGCTCGTAGGCAGTGACGCCGTTGTGTCCAACGACGACGTGATAGCCGAAAAAGACGGCCAGCACCACGGCAAGCGCTGTGGCGATACGGCGGCGTATGCGGAAGAGGAAACCTCCGACACGGGCCTTGAGCTGGAATTTTGGTTTCTGCTCGCCGTCGCTCACGGTGATGTCTCTTTGACTGCGGGTTCCGAAGAAAGAACCCTCAGAGGTTTATCATCGGCGGGTACGGGCCCGGCGCGAAGAGGCCGGGGCGCAAAAACTCGTGCCGGGGAACCTAGTCCGATACTGCGGCGGCGAATGGCTTATGTCCGATGAGGTAACAGCAGCGCGAATCGTGATCTCGACGGCGGGCACTCAGGAAGAGGCGGCGAGGATTGCCCGCGAGCTCGTGGAAAGACGCCTCGCGGCATGCGTGAGCGGGCTGCCGGGGCTGGTGTCTCTCTATCGCTGGCAGGGTGCGGTGGAGGAAGCCGAAGAGGTGCTGCTGCTGATCAAGACTTCTGAGGACAAGCTGCCTGAGCTTGAGGCGGCTCTCGGGGACCTGCATTCGTACGAAGTGCCCGAGTTTCTAGTGCTTCGGGTTTCGGCGGGCAGCAGTGCATATCTCGAGTGGCTTTTTTCGTCTGTTACAAAGGGGTGACCACGCGGCTCGAGCGTACGCGTGGCTTCATGGCGGTTCACCATCGCGTTTGTTATCCTTGAGCAGGTTTCCATGCGCGTTTTGTTTTTTGGGTTCGTATTCAGTCTTCTGGTTCTTGTCTGGACTATTCTGGCCGTCCGGCGCCATATAAGAGATCACGACAAACGGGGCAGCGAGCCTCTTCGGCTGGACAAGAGTAACGACGATCCGCTGAAAAATGCGGAGTGATGGGTTCTTTGGGAGGGCAGAAATGAATCAGGCAAACGTGACAGTTCCCGCAAGCGCTTCCCCTTCAAAGGCCGTGTCGCCGGTGCTTCTCCAGTTTGGACTGGCGGCCGCCGGCAGTCTGCTGGTCGCCGTGTGCGCGCATGTTTCTGTGCCGCTCGCATTTACTCCGGTGCCGTTGACGCTGCAGACCTTCGCCGTGCTGCTGCTGGGGCTGACGCTGAGCCCTGAGACGGCGTTCGCCGCGCTGGCACTCTATCTCGCCGAAGGCGCAGCGGGGTTGCCGGTCTTCAGCCCGCAAGGCCCGGGCGGTGTTCTGCAAATCATGGGGCCGACGGGAGGGTACCTGCTTTCGTATCCTTTCGCTGCTGCCGTGACGGCTCTGCTGGCCAGGCGCTTCGGCCGGCGGTCGTTCGGCGGTTATGCCCTGGCAGCGGCTTTGGGCAGTGTGGTGATTCTCACGCTTGGCGCTGCGTGGCTGGCCGTAGCCCGGCAATCGCTGGCAACGACGCTGACGTTGGCGGTATGGCCGTTTCTGCCGGGTGACGCTCTGAAGGTATGCGCTGCTGCCGCTGCGGCGACAGGATTCGGCTGGATCCGCGAGCGGTTTTCCGATTTCCAGGCTGGTTTGTAAACGTTCTGTTTGTAAACGTTCTTTCGTAGTTCAATACAATGTCCCTCTTCCGAGCCGCCCGGCTCGCCGTTTCTGTCGAAAGGATCTATCTGCTGTGAGTGCAACACCTTCCATCCCAGTTGAAGCGCAATCCGCATCGTCGCAGGTCCGCGAGATCACGATCGCCCACAGTCCGGACTCCGATGACGCGTTCATGTTTTACGGGCTCGCGACGAACAAGGTCCGGGTGCCGGGATTCAAATTCACCCACACCCTTACCGACATCGAGACGCTGAACCAGAAGGCGATTCATGAAGCCTTTTATGATGTTTCGGCAATCTCGTTCCACGCCTATCCCTACATCCAGGACAACTATGCCCTGATGGCATGCGGAGGGTCGGTCGGCGAGGGCTACGGGCCAATGATCGTATCCAGCAGGAGCTTCACGCTGGACGACATCAAGGGCGCCCGCGTCGCCGTACCCGGAACCCTGACGACGGCTTATCTGACGCTGAAGCTTTTCGCACCGGAGATTCAAACGGCGGTGGTTCCCTTTGACCGGATCATCCCGGAAATCCAGGCGGGCAACTTCGAAGCGGGGCTGATCATTCACGAAGGGCAGCTGACCTACAGCCAGAGCGGGCTCCGCAGGATTGTGGACCTGGGCCAGTGGTGGCGCGAACAAACAGGCTTGCCGCTGCCGCTGGGAGGCAATGCGATCCGGCGATCGCTGGGCGAGCAGACGATGCGTACGGTGACGCAGGCGCTCAGGGACAGTATCCAGCACGGACTGGAGCACCGCGACGAGGCGCTGGCCTACGCCATGCAGTTCGCACGCGATCTCGACCTCGACATGGCGAACAAGTTTGTCGGCATGTATGTGAACGAGCGCACGCTGAACTACGGCGAAGATGGACGCGAGGCGATCCGCAAGCTGCTGGAGATGGGGCACGAGCGCGGGATCATTCCGCATCCGGTGAAGGTGGACTTCGTCGGCTGACGGAGTCCGGGCGCTGGGGGTGGAGGAACGGTAAAGTGCCGGTGCCGCGGGCTAGGTGCCGGTGCCGCGAACAACGACTTCCGCCGTGCGAAGGAGAATCTTCAGGTCGAGCCAGAAGCTCCAGTTTTCGACGTAGGCGGTGTCGAGCGCAATGTACTTGGCAAATGAAGAGTCCTGGCGGGCCTGAACCTGCCAGAGGCCGGTGAGTCCGGGCAGAACTTCGAGCCGGCGGAAGTGTTCGAGTTCGTACTTCTCGACTTCGCTCGCGATCGGCGGCCGGGGACCGACCATGCTCATCTCTCCACGGAGCACATTGAAGAACTGAGGCAGCTCGTCGAGGCTGTACTTGCGCAGGATGCGTCCGATCCGGGTGATGCGCGGGTCGTTGCTGACCTTGAAGAGAATGCTGTCGCGCTCGTTCATGGCAGCAAGGTTCTTCTTCAGCTGCTCGGCGTTCTTGACCATGGTGCGGAACTTGAAGCATGGGAAGACGCGGCCGCGCTTGCCGATGCGTTCGGAGACGAAAAAGATCGGGCCCGGGCTGTCGAGCCGAATGAGAAGCGCGATGACCAGCATCAGCGGGAAGACCGCGGTGAGGGCCATCATCGAAAGCGCGATATCGCTAATACGCTTGAAGAAGATGGAAATGGTGCGCGGGTTCCGGCGATGGAGAGTGACGACCGGAAAGACGCCGAGATATTCGATGGGGTTACTCGCGGTGAGCTCGCCGTAGTATCCGGAGATGGAGCGGATATCGATGTCAAGGTCCCGCGCGTCTTCGACGAGGCCGATGGCCTGCTCGATGGGGCAAGGCTCGGCGATGACGATCTCGTCGATGAAATGCAGGCGGGTGAGCTGGCGGATACGGTCGATGCTGCCGAGGATCTGGTTCTCGGGAACTTCGCGGCTCGAGGTGCAGCCGGGCGAAACCAGGAATCCGCGCAATTTGTAACCGAGGCGGTAATCCTTCGCGATGTGCTGGCCGAGAGCGTAACTGAGATGGTTCGTCCCAAGAATTACGACGTTGCGGGTCTCGAGGCCGCGCTCGAATTGGCGATAGCGGGATAGCCGCCAGACCACGCGCCGGATCGATAACGTGACGATGGCGCTGAAGATGAGGAGCAGCACCAAAGCCCGGGAGATCATGAAGTTGTTGGTCATGTAGAGACCGCCGCACAGGAGGAGGCCGGCGTTAAGGCAGGCCTGCACGGTGAGGCGAAGCTCGTGGGCTCCGGTGGAAAGCGGCACGGGCGAGTAGAGTCCATACCGTTTGGCAACCAACGCGTAGGCGAGGGTGAACCAGATGAGATAGATGAGATCGACGGGGGACTTCGTGAGGTTGTGGAAAACAGCCGAGAACTGCGATCCCTTTTCCATGATGGAGGAACGCAGAACCAACGCGGCAGCGAATGCCAGCAGAATGGCTACGGCATCATTGAGCACCATCAGGAGCGACGTGACCAGCTGGGGGCCTACTGCCCCGGTCCGCGGCCGCTTGGGCGCGGGAAAGCCGGTTACGATTGGATCTGTGGTGTTCGTCTTTCTTATGAATTCCGAAGTGGCCATCACGGTCCCAAAAACTGTAAATCAGAAATAACCAATACCTGGAACGCCCGGTCTGTTGTGAGCTTCAGGTGAGTGCTATACAGGCGTGGGGTAGACAGTACCGCAAGATTTTACGTTCGAGCTCTGCGAATTAACGGACTTAACCCGAGATGGAAGCCTTAGTTTCTTTTACAAAGCCAACGCTTACGACAATCGTTCGGAGGAGCTTTGGGCCATTGCGAATGCGTACGACCCGGTTTATGAGTCACTATACCATGATTAGAAGCCGGATCACAGTCACCAAACTGTGACGACTCCATGAATCCCGCTTAAAGGTGCGGCTCTTATCAATCCAACAGCCTCAAATTATTGCTACCGCCGGACATACGCTGGAAACAGCAAATGTTACCGTCGTTGTTTCAAATATGTTACCTCCTTGCTCGATATCGTCGACATAAATCTTTCCTATTACTGATATAAACTTTTTTGCCGTCAACTACGGGACGCGCGGCTATGCTCGGGCGTTCCTAAATCGGGAAAAATCAGCACTCCTCCGAGGTTGTTCGGCCGGGCGCGTGCAGCCTCGCTGATTGCAGGGACGTGGGCTAGACTGGCGCTATGCCGAACGACTTTCGCAGTTTCATCGCCGGGCTGATCGCGCGTGAGGCGCGCCCGGTCGACAAGTACGGGCACCAACCGCGGCTTTATGCATTGACGCAAAAGGTGGGCGAGGGGTTGACTTACGACGACGATATTGTCTTTGCGGCGGCGTGGCTGCATGACATCGGCGTGTTTGTCGGCAACCGGACAGAGGACCCCAAACTCCTGGGGCAATGGGACCATGTTGCCTATGCGTGCGAACGGGTTCCCGGCATTTTGCGGGAGGCCGGATTTCCGGAAGAGAAGATTCCCGCTGTGCTCGAAGCGATCCGCACCCATCAGCCCAAGGATGACCCGCAGACGATTGAGGCGGTGATTCTACGGGACGCCGATATTCTCGAGCAGCTGGGCGCGATCGGGCTTCTGCGGGCGGTCTGCAAAGTGGGCCGGGATACGCGATACGCGCGCTTCTGCGATATCGTGCCGGTACTGAGGAGCGCGCTGGCCGATCTGCCGCCGAAACTGCGAACCGAACGCGGGCGGCAGTCGGCGGCTCCGAAGATTCGGCTGTTGGGCGAATTTCTGCAGGGGGTAGATCAGGAGGCGGAAGACGCACTCTTTTAGGCAACAGGCCAGCCGGTGCGGGAGAGGTAGAGAGGCGATTCAGAGCGATATAGTACGAAGTACGGGAGAAATAAGGAATTGGACGAGTTTCCGAGAATCAAACGGCTGCCGGCCTATGTGTTCAACATCACAGGTGAACTCAAGGCGGAGGCCCGGTGGCGCGGTGAGGACATTATCGACTTCGGGATGGGCAATCCCGACGGGGCGACACCCGCGCACATCGTCGAAAAGATGATCGAGGCAGCACGGAAGCCCGACACCCACCGCTATTCCCTTTCGCGCGGCATTCCGCGGCTGCGGAGGGCGATCACGCACTGGTACGAGCGGCGCTACAACGTCTCGCTCGATCCAGATACGGAAGCGATTGTGACGATCGGGTCGAAGGAAGGCATTGCGCACCTTTGCCTTGCCACGCTCGACCAAGGGGATATGGTGCTGGTGCCGAATCCCAGCTACCCCATACACATTTACGGCCCGGTGATTGCGGGGGCGAATATTCGCAGCATTGCGATTCACAACACGGATATTTTTCTGGCGGAACTGGAGGAGACGATTCCGCTGATGTATCCGAAGCCGAAGATGCTAATCCTGAATTTTCCGGCGAATCCGACAACGCAGTGCGTGGACCTGTCGTTCTTCGAGCGCGTGGTGGCGCTGTGCCGGCAGCATGGAATCTATCTTGTGCATGACCTGGCGTATGCAGACATCGTGTTCGACGGATATCGCGCACCGTCGATCCTGGAGGTTCCGGGGGCGCGGGAGATCGCGGTAGAGTTCTTTACGCTATCGAAGAGCTACAACATGCCCGGATGGCGGGTTGGGTTCATGGTTGGCAACAAGACGCTGGTTTCCGCACTGGCGAGGCTGAAGAGCTATTTCGATTACGGCACATTCACGCCGATCCAGGTGGCGTCGATCCTGGCGCTCGAGGGACCGCAGGATTGCGTGACGGAAATCTGCGAGAACTATCGCAGTCGGCGTGATGTGCTCGTGCAGGGGCTGAACAAGCTCGGCTGGCAGGTAACTCTGCCGAAGGCGACGATGTTCGTGTGGGCTCCGATACCGGAACCTTACCGGCATATGGGGTCGCTTGATTTTTCGACGATGCTGCTGCGCGAGGCCAAGGTTGCGGTAAGCCCGGGCATCGGGTTCGGCGAATACGGCGACGGGCACGTGCGCTTCTCGCTGATCGAGAACGAAGAGCGCACGCGGCAGGCGCTGCGCTGCATGCGGCAGATGTTCCAGAAGGACGGGGCAGGACTTGCGGCGGCGGTGCGCTAGGCCGGAGACTCGGCTGAGGCCGTATTTCGGACCGGCCGCCCGTTATTGCGCTGGCCAACAGCCATCGCGTAATGTTGAGTTAGTCGGTAATATCCTCGAGAGTTGAGCACCGGGAGGCGCCTTGAACGACATGATTGTTTGTCTGGCCGCCGATCACAATGGCGTGGAGTTGAAGGCCAAGCTCAAGGAGTCGCTGAGCGATAAAGGTTATCGCTGCCTCGACCTCGGTCCGTACGCGCCGACTCCATCAGTCGATTACGTGGATTATGCGCAGCTGGTCGGCACGCTGGTGCAGAACGGTGAATGCGACCGCGGCATCCTGATCTGCGGAACCGGCATCGGGATGAGCATCGCGGCAAACAAGATTCCTAAGGTACGGGCCGCGGTGGTTCATAACTTCGAGAGCGCGGGCAAGTGCCGCGAGCATAACGACGCGAACGTACTGTGTCTGGGCTCGTGGATACGGTCAGACGAGGAGAATATCGATATTTCGCATATCTGGCTGAGCGAGAGGTTCGGAGAGCGCCGTCATGTGCGACGGGTGGAAAGGATCGCGCCCGATCCGCGGGGTAAAGTTGTGTTCACCAACGGGATTTTCGACATCTTGCACCAGGGGCATATCGAACTGCTGCGCTGGTCCCGCAACCTGGGTGACAAGCTGGTGGTCGGCATTAATTCCGACGAGTCGACACGGGCGCTCAAGGGCGAGGGGCGCCCGGTGAATTCGCAGGACAACCGCAAGGCTGTTCTTCAGGCGCTCCGATTCGTGGACGAAGTCGTGATCTATGACGAACTGAAGCCAACAGCACTGGTCAATACTCTGCATCCGGCGATTGTGGTGAAGGGCGGCGAGTGGCTTGCCGGCGAAGTGCGCGCGCAGGACGAGATTCCCGCTGATATTGAAGTAAAGATATTCCCGCTGGTGAAGGGATACTCTTCTACGAATGTGATTCGCCGGATAAGAAACGGCGAGGACCCGCTGAATCGGGCGGCAGAGGCAATCGGCGTACAGTAGAACTCTTCGCTCCTCTCCGGCGCGGGTAACCACCGGACTTGGATATCTCAGGTAGAAAAAACTTGGCAGATTTGAGCAAGGTCCTTGAAGGATTCGAGAGAGCCAGAGTACTCCTTATCGGCGACACGATTCTGGATATCTATACCTACGGATCGGCAATGGGGCTTTCCGCCGAAACGCCGACCATCGTCGCGCGAAAGAGAGAGATGAAGCACTCGCTTGGCGGCGCGGCACTGGTATGCCGCAATTTCTGGAACTGGGCGCGGCGGTGGATTTCATCACACTGGTGGGAGCCGATGAAGAGGCCGCGTACGTGCGCCAATTCTCCGCCCCAAAGCTCAAGCTGCTGGCGGTAGAGGATGCCGCACGGCCGACGACGGTGAAGCATCGTTTCTGGGTGGACGGCTACAAGCTATTCCAGCTCGATCAGCGTGACGACAAGGCGGTTTCCGCAGGGATCGCGAAGCGCGTGCTGGAGCTGGCGGATGAGGCGCTCCCTCGTATCGATATTGTGGTGATCTCGGATTACAGGCACGGACTGCTGCCGGAGAATTTAGTTACGCCACTGTTACAGAAGGCGCACGCGGCGGGCAGGCTGGTGTATGTGGATTCGCAGGTGTCGCAGAATGCAAGCAACCACAAGCTCTATCGGGGAGGCTGTATTCTCTGCCTGAACCTGAAAGAGGCGCGCTCGATCGATCCCGGGTTCGAACCTTCGGACGATCCGGCCGCGTTCGCGGCGCTGAATCGCGAGCTCGATACCGACCGGCTGATCGTCAAGCTGGGCGCGGAAGGCGCGCTGTTCCAGCATGGGAGCCGGATCACGCGGGCTCCAGCGAATAAGGTAAACGTGGTGGATACGACAGGCGCGGGCGACTCGTTTCTTTCGGCGTTCTGCCTTGCGGGAATCAGCGATCCGCCGGCGTCACTAAAGCTGGCAAACGCATGGGCGGGTCTTGCTGTGCAGATACACGGGACCGCGCCGCCGAAGAAGAGCGATCTTGCTGCCGCGGTAAACTGAAAGGCTGTCATTATTCTTCAGGCAGCATTCGCAATGCAGGGAGGCTCCGTGTCTTATGGATTGACGCTAGACCAGGTGAGGAAGATGAATCATCCGACGCCCTCGGCCGAGGCCTGGGGAAGCATCGCTAGCTGCACGCAAATGCCGCAATACGGTCTTTACCGCATCGATCTTTCCGCCGGGGGAGCGCAGCCGCTGCACTTTCATCCCACGGGTCCGTACCAGCTTTTTCTCGAGAGCGGTGAGGCTGTCCTCCGCCTGCTCGACAAGGAGGGACGGGGGGGTGCGGGGGCGCTACTTGCGGGCGGCGTGCTGCCGCTGCCAACATTCACCGTCTACAGCCTGGCGAGCAAGGACGGCGCGGTCGTATACCTCTTCGGTCCGCACAGCGAAGGCGGATTGCAGACATATGCGGCGGAGACGCAGGAGGCCGCGACGGCGGCCGCTTCAAGTCTGTTTGCGGCGAAGCTTCAGGATATCGGCCAGCCCACAACGGACGTGAGGGAGAAGTACTGGGGCCGGATCGAGACGATTCTTTCCAGCGATATCGCGGGCAAACGCATCCTCGTGCGCAAGGGGGGGCAGAGCAGCCTGGAGTTTCACGTGGAAAAGCGCGAGACCTACTACATCCACTCCGGCCTGCTGAAGATCGGGCTGCGCATCGGGCGCGCGGAGAACCACAGCATCGTGCTGGCTGCGGCGACAGCCGGACGTACTCCGGGCGTGATGAATGCGGATGGCGCTTGAATACGTGATCACGAACATCCAGGGATTCTGCTTCGTTTTCCAGGTCGAAACACAGACGTAACGCCAGATTAAGTCAACAAAAATCCATTCATGGAACAACGGGAGCAGCCAGCGTAAACCCGTTCTCGCGTCGGAAATTTGCAGGACGTGGAGAACGCCCTGGCAAGAGGCCATCTGTCCGGCATCACCACGAACCCCTCTTTGCTCGCAAAGGAGCCAAAGGCGAATTTCTACGGGCACATCAAGAAGATCGTGGCCCTTATTGAAGCGGACGGCCGCGAGCTGCCCCTGAGCGTGGAGGTCTTCGCCACCAAACCGGATGAGATGATCGCACAGGCTGAGGATATTCTGCAAGCAATTCGTTAACCGCAACTGAACATCAAAGTGCCGATCGGCTGGGACGAGTTCAAGGCGATCTATGCCCTCTCGAAGAAGGGCATCAAGGTGAACTGCACCTGCATCTTCACCGAAGAGCAGTGCGTGCTGGCGGCCAATGCGGGCGCGAGTTACGTCTCGATCTTTCATTGCCGGCTCAAGGATATCGGCGGGGATCCGGTGAAGGTGATCGCGGGGACACGGCAGATCTTCGACCAGCCGGCCATGATGCGGAGATTATCGTCGGGAGCATCCGCATGCAGACGGAAATTCTCGAGGCGCACCTGGCAGGTGGCCATATCTCACGGCTGGCGCGAAGATCATTGAGCAGATGTCGAGTCATCCGGCAACGGACAAATCGGTGCAGGGATTCCTCAAGGACTTTCAGGGCTGGATGTCGTAGTGACGGTCTGCTTCGACATAGACGGCGTGCTGTGCGTGCAGGTAGAGGGAAACTACGAAGACGCACAGCCGCGCCCCGAAATGATCGACCTGGTGAACCGGCTGTACAGTCGCGGCAACAGAATCATTCTTCACACCAGCCGTTTTATGGGACGGGCGAAGAACGACCGTGCCGAGGCGGAGCGAATCGGGCGCGAGTTCACCGAGCGTCAGCTTGCCGGCTGGGGCGTGCGTTATCACGAATTGTGGATGGGCAAGCCGCGCTACGACTACGTGGTCGACGACCGGTCGGTGTTCTACAACGGCGACGCGGCGCAGGTAGAGGAGTGGCTCGAAGGGCGCGCAGGCGCGAAGGCCTCGCAGGACTGAGGCTTCTCAGACAGGCTCGGGTCTGGCGGCTTTTTCGGCGAGCTTCGTGGTGCTGAATCCGTCGACAAAGGGGACGATTTTTACGCGGCCTCCCCAGGAGCGGATTTCCTTCGCTCCGACGATTTCGTCAGCGGCATAGTCGCCGCCTTTGACGATCACGTCCGGCTGGAGTTCCAGCATGAGGTCAAGAGGGGTTAGCTCGTCAAAGACCACAACGGCGTCAACGGCGGCCAGGGCGGCCAGAACGCGGGCCCGTGCATCCTGATTGACGATGGGGCGGCCCGGCCCTTTCAGCGCGCTCACACTGGCATCACTGTTGATTGCAAGGATCAGCCGGTCGCCCTCCCTGCGGGCGTCATCGATAAGGGTGACGTGGCCGACATGGAGAAGGTCGAAGCAGCCATTGGTGAAGACGGCTTTTAGGCCCTCGGCCTGCCATGCCCGGCCTGGCGGCGAACACCGTCGCGAGAGAAGATCTTTTCTTCGGGTCGAGGCAGTGAAGAGTCCTTGTGAGTCATGCCCGCCGACCCATGCTTTCATTTTGTTTCATTGCCCTGAGCGCCGCATCGAGCATCTCGTCGACGAAAATAGAGGTGAGGCACTGTTTCTCTGCTCGATGCAGGTTTCGAGGCGGCAGAGGGAACAGGGCACAGTGTGATAGACCACCTGGTGGTCTTTTCCGACGGGGAACCAGTAACCGCGCTGCTCGCGAGAGGCGAAGGCAATGGCGCAGGGAACGCCCCGTGCAGCGGCGAGGTGCATGGGACCGCTATCGGGCCCAAGAAATAATTCGGCGCCAGTGAGGGCTGCGGCGGTTTCTCTCGGAGTGACCTGACCGCACAGGTTTACGACCGGACCGCTCCATCCGGAGGCGGCGAAATCACTCACCCGGGCGTCTTCCTTTGCGCCGACCAGGACGAGGGCGTGGCCCGGCAGCAGCGCAGAGAGACGGGTAAGCAACTCACGCCAGTTCCCTTCTCCCCAGTCCTTGGCCTGCATCTTGGTTCCGGGGCCACAAGCGATAAAGGGACGCCCGGCGATCGCGGAGAGCAGGCGGCGGGCTGTCCCAAGTTCCGCTTCGGTGAGGCGGAGATCCCACCAGGCCGGGTCTTCGAGATCAGGTGAACCAAGCTCGCGAACGGTGCGCAGGAGGCGGGCGGATTCGTGCTCCCAAATATCTCTGTCGGGAAAATAATGCGGCTCGGCGAGATTACCGAGGGGCAGTCCGATGATGTGTTTGATTCCGCAGAGACGGAAGAAACGCGCGTCACGATGGACGACACTGTCGCCCCGGGACCGGGTGAGATAAATGAGCACATCGGCGCGGAAACGTGCGATCTTCCACCAGAGCGAGGCCAGCGTCAGCGGGCTGCGGGTGCTGACGGGATAGCCCAGGTAGCCGTCGATCAGGCCCGAGTCTCCGATGATGGCCGCGGCAGCAGGCGCCTTGGCGTGAACGGGAAAGTTGGTCAGCATGACACGCCGGGCGGCGGGAAATGTGCGGGCGACGAGGTGCAGAGCGGGCAGGACAACCACGGTATCACCGAGGCTGCCCAGACGATAGATCAGGACCCGCTTGATCTTCCCAGGGTCAATGCGCGAAAGCGTCATGCGATTGGCAGGAACGAGCCGGGAGTCCGTTGCGGGACTCCCATGCCAGCTAAGGAAGACGGTAGGCTACGGCTGCGTCCTGCAACGGATGCGACTCCGGGCGCCCGACGCTGAGGTAAGTAAACTCGCGCTGCCTCATCTCCGCGGGAGAGTAGAGGTTGCGGCCGTCAATCACGATGGGATAACGCAGGGTGTAATGCAGGCGGTCGAGATCGAGTTCGCGAAACTCCTGCCAATCACTCAGGATGAGCAGCGCGTCGGCATCCTCGGCTGCTGCGTAAGGATCGCTAACGTAATGCATGTTAGGCGATGCGGGAATGACTTCTTTTGCGCGCTCCATCGCAGCGGGATCGAAAGCGCTCACGGTGCAGCCCTCCTTGAGGAGCTGGTGCACGATGTCGAGAGCCGGGGACTCGCGGATGTCGTCGGTGCCTCCTTTGAAGGAGAGGCCGAGAACACCGACACGTTTGCCACGGAAGGTCCAAAGCGCGGAACGCACCTTCTGGAAGAATCGCTGCTTCTGCTCCTCGTTGATGGTCTCCACTTCCCTCAAAAGATTGAAATCGATGTTGAGCTGTTCGGCAACGTGGCGGAAAGCGGCAACATCCTTTGGAAAGCAGGAGCCTCCATAACCGATTCCCGCACTGAGAAAGCGAGGACCGATGCGGCTATCCATGCCCATGCCGCGAGAAACCTCCTCGACGTCGGCTCCCACAGCTTCGCAAACGCCGGCGACAACGTTGATGAAGGAGATTTTCATGGCAAGGAAGGCATTCGAGGCGTGCTTGATGAGTTCGGCGGCCTTCGTGGAAGTGAGCAGGATGGGAGGAGGATTTGTTTCTCCACAGGCGCCCGGAACGGCATTTGCCGAGCGGTAGTACTCACCGGAGGTGAGAGGAGCGTAGATCGACTTGAGAAGATTTCCCGCGCGCTCCCCTTCGGCACCGATCACAATGCGGTCGGGGTGCAGGAAGTCTACGACCGCTGTACCTTCGCGCAGAAATTCGGGATTAGAAGCGACGTCAAAGAGCTCGCGGGTGACGCCGTTACGCTCGATGACGCGGCGAATCCATTCGTTGGTATAGACGGGAACTGTGCTCTTCTCAACGATGACCTTGTAGTCGTCTATGGAGCGAGCGATCTCGCTTGCGACCGCATCGACATAGGAAAGGTCGGCGCTCCCGGTTTTGCTTTGCGGTGTGCCGACGGCGATGAAAATGACCTGGGATCGCTGCGTCGCGTCGCGGAGGTCGCTGGTGAATTCGACCTTGTTGGCACGATTCCGATTGAGCAGTTCCGGAAGGTAATCCTCGTGTATGGGCACGCCGCCGTCGCGAAGTACCTTAACCTTCGCTTCGTCATTGTCAACGCAGATAACGCTGTGGCCCATTTCGGCAAAGCACGCCGCGGCGACAAGACCCACGTATCCCGAACCGACAACTGCGATGGTAACCGGCTGATTCATTTTCACCTGCCAAGGTTGCAAATTTGAATTTGGTAAGTCAGAGCTGAGGAACCGACTCCTGAGTGAGCCTGCAATCCCGATGGGGGAGTTCTACTCCGCCCTGGAAAGCATTGTCTATCTTGCGTGCGAACACGTGCTGTCCACGCGTGCTATCCAGGCAAATGCTGCGGTGAATTGCTGATTCTAGGATTAACGTTGTTGATTGGTTTGTCAATGTACAAAGCTCGCGGAACCATGGTTCCCGTGGATGTTATGATGCGCCCAATAAGCAAACCTGATCGGAAAATAAACTTGCACGCGCTTCGAGATTGAATCAGATTCTCCCGGAGAAACCATTTGTATCCGAGCAGCCCCACCCGGCGGCGGATCCTCTACGTGGGGAGCGCTCGGCCCGGTCAAACATCCCTTTACAGGCTTCGGACTCTTCGCCGGCTGAACCAGGACGTAACCGTGTTCGATGTCCCGGCTCATGTAGCAGGCCCGGGATGGGTGCAGGCGCTGAGGATGCGCTATCCAGCGGGACCTCTGGTGTGGAAGATCAATCGCGAACTGCTGGCGGCCGCGCGCGCGAGCAGGCCGGATGTAGTGCTCTTCGACAAGCCCATCTTCTTCACGAAAGAGACCATCGAGGAGATCAAGAGCTCCGGCGCCCAGACTGTGAACTACAACCAGGACAGCCCATTCGGGCCACGAAAAGACGGCTGCTGGTACCAGTACTACAAGGTCTTTCGGCTTTTCGACCTGCACTGCCTGTTCCGCGAGGCTGATGTGGCGCGGTATCGCGAATGGGGGTTAAACAGCATCAAGACGATGTTCAGCTTCGAACCGGAGGAGCAGTTTCCTCCGCCGGAAAGTTGGGACGATGCGATGCGGACGCGGGAGGTGTCCTATATAGGAAGCCCGCTCGAGGAGCGTCCGCAATTTCTGATGGAGCTTGCGGAGAAAGAGCAGATTCCGTTGCAGATCGCAGGTCCGCGCTGGCGCAGCTTCGTCTCTGACGAGCAAAATGCCCGGTATGTTTCTCACGGGTATCTAGCCGATGATGAGTACCGTGAGAATATCTGGCGATCGAAGATCAACCTGGCGTTCGTCAGCCATCTCAACGAGGACGATATCGGACATAAAACCGTCGAGATTGCAGCCTGCGGGCAGTTTTTGCTGGCAGCGCGGACGAAGGGACACGAAGAGTGCTTCGAGGAGGATCGGGAGGCCGTCTTTTTCTCTTCTGTGGAAGAATGCGCCGACAAGGCCCGCTTCTACCTGGACCGCCCAGATCTCCGCTACTCCATGGGGCGACGGGCGAGAGAGCGCGCGGTGAAGTCGGGATACGACAACGATACGCAGCTGGCGCGGATCCTGAATCGGCTGGATGGGAAAGAGGCTCCGGGGTCCTGACCCTGCGATTCGTGGTCTCTTAGCAAGCCTGTGTCTTGTACAGAGGCTTTTTTTTGTCTACCGTGGTTCGATCACCGATACCGCTGGAGGCAGTTGTGCCGATCGGCCCAAAGGAGCAATAAGAGATGCCGAAGTTTGTAATCGAGCGAGAAATTCCGGGCGCGGGCAAGCTGTCTCCGGAGCAATTGCAGGCGATATCGCAGACGTCATGCGGGGTGCTGCGGGAGCTGGGGCCGCAGATCCAATGGCTGCAGAGCTACGTGACGGATGACAAAGTCTACTGCGTGTACATCGCTCCAGATAAGGACACCGTGCTCCGCCACGCGCAGATGGGCGGCTTTCCTGCGAATCGGGTCTCCGAGGTTCGCGTCATGATTGATCCGACCACGGCGGAATAGGACCGACCCAAAGTCAACGAGACGGCCTCATTTAAATTCAACGGGTCACCGGCGTGGCTATCCCCTGTCCCGCCAAAGGATCAAGGCAAAAATTCATCGCTTATTCTTATGCGTAATTTAGAGTTCCTGCTTTACGGGGGGGGGGGATGAACGTGGAAGAGTCCGAGCTGGATCAGAAGCAGGCGGCGTACAAGACGGCGGTAGAGGCGTGGATCGCGGCCATTCGCGAAGAGGAAGCACTTGCCTCGGGAGATCACTCGGTGGCGGAGATCGACCGTTGGGAAAGAGCGCATTTCGATGAGGAAGAGCAGCGCAACCGCGCGAAGGCGGCCAAAAAGGAGTATGAGGACGCCCTGCGGGAGAAGTTCTTCGGGTTTTAGAAGCTCGTTTGCGATGGCGATTACCAGCTTGCGGTAGCCAGTCGATGACGAATCCCCCTTTTGTTCTGAGAGAATGGCTGCACCATGACGGACAAAATTCGTGCAGGCGTGATCGGGTTTGGGCTGGCGGGCAGGATCTTTCACACGGCGGTGATTGCAGCGACTCCGGGACTGGAGCTGGCGGCGATCGTGCAGCGCAAGGGCGATGAGGCGGCCCAGGCCTATCCCAAGGTGAAAATTGCCCGCTCGATCGAGGAGATGCTTTCCGACGAGTCGATCCGGCTGGTCGTTGTGGGCACTCCCAGCCCCGCGCATTACGAGAATGCGGAACAGTGCCTGCGGGCAGGCCGCAATGTGGTGATCGACAAGCCGTTCACACTTACCTCAGACGATGCGCGGAAACTGATTGATCTCGCGCGCCAGCAGAAGGTGCTGGTGACTGCCTATCAGAACCGGCGCTGGGACGGCGACTTCGTCACGCTGAAGGATGTAATTGCTTCTGGTGAGTTGGGCCGGATCGTCAGCTATGAGTCGCATTTTGACCGTTACCGCTCCGAGCCGAAGCTGGATGTGTGGCGCGAGAACGGCGGTCCGGGCGGAGGGACGCTGTTCGACCTGGGTCCGCACCTGATCGACCAGGCGACAGTGCTGTTCGGCGACGCGGCCAGCCTGTACGCCGATGTGAGGATCGACCGGGCCGGGGCCATGGTGGACGATGCCTGGGATCTGCTGCTGAAGTTTCCGTCGGGTGTGACGGCGCTGCTGCGGTCGACGCTGACCGCCTATACCCCGGGCCCTCGATTCGTGGTCCACGGGACGATGGGGAGCTTTGTGAAGTGGGGGCTGGATCCACAGGAAGATGCGCTCAAAGCGGGCGGGACGTACAGCGATCCGGGGTTTGGTGAGGAGCCGGCGAGTCAATGGGGCGAGCTGAGGATTGCGGACAAGCCGGCCCGGCGTGTGCCGACCGCAGCGGGTGATTATCGGGGGATCTACGCGAACGTGCGCGACGCAATCCTGGGCGTGGCAGAGCTTGAGGTCAAGCCAGAGCAGGTGTGGCGCACGACGCGACTAATCGAGTTGTGCCGCGAATCCAGCGATGCGGGCCGGCGGATCGAATACAAGGCTTAGTGCGCAGGCGGTCCTTCAGGCGGTGCCTGTGGGATGACGGGCGGCTGGACGGCGGCGATGTGCTGGTGCGCCGGGAAGGCCGGCCAGGCGAGGTGCAGGACATACGGAGTGGTGTCAAAGGTTACATCGATGAAGAAGGACGACGCTTTGCCCCATTGATCTTCGGGGAGAGCGAAATTGAAGACGGCCATCCCCTCGGTCTCTCCGCCGGGCGGGATGTTGGAGTGGACGAGGAAGATGGGCTTACGATAGGCATCCAGGTCGGGGTAATAAAGGAAGACCTTGTCGAAGTCCGGCGGCGAGGCGGCGGAACTCTTGTAGTCGGTGTCTCCGAGGCGGACAACGGCCGTCATCTCCATCACGGCCAGAGGCTTGTCGGTAAGGTTGCGAACGGTTACGGGCACGAGAGCGATGAGTCCGTTGCTCGGCGGGGGCAATGTGCTGTTGGGCATCTGTGCGGGAAGCGGCTGGTAGAGCCAGATGTCGGAGATGTTTCCCGCGGCCGTAGGTGAGACGCGGTTCATCAGCACGTAGGCTGCAATGGCTACAAGGACGATAACGATGGCGATGGCGACAACGCCGAAGGCGCGTGCGGGTTTTATCGATGGAGTCTGATCGGCAACATTGAACATATCAGTCCCGCTGCGACGGAGATGCGGAAGGATCGCTGCTATGGAAGAGTACCGCAGATTGGCGGATCAGCGGCAAGATTCCCGTTTCGGGGTCGCACGCCTGAAGGTCAGCATTTGCCTCGGGCTAGTGACCCCAGGGAAAACAGCCAAATAAGGCGCGGAAGAGACAATTTCGGCGGCGATTGCCAGGGACCTGCGGAGCCGCGGGCTGCTGTGCCTGAGGCGCTACAGGCTTGTTGTTGAAAGGTCCGATGACGGCCGAGCCTGGCGGGTAACCCCCGAGCTCACCGGGCTGGAGCTGGCGAAACCATAGATCGTTGGCCGACCCGTTGGCGCGCGCTTTCCAGAAGATGTTGAATCCGAGCTTGAAATCCTTGGGGTCCACGGGAGAACTTTCCAGGTCGACCGCGTTGTAGAGCGCCATATCGTAGAGGTTGGCGTACCAGGCATTGTAGGACGGGTCATAGAAACACCCGTTGTGTTTGACAACAACGTGATCACCCCAACGATAGAGGTCGAGCTGGTTTGAATTGCGGTTGTAGGTGTTGGGCCCGAGGTTGTGAACGGCCTGCGCGTGTTGCGAAAAGAATCCCTTACCTTCCTGACCACCGTGGTTGGCGACGCCGTTGTTGTTGTTTCCGACTATGCCCGAATAGGTCTTGACCTTCTTCGGATCGACATTCTTGTTGAAGCCATAGGGCGAAGGCGCGGTGAGCAGAACGTAGAGCGCCCAGGCCAGCCAGCCACATTCACCGGAATAGTTTCCTCCGGCGACCTTGTCGAGCAGCGTAGCGGCCAGGTCAGCGCTGCGGCAACCGCCCGCGGGTCTCCAGGTCCAATTCAGATGGTTGTGCGCACTGAACTGTCCGACGATGGTCATCATGTCCTGATGGTTGTCGGGATTGAGGTGATTGTTATTGCAGAAGGTCATAATGCTGCCGCCGACCGTCTGCGGCCAGAGTTGCACGTCGTTGTTCGCATGAGCGACTTTGGGATTCTTCATCCAGCCGGCATACAAACCCATGGAGGAACCTCCGGAGTGCTTAGAGTGATCTGGGCAGCGAGCTGCGCGATAGCCGATCCATGATAATTCCGCTCGACGAGGCGTGCCCATTACGAAAGAGCAAATCTGATCGGGGCGAGCACGCCTCTGCCGCACCTGTGTTTACCGGAGCACGGCGGCGGAGTAGGACAACTCAACAAAGCCGTTCTTGTACGCAACCACGTTTTTCAAATCCCACTTTTTCTCGGTCAGGGAACCACCGAACAGCCGCAGTCCGTCGCCTAACAGGACAGGAGCAATGGTCAGCCTGATTTCGTCAACCAAGCCGAGTTCGAGAAAACGCTGGGATAACATGGCTCCGCCCACCAGCCAGATATTTCGATATCGCGGGGCGAGCTTTTCATTAAGGAGCGTCCTGAGATCGCCGGAGTAGAACTCAACGCTCTTCCTGATCGACGGCAATTCCCTTCCCGTTACGACTACCGTCGGAGTATCGCCATACGGCCAGCCCAGTTCAAGGGCGTGTTCATAGGTGCGGGAGCCCAGCACATAACAGTCGATGGTTTTGACGAAGGCCGCGACTTCTTCTTCCGAAACGGAAACTCCGCGCTCGTAGACGCTTCCTTCGGTTTCCAGCCAGGAAACACTGTTGTCTTTCCTCGCGATGAATCCATCAAGACTGGAGACGGCGTGCAGGGTCACTCTTGATCCGGTTGCGTTTTCTTCGCTTGACATTGCTCCTCCTGGGTTCTGCGGGCGCGTTGCTATACGTTAAAAGAGAAATGTTGAAGCAAGGGGCAGGAATTTCGGACCTGGGGGCGATTGGGTTTGCTCTGGCGGGGTTCACATTCTGGGTACTGGCGGACAGCTCAATCAAGCTGGTTGGGCAGTCGGGATTGCCCGCCTACCAGATGGTGGCGTTTCTGGGCCTTTTCATGGCGATGTTTCTGGCTCTCTATGCGCTCGCAACCCGCCGGGCGCAGACGCTGCGGCCTCACAGGCTGAACCGCCAGGTGGGGCGGGCCTGCCTGGATATGGCCAACAATGTATGCGTCGTAATCGCTTTGCGGCATCTGACGCTGACCCTGTTCTACATCCTCGTCTTCATGGCGCCGATGGTGATTGCGTTGCTGTCAGCTGTGTTTCTGGGCGAAGGGCTGCCCTGGAAAAAGGCATCGGCAATCGGCGCCGGCTTTGCGGGGGTGGTGGTTGCGGTGCATCCGTGGAGCAGCACCCATGAGGGCGATTGGATCGGATTTGTAGCGTGTCTGATCTGCGTCACGTGTTTTTCGGTAAACATGGTTTGGTCGCGCGTGCTGACACGGACGGAGTCTCCCGAGAGTCTCGCGTTTTTTTCTGGCCTGGTGACTGCAGCAGTGGGATTTTCCCTGATGACACTGGTGCACGCCGAACCGTTGACGTTGCGGCTGACGACGGGATTGTTTGCCATGGGTCTGTTCTGCGCACTGGGAACGCTCTGCTTCTATATCGCGGTGAAGCATACTTCCGCAGCGAACGTGTCGCAGTACCACTACACCCAGTTGCTGACGGGCGCGCTGGTTTCCTATCTCGTGTGGGGCGATAAACCGGGACCGTACGTTCTGATCGGCGGATCGCTGATTCTGAGCGCCGGGCTTTACATCGCTGTGGCAGCGCGCGATGTTGTTCCGCTGACAGAGGGCAACTGACTCAGATGATCTCTCTGAGGGCGCCAGTCACTTTCTCACGGGCCAGCCGCAGGGCGTCGACCGCTGTCTCTCCAGCGGCCACGGTGTGCATGAGGGCGGTTCTCTTTCGTGTTCCGCTGTGGGCGACGGCAACGCTCAGGATGCCTCCGCCGAATATCGTGTGATGCTGTTCCAGACGATCGAGGGACGCGTTCAACTCCGCAACAACTGACTCGGCTTCATCGGCGAAGACGATCAGTTCGACGTTGATTTTTTTGTAAGCCATTTTTTGGATGCACCTGAGCGCGATTCTATACCTCGGTTGGCGGCCAGGGCGGAGGCATGCTCATCTACGGAGCCTCGCGATGCAAGAATGGAAGACGCGGGAGGGTGGCGATGGCGCGTAAACTTCCCTTCGCGGTCATCCGGGCCGATGAGCGGCGTCCTGTTGCTGGCTGGATGATGTCCGGAGCGGCGTGGCTCGGTATTGCCGGCGCGGCGGTGATGTGGTTTGTTGCCGCACTGCTGCTCTCGCCGACGGAAAACGGAAGTCCACTTCTCGCCATTGTAGTAATCGCGATACCACTCGTGTTCTATTTCACGGCGTTTCCATGGTTTGTGAACCTGGCGCGTCGGGGCCGGAGGATGCGAGCACCTTCGGCACTTGAAGTTTTGAGCGGCGAACGGGCGCCGGTTGTGCTGCTTCGATCATTCGACGATGACGATCTGATCGATCCGTCGTTTTCGGCAACCACCCAGATCTTTCCCGGACGCTACGAGGAGCGGCTGGTCAGGGCACTGCGGCGCATCGGTCCGGTGGTGGCGCTCGGCCGGCCGGGAGAGCCGGAGCCGGAACTGGGTGCGTCGCGACTATATGTGGAGGACGAGCACTGGCAGGAAGCGATCAGGTATCTGCTGCGAGAGGCGCGGGCTGTTGTGGCAATCGTGGGGCGGACGCAGGGCCTATGGTGGGAGATTGAATTGGCGCTCTCTCACGTGGCGCCGGAAAAGTTGATCTTCTTCTTCCCATATCCCGTGGAAAAGAAGATCCGCGGCTCCTATCTGCGGACGATCTTCCTTGAGAATCCCGTGATTGGACAGTGGCTTCGCCGGTCTGCCTCGGCGGCGATAGAGACGGAGCGGGAGCGACGCTACGAGTCGTTCAGGGAGCGGTTCGGCACGATGCTCAAAGGGCCGTTGCCCGCCAGGCTGGGCGGAGCGAGGTTTCTGCAGTTGGGCAGCGACGGGAGCTGGCGTGCGCTAGCGCCGATGAAGCCTTCGCTCCTGAAGCGCGTGGCCACGGCCAACTTCTCGCCGGAATTGGATATTCCTTTCTCGAAGGAATTGCGGCCCTTTGTGCAGAAGTTTGAGAGCGGGACGGCGGCATGAGGTCCGTGGGGTTAACGGCGCATGAGGGAGCGGGCTGGCTTTCTTGCCGGACTGAAGTCCAGCGCTTCTGCCGGGCCTCGTGGTGCGAGGTGCCCGCTGGGTCGACCGGGCGCGCGCGTACATCAGGGATCGAAAGGTTACCCGACGGTATCCGATGAGATACCAATTACCAAACCAGATAAAGGCAGGACTTGATCGGGCGGTGGCGGCGCAATGTGTATCTCGCTGTAAATAGAGGAACGAAGCTCAGACAATAAATCTTTCAACATGTTGCAACGCTTTGGAATAGAGCGTGCACTATCAGGGCACATGGGCAGCCCGAAGGCATGAAACCTGACGGCAGCAGGACCGCAAGTTCACTTTGGCTCCGCTGCAAAAGGTTCCATGGCGAGACGATCTTAGAGGGGCGGCCTTGAAGAGGGGATTTATGTCGATGACTACGCAGGACTGGCAGAGTGTTGAGTCGGGGCGGGGTCCCGCCAAGCTCAAGAAGCGGGCGGATCCGATGGCGTATCTTGCCGTTCTGATGATCCTGGCTTCGATTTTTGCTCTCATGTCGATTTTTTTGGCGATCGGTAGCGCCCAATGAGCACTTGCCTGATCGAGCACATGCCGGTCCAACAACTCTTACGCCTAATGATTGACCTTCCCCCCATCGGATCGCGTTGTGCAGTCTCTCACGACGTTGCACCGCACCGGTTTCTAATGGGCCTCGCAAAGCGAGAGGAGCCGGGCGGACCGAAGGTTGCTTCCCAGCCCTTCGGGCCGCGACCGATGGGGCAGCCATGATTCAGCGTCGTTTTCTCCCAGCTGCGTTCCTCAGGCACTTTGTGTTTGCGCGGCCTTGGCGTCCACCGCATCCAGAACTCGTGTCGAGTAGATGAGTGCCGCGCCGGCGTTCATCGCTACAGCCACGCCTAATGCTTCGCTGATCTCTTCCCTGGTCCGCCGGCCTTGAGCGCCGCCTCGGTGTGAACAACGATGCATCCGTCACAATGCGTGGTGACGGCTACGGCGAGGGAGATCAATTCGCGGGTCCTGGCATCCAGGGGACCGGTCTTTGCATTCGCGTCGCTCAGCGTCCGGTAGCCGCGCACGGTGTCCGGGCTGAGCTTCATCAACTCGGCAAGACGGCCGCCAATCTGTTTGTGGTATTCGTTCCAATCGAGCATCATGATGTCTTCTCCTCGTCGCAAATTCTTTGCCGCAGCGCGGAGTATACATCGGGCAAGGTAAGAATCGGTTCGGCGGTTCGGCGCCGTTTTGGGATCGCAGCCTTGGGGTAACCCCTCCCCCTTAAAATCTGTAATCCATTCATCTGGTTCGGGTTATCCCGGACGTCAGCCGTACATAATACACACGAAAGAACTTGCGCGTACGTAGCAGAAACAAAGGACTTATGCCGGTCTTCCCTCCCATTTGGAACGAGCTTTGCGCCCAAAATGGGAAGGCCCGGCGCGTCTGGCCGGGCCTTCTTTATCCTCTATTTCTATTCTAGATGGTTTGCGGAAATTCTCGGCCAGCTATAGGAAGAGCGCCCGAAGTGAGTTGCGCCTGCGTCAGATGATTTTGCGGAGGGCGCCAGCACCTTCTCGCCTGCCAGGTTGAGGGCATCGGCTGCGGTTTTCCCGCGGCCTGGGTGTGCATCAGCGCGGATTTCTTTCGCGTTCCGCTGTGCTCGACGGAAACGCCCTCGATGCCTCCGCCGAAAATTGTGTGCCGCTCTTCGAGCTTGTCCAGGGCGGCGTTCAGCTCGACGACCACGGCTTCCGCGTCGTCGGCGAAGACGATCAGTTCCAGATTGATCTTTTTGTAAGCCATTTGTATGCCAGCTGCGATTCTATACCTCGCTTCGCAAGCGCTGGATGGACCGATAGCTCCGGTTGTGTCTTCGCTCGGGCCTGCGGCAGCGTGGTACGGTCCTTCGGCCCGGCGTTTTGATGCGGGGCTAAAGCCCCGCTCTTCTACCGGGCCTCACGAGGCGAGGCTGGAGGGGTGGGGCGGGTCGAGGGGATTGCTTCCCACCCTTCCGCAGAAGACGCGGAAGGATGGGGCACCCTCATTTGTGGTGGCGATAGGTGGGCCACCTGTCGTAACTCACACAGCTCTAAGCCTTATTTAATTGGCTGAATATTCAGTGAGTAGGACGCTTATCCGGCCGGTGGACCGCCTCACTCAAGGTCAGGGACTGAATCGAGCCGCCCGGGAGGCGATCCAAAAGTTTTTCTTGCCATCGGGCCCTTGAGTGTTTGAGAGGTAGAGACAGTGGGAACGCAAAAAGTAACCTATCAAGAAAGAACATTCAAGTGCTTCATTCAGGACCAGATCTCAGGCGAAAAATTCAGCGCGAAGATAATAGTGAGGAAACGCTGCCCAATTCGGCAAACTCTCCAGAAAAACGGCAACGTTGAGATTTCCGATATCTTCATTGAATCGATTTCTTCGAACCACAAGAAGAGCCACCATCACTTCATAATGCAGAAGCTGAACGGAGAGGGCCTCTATCTTTTCCGAGATGAGAACGACCTGGAGACTAGGCGGATGTGCACGATCTGGGATCTTGGAAATCTCTTTGGCAGCCTCGTTATCGGTGCCCTACAAGAGATGGCGTGACTTGCTGCCTAATCCGACCCAAGACGCTTCACCTGCGGCAGAGCGGTGCAGTCTTTGGGTACCGATTATTTCGCGGGGCTAAAGCCCCGCTCTTCTACCGGGCCTCACGACGCGAGGCTGGAGGTGTGGGGCGGGTCGAGGTGATTGCTTCCCACCCTTCGCGATGCGAAGGATGGGGCACCCTCAGTTTGTGGTGGCGATAGGGTGGGCCATCGGTTCCCCCCAATAGAGCGGCTTAGAAGATAATCTCCATCCTCGTGCCGAAAAGGGTGGTGGTGTAGGCCTTGGCTGCATACATGGGATGGATGGAAACTTCGAGGTCTGGTCCGACGGATATGCTCTGGGTCAGGCGAAGGCGGTAGAACGACTCAAAGACGCTTTCGTGGCGCTTGCCGGGTGGGTTGGGTTCGGTGTAGGTGAAGGCGGCTGCGAACATGTCTCCCCGACGGCCGAAGGGATGAACCTGGGCGAGGCCGAGCCCATAGGACCCCTTGATTGAGGTTCCCTTGGTTGTTCCGAAGCAGAATCTGCCGAACGGGGTCCAGCCGTTCGCGAGCTCGTGGTCGAAGCCGCCTCCGCCGCCGTAGCCGCTGCCGTTGTTTTTGGTATCGTCGCGCCACATGCCGACGCGGTAGATGCGGTACTCTTCGCCGATGGAGCCGGAGGACCAGCCCACTTCGACGCCTTCCATGTACTTGCGGTCGACAAGAGTTTCGATGTTTCTCTGCTGTGCGCCTTCGGTGTCGACGGCGAGGGCATGGACGAAAAGGTGGCGAGTGGCTTGGAATTCCACGGCCCCGCCGGCGGCGTAAGTGCCGTCGTAGGCGACGGCGAGATTGCCGTCGTTGGCTCCATTGAGAAACTGATTGCGCTCATCATTGTTGAACATGCTGAGGGTGATGAATTCGTTCGGATGGAGTTTGCCCACGTAGAACGAAAGCCGCCTGTAGAGGAAATCCTGGCGCCAGTAAAGGACATTCAAGGTGATCGGCTCCTGCGGGCCGCCACCCTGAAGGCAGTTCAGATAGAGCCCGGAGCCAAGGCTGTCGCTGAGATTGAACTGCTGACTCATCCCGATGTTGGTTCCGGAGCGAACGAGCAGGCTGATGGATCCACCGGTGCTGCCGTGGCGGTAGACGCTCCAGGCGCCAGTGAGGTCGAGGCGGCCGCTGAACTGGTCGGGCCGCGCAGTGTTGGGCGGCGTTGAGGTTGCGTATTGATTCAGGAATGTATAGGTGGCGCCGAACTTCAGGGGCAAAGACTCGGCGGCCTTGTTTCCGAGCTTGTCCACCGGGCGGAGAAAGGGAGCCAGGGGATCGGGTTGCACGAGGGGGTCGGCGGGAATCCTCGACAATGCGACTGCGTCGGCGTCAAGTTCCTGTGTCAGCTCGTCGGCGTGCAGCTTCGGAAGGGTGAGGCGGCTGGCTGGATCCGATTGGGCTGGTTGAGAAGCGGAGGCGGCGGCGGGGTCGGCGCTTTGCCCGAGAGCGGAGATGCTCGACGCGATGAATAGCAGCAGGAAAAGGCCTTTCACCTCTGCTTTTCCTCATTTCAGGAACCTGTTGCTTGCGGCTCAAAGTGATGATGCGTGGCGTGCCAGGTTGGTGGCACCTTCGGCAGGAGTTTGACGGAGGCAGTGCCCGGCTGTCCAGCTCAAATGCGAGGGTGGAGGTGTCGGGGGTTGAGGGGATTGGTTCCCATCCTGAGGGTAGCGAAGGATGGGGCAGCCTCATTGTGGGGTCAGGGGCAGGGCCACCCGTCCCACCAAATCATAGGTGCAAATTCAAAAATACTTATATGCGGATCAGGCCGGACAAAAGGTCGCTTAGCAGAACTAAGATTGCCACTACAAGCGCCGCGACGCAGATCAACGAGATTGCGCCATCAATCCTGCCGTGGGTCAAGGTAATCGCGTAAATATTTGTCACCGAGAAGATAAATGCTAGTACGGCTCTGTTATAACGTCTTTGATGTAGGTGAAATCGATCTACTTCTTTGGGGCCGCTCTCTTTCGAGTCTTTGTCATAGAAATAGAACAGATTGACACCCCCGCCGCACTGATTGATTGACTGCGCGCTGCTCTTCTCGCAATTTTTCATGAAATTGCTCAATTGAAACATCACTCGGTTATGGAGCCACATAAGTAGCGAGGAGCAAAAGGTAAGGATTGTAATACCTACAGTAAGAAACTTATCAACCTGAGCTTGGTTACCGCCAGAAGGGTTGTGAGTGAACCAGAAACCGAATATTACTCCGGCGGTAGTTAAGTACATTTGAACAACCGCTTGACGTTGAGCAACTCGCGTCGAGTGCTCGCTCCAGGCAGCCTGGTAGCGGCCAGCCAGAGGAAGAGGCTCCTTCGGGGCCGGTGCTCGGGATGAGTCAGCTGGCATAGGAACATGTGTCGCATCGGGGCCCGACATTTATCGAATCCACCCAACTATTACATAAGCCTTGAGCTGCATCCCCCCGATTAGTCCACAGGCAATGAGAGTTCTCCGATAATGGAGGCCCAGCAGGTCGGGCCGCGAGGAGAACTGGATGAAGAAGAGCCGGTACACGGAAGAGCAGATCGTGGGGGTTCTGAAGGAGTCGGAAGCGGGGCTTGACGACGGCGGAGCTGTGCCGCAAGCACGGGATCAGCCAGCAGACGTTCTATCGCTGGAAGGCGAAGTACGGCGGGCTGGAAGTGAGCGAAGCGCAGCGGCTGCGGCAGCTGGAAGAAGAGAACCGCAAGCTGAAGCAGCTGGTGGCCGAGCAGGCGCTGGACATCGTCGGTTTCAAGGCGGTGCTGTCAAAAAAGTGGTAGGCCCACAGGCGGAGCGGGAGGCCGTGAGTGTGTTTCGTGAAGCGACGGAGTGCTCGGAACGGCATGCCTGTGGGCAGATGGAGATCCTGCGTGCGATGGTGCGCTACCGGCCGCGGGCGAGACCGGTTTGCGGAGGCCAACGAGCGGCTGCGCGTGCGTCTGCGGGAGCTGGCCGAAGAGCGGCGGCGCTGGGGATATCGGCGGCTTGCATATTCTGCTGAAGCGGGAAGGCTGGGAGGTGAACAGCAAGCGGGTGTACCGGATCTACGTGGAGGAGAAGCTGGTGGTGCGGCGACGCAGGCGCAGGCGGCGGATCTGTGCTCAGGCGCGGGCGCTGCTGGCTCGCGCCGACGCGGGAGAACGAGACCTGGACGATGGATTTTCTGCACGATGCACTGGCCAGCGGACGCAAGCTGCGCACCCTGTCGATCGAGGATGCGTACACGCGGGAGATGCTGGCCATCGAGGTGGACACCTCGCTGCCGGCGCTGCGCGTGGTCCGCGTGCTGGAGCGGCTGCGGCTGGAACGCGGGCTGCCGGAGCGGATCGTCATCGACCATGGCACGGAGTTCACCTCGAAGGCGCTGGACCAGTGGGCCTATGAAAACAAGGTGACGCTGCATTTCATCACACCCGGACGGCCGATGGAGAACGGCTACATCGAATCGTTCCACGGCAAGTTCCGCGAGGAATGCCTGAACGAGCACTGGTTCCTGACGCTGGACGATGCCCGGGAGACCATCGAAAACTGGCGGATCGATTACAACCAGGTGCGCCCGCACAGCTCGCTGGGCTACCTGACTCCGGAGGAATTTCGACACGCAGGCTATGCAAATGTGGAAAGCAAAGAACGCTTCCCACATTCGCACAGCCCCGACGGCGGCGAGACTTATCTCGCTGCTAAACTCAACCGCGAGCACTCTCACTTACCCGGACTAAACCGAGGGGGCAGCTCAGCCTTGTTTACCCATGTCTCAACGCTGGAAAATTTCCTGTGCAAAAAGATCGGTTGGACCGGTCAACCCTCTCCTTCCAGCCGGTCAGGCGGGACCGATTACCCGCTATTCGGCGGCTCCTTGCACGAGGTCCAGTGCATCTCGGTACAAGAAAGGCACCCAATATTCTGGCGTCTGTTGGCTACCCCGACCTTCGAAAAAGCCGACGGTAACGAGTCTTGCCGCATGCGCGATAGCGTCGTCTCTGGAAACGTTCCAGATTTCGGCCAGTGTATCTGGCGTCTGAAGGGTTTTGGCCCCCCGAAGCTTTTCGACCCACACTTGCAATTCTGGGTACTCCGCATAGAGGGTTTGTTCCAGGCGCACCTTCGAAACCGCTGGGAGGGCATCTTTAAAGGAAGGGCGAGCAAACAGTAATTCTCCTTCTGGTGGTGCTTCTCCGATCTCAAGCCGCTTCACCTGAACTTCGCGCAATGAGTTGAGAAAATGTATCAGTTCACGGGGTGCATTTGATTTAGTACCATCCCGTGTTCGCGAGAGAAGCCAATCCATGGTGTTTGGCTTGTTTGGCCCAACGTCGACTTGAGAAGGATATAAACGGTAGAAGAATTCCTCCTGTTCTGGAACGCTTCGCCTCGCCAGCTCGCCTCCCACACTATAGGCTTCTCTGATCGATGCATTCCCTAGTGCTCGCCGAACTACTAGATTCAACAGGGAATTCCGATTCCAACTTATTGTTACATGGCGTGTGATGTGACTCGCTTCTCTGAATCCCTGAGTGGTGATTCTTGTCCAAATGTCGGTCCTTAAAAAGATTTTTAGCTTTACATTTGGGAGAGAAAGGATATCGAGGTATACCCGAAATAATGCTCGAAGGGCGTTGCTTTCTAAATCAGCATTGTCGGCGAAGGCTACATCGAGGCGGTCCAACAAGACCCAAGCATTAACACTTCCGAGTCGCAAACCTTCGTTTGCTAGTTCTAAGAGCCGATCCACCGACTTCAGCTCGGGGTCAGCGGATGAGTTTGTCGGCTCAGAGAACGTGATTTTTCCCGTAAACCCGGCAGGCAACTGGGAAATAGGATCAAGGTTGACTCCACCCTCCACTGCCTGAGGGCGTAGTGCTCGTCGCGCATAGTCGCCCACAACCCGAAGAAGCCCAGCGAGAGACAGTTTACCTTTCAATAAACCTTCACGCACGAGGGCTGCTTCGAGTTGGCGTGTGGCTAAATTAAGGATTCCATAGTCTGCTAGAGCACTTTGTAAAAGCGCGGCGATATAGAGTTTCCACAAGCCTACAAACTCACGTTCGCTTGCAGGTGGGTCCGTTCCCAAGTCGCGGAAGACGGTTGCTCCGCGAGGATTCTCTCCCGCGATTAGGACGATGCTTCTGTCGAAAAGTTCGCTAGCTTTCACCAGCAGAAGGGCATAGAGAGCGCTCTTACCGGCTCCTTTAGGCCCATAAACCACATCTATCTCGCCCCGGTACAACCGATTCCATTGATCGGTTTCTACGAAATAGGTGGCAAGCAGGTCAGTCTCTTCTTCAGCCACGCGTTGCCCAAACGACACAGTGAGTAGAATCTCGCGTTTGTCCATGACAACTGCATCTTAATCGATTGCTACTTCGCCTCTTCCACCACATCTCCTTCGCCCGGAGCGAGGAAGAGGTTTGTTTCGAGGCCGTGCTGGCGGGTGTAGAGGTCGAAGTAGCGGCCTCCGAGGGCGAAGAGGGATTCGTGGGTGCCGCGTTCGACGATGTATCCGCCTTCGATGACTAATATCTGATCCGCGCGGCGGATGGTCGAGAGGCGGTGCGCGATCACGAAGGTCGTGCGCCCCTGCATGAGGAAGCTGAGTCCCTGCTGGATCATGGCTTCGGATTCTGAGTCGAGAGATGACGTCGCTTCGTCGAGGATGAGGATGCGCGGGTCGGCGAGGATTGCCCTAGCTATAGACAGGCGCTGGCGCTGGCCTCCGGAGAGCTTGACGCCGCGCTCGCCGACGATGGTGTCGTATCCCTCGGGGAAGCGCTCGGCGAACTCGTCGACGCGCGCGATGCGGCAGGCGTTGAGGAACTGCTCCTCGGTCGCGTCGGGATAAGAGAACATCACGTTGTCGCGGATGGTTCCGTCGAAGAGGAACGACTCCTGCAGGACGACGCCGAGCTGCGAGCGGTAGTCGGCGAGGCGGACGGTGGCGAGGTCGATGCCGTCGACGAGGACAGCTCCCTTGTCGGGAGTGTGGAAGGCGCAGATGAGGCTGATGATGGTGGATTTGCCCGATCCTGATGAGCCGATGAGGGCGGTGACGGTGCCTGGGTGCGACTCGAAGGAGATGCCGTGGAGGACGGGCTTTCCGGGCTCGTAGGCGAACTCCACGTCTTCGAAGATGACGTCGCCGCGAATGGATCCCAGGGTGTGGGTGCGGGCGGGGTCGGCGAATTCGTCGCTCTCGGAGAGGATCTCCATGGTGCGGTCGAGTCCGGCGACGGCTTCGGTGAGCTGGGTGCCGATGTTCACGATCTGGAAGACGGGCGCGATCATGAAGGCGAGGAACATGGTGTATTGCACGTAGTCGCCTTCGGTGAGGCGTCCGGCGAGAGCGGCGTTGCCTCCGAGGAGCATGACGAGGGCGCCGACGACTCCGAGGACGGTGGTGGCGGCGAAGGAGAGCGCGCTGGTGGCGGTGAGGGACTTCATCACGTTGTCGAGGAGGCGCTGCACGCCGCCGGAGAAGACTGAGGCCTCGCGCTCCTCGGCGTGGTAACCCTTGACGACGCGGACTCCACCGAGGGATTCGGTGAGGCGTCCGGTGACTTCGGCGTTGATTTTGCCGCGCTCGCGGAAGATGGGGCGGATGGTCTTGAAGGCGCGCGAGAGGATGAGCACGAAGACGGCGATGACCGCGAAGATGATGAGGGTCATCTGGGCGCTGCGGTAGAGCAGGTAGGTGAAGGCGAGTATGGCGGTGAGGATTCCGCCGACGAACTCGACGAGGCCGGTGCCGATGAGGTTGCGGACGCCTTCGACGTCGGTCATGATGCGCGAGACGAGGACGCCGGTACGGTTGGCGTCGTAGAAGGAGACGGAGAGGCGGCCAATGTGCTGCTGAACCTGGCGGCGGAGGTCGGCGATCATGCGCTGCGCGGCCTTGGAGAGAAGCTGCGTGAGCGAGAAGGATGTGACAGCCTGGACGGCGGTGGCGATGAAGATCACGGCAACGAGCTTCCAGAGCAGCTCGCGGTGGTGGTGGCGGAGGACCTGATCGATGAAGGGCTTGGAGACGTAGGGCAGGACGAGTCCGGCGACGCGGTTGATGGCGACGAGGATGAGTCCGGAGAGCAGGAGCCAGCGGCGGGGGCGCACGAGCCGCCAGATTTCAGGCATCACCTTCTTGTAGTTGGTCTTCTTTTTAGGCTGGTCGCCTGCGGCGGCGCGGATGGCTCCCCGGTGCGAGGTGGTGCGCTCGGCTTTGGTGGACATCGACCCAGGGCGCATTCAGAGGCTCTCCTTCCTGCGATGTGCTCCGCGTTCAGGCTCGCGCGCGGCGGGCGTTGATGAAGGAGCGCACGCAGAGAATGACGAAGACCAGCAGCAGGACGGACATGGCGGCCTTCTCTTCGACGGCGATTGGATGCGCGAACTGTACTCCACGAAGCATCTGAATGTAGTCCCAGATGCTCTTGGCGGTTCCGAGGAAGCCGAGGAGGCCGACGGTGACGGCGATGTGCATGTGCAGCATGCGCTTCTTTGCGTCTTCGGTGGAAGCGAGGGCGCCCAGGAAGGCGAGAATGAGTCCAACGACCGAAGGAATAAGCGCGGTGGGGGCGTGGAGCGGAGACGAGACGAATCCCACGAGGCCGAGGAGTATAAGGACGATGCCGAACATGATGGTGAGCTTTGCCATGGCTTCAGGGTACCGAAAAACAGTGATCAGAGCACAGTGCTCAGGGCTTAGGGGGCAGGGCTAAAGCGCGCAGGATTGCCTGAGCGGCCGCCCCGGGGGTTTGGGTGGCATCGACGCGGAGGGCGTCGGCGGGCATCTCGAGGGTGTCGAGCTGGCTCTGCAGCAGGCCGGGATTCATGAAGTGGCCCGGCCGGTTGTGCATTCGCGCATCAAGCACGGCGACGGGTGCTTCGAGAAGAGCAAATCTATAGGAGCCGGCGGGCAGGTCCTTCACGAGCAGATCGCGGTAGGACTGCCTGAGCGCCGAGCAGGTGAGGATGCCGCTGATGCCGCTGTTATGCCAGCCGGCGAGGACGTCGTGGAGGCTGTTGAGCCAGGGGATGCGGTCCTCGTCGGTAAGCGGGATGCCGGCGTGCATCTTCTTGCGGTTGGCATCGCTGTGGTAGTCGTCGCCCTCGGCGAATACCCATCCGGTGAGCGCGACGAGCGCATGCGCGACGGTGGATTTGCCGGAGCCGGCGACCCCCATAAGGATAACGATCATGCGTTCGGTTTTCCTGCCAGCAATTGTTTCACGTCAGCGAGGAGCTGCTCGGGAGTCCAGTCATTGGTGGGGTACCACTTAAATACCCGGCCCTGCTGATCGATGACTATGGTCGAAAGCGAGTGCGTGATGGTGTGATCTTTTTCAGGCGTGGCCCCGACGAGGAAGAAGTGCAGCACGTCGGGCAGCTCCTTGACCGGCGGGGCGGCAAAGTCCCAATGGGTGAAATCTTCCTGCGAGTAACGGCCCGTGTAGGCGCCTCCATAGCTGCGCAGGACAGCAGGGGTGTCGTAAGTGGGATCGAAGCTAATGCTGAGGAGGTGGGTGCCCGAGTAGAGATCGAAGTCGGAGGCGAGCAGATGGTCGAGGGCGGCGAAGTTGCGGCTCATGCGCGGGCAAAAATTGGCGAGCGGGCAGCGAGTGTAGATGAAGGTGACAAGCAAGACCTTTCCACGAAACTTCGCGATGTGGATCCGCTGGTCGCTCTGGTTGACGAGAGTGAAGTCGGGAACAGGATCCCCGGGCTTAAGCGGCTTGTAGTCGACGGGCGGCTTGTAGTCGGCTTTGGCCTGACCAACGACGACGATGTTGTCGATCTCGTTGGCCGAGTCGGAGGTGAAGAGGTCGGCGGTGATGGTGTCTCCGGGGTGAAGCTCGCTGATGATGCCGGGGTTCTTCAGCGTGTAGGACATGATCATCGCGTCCATATAGCCGGGGATGGCGTCGGTGTCGAGGGTGACGACACCTTTGCCGGCGTCGGTGGCGACGACGACTCCACGGAGATGGTGCGTATTTTCGGCGGAGTTGTTGTGGGGGGCGGGTGTGGAGTTGCGATGACAGCCTGTGAATGCAAATAACAATGCCAGGAGGGAAAGGGAAAGGCGCTTCACACCTCAGTTTACCTAAGATAGGGCACACGTCACAGGGGATCAGGGCTTAGGGTATAGGGTGTAGATGGCTGGACTGGTTATCGTTTCCTACCCTTAGCTATGCAATTCTAGACGTACACTTCGATGCATCTTCCCGTTGAAATTGAGAGAGCCTTTGAGAATGGGGCTACGATTCTCACGGCCAATGTGCGCGCGGCGCGCTGGCTAAGGCGCGAGTATGCGCTCCGGCAGCGCGAGGCGGGGCGGCGCGTGTGGGCGAGTCCGCCGATCGAGGACTGGGACAGCTGGGTGCTGCGACTTTGGCAGGCGCTCAGCGCGGGTGACGTTGATGCTCCTCTGCTGCTGACCAGCCTTCAGGAGCGCAGCGTGTGGACGCGCATGCAGCGCGAAGATGCAAAGCTGCTGGTTTCTCCCGAAGCGATGGCGGCGCTGGCGGAGGAAGCCTATGCCCTGCTCTGCGCCTACGAGGTACATGGGGAGCGCGCGAGCGCGTGGGGACAGACCGATGCAGAGCGGTTCCGGCAATGGGCGGCGGCCTTCGACAAGGAATGCGCGCGGCAAGGATGGGTGAGCCGGGCTCGAATTGAGGGGCTGGTTGCGGAGCGCGTGGCGGCGTCGCCACTGCCGGAACAGATCGTGCTGCTGGGGTTCGACCGGCTGACGCCAGCACGGAAGCGACTGACCGCGGCGATTGAAGCGCGGGGCGCGGAGGTGTTGGTTTGCGCGGCGCGTCCGGTGGAAGCTTCGCCGCGGCTGGTAAAGGCGACAGATTTGCGCGATGAGATTACGACATGCGCGCATTGGATTCGCGGGCTGCTCGAAGAGAATCCACTGTTTGGGTCTGAGGCTGCGGCGCGGATCGGCGTAATTGTGCCGGAGCTGGGAGGGGTGCGCAGTGAGATTGAGCGCACCTTCCGGCGCGTGCTCATGCCGGAGACGGACGATCTCTTCGCTTCGCCGGCGAGAATGCCGTTCGAGTTTTCGCTGGGACAGCCTCTGGGAGAGGTTCCGGTGATTCGCGCTGCGCTGCTGCTGTTGCGGTGGGCTGCGGAGCCGTTGAGCGAAGAACAATTGTCGTGGCTGGTGTTGTCGGGGTACCTGTCACAGAGCGTAGAGCTCAAAGCGGAGGACACAGGAGCCGAATATCTGGCGCTGGGAAGCTTCGATGCTGAGTTGCGGAATTCGGGGTCGCTGTCGCTCGAGGTCTCACTGAGGCATGTGCTGTGGCAGATGGGCCGCTCCCCTGCCCTCGCGGATGTCCGCGGGCGGCTTGAGTCGCTACAGAAGATGGCCGCGGTGAATCACGTGACTGAAGAAGAGCGGACCCCGGGGCGCTGGGTAGATCTGGCACAGGTTCTGCTCGGCGAGGCGGGCTGGCGCGCAGCGGGGAGACGCGACGAGATCGACTTTCAGGCGCGTGCGCGATGGGAGCGGCTGCTGGATGAGATTGCCCTGCTCGATTTTGACGGACGTCGAGTGAACTATCGTGATTTTCTCGAGATGCTGGAGATGCAGGCTGCGGAGACAATCTTTGCCACGGAGTCGCATGGCGCTCCGGTGCAGGTGATGGGCGCGCTTGAGGCGAGCGGGCAGCAGTTTGATGCGGTCTGGTTTCTCGGGGCAGACGATCAGGCATGGCCGGCGCGGGGCAGGCTGCATCCGCTGCTGCCGGGCGATCTGCAGAAGCGGGCGGGGATGCCACATTCGACCTCAGAAGATGACTGGGAACTGGCGCGGGTAGTAACGGACAGGATTGCGGCACAGGGATCAGAGCACAGAGCTCAGAGCGCAGAGCACAGAGCACAGGATGGGGCACCCGTCACAGGGAGTTCTAATATCACCCAAGGAACGGTGGTGTTCAGTTACGCGGAGAGGAACAAGGACGGAGAGCTGCGGCCTTCTCCGCTGATTGCGCAGGTTGCGCCGGGCGTGCACTGGGAGAGTTCGGCGAAATTGCTGGCGCAGATGGATGCAACAGCAGAGGCTCCGGAGGCAGTGAAGCTCGAAGAGGTTCGTGATGCTTCGGGAACGATTGCATGGCCGGGGGAAGAGATTGCAGGCGGAGCGTACATCTTGCGCGATCAGGCGGCGTGCCCGTTCAGGGCGTTTGCCGCGAGACGTTTGAACGCCGAGGAGCTGAATCGCGGCGACTGGGGCCTGTCGGCGATGCAGCGCGGAGCTCTTCTGCACGAAGTGATGGAACGGCTATGGTCTCCGGAGCGAGGCGCGATGCGCACGCTGGCCGATTTGCAGGCGGCGATCGCGGAAGGCCGGCTGGGCGGGATTGTTGGCAGAGCGATCGATGATGTATTCGCGCGGCTGACGAAAGAAGCCGGCGGCGATGCGTGGATGACGGCGTATCTCACGAGTGAGCAGGAACGGCTCGGGCGGCTGATCGACAAGTGGCTCGGCGAGCAGGAGGCGAAGCGCGTGCCGTTCGCAGTGGAGGCAACAGAAAAGAAGCTGGACAACGTGAGTGTGGGCGGGCTGCGGCTGCGGCTGCGGGCGGACCGCATCGATGTACTCGAGAACGGCCAGCGTCTGTTGCTGGACTACAAGTCCGGCGTGGTGTCGCTCAAGGGCTGGGAGGGCGAGAGGCCCGATGAGCCGCAGCTTCCGCTATACGCGATCTTCGGCAATGTCGAGGATGTGTGCGGGGTACTGTTTGCGCGGATCAATGCGGAGGAGAGCGGCTTTGAAGGCTGCGTAAGCGACAGCGATTTGATCAAAGGTGCGGGCCTGAAGGCAAAGCTTAAGAGGGATGCTTTCGACGATGCGCTGAAGGGCGAATGGAGCAACGCGCTGGTGAATCTCGCGCAGGATTTTCTCGGCGGTGATGCGCGTGTCGATCCAAAGGAGCAGCGGAAGACGTGCAGGAACTGCGCCTTTCCGGGGCTGTGCCGCGTGGCGGAGTTGAATGCGGCGACGGGCGAAGACGGCGACGAGGGTGAAGCCGATGAGTGAGGCGACGATCCAGCCGGTGCCGGATTCGCCTGACCCTAGGGAGACCGGTGATCTGTCGCAACGGGCGCGGGCGCTCGATCTTTCGCAGACGTTCATCGTCCGGGCTCCTGCCGGGTCGGGGAAGACCGACCTGTTGACGCAGCGGTTCCTGAAGGCCCTCGCGGTAGTGAACGAGCCGGAGGAGATTCTGGCCATCACGTTTACGCGGGCCGCGACGGCAGAGATGCGGGCACGCGTGCTGAAGCACCTGGAGGAAGCAGCGCGGCCGCCTGAGCCGGCTTCGGGCGAAGACGAGCGCGTGACGCTGGCGCGGGAGGCGCTGAAGAACTCAGAGGCGCGCGGATGGCGGATTCTGGAGCAGCCGCAGCGCTTGAACATCGAGACGATCGACTCGCTGTGCCTACGGATTGCGCATGGGCAGCCGCTGCTATCGCGAATGGGCGGAAGGCTGAATCCTGTGGAGCGGGCAGATTTGCTCTATGCAGAGGCAGCGAGGCACACGCTGGGTCAGCTTGGCGGGCCGGATGGAGCACTGAGTGAGGCGATCGCGCATCTGCTGTCGCTGCGCGACAACAACCTGCAGGATTGCGAACGGCTCATCGCGGAGATGCTGAAGAATCGCGACCAGTGGGTGCGGGCGTTTCCGCTGGTTGAGGCGATTGACTGGGATGCGGTTCGACTGGAACTGGAGCGGCCCTTCAGGCAAGAGGTGAAGCGCGGGATCGAGGAGGTACATCGGCGCATAGCGACCGAGGCGGTATCGGCCGATGAGCTCGTGGCGCTGGCGGATTATGCGGCGGGCAACTGCGACAAATTTGGTTTGCTGCAGCGGATGGGTGGGCTGCCCGGATATGAGATGCTGGCGCACTGGCAGAGCATTGCCGAGTTTCTGCTGACGCAGGGGGGCACCTGGCGGAAATCGCTGACGGTGCGGGATGGCTTCCCGCCATCGGGATTGCACGCGAAGGAGCAGAAGCGCCGCATGGAGTGGCTGCTGGGGCGGCTCCAGGAGATTGCTGGATTGCATGAGGCGCTGATCGCGCTGAAGGACCTCCCCCTGCCTCGCTACGACGATGACCAGTGGACGACACTGCGGCATTTGTTCATGACCCTGCGGCGAGCGGTGGCTGAGCTGAATGTGATGTTCGCCGAACGGAATGTCGTCGATTTTCCCCAGCTCAATATCTCGGCGCGGCAGGTGCTGAAGGATGCGGAGGTGAATCCTGACCTGCTGCTGGCGTTGAGCGGAGGGCTGCGGCATCTGCTGGTGGATGAGTTCCAGGACACGTCGCGGAGCCAGTTTGAGCTGATCCAGTTGCTGGTGCGGGCGTGGGACGCGGGCGACGGGCGGACGTGCTTTTTTGTGGGCGATCCAATGCAGTCGATCTACATGTTCCGGCAGGCGGAGGTGGAGCTGTTCTCGCATGTAGAGCGAAACGGCGTTGCATGGGAGGAGTCGGCGATTGAGTGCGGACTGGTGCAACTATCGACGAATTTTCGATCGCATGCGGGCCTGACGAACGAGTGGAACCAGATGTTCGTGGCGGTGTTCGGACCGGACGCGCCAGTTCCCTTCTCTCCTTCGTATGCGGCGGAGCCGGCGCTGTTGCCGGATGCGGTGAAGGTGCATGCCCAGGTGATTGGCGCGGCGGACCAGGCGAAAGTGACTCCTGAAGAGAAAAACGAGGCGCAGGAGCGCGAGGCGCAGCAGGTGCTGGAAATTGTCGAGAGGCATCTCCCGGCGATTGCGAAGGCGCAGGCGGAGGGGAAAGAGTTCCGCGTGGCGGTGCTGGTAAGGGCGCGCCAGCACCTGGCGAAGATTGTGCCGCTGCTTCGACAGAACAGAATTCCGTTTCGCGCGGTCGAGATTGAGACGCTGGCGGAGCGGCAGGAACTTCTCGATCTGCTGTCGCTGACCCGGGCGCTGCTGCATCCGATGGACAGAGTGGCGTGGTTGGCGGTGCTGCGGGCTCCGTGGTGCGGTCTGACTCTGCGCGACCTGCACACGCTGACGGGCGCGGACGATCGGGCGATGCGGAAGAAACCGATGCTGGAGCTGATAGAGGAACGACTGGCGCTGCTAGAGACGGAAGCGGCGGAGCGGGCGGCGAGAACGGTGGGGATCCTCAAGCAGGCGCTGGCGACGCGATTTGAGGGGCTCCATGCGGGGTCGTTCTCGCAATGGATAGAGCGGACATGGCGCAGCCTGGGTGGACCGCTGTGTGTGGATGCAGCTGCAAATGAAAATGTGCAGACATTCTTCGCGATGCTGGATGACGTGGCGCCCGATGGCATGCAGTGCATGACGGCGGAGTTTGATGCGGAGCTGGAGTGGCTGTTTGCGCAGCCCGATCCGCGGGTGAGCGAGCGCGCGGGCGTGCAACTGATGACGATCCACAAGGCGAAGGGGCTGGGCTTTGATGTGGTGATCGTGCCGGCGTTGGATCGGAAGGCGAAGTCGGATGACCCTCAGCTGATTGCCTCGCTGGAGCGGACCGATGAGACGGGGCATGATGAGATGCTAGTCGCTCCGATTGGAGCGAAGGGCGGCGAGAAACATCCGACGTACAAGTGGGTGCAGGGGCAGCGGACGGCGCGGCAGGACGAGGAGGTCAAGCGCCTGCTGTATGTGGCATGCACCCGGGCGCGGAGAGAGCTGCATCTGCTGGGGACGGCGACGCTAACGCAGTCGGGTCTGAATCAGGGCGATGCGAAGAGCTTGCTGGACGTGGGATGGCCAGCGTTCGAGGCAAGATTCATGGATGCGCTGAAGGAAAAGGCACTCGGAAAGGTGCTGGATTTTCCGCTGGAGCTTACGCATCAAGGCGAGCTGTTCGACCTGGCGGCGACGACCGAGGAGCGGGGTCCGCGGCTGACGGTGAAGCGCCTGCCTTCGGGTACGGATTTCAGACCACGCGGGAAGAATGTAACTGTTATGAGCATAAGTATCGCGGATGGCGCGCCGGAACTGGTGCGTCCCGAGGGGTCGCGGCGGGCGAGGGTGGTCGGCAATGCCGTGCACGCGCTGCTAGACCAGCTCAGCCGGGGACTAAAGTCCGGGCAGATCGAGGCGCGGGCGCGGGCAATGTTGCGGGGGGCAGCGTTTTCCAGCAGAGCGCTCGACGAGGCGATGCAGGAGGTGGTGGGCGCCGTCGAGAATTGCCGGAAAGACGCCGTCGGGCGGTGGATCCTCGAGCAGCACGCCGGAGCCCAGTCGGAGGCGTCGTGGTCGGAATGGATCGGCGAGGAGATGGTGACACTGCGGGCGGACAGGGTCTTTCGCGGAGGCGTGCAGCCGGGTGAGGCAGGCGAGGATTATCTGTGGATCGTTGACTACAAGATGAGCGCTCCGGCAGGCGAGGCGATCGAGAAGTTTCTTGCGGAGCAGCGCGGATATTACGCTCCGCAGCTGGAGAGATATGCGGCGGCGCTAAGGCAGCTTGAGGGCGGAGAGTCGGCGGTTCGGATGGGGTTGTACTATCCGAGGATTGCGCGGCTGGACTGGTGGTGGAACTGAGCTCAGGATCAGGGCTCAGACAAGGCCTGATGCCTACGCAGGTTTGCTTTCGCTGACGCTCATGTGGTGGCGGACGTCGGCGCCACGCACCCAGAAGATCACGTCTTCGGCGATATTCGTGGCGTGGTCAGCCACGCGCTCGAGGCTGCGTGAAATCATGAGGGCCGCCAGAGCCTGGGGCGCGAGGTGCGGCTCGTTTTTCATGACGTTCAGAAGGGTGAAGTAGGCGGTTTCGTTCAACTTGTCGACGTTGTCATCCATCGAGAGGACCGATTCGGCCAACTCGGCATCGGCCTCGATAAAGGACTGGAGAGATTTGCGGACCATGCCGGTAGCAAGCGAAGCCATCTTTGGCGTGTCCACGGGCAGGTCGGCGACGGGGAAGGCCTCAAGCTCGCGCACGCGATCGCTGATGCTGGTAGCGGAGTCGCCGACGCGCTCGAGGTCGGCATTGATCTTGATGACGGCAAGGATGAAGCGCAGGTCGATGGCCATGGGCTGCTCCATGGCGAGAAGATCGAGGGCCATCTGGTCGACCTCGCGCTCAAAGCGGTTGATCGCCAGTTCGCCGCGGTCGACCAGGTCGCAGATGGAGAGATCGCGAGTGCGGTAGGCTTCTATGGCGCGCTGAATGGACTGCTCGGCCATCCCGGCCATCACCAGAAGCTTTTCCTTCAAATCGTCCAGACTGCGCTGAAACCGGATTCTCGTCATCCGCACCTGCCCCTGCTATGAGATCTCTTCTTCTTTGACGCTAGCCAAATCTGCCGGTGATGTAATCTTCAGTCCGCTTATCGCTCGGGTTTGTAAATATCTTGTGAGTCGAATCAAACTCGACAAGCTTTCCGCTCAAAAAGAACCCTGTGCGTTCGGCGACACGGGCAGCCTGCTGCATGTTGTGCGTCACGATAACGATGGTGTACTGCGATTTGAGCTGAAAGATCAAGTCCTCGATCTTTGCGGTCGAGACAGGATCGAGGGCCGAGGCGGGCTCGTCCATGAGCAGCACCTCGGGGTCGACGGCGAGAGCGCGGGCGATGCACAGGCGCTGCTGCTGGCCTCCGGAGAGGCTGGCGCCGGATTTTTTCTTCAGGTCCGCCTTCACTTCATCCCACAGAGCAGCATCTTTGAGAGAGCGCTCGACGACCTCGTCGAGGATGCGGCGGCTGCGAAAGCCATTCAGACGCAGCCCCGAAGCGACGTTGTCATAAATGGACATCGTCGGGAACGGGTTGGGCCGCTGGAAGACCATACCGACGCGGCGGCGGATCTCAACCGGCGATACGTCGTTATAAATGTCCATTTCGCCGATCCGGACCGTGCCTGTGACCCGGGCGATGGGATTGGTTTCGTGCATGCGGTTAAGGCAGCGCACGAACGTGGATTTGCCGCAGCCGGAGGGTCCGATGAGCGCGGTGCACTGGTTGGCGGGGATTTTCAGCCCTATGTCGAGCAACGTGTGGTTTGTGGCATACCACGCATTGAGCTTTTCTACCTCAATTCCGACACCCACTAATTTGCCCCTTTCAAGACGCCACGACTGGTTACATAGCGCACCAGTGAGACAGCAAGCACGATCAAAGTAATAAGCACCAGCGCGCCGGCCCAGGCCAGGCGATGCCATTCGTCGTAGGGGGAGAGCGCATACACATAGATCTGCAGCGGAAGTGCCGCGATCGGCTGGTTGAAGCTGGCGCTCCAGAACTGGTTGCCAAAGGCGGTAAAGAGCAGCGGAGCGGTCTCGCCCGCAACCCGGGCGAAGGCCAGCATGCAGCCGGTGATGACTCCGGGCGAGGCGGTGCGCAACGTAATCGAGAGCACAGACCGCCAGTTGGGCACGCCCAGCCCGAGAGCGGCCTCGCGGATGGAATTCGGCACCATGAGGAGCATTTCTTCAGTGGTGCGGGTGATGGTGGGAATCATCATGATACCCAGCGCCACGCCGCCGGAGAAGGCTGAGAAGTGCTTCTGGGGGAGGACAATGAGGGCGTAGACGGAGATGCCCATGACGATCGAGGGCACTCCGTTGAGCACGTCGGCGGTAAAGCGGACGAGGTTACCCAGCTTGCCTCCTCGGCCAAATTCTGCGAGGAAGATGCCAGCGGCGATGCCGACGGGCACGCCCAAGAGACTGCCGATGGCGAGCAGCACTCCCGAGCCGACGATGGCATTGGCCATGCCGCCCCCTGTTTCGCCGACAGGGGCGGGAACTTTGGTGAAGAAGTTGATGTTGAGAGAGCTCGCGCCCTTATAGAGCAGATAGGCGAAGATGGCGATCAGCGGGGCGATGACAACAACGGTGCTCAAAATTGCCAGAGCGGTCGCCGCGTGGTCGGACGCCTTGCGCCAGATGTGGTTCGCGGCGCTCGTTTTGTACTGGCTTGCCATTTTCCGGTTTCCCCTCGTTCCCGTGTTGCGCTCCTGCTTTATCTGGCTAAATCACGCGAGCCGGCGCACCGCGGGTGACGGCCCACACCAGAAGACGCGCAAAGATATTTACCACGATGGTGACGAGGAAGAGCGCCAGACCGATCTCGATCAGGGCACTGAGGTACATGTCATCGGAGGCCTCGCTGAATTCGTTGGCTATCACGCTGGCCATGCTATAGGCAGGAGCGAGGAGATTCTTGACGATCTCGGGACGGTTGCCGATCACCATGGTGACCGCCATGGTCTCGCCAAGCGCCCGGCCGAGGCCCAGGATGACAGACCCTACGATGCCGATGCGCGCATTGCGGAGCACGCCCGTCCGGATCATTTCCCACCGCGTGGCGCCCAAGGCAAGCACCGCCTCGCGCTGGGAGTGCGGCACGGCCGTCATGACTTCGCGCGTGAGCGACGAAATTACGGGCAGGATCATGATGGAGAGAATGACGCCGGCGGCCAGCAGGCCTATGCCGAAGTTGGGCTCGGTGAAAAGTCCGGTCCATCCCAGTACTTTGATCAGCGCGGGATTAACGTGCTCGCGCAAAATGGGGACGAGAATGAAGACGGCCCAAAGTCCATAGACGACGCTGGGGATCGCGGCCAGAAGTTCTGTGAGAAAAGACAGAGGGCCGCGCAGCATGCGCGGACACATCTCGGTAATGAAAACGGCCACGCCAATGGCCAGGGGCACCGCGATAACCAGCGAAATGAGCGATGAGACGAGGGTACCGAAGACGAAAGGGAGCGCTCCGAAATTGCCGTTGACGGGATCCCACGCGGTGTCGAAGAAGAACTTCATCCCGAACTTGGAGATGGTGAGCTGGGAGCGGGCGATCAGCTCACTGGCGATCAGCGCGACGATGCCAAAGATGCTCAGGGCGGACAACAGCATCAGCCATCGGAAGCCTTTGTCGGCCAGAGCTGAACTGCCGCGCGACTGCAGGAACTTGCGAATCGCCGAAGGCTCTCTCTCAAGCCGTGGCGGACCTGGCTGTTCGACTGCCGGTAGGGGCGGTTCAATTGGTCCAAGCACGCGGGGTTCCTGGGTCTTGAGGTTCACCATTTTCCACCCTAAACGCCAAAAGTGAAAGGACCGTTAATCGCTTTGAAAGATAAGGCATAAGGACGGACAAAATCTCGTTTCAAATGGCCAGAATTCCGGCATTGGCGCGACGGGCTGTGGAAAAGAATGGGCGCAAAGGAAGGATCCAGAGCGCCCATCGAGGTTCTCCCACCTTGGATTACTTGAGCTGAGCCACGGTGGCACGAACTTTGTCGGACACCGATTTGGGCAGCGGGGCGTAATACAGGGAGCTGGCTTCGGACTCGCCGTGATCAAGCATCCAGTTGAGGAAGTCCTTGATTACCTTGCCGTTAGCCGCATTCACGGCGGGGTTTGGAATAAGCAGCCAGGTAAAGCTCGATATAGGGTAAGCGGTTTTGCCGGGAGCGTTCGTGATGGAGACGCGGAAGTCGGCAGGCATGGTCTTCACACTAGCCGCGGCCTCGGTCACCCCATCAATGCTGCCCTTGACCCAGTTTCCAGAGGAATTCTTGAGATAGCCAAAGGGTATCTTGTTCTGCAGGGCGTAAATCAGCTCGACGTAGCCGATGGTGCCGGGGAGCTGGCGGACCATGCCGGCAACAGCCTCATTGCCCTTGGCTCCGATGCCGACCGGCCATGGAACAGCGGTGCTGCGGCCCACGCCGTTCTTCCAATCAGAGCTGACCTTGGAGAGATAGTCGGTGAAGATATAGGTGGTACCGCTGCCGTCAGAACGGTGCACGACGTTGATGCTCGATCCGGGAAGGTTCACGCCGGGATTGTCCTTCGCGATGCGGCCGTCGTTCCACTTGGTGATTTTGCCGAGGTAGATGTCGGCGAGCACGTCGGGGGAGAACTTGAGCTCTGTGTTGACACCGGGCAGGTTGTAGATGGGAACCACCGCGCCAAGCACGGTTGGGATGTGAACGATCTTGACCTTCGACTGCGCGAGCTGCTCATCAGTCATCGGTCCGTCGCTGGCTCCGAAATCAACCGTGCCGGCGGTCACCTGACGGATGCCGCCGCCGGAGCCAATCGACTGATAGTTGATCTGCACCCCCGAGTGCTGCGCGCTGTACTCGCTGAACCACTTGGAATAAATGGGGTACGGAAATGTGGCTCCCGCACCGTTAAGCTTTTGCGCCAGACCCTGGGACGCTGCACACACAACAAGCGCGGCAGCCAAAAACATGCTCTTTCTCACGGACTCCCCCTGATGGAAATTCGCTCAAATTGTTACGAGAAATTGTTACAGCGCGTTTACGGAATGATGAAAAGGGAAAGAAACCCAGCCGCTTAAGTTACATTAAATTGTTTGCAATGAATCGGTTATGCATTCCGGATTTTGCACTCAGGCCGTCTCAGCGGCAGGCACAGGCGTTTCCGCCAGAGGCAGTGTGAAGAGGAAAGTCGCGCCGACACCCAGCTCGCTTTCCACGCGGATTACTCCTCCGTGGGCGAGAACGATGTGTTTGGCGATGGCGAGACCAAGGCCCGTGCCTCCCGACTCCCGCGAACGCGCCTTGTCGACGCGGTAGAAGCGCTCGAAGATGCGGTCGAGATGCTCGGAGGGGATGCCGGGGCCAAAATCCTGCACTGAGAACTCAACGTAACCTTCGAGTTCGCGCGCGCCAACCAGGACGCGCTTGCCGCTCTTGCCGTACTTCATGGCGTTCTCGATCAGGTTGCCGAAGACCTGCGTGAGTGCATCCTCGTCGGCGAGAACGATGGCTGAGGTGGCTCCAGCGGACTCCAGCGTCACGTCGGAGTCAAGCACCATGCCGGTGAGGGATTCAATCGCGTCGTCGACGAGCGTCGCGGCGGAGACGGACTGGAGCTTGACCTTGTAGTCGCCCGATTCGACGCTTGCCAGAGCAAGGAGGTCTTCGGTGAGCCGGGTCATGCGGTTCGCATTTTTGAGAATCGTTGCCAAGAATTCGCGCGCGGGCGACGGGACCTCGAGCGCGTCGTCGAGAAGGGTCTCGACGTAGCCGGAGATGGAGGTAAGCGGTGTGCGCAATTCGTGCGAGACGTTGGCGATGAAGTCTCGGCGCGTCTTCTCTGCGCGCTCGATCTTAGTGACGTCGTGGAGGACGGCGACAGCGCCGCCGCCGGGAGTGGGCGCGGCATTCACCTCAAAGACGCGCGTGGGGGCGACCGAGGTAGCTCTTCCGCTGCGCGGCTGGCGGTCGTGGAGGGCGGTTTCGACGCAGGCCAGGACCTCGGGATCACGTATGGCGTGAACCAGCGCCTGTCCCTGGCGCATGGCGACCGGCGCGATGCGCTGCATGACGGTGTTCGACCAGCTGATGCGGCCAGCGGAATCGACGGCGATGACGGCTTCCTGCATGCTGTCGAGCAATGCTGTCAGCTCGCGCTGCTTAGTCTCGAGGGCAGTGAAACTGGCTTCAAGGCGGGCAGCGGTTGCGTCGAGAGCGTTCGCAACGCCGGAAATCTCATCGAGCTGTCCTTCCTGAACGCGCGCGGAAAAGTCGCCGGCGGCAATGCGGTTGGCGAAGGTGACGATACGTGCGAGGCGGGCAGCTCCGCGATGTGCGAGGAAAGCCGCCAGCAGCGTTGCCAGCCCGACAGCGAAGAGGGAGACAAGGATAAGATCGCGGCGGAGGACGTGCATCGTGTCGCGAATGCCGGCGGTAGAAGCGGCAAGGCGAACGATCACGCCATCTCCGGAAACGGCTATGTAGAGCTCGTCTCCGCGCTTGCTCTGTCCGACACCGCTGCGATCGTGTGCTGCCTGTCTTACCTCAGGCGGAATTTCTCCGGGTTGCTCAAAAGCCGTAGAGCTCGCGAGCTCTGCGCCGCTGCGATTGAAGAAGGTGACCTCGGCACCAGCATCGATTTCTCCACGCGCGGCCAGCTGACTGAGTTCCAGCGGCTTGCCCGCGTCGGCCTCGCGGGCGAGCAGGCGAGCCTTGCCGGCAAGCGACTGCGCGAGCTGCTGGCGGAGAGAATCTTCGACAACGCTCTCGAGCGAAAAGTCGATGATCGCAGTGCCGATGCCCAGCACCAGCACGAACGAGAGAAACAGCTTGGTAAAGACTTTGCCAGTCATTATCTCTGGGCTCAGGGAACAGGGCTCAGCGTTCACCAGCCACTGGTCATTGAAGAATAGATATCAGGATCAGGAACCCCGGGGCTTCATTGATCTCTGCTCCCTGTGTCCTGAACCCTGTTCCCAGCTTCTCTTACGCCGGTTTCGGCACCTCAAAGCGGTAGCCGGCGCCGCGGACGGTCTTCAGATAGCGAGGGTTCTCCGGGTCGGTCTCGATTTTCTCACGGATACGGCGCACGTAGACATCGACCGAGCGCGGGGTGACGAAGCGCGCGTCTCCCCAGACGGCGTCGAGAAGATGATCACGGCTGAAAACGCGGCCTGGATGCCGGGCGAGGTAATCGAGCAGCCGAAACTCCGTCGCGGTCGTGGTGGTGAGTTCGCCACGAACCCGTAGCTGCATGGCGCTGGCATCGATGGAGACATCTTCGAAGGAGACGGTCGAAGGAGTAGTGGGGCGCTCAAACCGGCGCAGCACGGCCTTGACCCGGGCGATGAGTTCGCGCGGCGCGAAGGGCTTGGTGATGTAGTCGTCGGCACCGAGCTCGAGGCCGAGGACGCGCTCATTTTCCCCGGCGCGAGCGGTGAGAAAGATGATAGGGATCGTGCTCAGCGCGGGATGGTTGCGTAGACGGCGGCAGACATCGAGGCCATCGCCACCCGGCACCATGATGTCGAGCAGGAAGAGCGCGGGGGGCTGGCGCTCGGCGTCGGGAATCAGGTTGGCTGGCGTTCCGAAGACGCGAACGGCGAAGCCGGAGGCTTCCAGGTGATGTTGAACGAGGCGTGAAATATCGGTGTCGTCTTCGAGTACAAACACTGTTTGAGTCAACGGCAATGCTCCTTGCGGGTGGCTGGTCTGCGAGGGACGGCCTCGCCTAGCCGTCATCAGCGTATCCGAGTCAGGCAAAGAGAATGCAAACGTTCTGTAAATTTGTAACGGTTGCCGCGACAGGTTCCTCGCACGCCAACGACGACAGGTCGACTCAATAGCATCAACTCTTTAGCACGCGGTAAAGTGCTATACTCAGATGATTTTTCGCAACTGGCAACGGCGACTCCGGGGTGAAATTTGTCTGCGTGCGACTCCGGCAGTTACCGCGAAGGACCTCCGCCAGCGATCCAGCAAGAACCGGAAGAAATCGGGCCCGATGGTTGCGCTTCATCCTGAAAGCGGAAGATTAGTAACGCGTGACAACAAGTCCTTTGATTCTATGCATTGATGACGAAGCTCTTGGCCTGAGGATCCGCAAAGCCGTTCTGGAAAAGGAAGGCTACCGGGTGTTGACGGCCCTCGATGGCTCGAGCGGTTTGAATCTGTTCCTCGATGAGCCGGTTGAGGGAGTGATCCTGGATTACTTTATGCCCGGAATGGACGGCGGCCAGGTTGCCCTGGCGATGCGGAAACAGCGGCCCCAGGTGCCGATCCTGTTGCTTTCCGCCTACGTCAACCTGCCGCCGGAGGTTGTGAGGGTGGTCGACTTCACGGTAGTGAAGGGCGAGGGCCCCGCGGAGTTCCTCGTCAAACTGCGGCGCATGATGAGCGAACGCCGGGGAGAAGCCGGCACCGAGGGATCTTCGTGAATCTTGGCGAATTCAACCGTGTTCTCCGGGAAACGCTCGTACTTCCCATCGTTCTGCTGCTTGTCCTGGCCGCTTTTGCGGCGTGGCAGATAAGGCAGTCCTCCGCGGCGCTCTCAGCAATCGATCGCAGCGATGAACTGACGGCGGAGATTAACGAACTACAGAAGCTCATTGTCGATCAGGAGACCGGCCTTCGCGGGGACCAGCTCACGGGCGATCCGGCGATGCTGGCTCCGTTTCGCGCGGCAGCAGAGCCAGTACAGAAACACTTCGATCACCTTCACAGCACGATTTTAGAAAGGCAGAACCCGTCGCTCAAGACGACCGAGCTCCAGCAGCTTGCCGCTGCCAGGGACCGCTATCAGCTCTGGCTGGGGTTCGCGACGGGCGTGTCTGAATAGAGATCCGGCAGTCGTCAACGACCCGCGCCTGAACCAGCACGGCAAGGAGCTGATGGACGGTGTTCGAGCTTCCGTCGACGATCTGCTGAAGACGGAGGCGAGCGTGCGCAAGGCGCGCTCGGCTTCCGCGCTGACCCTGGAGCGGCGCGAGTTTGCCACGCTTGTAGTCGCTGCGCTGATTGTCGGTCTCATGCTTGGATTGTTTACCGTCAGCCGACTGCGTAAGGTTTCGCGCGCGTATGACGCAACGCTCGAAGAGGTAATGGTCCAGGCGGAAGAAATCTCTGAACGGCGGCTGTGGTTCGAGACGACGCTGGCTTCGATCGGTGACGCGGTGATCGCCTGCGACAGCGACGGCAGAGTGGAGTTCATGAATGCCGTCGCGCAGGAGCTGACGGGATGGCCCCTTGAGGATGCGAAGGGGCGCGAACTCACCGCGGTCTTCCGCATCGTGAACGAATACACACGGAAGACGGTCGAGAATCCCGTTGACAAGGTACGTCGCGAGCGCAAGGTAGTGGGGCTGGCGAATCACACCAAGTTGATCTCCCGCACGGGAACAGAGTTTGTGATTGACGACAGCGCGGCCCCTATTCCCGGCGATGACGGCGAGATGCGGGGTATCGTGCTTGTATTTCGGGACGTTAGCGAAGCAAGACGCAGCGAGGCGGCACTTATCTCCTCGGAAAAGCTGGCAGTGGCGGGCCGTCTTGCAGCTTCTATCGCCCATGAGGTCCACAATCCACTGGACGCGATAGGGAACCTGCTGTTCCTGCTCGATGGGGAGGCGGATGAGGCGAAGCGGGCGCAGTATCTCCAGACGGCACAACAGGAACTGAACCGCACGATGCAGATTACGCGTACGCTCCTGAGTCTTTATCGGGAGCCCAAGGCGCCGGTCACGGTGAACGTGAAGGAGCTAGTCGAAGGAGTGCTTCTGCTTCTGGAGCGGCGCCTGATGCAGCAGAGCATCGTTGTAGAGCGGCAGTTCACTGAACCCGCGATTGTCGAGGGCTTCCCGGCGGAACTGCGGCAGGTCTTCACGAATGTGATGCTCAACGCAATTGACGCTGCAGGAAAGCGAGGCCGGATCCGCATTCGCATCGAGCCGGTGGCAGCGGAGGAGCTGCGCGGAGCCGGGACTGTAGTAGAGGTGCTCGACAGCGGACCGGGTATCCCCGAGAGCGCTCTGCCGAGGCTCTTCCAGCCCTTTTTCACCACGAAGGGTGAGAACGGCACCGGCCTGGGGTTGTGGGTGAGCAACGGCATCATGCAGAAACACGGAGGCCATATCCGCATCTCGAAGAGCAACGAGAGCGATCTTAAAGGCGCATGTGTCAGCCTCTATCTGCCGTCGCAAACAATGGCCGGCGCCCACGTGGCACAGCATGTAGCGTGAACCGAGCAGAGGTCAGGGATCAGGAATCGGCCCTTCCTTCGACTCACATTGACTGAACGGGGATCAGCGTCAGGTCGTCGACAAGGCCGACTTCCTTCTGGACGAAGGGCTCGGCGTAGCGGACTCCGGCCAGAAGGCCGTAGTGACGGGCGACGGAGAATGTTCGCTCGCGGATCTCTTCTTCGGGAACAAACAAGCCGCTTCCCTGCTGCTGGTTGCCGTATTGCGAGCGATAGGCCATCAGGGCACGGTGACGGTCCTCGATGAAGCCGGTGATGTCGACGACGAAGCTGGGGCGGACATCGGCGTAGAGGCTGGCGTAGACGATCTTGAAGGGCCGGTGCGGCGGCGAGTACTCTGCGTGCGGCGGATTGTGCTCCGCGCCGGTCTGGATTCTGACAGCGACGGTGTCGAGCCTGGCAAGGCCGCTGAGGAAGCACGCCTCGTAGCCGAGTGTCGCGGTGTTGTAGTGATCGGGATGGCGTCCGGTCCAGTAAGGAAGTATGACCACGCGCGGCCTGACGCGGCGTAAAACTTCGACGATCTTCAGCCGGTTTTCGTAAGTGTTCTCGACCCGGCCGTCGGGGATGTCGAGGGCGCCGCGCCAGGCTACACCGAGGATCTCTGCCGCGGCATTCGCCTCAGCCTCCCGCTCTCCGGCGCTGCCGCGGGTGCCGGCTTCTCCGCGAGTCAGGTCGAGGATAGCAGTGCGCAGGCCAATCGAACGCATGCGCAGCAGCGTGCCTCCACAGGTCTGCTCGACATCGTCGCGATGGGCAGCGATGGCGAGGACGTCAGCGATCGGCTCAGAGCTCAAGCGTTACTCCGGCACGAAAAAAAGCACGGCCAGTAGGCCGTGCCTCGATGTGTGAGAATGGCCGCGATCACGGCCTCAGTAGTCAGTGTTATCGCCGTCACTCGTCGCGTCCATGTAAGCAACATCGATGGCCGTACCGGAGACGGTGACGTTGGAGTTGTCGAGCTCCGAGCCGTCGGCGGTCTTGTAGATGTAGATCTGGCCGCCCTCGGCGGTGTAGACCTTGTTCAGCCCAGTCACAGCGGCAATTCCGGTGGCGTTGCCTTTGTAGGCATCGATAAAGACCGAATTGTTCGAGGTGTTGAACATAGTCAGGCATCCGTAAGCTGTACCCGCCCCTGCCTGATTCTGCTGGTAGTGCTCACCGTTCTGACACTGGCTTGAACCGACCCAGAGAGTGCTGTCATCGGCGAAGACCATTTTGTTGTGCGTACCGTCGCTGATTGCAAATTGGCCGGAAATCTGCCCGTTCTGCGTGTTCATGACGGTGAGCTGCCCGACAAAGAGGCCGTCTCCGGTGCCGGATGCCGCGCAGGTCAGGTTGGGCCCGGCAAAACACTGTCCGGCCACATACATGGTATTGCCGTTAAAGATGGCGTCGGTCGCGCCGCCGGGAATGGCGATGTTGCTCTGCGCAACCAGGGCGATGCCGCTCGCTCCGACGGAGTTCTGGTTCAGCGCATTCGCGGTAACCGGAATCACTGTGACACTCGACGCTGTGCCGCCGCATTCAGGGCCGCAGTTCAGGACGTAGATGCTGGATCCATCAGGCGAAAAGACCGCCTTGATGGGATGATCGAAGGTCGCATTCGGACCGGTGCTGACCGGAAAGACGCAGTACTGCGGCAGGTTCTGGGGTTCACAGTCCTGCGCGCCGAGGTAGTTGGGGTTGTTGGCTGCGGCGTTCTGCTGCACAGAATCAAGATGCACGATGCTGTACACGGCGAAGTCGGCTTCGTTGGGAACCGGACATGGAACCGGAGGCACTCCGGTCGGATTGTTCGCGGGATTGTTGCCTGGGTTTGCCACGACGCAGGAGGAGGTGCCCGCGGCCTGCGTGGAGTTCTGCACAAAAGCCAGAGCCAGCGACCCGCCCGGGTTCACGGAAGCCCGATAGACGTTCGGCAGATTCAGCACGTAGGTCTTGTTGGCGGCCAAGTCAATGGCGGAGAGAACATGCGACTGATCGTTAGCGGCGTAGACGTACTTGCGCGGACGGTCAATGAAGACGCTTGCGGCCAGGCCGGCCGAGATGCCGATTGAGGTTCCGCTGGCTTCGGTCGCGTAATTAACGATGGTGAAGCTGTTGTCGCCGATGGCATAAACCGCGCCCACCTGCTCTTCCGGCATGTTTTGAATGGTGAGGGGCAGCTTGCCGGAGTATCCGCTGATGGAGAACGTGGTAGCGGTGCTGTTGTAGGGGTGGCGGATGTCGTAGTAAGCGTCGACGAACGGCAAGGCCCCCTGGACAAGAGCGCTGGGATTCTGCTCGGCAATCAGGACCCGGTTCAGGACTTTGCTTGGCGGAAGGTTGCGCCCGGCAAAGTAGTAGTTTTTTCCGCACGAAATAAGCAGGGGAGCGATGGCCAGACACAGGACAGGAACAAGCCAGAAAGCCAGTGCACTTCTTTTCTTCAAACGTGAGACCTCGGTGCGTTGGAAACCCAAGTATATCAAAGGCTCGCCATAGCCAAACGGGTACCGTAACATGTTAGGAAGGCGCCAATCGACATGAGCGATCGCATTCAGCAGATGTTTGCAAGCCGCACCATACTTTGCGATGGCGCGATGGGCACAACTCTTTACGCGCGCGGGATTTTCATCAACCGCTGTTTCGATGAGCTGAACCTGTCGCAGCCCGACCTGGTGCGATCAGTGCACGAGGATTATCTGCAGTCGGGCGCGGAGCTGATTGAAACCAACACCTTCGGCGCGAATGCGTTTCGACTGCTGCGTTACGGATTTCAGGATCAGGTCTTCGAGATCAACCAAGCCGGAGCGAGGCTCGCGCGGCAGGCCGTGGAGCAACTCCAGGACAAGCAGGCCGGGCATGCCTGGGTCGCAGGCTCGATCGGGCCGCTCGGGGTTCACCTGGAACCGCTGGGCAAAACCGGACTCGATGAAGCTCGCGCGGCTTTTGCCGAACAGATTCGCGGGCTCGCCGATGGCGGACCGGGTGTCGGCGTCGATCTGCTGGTTATCGAAACGATTGTGGCGCTTAACGAAGCCGAGCAGGCAATCAGGGCGGCAAAAGAAGTTGCGCCACATCTGCCGGTCCTGGCGCTCATCACGGTGGACGAAGAAGCGAACTGTCTCGACGGCTCTTCACCGGAAATCGCAGCGGCGCGTTTGAGCGCCTGGGGCGCGGATGCGATCGGCGTGAATTGCAGTACGGGTCCGGCGACGGTACTGACGGCCCTGGAAAAGCTCGCGGCCGCGTGCAGCGTGCCTCTGGTGGCAATGCCGAATGCAGGAATGCCGCGGGCGGTTGACGGACGCAACATTTACCTGACATCGCCGGAGTACATGGCCAGCTTCGCGCGCAAGTTTCTGAAGGCGGGCGCGCAGTTTATCGGCGGCTGTTGCGGCACCACGCCGAACCACATTCGCGCGATGAAGTCGGCGCTGCGCGCGGTGGAAGCGCAGAAGGTACAGCACAAAGCGACGGCGAGAGAGCCGATTGTGACGGAGACACCTCCGCCACCGATTGAGCAGCGGTCGAAGATCGGAAAGCTGATCCACGACGGAGCGTTTGTGACGATGGTGGAGATTGTGCCGCCTCGCGGGATCGACGCCGCCAAGGAAATTGAAGGCTCAGCGCTGATGGCCAAGCGCGGCGTGCACGCCATCAACGTTCCGGACTCGCCGCGAGCTTCGGCGCGCATGAGCGCCCAGAGCCTGTGTATCCAGATCCAGCAGAGGACGGGGATCGAGACGATCCTGCACTACACCTGCCGCGATCGCAATGTGCTGAGCATACAGAGCGATCTGCTCGGCGCATCGTCGATCGGACTGAAGAATATTCTCTGCCTGACTGGAGATCCGCCGAAGCTTGGGAATTACCCCGACGCGACGGCTGTGTTTGATGTGGACGCGATCGGGCTGGTCAATATCGTGAACCGTCTGAATCACGGGCTGGACATCGGCGGGAATCCCATCGGCGCATCGACGGGCTTCACGATTGCCTGCGCGGCGAATCCCGGAGTTCCCGACGTCGACAACGAGATTCGCAGGTTCGCGTACAAGGTGGAGGCGGGCGCAGAGTACGCCATCACGCAGCCAGTCTTCGACCTGCGCATCCTGGAGCAGTTCCTGAAGCGCGTCGAGAGCTTTCGGATTCCGGTGATCGCGGGCATATGGCCGCTGACCAGCCTGCGAAATGCCGAGTTTATGAAAAACGATCTGCGTGTGAGCGTGCCGGACAGCATCCTGCTGCGCATGCAGGCGGCGTCCACGCCGGAGCTGGCACGCGCCGAGGGCGTAAAGATTGCGCAGGAGATGCTGGCGGCTGCTCGGGGCATGGTGCAAGGGGTTCAGGTGAGCGCTCCGTTCGGGCGCTATGCGCTGGCGGCGGATGTGATCGACGGTGTGCTTGCTCCGCGTGAAGCAGCTGCGCCCGCGCCCGGGTTACCCATCGAAACCGCAGCAGGGGGAGCCGCAGTTGGCAACATTTGAAGAATCGCTGAAGAAGCTGGAATCCATCGTCGCTCAACTGGAACGCGGCGATTTACCGCTCGAGGAGTCGATCCGCATCTTCGAGGAGGGCGTTCGGCTCTCCGCCGAGTGCAAGAAAGAACTCGAAGAAGCGGAGGGCAAGGTGGAGATCCTGGTGAAGCGCCGCAATGGCGCGATGGAGCGCGAGCCGTTCGCGCCACTGAACACTCCGAAGTAGGCGCTGCCGACCCTTTCGACCCCCACCCTCTCGGCTGATGATGCGCCGAGAGGATGGGGCCCGCGCTTATTCGCTCTTGATGATCTTGGCGTCACCTGGCTTGACGCTGCCGCAATCGGCACCGAGATAGTGCGTGGTGAGCGTGGAGTTCATCTCGATGGGCTGGCCGTTCGGACCGCCTCCCTCGCTCTTCATATGCGCGCTGCCATGGGTGTGCTCGGCGTCGTCGACAAACATCTCGAAATGGCCGGCGAAAACGCTTCCGTGCTCGCTGGCGCAGCTCATATCGAAGCTCATCTTTTGTGAGGTGATGGTCCGATTGGTATAGGTGCACTTGGCGTCGTTGTTATTCAGGTGTTCGAAGGACTTGGCCCACTCTTCGGGGGTGAGGCAGGACTGAGTGACGACAGTCTGAGGAGTTGCTCCGGGGACCTTGCGGCCCATTGCCTCTAACTTGGCGGCGACATCCGGAGGAATCTGAAAACCGGTCATTGTGGTGGTGACGTTGGACTGCCAGAGTCCCATCTTGACGGGCGGCGGAGGGGCGGCATCCTGAGCGTGGGCGGCTGAGTATGTCATACAACAGATTGCAAGAGCGACCATGAGGCCGCCCAGCGTTGATTTCCTGGTCATATTTCGAATCACTCCCGTGAGTTTGCACGCCAACTTGGCGCGTGGAGGAACGCACACGTTGTATCACACGGAGATGGCGATAAACGAGAGGGTTCAGCGAGGCGTCAATCCGTGCGTCACCAGGGCTGCGCGGACGAACTCCACCAGATCATCACTCATGAAATCGGGAGGGGCGATGACGAAGCGCGGCTTTCCTTCCAAGAGGCGGGCGGAGACGCCGGTCCAGCGCGGTTCGAGTCTGAGGCCGGATTCGCGCAGCAGGATCGCGTCGGCACGGTCGAGAAAGAGGCGAGCGGAGTCCTTGAAGTCGGCAGTGGCGTTGTCGAGGACGGTGAGGTAAAGGTCGGGGCGCAGGAACTGCAGGATGCTGTTCGATTCGAGGATGGCGTTCTCGGCTGCGGCGATCTCCTTGCGGATGCGCGGCATGGCCTCGGCGAGCATGCCCTGGCGGGTTCGGACCCAGAGAGACTTCACTGCTCCCGCGGCGAGGAAACGGGCGCTGTCGGTTCCGGTTCCCGGGTCACGCTCGGCGCTGATGGCGATGGTGTGGTCATCGGTCTGGCAGTCGCACGGTGCGCCGTCGGCGGTGCAGAAGCCGTGTCCGTACTGGGTGATCTTGAAGGCCGTCCAGTGGAAGTCAGGGAGACGCGCGATCAGACTGGCGACGACAGATGTCTTGCCGACGCTGCGCGAGTGTCCACCGACGACGACGACGGCCATGGTCAGCGCTTCCCTTCTCCGGTCGCCTTTTCGCGGACAGGCTTGCGGCGTGAGGATTTTTTCGGCACCGGCTTTGGGGTCTCATGCTGCTTTTCGGGCAGGCGGGCGAGGGCCGCGAGTTCCTTAAGGTACTGGCGAAGCGGCCGCGCGGGTCGGCCCCAGAAGACAATGCCCGGGCCATGGACCTTCTTGTGGGTGAGGACGCCCGAGCCGGAACCGAGTATCACCTGCTCGCCGATGGTGGCGTGGTCGCCGATGCCTACCTGGCCTCCGACGATGGCGTTGTTGCCGATGCTGCACGATCCGGAGATGCCGGTCTGCGCGGCGATGACGACATCCTTGCCCACGTGCACGTTGTGGCCGACATGCACGAGGTTGTCGATCTTGACGCCGCGCGAGATGCGGGTTTCGTCGAGGGCTCCGCGATCGATGGTGGTGTTGGCGCCGATCTCGACGGCGTCTTCGACGATGAGGCGGCCTTGTTGTGGGAACTGCGTGTACTCTCCGGTCACTTCGTCGCGGACATAGCCGAAGCCGTCGGAGCCGAGAACGGCGCCGGCGTGCACGACGACCCGCTCGCCCAGTTCGGTGCCGGAATAAATGACCACGCGGGGATAGATGCGACAGTCGCGGCCGATCGCTACCCCTTGTCCGATAACCGCGCCTGCGCCGATCGAAGAGCCTTCGCCGATCTTTGCCTCAGCCTCGATAACGGCGTACGGCCCGACGCTGACGCGGCGGGCGAGAACGGCTGATCCGTCGATGACGGCCGTGGGATGGATGGCGGGATTGGCTTCTTCAGTGCGGAGCAGTTGGGCGGTGCGCGCGAAGGCGAGGCGGGGATTCTTGACGAGCAATAAAGGCTTGAGGAAGTTGGCGTCTTCGCCGATTCGGTGGGAAACGATCACGGCAGCGGCAGCCGAACCGAGGGCGTCCATGAGGGCACTTGCATCTTCGGCGAAGACGACCGAGGTCTCGGTCGCGCTTTTCGCGCTGGCAACCCCGGAGATCTCTGCCTCGGGAGTATCCCCTTTGAGGTCGGCCTTGAGCAGTTCGGCTAGTTGGATGAGTCTCATAAACCAGTTTTCAGAGCACAGGGCTCAGGGCTCAGCATTCAATTCTAGCGATAGACCGGCTCGTCGTCCGCCGGTCTCGTCTTCCAGCGCCGGTGCACCCACAGCCACTGGTCGGGGTAGCGGCGGATCCAAGCCTCAATGACGGCCGTGAAGCGCGCGGTGTTTTCGAGGACATCCTGCTCGTCGTTGCCGGTGGAGACGAGATCGATCGGCTCTCCGAAGTGAAGGACATATTTTTGCTCGGCCTCCTCCCAGAGCATGAATCCCGGCAGCACGGTTGCGCCGGTCTTGAGGGCCAAGCGGGCCATGCCGGATGCGGTGCAGGCGAGTCGTCCGAAGAACGGCACGAACTCGCCCTGCGGCGGGGTCATGTTGGTGTCCATAAGAATGCCGACGGTTTCGCCCTGACGCATGGCACCGAGGAGGCCGCGGGCGAAGTCGTCCTTGTGCAGCACACGGTTGCCGTGAAGACATCGGATGCGATTGACGAGCGCGTCCACCTGGGGATTGTCGAGGCGGCGGATGACCATGCTCATGGGATGCCCCATCAGGGAGTGGTAGTAGCTCGACAGTTCCCATGCGCCGAGGTGCCCGGTTAAGATAAGCACGCCGTTGCCGCGATCGCGCGCCGCGATGTAGTGCTCAAGGCCTTCGTAGCGGGCGAAGGAGCGCGTGTTTTCGGGCGTGTAGCCCGGCATCTGACAGAACTCAGCAAGAAGCCATCCAAGATTGCGATAGAGCGTGCGAAGTATCTGCTCGCGCTCCGCATCGGGCTTCTCGGGAAATGCCAGCGCAAGATTGATCAGGCCGACTTCCCGCAGCCGGCCGAGGAGCCTGCAGGCCAATGCGCCGACGCCGGCTCCCACAGTGCGCGAGAGCCGGCGCGGCATAACGCCCAGTAACTCCACCAGAATCCAGACCGCGGCAAACTCCAGGCTCTCTCGCATCGCAACAGGCAAAGCCCTAGTGTAATTGCTGGATTGAGACAGGCCATCACGTCGCAGGCAGCAGCTCTATCAGCGGCTCATTTGATGCGAGCAGATAATACGCAATGAACTTCATTGGCTCGGTCGACGAAGCGTTGTCAAAGCGCGCAATGACTGTGTCCGCAGGTTCATAAAACGCCGCGCCTCTCGGCAAAGTCTGCGGCTCGCCGCCTTCGATCTGCAGAATAGCCGAGCCTTCGGCGATGTATCCCACAACAGGGCACGGATGACGGTGCCGGCCGGTCTGCTGGCCCGGCGCGAACACGATTTCTCTGACGTCGACAGTTGAAACTGCCCGCTTGCCAACCGCCACGCGCAAAAGCTCTTTGCGGATGATCGTCTGCTGACTCATGCTCGTTTGATGAAGCGCAGATACAGTGGATTCAGGCGGTGCTCAGGGGAGCACGCGGTAACCGTTCACCTTGAATCACGAGCAAACGGAGAATTGGTCTCCATTGCGTGTCAAAAATTTACGTAACGCCAACTTTCCGTAATGATCCTATGAAGAGATAGAATTTTGACCTTGAACAAAGAGAGGTTGCATGGATAATCCCAAATCCGACGCGCTAGTCTTTTTTGGAGCCACAGGAGACCTGGCCTACAAGCAAATCTTCCCTGCTCTGCAGCGGCTCGCCAAGCGCGGCAAACTTCCAGGCCCGGTTATCGGAGTCGCCAAGGCCGGCTGGAATCTTGACCAGCTGAAAGCACGCGCCAAAGACAGCTGTGACAAGCACGGCGGCATCGATCCCGACGGGCTGGCCGACCTGCTGGGGCGTCTCCGCTACGTGGATGGAGATTACGCCGACGCCGGCACGTTCGCGCAGGTGCGAAAGGAGCTAGGCGGCGCAAAATGCCCGATACACTACCTGGCGATTCCGCCGTTTCTTTTCGGGGAGGTGACCGAGCAACTACAGAAGTCTGGCTGCGCAGACGGCGCGCGCGTCGTGATCGAAAAGCCCTTCGGGCACGACCTCAAATCAGCGCAGGAACTGAATCAAATCATTCACACCGTCTTCGACGAGGACCATGTGTTCCGCATCGATCATTACCTCGGCAAGACGGCAGTGCAAAATGTAATCTTTTTCCGCTTCGCCAATATGTTCCTCGAGCCCATCTGGAACCGTCAGTACATCGAGAGTGTGCAGATCACCATGGCGGAGCAATTCGGCATTCAGGGACGCGGGGCGTTCTATGACGGCGTCGGTGCAATTCGCGACGTCGTTCAAAACCACCTGATGCAGATGCTAAGCAATATCGCCATGGAGCCGCCTCCGTCTCCTACAGTTGAGGCGCTGCGCGACGAGCGCGTGAAGGTTCTCAAGAGCGTCCATTCGATCGAGCCCGAAGACGTTATCCTGGGCCAATTCAACGGATATCAAAATGAGCCGGGTGTGAAAGCGGGCTCGAGGGTCGAGACTTATGCAGCCCTGCGCCTGCATATCAACTCGTGGCGTTGGCGCGACGTTCCCTTCTTTCTCCGCACCGGAAAGCAGATGCCACTCAGCGCGACCGAAGTGGTCGCGAGATTCTCCCAAACGCCGCCCGTATTCTCCGAATGCGTGCCGCCACAAAACTATGTGCGCTTCCGGGTAAGCCCCGTTCCCCAGACGGGAATTGGAGTCTATGTGAAGGAAGCAGGCGAACGCCTGGTTGGCTACGAAACCGAACTGTTGGCCGAACACCCCGATAACGAGGTCACTCTGCTGCCCTACGAAGAATTGCTGCAAGACGCGATGGAAGGCAACCAGACCTGGTTCGCGCGCGAGGACTACGTCGAGGAGTCGTGGAGGATTCTCGATCCGGTGCTCAAGAATCCTCCCCGGCCTTACACCTATGAGCCCGGAACCTGGGGCCCGTCCGAGCCTGACAGGGTGATCACCACACCGGGCGGCTGGTGGAATCCGTGCTGAAGTGCAGAGCACAAAATGGCCCGGCGATGAGCCGGGCCTGAAGACAGCTTTGGGTCGCCGAACTACTGTTGCTGAGACTCGCGGAAATATTTCACGACGGTGCGCAGGAAGGGCTTTGAGGAGTCCGGAGGAAGCACATTGCCCTTGAGGATCTGGTCGAAAGTGTGGGGCGCGCCGTAATACTCCTGGGTGTCGTCGGTGTTCTGGCTCACCACCGTTCCATCAAGGTCGATGCCGGCGAAGACACCCCGGCTGCGCGAGTAGGTCAGCAGCTCGGACTTGAGCGTCAGGTTCGTGGAAGCCGCCGTATTGCGTCCGACAGGGCCAGCGGCGGCAGCCGCATCAGCCCCGATCTTGAACTTGCTTGAGAGCAGGTCCTCCATACCGCGATCATTCACGGCCACCAGGATCAGGTCCGTGTCAGATCCTCCGATCTGCAGTCCGAATGAGCCGCCGGCCATGCGGATAAAGGCGGGCGCGCTCCAGCCATGGCCGGTGCGGCAAGTGACCACTCCCTGACCGTACTCGCCGCCGAAGACAAAGGCTCCTTTTTTGAGGCCGGGAACTACAGCGACGCATGTGGCCTGCTTCATGATCGAGTTGGGGATGCCCTGGTCAGGCGTATTCATGATCTCGTTAATGATGATTCTGGAACTCTCGAGCCGCTGGTCGAGGGTCGCTTTGCCCGACGACGCAAACGCCGAAACACTGATCCCTACAACGCACAGCAGGGGAAGGAACTTCCTCATAAATTGCTTTCTCCGTTGGACGATCTAAAGTCTGTTTACTGCACCCCTATAGACCCGTCAATAACTCGGCAGATGCGGGCCCGGCTGTTTTCCGGTGAGAGCCGCAAGCCACACCGACAGCCGAATGGGCCCAAGTTGGGATGCAAAGGATAGGAATGGGGTTGGGCAAGTGTGATCCGGGGGATCGGATTTTAGGGATGAGAAAAAAAGGGGGCAGCGGCTCAGTTTCCTTCCCCGCTAGCCCCGTTCCCCAGATCTGCGTTGTTGCTAGTAACGTTTTACTGCTACCCAAAGTAACCTGCAAGGTAACCGTGGTGCATTGGCCGAAAGTAAGGTAAAGGTAAGCCGGAGGGGTTACCAGACTTACGCCTGATCTTCGCCTTCCTCCGGCGCAAGTGAACGGCTGGCAGCGTGGATGGAAAGTGCTATTCGGTTTTCGACGCCCACTTTGCGCATAAGGCGGGCGACGTAGGCCTTGACGGTGCGCTCTTCTATGCCCAAAGCTTCCGCGATTTCGCGATTTGAGCGCGCCGCCACCAACAGCCTGAGTACGGCCCTCTCGCGCTCGGTGAATTTGTAGCCATGACGCAGGACGGGCTTCTCGGAGGAGTGCAGCATGCGGTCAACGAAGGCCGACAAGACCCGCCGCGGAGCCCAGATAGAGCCACTGTCGACCACGGAGATGCATTGCCGGACCTGCTCGGGGGAAGCCGTTTCTTCAAGATAGCCCTTGGCGCCGGCACCAATGGCGCTGATGATGGTCTCGTCGTCGGTCTCAGACCCCATGACGATGAGCTTGAGTTTAGGCCGGGCGTCTTTGAGCCGGGCGAGCAGCTCAAACGAATTCGTGGGATTGTGCAGCCCAAGGAGCACCATCTCCAGGTCCTGGTCTGCGACGGCCCCGGCCGGATCGGTCGCAATCACCCGGACCTCCGGATCGGTGTCAAAGACGCTCTCGAACCCGGCTACGCGCAGGGGTTCGAAATCGATGAGTCCGATGTTCAGCGGCGGCCGGTCGTTGTTCTGGGTAAACATTAGGCGCTTACCCTTAGATTACAGCCTCAAACTCGAAGCAGCGGCAATTTTCCGGGCTCCGCGGCTTACAGCTTGGGCAGGACGATTCCCTGCTGCTTCTGGTATTTGCCCCGGCGATCTGCGTAGCTGACCTCGCATGGCTCATCGGACTGGAAGAAAAGAATCTGGCAAAGACCCTCATTGGCGTAGATGCGCGCCGGCAGGGGCGTGGTATTTGATATCTCGAGAGTTACAAATCCCTCCCACTCGGGCTCGAATGGCGTTACGTTGACGATGATGCCGCAACGCGCGTAGGTGGACTTGCCGACGCAGATGGTCAGCACATCGCGGGGAATCCTGAAGTATTCGATAGACCGCGCGAGGGCGAACGAATTCGGCGGGACGATGACCGAGTCCGCCTCGACGGAGACGAACGAGCGCTCGTCAAACTGCTTGGGATCGATGATGGCGCTGTTGACGTTGGTGAAGATCTTGAATTCGTTGGAAACTCGCAGGTCGTATCCGTAGGAGGACAGCCCATAAGAAATAACGCCTTCGCGAACCTGTTTTTCACTGAAGGGTTCGATCATTTTGTGGGTTAACGCCTGTTCGCGAATCCAGCGGTCGCTCTTAATCGACAAGAAAACTCCCTCGCCCGATGGTCCCGTCGCCACTTCTGGCGAGTTTCGGCGCCGGGAAACCCCGGAAAAACGCCGCCGGGACCGTCCGGCACTCAATTAGGTTGCTCAAAACTTGCATCTTACGAGACGGTCGGCGCGTTGACAATGCGCAAAAACCTTTCTAGCATCACACCAGATTCGGAAGTAGCCACAAATTTAACAGCGGTTCGGGGTGAAGGCATTGATTAAACAAGACATCATCCATCACGTGATCGAACGCACCGGATTGCCGCGTGTGAAGGCTGAGGCCGCAGTGGACACCGTATTCGAGTCTCTCAAAAAGGCGCTCGCCAACGGCGACCGCATCGAGCTTCGTGGTTTCGGAGTCTTCAATGTCAGGCCCCGCAAGACCGGTATTGGCCGCAATCCCCGCACCGGAGCCGAGGTGAACATCGCACCCGGCAAAGCCGTCCGATTCAAGCCCGGCAAGGAACTGCACATCCTCGATGACCAGAAGCCCCCGGCGGCTGAGAAATCCGCCGAGCACGCATAGCGATCTCCACAACACCAGAAGGACTTGTCTGACCGAATCGCCGCGCCATGACCGTGGGCGGCAAACTCCGCGCGCGAGTCTGCGGCCTTCCTATTGACAATCTATAGGAGTAAGGGCCACACTCATATAGCCTTTCAATAGGAGCGCCATGGGCTCGAAGCAGATGAATCTCCTCCAGGGCACGCTCGACCTGCTAATCCTCAAGGCGCTGGGCACGGGTGAGCTCCACGGGCTCGGCATTTCCCGCCGCATCGAGCAGATCACGCAGGGCACTTTCGTCGTCAAGCCGGGATCGCTCTTCCCCGCTCTCCACCGCATGGAAGAGGCTGGCTGGCTAAGCGGGTTCTGGGGAGAATCGGAAAACAACCGCCGCGCGAGATTTTACCGGCTGACCAAAGCGGGTTCGGCGCAGCTCGAGCGCGAAACCGAAGAGTGGACCCGCGTGTCCACGGCGATGACCCACGCCCTGAAGGCGACATAGAGGCGAGAGATGAAGATCCTGTCCCGCGCCCGTAGCGCCATGCGAAATCTTTTCCGCAAGTCTCAGGTCGAAGCCCAGCTCGACGAGGAGCTCCGCGCATACGTGGACATGATGACCGAAGAAAAGATCGCCGCGGGAGTACCGGCGTCCGAGGCGCGAAAGAATGTTCTGGCGGAAATGGGCGGCGTGGAACAGGTGAAGCAGGCGGTACGCGATCATCGGGCCGGGGTCCGAATCGAGATTCTGTGGCAGGAGCTGCGGTATGGAGCGCGACAGCTGCGGCGGAATCCGGGATTCACCCTCACGGTGCTGGCGACGCTCGCGCTCTCTATCGGCGCGAATACCGCCATCTTCTCCGTGGTGAATGCTCTTATGCTGCGGAGCCTGCCCTATGCGCAGCCCGACCGTCTGGGCGTGATCTTCACGCAGATCAAGGGTACGGTGAACACGGATGAACGGCACCACATCAACGGCGAGCAATGGGTGTTGCTGCGGGATCAGGTTCCGGCGCTGCTTTCCGCTGTCTCCGGGATCCGCCCGACGGGAGTAAACCTTGAGGCGGGGCCGCAGGTTCGGTATGTGCACCAGGGGCGCATCTCGCAGCACTATTTCGATGTGCTGGCGATCCAGCCTGTGCTCGGGCGGAACTTCTCCGAGATTGAGGACCGTCCGCACGGGCCGAACACGGCCATTTTGAGCTATGGCCTGTGGCGCACGGCCTTTGAAGCGAAACGCGACATCGTCGGCAAACCCATTCTGCTGAAAGGCGAACCCTACATCGTTATCGGGGTGCTGCCCGAAGGCGCGACGACCCCGCTAAACGCCGACCTCTACACAGCATTGCAGCCAACAAGCGACGGCGAAGGCGGGGGGACGAACTTCGAGCTCATCACGCGCCTGCGCGACGGAGCCACATGGCAGGAGGCTGACGCCGAGATCAATCGCGCATGGGGCTCCCGCAGCAACCGGTACGAATTGCAGGACAATCCGGGCGCGCGCGTGAGCTACCGTACGGTTCCACTGCAACAGGGGCAGATTGCCACGCTGCGCCCGCAGGTGCTGGCGCTGATGCTGGCGGCGGGAGTGATTCTTCTCATCGCCTGCGCGAATCTCGCCGGACTTACGCTGGTCCGCGTGCTACGCCGCACTCCAGAGGTGGCGACACGGCTTGCACTGGGGGCATCGCACTGGCAGGTCCTGCGCCAACTGTGGATCGAGAACCTTCTCCTCGCACTGATCGGGGGAACAGCGGGTGTCGCGGTGGGGTTCGCGGCGCTGCGCGGATTGCTGTTGCTCCTGCCCGAACGCTTCCTGCCGGTTGCCGGCGTGTCGCTGGATGCGCGAGTGCTGGCGTTCACACTGCTCATTTCCCTGCTGACAAGCGTGCTCTTTGGCATGCTGCCGGCGCTTGCGACGCGAAGGTTCGACCTGCGTTCAGCGATCGGCACGCGGGCTGCCACAGGAGGGGAACATGTCGGACTTCGCCAAGCGCTCATCGCCAGCGAGGTTGCGCTGACCGTCGTTCTGCTGGCCGCGTCAGGACTGCTGGTGCGAACGCTCATCCATCTCGAGACTCTGCCCCCGGGATTCAATCCCGCGGGCGTGATGACGGCGCGGGCATCGCTTGACGACGCGCGCTATCACGACGCGGCCGCGTTCCGGAAGCTGCTTACCGAGAGCGTCGCGGCCATGCAGCGGATTCCCGGCGTCGAACGGGCTGCCGTCGGATTGAGCCTGCCCTATGAGCGCTCGCTGATCATGGGAGGCATCACCATCGGCGACGGCAAGGAAGTGGGTCAGGCTGCGATGGCTGACGAAACCTACGTTACGCCCGACTATTTTGCCGCGTTACAGATTCCGCTGCTTGCCGGCCGCACTTTCAGCGACGCGGACGGGCCAAACACGCAGAAGGTGGCCATCGTCAACCGTACTTTCGCGCGGAAGTTCCTCCACGGCGAGAATCCGGTCGGCCGCCACCTGTTCCAGGACATGACGATTGTCGGCGTGATCGAAGATGTCGCCATGGCTCCCGGTATCGATCTCGTGGCACCGCTTACCGATGAAGCAACCATGTATATCCCCGCCGCGCAGGTCGAGTCGCGGGAGCTGGCCATGGTTCATGTCTGGTTCCAACCAAGCTGGATTGTCCGCACGGCCCAGCCAGTCGAGGGGCTGACGGCGCAGATGCAGCGCGCACTGGCGAGTGTCGATCCCGATCTGCCCTTCTCGGGCTTTTACAGCATGAACGACGTGCTGGCGAAGACGCTGGCAACGCAGCGCGTGGAGGTAGCTCTGCTGAGCACGATGGCTGGGCTCGCCCTGCTGCTGAGTGCCGTGGGGATCTTCGCGCTCGTGGCCAACATCGTCGCGCAGAAGACGCGCGAGATCGGTATCCGCATGGCTCTGGGCTCGTCGGTCCGGCAGGCAATGATGCATATCGGCGCGACTGGATTGCAGGCCGCGGCGCTGGGCCTTATCGCCGGACTGATTCTTTCCGCGGGCGTGCTTCGCGCGATGCGCAGCGTGCTCTACGGAATAGGCGTTTACGATGTGCCGACGATAGCCGGAGCGATCCTGCTGCTCGCTTCTGTAACTGTATTTGCTACGATTGTTCCCACTCTCCGCATCGCGGGGATCGATCCCGCGCGAACGTTGCGCGAGGAGTAGCAGCCCTCATTCGTTCCGCAGGGCCTGCATCGGCTCGACTGAAGCCGCGCGGCGTGCCGGAATGAGCGCGGCCATGACGGAAACGGCCACCACGCCGATGGCAGCGAAGAGCAGGCTCAGCGGGTCATGGGCGGAGAGCTTATAGAGCATGGACGCCATGAGTTTAGAGGCGAGCCATGCGGCAGGAAGCCCTATCGCAAGCCCGAAAGCAACGAGAATCAGGCTGTCGCGCAGGATCATCCAAAGGACCCGGCCGCGCTGTGCTCCCAGTGCGAGGCGGACGCCGATCTCGATGGTGCGCCGGTTCACGCGGTAGGCGAGCGTTCCGTAGAGGCCGACAGCAACGAGCAGTGCCGCCAGCGCACCGAAGAAGACGGCGAGGCGGGCGAAGAGCGCGGGCATGAGGTACGTGTCCTGGAAGCCCGTGCTGAGCAACTGCGGCTTCCCAAGCGGAATTCCGGGATCCATTTCGTGAACCACGCGCCGGATGGCTGGCAGTAGTGCCATCGGGTCGCCCATAGCGCGAACCTCGACGTCCATGTTCTGTATCGCCTTGCGTTGTTGATAGCTGTACCAGGCCATGAGCATGGGTTCTTCGTCGGCGGAGGTGTACTTGCTGTCCCGCACCAAGCCGACAATCGTTGCCGGGTCCTTCGGATCGCCGAGCGTGTGCCCGATAGGCGAAGATCCTTTGAAAAACCTGTCGGCCAAGGTTTGATTGACCACGGCAATACGCGGTGCTGATTGGGTGTCTGACTGGCGAATGTCGCGACCGGCGAGAACAGGAATTCCGAGGGAAGCGAAGAAGTCTGGCCCGACATTGTTGCTGCGCAGCATGTTCTTGCCGCCATCCCAGGGATACATACGGCCATCGATCATGAGTTCATTGTTGTCGGACCACCCGGTGCCGGGACGAAGGTCCGCCACCGTTACCGAACTCACACCGGGAAGCCGGCGCAGGTGCTCCATTAGCTGCGTATAAAACGCGAGCTTCTGTGCGTAGTCGCTGTCACCGGCGGGATGCGCTCCGAAGGCCAGAACTTTCTCGGCTCTCAGCCCCAGATCGACGTTCTGGTAATTGCGAAGCGTGCGCAGCAGCAATCCTGAAGCGAAGAGGAGCACGACACAGAGCGCCATTTGCATGGCAATGAGCACCTTGCCGGAAAGCGTCCGGCTGCGGCTTGCAGTGGTCTGGGTGCCGGAAGACTTGAGCACCATGGCCACCGGTGCCCCGACAGCAGCACGCAGCGGAGCAAGGCCGAAGATAAAAGCTGCGAACGCGGAGATCGCCACTGTGAATGCAAGAACCTTGGTGTCGGGCTCCAGGCTCACGTCGAGTTGCGACCAGACGGCGAGCATCCGCGTGGCTTCGATGGCGAACAGCCACCCGAGTAATGCTCCGCTCGCGACCAGGATGGCGCTTTCCGCAAGGAGTTGCCGGAACAACGGCCAGCGCGATGCGCCCAAGGCAAGGCGCAGAGCGAACTCACGCTCGCGAGCGGAGTTGCGAGCTGCCAGCAACATCACGATATTCACACACGCGATGACCAGCACCAGCGACACCATGCCCATCAGCACATGCAACGGATCGCGATAATCTTTGCTCGAGGTGCCGAGTCCCTGCGCCGGAATCAATTGCAATTCGAGCTTCGGAGCGTTCGACGATGGCACACCCTTGCCAAGCGTCTCGTACGCGGCATGCGCGAAGACAGGATTGATGTGAGCCAAAGCCTGCTCTGGTGTGATACCGGGCTTGAGGCGCGCCATGAGCATGAGCGCCCACCAGTTGGGGCTTCCATAAAGATTGTTCGACTTGGTCGCCGGCAGGCCCCATGCATTGAGATCGAGGCGATTCTGGAGCGGGACCCACAGATCGGTGGCCGAACCGCCGGACTCCACACCATAAAAGCGCGGTGCGCTGACTCCGACAATGGTGAACGGAACCCCGCTCACATAGATCGTCTGTCCAATCGCGCGCGGATCGCGGTTGAAGCGGCGCGTCCAGTATCCGTAACTTATGACCGCAATCTGTGAGTGCTTATCCTCGTCAGCGGGCGAGAAAGGCTGACCCACGGCCATGTCCACGCCCAAAGCAGAGAAGAAGTTTCCGCTGACCTCGTTGGCGTCAACCTCCTCGGGTGCATCTCCGACACGGACTGCAGTCTTGGTAAAGGACAGAGGAACATACGCGATGACGTCGGAGAAGGCCTGTCCGTCCTCGCGTAGACGGTTATAGACATTGATCCCGGTGGAATAATGCGAATCCCCGGTATCGCCCGTGTTATCAGGCATGTGCTCGTGCGCGAGATAAAACAGGCGCTGCGGTTCGCGGACGGGCAGCATGCGAAGCAGCACGGCGTTCATCACGCTGAAGACGGCGGTGTTGGCTCCGATGCCGAGGGCCAGCGTTGCTACAACCGTGAAGGCAAACCCGGGTGACTTGCGAAGCTGGCGTAGCGCGTAGCGAACGTCCTGAAGCAGGGTGTGCATGATATCTCCCGGGAGGAATCGACCTGATGCACTGCACTCACGCGGCCTTCGGCAGCCTCTCTAAGTAATTGAATCGACGATTGCGTACACGCACAATCACCGGCGGGGGCGTTCGGAAATGGGATGAGGCGTCCGATTGCGGACACACTGTTAGAGCTGCCGCGCAAGGACCAGTGTGATGTCATCCGGCTGCTCCTGGCCGCCGATCCAGGAGCGTAAAGACTGCATGACCTGCTCGGAGATGGCATCGAGCGGCATGTGACGGTGACGCCGAATCACCTCCACCATGCGTTCTTCGCCGAACTCTCCGAATTCGTTCTCCGGCTCGGTTACGCCGTCGCTGTAGGCAATGAGTATGTCGCCCGGGTAGAGCTGCTCGGCTCCCTGCTCATAGCTCATATTGTCGATAAGGCCCACGACCGTCCCTCCACGGTCGAGCCGTGTAACGGTGTCGTCGGCGCGGAGCAGCAGAGGGGGCAGATGCCCGCCCGTCGAGTAGACAAGACGCTTCTGCACACCCTCGTAGTGGGCGAGGAAGAGCGTTGCATACTTTTCCGGCTGAGTGCTGCGGTAGAGATGCCGGTTGAGCAGCGCGAGGATCTTTCCCGGCTCCTCGAAAAGCTCTCCGCACTCGATCTCCTCCTCCCCGAAACGAACCGTGCTGGGGTTGGCCATGACCTTCGTGCCCTCGCTGATCAGCTCCATGCCGGCAAACCGGTACGCCCGCACAGCAGAGTGCAGGGTAGCCATGAGCAGGGCGGCGGAGATTCCCTTGCCGCTGATGTCTCCCAGGGCCAGGCCAAGCCCGGACTGGCCGAAGACGAGGAAGTCGTAGTAGTCACCGCTGACGGTGCGTGCCGGATAGCAGGCTCCATGCAGCTCCAACATGGGCAGGGACACGTTCGCCAGGGGAAACAGGTTCGCCTGAACCTCCTGGGCGATCTCCAGTTCGTTCTGCAGACGCTCTTTCTCGCGTTGCTCCTCGAGGAGGCGTTCGAGCGAGGCAGCCATGCTGTTGAACGAGCGTCCCAGCGCGGCCAGCTGATCGTTACGCGTCACTTTGATGCGGTGGGTAAGATCGCCCCGGTCGATCGCTGTCGTCGCCTCATAGAGGTCGCGGATGGACTTCGTGATGGTTCGGTTAAGGCGTACAGCCATGATGAAGGCCACCAGCTCCAGCACGCCGAAGAGGATGGCGATGGCGATGAGCATGTCCTGCACGACGGCGGCAATCTGCAGGGAGGTGATGAAGAGCCGCTGATAGAGCAGCGACGGCCGCGAGGTGACATGGGTAAAGGTGGTGTGGGGCTTGCCGGTTACCCAATCGATGGTCTCAAGAGGGGCGTAGAAGGTAACCGGGATGTCGTAGAAGTGTTGGGCCGGGGGCAGAGATCCGCCCCGCACCGAACGTTGGCGGGCCTCTGCGGCAGTGACGTTGTGTCCGTTGATCGACACGACCGGGCCAGCCGGCTTCGTCGAGATCGTCACCTGCTGCTTCGAACCGCCTTCTTTCGATTGGTCCGCGTCCCCCTCGATGTCTACGTCCGGGACGATTGTCACCGTACCCAGGCCCCGGGCGATCTGGCCGACGTTCTCTTTGCCCAGCGGCAGGCTGGTGATGGTTGTGACCATGTGTCCATAACTCTTGTGCGAGTCGATGGCGCGAAGGTAAAGCTCTCCGTTATCGATCACCACACCGCTGAAGTGCTGGGGCGCCCATCTCGGAGTAGTGGTAATTGTGGCCGACTTGAGCGTCGGCGGGGCCAGCGAGATGGGCTTACCGTCTGCGAAGGCCGCGACTTCCATGGCGACGTGCTCGTGGTCCGTGGACACATCCACGGCCTCCGGCAGGACAACCTCACGCGCCTTTGGATCAACATCGATCGCATGGGCCACGTGCAGGTCGAAGGCGTGGTTGGTCGAGGCGATATGCGCCAGCTCCGCATTGATCTCCGCTATAGCCGCAAAGCTGGCAAATTGCCCGGAAAAAACGTACAGCAGGATCGCCTGCAGCGTGGCAAACAGCACGACCGGAGTCAGCGCCATCAGGACATACGTAACGATCAGCCGGTTGCTGACTTTCCAAAGCAGCCGCCCGAACACGTATCTCCACAGCAGCGGGATACAAAGCACGATCAGCACGAACAACGTCAGCGCGCTGATTGCCTGAAAGAACTTTCCGGCCCCGCCTGGGAAAAGACGTCCGAACCACAGCACGATGTAGAAGGCCAGCAGCCAAAAGGCCAGGCGGTGAAGCCATCCCTGCGGCGGATCGCGACGCAAGCGCCGGAAAACCCTGATTTCGAAATTGCGCAGATGCCCCATCTTTACCCGTTGAGTTTAGCTGAGTGGAAGGGATTAAGGAGAAAGGCTTAGACAGACTCGCTCCTTCGGTGCTCCGGCGAGGCCGACAGACAAAAATATTCCGTTAACCGATCGGGAATCGGGCTGACCCGGAGCCCATTCCAAACTGATACACTTTCCTCATCTTGGTTGAGCTGCTTCCATCGATCCTGTCGGCGGATTTTGCGCATCTGGCGGATGAAGTCAAGGCTGCCGAGGCGGGCGGCGGCACCGTCATCCATTTCGATGTGATGGACGGGCATTTTGTGCCCAATCTGACGATTGGGACTCCGGTGCTGGAGTCGCTGCGCAAGGTGACTTCCCTGCCAATCGACTGCCACATGATGATCGAGAATCCGAATAACTTCGTAGAGGCGTTTGCGGACGCGGGCGCGGACTGGATGAGCGTCCACTACGAGGCGTGCCGAAATTTGCACCGGACACTGCAGCTGATCCGGCACCATGAGATGGAGCCGGGGGTGGTGATCAATCCAGCGACGCCGGTCGATCTGCTGATTCCAGTGCTGGAGATGGTTCACCATGTGCTGGTGATGAGCGTGAATCCGGGATTTGGCGGGCAGAGCTTTATTCCCTATTCACTGAATAAGATCCGGCGGCTGAAAGAACTGCGCGAGGAACTGGGTCTTGACTATAGGATCGAAGTAGACGGCGGCGTCGCTCACGACACGATCGCGGCGGTCGTCGAAGCTGGAGCGGACCTGTTGGTGGCGGGGAGTGCCGTATTCAGCAATGGGCGGGCGGAGCAGAACGCGCGCGAACTGCTGCAAGCCGCGCAGCTCGCAGCGGCGGACTAAGCCTCAAAGGGCGGGCACGAGAGCGTTGAGAAGAGTCGAGGTGTTATGAATCGCGTTGTTACCCAGATTGCAGCTGTTGGATTGTGTTTGGTGCTCATGCCGTCGGCGCATGCCATCTTCAAGAAGAAGAAGAAGTCACCGACTGATCCAGGCCAGAATCCACTGGCGAATGTGAATTCGAAGCAGCCCGACAAAGAGCTTTACGACAAGGCCATGACTGCCATGAAGAAGGGCAAGTACGACGTGGCCCGGCTGGACCTGCAGACCCTGCTGAATACTTATCCGGAGACCGAGTACGCGATGCGCGCCAAGCTGGCCATCGGCGATACCTGGTACAAGGAAGGCGGCTCGGCGGCGCTGACGCAGGCCGAGGCGGAGTACAAGGACTTCATTACATTCTTCCCGAATACTCCCGAGGCGGCCGAAGCGCAGATGAAGGTGGGCGATATTTACTTCCAGCAAATGGAGAAGCCCGACCGGGATCCGCAAAACGCCGTGCACGCCGAGCAGGAATACCGGACGATGATCCAGGACTTTCCGGATTCGCCGCTGATTCCGCGGGCCAAGCAACGGCTTCGTGATGTGCAGGAGGTTCTGGCCCAGCGGCAGTATGAGGTTGGCATGTTCTACTCGGGGCGCGAGAACTATCCGGCGACGATTGCGCGGCTGCAGACGGTTTCGGATTCGTATCCGCTGTTCAGCCACAGCGACCTGACTCTGATCACCCTGGGCGATGCGTACGCACAGGAGGCAGCGCTGGCGCAGAGGCTGAACATTCCTCCGGCGGCGAAGGCTCAGCTGGTGAAGGCGTTCAACGACCGGGCGGCCGCAGAGTGGGAGAAGGTTGTCCTGCGATATCCGATGGCTCCGCACGTGGAAGACGCGAAAGACAGGTTGATTGCGATGGGGCGGGAGGTTGACGAACCGACGCAACAGGAGCTGGCCGAGAGCGAAGCCGAAGAGGGCAGCCGCGTCAACGTAAAGGTAAAGGATCGCATGGTCCTGCTGGTTAAGCACGGGCCTTCGACGATCGAAGCAGCACGCGTGGGCGAGCCCACGCTAACGGACCCGCCTCCCACGCTGGCACCGGCGGTGTCGAAGCAGACGACAGAGATGTATCAGGCAGCTCTGAAGAATCAGCCGCTGCCCGGTGCTGCACCGGCAACTGCGACCGATGCGGCAACATCGGCGGCGATCAGCAACGGCACTGCTCCTCCGAGGACCGGGCAGCCGGCTTCATTGAAGTTTGAGACTGTGCCGGACTCGTCGGGATCGGCGGGCAGCACCGTGACCGTGGAAATACCGAATAACAGCGGCGCGGCACCTTCGAATGCGGATGCTCCGGCGGCGGGCGGCGCTGGCAACGCGGATGCCGCGAACGGCGCGGCGAGTACGACGACGGCGGCTTCTCCGATGACGGGTACGAGCGCCGATACCGACCGCGCGGTGAAGGTGAACAACACTCCGGTGGCCAATGCCGTCGGGCCGACAAACAACCAGCCGCTGCCTGCGATCGACAAACCGGCCGAGGCTCCTGACCAGATCAACGACGTAAAGGGCGGCGGAGCGCAGGTGAATACGGGGACGTCGAGCAGCAAGAAGAAGAACAAGAAGGCTCCGTACGACTCGAGCGATGACTCTTCGAGCAAGCACAAGAAGAAGAAGGGCTTGTCGAAGCTGAACCCGTTCTAAAACGGACTGGCGCAGTAAACGCAAAGGCCGCCTGCGGGGCGGCCTTTCTGCTTTGGAGGTACCGAAGAATTATTGCAGTCAAGTGCGCGTCGCCGTTTATTGCGGCGGCTTTTCTCCGGACTGCTCGCGGAGCATGTACTCCGCATACCAGTCGGGCCAGTTCTCGTCGCGCTGGCCCCCGGTGCGTTTCTCGTGCTCGCCGTGGGCGGCCTCGGCGCGCCGCAGCGCCTGCGCCAGATCGCTTGCTGATGTATACGCAGTACCACCGGCGACACGCCCAGGCAGCCGCGTCGTGATCTCCTGAAGGAGCCAGCCGTTGCCATCGGGATCATGGAAGGAGGCGAACGAGCGGTAGCTGCGATGCTCGGGATCCGGACCGCTCACTCGCAGGCGTCCAAACAGATAGGGCTCGTCCGGGCCAGCGTACACGCCTTCGTTGTGGAAGACCTCGCTGACCTTTACGCCACGACCGAGGAGTTCGTCGCGGGCGGCGGCGATGTCAGAAACAATCAGGTACAGGCCCTGGGCAGAGCCAGGCGCCGCGGCGGTGACGTTCCGGCCAAAGATGACCGAGCACCCTGAACCAGGCGGCGTGAACTGGATGACGCGAAAGTCGCTGCCGTTGTCGTAGTCGGCGTCGAGCCGCCACCCAAGCACTCCGCCGTAAAACTCCTTCGCGCGGTCGATATCGGAGACGGGGATGACGACGATCTCGAGCTTCGTGTCGACTCTTGCGCGGGTCGCATCGTTATTGCCGGCTTCGTTCGTGCTCATGCTGCCTCCCAATGTTGATCAAGCGGTTGTTACGGATTCAACCCTAACGATCCAGCTGTGTTCGAATGCGATTCAAATATTCGCGATTCAATCAGACAAAGCGAGCGATCGATACCTTTACCTGGTTCAGGACAGTCACGAGCGGCCCGGGCGCACGCGCTTGCCGTGCTATCGTAAAGGGTTGTCTTCACACCAGAAATGCCCCAGGAACTACATAAAGCCTATGATCCCGGCGCGATTGAAGATCGCTGGGCAAAGTATTGGGTAAAGGAACGCCTGTTCGAAGTGCCGTCGTCAGAAGACACGGACGGCGAGCCTGTTTTCACCATGCTGCTGCCGCCTCCCAATGTGACAGGAAACCTGCACATGGGGCACATGTTCGAGCATACGGAGTCGGACATTCTCGTGCGCTGGCATCGAATGCTCGGCCATCGGACGCTATGGGTTCCGGGGACGGACCACGCGGGGATTGCGACGCAGCTGATGGTGTCGAAGCAGCTGGAGAGCGAAGGGACGAGCCGGCTTGAGATCGGGCGCGAAGCCTTCGAGCAGCGCGTTTGGGAGTGGAAGGAACACTACGGCGGAAACATCCTTGAACAGATGAAGCGGCTCGGGGCAAGCGTCGACTGGTCACGCGAGTACTTCACCATGGATGAGAACCTTTCGCGGGCGGTACGCGAAGCATTTGTGCGGCTCTACGAGCAGGGGCTGATCTATCGCGGCGATTACATCGTGAACTGGTGCCCGGATTGCCTGACGGCGATCAGCGATCTTGAAGTGATACATGAAGAACAGCAGGGTAAGCTGTGGGAGATCCGTTATCCGGTAGTAGATGAGGACCACCCCGAAAAGGATGTGCCGGGACTGTTTGTGACGGTGGCGACGACGCGTCCGGAGACGATGCTGGGGGATACGGCGGTCGCGGTGAATCCCGAGGATGAGCGTTACAAGCATCTGCATGGCAGGCGGCTTCGGCTGCCCCTGGTGGGGCGTGTGATTCCTGTGGTTGCAGATGCGTGGGTGAGTCCGGAGTTCGGAACGGGCGCGGTGAAGGTGACGCCGGCGCACGATCCGAATGACTTTGCCATCGGGCAGCGGCATGGGCTTCCGGCGATATCCGTGATGGACGAGACCGCGCACATGAATGCGGAGGCCGGCCCATACAGGGGGCTGGACCGCTACGAGGCGCGGAAGCGGGTGCTGGCCGATCTTGATGCGCAAGGACTGCTGGGCGCGGCGAAGGACCACGTGAATTCAGTGGGCAAGTGCGACCGCAGCAAGACGGTGGTGGAACCGCGACTCTCGACGCAATGGTTTGTGAAGATTCAGCCACTGGCCGACAAAGCCATCGCGGCCGTCGAGCAAGGGTATATCCGGATCGTTCCGGAGATGCACAAGAAGATCTATCTGCAGTGGATGTACAACATCTACGACTGGTGCATCTCGCGGCAGCTGTGGTGGGGACATCGCATTCCGGCGTGGCATTGCGCGATGTGCAGGCAGGTTACGGTGGCGCGGGAGACACCGATGGCGTGCGCACATTGCGGAAGCCCGGAGATTACGCAGGAGAAGGACGTGCTCGACACGTGGTTTTCGTCGGGACTGCTTCCCTGCACCGTCTTCGGCTGGCCGGAGCACACGCGCGATCTGGATGTGTTTTATCCGACCGAGCAGCTGGTGACGGGCTTCGACATTCTGTTCTTCTGGGTGGCCCGGATGATCATGTTCGGCTGCCACTTCATGCTGGACATGCCGCTCGAGGACCGCTCGGAGAGGACGCTGAAAGATGCCGTGCCGTTCCGCAATGTGTATATTCACGGGCTGATCCGCGATGCCGACCGGCAGAAGATGTCGAAGACAAAGGGCAACGTGATCGATCCCATCGAGGTGGTAGAGAAGTTCGGGACCGATGCGGTGCGGTTCACTCTGGCTGCAATGGCTTCTCCGGGGACCGATATCGCGCTGAGCGAGGACCGCATCGACGGGTATCGCGCGTTCGCCAACAAGATATGGAATGCGGCTCGCTTCATCTTCATGAATGTGGAACGCGCATCCCGGGCAGGCATCTACGTCGATCCTCATACGCTGGTCAATTCATTCGGCCCAGACGGCAACGCACCGATCGAGGCGCGCTGGATTGTTTCGCGCCTGAACCGCACGGCGGTGGATGTGAACCAGGCGCTGGCGGAGTATAGATTCGATGAGGCCGCAAATTTCGTTTACCAGTTCTTCTGGGGCGACTTCTGCGACTGGTATCTGGAGATTGTGAAGCTGCGTCTCGATTTCAACGAGACGAACAGCAAAGTTGCGGTCAGGGCTGCGCTGACGACACTGCTCTCCACATTCGAGGCGGCGCTGCGGCTGCTTTCTCCTTTCATGCCGTTCATCACCGAAGAGCTGTGGCACGCGGTTTACGACGGCAAGCCGCCGGCGAAGTCGATTGCGCTGACGCGGTATCCGCAGGCTCTCCATGAGGCCCTGGACGATGCTGTCGAATCGGAGATGGCGGCGCTACAGGATCTGATTGGGACGACTCGCGCGCTGCGCAAGGACCTTGAGGTTCCGGAGCGCGAGGAGGTTGTGCTGGAGATAGCGGGGCCGAAGGAGATCCGGTCGCTGGCGGAAGAGAACAGTGCAATCATCGGCAAACTGGCGCGCGTCTCGTCGCTCAAGTTCCATGGAACGTGGACGCTGCCTCCAACGCACTCGCGGACAACGGCGAGGTTTACGTTGGGTTTCGCGTACAAGAAGGCCATCGATATTGCCGCCGAGCGCGAGCGGCTGCGGAAGAAGCTGGAGCAGTATGAGAGGGTGCTGTTGAATTCAGAAAAGCAGCTCGAGAACCAGGCTTTTCTTGCAAAGGCCCCGGAGAAAGTAGTTGCGGGGTTGAGGAAGCAGGCGCAGGAGTCGGCGGCGCTGCGCCAAGAGACGCTGGATGCCATCGAGCGGCTAGAGCAGCTGGTTTAGGGCGGGACAGGCATGGACTGGAAGAGCCGCAGGATCGAGGCGATTCTCGAGCAGGCGCTGGTCGAGGACAAGGCAACGAGTGACGTGACGACGGCGCTGACGATCGATCCGGCGCTGCGGGCTTCGGCAACGATTCTCGCCAAGCAGGACTGCGTTGTCTCGGGGCTGGGTTGCGTTCCGCGGTTCCTGGATATATTCACCCGACTTGATAAACGTAACAGCGGCCGTTACGAAGTGGTCAGCCATCCGGAGATCTTCGATGGGGTCCGCGTAAAGAAGGGCCAGGCAATCGCGGTGATCCGGCACAATGCGCGCGTGATTCTCGCCTGCGAGCGTGTGATTCTGAACCTGATGCAGCACATGAGCGGCGTGGCCACGATGACGCGGCAGTACGTGGACGCGGTTTCCGGGACGAATGCAAAGGTGCTCGACACGCGCAAGACGGTTCCGGGCCTGCGGGTGCTGGATAAATACGCGGTGTGCTGCGGAGGCGGCGAGAATCATCGGCTTGATCTATCGGACGGCATCCTGATCAAGAACAATCACATCTCCCTCGGCGGCGGCATTGAGAAGGTGCTGAAGCAGGCCCGCGAGAACCGCGCGCCAGGGCAGACGATCGACATCGAAGTACGGACCTTTGATGAGCTGAGGCTGGCGCTGGATAACGGGGCCGAGTCGGTGCTCTTCGACAACATGAGTCCGGGCGACGTGAAGAAGGCCGTGGCGATGGTGCGCGAGCGGGGCGGAAAGATTCCGGTGGAGGCTTCCGGAGGGATTGTGCTCGACAATATCCGCAAGTATGCGCTGGCCGGCGTGGATTACATCTCGGTGGGAGCGTTGACGCATTCGGCTCCGGCGGTTGATGTGAGCATGCGCATCACGGCGGAGATTTACTGAGGGATGTCTTCACAGAGCACAGAGCTCGGAGCTCCGAACACATTTGATCAGGCCGCGCTCGATGCCGGGCTGGCGGGCACGCGGTTTGCGGGAAAGGTGCGGTTCTTCAGGAGCATCGCCTCGACCAATACCCACGCGATGACTGAGGGCGAGGCGGGCGCTCCAGAGGGAATGACGTATGTGGCCGATGAGCAGACGTCGGGGAGAGGACGCGGCGCGCATGGCTGGTCATCACCGCCGGGGTCGGGACTGTATGTGAGCGCGCTGCTGCGGCCGCGCATCGCTCCAGCCGACGCGCTGTGGCTGTCTCTGGCAGCCGGTCTTGCGGTGCACGATGCGGTGGAGCGGGTCACTTCGCTCAAGGCCGATCTGCGCTGGCCGAATGATCTGCTGTTCGGGCGGCGGAAGTTCTGCGGCATCCTGAGCGAGATGAATGCCGAGGTGACGCGGATACGGCACATGGTGATCGGGATCGGGATCAACGTGCTGCAACAGGCGTTTCCGGCGGAGCTGAAGGATGTGGCGACCTCGCTGTATATCGAGACCGGGCGGGAGTGGCCGCGGCAGGAACTGCTTGCGGCGCTGCTCGAAGGGCTGGACCGCGAAGTGAATGCGCTGACCGCTGGCGGAGGGATGGAGCGGGCGACGGCGAGCATTCTGGAGCGGCTGGAGCGGGCATCGAGCTGGATTTGTGGCAAGCGGGTGTACGTGGAAGAGCAGGATGGTTATGCGGGTGTGACCGAGGGACTGGACCCGCGCGGGTTTCTACTGATCCGAACGGCGGCGGGGCTCAGGACGGTGTATTCGGGCGGGGTGCGGGAACAGAAGTAGGCATCGAATCAGGACGCGAGTCGGAGACGGCATGCTGCTGGCGCTGAACGTGAACAACACGAATACCGTGATCGCGCTTTATCCCATGGTGGATGGCGTGCCGGGCGAGCTGCGTATTACATGGCGGATCAGCACAAGACACGCGCAGACGGCCGATGAGTATGGAATTCTGATTCGCAACCTGCTGCAGGGCGAGGGCGTGGCCAGCAGCGAGATCACCGGGATCATCATCGCGTCGGTGGTGCCTCCGGTGGACTGGATTCTGCGAACATTCTGCGAGCGGTACTTTCAGCAGAAGCCAGTATTCATTGAGCCGGGCGTGAAGACGGGGCTCCCGATTCTGACCGACCATCCAGGCGAAGTGGGAGCGGACCGGGTGGCGAACTGCGTGGGCGCGTTCGAGCGCTATGGCGGCCCATGCATCGTGGTGGATTTCGGGACAGCAACAAACTTCGACGTGGTTTCGCGCAAGGGCGAGTTTCTGGGCGGCGCGATTGCGCCGGGACTGATTATTTCCGCCGAGGCGCTGTTTGCGCGGGCGGCGCGGCTGCCGCGGGTGGAGATCAAGCGGCCTCCCAAGGTGATTGGGACGAACACGGTCGATAATCTGCAGATCGGGCTGTTCTACGGGCATATCGGATTGGTGGACAGCATTCTGGCCAAGATGATCGCCGAGTTGGGGCCGAATACCACTTGCGTAGCCACGGGCGGCCTGTCGCACCTGATCGCGGATGAGTCGCAGTACATCAAGCACGTGAACGATACGCTGACGCTCGAGGGGCTGCGGATCATCTACGCGAGAAATCTCGCAGCGAAGCATCGGCACCATCCGGGTGATGCCGCACGGACCAAGGCCTGAGGCCGGGGTCCGACATTGGAAAACTACTTCAACTACTTCACGGAAATCGAGGAGCATTTCCAGCGGCGGCGCGGGTCGCTGCTGCTGCTGTCGACCCTCGACTGGGCGCTGATCGAAACATGGCGCGAGGCGGGAATTCCGCTGGAGGCGGTGCGACGCGGGATCGACGCAGCCTTCGACAAGTATGACGCGCGCAAAGGGCGCTCGCGCGTGCGGCGGATCAACGGCCTGGCGTACTGCGTGCAGGAGGTGATGGCAGCGGTCGAGGATATGAAGGAGGCTTCGGTCGGCGCGGATACGGGCGCGCGGAGCGAAAGCGTGAATGCGGGTTTCGAGCCGGAGCGTATCGCGGCACATGTTGAGAGTTGCGCGGCCCAGATTGAAGGCGCAGGACTGACGGGACTGGTCGCGCAGGTGGCGGGTCCAGTGGCCGATGGATTGCGTTCCCTGGCGGCAGAGTTGAAGGCGAGCGCACCGAACCTGGAAGAGCTGGAGCGGCGTCTGACGGTGATGGAGGAGAAGCTGCTGAACGCGATGATGGCGGGAACGGCCGAGCAGGATCTGGTCGCGCTCCGCGAGGAGAGCGCAAGGCAGATTGCCCCGTATCGCTCGCGGATGCAGACGGCCCAGATCCGGCAGGTGGAGCAGCAGTTTCTGCACAAGCGGCTGCTGGAGAAGTACGGGCTGCCGCGCCTGAGCCTGTTCTATATGAGTTGAGGGCCTTTCGGATGAATCTGCGTATTGAGAAGGCCATCTATGGTGGAGCGGGGCTGGCCCGCGATGAAGGCAAGGCGATCTTTGTGGCGCTCACGCTGCCCGGCGAAGTGGTGGAGGCGCACATCATCGATGACCGCACAAGCTATGCCAGCGCCGAACTGGACGAGGTGATCGATGCGTCGCCGGAGCGGATTGCGGCAGCGTGTCCCTACTTCGGCGAGTGCGGAGGTTGCCACTATCAGCATGCGAACTACCCGGAGCAGTTGCGGCTGAAGACTGAGATCCTGCGCGAGATGCTGGAGCGGGCGCATCTCAAGGATGTTCCGGAGATCGATGTAATGCAGAGCGAACCCCTCGGGTATCGCAATCGGATTCGGCTGCATATAGATCAGGCTTCATCGATGCTCTGCTACAAACGGCGCGGATCGCACGTAAATCTCGTGGTCGAGGAGTGTCCCATTGCGGCGCCGGTATTGCAATCGGCGCTCAAGAAGATACAGACTCAGGCTGCGACTTGGCGGCTGGGCGAGTGGGCAGATGAGGCTGAGCTGTTTACCAGTTCGGACCAGAGCGAGACGCTGGTCACACTGTGGACGAGGCGCAGCAAGCGCGATGCGGATGGTTATCTCCAACAATTATGGCCACAACTACGAGAGGCGATTCCGGAAATTGTGGGCGCGGCTGTTGTGGGATCCGCAGAAGGAAAACACAGGAGCGGCGGCGTGCTGGCCAGGGTGGGGAAGCAGGCGCTGGCGTATCGGGCGACCGGCACGGAGTATCGGGTAAGCCTGGGGTCCTTTTTTCAGGTGAACCGGTTTTTGATTGATGGGCTGGTGGATCGGGTGACGACGGGCCGGTCGGGGGCTCTCGCGTGGGATTTGTATGCGGGCGTGGGGCTGTTTGCGCGCGCTTTTGCAGGAGGCTTCGAACGCGTGGTAGCGGTCGAAGCAGCGGCAAGCTCCGTGGCGGACCTGAGGCAGAACCTTGGCGCGCCGCATAGGATAGTGGCGGCGACAACGCTTGAGTTTCTGCGCGGGGCGCGAGCAGAGGGGCAGCCAAGGCCGGATCTTGTGGTGGTTGATCCTCCCCGGGCAGGGCTGGGGAAAGAGATTTCCGGAGTGCTTTCCCAGATTGGTCCTCGGCACATTACTTACGTTTCGTGCGATCCGGCGACGTTGTCGCGCGATCTGAAATCGCTGGTAGAGTCGGGCTATCATCTGACGGATGTGACCATGGTGGATCTCTTTCCGCAGACGTTTCACCTGGAAAGCGTGGCCATGCTGTCGCTGTAGACGAGGCCCGCGTGTCCGCTGGTGATGTGGCGCGCGATGGCGACAGCGACCATTCCGGCGGAAGCAAAGGCTGCGCCGGCGACGCAGACTCAGAGCGCTGTCTGGGAGCGGCTTACTGAGCCGGTAAAGGCTCCTGCGGTCGCGGGAGCGAGCGCATTCGCGGCGGGAATTCTCTTTGCACATTTCTGGTGGTTCAGGCCTGGGTGGCTGCTGGTCGCGCTACTTGCGTCTTTTGCGATTGCGGCGGCTGCGGCGGGTGTCGCAAATCGGATGGCGTGGGTTTCAGTTGCGCTGGTGTATGTACTGCTGGGGATTTTGTGCAGCGAGATTGCTCCGGCGGTGAATCGGCAGCAGGAACTGCGGCTGCGTGCGGACAATACGCCGCGAATGATCGAAGGCGAGGTGGTGCGGCTGGGACCGGTCCGGCGAGTAATGGCCGCGAGTGCGCTTTCGGACAAGACGCACGAGGAGCAAAGCCAGCAGATCGATGTGAGGGTCGATTCCCTTCCCGCGTCAGCGGTCCGCGTGACGCTTTATGCGCCGGTTGGTGAGGCGTTTCCAAACATTGCGTGCGGCGACAAGGTGCGGGCCACGCTGGCGATGCATCTGGAGGAGAGGTTTCTCGATCCAGGCGTCTGGGATGCCGGCGAGTACCTGCTGCGGCAGGGCATCGGCGCGCTGGCGAGTACGAAACCGGAGAAGTTTGCGGTAACTGGAGCGGAGCGGGGTCGATTTTCGTGCTGGCTGCATTCGCTGCAGATGGCGGCGAGCGCAAGGTTGATGGATTTTGCGGGCGATTCTGGGGACAGGGCGCGCGAAAGCCGGATGCCGGCGTTTCTGCGCATCAGCCACGGCGACGCAGCGATGCTGGCGGCTATGATCACTGGCGACCGCAGCTATTTGCAGCACGGTGTTCGGGTTGGATTCGAGCGGACCGGGTCATTTCATCTGTTGGTGGTTTCGGGGCTGCACCTGGCGATTTTCTCGGGGCTGGTCTTCTGGATGGCGCGGCGGGTAGGGCTGTCGCGGCTGTGGGCGACACTGATCACGGTTGCACTTTCGTTTGCATATGCGGTGTTCACGGGATTCGGGCAACCGGTTGAGCGGGCCTTCTGGATGGTGACGCTGTACCTGGCAGGGCGGCTCCTGTGGCGCGAGCGGGTGGGGCTGAACGTGATCGCCGTGGTCGCGCTTGTGATGCTGGCGGCCGATCCCGGCGCGCTGTTCGACTCCGGCTTTCAGATGACGCTGCTTTCGGTGCTCGCGATTGCGGGGATTGCGGTTCCGGTGGCGGAGAAAACGTTTGGCCCCTACCTGCGGGCAATGCGGAATCTCCGCGTGCTGCGAGTCGATCCAGCCCTGCCGCCGAAGGTGGCGCAGTTTCGGGTGAGCATTCGCATGATGGCCGAGCATCTGCAGCCAGTCGTAGGTGGGTTCATCTCGTGGAGTGGGTTTCCGGCTGTGATTTGGGCAGGACTGAGACTGGCGGAGTTGGTCGCCGTTTCGGTGTCGATCGAGCTGCTGATGATGCTGCCGATGGCGGCGTATTTCCACCGTGTCACACTGCCGGCGTTGCCGGTGAACCTGCTGATAGTGCCGTTCCTCGGAGTGCTGCTGCCTTCCGCTCTGTTGACGTTTGCGACGGTGCTGGCCGCGCCGTCGATCGCGTTCGTTCCTGGAGCTGTGACGGCGGCAATTCTGCATGCTGTGGTTTGGGTGGTGTCATTCTTCGGGGGCGCGCGTTTCGGGGATATGCGGATTCCCGCTCCGGGAGATGCGGCGGTTGCGGTGTGGATCGTGCTGGCCGTGGCGGCGATCTGCGCGCTGCGGATACGCAGGGGCGGGCTGGCGGCTGGGGCTGTCGCGCTTGCTCTGGGCGCGGCAGTCGTGGTGTTACCGCGCGCCGTGGCGCGCCACGCGGGTGCGCTCGAGGTGACAGCGATCGATGTGGGCCAGGGAGATTCGCTGCTGGTGGTGAGTCCCGAGGGGAAGACGCTGCTGATTGATGCGGGCGGGATCGCGGGTTTGTCGGCGGAGTCGAACTTTGATGTTGGCGAAGATGTTGTCTCCCCGGTGCTGTGGTCGCGGGGGATCCGGCGGCTGGATGCGGTTGCGATTACCCACGCGCACGCGGATCACATTGGCGGTATGGGAGCGGTGATCGCAAATTTCCGTCCGAGAGAGCTATGGGTGGGACGGAATCCCGATGTTCCGCAGTATGACCGGCTGCTTGACGAGGCGGCGAGTGTGAGGACGCGCATTGTGACGCACTCGGCGGGCGATGCTTTTGACTTTGGAGGCGCGGCCGTTCGCGTGTTGGCTCCGGAGGGGGATTATCGGCCGGGAAAGGCTCCTGCGAATGACGATTCGCTGGTGTTGAGGATGAGCTATGGCGCGACGTCGGCCCTCCTGGAGGGCGATGCGGAAGCGGCGAGCGAAGCGCGGATGCTCGCGGAAGGCGGCGTGAGGTCGGACCTGCTGAAGGTGGGGCACCACGGCAGCAAGACTTCGACAACGCCGGCTTTCCTGGCGGCGGTTGCGCCGGAGTGGGCAATGATATCGGTGGGGAGAAGAAATTTTTATGGGCATCCAAGGCGCGAGGTACTCGAAGAACTGCAGGCGGCGCACGCGGCCACATATCGCACGGACATGGTGGGGTTGACGAGCTTTTATCTTGATGGGGCGCACGTCACGGCGGAGCCGTGGGCGACGATAACGCACTGAGCTTTACGCTGCGGTAACGGGAGTGGTCCGCGATCCACGGGGTGAGCATCTTTTTCCGTCTCTCCGCGTCTAGACCGTTATAGGATGCCTCGCATGGAGGAAATTGAGTTCATGGGCTCACACGATACCGCAGATTCCTCGGACCGGCCTCATCCACCGTTCGCCGCCTCCTCTGAACCAGTGCAAAGCCCCGAGGAACTGAAGGAAGAGCAACGCAAGCTGCGCCGCCTGCAGATGATGATGGACATGGTGATGTCGGTGATCGGGCAGGATGACACGCTGAGTATCGACGAAGCCGCCCAGATGGTCGCCGACAGCCGGCGGGCGGCGCTGGCGATGTTCCCCGACAAGGAACTCGCCTACGACCTGATCTATAAGCCGCGCTTGCAGCGGCTTATGCGCGAGCGGTATCGAATCCAGTAAGACCATCCCACGAACGACGACCTATTCGTGGGTCCCGGGTGCTTCATCTCGAATCTACGGACGTCAAGCGGAAGGTAATGGTGCCCCAGAAGAAGCGGGCGCGCATCTGCACGGGCATGTGTTTGTCATCGTCGGTGTACCAGATCCAGATGTTGCCACGGTTCTTGACGACTCCGGCGTCAGCGGTGGGCTCGACGCGCAGGGTCTGAAAGGTCCCGGCGGGCGTGCTTACCTGTTCGCGGCCCTCGATCTTCATGGTGACGGGAATGGTTTTCATGGTGTCGCCCAGGGAGAGCTCGAAGCTCTGTCCGACGGTCATGGGCTGCGAGGCAGCGTAGAAGATAGCCGAGAGCGAGTCGGTGACGCAGGATGGGATGTCCGCATCCTGCTGCTTGCTGATGCCGGAGATGAGGTTTTTCTCGGTGTAGACGGCTTTGCTGCGCGCGTAGTCGAACTTCAGGTCGCTGTTCACCTGGCGACGACCTTCGATGATCTGCTTGGAAAAGCTTTCAGAGCAGCCCGTTGTGCGATTGAAAGAGGACTGGAAGCGGTCGCTTACTCGAAAGATGAGGTTGACGGCGCCCACGGTATCCGCGGTTACAGAGACACGCTGCATGTTGCCGTCAGGCTCGAGGTGGAAGGCCACGACTCCCGCGGGAAAGACACGCCAGTCAACGGCGTAATTCAACGTTTGCTTTGCAGGAAATGCGAAGCCGGGCCGCGGCGGCGGCAATGGCGGCGGCAGGGCGTGCGTTTGCGCGGAGATATGCGCCAATTGCAGAAGGCTAAAAATAAGAAGGAGTCCGGAACGCCAAATCAATTCAGATACTCACCAGCGCGAAGCTGCCGCGCTCTATCCATAAACATTCAATTGGAAATATAGATTCGCAGCACGAGAGCAGCGTAGATCGCCACCGCACCTATCAGTGCATTGTACTCGCGGTGTTTTTTGTAGAGGTCCGGCGAAAAGCTGCCGGACTCGCGGTCATCAGCCGGCGCCGCAGTAAGACGCGGCAGCAGACGCGGAACACGCGCGGCGTATGCATCGAAGCCGGGAAATCTGGAGCGCAGGAACGCTTCTTCGGAGCGGATGACGGGGGCGTAGATGATCGCGAACAGGACGACCAGGGCAACCGCAATCCAGATGCTGCGCGATGCCAGGGCAAAACCGAAGGCAATGAGCATGGAGCCGAGATAGAGAGGATTCCGCGTACGGGCATAGGGGCCGGTCATGGTGAGCTCTGTATTCTTTTTGACGTATCCGGAGGCGTAGGCGCGCAACCAGATGCCGGGAATGACCAGAGCCAGGCTCAATGCAATAAACAGCGGCGTGGGCCGGGCGAGCCAAAGGTAGAGCACCGCAAAGGCGAATCCGAGAGGCACGCGGATACGGCGGGCGATGCGACTCCAGGTGAGGGCCATTCTAGTGTGACTCCCTCAGCGAGCGTGGGAGCGACGCCTGCTTTGTGTCAAGGAGCAGGTCGAGCGCGGCGCTGAGCACATCTTCAGGCGTTATGGTGAGCAGGCCGGCTTCGGGCTGCGCGTGGCGGGTGTGGTCGCGGCGGCTTTCGGGATGGCGGAGAACGCGGAAGGCACAACCGAAGGGACCGTTACGCGCGGGATCGGTGGGGCCGAAGATTCCGACGACGGGCTTGCCGAGAGCGCAGGCTAGATGAAGCGGACCGGTGTCTCCGGCGATGACGAGCGAGGCGCGCCGGGTGATGGCGACGAGTTCGGTGAGCGTGGGCTGGAGCATTGTGATGCCGTCGCCGCCGGCAAGTTGGTACATCAGCTCGTTGGCGATGACCTCTTCGCCGGGACCGGCGTTAATGGCTATGTTGTATCCCTCGTGACGCAGTTGCTTCGCCACTTCGGCGTAGCGGTCGATGGGCCACCGCTTAGCTCCCCAGCCTGCTCCGGGGCTGAGGAGAACGAAGGGCTCAGTAATTGCTGCGGCATCCTTTTCGGCGGATTCGTCGGCCGGAAGAAGCGGCGCCGTGAACGGCAGCGATTCTCCTGCAACCGCGTTGGCGACTTCGATAGCCTGCTCGATGACGTGAACGCCGCTGGTCGGGATGCGTTCGGTGAAGAGCCAGCGCGCAGCGTGCTCGCGAGGCTTGTCTTCTCCGATGAGGCGCGAGGCACGCGCCCAGCGGGCGATAACGGCGGAGCGGACGGCCCCCTGGAGGTCGATGGCAATGTCGTAGCGGGCTTCACGCAGCTCGCGCCGGACGCGGCGGATATCCCGTAGAGTGGCGGGAGCCAGCGGAGAGCGCGCCCATTGCTTGGCGGGCACGATGTGAATGGCATCAACGAGGGGCATCTGTGGGCATCGGCCGGTGGGCGGAGTGGCGCACTCGGCGCAGAAGAGGCCGCGCCATTGCGGCTCGACAGCCCAGCCAATGAACCACTCAGGGTGTGCTGCACGGAGGGCTGTGATGGCCGGTAAGGCATGGAGAATGTCTCCCATCGCGCCGAGCCGGACGATGAGGACCCTTAACTGCTGATTCTGCGGAGACAATGCCTTATTTTCTCACAATGAGGCCGGCCAAATGGCCGGTTATAGCTGTCTCATCTTCGAACACAACTTCGAGACGAGCGATGTGGAGAGGAGCGAGGCGAACGCGCTGCGCAGAGGCTAGACGAACGAAATCTTTTTCGGTCGTGATGAAGGATTCGGCGTCGTGGCGGGTGCGGAGTTTGAGGAGTGAGTCGAGGTCAGAGTCGGTGTAGTCGTGGTGGTCGCGGAAGGCGGACGCAGCGGCGAGGTCAACGCCGTTTGCGCGGAGCGAGGCGAAAAATTCGTCGGGGTGGGCGATGCCGCAGAAGGCGACGGCGCTTGTTGTTGGCTCGACGAGAAAGCGGCGGTGCTGGATCCAGACAGGAGCATCGATTTTCCGGCGGCGAAGCTCTGCTGCGAAGTCGCGGTCTTCGGAGCGAAGGACGATGATTGACGCTCGTCTCAGAGCCGCGAGCGATTCGCGGAGACGTCCGGCAGGCAGGAGATGCTCGTCGAAGTCGCTGCGATGAAGGACGACGATGTCGAGGTCGCGGGCCAGGCGGCGGTGCTGGAACCCGTCGTCGAGAAGATGGATGCCGGGCATGCTCTGTGTGCGTTCAGCGAGGAGACCGGCGGCGTAGCGATCTGGACCCACGTATACGGGAACATCCGCGGCGCGCCCGATGAGAAGTGGCTCATCCCCGAACTGGGCGGCAGAACCTTCGGGATCGATGCGCGTCACATCGTTCGAATTGCGGCCGTAGCCGCGCGAGAGCACGTCAACGGAGTGGCTGGCCTCTCGTAGGAGCTGCGCGAGACGGATGACAATGGGAGTCTTCCCTGCTCCGCCGACAGAGAGATTGCCAACGCTGACAACCGGCCATTGAAGACGCTTTGTCGTGATCCAAGTGCGGTTGTAGGCGAGATTTTTTGCGGCGAGCGCCGCGGCGTAGAGTGGCACTAAGGGGAGAAGCGCCGGGTGCGGACGCATCAGGCGCGGACTCCAGTATTGACGATGGCGAGCAGCGATTCAGCAGCGGTTTCGGTGGCTCCGGCGTGGCTGTCGAAGACGTGGCAAGCGCGCTGGCCCATCTGGTGCGCCGCTTCGGTGTCAGAGAGGAGGCGATGGATCGCGGGCCTTATCTGCGGCGGTTCGACGATGGCGATGGCGTTGGATGCGAGCAATGTGTCCACGATGGCGCGGAAGTTTTCGTAGTGCGGGCCCATGACGATGGGCACTCCAAACTGCGCGGGCTCGAGGGGATTGTGGCCTCCGGGCGTGAAGATGCCGCCACCGATGAAGGCTAAGTCGGCGAGCGAATAGACAGACGCGAGCTCCCCGATGGAGTCGAGCAGAAAGATGGATCCGGCAGGGATGGGCGAGGGCGAACTCATCCACTTCGATCGCATGATGTAGTCAACGCCGCGTTGCGAGAGCAGCTTCTCGACCGCGCCGAAGCGCTCGGGATGACGCGGAGCAAGGATGGTGATGATGTCGCGTGGGAGAGCATCGAGGAGAAATTCCTCTTCTCCCGCTAGGGTTGAGCCGCAGACGACGACTCTGGTGTTCGGCGCAAGATGCTCGCGGAGGGTTTCGGTGATGGCGGCCGGCTTTGCGACGCGGATGCCGAACTTCAGGTTTCCGCCGACGCGGACGTTGGCGGCTCCGAGGGCCGTGAGCCGCTCGGCATCGAGCGGGCTCTGCGCCAGCACGAGAGCGAAGCTGTCGAGCAGGCGCCTCCAGATCAAACGCAGGCGCAGATAGCGCGGCCATGAGCGGTCGGAGATACGGGCGTTCACGACGGCGACGGGAATGTTTGCCCGACGGCACTCGATGAGCAGGCGCGGCCAGAATTCCGTCTCGAGCAGGACAACCATGCGCGGACGCAGCGCACCCAGCCAGGCGCGAACAGCAAAGGCGAAATCGAGTGGGAAATAGAAGACGCGGTCGGCTCCGAAGCGTTCGCGCGCGATTTTCTGGCCGGTGCGCGTGGTGGTCGAGATTACGATTCGCCAGCCAGGAGCGCGCGCTGATAGCTCGTCGATGAGGCGCGCCGCGGCGAGGATTTCTCCTACAGAGACGGCATGCACCCAGATAACGGGCGCTTCTCCAGATGATATTCGCCCAGGGATTATGCCGAGGCGTTCCGCCAGCCCTTCGCGATACTTGCCTGTCGTCGCCATGCGAAAGAGCCACCATGGCGACGAGAGGACGAGGGCGAAAAACAACGCGAGGCTATAGAGGAATGGCATTCGCTTACGAATCTCAATTTGTGCAAGTCTTAAGCGATGATGATAATGCGTAGGAAGATGCGTCTGCGCTCCGTGTTGTGTTCTGCCCCTGCTCTCCTGCTCATGGCAACAGCGCTTCTGGCTTCGGACCATAGCCTCGCTCCGGCCAAGGACGCGTCGACATACGCCGCCTTTGACGCGCACGCAGAAGAAAAGGTGACGATCGCCGCCGAGCCGTTCGATACCAAGGAAAAAGAGAGCATCTTTCGCATCGATTATCTGAAGAACGGCTTCATGCCGATTCGGATCATCGTGACGAACAATGGCGACAGGGCGATTTCGCTGAGGGACGCGCGGATCAACTTTATCAGCGCGGCGGGGGACAGGATTCCTGCCGCCGAGCCGGAAGATGTCGAACGCCGCATGACGCATGTGAGCAACACGGGACGGAAGATTCCGATGCCTGCGCCGCTGCCTCCGATGGGCGGCAACCCGAAGACGCCGGATTCAAAGATCGAGCAGGATTTTGCCGAGTTCGAGTATGCGGCGATTGCGGTTGAGGCGCATACCACACGCGCGGGGTTTCTCTTCTACGACATGGAAGGACTCGGCCCCGAGCCTCTGCGGGGCGCGAAACTGAACCTGCGCGAACTGCGCGATGCGGACGGAAAAGAGCTCTTCTACTTCGAGATTGCCTTCGATAAATACCTGGGACGGGCCCCAAGCCACTAGGTCAGCGGAGGATCTCCACCAGCAGGACCCAGGCGCTGAAGAGCGCGGCCACAAAGGAAGCGATGAATCCGGGGACGAGCCATAGCAACGCCCCTGGTGATCCGATGAAGATCTCGACGCCACCCACGCAGAAAGGGAGCGTCGCGATCTGTGTTCCCAGAGCACGCCAGGTGAGCCAGGTGAGCGGATGCCCCTTCCGGTTGAACATATAGCGGATCTGGCCCGTGACCTGAGCGGTCCATGATGCGAGGCCGATGAGAAAGACTTCGCTGCCGAGCATTTTCGAGGATTGACCGGGAACGAGGGCGATGCTGGAGATGAAGAAGACGCCCAGGAGCTGGAGCAGCGATTCAGCAGCGCGGCTCGGCAAACCGGAATTGCCGATGATGCGGCTGACGTTGAGCGAGACAGCGACGAAGACGAGTCCGGTGAGCGTAGCGGCGGCTCCGGCCTGGACGGCGAGATAGGTGCTCCAGTCGGCGATGGACGGCTGCATGAGGCATTCTAGCCTTTCAGCTCTTGTCTCCCAGCCATCAGCTCCCTGCTCCGCACTTGGTGCGGAGGTGGATTCCAACCTCCCCGCAAAGGGGCGGGAAGTATGGGATCCAGACTGAGTACATTTGAATTACTTTGTGATTTTTTCCTGGAGCCCCGAGCCAAGGGCGAGCTCGATCAGGGTCTTCTGCTCCAGGTCGTGCGCCTTGGCGGAGCCAGTTGCGGGACTCGCGGCGGCGGAGCGCTTGACGCTGAGGACGTGGCGCTCTCCGGCGAGACGGCGGAGACGCGGCATGACAAAGAAGTGCGCTCCCATGTTCTCTGGCTCCTCCTGCACCCAGATGATTTCGGTCGCCTCCGGATGCGATTCAATGGCCGCGACTAGTTCGGCTTCGGGCCACGGATAGAGCTGCTCCAGGAAGATGATGCCGGTGTTCGAGTCTCCGCGCTTCTGGCGCTCGACGCGTAGCTCGTGTCCGATTTTTCCGGTGCACACGAGCAGGCGCTTTGCATTCGTAATGGAGGTCTCCGGCAGCACGTTCAGGAAGCGCGGGCGGGTGAGATCTTCGACAGGCGATACGGCGTCGGGATGGCGCAGCATGCTCTTGGGCGTGAAGACGATGAGCGGCTTGCGCCACTTGCGCAGCGCCTGGCGGCGCAGCAGGTGGAAATACTGCGCGGCGGTCGAGGGCTGGCAGACCTGGATGTTGTCGTGCGCGGTGAGCTGCAGATAGCGCTCGACGCGGGCACTCGAGTGCTCCGGGCCCTGGCCTTCGTAGCCATGAGGCAATAAGAGCACGAGGCCGCTGAGCAATCCCCACTTGTCTTCACCGGCGGAAATGAACTGGTCGATGACGATCTGCGCCCCGTTGGCGAAGTCGCCGAACTGGGCTTCCCAGAGCACGAGGGTTTCGGGAAAGTCGCGGCTGTACCCGTACTCGAAGCCGAGAACGCCGGCCTCGGAGAGTATGGAGTTGTAAATGTCGAAAGCGGCCTGGTCGGAAGACAAATTGGCCAGCGGCACCCAGGGCTGCTCGTTTTCGATGTCGATGAGGACGGAGTGGCGCTGGTTGAAGGTGCCGCGCTGGCTGTCCTGCCCGCTGAAGCGAATCGGCGTGCCGTCGAGGAGCAGCGAGCCGAAGGCAACAGCCTCGGCCATGCCGTAGTCGAAAGAGCGCTTCCCGCGTGCCATCTCGGCACGCTGCTCGAGGAGCTTCTGGATCTTCGGATGAATGTGGAAGGTCTGCGGATAGGAGGTGAGACCTTCGCAGATCTTCTCGATCTGTTCACGGGTGACGCCGGTTTCGACCTCGTATTCGGGCTTCCACGGACCGCCCTTGAACGACGACCAGTACTCGGGAAGGCGCGCGAGGTGCGGCATCTTCTGCATGGTCGTGGCGGCCTTCTGCGCCTCAGTGAATTCCGCCTGCAGCTCGCGGACGCGGGCCGAGGTATCGACGCCAAGCTGCTTTGCGTAGAGCTCCGACAGCGGCGCATGGTTCTTGATGCGGCTGTAGCGGAGCGGCTGCGTGATAGTGGGGTCGTCGACCTCGGAGTGGCCGTGGCGGCGATATCCGATGAGGTCGATGACGACGTCGCTGTGGAAGGTGCTGCGGTACTCGGCTGCGAGAGCGGCGATGCGCACAACGGCTGCGGGGTCTTCGGCGTTGACGTGGAAGATGGGGACGGGCAGACGGCGGGCGAGGTCGGAGGAGAAGCGCGTCGAGCTGGATTCGTCGGGCTCGGCAGTAAATCCGATGAGGTTGTTGACGATAATCTGGATGCTGCCGCCGACGGAGAAACCCTCGACCTCGGCGAGGTTCATCGTTTCGGCCCAGATGCCCTGGCCAGCGAAGGCGGCATCTCCGTGGATGGTGACGGGCAGGATGCGGTCGATGCCGTCTGCTCCCCAGCGGGTCTGCTTGGCGCGGGCGCGGCCCATGGCGACAGGGTCGACGGCCTCGAGGTGGCTCGGGTTTGAGACGAGGTGCAGGGCGACCCACTCTTCGTTGCGGGCCTGAAAGACGCCGGTGGCCCCGACGTGGTACTTGACGTCTCCTCCGCCGAGGATGCTGCGCGGGTTAACGTCTTCGAACTTGGAAAAGATATCGGCCGCCGGCTTGCCCAGCGTGTTGACCATGACACTGAGGCGTCCGCGATGGCTCATGGCCATGACGCAGGTCTGCACGCCAAGTTCAGCCGAGCGGTGGAGCAGCTCGTCGAGGAACGGCAGCAGGGCGGTGACGCCCTCGAGAGAGAAACGCTTGGTTCCGAGATACCGCGACTGAATGACCTGCTCGAAGACATCGGCACGGGTAAGCAGATCGAGGACATGCTGCTGGGCGGGTGCGTCCAGCGAGGGCGGCCCGGATTCGAGGCGCTCGGCGATCCACTCGCGACGGTCGGCGTAGGGGATGTGCATGAACTCGACGCCGATGGTCGAGGCATAGATGGAGCGGGCGTCGGCTGCGTCAGGACCGGTGAGGTCGAGTTCGGGGACGCGGACGGGCGAGAGGTACTGATCGAGCGGATCAAGCTGCGCCTGGAGATATCCCCAGCGGCGAAATGCGTCGAATACTTGCTCGCGTGGTACGGATTGTTGTTTTGACGGTCGTGTTTCGGTGGGAGCTGGTGCCAGCCTGGTTGCGCTCATAAACCCTTTGGACGGCAGGCGCGTGGGCGTATGAAAACGCGGGCTCCGATCCGTGATCGAAGAATTGCGCACTGCATCGCAACCTCCATTTTACAGCTTTGCCCCGGACACGCGGAAATACGGTGCCTTCGTGAACATTCTTCTTTACTATTCCGGGATTGGGTTCCGGAGAGGGACATGCTCGCACGGATTCTGCCTGGTTGTGTGATTGCGACGTTGATGCTGTCGGGGTGCGCGGAGCATCGAGTGGCTACAGTTGGGGTTCCTGCGAAGGGATCGGCGGTAGCGCCGGTCGTCGTCACCGCGACGGTGCGCGAGGCAGCACCGAACGACTATCTCCGCATCGGCTTTCTGCCCGCGGGAACAACGGTGTCCAGCGTTGCAAGGCCCGGAGCCCTGCGCGGATTCATGACCGCGACGGTGCTTTATTCTCCGCCCCTGACGGTCGAGGAGTATCCGAAATACTCGGGGCTCGAGAACAACGACATGGGAGTTCTGGTGGCTATGCGCTGCAAGCCGCCCGATCCAGTGAAAGTGGATGCAGTGCTGGCGACATGGCCGAATGTGTTCGCGGCGGTGCTGAGGGATGCTCCGGTGGCCCAAAGCGACTGCGATGCTGCGGAGAAGGATCCGGGCCAACAGACGGCGTGCTATGCGAAGGGATTCACGGATACGGCAGAGACGGCTGTGCCGACTGCACTGGCAGGGACGTTCAGCTATGCAGGGATGATCTACGACGGAAGGCATGCGGCGATAGCCGGTTGGTTGCAGAAGTATTACGGCATCTATCCGGCGTTTGCAGGCACTGGCTACTCGGTGAAGGATTCTTACTCAATCGACAAAGAGCCGATGACGTCCCAGGAGATTCTGGCCAAATCAGCGTCGTCGGAGTATCTGGTGAAAAATGTCTCGCTCAAAGAGGCCGGATGCCGTTGTATCTCCGTCGAACCCTACCCAGAGAGATCTGGCGATCGCCTCGATCCAGAGCTTATCTGGGAGCGGGGTGGGGACGGCGTATGCCAGGACCTGCGCAGTTTGCGATGAAAGATTCCCGATTACGCGCCTGAACCGAGAACTTTAGGGACATCGATGCCGAGGGCGGTGGCGAGATCGTGCTGGTGCTCCTGCTCCTGGGTGATGATCGTGCGCACCTGCTCGGCTAAGGCGTAGTGGCCAAGGGCTTCGGCCTGCTGGACGCGCTTGCGATACTGCCTGATGGTCTCGGTTTCGTTATCCAGATCGAAGCGGAGCATGTCCTCGGGCTTCGCTGAGAGCTTTACTTCTTTTGGGGAGGCATTGGGCATGGCTCCGAGGTAGTCGAGCTGGTCGGCCACGATCATTGCATGCTGGAGCTCCTGCGCAGCATGTTTCTTCAGCTCTGCGGCAATGTTCATCCACTGCGCGCCGCTCAGGACGTTGCTGTAGACGGTGTAGGCGATGATCGCCTGGTATTCGCGTGAGAGATCTTCCTGCAATCCTTCGATCAGCTCCTGCAATGCAGGGCTCTTCTTGTCGGGCATCGTCCGCTCCAATCGCTGCAAATGAACTCATTCAAAGCACAGTGAGCTTGGATGTGACTTTGGCGCGAGTGGATGGTCCGGGTGCAAGTCAGTGGGAACGGGGCGCGATATGTTTCAGGTCGCGGACCTTGTGAAGCCGCCTTGCGGTCTCCTGTCGTCTCGCCGCTTCGGCATCCTCGCGCCTCCGATTCGTGATCGGCTCACGCTGAAGAACCAGGAGAGCGAAGTGATACGAGACGATCAAGCACAGGGTGACTTCACATAAGAAAGGAAGCATTTCGAGCTCCTTGTTTTTAGATGCGGTTTTCGATGGGACGGGAAGGCGCAGAATCTACGCCGCCTGTCTGTCAATGTGCTCAAGAGCCGGTTGTGACAGGTTCACGTCGAAGGGTTGTGGTTGTCTCGTGGTCCAGACCAGGCGAAGGCAACCTCCGTCCAGAATCCAGTGCATTTCGAGGTGGTACTGCGGTTGGCTAGTCATGACGAATCTCCTTTCTTCGGTGGTTTTTCCGTGGTTCGGGCCGCTCTGGATCAAAAAGGTCCGCGTTCTCAATTCGGCGACGGGTTTATCGGCAGAACGAGAACGCGGGGAGAGAACCAGGCAGGCGGTTAGTTGACGACAGGGCCGAAGTTGCAGCCGGCCGGAGCGTTGAGGGTGGTTGTGGCTCCGACGAGGAACGGGTTCGGGGTTGGGCCGGTCTTAGTCGGAATGAGCTGCGCCTTTTGGAATCCGGCGACGCCGAACGGGGAGGCGGAGCTGATGGCGGCAAGGTCTCCGAGGTTATCGAAGGCGATGCCATTCGGCGCGACAAGGGTCTGGTTGTTCCCTATGGCTACGCTGTTCAGAGTGATGGCGGGTGTGGGCATTCCGGTAGACAGAAGCTGGTTAGGCGTGAACTCTACGATCGTGTTCGGGGCATTGGCGTTGCTGGACCAGAGGTCGCCGTTGTTGTCGAAGACCAGGGCCCAGGGCGCCTGGATGGATCCGTTGCCGTCGTCGGACAGGGTGACGCTGGGTATGAGCGTGTAACTGCCGGCGCGAGTGGGGAGGATGTTGTTGTTGAAACGGAAGATGTTGGTGCTGCCGTTGTTGGCGACGTAGAGATTGCCAAAGGTATCGAAGACGATGCCCAGCGGTCCGGTGAAGGCCGGGTTGGACGCGATCGACACGGTCGGCGACAGACTTGTCGCGTTTGACGCCAACTGCTGGGGCGTGAGGACAAAGACAGCGTTGCTGCCGTTATCGCTGACCCAGAGGTTTCCATTGAGATCGAAGACGGCTTGCTGCGGGAAGGTAAAGCTCTTCGAACGGATGGTGACGCTCGGCATCGGCGCATTGTTCATGGCGAGGTCGCTGAGCTGCGCGGCGCTGAACTCAAACAGCGCGGGGGCGACGTTGCCGCCAGCGGCGACGGTGCCTCCATCGATGACCCACAGGTCTCCGGCGGCGTCGAAGATGACGCCCTGGGGTGCTCCGAAGACTGAACTGTTGATACTGAGGTGAGGCGCGGGGTCGATCGTGCCGGCGGTCAGCTGGGAGGGGATGAATTCAACGACGTTGGTTCCGTTGGCCACCCACAGAGCCTTGTTGAGGACGGCGGGCGTTGCCGGGGAGGGCTTCAGCATGCTGGTTGTGCCGGTTCCGCATCCGATGCCCGCGATCGCAGCCAAAAAGGCGGCGAGACTGGTAGAGGTAAGCGCCGCGCGCCAATTGATAGCCTGCGCCCTGGCGCGGAACTCGGGCAGGATTGGGAGGTCGCCTGTCTCGGGAACGGCCGGCGCATCGCCGGTCTGGTCCTGGACTTGTACTTCAATGGAGGCTTTAACGGCTGCCTGCTCGTGGATTGCATTGGTCTCGGTGTAGGTCTCGTTGCTCACGGTGGTCTCTCCTTCTTTCAGTGCTGCGCCGGACTCGGTGAGAACCGATCCCTGCGACTCGGGTTTCCGGCGTCAGCAAGAGCAACGTAGGACAGGTGGCGGCTTAATGTCGTTTGAAAGCGCTGAAAGATGAGTTGGATTAGGCCGCCAATCACTAAAAGCTGGATGTGGTCGGATCAAAGTGATGAAATCAGCAACTTACGTTTCGGACAGGGGGATCGTCCGGCACGGTTCGGGCACGAAACCTGCTGCGCCCTAAAATCGGGATTGGGAAAAGCTTGGCGCTTTGTTAGAGCGGTTGCCGCCGTTCAGGCGAGCGTCTCGGCTCCATTTGCGGCCGGCGGACCGGGAATCAGAGCATAACCGGGCCGATGATTTATTTCAGCGTGCGAAGGCAGTCGTGAGGGGACACTGCCGTAGAACTCATCGTCACTGCGGATTTGTCGAAGCGGCAAGTCCACGGTATTTGAGCATAGGCTCAACGCTCGGTTCGGCTCCGAGCCACGCTTTGTACATTGCTGCGAGGTCTTCGCTGTTTCCGCGCGAGAGAATCATCTGGCGGAAGCGGTCGCCATTGGCGCGAGTGAGGCCTCCGTGGGCGGTGAACCACTCGTAGGCATCGTCGTCAAGCATCTCGGCCCACAGGTAGGCGTAGTAGCCGGCGGCATATCCGTTCTGCCAGATGTGAGAGAAGTAGCTGGAGCGGTAGCGCGGCGGAACGTCGTGGAGGGCGATGTGTTTCTTTTCGAGGGCCTGTTTCTCGAAGGCGTCGACGTCTTCGAGGGGCGAGCCGGGCGGCAGCGTGTGCCACTGCATGTCGAGCTGGGCGGCGGCGAGGAGTTCGGTGAGGGCGTATCCCTGATTGAAGGTTCGCGCCTTTTCTATCTTCGCGGCGAGGTCGGCGGGCATGGGCTGGCCGGTCTTGTAGTGCTTCGCGTAGTGCTGGAAGATGGCCGGATAGCTGGCCCAGTGCTCGTTGAACTGCGACGGGAACTCGACGAAATCGCGAGCGACTGAGGTTCCGGACAGAGTCGGATATTCGACATTCGAGAAGATGCCGTGAAGCGCGTGGCCGAACTCGTGGAACATGGTTATGACATCGGTAAAGGTAATGAGCGCGGGTTCGCCCGGGGCAGGCTTGGGCAGGTTGGCCACGTTGTAGACGACGGGGAGCGTGCCAAGCAGCCGGGATTGCGGCACGAACTGGCTCATCCAGGCGCCGCCATTCTTGTTATCCCGCTTGAAGTAGTCGCAGTAGAAGAGCGCCAGCGGCTTGCCGTCGGCGTCGTAGACCTCGAATACGCGCACGTCGGGCTGATAGACGGGGATATCGTGGCGTTCCTTGAAGGTGATTCCGTAAAGCTGGTTGGCGGCGTAGAAGACACCGTTCTCGAGGACGTTGTTGATCTCGAAATAAGGCCGGACCTGCGACTCGTCGAGGTCGTACTTCGCCTTTCGTACCTGCTCGGCGTAGAAGTTCCAGTCCCACGGCTGGAGTTCGAAGCCTGCCTTCTGCGCGTCGATCACGGCCTGGATCTCTTTCGCTTCGCTCTCAGCGTTCGCCGTGGCCGGAGGGACAAGGTCATCCATGAATTTCTGGGCGGCCTCGGGTGTTTTGGCCATCTGGTTTTCAAGCTTCCAGGCGGCGTAGTCGGGAAAGCCGAGCAGCTTTGCTTTTTCAGTGCGGAGTTGGGCAAGGCGAGCGATGGTGGCGCGGGTGTCGTCGTCTCCGCCACGTTCGGCGCGCGTCCACGAATTTTCGAAGAGGGGCTGGCGGGTCGCGCGATCGCTGAGTGAGGCCAGCGCGGGCTGCTGGGTGGTGTTCTGCAACGGAATGACGTAACCGGGCACGTTGCGGGACTTGGCGGCCTGGGCTGCGGCAGCAATCTCAGCGTCGGTCAGACCAGCGAGGGCCGACTTGTCGGTCGTGATCAGCGCGGCGCTCTTGGTGGCGGCGAGCAGCTTGTTCTTGAATGCATTCGAGAGTGTGGACTCTTCTTCGTTGAGCTTCTTCAGCCTGGCCTTGTCGGCGTCGGAGAGGTTAGCTCCGGCGTGAACGAAATTCCTGTATACGACGTCGAGCAGGCGCGCCGATTCGGGATCGAGGTGCAGCGATTCGCGCTGGTTGTAGAGTGTCTGGACACGCGCAAAGAGACGCGGGTCGAGGTAGATGGCGTCTTGGTGGGCGGCGAGCTTCGGGGCGAGCACTTCTTCGGCCTTCTGGAGCGCCGGGTTGATGTTGGCCCCGGTTACGGCTTCAAAGGCGGCGCTGGCGCGCTGCAGAAGCTGTCCGGATTTCTCCATCGCAACCAGCGTATTTTCAAACGTCGGCGGGGCCGGGTTGTCAGCGATGGCGCGAATCTCTTCGAGCTGCTGCGCCATGCCGGCCTCGATGGCGGGCTGGTAGTCGGTGTCCTTGATCTTGTCGAAAGGCGGCGCCTGAAAGGGCAGCGTGCTCGGCTCGTAGAAAGGGTTCGACGGGCCGAAGGCAGGGGTGGTCTCAGTCTGAGCGAAAGCGATATTGGTCATGATGAATACGGCGACGAGGAGAAAACTGGCTGATCTGGAGCGGGGGCTTTTGGGCAAGTCGATGCTTCTCCGAAAATTGATTGTAGAGTCCGCGAACGAGGAAGGGCAAAGCAGGAGCTGGCGTCAAAGTGAATCAACGCTGCGAATGTCAACCAGCCCCCAGAGCATGGCGCGATCGCGTTCGGCATGGTTGGCCACGGCGGTAATGGGCGGCTCGGCAAAACTTCGCTGGATAACAATCGCCTCGGGTATGGCCGCGCGTTGCACCGCGCGCACGAGCCGCTGACGATAGCTTTGAGCTGCACCATCCAGGATGTTCGAGAGAGTGAACCCGGAGAATGATGAAGGGGGCTGAGCCTCGAGCGCGGAAGCCGCGTCTCCAGCGACGAATTCAATATTCCTTGCGATGGGTTGTGGAAGGCTTACTGCGTTTCCCAGCAATAGCGAATGAATATAGGGGTTGGAGACGTTGGGATGGAGCGCGATTCCCTTCTCCAGTCTCCGCCGCATGACCGCTCCAAAGCGCGGAGGCAGGCAGGATAGAAACTCGGATGAGTAGATCGTTCGCAGGATCGGGTGCGACAGGATGGCATCGAATCCTGTGCGGAAGCGCCATGTATCGAGATGCTCACGCCAGAACCGCAACTGATCGGCCGGACCGGAAAGAGAGAGGAACTCCTCCAGCCGTTGCTTGTGCCAGCCTGCCAGAGGCGCGAAACGCCGCAGGAGGCGCATCCCGTTGTCGGCGTCTCCAGTTTCTCTCGGAGCGCCGTGCGCACGCCGCTCTGCGTAAGCAACCTGCACGGGGTTGATATCGCAGGCAACGACCTCGTGCTCTCGCGACAGGATTATGGCGGTATCGCCCGCAGAGGCAATGCAGAATATCCTTCCACTGCCCCGAAAGGCCTCGCGCTCGACCTCCGCATCTTCATACATCTGCCCGAAGAGCAGCCGGTGAGGGCCAGGAGATCGATCGAGACGCCCGGCGCGCCACGGGGTTTCGACGTTCACGGCTTTGCTTGGGAGATTGCGGCGGAGATCCAGACGAGCACGAGAAAGGCGGCATTTTTGAGGATCATCCCGGCAGGATCGTGAATCCTACGGCGAGCCCATGCGAGGCCGTTCGCGTTCAGTGTGACCAGAAGTGCCGCCTGGGCGAAGGCACAAGCAACGGGTGCCGCTCCCCACAGCACCCATAAGGCGAGCGCTGTTTCGACCACGCCAAGAAGCTTCAGGAAGGCCGCGCCGAATCGCGGCCCGAGCCGCGGGACCGACGCGACGACTTCCGCCTGGGATGGCAGGCGGCCGAGGATCTTGCACCACAGCCCTTCATAGAGCCAGACGGCGGCAATCGAGGCACGAACCAGCAGGAGCGGAGGATAGGCGATTGCGATGTCGCTCATGATTGTTCTTTTCGGCAGATGCATCCAGCGGCGACTTGTTCGCTTGCGGACGGATGCTCCGCGGAGATCATCTTACGCATGCCGTTCAGGATATGGCTGTGGAGCTGGTGGAGGCCCAGCCTCTCCAGAGGACGCCAAAACCACCGCGGATGCAGGAACCCCCTGTAACTCGTGGTCAAAACGACTTCCGACCCAGCCGCGGCGCGACGAATCGAATAGGAGCCGCTCCGCGCGATAGCACAGTGCTCGATGCCAAGGTGCTGATCGAGGACGTCGAAGCGGATCAAGTACGGCTTATCAAGAGCGGTGATCCGTTTCACGAGGCTTCCCTGCCTGTATCGGCATACGATCAGTGCGCCCTGCCGGGACTTTTCGCCCTCGGTTCCCAAGGGCGAAAGAAAACACGCCAGAAGGATTGGCGGTTTGCCAGGCACTTCTTCATAGAAAGCGATGTCGCGCCAGATGGACTCCGGAGAGGCTTCGATGTGGACTTGCGTGGCTACGAATTCATGACTGGCGCGCCCTCCAAAGAGACGGTTCGCGAGCTTGCACAAGATCCCCGATTTCCTAATCGTAACTAATGCGATTTCTGGTTCCCCGGCATTGACGCCGCTTGCCATAGCGCACTCCTCTTTCGGCGGAGTTCAGCATGCCGGCACCCGCAACAACCAGGCACAAATGAAGCGGCACTTCCTACCGATGATCGAACGATATGGGATATCGCTTCCCGGCTCTGTGACAGGCATCACGGCGAAACAGCGTTTATTGCACGCGCTGCCAGGTGAGCTGCGCCACGAGGGTGTGGAGTCCGGATTTGATTGGACCGGTGCGAAGGGTGAGTTTGTCTCCGTCGAAGCTGTAATAGCGGACTTCATCGCGTCCGACCCAGAGCGGGAAGAGGCTGGCTTCGACGTGGTGGGTGACAGTGTCTCCCTGCACGGTGAAGCGGCCTGTGTAGGCGATGTAGCGGCGGTTGCGGCGCGGCCGCGAAGAGGGCGTGATGCGCTCGACGACGCCGCGGCGGCGGCGCGCCGGGCCGAGATTGCCGCTCATGTATCCCTCAGCGGAGTAGAGCAGGTAGCCGCGCACGTCGGTTCCCCAGGGCTTCTCGATGACTCCATCGTCGTGAATGAAAGAGTAGTCGACGAGTCGCCAGGTTCCAACGAAATCGGCGATGGTGGCTTGCGTCGTCATCCCCAAGCGTGGTCGGGCCTCATACAGGTTACGCAGGCAGAACCAGCGCGTCGAGGTCGAGGAACTGGCGCAGGATCTCGTCGTCGGAGGCCTTCATTTCCTCCATTGTGCCGAAGAAGTGGGCCTTTCCCTGGTAGAGGAAGAGCACGCGATCGGCGAGCCGCTCGGCGAAGCGCATATCGTGAGTGACGACGATGCTGGTGAGGCGCAGTTGGTATTTGAGCTTCTGGATGAGGTCGCCGAGGAGCCGACCGATGAGGGGATCGACCATGGTCGTGGGCTCGTCGTAAAGGATAGCCTCGGGCTGGGCTGACAATGCGCGCGCGATGGCAACCGAGCGCTTCATGCCTGTCGACAAGTCGGAAGGCAGCAGGTCCGTCATGCCGGAGACGCCGACCATCTCCAGCAGGCCGTTGACGATCTGCCCGATCTGGTCGTCAGCCAGCTGGTCTCGCTCGCGGAGGGGAAAGGCGACATTCTCGCCGACGGTAAGGGAGTCGAAGAGGGCGCCATTCTGGAAGACCATCGTAACTTTGCGGCGGACATGCTGCATCTGCTCTTCGGTAAATTGGCTGATTTCCTGCCCGGCGACGTAGATCTTGCCCGAGTCCGGCTTGAGGAAGCCCATGATGTGCTGGAGCGATACGGATTTCCCGACACCGCTGCGGCCGAGGATGCAGAGCGTCTCACCGGGGTTAACGTAGAAGCTGACCTCGTCGAGGACCACCACGTCTCCGAAGGATTTCGACACCTTATCGAAGGAAATATATGGCGCACCCCCTTCGCGATGAGGGAGTTGCTCGATAACTTCCACTTCGGGGACGAATACTTGCTGGGTTTCAGGCGTGCTGGCCAAGAATCTACTCCCTATCACCTAGATTATTGGATGTAGGGTGATTCCTCCAAAGCCGCATTTAGAAGGTCAGCTGGAGTGTTGAAGTTCTGGAACCAGCGGTAGGGCGGAAGCGCCGCGGAAATATCTATGGACGCGGCCACGGTTTCAACATTGAAGCGATCGAGCTTCGATCCGGACGAGACAGCGGCATCCCCGATGACGCGCATGACTTTGCGATTGCCAACGGCAAGGGCCGACTGGGCATATGGCAGCAAGTCGCGATGATAGACCGCGCAAAGCGGCTGGGGACGGTCCTCGAGAAAAGGAATGGTTCCCAGCGCGGAGGTTTCGCCGGCGCGAGCGACCAGCCAGCGGAGGAAGTCCAGGGGCAGCAGAGGAAGATCGATGGGCAGGAAGAAATTCAGGCTGGAGTCACTGGCGGAAAGAGCAGCTTCAATGCCTGCGAGCGGCCCGGAACCGGGGTAATTGTCCGGGATAACGGGGGCATAGGTTGAAAGATCAGGGCGGGTTCCGGCGATGCGAGGCGAAAAACCCAGGGCGCGGAGCTTCTGAATGGCGTGATCGACGAGGGCACGGCCGCGGCATTCGAGCAGCGCCTTGTCGCGCCCCATGCGCGTGCTCTGGCCGCCGGCGAGAACAAAGGCATTCACGCCGCGGCTTCTTGCATGAATTCGATGATGGACTCGATGCCACGGTAGAAGTTGGCGAGGTGAAATTTTTCATTCGGGGCGTGGAGGTTGTCGTCGGGCAGACCGAATCCCATCATGACGGTGGGGATTTTGAGGTGCCGCTCGAAGTCGCCGACGATGGGAATGGAGCCTCCGGAGCGAATGAAGACGGTCTCCTTGCCCCAGACTTTTTTCAAGGCGCGCGTGGCGGCCTGAATGTAGGGGTTGCCGGTGCCAACGACGATGGGATCGCCGGAGTGGATGAGGCGGACGTCTAACTCGATGCCGTCGGGCTTGATCGACTCGACATAGCTCTTGTATTGGACGAAGGCCTGCTGGGGCGTCTGGTCGGGCACAAGGCGCATGGAAATTTTGGCTACGGCCTTTGCCGGGATAACGGTCTTGGCGCCCGCTCCGGTAAAGCCGCCGGGCATGCCGTGGACATCGAGGGTCGGGCGCGCCCAGGTGCGTTCGATGACCGAGTAGCCGGGCTCTCCGGTCAGGCGGGTTGAGCCAACCTCGGTGAGACGGTAGTGCTCTTCATCGAAGGGGAGCTGCTGCCAGGCGCGGAGCTCGTCGTCGCTGGGACGCCTGACAGCATCGTAAAAGCCGGGGATCAGAATGCGACCGGCAGAGTCTTTGAGTTGGGCAACGATCTGGGCGAGGGCGACGAAGGGGTTGGGGGCCGCGCCTCCATACATGCCGGAGTGCAAGTCGGATTTTGCGCCGCGAGCTTCGAGCTCGGTGTAGATCATGCCGCGAAGACCGACGCATAGCGTGGGCAGCTCGGGCGCGAACATTTCCGTGTCGCAAACGAGGGCGAAATCGGCCTTAAGGCGGTCGGGATGCTCGCGGATAAAGCGGGCGATCTGCTCACCGCCAACCTCTTCCTCTCCTTCAAAGATGATCCGTATGTTAATGGGAAGCTTGCCTTTATTCGAGGCGAGGAGGGCCTCAAGTGCTTTGACCTGCATGTACACCTGGCCCTTGTCGTCGACGGCTCCACGGGCATAGAGGTTGCCGTCGCGCTCGGTGGGCTCAAAGGGTGGCGACTTCCACTCATCGAGAGGGTCGGGCGGCTGGACATCGTAGTGTCCATAGCAGAGGCAGGTCGATTTGCCGGGGGCGTGAAGCCAGTCGGCGTAGACGAGCGGGTGTCCGGGGGTGGAGATGACCTCGACGTGCTCCATACCGATGCGGGTGAGTTCTTTGGCGAGCCAGTTGGCGGCGGCGAGGACGTCCGCTTTGTGTTCAGGCAGAGTGGAGATGGAGGGAATGCGGATGAGGGTCTTGAGCTCATCAAGAAAGCGGGGATAGTTGCTGCGGGCGTAGTCGATGGCGGCGGAAGACATGCGAACTCCTGGTGAGTGACTTTGCAGTATAAGTCAGCGGGATGACCTTCGAGCTATCCAGCGGCGCTCCGCTTAAGCCACAGCCAGCGGGGAGGCTGGCACAGGTTCGTCGGTCCCCTGCAGGCGCATGGCGAGCATGGTCATGACGATCATCCACCAAGTCCAGAGGACTGCCTGGAGGCCGCGAGCGGCGAGGGTTTCAAGCAACAAAGGGACGTAGCGGGCGGCGCCATCGGACAGGTGAAGATGATGCGGCATCGTCAGGCGAATGAGTGGATAGCACGCAGCCTGAACCAACAAGGTGAAGACAATTACAAAAGTGCGCAGGCCCCTGATCGCTTTAGCGCTTGTCGAAAATGGAGTTTTCAGCAATCCCTGAGATTGGGTGAAGAGCGGGATGGCCAGGGCCCACCGCGAAAGGATTGCGACTCCGACGATCGTCGCGACCCACAAATAGGCCTCTCCCGAAATTTCCCTGCGTACGGCATGGTGGGTCGCGGCCTTCAGCGCCTCAAGCGCGGGAACCACCACGATCAGAGTTACCGCGCCCGACGCGACGAGGGTCAGAGCAAAACGGGTGAGCATGCCGCTGAGGAGGGGTCCGCAGCCTGGGTATTTCAAGGCGTCGAGGACATTGCCGGGCTTTGGCTGCTCACCGTTTGACTCGCTGCGTACCGTGTAGGTTGCGACGCACAGGAATACCACGGAGGCCAGGCAAAAATTGATCAGCAGACCAACGATCATCAGCAGAAACTGAAGAAATTTCGATACTGGCGCGCTGGCGATCGCGTGGTCGATGCCAAGGTGGGCGGCGGCGATCACAACGACCGGCAGCAGAAATGCACCGGGATATCGCTGCAACAGACCGAGTGCGCGCGACAAGGGGAGGACCACGTTAATACCTCGGCACCGTCGGGTCGATCTCGGCCGACCAGGCGTCGATGCCTCCGCGCAGCGACTGGGCGTTTTCGAAGCCCTGATTGCGAAGCCAGAAGGCAACGTTCATCGAGCGGACTCCATGATGGCAGACGGCGATGATGCGGGCTTCGGGGTCGAGTTCCTGAAAGGCACGCGAAGGAACGTCGCCCATGGGCATCAGAGTGCTGCTCTGAATATGCGCAGCCTGATATTCCCACGGCTCGCGAACGTCGAGCACAACCAGGTCAGAGCTTTTGGCGGCGAGCATATCGCTGAGTTGCTGCGTCGTTATCTCATAGTCCAGCATAAGTATCAGAATACCCGTCCACGAACAGCGCCTTGCGCCGGCTTTTCAGGCGGTGTGCTGCGCGTGCATGATACAACGAAGGTGCCCCAGACAAGAGAGTTATGGCAATACAAGAAAAAGTTCTAATTGTTGAAGATGAAGTACACGCTCTGACCGGGCTCGCCGAGCTGGTTTCAGGGTGGGGATACCGTACGGACACAGCCCGGGACGGCGTGGAAGCGCTCGAGCGGGTGCAGGCGTGGCAGCCGGGCATCGTGGTTACTGATCTCAAGATGCCGCGCATGAATGGGCTGGAGCTGCTGGGGCGCCTGAACGAGTTGAAGCAGAGCCAGGCGGTGGTGGTGTTAACGGCACAGGGCTCGATCGAGCTGGCTGTCGAGGCCATGAAGATGGGCGCCTACGACTTCATCCAGAAGCCGGTGGATGCGACCCGGCTGCGCACGATCCTGATGAACGCGACGAGACAGCGCGAGACAGATCGCGAACTGGAAGTGACGCGGCGCAAGCTGCGCGATAAGGGCGTGCTGGGCTCGCTGGTCGGGTCTTCGAGGAAAATGCAGGAGCTGTTTGCGCTGATCGAGCGCGTTGCGCCCTCGAATGTCTCGGTGCTGATCACCGGGGAGAGCGGCACCGGCAAGGAGATGGTGGCGCGAACGCTGCACGAGCTGAGTCCGCGCAAGGCGAAGCCGTTTGTGGCGGTGAACTGCGCGGCGATTCCGGAAACGCTGATCGAGAGCGAGATTTTCGGGCACGAGAAAGGCGCGTTTACAGGCGCGCTGGAGCGGCGCGCAGGCTGCTTCGAACTGGCAGAGGAAGGTACGCTGCTGCTGGACGAGATCGGCGAGATGCCGGTAGGCACGCAGGCCAAATTGCTGCGCGTGCTCGAAGAGCGGAAGCTGCGGCGGCTGGGCAGCAAGGCCGAGGCCCCGGTTGACGTGAGGGTGCTGTCGGCGACAAATCAGGATCCTGAGACGGCCGTGGAAAACGGACAGCTGCGCAGCGACCTTTTTTACCGGCTGAATGTCTTCAACATACACATGCCCCCGCTGCGCGACCACAAGGAGGATATTCCCGAGATTGTCGACGCGATGCTGGCGGACATGAATCGCAAGCACAGCCGCGAGGTCAACTCGGTTGACGGGGAAATGATGTCGCGCCTCATGGCCTACGATTGGCCGGGCAATGTGCGCGAATTGCGCAACACGGTAGAGCGAGCAGTGGTTTTGTGCGGAGGGAATGTCATCGAGGTGCATCATCTGCCGCCGGGTTTCGGCACGAAGACGGTACGGACGCAACCGGAGCCGGCTCTGGCTCAGAATGCGATTCAGGTGGAGGTCGGAGCCACGGTGGACGAGGGAGAGCGCCGGCTCATTCTGAAGACCCTCGAATCGACAAACAACAATAAAACGCGCGCGGCGGAGATCCTCGGCATCAGCCTGAAGACTCTGCACAACAAGCTGAAGGACTATGAGAAGCTGAAGGATGACACCGGCCAGGCGGAATAAAGTCACGTTTGCCCAACGGCCCCGGGAGATTCGTTCAAGCATGCGCTTAAAGACCAAAATCGCGCTGGCTATTGGCGGACTGGTCTTTCTGGTGGCGACCGCGCTGTCGTGGGTATATCTGAACCAACTGTTGAACCAGCGAATTGAGCTGACACACAACTCGGCGCAGCTATTTGCCCAACAGCTGCTCCTGGCCACAAAAACAGCGATCGTAACCGGCGTGCCCAAGGATGTGGACGCCAGTAATCCGGAAGCCGTACAGGCCGCGGTTACAAAAGCTTTGCGCAAGGACGAGGCACTTAATTCGCTGATCACCTCGATCATGGATTACGCGAAGCCGGTCTCCGACATCACGATCGCGGACAACCACAACGTAGCACTCGTGGCAGCCCCGGATACCGCGCTGGAAGATAAACCATTGCCTATCCGGCATGACTACGCCTCTCTGCAAAACAGTTCGCTGATTGGCATGCTGAAAGTGATTTTCGGAAAGCCCCAGGTCTATGACGTAACGGCAGCGCTGGAGCGCGAGGGTAAGTCTTTCCTCACTATCCACGTCGGAATCAGGACCACATTTCTCGGCTATTTCGAGGTCACACCACTCCTGACCAATGCAGCGATATATATCGGGGTGGGGATACTCATCTCCCTGCTCGCAGCCGCGTTTGTTTCTAACCTTGCCCTAAGGCCGCTTGAGCAGATCAGTTCGCGGCTTGATGCGCTGACGCAGGCGGAAGCCGCAACTGCCGCTGAGCTCGAAGCGGGGCGGTCGACGGATGCCGTCGTTCAGGTCTCGCACAAGATCGAACGGCTGGGCCGCCGGATGAAGAACGTGGAGGAGGTGTTTTCCGCCCTTAAGGAGAACATCGACCAGATACTCTCGAACCTGCAAGACGGCATCATGCTGTTCACACGCGACGCGCGCGCGGTGCTGGTGTCGCGGTCGATGGAACGCTTTCTGGACATGGGCCGCGATCAGCTGCTGGGGGCCGAGGTCCACGACATCTTCGATCGCGACAGCCTGCTCGGCCGCACGGTACGTCAGGCGTTCGATGCCGGCATGTCGATTGTGCAGGAAGAAATCACCACCGAGGCGGGACGCAGGCTCGAGCTTTCGCTGGACTTCATCCACGACGACCGCGCGGACCACGACGGGGCGCTGGGCGCGCTGCTCACGCTGCACGATGTCGAGTCGGTGAGCGAGATCGAGAGCGAGCTGGAGGTTTCGCGGCGCATGGCGGCCATCGGGCGGCTGACCTCCGGCGTTGGCCACGAGGTGAAGAATCCAATCAATGCCATCGTGGTCCATCTCGAACTGCTGCGTAGCAAGGTCGGCAGCGAGGCGGCCGCAGGCAGGCATCTGGAGATCATTCAGAGCGAAATTCAGAGGCTGGACCGCGTGGTCCAGACGCTGGTCGACTTCTCACGGCCGGTTGAGCTGAAACTTGCGGATCATGACATGCGGCAGATTGTATCTAGCGTGCTCATGCTGGCTTCGGCGGGCCTTGAGTCGTACAGCGTAACGGTAGTAAGCCAATTGCCGGACCACCCCGTCATGGTGAAGGTTGACGCCGATCTGCTGAAGCAGGCGCTGCTGAACGTGGTTCTGAATGGAGCGCAGGCAATGGCCGATGGGGGCGAGCTCTCGGTGAGGCTGAAGGAAGAGGGGCGCAGCGCAGTGATCGAGGTCCAGGACGATGGGGAAGGGATTCCGGATGAGATCCGTCCGAAGATCTTCGATTTATACTTCACGACGAAGCGGGACGGAAGCGGCATCGGGCTGGCGATGACTTACAGAATACTGCAGCTTCACCATGGACAGCTTGACGTAGAATCGAAGCTCGGGGAAGGGTCGACCTTCACCTTATCCGTGCCGACATCGGCCCTGACAGATCCGAGGCTGCGTGGTGCACTGGAAGCAACGTCACTAGTTGCAGGGGAAAGACGAGGATGAACTCCGCACGCACGATCGCGGCTGTGTTGCTGCTGTTCGGGATCGCGGGTTGCCAGCACAAAGTGCAGAGTGCAGCTCCTCCGCCGCCCCCGCCGCCGGTGTATCCTCCAAACACAATTGCCAACGACCAACCGATGCCACAGCCGCCGCCGCCCAAGCCGGTCGAAGTGAAACCGCCCGGGTCCGATGTGGCGCAACAGGCTCCTCCTCCAAAGCCAAAAAAGACGCCCCGTCATAGGAAATCGACCGAATCTGCGACTGAGCAGACCGCGAAGGAATCGTCTGCGACACCTCCGGAGGCGACACAGGTGGCCACCACGGGACAGCCGCCGAGCGCATCGCCGATTGGTCAGCTCACCGCGAGTGACAGCACCAGCACACTAACGCGCCAAGGGGTTCAAGACCTGATCGCCAGCACTCAAAACGGGCTGGATGGACTCAAGCGCGCTCTTAACTCGGCCGAGCAGCAGACAGCGACCGAAATTCGCACGTTTTTAACCAAGGCGAAGAAAGCTCTCGATCAGGATGATCTGGACGGTGCCAACACACTGGCTACGAAGGCGAAGGTGCTGCTTGAAGAGCTCACAAAGTCGTAGCCGCTCTAGCGTTCGCCCCACTTGAGCTTTGAGCGGAGCACATCGAAGAATCCGGTTGCTCCGAGCCGAACCAGTTTTACGGTATGTACTGAGCGGCGACAGTGCAGCTCATCGCCCACCTTCATGAGAATGGCCTCCTGGCCGTCGATGGTGAGAAAGGTCTGGTCGGGGACTCCGACGAGATTGACGACGATGTTGGTGTCTCCCCGGACAACCATGGGGCGGAGCGTCAAGAGGTGAGGACAGACGGGAGTCACGATCAGAGCATCGACATTGGGAAGAAGAATGGGTCCGGCGGCGGCCAGCGAGTAGGCGGTGGAACCGGTCGGGGTAGAGATGATCACTCCATCGGCGCGGAATGTGGCGGCAAGCTGGCTGTCGAGGTGAACGCGAAAATCGCCCATGCGCGCGATGGCGCCCTTGGCAACGACGACATCGTTAAGAGCCTCGTGCTCGGCAAAAAGATCGCCATCGCGCCAAAGCTCGCTGTGCAGCATCGATCGCGAATCGGTCTTATGGCAGCTCTTGCACCAGCCTTCCAGAGTGTTGTATAGGTCGGCGAGACGCGTCTCAGTAAGAAAACCCAGCGAGCCCAGGTTCACGCTGAGGATGGGCGTCTCTCTCTTGGCAAATACGCGGGCCGCGGAAAGAAGCGTGCCGTCGCCTCCGAGCACGATCACCAGATCGGGCGCCTCGGCGGGCATTTCGTGGCGGGGAATGATACGGGCCTGCTGCGTATAGCTACCACTCACAGGATCGAGGACGGGGTCGAGGTCGTGTGCCTTCATCCAAAGCACGAGGTTTGGGAGGAGCTGATAGAGCTCATCCTTTTGCGGCTTCGAAATGATGGCGACCGGACGCATGAATCAACAGTGTAGACCGGCACTGCTAAGACTCAAGCGCGTGTGCATGAGAAATTCACGATTTCCCTCGGTACCCAGGATGGGCGAGTCGATCACTTCAATGGGAGCAGCCCCGAAGGAATCCATGCAGGTAGTGACGCGCTCGATGGCGAGACGATGAGCAGCCGGGTCGCGGACAATGCCCCCCTTACCGATGTGTTCGCGGCCGGCTTCGAACTGCGGCTTGATGAGGACGACTGCCTCGATCGGAGACGAGGCGTCGAGGCCCGCCCGGATGGCGCGAACAACAGGCGGCAATAAGAGGGTGGCGGAGATGAAGGAGACATCCATCGCGAAAAAGCTGATGCCCGAAGGCAGATCTCCGGGGACGAGGTTGCGAGCGTTGGTACGTTCCATGAGAGTGACGCGCGGATCGCGGCGGAGCTTCTCGGCGATCTGCCCATAGCCGGTGTCGATGGACAGGACGTGCGCCGCACCCTGCTGGAGCATACAGTCGGTGAATCCTCCGGTGGAAGTTCCAACGTCGAGGCAGAAGCGGCCGGTGAGGTCGATATTCCAGTGGCGCAGAGCGGCCTCGAGCTTGAGGCCGCCGCGGCTTACGTAGCGGAGATCTTCGCCGAGTATGCGAACGACGGCTTCCTCGGTCACCGCATGCCCCGGCTTCTCGAGCTTCTGTTCGTCGACGAGGATACGGCCGGCAAGAATAAGAGCTTGCGCGCGCTCCCGGGTCGGGGCGAGTCCGCGCACAACGAGCAGCTTGTCGAGCCGCACTTTCATCGAGTATGCATCTTTGGCGCGATCAATAGGGAGCCGACCAACGACTTTCCAGCATCATAGAATACCTGTGGACCCTACGACATGGCCCTGGACCCAAACAATCTAAGGATCGGCGATTCTCGTTCATCTGGTGGACAGATGAATGAGGCCGACGACATGGGCCTGCTTACTCGCATCCAGTCCGGTGATCAGTCCGCCATGACGGCACTGTTCGACCGATACGGGACACTGGTCTATTCAGTGGCCCTGCGTGTCCTGAAAGATGCGAGCGAAGCGGAAGATGTGATGCAGGAGATCTTCATACAGGTGTGGAAGAGCCCGGGTGCCTTTGTATCCGGTAAGGGTTCGCTCGCGGGCTGGCTGGCTGTTGTGACTCGAAATCGATCCATCGATATGATCCGTCGGCGGCGCCCTCTGGAGCCCGTGGAGTTGTTTGCCCTGCCCGCGTCCACGAATCTGGCAAGTGAGGCGGAACGCGGTTTTCTGCTCGGAAAAATCCGAAATGTGATGAGTTCATTGCCCGAAGAGCAGAAGAGACCACTGGAGCTGGCCTTTTTTGAAGGATTGAGCCATACGGAGATTGCGGAGAAGACCGGCGATCCGCTGGGAACGGTCAAAACGCGAATCCGAACTGCATTGGCGACGATCAGAAAGGCATTAACGGTTTGAGCACCCGACCCCACATCCCGCAGGAAGACCTGATGCTCTACGCGATGCAGGCGCTGACTCCCGAAGAGGAGCGCGCCGCACAGGCACATCTGGAGGTGTGCGCGTACTGCCGGGCGGCCCTGGTCGAGACGATGGCCGATGTATCGCTCGTGGGGCTGGGTGTGGAGCAACATGAGCCTCCCGAGGGGGCGCAGGAGCGGCTGATGGCGCGAATTATCAATACCCCTCAAAATACGGCTATGGGACCTCGGCCGGTCGCGGTGATGCCTGTACGGGAAGAGCCGCCAACCGGCTCCGGATGGGGCTGGCTGGGGTGGGTGGCGGCGGTTGCGATGCTGGCGGTAGCCGCTTATCTGGGATACTCCAAGCACCAGTTGGAGCGGCAGCTCAACGACGGCCGCGCCCAGGTTGCGAGACTCGCCGCAGAAGCGGATCGGGCGCAAGCGTTGACTGACGCGCTCACGTCTCCTGATGCCAAACAGGTGACGTTGACGGAGACACGAGGCCCCGCGAAGCCCATTGGCCATGCGACGTATCTGCCGAAGCGCGGCGCGCTGATATTCGTGGCGAGCAATCTTCGTCCGGTTCCGGCGAACAAGACATATGAACTGTGGCTGATTCCGGCCGATGGAAAGGCTCCCATGCCCGCGGGGCTGTTCCGGCCAGATGCGAGCGGAAGCGCATCGGTGGTGATGCCTATGCTGCCGGAAGGCGTCCAGGCGAAGGCGTTCGGTGTGACGATCGAGGATGCTCAGGGCTCACCGACTCCGACGCTGCCGATCGTGATGGCCGGCCAGTAATCTGCCGAGTTCCATTCGAGGCCGGAATTTCCCGCGCCAATTCCCTGCCCTTTCGACTACACTTGTTCGCGTCCTATGCCAAATAAACCATTGCCTTTTCCGCACCCAATAACGCTGGCGATCGACATCGGCGGCACCGGCATGAAAATCATGGCGCTCGATGCGCGGGGAAACCCTCTCACAGAGCGGCTGCGCATGCCCACTCCCAACCCGGCATCGCCGGCCAGAATGCTTTCGCTGCTCGATCGCATGCGCAAGCAGATGCCGAAATGCGACCGCGTGTCAGTCGGCTTTCCCGGCGTAATCAAGCAGGGCAAAACAATGACAGCAGCCAACCTCGATCCGGCATGGGTCGGGTTTCCATTGCGGGCGACGCTCGAGAAGAAATGGAGGCTACCGGTTCATCTGGCGAACGACGCCGCAGTGCAAGGCTACGGTGCGATCAGCGGACGCGGCGTTGAGCTGGTGCTGACACTGGGCACAGGGCTGGGCTCGGCCCTCTTCACCGACGGGCAGCTGTGCCCCGGACTGGAACTCGCTCATCACCCGTGGCAGAAAGGCAAGACCTACGAGGATTATCTCGGGCGCCGTGGGCTGAAGAAGCTCGGGAAAAAGCGCTGGAACAGGCTTCTTGGGAAGGCCATCGAGCAGACGTCGAAGACATTCAACTGGGACCGCCTGTATCTCGGCGGCGGGAACGCGAAGGAGATCAACTTCAAGCTTCCGACTTATGTCTCGACCATCTCCAACGAAGATGGGCTGTTCGGCGGCGTGGCCCTGTGGCGATTCCAGGCGACGCAGAGTTGAGCTTTGCGGCAGGATCTATTCGGGCAGCGCGTAGATGCTGATCTCGTCGTTGTCGAGGATTGCGATCGACTTGCCATCCGGGCAGAGCTGGGCGCGGCTGAAGTAGGGTGAAGCGTTCTTCTCGAAGAGGAACTTGTGGGCGTCCATCTCGCCGACGACAAAGCGCCGCCCGGTGATGCAATCGTCGCACATGCCCTGTGCAAGAAACTCCAGCGCAAACCGGCTGCCCGCGACTCCGATAAGGTCGTCAGGCATGTAGCTGTAGCCAACACCGGGCACGGGCATGCGCGCGCCCGTCGGGCGAACGATGAAAAGCTGCGGGGTATGGAAGAAGTTCCTGTCCTGACGGGAAATGAGCAGATGCGTGGAATCGAGGAAGCCGATTGGCTGGAGCGACACCGGTTTGTCCGTCTCCTCGTACGACCAGGGAGCGCCGTCGGGTGAAAGGAAATTCGCGTCGGGCGTTACGACCAGAATTTTGGTGCAGGTGTAGATGGATTTCTCCTTGCACAGGCTTCCCGCGACACGCTCGTCGCCGGGCACCCAATCGGCAACCTTGTTAATTTCGGAAGACTGATCGAGTCCTATCGTGTCGATCAGTTTGAGCGGGTTTGTGCCGTAGAACTCGAAGTTGCGCCCATCGGCAGTGAGCAGAGGTATAGTGCGGCGCAGAGGTGTCACCCAGATGCCCTTGGGCTTTTCGGAAAGCTCGCCGGAGTCGATCGTTTTGAGATTGCCGTCAAAAAACTCCAGGGAATTGCCCTCCCACAGCACGATTGTGCCGCCGGGGCCGGCGAAGAGGGTCAGGTCGCTCTGAATGGCCCAGTCGCGGCTGGCGATTTTTGCTCCAGTTCTATCGAAGACGATGCCGCGGATTCTCGCAGGTTCAGAGTCGGACTTTGCCGTGCACGGAGGATTCGTCGTGAAAGCCACGAAGAGATGCGCGGGATCCAGCCAGAAGAGGCGTGTCCCCGCGGCATGCATATGAAAACAGGCGAAGGGGCGGGTATTGGGAAAGAGCCCCCTGGGGATTCCGAATGGCTCGAGAGAGATGACGAGCGGGTGGGGTTTGTCTTCGGCGAGGCCGGCAATCGGAAGGGCGAGCCCAGCTACAGCTACAAGCAGCGCGAGCAACGCCACGCACCTGGTTCCGGGTTTGCGTCGAACCAGCCCGTTCAGGACAGGATCCCCGCCTGTTATGTGCCCCTCGTTCTCCACGCGTGTGCCTGCTAGTGGTGTAACCGATCGCCCGGTGGCTTTCAAGGAGCATGGTTGCGCCACGAGCCGCTGGGATTGTGATGGGGATCCGCTTGCTACTCGCTGTTGAGCCAGCCAGGGCTTAGTAAACCCGATAGCGCACCCAGTAAGTGCCGTTGTCCCAGTCGATACGGTTTCCGTCGGAGCTGACGGCGCCCCCTATCTTTATTCCGGACCAATTGGTGGAGAGATGCCGCTTTCCATCGAAGGACCCCGTGGCGGGAGCCCCGGACTCATTCTGCAAGTTGAGAACACCACGGTGCTGCTGGATAGAGCACTGCAGGGAGCGGTTCCCCTGCGGGTACCAGATGCCGTTGAGATCGACGCGGCTGTGGCCGCCGCCGCTGCAGCGAGCCCAGAAGGTACCGTTCGTCCAGTCGATGCGGCGTCCATCCGGGCTCAGAGTACCGACGACGAACTGCCACCCAGGAGCACTGATCCGATTCGACCCTTGGAGATTGCCAATGGAGCTGTCGCCGTTCTCGTTGGTCAGGTTGAAGAAGGCGCCGTTGTAACTAATCGATGCGTGCTTATTCGAGTCTCCCTGCGGGCACCAGGCACCGAGAAAACCTGATCCCTGCGAGGGTCCGGGCTGCGCAACAGCCACAGAGCTGGCCAGCCCCGCGATTGCGAGGACTTCAAAGAGGACCGCAAGGAGACACCGCAAATGCCAACGGCGGCGGCCCACACGCGGTGCGGTGACGGCGTCCTCAGTTTGCGCGGACGAGCCGGCATCTGCAGCGCTGCTCATTTCTCGTCTTCCCAGCTAAAAAACACATTGTTGAGGGACTCGGCAAGCGTAGGGTGGGAAAATATTCCATCGCGGAGAGCGGTGTATTTGAGCTTGCCTTCCATGGCGATCTGGATGATGGAGGCGGTTTCTCCGCCCTCGATGCCAAGGACGGCCGCGCCAAGGATCTGCTCGGTGTCGCGGTCGACGATGATCTTCATGAACCCGCGCGTCTCGTCGATCTCGAGGGCCCGAGCGACGCTGGTCATGGGCATCTTGGCTACGCGGATGTTAAGGCCCCGGCTGCGGGCTTCGCTTTCAGTGAGGCCAATGCGACCGAGTTGCGGATCGATGAAGACGGTGTAGGGCAGGATGCGGTTGCGGATGCTGCGGCGCTCGCCATGCAACACATTGGCCTCGGCGATGCGGTAGTCGTCGTAGGAGATGTGGGTGAAGGCAGGACCACCCTTGACGTCTCCGAGAGCGTAGATGCCCGGAGCGGTCGTCTCGAGGTATTCATTGACCTTGATATAGCCGTGCTCGTCGGTATCCACACCCGCGGCACGCGGGTTAAGCCCCTCGGTGTTCGGAACGCGCCCGGCGGCGACGAGAAGATGCGAGCCGGTAATGGTGCGGGTTTCCGCGCCGAGCCGGACAGTCAGCTGGATGACACCATTGTCGGAGCGGGCGGCCGCAGTGTCGGTTTTGAGGAGGATTTCGATGCCATCTTCGCTGAGGATTTTGCGGACTTCTTCGGCTACGTCGGGGTCTTCTTGACCGAGAAGCTGATGGCCTCTGTGAATGATGGTGACTTTGCTGCCGAAGCGGCGGAACATCTGTCCGAACTCGAGCCCCACGTAGCCCCCTCCCAGGATAAGAAGGTGGTCGGGAACGGTGTCGAGCTCCATGATGGACTCGTTATTGAGAAACGAAATGTCGCGGAGTCCGGGTATGGGCGGAACAGCGGCGCGCAGGCCGGTGTTGAGGAAGATCCAGTCGGCTTCGAGCGTACGCGAGCCGCCGGCGTGCAGATCGACGTGGAGGGTTTTAGGGCCGGTGAATTCGGCGAAGCCGTAGATGAGCTCGAGGTTTTCACCGGTGAGGCGCTTTACGTTGCCGGAGCTGAAGCTCTCGACGATGTCGCGCTTGCGCTGGCGAACTTTTACCAGGTCGACAGAGATGGGGCCGGTGCGGACTCCGTAATCGGGGCCGCGCCGCGCGAGGTAGGCAACGCGGGCGCTGGCGACCATCGTTTTGGTTGGCGTACAGCCCTCATTCACGCAGGTTCCACCAACGTGCTTGGTTTCGATCGACGCGGTCTTCTTGCCTGCTTTTGCGAGCGCGCCGGCGAGGGGCTTGGCGGCCTGGCCCGTGCCTACGATGATGGCGTCGAATCGTTCGGTCATGCTGTCCTTCCTTGAAGGAAATTCTGGCATTCTCAAGGTTAGAAGCGAGAGACGAGGAACAAGCTACCACCTATTGTGATCAAGTCCTCGACGAGAGCGACGGGCAGATCGGGAAGTTTTCCGGGAGCGGTAAGGGCGCGACGGATGTGATATCCGGCGAGCGTACCGACGATGGCTCCAACAACCGCTACGATGGCACCGATTGCGAGCCCCCCAGGGCTGGCCAGCGCCGCCCCGCAGAGCGCTCCCGAGATGAGGCGTGCGCCGAATCCGACGGGCGCAGTGCGAGGGCCAATTTTCGCGGTCTTATCTCCGATTAGTTCCACGAGGGCAAGGAGAGTGAAGATTCCCACCGTAATCGGGTTGGCGAGAAATGCGAGGTGTGTGCCGGTGAGATTCAGCCAGCCGAGGTGAGCAGCCCAGCAGACCACTGCGGGCGGAGTCAGAGCGCGCAGTCCGCACAAAATTCCCAGAAGAAGACAGGGCCAGAAAACCACTCCAACTGCCATAGGCTACTCCTTTCGAACCTGGCTTCAGCGTTATGGAATCAACAGGAGCTTTCCGGTGGTCTTGCGGGCGGCAATATCGATTTGCGCCTGCGCGGCCTGGCTCAGCGGGTAGGTGTGCTCCATACGGACTTTGACCTTTCCCGCGTCGACAGCCCTGAGAACATCGCCGGCACGGGCGTGGAGTTCGTCGCTCGTGAGGATGTAGTGCTTCAGCGTAGGACGGGTGACGTAGAGCGAACCCTTGGTCGACAGCTCGATGAGATCAAATGGCGGAACCGCTCCGCTGGCTCCTCCAAAAAGAACCATCATGCCGCGCGGACGGAGGGTATTGAGCGACTTTTCGAAGGTCGTTTTGCCAACGGAATCGTAAACTACGTCGACCCCGTGACCCCTTGTGAGCCGCTTTACTTCGGACTCGAAGTCAACTTGTGTGTACAGGATGATGTCGGCCGCTCCGGCTTCGCGCGCGAGCGCGGCTTTCTCTTCAGTGGACACGGTGGCAATGACGCGGGCACCGATATCGGAGGCCATTTGCGTGAGCAATAGCCCGGTTCCTCCGGCGGCGGCGTGGATGAGCGCGATATCTCCAGACTTGAGCGGGAAGGTGGAGTGGACGAGATAGTGCGCGGTCATCCCTTGCAAAAGAACGGCGGCGGCACGCTTCAGGTCGAGATGCGCGGGAACAGGTACGAGCCGATCGGCGGGCACGATTGCGTACTCGGCATAGCTGCCCAGTACCAGGCACCAGGCCACGCGGTCTCCTGGGGAAAAGCCGGTGACATCGGGACCCACGGATTCGACGGTGCCCGCGCCTTCCTGTCCATCGATGAAGGGCAGGGCTGTCTTATAGCGGCCTTCGCGGTAGTAGATGTCGATGAAGTTCACGCCGGAAGCATGTACTTTGACCAGCACCTCACCGGATTTGGGAGTGGGAACGGGAATGTCCGCGTAGGTAAGGACTTCAGGACCGCCGGTCTGCTGAATCTGAATCGCTTTCATAGGTCAACAGATGCCGAGTTTAGCAGAGTGCTTCAATAATCCGATGAGCGTGGCTGGTGACCCGATCAGTTACGGGTGTCCGGGCGGATTCGCCGAAGCATGCGGCTGCGTCTCGAGGGCTGCGGCCTTCTGGCGCTCGAGGGCAGCCCCGGCTGCGTCTCCCTGCTGGGCGAGAGCGTCGGCGAGGGCACGGTGGGCTTCAGCGTAATTGGGATCCGCAGCGACAGCCTGCTTCAACTGCACCAGGGCTTCGGCAACCTTGCCCTGTTTGAGCAGCTGAGTTCCGCTGTCGAGGTTGAACTTCGCCCGCTGGCGGCTGACGGCCATACGACTCAGATCCGCAGCTTTTTTGCGCTCGGCGGCGGCTCCGGCCGTATCGCCCTGGGCGGCGAGAATGGAGGCCAGGTTGATGTGGGGGCTGGGCTGATCCGGCTGCAGTTCGATGGCGCGCCGAAGTGCGGGGACTGCCTTGTCGGGCTCGTCCATCTGCTTGTAGACGCTGCCGAGGATGGCCCAGGCGTCCCCGTTTTCGGGGCGCATGGAGAGGTTTTTCTCTAGCTCGCGCGCAGCGTCGGCGAAGCGGCCCATCTGCATGTAAAGGATGCCCAGGGTAAAGGGCGGGTCGGCGAGCGTGGGATCAAGCTGCGCAGCCTTTTCGAGGACAGGAACGGCTTCGGCAGCCTTGTCCTGCAGCTTGAGAGCGAGGCCGAGATCGTAGTTGAGCTGCGGGTTGTCGGGCTCGACGGCGAGGCCGGCACGGAACTCGGCAATCGCATGGTCGAGATCGGCCTGCTGAAGGTAGGCGACGCCGGTGTCTTCGTGGAGGACAGCGTTCTTCGGGTCGAGAACAAGAGCGCGCTGATAGTAACTGAGGCCGGCCTTGGCCTCTCCGGTCTGAACCAGGGCGAGGCCGAGATTGGTCAGGGCGGCCGGATCGTTCGGCCGGGCAGCGATAGTGTCCTGGAAAAGCGGAATGGCTTCCTTCGTTTGTCCGGCACTCTGGAGGGCAAGGGCGAGAGCGTACTTGGCGTCGATAGATGTGGGGCTGATTTCGGTGGCGAAGTGAAGGGCCACGATGGCTGCGTCGTCCTGACCCGCCGCGGCGAGGGCGCGCCCCAGTTGCAGGTTGGATTGCAGGTCGTCCGGGGCTATCTTGACCGCCTTCTGCAACTCGGCGATGGCGTCCGGATAACTCTGCTGGACAAGGAACAGCGAGCCCAGGTGGAGATGGGCGGAGGCGAGGTTCGGGTCGAGCTGAAGGGCGCGCTCGAACTCGGGACGGGCTTCGGCAAGCTTGTTCTGTTCAGCGAGAACGGTTCCGATGGCGTCGTGCAGGACTGCATTGTTCGGGTCCTGAGTGAGGGCCGCGGCGAGCTTGGACCGGGCGGCTTCCCGATCCCCGGCGGCATCGAGAGCCCGAGCATATGCGGCGAGATCACCGGGCGACAGTTGGACGCTGGCGCTGTCGAGCTCGCGAAACAGCGGAAGTGCTTTGTCGTAAGCGCCGACCCAGGAATAGCTGAGGGCCAGGTTGAGGGTTGCGGTGGTGTCCGTCGGGTCGAGGGAGTGGGCCTTTTCAAGCTCCGGTGCTGCGGAAATCGGATCTCCCTGGGCATAGAGTACGGCTCCGAGAGCACTGTGACCGGCGGCAACGTTGGGGGCGAGCTGGACGACCTTCGCGAATTCGGTGCGGGCGAGAGCGAGGTCGTTCCGTTCCATGGCGGCACGGCCGGCCCGGAAGGCCTCAGTGGCGGCGGCCTGGTCGGATGCGGTAGGGGTCTGGCAGATCGCAGTGACCGGGAGGGTCAGCAGCGCGACCCACAGAAGCGACTTCATCACAGGCGATTGTATTGCAGGAGTACAAGGCCTGCAGCTCCGCCAGGCTCGCCTGGATCAGGGAGCGTACCAGGCGGGCATCTCTGTGCGCTGCTAGTTCTTACAGGGGCTGCGTTGAATCCTGTTGCGGAGCGTGCGTCTCTTGCCCTACCATTCGAGTTCTGATCCGCATCGCTTAGATTTCGTCGTAGATGCCGGTCTTTTCGTGAAGGCCGCAAGACGGTGACTTGGAAGAATACGAGGAAGAATATCGGTTTCATCGTCGATCCGGTCTCAACATCGCCGCCTGAATTGGCGGTCCCATTTTATTGTCAGCTCTAGTCGATCTGTTTCAAGTGGCAAGGCCACTTCAAGAAAGGGATTTCCATGCAACTAATTACCGCGCGAACCAGCAGTGGAGCAAAAGGAATTCACGTCGCAGGCGGAATGGTGCTGTCGATATTGCTCTCGGGGCTGTTCGCTTACGCACAAAACCCTGAATTGCAGCAGAAGGTGGCTGCCCTGAAGCAGTCGACGGCCGAGAATCAACAGCGGCTGCACCAATACCAGTGGACCGAAACGGTCCAGATCGCGCTGAAAGGCGATGTCAAGTCTACGAAACAGAACCTCTGCCAGTACGGCCCCAACGGCCAGGTGCAGAAGACGCCGATCGGGGATCAACAGCCACAGCAGCCTAGCGGCGGCCGCATGAAGCAGCGCATAGTCGAGAAGAAGAAGGCGGAGATGCAGGACTATATGGGGGACGTCAAGGGCGTCCTTGGCATGTACGTCCCGCCAGACCCGCAGAAGCTGCAAGCCGCTTTCCAGGCGGGCAATGCCTCGATCGTTCCCACAAACGGCGCGGTAAACCTGGTGTTCAAGAACTATGCTCAACCGGGCGACCAGATGACGATCACGTTCAACCCACAGACGAAGAAGATTACGGCATTGAACGTGAACACCTATACCGACAAGCCGAGCGAGGTGGTAACGCTGGCAGTCCAGTTTGCCAGCCTGCCTGACGGCACCAACTATGCGCAACAGAGTGTCCTGAACGCAACTGCCAAACAGCTGGTCGTCACCACTACGAATTCCGGATACCAGAAGCTCGGAATGTAACCCACCGCAACTTCCGCGACCTCGGCTGGGTCTGATTCAATCGTCAGACCCAACCGCCGTCGACGACATAGCTTTGGCTGGTGACTGCCGAGCTGTCGTCGGCAGCGAGAAAGAGGACGACGCGGGCAACTTCTTCAGGAATCAACATGCGCTTGAGGGCCTGGTTGCGGAGGATCTCCGCCTTGTATTCCTCTGTGAACCAGAGCCGTCGTTGGCGCTCAGTCAGGATGCCTCCGGGGAGCACGGCATTGACGCGGATGTTGTGCGGGCCGAGTTCGTGGGCGAGCGTTCGCGTGAGTCCGACGATACCGGCTTTGGACGCGATGTAGACGGGAAGGCCGGTGCTGGGAATGATCCAGCTTATGGAGCTGAGATTGACGATAGAGCCGCGTCCGGCACGCTTCATGATTGGGATCACGGCCTGCGTCGTGAAGAACTGCTGGCGGAGATTGATGGCGATGCAGCGATCGAAGTATTCCGGCGTGACTTCTTCGGTGACGTGACGGGTATCGTTGCCTGCGTTATTCACGAGGACATCGACGGTACCGAAGCCGGCGGCGATGTCTTTAACCGATGCGGCGAGCGCGTCTACATCGGTGAGATCGCAGTGAAGATACCGGGGCGGAGACGAGGCCTGGTCGCTGAGCCGGGAAATAAGCTGCTCTGCCGGTTCGTCGGCGACATCCAGAAAGGCCACCCGCGAGCCCTGGCGAACGAAATGCTCGACAATGTGCTCGCCAATGCCGCTGGCTCCTCCAGTAACAATGACGGCGCGGTCGTGAAGGCTGGGGTAGTTGGCAAAGTTCCCAGAGCTTTGGTTCGTCAATAGATGAATCCTCGCGGTCAGAGGAGATTTTCACCGCAAAGACGCGAAGAACGCAAAGGGAGAGTCTGCAGCTTCCCCACTCAAGCCAAAAGCAGGATTGAGTGGGGTACCGTTGCCGCATCATCCGCAGGCGTGATGTTACAAAGCATGCACGGCGGACAGCAGCTCTTTCCCTTGCCTGACTTCGCTGGCCAGGAAGGTATGAGGGCGGCCCGGATGGCGCTCGACGAATACCTGGGCGCCGATCTTCGTGAAGAGATCCGCCGACTGCTGCACTCTTTGCCAGGGCACGTGCGGATCGGGATCGCCCGAGCTGAAAAGAGCGGGAGTTCCGGCGAGGTCGCCGGTGAGGGTGATCGGCTCATCGAGCGGGCCGATCAGGCCTCCCGTGAAGGCGAGCATAGCTGCATAGCGCTGCGGATGCCGCCCGACGAATTCTGTCGCGAGACAGGCTCCTTGCGAGAATCCGGCAATGCCGATTCTCTCTGTCGGGATCCCTGCCGCCGTCGCCAGCGCGAGCGCGGCTTCCACCTTGCGAAGGGCGGAAGATAGATACGGGTCATTCTGACGGCGAGGGGCGAGGAACGAGTTGGGATACCAGGTGTGTCCGGCGGCCTGGGGGGCCAGCAGCGCGAACCGGTCGTCTGCCAGAGCCTCGCCCAGGGTGAGAATGTCCTCGGCCGAGCCTCCCCGGCCGTGCAGCAGGATAAGTGCTCCCGCTGCACGATCAATGGGTGCGCCCGCCCGCAGAACCGGCTGTGCCGCGTGTGGATCAAGCATGTTCATCGCGATACTCCTGCTTCTGCCGCTTTGTGCAACGTGATCGGGGCGACCTGAGCCTCGATGGCGCGGCGGTTTGGCTCATACCACTCGGGGATGCGAAGTTCTTCTCCCAGGCTTTCGACCGGCTCGTCGATGAGGAAACCGGGGTCGTCGGTCGCCATCTCGAAGAGGACACCACCGCGCTCGCGAAAGTAGATCGAGTGAAAGTATGTCCGATCCTGCACCGGCGTGACCGAGAGATACCGCGCCAGGGTTCTGCGCCAATCGGCCTGCGCCGCGTCATCCGTGTTGCGGAAGGCGATGTGATGGACCGTGCCCGCTCCCATGCTGCCACGACGAGCTTCGGGATCGAGCTTGATGTCGACGAAGCGGCCGAGCGCGTCTCCTTCGGGCGCGACGCGGACAAGGTTTGCCTCTTCCGCGATTTTTCGCAGACCCATGATGTTAAGAAGCTGCTCGGTATCCTCGAGGCTTTGCTCCAACAACGTAACGCCGTAGAAGCCCTGAATGGCGTTCGCTGCTTCCACGTCCGCGTAACGGGGAGCTGCACCGGGATGCGCTTCTGGGTGCTCAACAAGCTCGATGATCATGCCGTCAGGGTCGCCGAAGGAGATGACCTGAGATCCGAAACGGATGTGCTCTTCCACCGTGACCCGGTTGGCCGTCAGCCGGTCAGTCCAGAATTCTTTCGAGCCGACCGGGATCGAGAACGCGGTTGCAATCACCTCCCCAACGCCCCTGCGTCCCTTCCTCGCGTGTGGCCAGGGAAAAAAGGTGAGGATGGTGCCGGGCCTGCCCGTGTCGTCTCCGAAATAGAAGTGGTACGTGCCTGGGTCGTCGAAGTTGATGGTGCGTTTCACGAAGCGCAGGCCAAGCACCTGGGTGTAGAAGTCCAGGTTGCGCTGAGGATCGGAAGCGATCGCGGTGACGTGATGTAGACCTGCAATTGGCGTTTTCATGATGATTCCCTTCTGCTGTTTGCGTAAATTTTCGCCATTCCCTGTTCTGAATGGCGCGAAGTTTGGCTTATCTTGCTCCCTGCGCGGGCGAGCTCCGTTCCGATTCGTAGATGGCGGCGGCGTGCAGGCCAAGCTTCTTCAGAACCGCATAGGCTTCCACCATCTCCTTCTCGCTCAGGGCTGACATCCAGCTCTCCAGTTCGGCTATGTGCCCGGCAAAAATCCTCGTCATCAGCTTTCGGCCCTCACGGGTCAGTTCAAGGACCTTTGCCCGACGGTCGTGAGCGTCCGGCTTGCGGACAATGCAGCCTTTTCGCTCCAGCCGATCGACGGCTGCGGTCATTGACCCGCTGGCAAGCAGAACTTTGGCCTGAATTTCGCCGATCGTCAGGGGACCCTTGTTGAGCAATGCCTCAAGGATCATGAAGTCGCTCAACCCAAGTCCGGCGTTGGCGACGCTGCGCTCCACAAGCAGGCTCAATGCTCTGTGGCAGCGGGCCAGGACGATAAAGAGTTGCCCGGCAGTGGGCTTTTTGGACATGAAGTTCAGCTCCTTGAGGCTTGCCGCGCAGCCTTTTTCGCGACACAGTGAGTAGATGCGTTATCCTTATATAAAGATTCTTTTCGTCGAGATAAATGGTGCTTCAGAGTGGGAGGTTCGCGGTTATCTCGGTTTGCCAGTCAACCAGAGCCGTGTCAACGCGCGGCTGGCGATCTGGCGTCAACTGAAGAGAAGCCAAGATCACATGTGAAAACCGTAGCCGGACACGCGACCTCAGATCCTAGTCTTTCCCTTTTTCCTGCTGGTCTTTGATCAGTACCACATCGGAGCTCGACTTCTGCCGCACGAGCGCTAGTTGTTTGCCTGAAGGCGACCAGCCAAAGTCGGGAATGACTTCCTGCGCCGGGTCGAGCAGCGGGTGTGGGGCCGACCCGTCCAGCGGCTGATACAACAGCGTCCTGCCGCCATTCCGGAGAACGGAGTAAACCGCGGCGCGGTTATCCGGTGAAAAGCGCACCGAGCTGGCGTCTTCGCTGCCCATGTCGCTGGTATCCAATGGAATCTGAGAGACCGCATGCCCTGAGGTCAGATCGAAGATATTCCACCGAGCTTTCGGCAGATCGATGGTCCAGGCCGCCATCCTCCCGTCAGGGGAGATTGCGTAAAACAGAGTAGCCTCTGCAGGGAGTATCTGTCGTGGTGTTCCGCCACTCAGCGGCACCGACCACAACGATGCCTTGGACATCTGATTCTCCTCGACGAAATAGTAGACTTCCCGGCCGTCGGAGGAGCATCCGGGGGCCGGCGTGATTCCACCGCTGGCCAACTGGACGATGTTTCCTCCATCCGCGTCCATACGAAAGACCCATGCCTCCGTGGCTCCCTTGGGGAAACCGGCGAAAAGGATGTGGCCATCCGGGCAGGTCGTTATATAGTCTCCCGCTGCGATCTCCCCGAGGTCGAAGGTGTGCACCTCGCCGGTCGCGCGGTCGATCCAGCCGATATCGACCCGCGGAATAGTAAAAAGTAGACGGTCTTCGTTTGCCCAGGCGATGCGGAACGGGGTAATCCGCAGCGCGGTGGTCGAAAGCGGAACTCCGCCCTCGGGCTTATACCAGGCAACGCTCGAATCGATGTTCGTGAGCACCGTTGCCAGGGTGCGGCCATCCGCGGAGAACGCCAACTCGCTATAGGAGCTGACGTCGTTGGTCACCGGATGAAAATCGCCGGAGGGCAGTGTAACCATCCCGATCTGGGAATGATCGCTGTGCGGTCTGACGTAAAAGGTCAGCAGGTGCCGGCCGTCGGGCATCCACGCCACGTTAGCTAGATCCGAGAAAGAAATGTCCGGCGGGGCCGCGAAGCTGGTCAATTTTTTCGAAGCGATCTCGAAGCTTTGGAGCGCGAACTTCGCAGGCCCGACCGTGCTGATCCATGCGATCCTGTTGCCTTTGGGCGACCAGGCCGGCGGCCCGATCTCTTCCCTGGTCGCATAGACCATCTGGTTGTCGCTTCCGTCTTTGTTAGCGATGTGGATCTCGGAGGACTGGTCCTTCCTTTCGGGAGTGAATTGGAGATACGTAAACCGGCTGCCGTCCGGCGAAAAACTCACAATGCTGTCGATGTTATAGATCAGCTGCCTCGGCGTACCGCCGAAGACCGGCATGACATACAGTGCGTTCATGATAGAGCTCTCCGCGGTCGGCCGTACAAAGTAGAGGTAATTGCCATCCGGCGAGAAGGCGATTCCGATGTACTCGTTGGCAAATGGGCCCAGAATCTGGGTATCAGTGTTGGTCGCGGTGTTTCTCACCCAGAGCGTCCGTTGGCCTTTATCGTTCTTGACCTCGGCCAGAAAGCGGCCATCGCCTGAGAGCGCGATCTTTTCAATCGTCCCCACATTGGTGATCTGACTCACAGAGACGGTTGCGAACGGGCGGGCTCGAGGCCAGAAGCGCCACGCGGCAAATCCGGCCGCGGCAAGAATGACCAGGCATGCCGCAACGATCGCGAGTCGACGTGATTTCCTGGCCGCGAGCACAGCCGCGCTCGATGAGGATCCGGGCGAAGGCGTTCGCGACGCCTGCGCGGTAGGGCCGCTGCCCGAACCGCTCTTTCGCTGCAAGCGCTTCAGGTCGGCACGAAGCTCTCCGGCGAACTGGCAGCGAAGCTCCCGATCCTTTTCCAGTGTTTTGTTGAGAATGGTCTCGAACTCAATCGGAAGTTCGGGATTGAGTGAGATTGGGGCAACCGGCGACTCGTTCAAAATGCGATCGAAGACCACGGCAGTTGTAGCGCCGGCAAAAGGGTGCCGGCCGGTAGCCATCTCGTAAAGAACTACCCCGAGCGAAAACAGATCGCTGCGCGCATCCAGCGGCTCACCGCGCGCCTGTTCCGGCGACATGTAGGCAACGGTACCCATCGTCGATCCCGAAGTGGTAAGAGTGCTTACGGCAGTTGGAGCGTCTGCGGCAGTACTGTCGAGTTTTGCCAGCCCGAAATCGAGGATCTTCACCTGCCCCGAATTCGTCACAAAGATATTCGAAGGCTTGATATCGCGATGCAGAATGCCTTTGCGGTGCGCGACATCGAGGGCATCAGCCAATTGCACGCCCATCTCCAGCAATTTCGAGTAGGGCATGACATGGCCGCGATAGAGCTTTTCCAGGCTGCTGCCCTCCATCAGCTCCATCACGATGAACGGCGTTTCCGCCGACTCGTTGAGCTCATGGATTGTGCAAATGCCGGGATGATTGAAGGAAGAAGCTGCGCGCGCCTCGCGCCAGAAACGCTCCAGAGCCGAGCTGTCGTTATGCGCTGTTTCGATCAGTAGTTTGAGCGCGACATGGCGGCCCAGCTTCTGGTCGACTGCCTCGAATACCACACCCATGCCGCCCTGCCCCAGCCGGCGGATGAGTTTGTAATGACCAAGGATGGTACCTGGAGACAGTTCTTGCACTCCCCAATCTTGCCTGTAAGCGCCGAACCCGGCAAGAAATCTTGGGAACTTAAACGAAACCCGCCGCGCGCGGCTGTGACGCTAACAGGGCTCATTGATGACGCTCTGAGAGGATTGGCAGCTATACGGAAGTCGGGCTCGGTCCTCGTTTCCCTGTAGCGACTACTTGGGGTAGGCGAGGACGCGCTGGCGTTGCTGGCCGAGGCCGTCGACGCCAAGCGTCATTACATTGCCGGGACGCAGATAAACGGGCGGCTTCTGGCCGAGGCCGACTCCGGGCGGGGTTCCGGTAGAGATGATGTCACCGGGCTGAAGGCTCATGAAGCGGCTGAGGTAGCTGATGAGGTAGGCGACTCCGAAGAGCATGGTGCGGGTGGTGCCGTTCTGGAAGCGGTGTCCATCAACTTCGAGCCAGAGGCCCAGAGCTTGCGGGTCAGGAACTTCGTCGGCGGTGACGAGCCAGGGGCCGATGGGGCCGAAGGTATCCGCGCTCTTGCCTTTTACCCACTGGCCGGTGCCCTCGAGCTGAAAGGCGCGCTCGGAGAGGTCGTTGACGACGCAGTATCCAGCGACGTGGGAGAGCGCTTCTTCCTGAGAAACATATTTCGCGGTCGAGCCGATGACCACGCCGAGTTCTACCTCCCAGTCGGTCTTTGTCGAACCGCGCGGGATGACGACATCGTCGTTGGGTCCGCAAATGGCCGAAGTCGCTTTCATGAAGACGATAGGCTCGGCAGGCAGAGCCATGCCCGACTCGGCGGCATGGTCGGAGTAGTTGAGTCCGATACAGATGAATTTGCCCACTCCGGCGACACAGGGTCCGATGCGGGGATTGCCCGGCACGGCGGGAAGGGTGGATGGATCGACGCCCCGTAAGGTGGCAAGGGACGCGGGCGAAAGAACATTCCCGGCGATGTCAGGAACGATGTATGTGAGTTCGCGGATCTGACCTTTGGAGTCAAGCACTGCGGGGCGTTCTGCGCCGGGTTCGCCGTAACGGAGGAGCTGCATGGGCCGTCCTGAGTTGGATTTGAGGCGTCTGTGTAATTTCAGGCCAATTCTATCGGATCGAGTGAGAGATGAAGATTCGGTAATTTTGCGCGGCTATAATCGCCGCGTTCGACACACCGGGTAGCAAAGGAGAATACGTGAAAAGATTGTCCGGAATTGCTTTGGTCTGGCTTCTGACTGTGGCTGGGGCGGTATCCAGTTGGAGCGCCGCGTGGGCCCAGGGGCCGTATCACGTCACTGACACCTGGAAGATTGGCGGCGATGGCGGTTGGGACTACCTGGCTGTCGATCCGCAGACCAAGCTGCTTTATGTAACGCGCGGCAATCACGTGATGGCGATCGACACATCGGCCGGCAAGGTAGTGGCGGACATCACTGGGCTCAAGGGCACGCACGGGGTGGTCTTCGACACAGCAGGCAAGCTTGGATACATCACGGATGGCGGCGCGAATGAGGTCGCCGTGTTCGATCGCACTACACACACGATTGTGAAGCGGATCGCTGCGGGAACGAATCCTGACGGCGCGGTCTTCGAGCCGGTCACGCAAACGGTGTGGGCGTTCAACGGACGCAGCAAGAATGCGACGGTGATCGATGCGAGCACGCAGCAGGTAGTGGCAACCGTGCCACTTCCGGGCAAACCGGAGTTTCCAGTGGCGGACGGCAAGGGATCGGTCTTTGTGAACATCGAAGACACGAGCCAGATCGCGCACATCGATGCGAAGACACATAGCGTGCAGGCCGTGTGGCCGCTGGCTCCGTGCGAGGGCCCCTCTGGCCAGGCGATCGACAAGCAGCATGGCAGGCTCTTCTCCGTCTGCGACGGCAAGGTGATGGCGGTAGTCGATGTGCAATCGGGCAAGGTGGTCGCGACTCCGGCGATTGGTGACGGGCCGGATGCGGCGGCATTTGACGAGAAAGACGCGCTGGCGTTCAGCTCGAATGGCGAAGGAACGCTGACGGTGATCCATCAGGATTCACCGGACGGCTACTCGGTGGTGCAGAACGTAACTACGAAGCGGGGCGCGCGGACAATGGCGCTCGATCCGGACACAGGCAAGGTGTACGTGGTGACGGCGGACTTCGGGCCGAGGCCGGCACCCACGCCGGAGAATCCAAGACCGAGGCCAAGCATTGTTCCGGGCAGCTTCGTGGTGATGGTGGTGAGCAAATAGGGGCCAGCGATTAGAAAAACTACGCCGGGGTTGGCTCCGCATTAAAGTGGATGGCCAGGAGGGTGAGGTCGTCTTCCGGTTCCCTTCCCGCCGACCATTGCGACAGCTCGGAGAGCGTAGCCTCGAGAAACTTCCGGGCTGGCTGCTGGCCATTCATTTCCAGAAAAAGTTTGAGGCGCTCGATGCCGAATTCCTCCTCGTTGGCGTTATTCATTTCGAGAACGCCGTCGGTGTAGAGAAACACCCAGTCGCCAGGCTGGAAAGGAACTTCGATTGCCGAGTACTGAGCGAATGGAAACGAGCCGAGGAAGAGGCCATTTTCAACCAGCTCGCGGGCTGCGCCGTTGAAGTTAGTGCGCATCAGCATGGGCGGGTGTCCGGCGCCGGCGTAGCGGAGGATCTTCTTCTCCGTATCGATGAAGACGTAAGCGGCGGTGACGAAGTGGCCCTTGAATTTGCCACAGAGAGTCTGGTTGAGTCCGGAGAGAAGGCGCGCTGGATCTTCCGCGGCTTCGGCCTGCTCGGCGAACGCGATCTTGAGCATGGAGGAGATGAGCGCGGCAGGCATGCCGTGTCCGGAGACGTCGGCAACAAGAGTGCCGAAGCGATGGTCGTCGACCTTGATGAAGTCGTAGAAATCGCCGGCAACCGAGGTCATGGGGCTGTAATGGGCAGCGATGTCGATTCCCGGGAGGGCCGGGGCCTCGCGCGGAAGGATCGAGAGCTGGATCTGTCGGGCGGTTTCGAGCTCCGTGCGGATGCTGGCCAACTGGTGCGCGATTTGATCGCGGGCATCGCGGAGCGTGAGGTGATTATGAACGCGGGCGCGCACGACAGCCTGCGAGAAGGGCTTGTGGATATAGTCGACTCCGCCCACCTCGAAGCCTCGGGTTTCGTCCGCGGCCTCGGTCGCGCCGGTGAGAAAGATAACGGGAATTTCGCGCGTGGCCGGGTCGAGCTTTAGGCGTGAACAGACCTCGAAGCCATCCATCTCCGGCATGAGCACGTCAAGGAGGATGAGATCGGGCACCGGGTCGGTGCGAACCAGATCGAGCGCCTTTGGGCCGTTGGTCGCAATGCGGATCCGGTAAGTTTCTTTGAGAATCGCGTTGACGATCTGGATGTTTTCCGGAGTGTCGTCGACCAGCAGGACAACTTTTTTCTTCTCTTCCGTGGTCATGAAGTGGCTTGCCCCTCGGTAATGTTCGTTTCGGCTGCGATTTCGTCCAGTTTTGCGAGCGCTCCGTCAAAGTCGAAGTCGCGGATGGAGGATGCAAGGGCGTTCAGGCTTTCCGGCTTTGCGTTGGCGCCGAGTGCCTTTCTCAGATCGTCGAAAGCTTCCTCGGCTGCGCCGTCACTCTCTTTCAGAAGATGGCGGAGCCGACCTGCGGCTGACGCGGCCGCTTCGGCATTGAATTGACCGGCAGGGCCGGCGCCGTCCTGGGCCGGCTCGGTCCTCTGGAGGGCGTCGACAATCGACTGAACCTGCTGCCGCAGAAGGGTGTCGAACTCAGCAAGGATCGACGGGATGGCGTGATCTTTCTCGCGGAAGGCGCGCTCGACGCGGGCCGCGGAGAACTGGACCTTGGTGATGCCAAGGTTGCCGGAGACGCCCTTCACCGTGTGAGCGATCTGTTCGGCGAGCTTGATGTCTCCCCGTTGCAGGGCGTTCAGCATGCGGGCCCCGGCATCGCCCTGCTTTTCGGAGAACTGACCCAGCAGGCTGCGGTAGAGCTGCTTATTGTCGGCGACACGGCGCAGGCCCGAGGCAGTGTCAACGCCGTCGATGTCCGGGATCTCAACAGCAGGTGCAGGACCACGGCCGGCCGGCTTAGCGCCGTTCGGGGAAGCAGGATGAGTCCAGCGGGCAAGCGTTGCGAAGAGCGCATCAGGATCGATGGGCTTGCTTACGTGGTCGTTCATGCCGGCTTCGATGCAGCGCTGCCGCTCCTCGACAAGGGCGTGGGCGGTCATAGCGATGATAGGCAACGTCTTAAAGCGCGGATCGGCGCGCAGCATCTTCGTCGCGGTGATGCCGTCCACTTCGGGCATCTGCAAGTCCATCAGCACCACATCGTATGGCGGCGGCTGCGGGCCCTTGGTGATCATCTGCACAGCTTCGCCTCCGTGCACCGCAACCGCGACGGAGGCTCCAGCGCTTTGCAGTAGTTCGGTCGCGACCAGGCGGTTCATCTCGTTGTCTTCGACCAGAAGTACGCGAACTCCGGTGGCATCATGCTCGTGGCTTTCCTGCCTCGAGGCTGGAGAAGATGCCCCCTCGGTCTTTTCCTCCGGGATGCCGAAGAGATCCATGAGCGCGTCATGCAGCATGGACGAATTTACGGGCTTGAGCAGATAGCCGTCGATGCCGGCATCCATGGCCTGGGAGCGAATATCTTCGCGGCCAAAGGCTGTGACCATAGCGATCTTCGGAATATGGTGCAGGCGATCGCTGTGCTTGATGAGGCGCGTGGTCTGCAGGCCGTCCATCCCAGGCATGTGCCAGTCCATGAGGACAAGCTGATAGGGATCCTTGTCGTCTGTAGCGACCAGCTCGCGGATGGCGTCCTCGCCGGATGGTACGGCTTCGGCGCGCAGGGCGAAGGCGCGCAGCGCGTCGGTCAGGATCTCGCGGGCCTGCGCGTTGTCATCGACAACAAGAGCGTGAACGCCGGCGATGTTGGGAATGAAGCGCTTGTGTCCCGCCTCGCCGGTTCCAATGCCGAACCAGGCCGAGAAGTAGAAGGTACTTCCCTTCCCGTATTCGCTTTCGACCCAGATGTCGCCATCCATCATTTCAACCAGCCGCTTGGAGATGGAGAGGCCAAGACCTGTGCCTCCGTACTTGCGCGTCGTGGAGGTGTCGGCCTGAGAGAAGGCCTGGAACATGCGGGCACTCTGCTCGGGGGTCATGCCGATACCGCTGTCGGAAACCGAGAATTTCAGCTTGATGCGCTCCCCTGCGGTCTCCTCAACAGCTGCGCTAACGACGACCTGGCCGTGCTCGGTGAACTTGACGGCGTTGTTCACCAGGTTGATGAGGATCTGGCCGAGGCGGAGCGGATCGCCAACGAGAGTAGGCGGGATGTCGTGCTGCGATGAGATGAGGAACTCAAGGTTCTTCTCCTGCGCTTTCTGGCCGACGATGGATGACAGATTGTCCATTACTTCTTCGAGCTTGAAGTTGGTCTTCTCCATGTCGAGCTTGCCGGCTTCGATCTTGGAGAAGTCGAGGATGTCGTTAATGATGCCGAGCAGCGCCTGGGCCGCGGATTTGATCTTGGTCAGGTAGTCACGTTGCTTGGGGTTGAGGTCGGTCTTGAGAGCGAGGTGCGTAAGCCCGATGACGGCGTTCATGGGTGTGCGAATCTCATGGCTCATGTTTGCCAGGAAATCGGACTTGGTGCGGGCAGCTGCCTCTGCCAATTCCTTGGCACGGCGCATCTCTTCTTCCGCCCACTTGCGCTCTGTGATGTTCTTGGAATTGATCACAAGCATCTGGCGGTCGAGATATTCGGCCAGATACATTGTGATTTCCAGGTAAAGCGGGGCCCCGTCCCGGCCGGTGCGTTGGGCCTCCCAGGTCATGGAGCCCTTTTCGTGCAACTCAGGGATAACTGCGGCGAGTCTCTCGCTATCGACATCAGGGTTGATGTCGGAAATGTTCATGGCCAGCAGTTCGCTGCGCGAGTGGCCGAGCATCGCGGACGCGGCTTCATTTGCGTACTCGATCTTCCCGTCCGAGGGGCGCACCCAGAAGATGTTCTCGGTTGCGTGATCGACCGCGTACTGCGTGAACTGCAGCCGCTTCTCCACCTCCCGGCGCCGCGTGATGTCGCGGAAGGCGACGACGCTGCCCGATACCTGGCCGTCGCGCATGATGGGCGTGGTCGAGTACTCGACCGGAAAGCAGGTGCCGTTCTTGCGCCACAGAATCTCATCAGAGACCAGCCGGGACTTGCCGTCGCGGGCGGTTTTGGCCATAGAACATTCATCTGGCGGAATCTTCGTCCCGTCGGCGCGCGCATAGTGGACGCGGTCGTGCATGGACTGGCCGATGATCTCCTCCGGCGGGAAGCCGATCATCTGCGCGGCGGCGGGATTAACGAAGGTGATGACGCCTTCAGGCGTGAGTCCGAAGATGCCTTCGCTTACGGACGAGAGAATGAGACGAGAGCGCTCCTCCGCGGCGGCAACGGTGGCCGCCTGCACGCGGGCGTTCTCAAGCAGTTTCTTTGTCTCGAGATTACCGCCGAGAATTTTGCCGGTGAGGGCGGCAACTGGCAGCAGAGCCGCAAGCAGGCTGCGCTGCTTCGCCGAGAGCGGGTCCACGAGGGCAAGTTCCAGAAGCCCAACGATCGGCCCATGATTGATCACAGGGGCGAATAGCAGGGTGGCCGCATCGATGGCTCCTGCACCGGCGGAGATCCGGATCTGGTTCTCTTTTGTCGCTGCTATCTCGATTGTTCGCCTCTCGAGGACGGCCTGGCCGGCCAGGCCTTCTCCGGGAGCGAAGGGCCGGGGCATGATAGACGGGTCCAGCGCGAACGCGCCTTCGGGCGTAAACCGCTCACGCTCGGAATCCGACAGATAACAGACGCCGTAGAGCAGGGGAATCGACTGGGACAGCCTTGAGAGCAGAACCTGCGCGAACGAGGGAAAGTCTTCGACAGACTGGAGCTGTTCGGTTATCGAAGCGACTTCCGCTTTGATCCAGGCCTGAGTGGCGCGCTCCTGAGCGCCGGCCTGAAGGTTGCAAAGAGCGCGGCTCATCTCGCCGATTTCGTCGCTGCGGTCAAGGTTGGAAATGGGGCCGTCGAGGCGGTCTTCTGCGACATCGAGGATCTGGCCGCAGAAGCCTTCAAGCCGGTCGGCCACCTCTTTCTGCACGACAAATACGGCAAAAGCTGAAGATACTGCCAGGCCGATGAGGATAACCACCCAGCTGATGGTGACAGTTCGCCGCGTGCGCACCGTCAGGTCGTGCGATTCGCGGTCGACCATGTCGTGCATACGGAGGATAACGTCGATGAGGGCCTGGCGTGACTGTTGCAGCTCCGGCTCCAGCGCACCGCGCATTCCGCGCATAGCGGTTTCGGAGTCGTCCTTCATCGCCGCATCGCGGATGGGGCGGGAATCGGCTACTGCGCGATCGAACAGAGTGCCTGCAGCCTCAATCTGAGGCGCCATGACGGGGCTCTCATTCTCTGCCGATTGTTCGTAGGCGTGGTATTCGGCGATTGTCTGGTTCAGAGATTCATCAATTGTGCGGGAGCGGCCGACGTCGGGCTCGGCGATTTCCTTATAAAGGACCTGGCCGAACTGGGTGGTCTTGGCGCGGGCGTCGGTAAGGTTCTGCAGCGCCTTGACATCACGTTCGACGAGGTCGGTGTACCAGCCATCGATGCGCATCATCTCGATCGACGAGTAGAGGGTACCGGCGAGCACCATCAGCCCGAGTGGCAAGAGAGCGACGACCAGTTTTTTGCGAATCTTGAGGTTGCCTAGCACTTCTTCCACCTGTTGGTCGGGGCTGGTTTAGAGGCAAGCCCCATTGTAGGAGGTAAAACAGATCAGGCAACAGGGATTTAAGGAAGAACGAGCAGGGTATAAGGCGGACGGAACCAAGTCCCACGCCCGGGAATCCGGACGTGGGCAGGGGTTTTGATCTGGAAATCCCTACTTCGATTTTTCGAGGTGGCCGCCAAAGGCGAATCGCATGGCGGAGAGCACCTTGTCGGCGAATTCGGCTTCTCCACGCGAGCTGAAGCGCTCGTAGAGAGCCGAGGTAAGCACGTGCGCGGGGACCGCCTCGTCGATGGCGGCTTTGACCGTCCAGCGGCCCTCGCCGGAGTCGGACACGCGCCCGCCAAACTTCGAGAGCTTGGGGTCCTGGGCAAGAGCTGATGCCGTAAGGTCGAGGAGCCATGAGGAGATGACACTACCGCGCCGCCAGACTTCAGTTACATCAGCGAGATTGAAGTCGTATTGATAGTGTTCGGGATCACGCAGCGGCGTGGTTTCAGCATCGACCTCATGCGTCTGCTTGCCGACATCGGCCGAACGCAGGATGCCGAGGCCCTCGGCGTACGCCGCCATGATGCCGTACTCGATACCGTTGTGGACCATCTTGACGAAGTGGCCGCCGCCGTTGGGTCCGCAGTGGAGATAGCCGTACTCGGAGGTGCCGCCGAGCTTCTCGCGGCCAGGGGTGCGCGGAACATCCCCCATGCCCGGAGCAATCGTCTTGAAAATGGGATCCAGATGCTTTACGACATCGTCTTCGCCACCGATCATCATGCAGTAGCCACGCTCGAGTCCCCACACGCCGCCGCTGGTGCCCACGTCGACGTAGTGAATTCCCTTCTCCGCGAGCTGCTTTGCGCGGCGGATATCGTCGATGTAGTACGAGTTGCCGCCATCAATGAGGATGTCATCTTTTTCCAGGTGGGGAGCGATTTCGGCGATTGTGTCGTCGACGACAGCCGCGGGGATCATGAGCCATATGGCGCGCGGCTTGGTGAGCTTCTTGACCATGTCGGCAAGGCCCGAAGCGCCTGTGGCTTTGTCCTTCTCCAGTTCCTGGACCGTTTGCGGCGACCTGTCGTAGACCACGCAGTCGTGGCCGCCGTTGAGGAGCCGCTTGACCATGTTGGCTCCCATTCGCCCTAGACCTACCATTCCAAGTTGCATAAATCACCTTTCCCAAGCTAATAGCGCGATTTGCGCGAGATCCGAACGGGCCGTGTTGCGCAGGGTTCGGCCCGGAAAGACGCAGCCAGTATAAGAGATTCGTGTGACAGGGGTGCGAGGGGCAGCTATTCGGCACCCTCGCCGGGCCTGGTGGGTTCTATCTGCAAAGCGTTATTGAAGCGGTTGAAATAGTTGAAGAGGCCAATGGAAGCCATGAGCTCGACCACCTCGCCCTCGTCGTAGAACTCGCGGAGATGATCGAAGAATTCGTCGGAGATGTGGTTGGCGTCGAGGGTCATCTGCTCGGCGAGTGCGAGGGCAGCCTTCTCGGCGGGCGTGAAGTCATCGCGGAATTCGTACTTGGCCAGATCGTCGAGCTGCTCCTTCGACCAGCCAAGCTTCATTGCGATTTGCGTATGCGAGCCAAGGCAGTACTCGCAGCGGTTAAGCTGCGAGGTGCGGACAATGACGAGTTCCTTGAGCTTTATCGGGAGCGTTCCGGTGGTGAGAATCGCCTCGAAGTGCGCAATCATGGTGGTGAATATCTCGGGGCGAAGCGCCATGGTGCGGAACATGTTCGGTACGTTGCCGCGAGTCCTCATGTAGCGGTCGTAGATTGCGGCGACCTCCGGAGTCGCGTCGGGGCGGCGAACGCGGGACAGGCGAGGCTGGGTCTTGAGCATAAGAGAAGCCCTCTGGAGACAGACTATCCGAGCTCGGGCTGATTCGGGAATTGGCTCGGGAAATGAGCTGATTCGAACGACCTTCACTTTGACGATGGATGCCCCGTTTGATATAACCAGATGAGGCGAAACGCCTATCCCGCCGACACTCCTCAGTAGCTCAATGGCAGAGCATTCGGCTGTTAACCGAAGGGTTGTAGGTTCGAGTCCTACCTGAGGAGCCAATTCTTTTCAAGCACTTGCAAGGCCCGCGGAACTCCAAAATCCCAAAAAATAGGCAAGTGTGGTGGATTTTGTGGCGTAGCTATTTCAACGCACAGATAGTACAGGTCGCATCCTGTCTCACCTCCTGCGGCGAGACGCTCCCCTCCGGCACATCAACCTCATTCTTCTTTGCAACGATCAAGTCTCGAATCCGCCATCGTTGTTCCCTGAAAACGGCTTTGGGGACCATCTGACCGCGTCAACATTGCGGCACGTGCCAACTTTAATTGGTCAACCATTTAGCCACCATGACTCCTTTAATAAGCCGCGGCTTTTGAAACTCAGCGACTTATTCGTTACAGGCGGCGGTGGCGGTTTGGTACCAGACTTGCCTTCTCATACATCGAGGGGATCGAAGAGGTGCTCGAAGGGAAGACAGCGAATGGTAGTTCTCACAAGGGAATTAGTGCTGCAGACGGTTAAAGATTGGGAACAGAAAGCGGATGTTGCCCGCCTGGCCAGGGATTACACCGAGCTCGCGCGATTTCGGTTCCGCGCGGTTTGGTTCCGCGAGTTGCTAGCCGGCGCGCCGCGAGCGGAGGGTGATCGCAGTGCTCCCGGATATGTCATGGACGGTTTGTGTCGCGGCGACTCTCAGTGACGTACTTTCCGTCGAGGCACTGGTAGAAAGTGTGAAAGTTCCGCCCAATGTTGAGCTACCGCCGCGTGAGCCGGTGTTTATACAGCTCGATCTCCCCGGCACGGCCCATGTACATGAATTCTCCAGTTCCCCGACCGGGACGGCGAGCTCAAGCGGAGGCCAGTCGACGGTAAAAATCGATGGGGTCAAGAGCCTCAGGCAACCACTTCGTTACACCATAAAGAAGGACCGGTGTTTGGAGAATCTTGCTCTTTGCTTCAGGGTCCGCCATCCAGGGTTATTTCAGCGGGTAGAGTTTGATGTCGCGGAAGAAGACCTCGGCACCTTCGGACTGGAAGAGGATTCTGCCGCTCGCGGGGAACGCGTCGGTTCCCTCGTTGGCCAGCTTCCCGTTCACGTATTGCCACACGTGCCCATCTCGGTTCACAAGTTCGACGACATTCCACTCCCCGTGCGGTTTTTCCAGTTCATTGGTCGGGTCGCGAAATCCGGTCACGTTTTTGAATTCACCCTTGTTGAAGCGGTCTACCTTCGACGCTTTACCTTCCGGTCCGGTGACGCGCGCACCTGCCTTTCCGTCTGAGCCAATGGGAGTCAGCGCTGCGCCATCGGTCATCCAGAAATCGCCGGTGCAGCCTTCGTTGATCTGAAACTCGATCGAGCGCGGCCACACTTTATTGGGACCCTGAATGTTGTAGAGAATGCCGCTGTCACGCGCCTGGCCCTGGCGCGGAGGAAAGGTTCCCTCGCCCCATTTGAATTCGGCGCGCAGATAGTAGTTCTTGTACTCCTGTTTAGTGATGAAGTAACCGAATTCAGTTCCCGAGACATGCACAACGCCATTTTCCACCGTAAAGACATGGTTGGGATCGGAGTTGAGGCCACTACTTTTCAGAAATGTATCGAACTGACTCAGGTCCTTGCCGCCGAAGAGAACGATGGCTCGACCGTGGGCGGGAATGTCCCTAGCTTGCGCAGTGCCGCTCGCCGCGCATACGCAAAAAAGCAAAACCAAGCCGCCGATCTTCCGATAGTTAGAGCGAACACTCATGAGCATGGAGTCCCTTCAAGGTCTTTCTTCTCTCCACAATCTTCGCTGATTGAGAGGAAGTACTGGTTCTTGTGGTTGTCGCGTTTTCGCAAGTTTGTCACTTGCGGTTACTTGCTGAGAGATTTTGTTTGCCGATGTATGTGACATGCCAGACCGAGCGGGAGCCATCGTCGGTGACGAACAAGCTGCCGTCTTTCGCGACCGCGACACCTACCGGACGGCCCCAGACCTGTCCGTCTTTGGTGACAAAGCCGGTGAGGAAGTCTTCGTAGCTGCCGTCAGCGTGGCCTTTGTGCATGGGGATGCTGATGACTTCGTAGCCGGCGCGATTGGCGCGGTTCCATGAGCCGTGTTCGGCGGCAAAGGCGTCGCCGTCATATTGCTCCGGGAACTGTTCCTTCTGGTCGGGATAAAACACCATCTCGAGTGAGGCCATGTGGGGCTGAACGAGGACGTCGGGGGTGATCACCTTCGAGGCGAGATCGACGCGATTGCATGTCTTGGCCTCATCCGCAGTGAGCGCTGCTGCCTGGGGATTGGGGCCTGTGCCGTTGGCGCAGGGCTCCGGGAGGCGCGGATCCTGGTGCCCGCCCATGTAATACCAGGGCCAGCCGTAAAAGCCGCCTTCCTTGATCGAGGTGACGTAGTCGGGGACCAGGTGATTGCCGAGGTTGTCGCGCTCGTTGGTAGAGCACCAAAGCTGTCCGGTGGTGGGATTGATGGCTTCGCCGACGCAGTTGCGGATGCCGGAGGCGTAGACCTCGATGAATTTTCCTTCCGGAGTGTACTCGAGGACGTCGGCGCGATGGAACTCCTTGGGGTGCGTGTCGGGGTCGTCCACGTTGGAGCCGGAGCCCACGGAGACGAGCATGTGCTGCCCGTCTTTGGTGAAGACGACATCGCGGGTCCAGTGGCCTCCACCCATCAGTTGGGCATATCCAGGGATATCTGGAACAACCGTTTCAGGCGCGCCTGTCGCGTGCAGATCCCCTGTGTGATAAGGGATTCGTTGAATGGTGGTGGCGTTGCCGACATAGACGTACTTGGGGTTGTCAGCCGGATAAAAGGCGATGCCGAAGGGATGGTCTAAGCCAGTGGCGAACTTTTCGATCTGTTCGGCTTCACCGTCGCGGCCCACACCGCGAAGGACGAAGATGGTGCCGGCGCCAGAGTCAGCGAGAAAGAGATCGCCGTTTGGCGCTGTCCTGAGCAGGCGAGGCATCGTGAATGTGCCTCCACTCAGCTGCATGTGCTCCTTATTTTCAGCACGCTGCATGGGAGCAGCATCGCCGCCGGCATAAAGCGTCACCTTGAAGCCGGCAGGAGCAATGGGCCAGGCGTCCGCAGGGCGAGGGATGACGTGCGGCGTGTTGTTGACAGCCTCGTCAGGCTTGGGCTGGGGAAGGTCGGCGAGAGTAATCTTGCGGTGGACGCCGGGCTGCTCCTGATTCCAGTCAGCGAAGGCCGCCTGCCCTGTGACGATCTGCTGTGCCTGTGCGGGAACAAGCATTGTGGACGCGAGTGCCAGTAGGGCTGGCAGTATTGCCGTGGAAGAGAATTTCATATTTCCTCACAACTCCAAGTGATTTCAATCGCGCAGGCTTGCGTTCGAAGGGCGAACCGCGGCTAACTTTTTATATGTTGATTGCGGAAGTTCGAGCGATGCGGAGGCAATGTTCTCTTCGAGATGCTTGATCGAAGCAGTTCCTGGGATCGGTAAGATAACCCTCGACCGCTTGAGGAGCCATGCCAATGCAACCTGGAACGAGGTAGCGTGAAGCTGGTCTGCAACCTGTTTGATCGCATCATGCGCCTCTCTTGCCTGGCCGATGGGTGCCCAGGGGAGGAAGGCGATATCATTTTCTTCACAATAATCAACGATGTAGTCTGATTCCCGGTCGGCAAAGCTGTAGCGGTTTTGTACCGAAACAATCGGCACGATCTTGCGGGCGCGTTCGATGTGCTCACGGGTTACGTTCGAGAGGGCAACATGGCGGATTTTTCCCTGCTCGCGCAGCGTTGCGAGCGCTTCCACCGAGGCCTCGAACGAGACGTTGTTATCGGGCATATGGAGTTGGTAAACGTCGATCCGTTTGAGACGCAGACGCTTCAGGCTTCCCTCGACAGCTTCCGCGAGATGTTTCGGACTGGCGTTGTGTGTCCATAGGCCCGGCCCGGGCCGATCCCATCCACCCTTGGTTGCAATAGCCAGATCGGCCGGGTACGGATAGAGCGCTTCAGCGATTAACTCCTCGGATACGTAAGGACCATAGGAGTCGGCGGTGTCGATCAGGTTCACACCAAGATCGATCGCTTTCCGCAGCGTCGCAAGCGCAGCTTGCTTATCTGCAGGAAGCCCCCAGACTCCGGGGCCAGTGATGCGCATCGCGCCATAGCCCATTCGGTTGACTGTGACATCGCCGCCGATTGTGAACGTGCCGGCGGCCGCGGCAGAAAGTACTTCTTCTTTATTCATATGACTGCTCCTGTTTTCTTCCTGAGAAAGTGAAATGGATTGATAGATTGGGCCCGGTCTCGGCTCCAAGTAGACGGATTCATCCTCCATACTCGGCACTTATCCTCCCCCGAGGTGCCCAAGTCCGACGCCGATGAAGTAGGTTACGAGTCCCTCGATCGCACCGATGGCTGTCATCTCGAGGCCGCTAGCCCACCAGGAGCGAATCGTAATCAACGACTTGGCTGAACCAACCGCGAAGTGGGCGAGCAGGGAGACGGCGGCTGCAATAAGAACTGCTGGGATACCAGCCATAAAGAAGAACGGAACGATCGGGATAAGTGCACCCACGGCCGTCGAAACCGCTCCCGATAGCGCGGAGATCCAGGGAGTACTCAGACCTTCCTCAGTTGTATGCAGCCGTTCATGGGCGAGTGCCTTGATCAGCTGCTCGCGATCCTTAGCCAGATGCTCAACAAATAGATCCGCCTCCTCTGCAGGAAGACCTTTGATTTGATAGCTGAGAGAAAGAACTTCGCGAGCCTCGCTTTCGTTGTACTCAACTGCATCCCGCTCCCGGGCGAAGTCGGCCTCAAAAATCTCGCGCTCACTTTTCGCTGCAAGGTAAGCTCCTGAACCCATGGACAGCGCGCTCGCTATCATTCCCGCAAGACCTGCGATGAGAACGAAATGACTATTTCCGAGTGTCGCGCCTGACACGCCCGAGACGATACCGAAGATGGCGCCCAACCCATCGTTGATTCCGTAGATGGCGTCACCAACCCAGCTGGACGCCTGTCGTTGTCCTTTGTTACGAGCAGCGAGTATTTCGTCGAGTGCCTTTTGAGCCTGGTTAGCAGTGACAGTGGGAAGCCAATGAGGAGTGCGGATCAGATTCCTGAGAGTCTCGTAGTGCTCCTTCTCATCCTCCAACACCTTGTGAAGGATCGTGAGGCTCGGTTCATCGCCCAACTCCTGCATCTGTTTCGCGTATTTCGCGATATCGCGACTCTCGTCGAGCTCGAGTCTGCGAAGCGCAATATCTGGCCCCCCGACTCTATTTTTCAACGTCGCGGCCTCGCCGTCTGTAGGACCAGCATACTGAGGCTGATCGCCTCCCAAAGCTCTAAGGCGTTCGGCCCAAAGGTCAGCGTGACGCCTTTCAGCGGTAGCCAATCCTTTCAAAGCCAGGCGGCGTTGAGGATCTGTCTCCCTCGCGGCAAGACTCTGATAGGTGTGGTGCCCCACCATTTCTGCCTGCCAATTGCTCTCGAGCGCTACCATAAGTTGTTTCTGTTGCTTGTCGTTCATACATCCTCGCGGCTTATTCGACGATGACCTTCCGCCCCCCATTGATGGCTCTCTCGGTGTAGCGCTTAACCAGGGGATTTTCTCTGCCTGCGGTAATCGGCACCATCGATCCGGATGTTGTATCTGTCCTGTGTGAAAGCCTGTTTTCGCAAGGACAACCAGACAAGCATGGTGCCGTTGTAATGCGCTCATACAAGTTGTCGATGGAATAGCGGTTGGCGTTGGAGAACGCGAGCAAGATTGCATAAACTGCCGCATAAATCAGCTGCAGACCAGCGATCGCCCAGTCCTGGCGCAATCCAGCACCGAAGGTAAGAACCAGGATCAGAAGCGCTCCGGCACCAAGAAAGAAACGCGTAAGCAAGCCGAACAGGACAAAGGTGCCAATGAAAGCTTCAATCCATGGCAAAGCGTATCCGAACCACACGACAAGCCCTTCCGGCAGCGGCGTGGCGTGAAAAGCCCGACCCAACGTAGATGCGAATTGTTCTGGTCCGCTGAGAATACGCGCCACACCATGAATCAAAATGTTGATGCCGAGGGTGGCCCGTAATAACAGGTAGGCTAGTGAAATGTCCCGGCCATTCTCTGGAACTTGAAAGGTGATCATTTTCAATTCCTTGACTTATAGATAATTAATAAACTGCCAGGTTGCAGATTATTTATAATTCCGATTGAATGTCTGAAAACACACATGCCCTTCGCCGGGAATCGATGGCCGAGCGCGTCAAACAGGAGCTCCTGCGGCGAATCATGCATGGGGAGTTGCCGCCCGGTGCACGACTAGTGGAACTCCAGGTCGCTCGCGATCTCAATACCAGCCAGGGTCCCGTTCGTGAAGCTCTACGTGAGTTGGAAGCGATGGACCTGGTCTCGACGGAACCATACAAAGGAAGCCGCGTTCGTAAGGTGACTCCGGAGGATATCCGTGAAGCATATGTGGTGCGCGCATCCCTGGAAGAATTGGCAGGGCGACTCGCGGCACCTCACTTCAAAGGATCTGTCGTCAGTCTTCGTGATGAGGCAGCCGCTATACGGACTGCAGCGCGCAAGAAGGACATCGGAGCCTACACGCTCCATGACGTCAACTTTCATCGCCTGATCGTGGCGGGAGCCTCGAACCGTATTCTGCTTAGGACATGGGATTCGCTCGCCTTCGAAGTGCGCATCCAGCTTTGGCTTTCCAAAGGCAAAGTTGACCTTATAGCTGCGCAGGAGGCGCATTGGCGGATCATTGATGCCTTGGAGAAAGGTGATGGGCAGCGTGCTGGAAAACTGCTCCACGACCACATCTCTGCTATTCAAGGCGCTGGATTGAGCTGATTCAAGGGGCCCGTCACTCACTTTGGCGCCATTCTTCCAGACAGCCCGAATCGTTTGCGTATTGCGAATGTCCTGCGATGGGTCTTTCTCCAGCACAATGAAGTTCGCCTTTTTCCCTGGCTCCAGTGTGCCGTAGTTGTCTGAAATCCTGAGCAGTTGCGCTGCGTTCTTCGTCGCGACACTGATCGCCTGTAGAGGCGTGAGTCCAGCCTGCACCATCAGTACAAGCTCCATGTGTTCTGCAAATCCTTGCACGCGGACCGGAGTCGCGCCGGAATCGGTCCCCAGAGCCACCAGAATGCCAGCGTCATAAATCTTCTTCAGGTTCGACATCGCAACCGGAAGGGCTGCGGTCTCCAGAGCGGCTACTTTGTTCGCGCGCGTCTTCGCCTTGTACTCGGGACTGGTGATCATCTCAAGTACCCCAGGATCCAGTGCGGCGCGGAAAAAAGGATCGTTAATCCATGCGGGCGAGCCGCCGTATGCGAACGCGAAATCATCCAGAGACAGCGTGGGGATGTACGCAACATGATGGCTCTTCATCTCTGAGATCAGCGCGTTATCTACCTCCCCGTCGCGAATGCTGTGCGCGATAACATCCACGCCGTCGGCGACGAGAGCGCGAGCGTCGTCAAGATGGTAGAGATGGGCGGCGACTCGCAGACCGTTTTTGTGCGCTTCATCGATGATCGCCTGGTAGATTTCGGGCGACATCTTGGGATACTGTCCCCAGAAATCGTCGACCCAAATCTTGATGAGGTCGGGTTTCAGCGGCGCCTGCTGATCAACTTCTTTTCGCGCTTCGTCAGGAGTTGTGGGGCGAAAGACGTCAGTAAAACCCATGCTCGCGGGCGGCACACCATCTTTCGCGCCGAACCCGATGCCGGCCGTATAAACGTCGGCACCGGGCAAGGTTCCGCGGCGAGAGGCTTCTCTTATGTCGGCAAACTTCTGCCCGTCGGTTCCCATCGATAGGACGGCGCCGACACCGTACTCCTGGTATCGCAGCAGCTGATGACGAAAATTGGCGTCGGTTTGATTCGCGACTGACTGCGAAGTGCCATTTACAAGACCAAGGTGCCCATGCGTGTTGATCATCAAAGGCATGATGGTGCGCCCCTGCATATCCACAACCTTTGCGCCAGCGGGCATTCGTACAGTGCCCGCCGAAATCGACCGGATGCGGTCGCCAGCGATGATAACGGTCTTGTTGTGCTGAGCTGGCGAGCCGGTGCCATCGATCAGGTTCACATTCTTGAGGGCGGTGACTTGCTGTGCGCTCACCAAGTTAGAAAAGGCCACCCCAGCCAACACCGCTAGAACTCCAGCCGTCCTCGTGGGGCGGTGAGCAGCCACATACTCCAAACGTTTCATCGGGTGGCACCCTCTGCAGACGCTATTGCGAGATTAATCGCCTTGATTCAGCAGTCCGGTTTTCATACTTTTGCTTCAGCGAACTTCCCCATGTGCCGAATGACGGAAGACAAGTCAGCACCAGGATCTTCCTCGAACGCGGCAGAGTTTATTTCGAAAGCCGCGGTTGTTGCAGGTAGTGTGAGATTCAATGACCTCGCTGCATCCAGGATCAGTCGAAAATCCTTGTTCATCAATCCAATACCGAATTGCGGACTGTAATCGTCTTGCTCGACTCTCGCCAGCTTCCCTAAGTGAGCTGGAGGCACGACGGTCGTCTGCGACAAAACATAGAGCAACCGGCTGCGGTCCAGGCCTTCGGCCTCGCCCAGCGCAACTCCCTCAGCAATTGCCTGCATCCCGATACCGAGGAGGGCGTTCACAACCAGTTTCATACTGGTGCCTGCGCCCGACGGTCCCATCAGGAAATAGTGGCTGGTCAATGCCTGGAAAATCGGCTCTGCTGCCCGGAACGGCTCCGCGTCCCCGCCAACGAGTAGCCTGACGGTGCCTTGTTCGACCGCAGGGGTGCTGCCAGAGATCGCAACATCCATAACAGTGACGCCGTGCTTCGCGCCTTCCGCGTGCAACTCGCGGGAGGTGTTAGGCGAGACAGTGCTCATTTCGAGCACGACCTGGCCCGGTCGTGAACTGGCCAGAATCCCGTCTTGCCCCAAGTAAACGTTGCGAACTGCATCGTCGTCGCTCAGACAGGAAAGGATCACATCGGCGCTCATTCCCAGGTCCGCCAGACTCCCGGTGACCGAGACGCCGTACGGCAGCAGCGCCTCAGCTTTGGCGCGGTTTCTGTTATACACCGAGACTTTGTAGCTGTGATCGCGCAGACGTCGCACGATGCGACTCCCCATCGCCCCCACGCCCACAAACCCCAGACTTACTTGATCTCCAGTGAACGATTTCATAAAGGATTCCTTCTTCGAGTCGCCCCCGTGGCCAGCGATTGGGATCTGCGCCGGCTAAAAGAACACGAGGTGGAGAGCCGCGACCAATTACCGCAAGGGCTTCAAAAGTCTTGAGGCCGTGATACTGAGCGGCCCTCTTCCGATTCAGTTTCCGGCACCGGGGACAGCATTTTCGAATCGTATCGTCACATTCTTCAGGTCAACGGCCTGCAATACCTGCGTATTGCCAGTTTGCGTTGTCGTTTCAATTGCTTCTTCGTTGGTTGGATTACTCACAAGCTTTGCGGGAGCAGTTGCGACGGTCTTCTTGCCCTCAACGAAGCTCACGCTTACATTCGGAGCGTTCCCTTCCCAAATCAGCTTGTACTGACCCGGCGCGAGTTGAGTGCCTGCAACCGTGACCGACTGATCCAGCTCGACGTTTGCAGAGTTTCTCTCTCCCGCAAACGCCAGGGCAGGCAGGAATACCATAGTGACAAAGAATAAGACCTTAGGTTTCATCTCTATTTCCTTTGCGAGCAGTTGCTCGCAACTGGTACATGCACGGCGATCGCCAAACCGCCGGAGATGTTACTTTGAGGCCTAACTCGAATCATTTCTTCGGATGATAGATAGGTGTCCCCGTAGGCAGCGTTCACGAGATTTCGGGAATTTCCGAAATCTCGCGAGCCCTTACGCGCGTGAGGCTCATCACTATAGATGAACTCCGAGGAAACTGAAGCATGGCAGATTCCGTTGCCGATTCCACAGCTAGTTCGTGGCTATCGAATTGGCTGAGAAAGCCAACATTTCGTGTTGCTGTGGGATACGCACTGGCGATCGTCTCCGTGAGCGCGGCGTTTGCCGCTGCACAGACATTTCTTTACTTTCACCTGCCTCTCGCAATCATGTCGTTTTCCTTCTGCGCGATTGCGATCACCTTTTGGTTTGGCGGAATCGGGCCGGGCATTCTCGCAGCTGTCCTCGTTGTGCTTATCCGTACGCTTGTCTTTTCGCGCGGGATTGATGTGATCTCGCGCGTTAGCTACGACCTTGTCTTCGTTTTGTTTTCTGTCTTTATGGCGCAGGCCACACGAGCAAGGAATGAACTGGAGATAAGGGTTGCGAAACGAACCGCGGCTCTGACCAAAGCCAACGAAGACCTGCAACTGGAAATTGTGGAGCGCAAGCGGGCAGAGGAATCCCTGCAGGAACATGTCACCGCCCTGAGGAGTGCTCTTGAGGAAATTCAGATTTTGAAGGACCAGTTGTACAAAGAGAATCTGGCGCTGCGAGAAGAGATCGATGTCAACAGGATGTTCGAAGAGATTGTGGGTTCATCCCCGGCACTGCAAGCGGTTCTATCGGGAGTGGCTAAAGTGGCGCCCACCGATTCGACGGTTCTGATCGCAGGGGAGACAGGTACAGGCAAGGAACTTATAGCGCGCGCCATTCACAAGCGTTCGCAACGATCGTCGCACGCCTTTGTCAGCGTTAACTGTGCTGCGATCCCGCGTGACCTGATTGCATCGGAACTATTCGGACATGAGAAGGGCGCTTTCACGGGAGCGACGCAGCGGCGCCTGGGACGCTTCGAATCTGCGGACGGTGGCACCATTTTCCTGGATGAGGTCGGCGAACTCCCTTCGGAAACACAGATCGCCTTGCTGCGCGTTCTGCAGGAGCGCGAATTTCAGCGTGTCGGGGGAAATGAATCTCTCAAGACTGACGCGCGGGTGGTCGCGGCTACCAATCGCGATCTGCATGCAGCTATCGCGGAAGGCAATTTTCGTGAGGATCTGTTCTATCGATTGAATGTGTTCCCGCTTGAAATGCCTCCTTTGCGGGAACGAAAAGAAGACATTCCTTTGCTGGTGGATTACTTTGTCGATCGCTATGCCAGCAAGGCAGGAAAAAAGATAACAGGCATATCGAAGAAGAGCATGGAGCTTCTGCAATCGTACAGATGGCCCGGCAACATTCGAGAATTACAGAACGTGATTGAACGCTCTGTCATCCTTTGCGATTCGGAAAACCTCTCCATTGACGAGCGTTGGCTCGTGGGACATTCCGCTGGCAGCGATGCGGCGATTCAGCCTCTCTCGGAGAAGCTGGCAACCCAGGAGAAAGAGATGATCGAGGCAGCGCTTGCCGAATGCAACGGCAGGGTGTCCGGCCCCCGGGGAGCTGCAGCCAAGCTCGGAATTCCACAGTCGACTCTCGATTCAAAAATCAAGGCTCTGAAGATCAATAAGCATCGATTCAGAAAAGTGTGACCCCGGAGTTTTTTCTCTCGCTGCTCTGGACAGCCTGAGGTGGTGCCAACTGGCGCGATTCACTTGTTGAGGCGCGGGGTTTCCGAATTCGGGGCGGGTGGTCGTCAACCCTCCCTTGTCGCCAACCCTTCCTTTACTCCTCAGTAACGGAAGAGTAGCCGGTGATACGACCCTGAACCGGTTGCAAAGGCGATTCGGACGTCTCCAGTCATTGATGTGTGCTCGTTAGGGCTGCTCCGCGGATACCGAGCGAAGGCAGGAGCATTCCAGTCCGATCTTTGTAGACGGCGAATTCCGGATAGCGGGACATCGACTTATCTTTCTGGCGCATGTTACGGAAGAAGAACACGAACCATCCAGCAAGCACCAGGACCGGCTGCCAGTGCCATGAGGCGAGCGCGAATCCGCCGTATATCAGTAATTCGCCCAGATAATTGGGGTTCCGTGTTCTGGCGAAGAGCCCGTCTTGAATCAGTCCTTTGCGCAGCTGCAACAAAAAGAATTTCTGTGCATCGCTGACGTAGTGAAGGAACACGCCGGAAATGCAAAGAAATGATGCGAGAGCGAAGACCCAGTTCGGCGGTACGGTGTGTTCCGAAATGAGCAGATACGGGCCGATCATATAAGCCATCAACGGCAGGAAAGGTGTCAGCACGCCGATCCATAGCGGAATCGGCTGTGCAAAGCGTTTGTCGGCGAACACAGATTGCTTGACAAGCCAGAGCAGGGTGTAGGTGCCGTGCAAGCCAAGGTAAAAAAACGCCGCGGCGCTCCAGTTATGGAAATACCACATCATGGCGAGGACGATGGGGGTGACGAGAATCTTGTGAGCATTGATGATCCAGTTGACAGTGACCATATGAGTCTCCTGAGGATAAGATCTAGACATTGTCTAGATTGATTCAAATATTTACCCTTTCTGAAGCCATGGGCCAAACATCTCGACAGAAATCTTCGGCGACGCGCAAAGGTGATGGATATCATCATGGAGACCTTCGCGCCGCCCTGCTGAAATCCGCGGAGGAGATCATACGGACCTCCGGTCTGGAGGGCCTTACGCTTCGTGCGTGTGCGCGGAAGGCGGGTGTTTCCCACGGTGCCCCAGCTCATCACTTCGGAAATATCACCGGTTTGTTGACTGAACTCGCTGCCGACGGATTCGAGCGGCTGGCGGAAGCCATGGATCCGACGAGAGTAAAGAATGCAGACGATGATCTCGAAGCGTCCGGATTGGGATACATACAGTTCGCCATGAAGTGGCCGGAGCATTTTCGAGTGATGTGGCATAGTGAACTGCTCGACCAGCAGTCACCTCGCCTTCGGCTTGCACGGGAACGTGGAGAACGAATTTTGCGCGCTGCACTGATACATGCGAACGAGCATTGGACCAGGCCGCTGTCGGAGGATGAGTTGGCAGCGCGATTCGAGGCTGCGTGGTGCTGCGTCCATGGCTACGCCTCGCTCTGGGTTGAAGGATCTCGAAAATCACGGTCACTCGACGAGGCACGACGCATGCTTCGCGTGTTGCGGCCATCACTTGTGCGAGAGTAGGAGTTTTCTCTTTTCTTAGCTGGCCGCAAGGGTTGCGGACGTATTGTCGTAAGCCGGAAATTACTTTGTGGTTAACAGCTCCCGTGAACAGCTCCCGTGAACAGCTCCCGTGAACCGGGAAGCAGAAGTGCGTTTCGCTTCATGCTAGATCTCTAGTGCCGTATCGACAGTGCTCCGCGTGCACGGAACTGTGCGTGCACGATGCTGCTGGTGCGGAGCGGTGTGGATACGGCGATTTGCAGTAAGCCGCTAGCGCGGTGGATGTATGGGGATTGAATGCCGCTTGCGGGGAGTTGAGGCGGCCGACCGGGCACGAGATGGGACGACGGTGAGCCAGAGCTAGGCTCGGTCCGGGGGTGCGCTGGCGGTGTGCAGGGGATGGCTGTAAGGAAGACGTCGAGGCTATGCGGAGCCGATTGGAGGCATGGGGCGAGCGTGGGCGGAGTGAGAATCCGTTGAGGCGAGGAGTCGGGTTGGCATACAGGTTGGCATCATCTTCCTCAGGATGAGTCGAAGTGTGCGGAGACGAGGCGGTGAGTTGGGGCAGCCCAGTTCAACAGTGAAGTGGCGTGCGATGACGTGCAGGATGCCGCATTTGCACTGCGGGCAGGAGCGGTTGAGCGCAGAGCTTCTGTTGTTCGGTGAGCAACGCTGCTGCTGTCCGGCAGCGGTGGCGTTGAGATGGAATCGGCAGAGAGCCAGTGCCTGACGGCGGTTGCGGTTGGCGAGCAAGCCGAAGTGGCGGATCTTGACGAAGCCGTGAAGGCAGGACGTGGAGCAGGAAGCGGCGGATGAACTCGACTGCGTCGAGCGTCATGACGCCGATGCGGTTGTTGTGTCTGGAATCGCGCCAGCGGAAGCGCACCTGGCCGTTATCGAGACTGAGCAGCCTTCCGTTGGAGATGGCAACGCGATGGGTGTAGCGGGCCAGATACTTCAGCACATGCTCGGGTCCGCCGAACGGGTGGTTTGGAGTAGACGACCCACTTCTTGTCGGCGCAAGGTACGAGCAGTGAGTGAAATGCACGTGGTGTGGAAAGATCAGCCAGCGTGCCGGGGAAGCATAGTTCGCCTGCGTCGGATAAGCTCTGCTTGAGGAAGGCCAGCAGCTTGCCGCGGAACATGCGGCTGAGCACACGCACCGGGCAGGAAGAAGTTGGCGTCGGGTTGCGACCCAGCGGGAGTGATCGAGAGCCAGTCCGCCGGCGGGAACGAGACAGTGCAGATGCGGATGATGTCTCAGGTTCTGCGACCAGGTGTGCAGTACGGCGAGCACGCCGATGCGTGCGCCGAGATGGCGAGGATCGGCGGCGATCTCCAGCAGGGTCTCGGAAGCGGCCCGAAACAGCAGGCCGTAAAAGAGACGCTGGTTGCGCAGTGCGAGCGGCGCCAGTTGCTCAGGCACGGTGAAGACGACATGGGCGTAGGGCACCGGCAGCAGGCTTGTGGCCTGCTTCATGAGCCAGCGATCGCGGGCCGTGGACTGACACTTGGGACAGTGCCGGTTGCGGCAGGAGTCGTAAGCGACAGTCTCATAGCTGCAGCGATCGCATCGTTCCAGATGTGTGCCGAGTGCAGCCGTACGGCACAGGCCGATATCGCGCAGCACCTTCCGCTGCTGGTCCGAGACAACATGGCCCCAGCGTTGAAGGAACTCCTTCTCGGTGAGCGTGGAAGACATCGGCCACTTCGAGCCGATGTCCGGTCATGCAGTTCTGTTCCCTCCCTGGGCAGTGCGGATGTCGCGAATGGGCAGGTCGTCGAGTGGACTCGCCGTAGCGTGCAGCCGGGCTTCGGAGACGTGCAGGTAGCGGGAGGTGGTCTCCAGATCGCGATGGCCGAGCAGAAGCTGGATGCTGCGCAGATCGGTGCCGGCATCGAGAAGATGTGAAGCGAAGGAGTGGCGCAGCACATGCGGGCTGAGCGGCTTCGCGATGCCCAACTGCTTGCGCAGCTTCTGCGCAGGCGATGCGAACCGCGCTTGCCACCATGGGCTGGTCCGGGCCATCGTCCGGGAAAGAGCCAATCCTTGGGCTTGCGCCAGCGCCAATAGAGACGCAGCAGCTCCAGCAGCTTGGGCGACAGCATGACCTGGCGCGGGAAACTTGCCCTTGCCCTCGCGGATGTGGATGATCATCCGCTGGCTGTCGATGTCGGTGACCTTCAGATCGAGCGCTTCCTGACAGCGGAGTCCAGCGCTGTAGTACAAGGCCAGCAGATGCGCGATGCTTCGTGTTGGTTGTTGCATCGAGCAGGGCGCGGACTTCTTCCCGGCTCCAGACCGTGGGCAGCTTGCGACGCACCTTGGGCTTGATAACCTCCTGATCAAACCAGGTCTGCTTCAGCGTCCGCGTGTAGAGGAACTTCAGCGCCGATCGGGCGCCCTTGAATAGTTCCCCAGGCCAGCTTGCGTTCATTGAGCAGATATAGCAGCCAGGTCCGCACGTGCTCGGGGCCCAGCTGATCGGGTGACGTGTGGAAGTATTTTGCAAACTCAGCAACGGTGTGGGTGTAGTGACGAATCGTGCGTTCGGAGAAGTTGCGCAGCCGGAGATCTTCCTGCATGCGCTGGCGTAGATGTGTCATGGACACCTCCTTGGGTGTCCAGAACTCTACCCAACTGCCACAGAAGCATACCCTCCCGCGCTAGCGGGTTAGTGCAAATCGCCAAAGCGCGTTTCGAGGCGTTGCAGTTCTGGAAACGTGCTTTGGCCTGTTGGCGACAGTTGATTTTTCTGGTCATGGCATTTCGTCGAGCCTTATGCGGCTTCGCGTTACAAATTCCGGGTTGCGGGGTGACTCGTCCTTTGCGCCCAGGTAAGAGTGCCGTTGCGCGGCTAAGGAGTTCTTTTTAAGCGAAATAGCCTTCAAGACACTGGGCTACCGGCAAAGCCTCCGAACGGACCCATTCTGGAACGTAACGGTGGTTCTGCAATTAGGCCAACTTCCCAATCGTCTTCGGATGTAAAGAAATACTCGACGCCTTATGTTATGACGGCGTCATGGATGCAGCTCCTGCTCTAAATCCGGCACAAACAGCGTCTGGGCGTCGGCTTCCAATCGATGCGCCGCGGCTAGCGCCAATTCATAGGCGGCTCGTGCGCTGTCTTTGTCGCCTAATGCCGATTGGGCGTCTCCCAAGGCCATTTGCGCCAGCAGATTCTCCGGCTGCAACGCGACCGCCCTCTTTGCCGCAACCAAAGCCTCCGCGGGCCTATTCTCTCTCAGCAGAATTTTCGACTTTTGGACTGCTGCCAACGCCGCTGCCTCAGGAATATGGAAATCGCCGCGGTACACAAAGACGCTGTGATCGATCTGCTCCGCCATCGGCATCCACCGAAAGCGCTCGAAGACGTTCAGCTGGTCCGCTGGGCCAGTCACAGGCTTCCAGATCGTCTGCGCTTAACAGGAGGTTGCCATGGATGGTTTCTGGCACGTCGACGGGCAGGATCTCTCCTCCGGTATGGGCCGTGGGCAGTGGGTGACAGGGAATGTCGTAGGCTTGCGGACGAAGATCGGGATAAGCGGAATAGGCCAACCAGCACTCCTCGTCAGGATGTGCGTCCACCCATTGCTTGATGTGCGGCAGCTGCTGCGCCCAATCCACACTGGAGTCGCTCAGGTGTTTGTGGGTGTTTGCCGTTCCGCCCCAGGCTTCGTTGCCATACGCCATCTCTGCCGGGAATATCGCCATGGCAGAGATGACGTGGAAAGCGACCAATCCTCCACCGATCCAAATCCAGCGCCGGCTGTGCTGCGCGAGCGCTGTCAGACCCGCTGCGCCGAGCAACGCGGCCAGCGGATACAGAAACAGAACATGACGAGTGCCGATGTTCATACCGCTGAGGATCGCGACTATCAGATAGATAGCCCCAGGTACAACCAGGTACGCCACTTCTCTTCTCTGTCTGAGCCGTCTGCTGATCAGCGCAATACTGGCCAGAACCACAAGACCGATCAAGCCCAGAGAGGTCTTGATGGACAACGCGACGGGAAAGTACCACCAGACACCGTGAGGATAGTCGTGCCCCAGCAGGAAGATGGGATACCGCAGCGTTCCATAGTGGATGTCAGTCATCCCCATCAGGTAGGATTCCGGCAGCAAGCGCCAGTTGGCGAGATGCCCCATGACCCAACTGTTCATCCCGTTGAGGGGTGCAGCGTATTCGCTCAGCGTCGGGTTCATCACTAGTCCTGCCGGTCTGGCCGCATAGCGAAAACCGTAAAAAGCCCAGAGCATCACGACCGCGAGGACTACGATGACTGCAAATCCGCCAAGCAGTTTTCCAGCTATCTGCTTGCGCCTTTCCCGCTCGGCATAGGCGATCTCTACCAGCACCAGCGCCAGCAGCATCGGGGCCAGCAAAATTCCGCTGTGCTTGGACGCGAGTGTGAGTCCGGCGGCCAAGGCGGTCAGCAACAGACGAATCACAGATGGCTGCCTTGCGTACCGGTAGAAGCAATAGATTGTGGCCAGAAAGAAGCAAGTGACGCCCACATCGGTCGTTACCAGGTCACTGTTGGCCAACACATTGGGCTCGAAGACCACCAAAAGCAAAGCCAGCAAACCGGCGGACTCGCCAAAGAGCTCGCTCCCAATTAGAAATACCGCAACCGAAAGTCCCGCAGCAAAGACACCTGCTGCCAAGCGTATGCGGAAGAGCAGGCGATGGCTCGGGCCGTCGTTCCGTTCCATAAAATCACGGCCATCCCGGTACGCCTCTGTCTTGAACATCCGCCCTTGCAGCGGAGGCACCCACAGCTTCTCGTGCAGTAGAGGCAGTGTCGCCACCAGCTTCACCAGCGGCGGGTGCTCGGGATTCAGACCGTAGTCGCCGCTATGCCACATCATGTAGCCGGAGAAAATATGGTCGGCCTCATCGAAGGTGAGCGACTCGCCATGAACGATGACCGCAATCAGAATCATCTGCAAGAGGATCAATCCGCCTGCAAGGAACCAGACGGGCATTTTCAAGCTATTCACCGGCCTTCTGCCTCCACAAATTTATGAGCGTAATGCAGTAGCTGATGAAAACGCTATGCGCAATTATTCGCGCCTCATTATAGGGAGTTCCACGAAGGACCTTTTCCGAACGGATTCCTCCGCACCTGTAGGTGTAACACGCCAGCTGTCGATATGCCTCGGCATTGTCGCGCACGATTGAGAAACAAAAAAAACGCTTCACTTTGCCGATATTCACTCTGAACGAATGATAAGTCGCCAAAGCGCCTTTCGAGGCGTTGCAGTTCTGGAAACGTGCTTTCGCCTGTTGTCGTCAACTGAGAATTGAAGTTATCGAAAAGCCACGTTCGCCGGCACCCCAACGCAACGAAATGTCGATATGGACGCTCCTGCCGCGGTCTAAATGGTCATCGGTATTGGCGCACCCTGCAGAGTCACGAAAGAGCCGGGGCTGACACCGGGCTCGGGCTGCGCTGATCAAGTTTGTGAGCCGGACCGCGGAATAAGGTCAGACAAGAATTCAGTGTGCGTGCAGATTCGAGCGAACATCGGCAGATTCTTTTCGAAGGTGAAGCGTTGCTCTTCCTCTGAGAGCGTCGCTGCGCAATCAGAGAGCGCAACGATGCTGAAGCCCTTCTCATAACCTGTGCGCGCCGTCGATTCGACGCAGCCGTTTGTCAGGAACCCGGCTACAGCGAGGGTCTTGATCCCGCGCGATCGAAGGATAAAATCGAGATTCGTGCTGGCAAATGTGTCGAGCCCACGCTTTCCTTCGACGACGATGTCGTCCGGGTCGGGCGCGAGCGAATCCACGATTTCCGCTCCCCAGGTTCCGCGCACAAATGCGTTCGCGTCTACAACGCCTTTGAGGATGCCATAGGGCTCCGAGGTGATCTCGCGATATCCCTTCGCAAACGAGATAGGTGCGAACATCACGGTCACCCCCGCCGCGCGAGCCTCGGCGGCCAGCCGCTCCGTGTTGGCAAGCATGTTCGTGCTCTCCATGACAGATTTCACCCCGTTATGCAGGGCTCCCCCTTCACTGGTGAAGTCGTTCTGATACTCAATCAGGAGCAGCGCGGTGGTTGTTGGGTCTATCGGCATATTCAGTCCCTCAGCAGTTGACGAGTTCTAAACGTTTGAAATAACCGACCGATGTTCAGTCGTTCAGGCGCTAACACGAGCTGTCAGCAGATCTTCGATGCGCACCGGAAGCTCGCGAACTCGGACTCCCGTTGCGTGGTAGACGGCGGCGGTGATCGCCGGCGCCACACCGGCCAATCCGATCTCGCCGATGCCCCGGGCTCCATATTCATTCAACAAAGGGTCAGGGATGTCCAGGAAGTGAACGTCTATCTGGGGCATGTCGGCGATGGTGGGAACGATGTAATCAGCGAAGTTGTCGTTGATGGGATGGCCGTTGCGCGGATCGTAGATGGTCTCTTCGAACAGCCCCATACCCACGCCCATAACCACGGCGCCTGCGATCTGGTTGGTCGCGGTACGCATGTTGATGATGCGGCCGCCATCGATAACAGTGACAACCCGGCTCACGCGCAGACGGGCAATGCCTGGGTCCCATTCTATCTCGACAAACTGCGCGCCAAAGGAATGCGTGGAGAACTCGTGGGATCTCGGGTCGGCGCCCAGGCCTCCGCTTCTTCCATCACCGCGGGCGCTGGCGAGATTTGCCATGCGAAGAACCTCGCCGAAAGGCACGCCGCTCGCGGGAGGCTCTCCCTTTATGTGCACGCGGCCGGCTGTCATCGCCAGCGGCGGCGGGTCGCCCTCGCTTTGAAAGGGCAAGCCTTTGGTGCTGGATGCCACAGTCAGAACCACCTTCACGGCCGCATTTGTGCCATCGATCACCGCTGGCAAAACGGTAGCAGTTGCAGTTGAGCCGCCGGAAGTAGGTCCTGGCGGCAGCGAACTGTCTCCAAGAACGACATCGATCTTGTCGACTGGGATGCCCGTCTTGTCACTGACAACCTGGGCAAGCACCGTGTAGGTGCCGGTGCCAATGTCCTGAGTTCCGCAACTGACGAGTGCTGTGCCGTCGTGGCGCAGGCTGACCGACATGTCACACACGCCGCGGCCCGCGCCCCAGGATGCGGCGGCGACGCCCCATCCGAGGATCAGGTCGCCCTTTCGCATCGATCCGACCTCGGGCGTGCGGCGCGACCAGCCGAATTTCTCCGAGCCCAGCTGCAAACATTCTTTGAGGTGCCGCGACGAAAAGGGCTTGTTCTTCTCCTCATCGATCAGCGTGTCGAGCGAGAGGCGCAGCTCCACGGGATCCTTTTTCAGCTTGATGGCCAGTTCGTCCATCGCCGATTCAAGCGCGAAGAGGCCGGGAACAGCACCGGGACCACGCATGGGCGTGGGTGTGCCGACATTGCGGCGCACCAACGCAGAGGTCACCTTGAGGTTCGCCGTGCTGTAGAGGAATGGCGTTGCCTCGCCGCAGTTCTCGCGAATGTCGTCGCCGTAACTGGTGTGATTCCGGTAATCCTGCTGCAGGGAAAGAAGCTTGCCGTCGGGTGTCGCACCCAGGCGCATGCGCTGCTGAGTACGCGGACGATGGCCGGAATCGCAAAACATCATCTTGCGGCTGAGCGTGAGCTTTACCGGACGGTTGAGTTGGCGAGAAGCCGCTGCCGCGATCGCCGAATGAGGCCAGGGGAAGAGCTTGCCGCCGAATCCCGAGCCGATGAACCGCGATATGACTTCGACATTTTCCCTCGGTGTGCCGAGCACCTGAGACAGGACATTCTGATGGTTCATTACGCCTTGCGAACTCTCGTACAGGGTGTATTTCTTCCCGTCCCATACGGCAACCGTGGCGTGCATTTCCATCGGGTTGTGGGTTTCGACCGGGGTGATGTAAGTCTCGTCGACTTTAACTGGGGCCGAAGCAAATGCGGCCTCGGGATCGCCGCGATGGCTCATAACGCGAGGGCCGCCGGGCTGACCTTCAGGAGGCAGATTGTCGGACAGAGAAGTATCGACGCTGAACTTTGTCGGCTCGTATTCCACTCGCACGGCTGCTGCAGCCGCCTGTGCCTGTTGCAGAGTTTCCGCTACCACGGCTGCGACATACTGGCCCCAGTAGTAGACTGTCTCGTCTTCAAACGCAGGACGGCTTTCGCTGTTGCGCCCACCGGAGGCGTTCCGGTAGAGCGGCATGATGTTGCCGTGATGCATCACCAGCAGCACGCCCGGCATAACTTCCGCCGCGGCGCTGTCAATGCGCAGGATCTTGCCGCTGGCGATGGTGGAGCGGACTGGCACCGCATACACCAGGCCGGGAAAGTTGTAATCGGAGGCGTAGCGTGCCGTGCCGGTTGTCTTTAACGGCCCATCGATGCGCGGCACATCCGCGCCAATGATCGCCGACGGAGGCGGCGCGTTCGGGTCGACAGGCTTTGGCGGAGCGCCCTCCTGGCTGCCGATGAATTCAACAAACTCTTCGAACATCATGGGAATCGTCTCCTCTTCGATCGGGCCACCGACCTATCCTTTGTTCTATGCGGACTGAGTGGACACAGTGAGTGCACGTACAATGCACCGCTTTGCAAGCTCTACCTTGAAGCCGTTTTCGCTCGCAGGTTGCGCGTCTTTCAATGCTGCCTCCGCAGCTCTGCGGAATGTCGCTGGATCGGCGGCTTGTCCCTCCAGAACATGTTCCGCCTCGCGAGAACGCCAGGGAACCGTACCAACTCCGCCCAGGGCGACACGAGCACTCTCGATTCTGCTGCCGTTTACTCTGATGACGATCGCCGCCGAGGCGAGCGCGAACTCGTAAGCGGCGCGGTCACGCAGCTTCAGATAGTGCGATCGTGTACCGGGAACCGGAGCCGGAAGCGTGACGCTGACAATCAGGTCGCCGGGCTCAAGAATGTTCTCGCGGTTCGGCGTAGAACCCGGCTTGAGATAGAAGTCCTGAATGGGGATGCTGCGCGTGCCTCTTACGCCCTGCACCTGGATCGTCGCTTCCAGCGCCGTAAGCGCGACATTCTGGTCCGATGGATTGGAGGCGATGCAGTCCTTGCTCACGCCGAGGATGGCCATCATTCGATTGTGACCGCCGATAGCAGAACAGCCGGCGCCCGGCTCGCGCTTGTTACAGGCATGCGCCGTATCGCGGAAGTATGGGCAGCGGGTGCGCTGTAGCAGATTGCCGGCGGTCGTCGCCATATTGCGCAATTGGGGCGACGCGCCGGAGAGCAATGCCTGAGAGAGCACCGCGTAGTCGCGCTGGACAACCGGATGATGCGCGACTGCAGAGTTGCGTGCCAGAGCGCCGATCACGAGTCCGCCGCCTGGAGCAGGTTCAATCTGCGCAAGCGGAAGAGTGTTGATGTCAACCACCTGGTTCGGCCGCTCGACATCAAGCTTCATAAGATCGACCAGCGTTGTGCCACCTGCGATGAAGCGAACGTCCGCAAACTGCTGGGCTGTTTTCGACCGGGCTCCGGCTTGGACGGCCTGGTCAACGGTGGCTGATTGTTGGTATTGGAAGGTCTGCATTGTCTCCTCCGTCGGATGGGAAACCAGCTCAGGCTGGTGCGGAATCAAGCTTGGCGGCGGACCGCTTGTACAGCGGCGACGATATTGGGGTATGCGCCGCAGCGGCAGATATTTCCATACATAGCCTGCTTGACGTCATCGTCTGTGGGCCCAACGGGTTCCGACAGCACAGCCACAGCAGACATAATCTGACCCGAGGTACAGTAGCCGCATTGATAACCGTCGTGCTCGACAAATGCGGCTTGCATAGGATGAAGATGATCAGGCTGGCCGATGCCCTCGATGGTTGTGATCTCGTCTGCCGAATGCATCACCGCGAAGGACAGGCACGAATTTACTCGCTGGCCGTTTACATGCACCGTGCAGGCGCCGCACTGGCCGTGGTCGCAGCCCTTCTTCGTGCCGGGCAGGTTCAGGTTTTCGCGAAGGCAATCGAGCAGTGTGGTCCGCGGATCGAGACGGAGAGTGTAGCTCTTCCCGTTTACTTTTAGAGTTACCGGAACGGCACCTGTCAACGCGGCGGCTTCGGACTTCTGTTCCACAACTGCCGGCTCCAATGTAGCCGTTGCTGCCAGAACGGGCGAAGCCGTGGCTGCAAGCCCAACTGTCCCCAGGCTTGACAGAAAGAAGCGGCGGCTTACCCGCAAAGTGAGCGGCTGGCTCGAGGTATCGTTCTGCTGTTCCTGCCCCGGAAGATCGTTTGCGGATGTGGGTTCTTGATCACTAGGCAAAGGGCACCTCCATCTGAATCTATCGAACGGTTGGCCAGTCAAGCTGCAGGTTCAAATACTAAGCCGCACTCTACTTACGTACATATATGTTATGACGCAGTTCATGGGTGCAAAGCCTCATGCGTTTTCAAGTCCCAAGAATCGTCGGGAAGATTCACTACGATGGTCTCGAGCAAATCCTTTTTGAGTGCATCGCAACCCGGGCCACTGAGGCGCTCTCCGGAGCGCCTTTTTCTGCTTTTGAGGAGACAAAATGATGGCGACCGAAGAAGTCAGGACAAAACTCAGAGCTGGACGCTCTCTTCACGCAACTGGCAGAGGCTTTTGATCCCTTCGAGATCAAGTGGCGTGTCACCCACACGACTCGAGATGGAAGCCGTGGCGCCGTCATTGCATACGCTGATCCGCGGGCCTACACGGACCGTCTGAACCGGCTTTTCACTCCGACTGGCTGGACCCGGACCTGCGAGGCAATCTGTTCGATCTGCCGGGCTTGGTAATTTAGAGCGGAGTGCGGTGTAGCCGGATGAGTCGTCGCCATAGTCTTCCTCGCAACCTCAGAGTCGAGTGACCGGATCACGGAGCTGTGGAACCGAGCACTCGATTCAGTTCGTCACGCGCCAGCAGGTAATTCAGGCTGGCGTCGAGCAATCCGACCTGAGCCTTCATCGCCTGCGCGTGCGTGGTATCGCGCTGTGAGGCCAACGCAGTGCCCTGCTTGAATTGATCCTCGGTGAGCCGGGCGTTCTCCTGCCGTGCGGCAAGATACTCCTTAGCGACGTCGACCATGGCTTTGGTGGTTTCGAGCTTGTTGTAGATGGTGGTGATGCGTACGCCCACCTCGTCCTTCACGTGCCCCAGGGCCTCTTCCGCCTCCGAGACTTCGTCCCGCCGCTCGCGCACCAGGGCGCGCCGCTTGCCGGCGTCGAACAGATCGTAGCTGAAGTGAACCCCAACCGTTCCAAAGTTGTGGACGACGAAAGGCACGCCGTTCTGGTAGCTGTAACGAACGAACCCGGTTACATCGGGGATGTATTCCGTTTTCGCGGCTCCCTCAGCAGCTCGTGCTTTCGCCACCTTCTGGAGGGCCTCCTGAACTTCGGGGTTATTCTGGAGGGCTGTCCGGAGTGCATCCTCGCGTTTCGGCAGGTCATACGCAGCATTGACATCCGGGTCAAGAACCAGCTTTGTGTTGAGCGGCAGGCCCAGCACATCATTCAGCTGAGTGTTCAGGTCCGATATCTGCATATCGGCGGTCAACAATGTCTGTTTCGCTTCAAGAGAGTTGGCCCGGCTTTCTACTAGGGCCACCTGCAGCAGGCTTCCGTTCTTGAACTGTTCTCCGTTTTCGGCCAGGGTTTCGTTGGTTGCCGTAATTTGTAACTCGGCCGCCTTCCGCTGCAACTGGGTGGTAAGCAGGGCGTAGTAGAGCTGATGCACTGTGTAGATAACGTCGGTCGAAGTCTTTTTCAGAGAAGCTTTCGAGATTCCTACGTCGGCCGCAGCGATCTTATTGGAGTCATGAATCCTGATGAGTTGGGTTATGGGCTGGGAGAGTTGCGTGCCGCTGGATTGATATGCATTATTTCCCTGGGTGAGGTAGGTTGTTGTGGGAGGAATGAGTGGGCCTCCCGGAATTACCCCGAAGGCGCCCGGGGGTACCTCAATTCGCTCGACATCGGTGATGTAGATAGCGTTGGAGTCATTGTGCAAGGTTGGGAAGTAGTCGGACTTTGCGCCACGCTGCTTCTGCTGCTCCGCGGCGACATCATACTGCGCGATTTTCAGTGCTCGGTTCTGACGCACGGCGAGGTCAATCGCCTCCTGGAGGGTTATCTTCCGCTCCTGCCCTCTGACCGCTGAGACCATCGTCAGGAAACAGGCGGCTATTACTGCCCATTTGCGCATGGTCTGATTTCCCTTCTTCATACCCATCTCCTCCGATTCGCGTCCGGCTACATTGGCGCCGGCTTTCCAAAGTGTCTAAATCGCGAAATCTAAATAAGCGGCCGCTTGAGTTTCAGGATCGAGCTGTAATCTCCACTTCATGAGTGCGTCTCCTTAACCTCTTGCAGCCTGGCCAGGCCGGCGTAACTGAAAGGCGACTTGCGGAGCAGGGCGATGAGGAGAAGAGCGATAAAGCAGGTCCACGCGACCAACAGGTAGCCATCAATAAGGCTCAACGTATATGCCTGCAGGCGCAGTCGGGCCGCGATGAGATCGACCGCACGCGCCCCGGCCGAGGGTATTCCAGAGGACTTTCCGAAGAGTCCAGCCGTCATGGCGCGAATGTTTGCATCTGTAATCCAGCTGCCAGCGCTTACGTGCAGCCCAAGAAGATTGGAGTGCAGTTTCTCGCGGTTGGCGAGAAAGTGAGCCATGTACACGGCCCCGGCCGTTCCGCCAAACAAACGAATGGTATGGAAGTATGCAGAAAAGGTCAGGATCCATTGAGGTTTCATCAACCCCCCGGTGAAGACTCCCTGCAGGATGATGCATCCCACCAGCCCTATGAGAGAAAACGCTTGTCCGACGCCGGTGAGCAGCTCGGTGCGATAGTAATTTTCTGCGGCCCACGCACTCGTGTATTGAGCGCTCAAGACAGCCGCAAGGGCGGTGCACGCGAGCCCGGCAGCGAAGACCAGCCGGGGATCCACCCCGCGACGCATCAGGAGTCCGGCTATAAACGCGACGGGCAGGAGTGGAATCGCGCTCCAGATAATGGCTGGCCCAATCTGATTGGCCTCGAAACCATGGATGGTCAGGGACTGCGGTATCAGGATGATAGTTAAAGTGAGAGTAAACCGAAACCAGAAGAGCAGGCTCCCGAGCAGGACAGTGTTCAACTTCCAGAGATAAGGGAGCGCCACCAGAGGGTTGGCACCGCGTAGTAGCCGCCGTACCAGCGCGCACAGCGTGAAGAACGCGCCGGACCAGAATAACGCGTTGAATACTCCAGAGCGCCACCAGTCGAGCCTCTGGCCTTGCTGGAGGGCGATAAACATCAGGGCCAATCCGGCGCTAAGGTACAGGAACCCGACGAAGCTGGGCACCGGACCCTCCTTCTTTCGCGGAGGGGCTGCCGGTATTCCGAAGTAGATGCAGACCAACATCACCGGCGCAATCACGGCTGAATTCCAGAACATCCAATGCCAGGAAAGATGTTCGCGGTACCAGCCATAGAGTGATGGCGCCACATTGACTGCCCCATCGATAAACGTTGCATAGAACGCCATGGTGAAAGGCAGGAATCGCAGGGGACTAATGCGAAGTGCAAAAGTCAAGGTAAGCGGATAAAAGGTGCCTGAGGTCAGCCCGGCGACAATCAATGCCGCGACCAGCAGACTGTAATTGTGTATGAGCGGCAGGAAGGCGCAGGTCGCGGTAAATATTCCTGCCGCAAACAGAAGGACGCGCCGTGGTCCGAGTAAAGCTCCGACGTAGACGCTAAAAGGCCCGATAAACATGAGGGCCCCGTTATAGGCGCTGTCAAGCCATGCGGCTTCGTCGATACCAATGCCGACGTGACCCCTCAGATCCGCCATTCCCAACGAAAGCATGCGACCGGTGAGCGTGACGAGGTGGGCGCCGATGAGGACGCCGAGAATTCCCACCAGACCCCGGTGGGGGAATCTCGAGGGGATTGCGTTAGCCGTGGCCTGCGCAATCTCCACTGGAGTGAGCGGACGGGTTATAACCACTGTAGCAGCCATGGTCTCCTGTTATCGTCTCGTGCGAACTGTGGCAATTACCGATAGACCCGGTTGCAACTTACTGGCGAATTCCGGATCGTCGAGCGCAATCTTGACCGGGATTCTCTGTACAACCTTGGTATAGTTGCCGGTCGCATTGTCCGGCGGCAGCAAAGCAAACTGCGACCCGCTGGCCGGGGCTATTTCGATGACTTTGCCACGGATAACTTGCCCGGGGAACATGTCGATCCGGATCTCGGCCGGGTCCCCAACTTTCACGTTCGTGAGCTGCGTCTCCTTGTAATTTGCCTGGACCCATTTCGTTTTATCAACGAACGAAATGACCTGCGTCCCGGGAGAGACTAACTGGCCGGGGCGGACCTGCCGTTCGCCCACACTCCCATCGGCGGGTGCAAAAATCTTCGTATAGCCAAGGTTCACCTGCGCTACTACCAGATTCGCTTCCTTGGCTCGCAGGTCGGCGGCCAGTTGCACCTCCTGAGACTTGTACACCAGCAGCCCTCGGCGTTCGGCTTCTGCCGCCGCTTCGCTGCTGGTCAGCGCTGCCTTGCTCTCCTGCAGAGAGGCCTGACCGGTCGCCAACTGCGCCTGCGAGCCCTCTTCCTCGGCGACCGCCTGCTCGACTTTTTGCGGAGTAGTGGAACCGGTGGTAATAAGAGCCTCCTGCCGCCGCCTTTCGGGAAGCGTGCGGTCGAGCGCGGCCCGAGCGGCACCGATATGAGCCTGGGCAGCGTCGATTCCTGCCTTGGCCTGCTCAACCCCGGCCAGCGCCCGATCGATCTTCGCCTCCTGCAATTGCTGCTCGCGCTGGTTGTCTTCGATGGCTGCTCTGGCGGCCTCTACGGCGGCGCTCGCCTGGGCTACTTGCGCCTGATAATCGTGGTCTTCCAGCTCGACGAGCAGATCGCCTTTGTGCACCGCCTGATAATCGGAAACGTCTACACTTCGAACGATCCCGGCTACCTTGGTACTGAGTGGCGTGAGATCTCCGCGAACGTAGGCATCGTCGGTAACCTGGTCCGCTTTGCCGCCTTCCCAGGAATTCCATTGCCGGGTAACGGTAATCAGGACGGCGAGAGCAAGCAGCACAACCAGGAGAGGCGTGACGTATTTCTGCCAACGGGACTCAGGTTGTTCTGCTGGGTTCGCGTCTTTGCCCGGTGTTTCGGGCTTCGGAGGCGAGGCTGGTGCTGTTGCAGGGGCTGCTGCCGTGGTATTTGCTGCTTCTGTGGCCACATCTACCTCCATTTTGAAAAGTCAGCGAAAGCCAAGGGTCATCGTCCTTGTGCATACAGTACCTCAGGGTATCTGAAAAGCTTGTCGAACAGATCCAAGCAGAACAATTCCTGCCCGTCGAGAGACGCATTGCGGCCTGGCTGTTATTGCACTATCTCCCTGCATCTGTGCAAGGCGGGTGCCATACCTTCATCAGTCGCTGGAATTGCGGGAATTGGTTCAGCGCAAGAACGATCCAGCAGGTGGCGAGTCGTTCGAATTGAACGCGTGTGGGGTTAAATGCTTACTGGCAATCAGTTGCTCATACGTCGGCGCCGGTTGCAGATAAGGCCACGTGCTGACTGCCGGGGCTCATCTATTCGCACAGGCAGTCTCGTAGGGACCAGGAACTTTCCGGCTTTCACGCGAAGTCAGGAGCCGGAGATCCCGCACGCCATCCCTTTGGCTCCTGTCAGCGTGTTGCCAAGCAAGTGTCAATACGCTGTCAGTAGTCGTTAACTCGACTCCTATTTCCGATCAGTTGCAAGTGGCCCTTACTTTGCAATACCAGCAGTCGTGAGGAATCGAAGGAGATGCCACTCGGCTGGCAGGTATCGGTCGTCGCATTTCTGGCCATATTGTCACGGATCCTGGCTGAGAGCGGGGATGGACGTGTCGCTGGGCAGATGGACAAGGAATAACTGAAAGAAAATGATGTTCAAGAGAATCGCTGTCGCCTACAACGAGTCCCCAGAAGCCAGCCGCGCATTGGCGTCGGCGATTCAACTCGCCAAAGCTCTCGGGTCCGAACTGCGGCTAATTACCGTTATGGAGGAACTTCCCTCCTACACCGCCTATGCCATTGCGACCGACTGTTCTCTTGTACGGACACTGCGTGACGATCGGTACAAACACTATGAGCGGCTCCAGGCCGAGACTCGCGAGATGGCGCGGCGCGAGGGCGTCGAGGTTGTGACGCATCTTTTGGACGGCGAGGCTCCCGACCGTCTCGTCGAGTTTCTTGTTCGAGACAAGGCAAATCTCCTGGTAATCGGGCTCCATCGCCGGACGTCGCACATCTCAAGGCTCTGGAGCACGGTGTACGAGGTCGCACAGGAGGCTCCGTGTAGTGTTCTCGGCGTTCACTGAGCGACGTCCGGCACGGACTATGCCGGGCCGCTCTCACGCTACAACTACTCGACATTTTTTGTGAGATCCCAAAGAGGAATGGCAAGACATAACTACCAAGGAGAAGGCTAATCAATGAACGCGTCTATCTCAGAAGAAAGCGGCACCGCGATCTGCGGCAGCCTAACCGAATTGCACGACGAACTGCTGGTTTCAGCCGCAAAGGCGGGTGACCGCGGTGCTTTCGTGGAGCTATCTGAGCGCCACTCCAAGAAAGTCCTGCGGACGATTTACCGAATTACGCAGAATCGGGCAGACGCGGAGGATGTGCTGCAAGACGCTCTGCTGAGAGCTTTCATTAACCTGAAGAATTTTGAAGGCAGATCGAGCTTCTCTTCCTGGCTCAGCAGAATCGCAATCAATTCGGCTCTCATGTTCTTGCGCAAGAGGCGCAGGCTCGAAATATCGATCGACAATTCCTCAGATGATTCCCAAACCAGGCAATCCTGGGAGCCGTGGGACATGGCAGAATCGCCGGAGGCCCTTTTCGCGCAGCGAGAGAAAGAAGCATTGCTTCGATGCGCAATTCTCCGCTTGCCGTCAACATTTCGCGAGGTTATGGAGCTGCAGCACGCGCACGACTATTCGACGAGCGAGATCGCGCAAACCCTTGGCATCTCTGTGTCGGCGGCGAAATCAAGACTGTTGCGCGCACGGGTGGCGATCCGGGCGTCCTTCCGCAGAAGACATCGGCATCATGACTTTCTTGGAGCAATGGGGAGGACTCACCTCTCTGAAACAGCGGCGCGGCCTTCCTGACCCCGCGCTTGGGGCTGCGGGAAGCCTGATCAGTTCGATCAAGCGGTGACGGATTTCGTCGGGCACGCGAAAGGATTTCATGACGGCACTGATACACTTCGTGTTGCTAATGGCCTCCGTCGTTTCGTTGGTCCTGGTGGGTCCGTGGCAGACGCAGAGAAAGGTCTTACGCGCATTTGTGGAGGATACGAACGCGGAATCGAAGCAGCTGGAGGGTCGTCGCTGAGCGGCTGCCCGCTGATCCCCCGAAGTCTTCGGACTCATAGAGCTTCGGACTCATAGAGCTCTCTCCAAGCATCCTCAGCGGGAATGGCTTCCATTAAGGGACGGGGGCCGTCGGAATTCGAGGACCTTTGCAGGCCCTTGTGAATTGTCGCCAGACGATGTTTTCACGTGGGGCGGCATCTCAAAGTTGAGCACGGTTCCTTTAGGTCGATCCTGCAGAACCGGCTCTCTATCTGCCAACATTTTCTCAAGATCGATGCTGAAGTCCAGACGCTCAGGCAACTCGTCCTGCGGAGAACCAGATCTCTCGCTCGTCCTATCAAAGCAGAGCTCCAGGACGGCTTCGAGCTTTCGGTACGAATCCATATCGGCAAGATCCATCGCATACACAACGTATCGCTCTCCATCGCCGCAGACGCCCACAATGTCAATCCGCTGAATTGGCGTAATCGGCTCGCTTCGCCGCTCACGTGCAGCTTGGTTGGTTATGAGCTCGCCTTGCTGGTGTTGCACGCTGTCAGATTCATCACACTTTGGCACCGAATCCGTTGCCGGCCATGAGGCCGAGCCCATAGCGGGCTGGTTGTTCGTGGCGATCGAGGAATTGGAAGTGATAGGTATCCGCATATCAGACCCCCGGTGGGCGGTTGCCGCTTACTTCCGAAGCAAACCAAGCGCCACTATCTCCCGATGCGGACAGTCACGCAAGTGGCTGAGTCCGGTGAAACGCCCGCGGATCAATCCCACATTCTTTTCAATCCTGTCAGCGCCGCGATGTCCACCAACCGGATATGTGTCAGCCAATTGACACCAATTCAGGAGACGCGTTGTGTGCTCACGACCGCTTGGCCTAAGACGCTGAAGACATGGGTGCGCTCGCTGACATCGGAGCCACTCGCTTGTCATGTGCCATGGTCTTGACACGCGCTGGGTTGGTCTTTCGTTCTGGTTTCAAAGGCTTACGAATGGCCTCTGTCTTGCACTTGGATCAGCGCCTTCGCCACCTGCAAGGAGCAAGAACCATCCACCGAGCGACCAAACAAAAAAGTATTCCGGGTCCAGTCTCGGGAAACAAGGAGCGTATGAAATGACACCTGTCTTAGAAGCAGAAGTACCGTCAACCACCTCGCTGAGCGCTTACGGACAAGCAAGAGCTACGATTCAGGCAACGCCGCTGAGTTCGGAGGAACTCAGAAAAACCGACGCTTACTGGAGAGCATGCAAATACCTGGCGCTCGGGATGATCTATCTGCTGGACAATCCTCTATTGAAGGAGCCCCTAAAGCCGGAACACATCAAGAACCGCCTGCTCGGTCACTGGGGATCCAGTCCCGGCCTGGCATTCATTTACATCCACCTGAGCCGGCTAATCAAGAAGCTTGACCAGGACATGATCTTTCTCGCCGGTCCGGGGCATGGCGCGCCAGGCGTTCTGGGACCGTGTTATCTGGAGGGGACATACTCGGAGATCTACACCGATAAGAGTGAAGACGAGGAGGGGCTGCACGAGTTCTTCAAACAGTTCTCGTTTCCGGGCGGCATCGGCAGTCACTGCACGCCGGAAACTCCCGGCTCAATTCACGAAGGGGGCGAGCTAGGGTATGTCCTGTCTCACGCCTGTGGCGCCGCGTACGACAACCCCGATCTGATCGTCGCAGCGGTGGTCGGAGATGGCGAATCGGAGACGGGCCCGTTGGCAACTTCGTGGCACATCAACAAGTTTCTGAACCCGATTCGCGATGGCGCGGTTCTGCCGATTCTCCACCTGAACGGTTACAAGATCAACAATCCCACGCTGCTGGCGCGCATCGAGCACGAAGAGCTCGAAGACCTGATGCGCGGCTACGGATGGACGCCGCATTTCGTCGAAGGCTCCGACCCTGAGACTATGCACCAGGCGATGGCGGCGACGGTGGAACATTGCATCAAGGAGATCCACACGCATCAGCAAGCGTGCCGAAGCACAGGCGTAGCGACCCGGCCGCGCTGGCCGATGATCGTGCTGCGTTCCCCAAAGGGATGGACCGCACCGAAAGAAGTAGAGGGTCACAGGCTGGAGGGCTTTTGGCGCGCCCACCAGGTCCCGCTGACGGATGTGAAAAAGGATCCCGAACAGTTACAGATCCTCGAGGCATGGATGCGCGGGTACAAGCCCGAAGAGCTGTTCGACAAGAATGGCAGGCTCATCGCGGAACTCAAGGAACTCGCACCCACGGGAACCCGCCGCATGAGCGCCAATCCTCACGCCAACGGCGGAATCCTGAAGAGGAACCTGCGGATGCCGGAATTCGCCGACTACGCGGTGAAGGTTGACCTGCCAGGAACGATTGAGGTTGAGAATGTCCCGCCCCTGGGGGTTTTTCTGCGGGACGTGATGAAGTTGAACATGAACAACTTCCGCGTATTCGGTCCGGATGAAACGACATCCAACAAGCTGCAGGCCGTGTACGAGGTCGCCAAGAAATTCTGGATCGAGGAGTACTTTCCCGAAGACAAGGACGGCGGCGAACTGGCGACCGACGGACGCGTGATCGAAATGCTCAGCGAGCACACGATGGAGGGCATGCTCGAAGGCTACCTGCTTACCGGGCGGAATGGCTTCTTCTCCTCCTATGAAGCCTTTATCCACGTTATCGACTCGATGTTCAACCAGCACGCGAAATGGCTTGAGATCTGCAGCCATGTGCCCTGGCGCCGGGACATATCATCGCTCAATCTCCTTATCACTTCGACCGTCTGGCGACAGGATCATAACGGTTTCACCCACCAGGATCCCGGTTTCCTGGACGTTGTTCTGAATAAGAGCGCTGCGGTGACTCGCATCTATCTCCCGCCCGATGTTAACTGTCTGGTATCGGTCGCCAACCATTGCCTAAGGAGCGAGAACTACGTCAACGTGATCGTCTCCGACAAGCAGCTTCATCTTCAGTACCTGAATATGGATGCCGCGATTGAGCACTGCACGAAGGGCCTCGGGATCTGGGACTGGGCGAGTAACGATCAGGCTGCAGGCGAACCCGATGTTGTATTCGCTTCGGCCGGCGATATTCCGACCCAGGAGGCGCTCGCCGCAACGGTGCTGCTGCGCGAGGAGTTTCCTGACCTGAAGATTCGCTTCATCAACGTAGTCGACCTGTTCAAACTGCAACCGAGCACGGAACATCCTCACGGATTAACCGATTGCGACTTTGATTCCCTGTTCACGGCGGACAAACCGGTCATCTTCAATTTCCACGGATATCCATACCTGGTTCACCGCCTGACTTACGCTCGCCACAACAAAGATATCCATGTTCGGGGCTACAAGGAGAAAGGCAACATCAATACGCCAATGGAATTGGCGATGAACAACGAGGTCGATCGGTTCACCCTGGCGATCGACGCTATCAATCGCGTGCCGAAGCTGCAGAAAATCGGCGGCCATGCGAAAGAGAAATTCCGCAACAGGCAGATTGAATGCCGGGCTCATGCGTACAAGTACGGCATCGACAGCCCGGAAATTACGGGATGGAGGTTCCCGCACCCGGCAGCTTGAAATGTTCGCGTGCGAAGGGGTGGCGGCCGGTTCGTCGCATGGCGGCCACCCCACGGCCTGCTAAGCGCAACAGTGCAACGCCGAGCAAGCGGCGTGAAAGGACTTTATGAGCGTCGTGACCGATTCCCCAGCTATCCCCCCGCTGAAAACCCCGGCTCCGCCATCCATGGAGACGATCAGCATCAATACGATCCGTACGCTCTCCATGGATGGCGTACAGGCAGCCAATTCCGGGCATCCCGGAACTCCGATGGCTATGGCGCCCGTGGCCTACACTCTCTGGCAGCAGTTCCTTCGCTTCGATCCGCAGGATCCCGTATGGCCAAATCGGGATCGCTTCGTGTTATCGATCGGGCATGCGTCAATGCTGCTCTATTCCCTGCTTCACCTGACCGAAGTACGCGCCGTCAGCAAGGACTACGAGACCCTCGGCGAGGTATCGGTACCACTGGACGCAATCAAGGCATTTCGACAGCTGGGCAGCCGCTGTCCGGGACATCCGGAGTACCGCTGGACGTCGGGCGTGGAGACGACCACCGGGCCGCTTGGCCAGGGCGTGTCCACCAGCGTGGGAATGGCGATCGGCCGGCAGTGGCTGGCCTCGCGTTACAACCGCCCCGGCTTCGAGGAGCTCATCGACTTCAACGTCTACGCGCTCTGCGGAGACGGATGCATGATGGAGGGCATCTCCAGCGAGGCGGCCTCACTTACCGGACACCTGCAACTTTCGAACCTGTGCTGGATTTACGACAACAATCACATCACGATCGAAGGTCACACTTCCTTGGCCTTCAGCGAAGACGTGGCTACGCGTTTCATCGGATACGGATGGAATGTCACGC
>CAVRUM010000011.1:0-313419 GCA_963724375.1 uncultured Acidobacteriaceae bacterium
CATCCACATCTTTGGGCGACTTCTTCACGTCGATGTGAGGCCGCATTTCGACGAAGGTGCCCTCCGACATAAAGCGTCCACGCACATCCTGGTAGACGAAGATGTATCCGGCCCTTTCAAACTCATCCGACGGTCCCAGATGCTTCGGATACTGGTCCTCTCCATACGGTGCAACGCTGTAAGGCGTGCGATCCATCAGGAATGGATATGCCTGCGACGCATCCTTCGGCACGTAGACCGCTGTGAACAGCCGCACGCCGTCACGCATTGGAATGCGGTATTCATACTTGGTGTAATGCGCCTTGACGTAATCTTCTTCAGGCTCGGCCGGCTTGTTCTGAGCGGCTGCTGAGATTGCCAAAAGGATCGTGGCGACCGAAATACACGCTGCGGACCTGATGCTCGTCAAATTTATGGCCTCTTTAACTGGTGTTATCGATCTATTAAGCATAGTGGTTCGCGAGTCCGAGTGCGGCGCAACTTCAGATCTTCTATTTTGCTAAACCGGCGTAATAGTCCTGCAGAATAAAGAATGCTTTTTTCTTTTCGCCCTTGTCGGACACCAGTCCCTTGCGGTTATAGCCATCCTGAATTCCCGGCAGAAGCCGCACCGGCGAGCGGAAGTCCATCAACACCCAAGGCGCGATGCCGCGCAGGAAGGGCATCTCTCGAAACATGGCGAACTGCTCTTTGTATATTTCCGCCTGGTACTCCTCGGTAAAACGCTGATCCGCGGGTCCATGCAGGCCAGCCTTCGCGCTTCCTCCGAATTCGCTGATGATCACCGGCTTGTGCATCGGGTCTTCCCACTTGAACGATGGAGCATCCTCCGGTTTTCCCATATACCAGCCGATGTACTCGTTGTATCCAAGTACGTCGAGATAGGCTCCCAACGGGTCGTTCAGTACAGCCGTCCTATCATGCATCGGCGTGAGCATCGCGGAGGTGATCAGGCGCGTTGGATCCTCATGGCGAGCTTCGGTGGCAAGATTGCCGATGAATTTAGTCCGGGCATCGCTGATCGGCGTCTCATTGGACATGGACCAGAGGATGACCGACGCCTTGTCGCGATCACGCCGGATCATCTCATAAAGCTGCTGTTTCGCCACGTCATACGTGTGTGAATTAGTCCAGTCAATTGACCAGTAAACAGGGATCTCCGACCAGACAAGGATGCCAAGCTTATCGGCGGCGCGCGTCATCCGCTCATCATGCGGATAGTGCACAAGGCGGACAAAATTGCAGTGCAGCTCCTTCGCCCAGCCCAGCAGCGTGCCGACGTCTTCATCGGACCAGGCGCGGCCTGAGCGGATTGGCGCCTCCGCATGGACGCTGACGCCACGAAGAAAGATCGATTTGCCGTTGAGCAGTATCTCGTCGCCCTGAACCTCGATCGTGCGAAAGCCAATGTCGTCAGTGAGATGGTCTTCTCCGGCAGTGAACTCGACCTTGTAGAGCCGGGGATGCTCTGGTGACCAGCGCTCAAGGCCGTTGGGATGAACAGAAAAACTCGCCCGGCCGTCAGAGTCTGTGGTCGCACTCGCATTCAGCTGAAGTTCCGGGATTCTCATCGATGCCTTGCTCCCAGCCGTTCCACCAGTAATGTGAGCGTAGCCCTTGATATCCCCGCTCTTTGTCAGATACAGCGTCTCATCGTCGATGTAAGCATCCGGCACTTCGACAATGGAAACATCACGCGTAAGGCCGCCGTAATTCCACCAGTCGCTCTTGATGGTCGGCACGTGATCGAGCGCGCGTGTGTTGTCGACCGCAATGACGACGAAATTAACGCCGTCTTTCACCGCATTTGTAATCTCGCAATCGAATGGCGTAAATCCGCCTTCATGATCGCAGACGTGTACATCGTTCACGAAGGCGTGGGCTGCATAGTTTGCGGCTCCGATGCGCAGAAACACGTGCGTGTGCGGCCGCGGATGAAACACGAAGTCGCGCTCATACCAGAGCAAACCTTCGTAGTAGAGCAGGTTTTCCTTTTGCGTATTCCAGTCGCCCGGGACGTGAATGGTCGGCGACTTTGCAAAGTCATACTCAATCAGCGGTCCACCGGTTACATAGTGGCCATCTCTCGCATATCCGCGCGGGCTGGGTACATCGCTGTTCGATGTGCTCGATCCCCAGCCGGCATGGTAAGGGTCGACGATGTAGTGCCACTCGCCATCCAGGCTGGTTGCCGGACGGTGATCGATATCTACGAGCAGAGTGGGCTGTTGCGCTGCCGCAAACAAGGCGGAACAAAACAGAACAATGAAAATAGCATTCCGGCGCATGCAGAACATACTAACGCCAATTATTTTTTCGGCGGTGCTGTCGCTGCGCGGAACCGATTGGCGCGCTCAAACTCCGCGCGCAGTTCGGGGGTCTTCAGGTTTTCGCGCAGATGAGCGAGACGCTGTTCTAAAGCGAACAATGATTCGGCTATGGCTGCGGTATTCGTATGTGCCACATCGCGCCACATGGAGAAAGGACTTCCACCCAGCCGCGTCATCTCGCGCAGGGCGCGCCCGCCAACGGCGAGCATCTCGTCCTTCTCGGGAAACTCGTCTTCAAGCAGGGCGCTCAGCGCAGTTGAGAGATACTGTGGCAAGTGACTCACCCACGCGCAGAGAACATCGTGCCGCGCAACATCAAGATCGAGCACGCGGCATCCGAACTTCTCCGCCCAGGCACGCCACTCGTCTGCAAGGGCGCGCGAAGCGGGATGCATGGAGCGCGATGCCGTGGTTTCCGTGAAAAGCCACGCTGCGCCATCGAACAAATCCGCATCGGCGTTCGCAGCTCCGCTTACTTCCTTGCCGGCCATCGGATGTCCGGCGAGAAAGCCCGCGGTGTGGACGAGGTTGTATCGGGCACGGGCGCGCTCACACACGGCGCCTTTCACACTTCCGACATCAGTGACGAGTTGTCCTGACTGCAGAACCGGCTCGAGGCGGTCAAGCCATTCAAGGATGGTGAAAACGGGGCCGCAGAGAAGAATTACCCGGCTATCTCTCGCGGCTTTCATTGGGTCGGGAGCGATCAAGGTGATCGCTCCACTGGATTCAGCTACCGCGAGCTCAGCGGCATTTGGATCCCAGCCGATAATCTCGCCGGTATATCCCTTGGAACGCAGCGCCAGACCGACCGACGATCCGATCAGTCCTGTACCGAAGATGGCGATGCGATCAATTGGCATTAGACGGAAACAGCCACAGGCTGCGAAATGCTGCGGCCCACTGCCGGAGCAATGATGCGCAATTCATCCATCAACTTGGCAAACTGATCGGGAAAGAGAGATTGCGCTCCGTCGGATATCGCCTTGTCCGGGTTCGGATGTACTTCGATGAGCAGTCCATCCGCTCCTGCTGCAACTGTTGCCCGAGCCATCTGCGGCACCATATCGCGCCGGCCGGTGCCATGCGACGGATCGCCGACGATCGGCAAATGCGACAGCTTCTTGATCACAGGAATCGCCGAGATATCCATCGTGTTGCGGGTATATGTCTCGAAGGTGCGGATGCCGCGCTCGCATAGAATCACATCGTAATTCCCACCGGAGAGGATGTACTCGGCCGAAAGCAGGAGTTCCTCAATGGTAGCTGCAATACCGCGTTTCAGCAGCACAGGCTTGCGCACCTGCCCCAGCTCGCGCAGCAGGTTAAAGTTCTGCATGTTGCGCGCGCCTACCTGGAAGCAATCGATGTACGGCAGCATCAACTCAATCTGCGAGATCTCCATCACCTCGCTGATGATCAGCAACCCCGTGACATCGCCCGCCTCGCGTAGCAGCTCAAGGCCCGCGAGCCCCATCCCCTGGAACGAGTACGGCGAACTTCGCGGCTTGAATGCGCCGCCGCGCAGAAACCTCGCTCCCGCCGCCTTCACTTGCGCGGCTGCGCTGAAGATTTGTTCCCGACTCTCCACCGAACAAGGGCCGGCCATCACGACCACCTCGTCGCCGCCGACCGACACTCCGTTCGGAAATTGCACGATCGAACCCCCCGGTCTGAACCCGCGCCCGGCGAGCTTGTACGGAGACGAGATGCGTACCACTTCCGAAACACCAGCAAACAGCTCGAAATCCTTGTGATTGAACGCTCCCGGAGTCCCTACTCCGGCGAGAATCGTCTGGACTGTGCCGGTGGTGCGGTGCACATTGAATCCTATTTCCACCATTCGCTCCACCACGGCCTGGATCTGCTCTTCAGTGGCTCTCTCTTGCATTGCAACAATCATGATTGCTTATCCTGCCTTCCGTTACTCTCCACCCTTGGTCGTATTCGGAACGCCTCTCGAGGCCAGTTCCTGACTCTGGAGCGCGCGCATCACGTCGATGATGCGTTCGTAGATGTGTGTCAGTTCAATATCCGGCAGCGGTCCCCGGTTGACCGCGCGCACATTCTCGAAGATCACGCGCTCGCGATTCGGCTCGTATATAGGCATAGAGGTGGAACGCTTCAGTTTGCCGATCGCCTGCGCCGCTTCGGCCCGTTCGCTCAGCAGCGCTACGATCTGCCGGTCCAGATCGTCGATTCTTCGCCGCCAGTCTTCGATATCCATGCCACCCCCTTATGTTTACGTGCGCTCTCAACGACGCGCGGTGTGAATGCCCAAAACCAGACCGTGGAGTTAACGGGCCTGCAGAACGGGCACTCGCGGCCCCGCTCTCAGACCCTCGATAAATCGCGCGATCGAACTGGGCGCCTCCTCTGCCGCGGACCGCTCGATAATCTCGACCAGCGCGCTGCCGATCACAGCGGCATCGGCGAATTGGCCTACCGCGGCGAAATGCCCGGCATTTGAGACGCCGAAGCCCACCGCGATTGGCAGATTTGTATATCGGCGCAGCCTGGAGACCAGACCACTCGCATCAGAGGCAAGCGATTGCTGGGTTCCTGTGATCCCGGTCCGAGAAATAGCGTAGACAAATCCCCGCGACGCTGCCGCAATCTTCGCCAGCCGCTCATCGGGGCTGGTTGGCGCAGCAAGAAAAATCGGCGCGAGCTTGTGCGCTTCAAGATGCTTCAGGTACTCACCCGCCTCATCGACAATCATGTCGGTGATCAGCACACCATCTACGCCCGCCTTCTCCGCGGCAGAGCAAAAACGCTCAAGGCCATAGCGGAGGACGGGATTGTAATAGGAAAAGATGACCAGGCCCACCTCCGGGCGCGCGCGGCGCAGTTCCGCAGCAATGGCCAGCACATCACTGAGCGTCGTCCCATGCCGCAAGGCCCGCTCGCTTGCCCGCTGGATCACCGGCCCGTCGGCCACTGGATCACTGAAGGGTACGCCAAGCTCGATCACATCTGCGCCGGCGTCTATTGCGGCGAGAGCAATGTCGCGCGTGGCTACCAGATCGGGATCGCCGGCGGTAAGGTAGGCCACCAGGCCCGGTGTCCCGGCAAAGTGAATCGGCATAAACTACGCTCCCTTCAGGCTGAGTTCACGCGAAAGTATTCCCATGTCTTTGTCACCGCGGCCCGATAGGTTGACTATCAATATGTCATGCCGCCCCATCGGCGGTGCGATCCGGATGCACTCGGCTACGGCGTGCGCGCTCTCAAGCGCTGGCACAATACCCTCCGTACGGGCAAGCCGCACGGTGGAATCAAGCGCTGCCTGGTCGTTCGCGCTGACGTATTCCGCCCGGCCTGAGTCATGCAAGGCCGCGTGCTCAGGACCAATCGATGCATAGTCCAGCCCCGCCGACACCGAATGAGTCAACGCGACCTGCCCATTCTCATCCTGCAGCAAATACGAATAGGTGCCCTGCAACACACCCGGCGATCCGCCGCTGAAACGCGCTGCATGCTCGCCGAGCTTATCCCCTCGACCTCCCGCTTCCACGCCGATCAGCCGAACCTGCTTGTCCGGAATAAATTCATAGAACACCCCAATCGCGTTCGAACCGCCGCCGACACAGGCAATCACCGCCGTGGGCAGCCGCCCCTCTTTCTCCAGAATCTGTTGCCGCGCCTCCTTACCGATCACTCGGTGAAAATCCCGCACCATCGTCGGATAAGGATGCGCCCCCAGCACACTGCCCAGCAGATAATGTGTCGTGCGGACGTTCGTCACCCAGTCGCGCATCGCCTCGTTAATGGCGTCCTTGAGTGTGCGCGATCCAGAGCTCACACCGCGCACCTCCGCCCCGAGCAGGCGCATGCGGTAGACATTCAGTTCCTGCCGCCGCATGTCTTCTTCGCCCATGTAGACGACGCACTCCATGCCGAGCAGCGCGCACACCGTCGCCGTCGCCACTCCATGTTGTCCGGCACCTGTTTCCGCAATGATGCGCCGCTTGCCCATCCGCTCCGCGAGCAGTCCCTGGCCAATACAGTTGTTGATCTTGTGCGCCCCCGTGTGCAGCAGGTCTTCGCGTTTGAGATAAATCTTGGCGCCGCCGAGCTTCTCCGTCAGGCGAGCCGCGAAATACAGCGGAGTCGGCCTGCCTGCGTAGTCGCGCAGAAGCGAATCGAGCCGCGCCTGAAAGGCTGGATCGTGCTTTGCCTCTTCATAGGCATGATCCAGTTCATCCAAAGCCGCGACCAGGGTCTCCGGCACATATCGCCCGCCGTAGACGCCGAAGCGCCCTGCCAGCTGTCCAGGTGCCGTGGTTCGGGAAAGCGTTTCCGTACTGCTCACAAGGTTTCCTTCCAAAACTGCATTCTTTCGTGCACTGAAATACGCCCGGGGCGCAAATGAAAAAGCCCCGATCTTTGGGATCGCGGCTCTTGTGGAAGTTCGTCCTGAAGTTGTTGCTTTCTAACCCTTCAGGTGCGTACGGGACTTTCCGCCAGAGCCGCTATTGAGCGCCAATAGCGGTAGATAAAAGCGAAAAACTGGCGAGGCACGTACGTCATCTTGTTTCCCAACATACATGGGAAGCCCGCGCATGGGAAGAGGTAAACCGCAAATTTTCGCTCCGCACGGTCTGCACCCTCGTCATGCCTCAACCGCCGTTTCGAGCCTTGCCATGGTTGCCGCGATTCGCGCGTTCTCGACAAATGCCCTCACTTTCGCCGGGTCTTTCCTGCCCGGCATCGCCTCTACTCCGCTCGCAACATCGATACCCCATGGGCGCAGCGTCACGATCGCTTCGCCGACATTGTCCGGATTCAGCCCGCCCGCCACAATCATGCGCAAACGAGAGCCTGCTGCGACAAAGCTGCCACTCGCGGCCTCCCAATCAAACCGCCGCCCCGTGCCTCCGACAAGCGTCGCCGTCCGCGAATCCACCAGGACCCCATCGATCGCCGAATCAGACTGGGCCGCGCGAATCTGCTCTTTCAGATCGCTGCTGTAGTGAATCACCTTGAGGATTCGTAGCGGCCTTCGCACGCCGGAAGAATGATTCCGCAACTTCGAAGGCAGTGCAGGATCATTCGCCGCGTGTAATTGCACTCCGGTCAGCCCGCATTCATCGACGATTTGGGCAATTTCCTCGAAGCCCGCATCCACAAAGACGCCGTACTTCTCTAACTCCACCGGCAGCATCGGAATGATCGCCCTCACCTCTGCCGGCGTCACCTGCCGGGTGCTCTTTGCGAACACGAAGCCAACCGCATCGGCTCCGGCATCCGCCGCGAACTGCGCATCTTCGAGACTCGTATTGGCGCAGATCTTTACCCACATCGCGCTATACTCTCTCCGCCGCGGAAGCAAGGAGCGCCTGCAGCGCTGCGCCCGGCTCCGGCTGCCGCATCAGCAACTCGCCTACGAGAAAGGCATCGAACCCCGCGGTCCGCAACCGCTCCACGTCCTCAGAGGTCTGGATTCCACTCTCGGCAACCCGCGCTGCATTACCCGGCATTCGGTCCGCCAGACGCAAAGAGATTTCCAGGCTCACCTCAAAAGTTTCCAGATTGCGGTTGTTTACTCCATAGGCATCGCAGCCAAGTGACCGGACCCGTTCCAGCTCCTCCTCCGAGTGAACCTCGCAGAGCACGTCCAGCCCATGCCGATGAGCCTCGTCCGTAAACCGCGCTAACTCACCGTCAGACAGAGCCGCCGCAATCAGAAGGATCGCGTCCGCCCGATGCGCTCGCGCCTCGACGATCTGGTACTCGTCGACAATAAAATCTTTGCGAAGACAAGGTAAGTTCGTCACCGCCGACGCAATTTCGAGATTGCGCAGACTCCCCTGGAAGTAAGGCTCATCGGTGAGCACCGAAAGCGCCGCCGCTCCACTCGTCTCAAAACTTCGCGCCAGGGCGGCTGCATCGAAACTTTCGCGAATCAATCCCTTTGACGGAGAGGCCTTTTTTAGCTCAGCAATGATCGCCGGAGCACCCGCTCGCTCGCACAACGCACGAGCAAATCCCCTCGGCACATGTTCTGCAGCTTGCTCCAGAAGTCCCTCGACACAGACCTCTCGCTTCCGCCTCGCTACCGTAGTCCGCGTCGTCTCAAGAATGCGCTTGAGGTGCACCCATTACTCCTGGTTATCAGTATAGCGATTGAGGGCTGACCTGATTCCCCTGGCAACATGCGATGGAGACGCTAGGCGATCTGGATCCCGATTTGAGCGGGCAGGCGGCTGCCAATATGCGAGGATTGCACAACGTGCCTCGCAACCCATCCTCTTCAGACAGTGATCATCACCTTCGCCGCCAGCTAGGCCTGCGCGATCTCGTACTCACGCAGATTCTCTGCGTAGTGGGCAGCACATGGGTGGGCGTGGCAGCCGGTCTCGGCCGGGCGCAGACGGTGATGTGGATTGCGGCGATGCTGGTGTTCTATGTGCCCATGGCTGCATCGGTGATTGGACTAAATCGGGAGATGCCGCTGGAAGGAGGCCTCTACGTCTGGGCGCACCGGGCTTTCGGCGATTTGGGTGGGTTCCTGACGGCGTGGAATATCTGGTTCTACGGCGTTGCCGTGACCGCTACTATCCTCTACGCGATTCCTACTGAGCTTTCGTACCTGATCGGGCCGGCGGCGGCGTGGCTACCGGAAAGCCGCGTAGTGTCGGTCGCGATCGTAGTCACGATGATTGCGGCAGTAACTGTTGCCGCGGTGCGCGGGCTTGAGCTCAGCAAGTGGATCCACAACATCGGCGGCGCGGCCATGCTGACGGTTTTCGTCGTGCTGATCTTTCTGCCGATCTGGGCGCTGGCGCGACACGATCCGATCCACTGGGCGCCATTCGCCGTGCAGCTCCCGGTACGGAGCATGCGCTCGCTCGCTCTCTTCGGGCAGATGATCTTCGGCGCGCTATGCGGACTGGAGTACATTGCGATTCTTGCTGGAGAGAGCAGGCAGCCGGATCGCGCGATCGGCCAGTCGGTGTGGATCTCATCGCCGATCATCTGCGCGATGTTCATCCTGGGGACGAGTTCGGTCTCGGCATTTGTGCCAATCGGACATATCGACTTTATCGCGCCGATTCCGCAGACGCTGCGAGCTGCGCTGGGCACGAGCGGAGTAGGCAATCTCTTCGCGATCGCGGCGATTTTCCTGCTCCAGCTGCGGCTGATTGGAGCCTCGAGCTTTATCTTTACCGGCGTGACGCGCCTGCCCATGACGGTGGGCTGGGATGCCCTCTTACCGGCGTGGTTCACGCGGCTGGACCCGGTGCGGAGAACGCCGGTGAACTCAATCCTCTTCACGTCCGCGCTGGTTTGCCTGCTGGTGGTGCTCGCGGATATCGGCGTGCACGCGCAGGAGGCGTTCCAGGTGCTGTCGAACGCCAGCCTGACGCATTATGAGCTGGCGTATCTGGCGATGTTTGCGATTCCTCTTGCCGGGACTGTCGCTCTGCGGCGGTCACTGCCCTGGTGGCTGAAGCTGACCTCCGTCGTGGGTTTTCTGGCCACGCTGTTCAGCCTGCTGATTTCGGCTTATCCGTTTGTGGATGTAGTGAACGCGCGAGCGTATGCGCTGAAGATTGCGGGAACCGTAGTGTTGAGCAACCTGGTGGCGTTTTGCTTCTACAGATTGCGGAGCAAAGCGAGGCGCTTCCCCCGAGAACAGGGTGTGACCGGATAGAAGACGCAAGCCTCAGCGGCAATTTACGAAAAAATGATTGCCGATTCACCTGTTCTCGCATGAAAGGACGTGTTTAGTTCGGCGGAAGCAATTCTGCTTTCTGGAACGCCTGTTACTCCTGCCTCGATCTCTGAGAAAATGGGGACAGTCAGCCCACGTGACCTGATTTCGCCAAGCGAGGTCCCCCTTGGAACGCCGCGATTTTCTGAAGCGGAGCGCGCTCGCCGCCGCTGCCTCCGCAACCACCAGACTTGCCTCCGCTGCCAATGCACCAAACCAACCCATCGCTCGCCGCCCGCTGGGCAAGACGGGAGAACATCTCTCCATCATCGGTTTCGGCGGCATCGTCGTTATGAATGAGGACACAGGTGCCTCGAAAAACATCGTCGCTGAGGCTGTGGACCGCGGGATCAACTACTTCGATGTGGCTCCCAGCTACGGAAATGCACAGGAGCGGCTCGGCCCGGCGCTCGCACCCTATCGCAAGAATTGCTTTCTCGCCTGCAAAACCGAAGGCCGCATGAAGGACGACTCGCGAAAGCAGCTCGAGGAGTCGCTGCGGCTGCTTCAAACGGATCATGTGGACCTGTACCAATTCCACGCGCTGACCAAGATGACCGATCTCAACAAGGTGCTGGGGCCAGGCGGCGCGATGGAGACGATGGAGGCAGCAAAGAAGGAAGGCAAAATCCGCTACATCTCTCCGTGCATTCAGCGGAGACCGCATTGGCGGCGATGGATCGCTACAACTTCGACACCGTGTTGTTTCCTGTGAACTTTGTGCTGTTCTCGCAGGCGAACTTTGGACCGCAAATTCTAAAGCGCGCGCAAGAAAAGGGCATGGGCATTCTGGCGCTGAAGGCGATGGCAAAGACGGTTTGGCCTGCGGACCAAAAGAAGGATCATCCGGAACCCAAGTGCTGGTATCAGCCGGCGGCGTATCCCGAGGAGGCGTCGCTCGGACTGCGTTGGACGCTCGGGCATCCGATTACGGCGGCACTGCCGCCCGGTGATGAGAAGTACTTCCGGTTGGCGATGGATGTGGCGCAGAACTATCAGCCTCTGGCGCCTCACGATGAGCAGATGCTGATCGCGCACGCGAACGGCATCGAGCCGATCTTTCATTTAGGCAACGACGTTTAGATCTGCGAGAAGCTCGTTGGCGTGAGGATCAGATTCGTAATATTGCTTACGATTGGTTCGAAGGCATATCGCGGCGAGGCTGACAGCTTTTTCCAGGCGGGGTCGTTGCGGAAAACCTCCCACTTGGCGTCCATCTCAGCGCTGTCTCCAAAGCTGAGCATGTAGGTCAGATGGGGCAGGCGCGGGCCGATGAGCGCGTCTCCGTAGAAGACCTGTGCGAAGCCGGCTTTTTGAAAGATCTCGAATTCACCGTTGTGGAACATTTCCACCTTGCGTACGTGGTCTCCGTTGGTGGGGCTCTCGTAAGTGCGTAGCTGAAAGATGCGCTTGCCGTGCTGTGCGGTCGAAGGTGGGGGCGTGATTTTAGGCCACCCCTCGAAGGCAATGAGTAATGTGCTCTCCACGCGAATGTACGGCGGCTCCTTGGCTGGCGCAGACCAGAAAGGCTCTGCGGCTTGCAGGAACTGCTGGTCCTGCGCAAGATGCAAGTCCGATGTTACCAGCGCCTCGACCGACGTCGACGGGATGAGTACGTAGAGGGTGGGCGTGTCCGGGCCGATGCTGAGGTTGAAGACGCCGACGGGAGACATCCCAAGGCGATTGAGCGCGGGGATCAGGGCGTTAGAGAGATAGGTCTCGGTCAGCTTTGTCTGCGGGCCATTCTGCATGAAGTATTTGCGCAGCTCGTAATACTCTCGGGGCTTGCCGCCGTTCGTTTGCGCGCCGGACTTTCCGGCAAGAGTCAACGCGGAGGCGGCGAGGGAGGAAGCGAGAAAGCGGCGTCTTTGCACGGCGGTGCTCCTGGGCGGCTATTGCGATCTGGCTTCCACTCTAAATCACCACCGACTCCTGATACTCTCCGAAGACGTCCCTCATCGCGGCAGCGACTTCTCCCACGGTCGCGTAACTTTCGACAGCTTCGAGGATGGAGGGCATCAGGTTGCCTCGGCCGCTTGCGTGGTCGCGGACCCTATCAAGCGAAGCCTTCCACCGCTGGGAATCACGGCGAGCGCGGAGGGCGCGGACGCGCTCGATCTGGTTGCGTTCCAACGATTCATCAATGCGCTGGATGGGGATCTCCGGCTCGTCCTCGCGGGTGAAACGGTTGACGCCGACGACGGTGGCTTCTCCGGTGTCGACGGTGCGCTGGTATTCGTAGGCGGCGTTCTGGATCTCCTGCTGCACCCAACCGCGCTCGATGGCGCGAATCATTCCTCCAAGGACATCAACGCGGTCGAGATAGGCGCGGGCTTGTTGCTCAATCTCGGTGGTGAGGCTCTCTACGTAATAAGAGCCGGCGAAGGGATCAATGGTCTGCGCGACTCCGGACTCGCTGGCGATGATCTGCTGCGTACGCAGAGCGATGCGCGCGGCTTCTTCCGTCGGCAGCGCGAGGGCCTCGTCGTATCCGTTGGTGTGCAGAGACTGTGTGCCTCCGAGGACGGCCGAGAGTGCCTGGATGGCGGTGCGGACGATGTTGTTCTCGGGCTGCTGCGCGGTGAGCGTGGAGCCGGCAGTCTGGGTATGGAAGCGGAGCATCCATGAGCGGGGATTCTTCGCGCCGAAGCGCTCGCGCATGACCGAGGCCCACAGCCGCCGCGCGCAGCGGAACTTGGCAACTTCCTGAAAGAAGTTGTTGTGTGCGTTAAAAAAGAACGACAGGCGTGGCGCGAAGCGGTCGATGTCGAGTCCGGCGTCTATGGCGGCCTGCACATAGGCCATGCCGTTGGCGAGGGTGAAAGCGACCTCCTGCGCGGCGGTTGATCCGGCCTCACGCATGTGGTATCCGGAAATCGAGATGGTATTCCACTCCGGCACTTCATCGTTGGCCCAGGCAAACATGTCGGTCACGATGCGCATGGCGTGCGAGATGGGATAGATGTAGGTTCCGCGCGCGATGTATTCCTTGAGGATGTCGTTCTGGACGGTGCCGGAGAGCTTTTTGACGTCGGCGCCGGTGCGGCGAGCGACGGCGACGTAAAGTGCGAGCAGGATGCTAGCCGTCGCGTTGATCGTCATCGAGGTGGAGATTTTATCGAGAGAGATACCATCGAAGAGGCGCGTCATGTCCTCGATGGAGTCAATGGCCACACCCACCTTGCCGACTTCGCCGACTGCCATTGGATCGTCGGAGTCATATCCGATCTGGGTGGGCAGGTCGAAGGCGACGGAGAGTCCTGCCGTTCCGTTGGCGATGAGGAATTTGTAACGACGATTGGACTCTTCTGCGTCTCCCATGCCGGCGTATTGGCGCATCGTCCAGAGGCGCCCGCGGTACATGGTGGGCTGGATGCCCCGCGTGAAGGGGTACTCGCCGGGGTATCCCAGGTCGCGCTCGGGATCGAAGCCGATGGCGTCGAGATCGGCCGCGGTGTAGACGGGTTTGGGTTGCTCGGGCATGAGAACTGGGTATTGTACCGAGTCGCACTCGAGCGGTGGTTCGACTACGCCGGCGTCAGCAGATTCGCATCCCGAATCACAACCCAATTCCCCTCTGGCTGTCTTCGCAAAATCGACAGCGTATGGCCGGTGCGGCGCGATGGCTGGCCACCGTGGCGCGGCGTGATCTTTACGGAGAGATAGCTCCAGCACCAAGCGATGTCGCCGTGAACCTGAATCTCGCGGGTCTCGTGGGCCGCCTCGATACGGACCATGGGGATCATCGACTGGAACGCCTCAGCGAAGGCGCGCTTGTCATGCATGGATGGCTGTCCTGGGACGAGGAAGACGGCGTCATCGGACATTAGGGTCAGTATGGTCTGGAGATCGCCGGCGGTAGTGGCTCGCAACCACGTATCCATCAGGTCGCGGATAACCTGCTCGTCTTTCACGGCGATATGCGCTGCCGTTTTAGCTTTTCCTTCCTGCGGGCGCGATAGAAAGAGCTAAAGGCGAAGTAGAAGAAGACCAGCGCGACGGCGGCATAGGTCAGAAGGCGGGTGTGGTCTGCTCCGGAGTACCACGCGTGGCGCATCCGGTAGGCGCCCTGGGCGAAGAAGATGCCGAAGAGGGCGAAGAAGAGCCCGGTGATTTCGAGCCAGAGTACGCCGCCGGCATGGACGAAGGGTCCCCAGACCGACCTGCCAAAACTTTTAAATCCGGACGCGACGGCGCGGCCAGCCTGGGCGCTGCGCGCTGCATAAGCAGGAGCCTCCTGCTGCATGGAATGAGCAGTTTGCGAAGCACGCTCGCGGAGCATTCCGGAGGCGACGCGGACGCCGATGCCAAGTTTGCGTCCTGCGCGAGTCGGCTCCATACACAAAAGTGTAGCAGCCGCACGCCGATTCGAATTGCCTCCGTCGTGCATCGGAAGTAATGTAAGAAAAACCTTCATTGCGCCTCGCAATTTTTCGGGGTGGAAAGGGAGCGAATCCTTGAATCAAAAACTGCGGAACCTTGTGCAGCAGCTTGGCGAAGCCATTCACGAGAGCGTTTCCGAATCGGAGCACATCGCGGGCGTTGTCAAAGACATTCGCAAGCAAGGATTCGATGTGTTGTTGATGCTTGAGGCCACCATCGGCCTCAACGAGCTGGAGCAGCAGCCTTCAGCCGCGCTCGACGAGCCGGGTGAACAGAGCCAGGAATCAGGCGAAAGATTTACGACCCAGGATCTAAATTTTCTGAAGTCGCTTCGAATCTCCATCGAAGAGCACGAAGAGCGTGGGTAAGGGCAGCTCGGCATCGTTGAGCAAGACATTGATGCCCCCGTCGACGCGTTTGTGGTAGTATCCGCTCGTCTCTGCGGGTGCGGCAAGAAGCTCTGCTGCCTTGACTTCGGAGCCGAAGAGACGATGAGGATGCGACGTGACCATGAGAGACACACTCGGTGTTTTGCTGGCGGGCGGCGCGGGAGAACGGCTGTTTCCGCTGACGCGTGACCGGGCCAAACCGGCGGTGCCGTTCGGCGGCAATTACCGCATCATCGATATAACCCTTTCCAACTGCATCAATTCCGACCTGCGGCATGTCTACATCCTCACCCAATACAAAGCCCTGTCATTGAACCGCCATGTCCGCGAAGGGTGGACGAGCGTTGTCGCGCAGGAGCTGGGCGAATTCATCGAGATTCTCCCGCCCATGCAGCGCGTGAGCACCAACTGGTACATGGGCACGGCCGACGCTGTCTATCAGAACATCTATTCGATCGGAGCGGAGCAGCCCGCTCACGTGCTGATCCTTTCGGGCGACCACATCTACAAGATGCACTACGGGAAGATGTTCGAGCAGCATGTGGAGTCGGGCGCGGATGTGACCTTAGCCACATTGCCGGTAGACCCCTCGGAGGTTGCGTCCTTCGGCGTGGTTGAGGTTTCCCGCAACGGCGACGTCATCGGATTCCAGGAGAAACCGAAGACCACGAATCTCCGGTCCCCTTTCAATCCCAGTATGGTTGACTGCTCGATGGGCATCTACCTGTTTAATACCGATGTGCTGCTCCCCGCCCTGATGCAGGATGCCGAAGACCCCGCATCGAAGCACGACTTCGGCCATAACATCCTTCCGGCGATCCTGGGCAAATACAAAATGCGCGCCTACAACTTCGTCGATGAGAACAAACAGGGGCGCGCGCTCTACTGGCGCGATGTAGGAACACTCGACGCCTATTACGACGCCAACATGGATGTAGCGTCGGTGTCTCCTGTCTTCAATCTGTACGACGCTAACTGGCCGATCCGGACACGCGTGCGCCAGTATCCTCCGGCGAAGTTTGTCTTTGGCGAGCCGGGGCGGACCGGCATGGCAATCAACTCGATCGTTTCGGCCGGATGCATTGTTTCGGGGTCCGTGGTGCGTAACAGCGTGCTATCCCAGGACGTTCGCGTGAACTCCTACACGGAACTCGACTCGAGCATCGTGTTCTCTCACGTAAACATCGGCCGGCATTGCCGCATCCGGCGGGCGATCATCGATCGCGACGTACAGCTCCCTGAAGGCACGGTGATCGGCTACGACCAGACTGAAGACAAGAAGAAATACTTCGTCACGCCAAGCGGTCTGACCGTGGTGACGCGCGATTATTCGCTCTATGAGAGCACGGCAGCTCCGGAGTTTATGCTGGAGGGGTAGGGAGCTGGGATTTGTGGGATTCGGGTACCTTCATCGTGCCGAATTCTGAGCGGCGAACGTTGGACTCCGCCCCGGGCCAATGGTACTGTCGCTAGTGTCACCCGAGGAGGTTCTCTGTGTTCATCAAAAGGCTGGCTGCTGCAACTTTTCTAGCCGTATCGGCCTCGGTTCTTTCGGCGCAATCGGCTCAGACCATCAACGGTTTTATCAGCGAGGATCAATGCGGCGCTTCGCATGCTTCGCCGAGCGCTTCGGCGGCGAAGTGCGTGAAAGGCTGCATAGCACGCGGCGCGGCTCCGGTGCTGGTGAGCAATGGCAAGGTCTACAAGCTCAAGGGCGAAGACTCAGCCGTAAAGAGCATGGCTGGGCAAAACGTCACCATCAAAGGCACCGTCGACGGCGATACGATCACGGTGGCATCGGTCGAAGCGCAGAAGTCGTAAAGATCTGAATCATCCGTATCGAAAACTCCCTGGGCGCAATGAATGCTCGTGAAGTCGCGGTGTCTCTTGTGATTCGCACGGCTCTCCCTTCGGAACAGCGACAACTTGAGGAGCTTGAGCGCCGCGCCGGACTGGCCAACCCCGGAGACCGCGAGGCCATCCTGGCCCATCCAGAGATTATCGAGGTTCCCATGGAGCAGATCGTGTCCGGTGATGTTTTCGTTCTTGAGGCAAAGGGCGTGGTTGCGGGCTTTGCCTCCGTCAAATCGCGACAAGACGGAGACACCGATCTCGACGGACTCTTCGTCGATCCGGTGATGCAACGCAGCGGGTTCGGGCGGCTGCTCGTTGATTACTGCGCTGGGATTGCGCGCGCCCGAGACTCGAAGGCGCTTCATGTGATCGGGAACCCTCAAGCCGAGGACTTCTACCTGGCGTGCGAATTCGAGCGGGTCGGCACAACGGAAACTCGCTTCGGGCCAGGGCTGCTCATGCGCCGTACGCTCTGATGTTATTCGGCCTCGGTATCGGTCTCTGTCCACTCCACGGACTGAGTCCAGGGAAACGTGCGCAGGTGTCCGACCAGAGCATTCATCAACGCGGTATCGCGGCTGGTCGATTCAAGAATCGCCTGAACGACAGAGTGCTCGGTATCCTCAACCTTATCGACGCGGATGTTGCGCAGAGCCAACGAGCGCGCGGCAACGGCGCGCGTAACCTCATACTCCGCGTCGAGCTGGCGTTCTGTGTCGCAGAAAAGTCGCAGCCGGTAGAGCTTGTGCGTGTCCAATGAGGCGAGCGACCGCTGGTCGATATAGCGAGACAGCGGGCGCAACACCAGGTTGATCAGGATTAGAAGCGCGGTGACGAAAACTGCATCCAGCGTCTGGCCGGCTCCGGCACAGGCGCCTACCGCCGCCGAACACCAAAGCGTGGCAGCCGTATTCAGACCGCGCACGTTGCCGCCATCTTTCATGATGGCGCCGGCGCCGAGAAAGCCCACTCCGGAGACCACGTAGGCGATGACCTGGGTGGTCCCGGGCGAAACCGTCAAGCCGAGATCAACGAAAGCCGCCGCGCCGAAGCAGACCAGGGTGTTCGTGCGCAGCCCGGCGGCGCGCTGCCGCCACTGCCGCTCGGCGCCGATGCACGCACCCAGGATCAGGGCCGCCACAAGCCGCAGGATGCTGGTTGCGCGCATCAAGGGCACCGCATCCGACCAGAAATGACTCCAGGAATGATTCATAACGGGATGCCTGACCAGTTTCTATATTGCCTGAAAGATCGACAATCGCCTGTTTCAGCGCGGATGACTCTCGTGTATCAATCGGGAACTGGAACACAATCGCATATTTGCCCGCTGTCGATGTAGCTGCATCCCCCCTGAATCCCGTCTCGTTTTCCTGTATTCTGGCGACTTCAATGCGATTAAGGTGCTGTCGGACCCTCCCACGGAACCGGCAGTGTGTTTACTGCGTATGAATTGCCATGGGTTTTGCTGGGGCAATGACGTGGGAGATGGATGGGTTCCGGGTAGTCCGGACCAGGTCCAGAACTGGAGCGGTGGCTCCGGCGCCACGTCCAGTGTCTCAGGGCGGGCCGGAGCCGTGCCGCGAAGGGATCCCGGGGGCAGAGGTTGCAGCAGGATACCGGGCCGGACAGTCAGGCTCCGGTCCGGGGCAATGGCTCGGCACAGGATATGTGCAGGCTGGCGCGGCTGGCAGTCCTGGGAATCCGGCAGCGCTACGGGGAGCAGAGAGGGTATTGGAAGCCGACTGGCAGATCGTAGTTCAGCGATGCCTCGATGGCGACTCGGTCGCGTGGGCGGAGCTCGTCAAGGCTCACCACCGCCGCATTTATTCGCTGTGCTATCGCTTCACCGGCTCTCCGCACGATGCCGAAGACCTGACGCAGGACGTTTTCATCAAGGTCTACGGTAACCTCACCACCTTCGACCTGACGCGAGGCAGCTTCCAGACTTGGATTACCACTCTCGCTCGTAATCTGCTCGTCGATCATTTTCGTAGAACAAAGCAGCAGCGCGTGACAGACTCTATGGACGCTGGCTGGGACGAATCGGAGGAGCTTCCGATGGCGGACCGGCTGGCGGCCGCGGGCCCGAGCCAGCACGACCGTGCAGCGCAGAAGGAGATTGCGCGCATGGTGCAGGAGGCTCTGACAAAGATTTCACCTGAATTAAGAGAAGCAGTTATTCTTCGTGACTTGCAGGACATGGACTACAAAGAAATCGCGCAGGTTTTGCGCATTCCCGAGGGTACGGTGAAGTCGCGTATCAGCCGGGGGCGGGCGGAACTGGCGCGGTTATTAGAACGTAATAAAGGACAGGTGGTTTAGATGTCGGAGCGCAATCCATTTGAACAGCATCCGAAGGGTCCGGAACGCACGTCCGGGCGAGAGCTTCGCTGCGAAGAGTGGGAAGCCCTTCTGGCCGACGCCCTCGACGGCGTGATGCCCGCGGCCGATAACGCCAGCTTTGAATCGCACAGCCATACATGCGCCGCATGCGCCGGCCTGCTGGCGCAATCGCGCCAGGGCCAGGAGTGGATGCGCTTCCTCCACTTCGAGCCCGAAGCTACTCCCGACCTCATGGAGCGCATCCTCGCCCGTACCAGCGGCGCCGTGGCTGAGCGGCCGCTGGCGGTCTATGGAGCGCCGATCGCCGCCGGCCCCGGTGTTATGCCGCTTCCCCGCCGTCGGTTCGTATGGGATACCCGGCTGATGATGACCGCGGCCATGGCCTTCTTCTCAATTGCACTGACGCTGAACCTCGCCGGGGTGCAGCTGACTCATCTCAAGCTCTCCGATCTGACACCGGCCAGCATCGAGAGCAACCTCACGCGGCAGTTCTATGGCGCCAAGAGCGAGGTGGTGCGCTACTACGACAATCTCCGCTTCGTATATGAGGTCGAGTCAAAGATGCGCGAACTGCGCCGCGACGAAGACACGCAGCGGCCGGCCCTCCAGCCGCAAGGCGGGCAGCCTGAGCAGAAAACGCCAGCTCCGCAGAACACTCCAACAAGCAGCAACGGGCACAAGACAGGTGGCAAGGTCGAATCTTCCCCCGCCGTTGCCCAGCCGAATGTGATTTTTGGTCCCAAGGCGCTGGCCCGCGCAGGCTCGCCCGATACGAATTCGTCTGGTTCGCTGACGGCTGCCGCAACACAGGCGCGCCACCAAGGAGTTGACAGGGCCGGTAACAAAGAGCAGGAAGAGGTATACACTTTGTTCGCTTCTCTCGAAGACCAGGCAGAAAGAGGCTTGGTATGAACTGCATCAACCATCCCGATCTTCCGGTAACAGCCTACTGCCAGAATTGCGGAAAGGCGCTCTGCAGCCAATGCGTGCGCTCTGTATCCGGTGTGATTTATTGCGAGCAATGCCTCGCGGCCAAGTTGGGCTACGGAGGCGCCGGATATGGCGCTCCCGGGAGTGCGCCCTACGCTGGAAACGCGCCTGGCGCGGCTTACGCGGTGTCCGGAGTGGTCACAAGCGGCGGCCCGAATCCCGGAACCGCGGCAGTCCTCGGATTCATTCCCGGCGTGGGCGCGATGTACAACGGCCAGTTCATCAAGGGCCTGGTGCATGTGCTGGTCTTCGTGATCCTGGTTGGAATCTCAGGCAATCACGGCATCTTCGGAATCTTTATCGCGGCGTGGGTCTTCTATCAAGTCTTCGACGCCTATCAAACAGCCAAGGCTCGGCGGGATGGACTGCCGTTGCCCGATCCCTTTGGGCTGAACGAGCTGGGAGCCAGAATCGGGATTCCCAATTCTGCGGTGCCGCCGCCGTTTACGCAGACATATACTGCGGCTCCGCCCCCGCCGGGTTCGGCATACACACCACCTGCTCCAGGCTTCACTCCGCCCGCCGACTATGGTGCGCAATATCCGCCGTACACGGCTGTCCCCCCCGTTCCGCCAAGCCCACCAGCGGGCGCGGTTCCGCCGATCGAACCTGATCCGTATGCGCCCGTGCCTCGGCGGGAGCCGATCGGCGCAATCGTTCTCATCGGTCTGGGACTGCTGTTTTTGTTCAACACGCTGGGAATCTTCGGCGGCGAGTGGATTCATCACACCTGGCCAATCCTGATCATCGGTCTCGGAGCATGGCTTTTCATTCGCCGCACACGCGGGATCCCACCGCCACCTCCCCCGCCCGGACCGCCCGCGGGAGGTGGACAATGAATCCTTACATCTTCATTCATCGCATCAAGGGACCGGCCATGCTGCTGGTCTTCGGAATCACGGCCCTGCTCAACGAGTGGGACATCCTCTCCTTCGGGCGAAGCTGGCCCCTGTACCTGATCGTCTTTGGCGTGCTGCAGCTAGCCGAGCGCGCCGCCTGGTCGCAGTATCAGCAGCAATACGTTCAGGCCCCCTATCCCGGCCAGGGTGTCGGACCTGCGGCAACTCCCGGTTCGGCTGCCGCCCCTCCGCCATCGTCCTCGATAGTGGTCGCGCCCCCCAGCCTGCCGGACGACCCGAGCCGCCGCTTCGATTCGGGCGAGGGGAGGTAGGGCCATGGCAGCAAACCCTCCACCATATCCACCGCCGTACTCCAGCCGCGACGCACGCCGGCAGGCGCGCGACCAATGGCGGGCGCAGCGGGATCAGATGCGTGCGCAGCGTCGCTACTGGCGTCAGGCTTACGGTTACCGGCGAAGCTCGATTGTAGGCCCCTGCCTGTTGGTGGCAATCGGCGTCATTGCATTGCTGCTTGAAACCGGGCACCTGAGCGCCGGGGGATTCTGGGACTGGTATGGCCGCTGGTGGCCCTCACTGCTGATCCTGGTAGGACTGGTATCGCTCGCCGAGTATTTCTGGGACCGCAACAATCCCTACGCCGGATACCGCTCGGTGGGAAGCGTCGCCTTCCTCATTATCCTGCTGGCTTTTTTTGGCTGGGGGACCCACGGCCACTGGTGGCTCAACCAGTTCAACGATGACGGCGATGACTTCTTCTCCATGATGGGGGAGGAACACGACAACGACGTGCAGATAGACCAGTCGATTCCCGACGGCGGAAGCCTGACTGTTCAGAACGCACGCGGCGATGTCACGATTACCGCATCGGAAGACGCCCAGATGCACCTCCGCGCCCACCAGGTCATCCATTCTTCTGACAAGGACGCAGCCGGGATCTTCGACCAGGTGAAGCCCAAAATCGTAACCTCTGGCTCCGGGGCCGTCATAACTGTCCCCGGCCGCAACGGGGCGCGCGTGGACCTGACCATACAGGTACCGGAGAAGACTTCTGCCACCGTCAATACCACCCACGGTGACGTGACCGTTGAAGGCCTGAAGAATAGTGCCGACGTCACCTCGCAGCATGGCGACGTGAAGTTCGACGGGATTACCGGCGACGTTCACACGCGCATGAATCACGGCGATCTCTCGGCACACGAGATCAGTGGCCATGCACTTGTAGAGGGCCACGTGGACGACGTGACACTCTCGGAGATCAAGGGTCAGGTAGTGCTCGACGGCGATTTCGTGGGCGACACTCACCTCGAACAGGTGGGCTCGACAATCCACTTTCACACAACGCGCACCGACCTCGATATCCAGCGGCTTGGTGGCGACCTGACGATGGACTCTAGCGACCTGACCGCGAACCAGCTTTACGGGCCGGTGCGCATTGTCACGCGCTCAAAAAATATTGACCTGACACAGGTGACCGGCGACACGCACATCGAGACCAGCGACGGCGACGTGAATGTGGTCGCTACGCGTCCGCTGGGCAACATGCAGATCAGCAATCGTACCGGCAGCCTTACGCTGACTGTGCCTGAGGATGCGAGCTTCGTCGTCAACGCCAGCACCACGGAGGACGACGAACTCGAGTCCGACTTCCCGCTACAGAGGTCTTCCAGCGGCGACCGGCGCACTCTGCAGGGAACAGTTGGACACGGCGGGGTGCGGCTCGATCTGTCGACCAGCCACGGCAACTTGCAGTTGAAGCAGGGTTCCTCGGCTCCGATGCCGCCTGAAAGACCGGAGGCATCAGAAAGGCCTGAGAAGCCCGAAAAGCCGGAACAACCTGAGAAGCCGGCAGTTCCACCGCGACATCTGGTAGCCCCGAAGGCGCTTACCCCTGAACCAACCGTGCAGTAGCTTGCGGACGTTCAGTCGCCTCGGTCCGTTCAGTAGCCGCGGGCCGTTCACTAGCGAGGCCCTCATCGCCCAGGTTTTGCTCTGCCAGCCGCTCCCGCACGATCGCCTCGATCCGCTCCAGCACCTGGTCGAGTGTGAGAAAGGTCGAGTCGACGATCACCGCATCGGGCGCAGGACGCAGCGGCGACTGTGCCCGGTTGCGGTCTCGGTCGTCGCGCTCCCGTAAATCACGCGTGACGGCTTCCTGCGAAACGTCGTGGGACTCCGGAGTGTTTTCGACGGCGACCGGACCGCTCGCCTGCTCATACCGTCGCTGGCTCCGCGCCTCAGGAGAGGCGTCGAGGAAAAACTTGATGTCGGCGTCTGGAAAAACCACGGTCCCGATGTCACGACCCTCCATGACGACTCCTCCGGTCCTCCCCATCTCGCGCTGCAGGTCGACCATCCAGGCGCGGATCACAGGATGTACGCTGACTCGCGACGCGGCCTGCGTTACTTCGGGATCACGAATGAGGTCCGTCACGTCAGCTCCATCGAGCAGGACTCGATTTCCCGACGGCGTCGGATCGAGAATGATTGCCGTCTCGCGGGCGAGTTTTTCGAGACCTCCCGCGTCGCCGGGATCGATCTTCGCCCGCACCGTCTTGAGAGCAAACGCGCGATACATGGCGCCCGTTTCGAGATTGAGCAGACCGAAGTGAGCGGCAAGATGCCGGGCGACGGTGCTTTTGCCGGCTCCCGCCGGACCATCGATGGCAATAATGAGGCGTCTTTCACTCATTCAGGGGCACTCATTCCGGATTCTTACCGTCGTCCTTCTTTCCTTTGTTTTTCCATTTCTTGTCTTTCCAGGTTCGGAACGGCGGCTTTGATCCGCCCGGCTTCGGTCCGGACTTGAAACCTGATCGACCACCGCCAGATTTCCCACGCGACGGCGGCCCGCCGAATTTCTTACCGGGAAACTTACCGCCGGCCGGCTTCCCGCCGCCAGGTTTCCCGCCAAACTGACTTCCTCCGCCTTCCCGGGGACCTCTGAACTGCGAGCCTCCTGGCCTCGCCCCGCCGGATCTGGTCCCATAAGGTTTGGGTTTGCCGGACTTCGTAGATCCTCCCGGCTTCCAGCCGCCCTTGCGCTGTGGAATGCCCGTGCCCTGGTCCTGCCCCTCACCTCTCCCGCGCCCAGGCGGGGTTCCTCCGCCCTCCCGGGGGCCTCTGAACTGCGAACCTCCAGGCCTCGCCCCGCCGGATCTGGTCCCATAGGGCTTGGGCTTGCCCGGCTTCGCAAATCCTCCAGGCTTCCAGCCGCCCTTGCGCTGTGGAATGCCCGTGCCCTGGTCCTGCCCCTCACCTCTCCCGCGCCCAGGCGGGGTTCCTCCGCCCTCCCGGGGGCCTCTGAACTGCGAACCTCCAGGCCTCGCCCCGCCGGATCTGGTCCCATAGGGCTTGGGCTTGCCCGGCTTCGCAAATCCTCCAGGCTTCCAGCCGCCCTTGCGCTGTGGAATGCCCGTGCCCTGGTCCTGCCCCCCACCTCTCCCGCGCCCAAGCGGGGTTCCTCCGCGCTCCTCGCGAAAGAACCGCGGCTTGCCACCGAACTTCTTCGCCGGGCTCTCCTGTGGCGCTCCAAACTTCTTCGGCGGCCTTTCCTGTCCCGCTCCAAATTTCTTTGGCGGAAACTTGCCGCCTGGCCGGTCCTTATCGTCGAACGGCCGCCTCTTGGGTCTGCCCTCGCTACGCGGCCCTCCCGCTGCCGGCGAATATCCTTCGGAGCGCTTTCCCCCATCGAATTTCCGGAACGGCCTGCGCTCGTCTTCCCGTGCAGGCTTGGGACGCTGCGGACCACCATCGCCTCCGCGCGCCGCGAAACGTTCTTTCGGGGTTGCCCCTGTTCGGGATGGCCCACGCCCGCGCTCGAAGGGGCGGCGTTCCTCCCGGAACCCGGGCCGAGCCTCGACCGCGGATCGCGGCGCGGCCTTCGGTAGCTCCGCTGCTGGCTCGGGCTCTGCAAACTCGGGCAACGAGCCCGCAACGTGATACATGGTTTGCGTGCCGACCGGGACAATCGCAATCTGCCTTGTAGCGGCGAGACCGTTGACCACTTCGCGCACCTTCGACCGCGCCGTGAGCGGCGACAGGAATGTCTCGATCTCTTCCGGCGTCGCTGCAATCACTGATTCGAGATACAGCGAGACCAACGCCGATAGCCCGGTCGTCTGCGCGATCCTGTTCGCCGCGTTCATCGCATCGGAGAACCGTGCCTGCGTCAGCTCCCACCGCGTCGGGCCGTCCTGCGTGTAAACGGGCATGACTCGAAGGCCACCCCACAATTCCATGAGCCCGCGCAGCACGGCGGCCTCGGTAAGTTCGCGCCCGAGCGCTGCCTGGATCTCCGTCGCCTCTAGGGATGCGCCTGGCTCGAGAAGCTTCCAGATCTCAGCTACCAGGGGCGACGCCTTTGGAGGCGGCGTCTTCCAGTTGCGGCCGCCACGCAGGGTGAAGATGTAAGGAAACGCCTCGCGTGAAGCGAGAAAATCCGGCTGGTCTGCGTGCGCACCGAACAGGTTGAGCGGCAGAGCTGTCCCGCCGTCCGCAAGCCGGATCATCAATCCCCTGGCGTTCTCGATTTCGACGGGTGACGGCGTATCGCTCGGCGCTCCCACACAGGCCTCGACGAACGACGGAGCCGGAGTAACAAATTGGTTGCGCCGCGGCAGAAAGAGGCACTGCCCCATTTCGTTGACCCACGTCGCGGCGTCGTCGAGCGTGAGCGCGGGATTCTGTTTCTGGCGCCAACGTTCGGCGCGCGCGGCTTGTAACTGTTCGGCTGTCAAAATTTAGTCCTGCGGAGAAGGCAGCTAGATTCGCTGGAAAGCCCGCTGAATGTCTTTCCAAGAATACCGCAGTGCGATGGGGCGACCGTGGGGGCAGTTCGTTGGATGCTCGGTGCGCCCGAGTTCCGCAAGCAGCCACTCCATCCTGCGCGTGTCGAGCGGCATATTGACCTTGATCGCCGAGTGGCATGCGATCGACGCTGCGATCCGCGTCCTTAGCGTGCCCAGATTCTCCGACTGCGCGGGATTCCCGGCCTGCTCCAGGACCTCCATGAGCATGCGCTCCAGCTCGCGGCCTTCGAGACCTACCGGCGCCGCCTTGACGGCCAGCGTGTGCGGACCGAAGGGCTCGACCTCAAACCCATTACGCTCCAGTTCGTCCGCAATTGTGCCGAAGAGCACCATCTGGTGCGGCTGCAGATCTACCAGCATCGGCATCAGCAGGCGCTGCCTCCCGACTCGCTCGACCTCCCGCTCGCGGAGAATCTTCTCGAAGAGCACTCGTTCGTGCGCGACGTGCTGGTCGACGATCCAGAGCCCCTCGTCGTTCACAGCCAGAATGAACGATTCCCGCAGTTGCCCAAGAGGTTTGAGAGATGCCAGCGAGTTCAAGCTTGCCGGCTCTTCCCCATCGGGCAATGGGTCTGCATCCAGTGGAGCAGCGCAGGCGTGCTGCTCCGATCCAGACGACATCGGCGCGCGCGGCTTATCCGCAAATGGCAGCTTCACGTCCTCCGGCCGCCGCTCCGGCTCCGACAGCGTGAAGTGAGCAGCTTCGGCCATGCGGATCTCCGGCTCGGAATCCCGCATCTCCGCTTCACCCTGGGCCGGGATCGGCGAAGTCGTGGACACCAGCGCAGGTGTGGCGTGCGGAGCGCTCGTCAATGCCGCAAGAAACTCCGCCGCAGGCCGCGCCTTGATGAGCGTGTTGCGAATGCTGTCGCGAACGAAGTCGTGAACATGTGCAGGCTGCCGAAAGCGTACCTCGGTTTTGGACGGATGCACATTCACGTCAACCTCGTGCGGCGGCATCTCGAGAAACATCAGCACTACCGGAAACGAAGTCGGCGGAATCACGTTGCGGTAAGCTTCACTCACCGCATGCAGAATCAGCCGGTCGCGGATGAGCCGTTGGTTGACGAAGATGTAGATCGAGTTCCGGTTGAGCTTCTGCAGCTCAGGCTTTGAGACAAAGCCTGACACCCGCAGAGATCCCGGCTCGGGAGGCCGATACTCCTCATCACGTTTCCACGGCGGAGGTTCGGGCAGGCCCGCGCGATCGAACGGGCGCTCTGCCGCCAGCGGCATAAGCTGGTCCAGCGTGTCCTTCCCGAAGATCTGGTATACCCGCTCAGCCGGCTTCTGAACTGGAGGCGCAATCAGCAGCGCATTCGTTAGCGAATGCAGCTCAAAGTGTTTGCTCGGATGCGCCAGGGCATAATGTGTAACAAGAGCGGTTACATGCGAGAGCTCTGTGCTTTCCGCCTTCAGGAACTTGCGCCGCGCGGGCGTGTTGAAAAAGAGATCGCGGACGGTAATCGTGGTACCAGCCGGCAATCCCGCGTCTTCGACGCGGAGGATCTTTCCGCCCGCAATTTCGAGATGCGTCCCGCTGGCGTCCGTAACCGCGCAGGTCTCGAGCTCAAGCCGCGCGATTGAAGCGATTGAGGGAAGCGCCTCGCCGCGAAAACCAAGGGTTGCAATCGAAAGCAGGTCGTCGCTCGAGCGAATCTTCGAGGTAGCGTGGCGCTCGAAAGCGAGCAGCGCGTCGTCGCGCACCATTCCGGTGCCGTTGTCGGAGACACGAATGAGCTTGCGCCCTCCGCCTTCGACTTCAACTACGATGCGGGCCGCTCCGGCGTCCAGCGAGTTTTCGAGCAGCTCTTTGACGACGGAAGCTGGCCGGTCTACCACCTCGCCCGCGGCGATCTGGTTTGCGACCTGGTCGGTCAGGATATGGATGCGGCCCATTCGAGTGCTATATTCCGCCGTCGACCGTCTCTGCAGGCGCTTCCACCAACGGGGAGCGATGCGGAACAGTCATCCGGCGACCTGGGCTTCGTGCAGCCGGTCACCAAGCACGTGCAGGCGCAGGAAGTTCGTCGAGCCGGACTTAGTCAGTGTTCCGGCAACGATGCCGAGAATCTCGCCCGGAGCTACATAGCCCGCTCTTTCCAGCTGGTATTCCGCCAGCTGGACCATCTCCTCGGCAGTACGCGCCTTTTCACACTTCACCGGCTGCACTCCCCACAACAGGCACATACGGTTGATGACCACATCGATGCTCGAGAGAGCGTAGATTGGCGGCTTTGGACGGTACTTCGAAAGCTGGCGCGCCGTCGTGCCGGTCTCTGTGAAAACGGCAATTGCTTTCAGATCCAGGTCCTCGGCAGCGTGCGCCATCGACTCGCAGATTGTTTCGGCGACAGAAAGCCGAAAGTTGCTCGGCCGCCCGTCATGGGGGCTGGGAGTCTCGTGCACCTGCCCTTCGGATTCAAGGATGATCCGTGCCATCATCTTCACCGCTTCCACCGGGTACTTGCCAGCCGCACTCTCTGCTGAGAGCATCACGGCATCGGTTCCGTCATAGATGGCGTTGGCAACGTCGCTGGCCTCGGCTCGCGTGGGCCGTGGATTTTCGATCATCGACTCGAGCATCTGCGTGGCCGTGATGACCGGCTTGCGATGCTCCGAAGCACGGCGAATCACCAGCTTCTGGATTGCCGGGACCTTTTCCGGCGGCATCTCGACTCCGAGATCGCCGCGCGCCACCATCACGCCATCGGTCACTTCGAGGATCTCCTCGAGATGCTCGATCGCCTGGGGCTTCTCGAGCTTGGCGACGACCCATGTATCGGAGCCCAGTTCGGCGATGCGCCGCTTCACCACCCGGACATCTTCGGCGGTTCGTATGAAAGACACAGCGATCGCATCCACGCCGTTCTTGATGGCGAACTCAAGATCGATCTCATCCTTCTCTGTCAGAGACGGAACACGGACAGCAAGACCAGGAAGGTTAATTCCCTTATGCTCGCCGAGCATCCCGCCATTGATTACCTGGCACTCAACGTCCTCGCCATTCAGACCGACCACCAGCAGTTCGATCAGGCCATCGGAAAGAAGGATGCGCGCTCCGACTTCAAGATTTTCCGCCAGCGTAGGAAACGTCGTGGCGATCATCGACGGGGTGCCTTCGATCTCCCGCGGCGTAATAATCAGATGCTGGCCGCTCACGAGATGGATGGGCTGGTGGTCTTTCAGCTTCCCCGTGCGGATCTTGGGCCCCTGCAGATCGCCGAGGATGCAGATATTCTTGTCTTCCTCTCGTGCCACTTTGCGGACCATTTCAATCAGCGCGAGCTTCTGGGGATGAGTTCCGTGCGAGAAGTTCAACCGGGCGACATCAAGGCCCGCCCGGACCAGTTCGCGGAATATGGTTTCGTTGTTTGAAGCGGGTCCGAGTGTTGCGACAATCTTGGCGCGGCGCGGATTCTTTTCCGGCTCAAGACTCCAGCCGGCGTGCGTGACGTTCATCCATCCCCCAACTGCGTGTTTTAACGATTTACTGTTTTGGTTTACTTGCCTGAAAACACTTTCATTTTAACCCGTAGAGACGTTTCCGCCCCCATCGCTCATGCGTGCTGATGCGGCGGCGACGCAACGACGTTTTCATCTTCTCCGAGCCCGGCGACAGCAGACGCGGTGGGAGGCAACGCCGGAAAAATGATGGCATTGAACTCGGCGCCCAGCAGAATCAGAAAACAGACCATATAGAGCCAGACCAGGGTCGCTACGCCGGCACCGAACGATCCGTAGACAACCGAATAATCGGCGTAGCGGGTAATGTACCAGCCGTAACCCAGCGTGGTCAGGAACCAGGTGATTGTGGCCAGCAGGCTTCCCGGCAACACCTTCTTCCACGGGCGCGCGCGCGGAGTGCCGAAGTGGTAGATCACCACCAAAACCGCGATACCGGTCAGTGTGGCTATCGTCCAGCGGATGATGCGCCAGATAAACAGGACATACAACTGGATCACATGGTCCGCGTTGTCAATCATCCAGTGCTCGATCACGTGACCGAAGGCGACGAGACCGGTGGCAAAGATCAGCGGAACCAGCGTAGCGGGCACCAGTGCCACCGCGATCAGGTGTTCGCGCCAGAAGCTCCATTCTCCGCGGGGAAAAAGATAGGCCCGGCGGAAGCCGTCCATAAGCGACAACATGACGCCCATCGAAGCGCCGAGAGAAACAAAGATTGCCGTCCACACCAGGCGCACCGAGCGGGCATGATTATTCAGAAAATATGTCTGCAGAAGCGACATGGTATCCGGGGGCAGGAAATCGCTGAAGGCGTTGCGGATGTCGCCGCGCACCGTATCGGTCTCAGGTGTCAGAGCCAGCAGTGTCGTAACAACCAGCAGCGCCGGAAAGATGCTGAGGATCGCCGAATAGGCAGCCGCCTTCGCATTGTTGAGCGCGCCATGGGCGAAGGATCTCCACAGGGCGCGGCGAAGACCATCGAAGATGCTCAGCGGATTCATCTATATCGTTTCCAGCTATCGGACCTGGAAATGAGCCCTCACTTCTTGGGCTTCCACTCGTTCAGAAATGCCGTGACCGACTCAGGATCCATCTTGCGCATGGCTTCGAATTCGCCGTTCTTCTGGCTGTAAAGAAGGCGCCCACGCGCGTCCAACACCGCCAGGGCCGGCACTCCGCGCTTTAACGGAATGTCATATTTATCAGCCACATCGGTATTCTTGTCCATGCGCCCGATGTCAACGTGCACCAGGACATAGTTGTTCTCCAGCAGAGTCAAATTGGGCTGCTGATGAAAGTAAATGTCGAGCACCTGGCAGTCGCCGCACCAGTTTCCTCCAAAGTCGAGGATGATGTGTTTGTGGTCCGCCGTTGCAGTCTTGATGGCCTGAGCAATGTCAGCGTGCGGGTCAGCCGTGGCTGAATAAATCACGCGGGTCTGCGCAGTGGCGGAGATCCCGAGGGCAAGCGTGGCGGCGACGACAATTTTATGAGCAACGCTGAGCATGAGGAGGTTCTCCGGGTTGTTTCTACAAGGATGCCACATCCGAAGGAAGATCACCGACCGGGTACCTGGCCACGCGGGGACGACGGAAGAGCCGCCAGCCTGACCCGACCAAACAAATTGTTTTGCTTAGCCAATCTCTCCCGTGATATTGGTTGAACAAATTCCCAGGTTCAATTGCGCTGCTGCCAGTAAGGTGGGCCCGGATTTGGCCGCGATGCCCAAGAGTCAGTTCAACTTTCTCCAAACCGCCTCTCCGCCTGCGCGATGGGCGATGGGATTGCTTACCGCCCTGGCGGCCTTCGCAATCGCTCTGCTGGTACCACCCAGCTATCGCTCTCCCTACTTGATCGCATATCCAGGAGTAGTGCTCAGCGCATGGCTTTTTGGAGTCGGTGCGGGAGTCACATGCGCCGTTGCCTCCGGCGCGATCATCGAACTGTTCACGCTCTACAGCCACATGGTGGTTTTGCGTCCGATGCCACAGGAGAGTGCTTACCGGCTGCTTCTTTTCGTCATCGGTTCGATCACCGTCACTTGGTTGTCGCAGCAGGTTTCGCGGCTCAGGCAGCAGAACGCTACCGAAGAGCTGAGCCGCGAACTGGAACGGGCCGCGGCCGACCAAAGGCTCGCCGAAGAACGCGAGCGGGTGCAGGTCGCCCTGCACGAGCGTGAAACGCGCCTCCAGATGGCTCTTCGCGGCGGCCAGGTGGGTCTGTGGGACCTGGATCTTGCCACTGGCTCGCTCATATGGTCGGACGAGCACTACCGCATCCTGGGCCTGGTCCCTGGGTCGGTGCCCCCGAGCTATGACGTCATGCGGGATGCAATCCATCCAGACGATCGTGCTGCCGCAGAGGCACTCTTTCACAGCACTCTTGTGGACGGCAAACCTCTCTATTGCGAATATCGCGTTGTCCACCCCAATGGAAGCGAGGCCTGGGTCGAAGCCCAGGGGCAGTACGAGCTGAATGCCTCCGGCAAGCCGGTACGCATGCTGGGCGTGTTGACCGATATCACTCGCCGGAAGCAGGCTGAGGCCGCCCTGTTGCAGTCGGAAAAGCTAGCCGTCGCCGGGCGGCTGGCGGCTTCAGTCGCACATGAGATCAACAACCCTCTGGCCGCCGTGGCCAACCTCATGTACCTGATCAAACATGCGGATTCACTCGATGCCGCGCGCGAGCACGCGGACACAGCTCTCAAACAGGTCATGCGCGTTGCGCACATCACCCGCCAGACCCTTAAGTTTCACAAGCAGGCCGAGGCATCGAGGATCACGCGCCTCTCCGACGAAATCGACAGCGTCATCAGCCTGTTTGAGGGAAAGCTGAAGCAATCCGGAATTACCGTCGAGCGCCGGTTTGATGACGACCCCGCTGTCGAGTGCCCAGGAGGCGACCTGCGCCAGGTGTTTGCCAACTTCATCGTCAACTCTCTCGACGCGCTGCCTGGCGCGGGAAGGCTTGCAATCCGCGTGCGTTGGTCGATCGACTGGAAGACACGAACGGAGACCGGCTTGCGCGTAACTATTGCAGATACCGGCGTTGGCATGAGCCCGGAGGTCAAGAGGCGAATCTATGAGCCCTTCTTTACCACCAAAGGTTCGGCGGGAACTGGCCTCGGAATGTGGGTTTCGGACCAGATCATAGATCGGATCGGGGGCACCATCTCCGTCTGGAGTAGCCGGATTCCAGGCCGCAGTGGCACCGCCTTTTCGCTGTTCCTGCCTTTTGATCGCTCGACTTCAGGAATCTCCATCCTGCGCGGCGAAGAGGAGCCGGAGACCCAGCACGAGGCCCAGCCTGTACTTTAAACCGCGCACAGCTCCACGGCCTGGCGTAAAGCGGTTACCTCGTCGATGGTCGCCAGGAACTCGTGCGCGACGTATCCCTTGTAACCTGCGTCGGCGATGCCTCGCATGACCGCGTCGTATTGAATCTCCTGGTTATGGTCGAGCTGATGTCGCCCGGGAACACCGCCTGTATGAAAGTGGCCAAGGACCCCGATATTCGCCTGGATGGTGGCGATGAGATCGCCCTCCATGATCTGCATGTGATAGATGTCGTAGAGCAGCTTCACATTCGGTGAGTTGACTTCGTGCATCACGGCAGCGCCCCACGCGGTATGGTCGGCCATGTAGTCGTGATGATTCACCTTGCTGTTGAGCAACTCTAGGCAGATGGTGACGCCGTTGTCCTCGGCGATCTTCTTCAAGCGGTTGAGTCCGATGACGGTGTTCCGGGCGCCCTCCTCATCCGACATGCCTTTGCGATTCCCCGAGAACGTAATGACATTCGGCACTCCGGCTTTCGCCGCCAGCGGGATGTTCTTGCGGAAAGCCTCTTCAATCGCGGCGTGATTCTCGATCCGGTTCAATGCATCGGGAATCGTTCCCCCTCCTGCGTATCCCATGGTGCAGATGAGGCCGTATTTATGGGGGATATCCCACTCGTCTACCTGAAGTAAGTCGATGCCCTTCAGACCGATCTGAGCTCCGACCGAGCACAGTTGGTCGACGGTCATGTCCTTGTAGCACCAGCGGCAGGCGGATTGGTGGATTCGGCTGTTTGCAACAGCCGGCGGCACTTGGGAAGGAGAAGATTGGCTCATAGCGGTTGCTGCTCCAATCGCGAGTGAAGCCCCGAGCCCGGTTTTGATCCCGCTCTCAAGGAATTCTCTTCTGGAAAATTTGCTCATCATTATCCTTTACTCCGCCGGAACTGGGTTTTGCGCCGTGAACTCCGAGCAGCAGGGTTTTTCCACGTTGCTGTACTCCATGAGCTCCAGCCGTGTCAGGTCGGGATCGAACAGGTTGAACTGCCACTTACCGTCGCGACCAATCTGCATCGGTGTGTGCTGGTTGTCCAGGCGTCCCTCGGCACTGAGCGTCGTGACGGCCTTCTCCATGTTCACCACGCCGATCGAAAGATGATTCAGCACCCCGAACTGCTTCTGCAGCGCTTCAGGCGTCGCGTCGGCAGGCAACGGACTCAGCATGTACTCCAGCCAGTCGTGGCCGTCCGGCACCTGCTGGGAGACCCAGTCGATGCGATCCGGCTTCATGCCGCCGTACCAGTACGGTCGAAATCCGAGTATGCCGCGGTAGAAGGCGTCCTCGGTTTCCCGGTTATGCACGCTCATGCCAACGTGGATGACGCGGTGACCGATCGGATCGGCGCTCGCGACCGACAGCGGATGTGCCGGCGGCTGGACGAATCCGACAACATTTCCCTCCGGGTCCTTCACATGAAACCATAGGCTGCCGTCCGAACCACGCTCCACGTGCGCCGGAACCTCTACCTTATGCGCGGCCAGATACGTGCGCAACGCTTCGGCGTCCGCGGTGATGTAGGCAAGGTGATCAAGCCTGTCGGGGCCAGCTCCCTCCGGCAACGGGAGCACCTCAACGAACTGCGTCGAGTTGACGTAATACCGCACGCCCTTTGGATTCTCCGGGTCAGGCCCCTTGTACAGCCCGATATCGTGGACGTAGTACTTTTCGGCAGCCTCGGGATGCGTGGCGTAAACGGCGATATGGGAGATGCCGGTGATTGGAGGCCGGCCCTGCGCGAGCGCGGCGGCGGTCAGCGACAGAGAGAGAAGTAGAGCGAAAACGCGACTCATTGCCGAAATCCTTCTGGGACCTCCTAACGGTCCCGAATGCAAACGCTATCAAGATAACCGATTTACCCTCACATCGGCATGCATAGAACTCCGTCGCGCCGCTCTGCGTAGAGAAATCGAAGGCAAGATAGTATGGTGGCGAGAACCTGGATGAAACGAAGACGACGGCCACGGCAGAAAACTTCTCCTGGAATGTTGCGCGTGCTGCTGGTGCTCTACGCCGTTGCGAGCCTGGCCTACTGGACTGCCGGCGTCGTAGACATGTGGCACTCGCAAGTGCACTGGGACCGTGTCGTCCGGGCGCCATTTCACTTCAATCCCGATACCCACGTTATCGACGTCGTTCAGCCCGAAGCGACGGCAGCCGGGATCAGCAAAGGCGACAAACTCGACGGCCTGAATGGCGGGGATTACACCGGCCTCGCGCAATGGATGGAAATCGTCGCGGACAGCCAGCCCGGCGACACCCTCGACGTGGAGTTCGAAGGCGCTGGGGGCCCTCAGAAAACGTCGACGGTCACGCTGGTCAGCGCACCGTACTCGTACGGGAAGACCTCTCCCGCCACGGTGTTCTGGCAAACGTTTCTCCTCGCCGGTCTGCTTCCGCTGGTCTGTTTATGCCTGGGTTACTGGGTCGTTATGGCCCGTCCGCTCGACCGGAACGCGTGGCTGCTGCTGGTTCTGCTCACCTCACCCAGCGTCATCTTTATTACCGCCGGACAGTCCACGGGAATCTTTCTCTTCCTCCGTGAATTTTGGTACAACGCAATGCAGCTCACCATCACGCCGGCATTGCTTCTCTTCGGCATCTACTTCCCCGAGCGCTCGCGCATCGACGCGCGGTTTCCGTGGCTCAAATGGATCATTCTCGCGCCTCTAGCTACGGGCGCGCTTCTGCTGCTGGTTGCCTTGTATGCCGACTTTTACCGTGGCGGCGATGGCCCCATTCTCACGCCGCTCAGCAACTACGACGCAAACTTCATCAACTTCCTCAATCTGCTCTGCGCCATCTTTTACCTTGTTCTTACGCTCGACAAGCTCCGCTCCGCGTCGACCGAGGACGCCCGCCGCCGCCTACGCGTGCTTACAACGGGGACCGGCGTGGGTGTGGGCGCGCTTCTTCTGGTATTCATCCTCCTGCCTCACTTTGGCATCGGTGTCCATGAGCCCCGATTCCGCTGGCTGTCATATCTCGGCGGAGCCCTCTTCATGATCGCCCCCCTGACGCTCGCCTACGTGGTGCTGGTTCAGAGAGCCATGGATGTGCGCGTCATCCTGCGTATGGGAACGCGCTACCTGCTGGCAAAGGCTTTCCTTTTCGTTCTGCAGGTTGTTCTGATAGCCGTTGCGATCTGGCGCCTGGTGCTGCCCGCCCTGCACAAGCAGCAGCCCGAGCCCCAGGACATCCTGGGCGTATTCATGGTGCTCGCCCTGGTTTTGTTTCTCCGTTTCGGGATTCGCAAAAGAATGCAGGAGTGGCTCGACCGCAAGTTCTTCCGCGAAGCCTACGATGCCGAGGTAGTGCTGAACGAGTTGTCCGACGAGGTGCGGCGCTTTACTGAGACGGCTCCGCTGCTTGAGACGGTAGCGCGCCGCGTGGCCGAGACGCTGCATATCGATCAGGTTGCCATGCTGCTGCGGCGCGGAGAGAAATTTCAGCTGCAGCAGGCGGTCGGTGTCACCGTGGACGGCAATCTTTCTCTCCCCGCGCAGGCATCCGCAGTCCGCTACCTGGCGGCCACCAATGAACCGGCTCGGCTCTACCGGGACGACCCCGACGCCTGGTATCTGATGGCGGGAACAGATGAGCGCCACGTGCTCGATGTCGTTCACGCCGAGCTGCTGCTACCCCTGCAGGGACGAAACCGAATGATGGGTCTCATGGCGCTCGGACCGAAGCGCTCCGAGGCGGCCTATACGCGTGCCGACCTGCACCTGCTTCACACCGTCGCCTCCCAGACCGGACTGGCCATCGAGGTCGCCGAACTTGCACATTCGCTGGCAACCGAAGCGGCGCAACGCGAGCGCGTGAACCGCGAGATCGAGATCGCCCGCGAAGTACAGGAAAGGCTCTTCCCCCAGCAGATGCCCCGGCTTGCCGGAGCGACCATCGCCGGGCACTGCCGGCCGGCGCAGGGCGTGGGCGGCGACTACTACGATGTCTTCGATCTGCCCGATGGCCGCACGGGAATCGCCATCGGCGACGTGAGCGGTAAAGGCATCTCAGCGGCGCTGCTCATGGCCAGCCTCCGCGCCTCGCTGCGCGGTGTCACCCTGGACAGCCCTCGCGACTTCGCCAACCTTATGGACAAGGTGAACCGGCTGGTCTTCGAGGCTTCGGCGTCCAATCGCTATGCCACCTTCTTCTTTGCGGCTTTCGATCCCGCCAACCGCAGGCTGGATTGTGTGAACGCCGGCCATAACCCGCCGATACTGCTGCGAAAAGGGCCGAACGGAAACACGGAAGTCCTGCGTCTCGAGGCCGACGGCCCCGTTGTGGGCCTCCTGCCCTTGGCTCCTTACACGGAGCAGTCCGTAACCCTCGCATCCGGCGACCTTCTGCTGCTCTTCACCGACGGCATCAGCGAGGCGATGACCCACGACGATGAGGAGTGGGGCGAAGAACGGCTGATCGCATCCGCGGGGCGAATAATGGACAAGGAAGCGCACGAAATCCTGCATGAGATTTTCGAAGATGCTGACGCGTTTACCGCGGGCGCTCCACAGCACGACGATATGACACTGCTGGTCTTGAAACTGGAGAAATGATGCTGAAGATGCGGCAAAGAGCGCTTGCCGGGCTGCTGGCGCTTTCGCTGAGCCTGCCGGCGCTGTCCGCCTGCGCGCAGGACCTGAAGGTTCCCAAGGTCGCCCCCCGCCCCGCCAACACCCTCGTCATGCTGCCCGACGGCTCGACAGTCCACGTCGAGCTCGCCAAGACCGAGGCCGAGCGCAACTTCGGCCTGATGGAGCGGACCTCGCTGCCGCAGGGTCGCGGCATGCTCTTCATCCACGACATGCCCGGCCACTACAGCTACTGGATGTACGACTGCAAGATCGCGCTCGACATCATCTGGATGGACCAGAGTCACCGCATCGTCGAGATGTCTCCCAACACGCCGCCATGCAAAGGCAAATCGAACACCTGCCCGTCCTACGGTGGCAAGGAAACCTCGATTTACGTGCTCGAGCTGCCCGTGGGGTCGATCAAGGCGCACCAGCTCGCGGTTGGGCAGACGGTGAACTTCAACGCGCAGTAGCTTCAGCTCCCTTGCCCGAAGCCGAACCTCCTTGAGGGCAGGTTCCAGCCGCGCAGATCCAGCACCGGCTGCAATCCGTTCGCCGCCGGATATGTGATCGTAATCTCGCGCGTTTCGCCCGGGAGCATGGAGACGTAATTGTCGCTGTAATATGCCGGCAGAATGCGCAGCCCGCTCTTGTTGTCGATCAGCGTCAGCTTGTTTTCCAGTGCGGCAGTGGAGCCAGCATTAGTGAGCCGGACTGTAATTCGGCCCTCTTCATTCTTGCTACCGGAAAAAGCAGCCGTAGCTGTTACGTTTGCCTGCGGAAGCTTATCGAGCGCCCTGTAATCCTCGCTCTTTGCGGCCAGCCAGTAGAAATTCCGCGATAGAACTTCGCCCGTCGCCGATTTGAGCTGCAGGCTGACAAGCACGACGTTGTTCTGGAGCAGTGGAGCGAGATCGAGGTGGAAGATGTCCATGGCTGAATCCGCCTGGACGCCCTGTGCCCCCTCTTTGTGCTGCAGCGGCTTATTGTCCAGTGAGAAAACGTCTGCAGTTACCAGGGTGTTGGCGATCGGCAGGTTCGTTGTATTGACCAGTTCCACATCGTCCGTCGCGAGATCGAGCTGGATGTGCACCGGCTCGCAGGCCTTCATGGTCCCGTAGAACGATGCCTGCGTGTCATAGTCCGAGGTAAGAATCTGCCACATGGTGCTCGGCCAGGCGGGCTGCGTCATCCATAGCATGCGCCCGCTGTTTGGAGCCCACAAATGCGCGTTCATTCCCTCGAAAATCGCCCGGTGGTCGACATAGTTGAGCATCTGTGCCTTGCGCTCGAAATCTTCGAGACTTGTCGGCGCCCCGAACTCGGTCTGTATTTCGTTCATGAACGAATGAGTATCGCCGTTCCCTTTAGCGTGCCAGTCGTGATACGCCCACACGTCGTCGATAGGCCACTGGTCGGCCTTCGGGATCCACGCCTGGAACGACTCCAGCGTGGACATCGAAGGCGTGCCTGTCTCGACCGAGAACCCGTGGTTAAGCGTCGTGTAGTAGAGCTTCGGGTCTTGATAGCTGTAGGGACCACTGCCCTGCAGGTTGATCATATTGGAGCTCGGAAAGTAGTACCGGGTGCCATCCAGCGTAGCGACCAGATCTATCAACCCCTGGTTGAGAATGGGCTGCGGCACGCCCTCGTTACGCCCGCACCACACGAGGATCGAGGGGTGGTTGCGGTAGCGTGAAATGACGTCCGCCGCATTTTTGAGGAAGAGCTGCGGATCCTCGGCCTCGATGTTGTAGTTCTGCGTCGATTCCCAGAAGTCGTTCCAGACGAGCATGCCGTATTCATCGGCGAGATCGTAGAAGACGTCCTCCGTGCTCTGGCCGACCCAGTTGCGGATGATGTCGAGGTGCGCATCGCGATTGAGTCGAAAGTAAGGCTCGAGGCGCTCGCGGGAAACGCGCTTGCGTGCGTCGTCCATGCCCCAGTTGCCTCCGCGGCACACGATACGCACGCCGTTGACGCGCACAACGAGATACGGCGCGGCCCCCGTTGTTCGATTTTGGCTGTCGTCGAGCAGGCGGATCGCGGGGGACTTCTCGCCGCCCGGCGCAAGCGACGCCACCCACGAATGCCAGTAATCGCGCCATTCCTCTTTCCAGAATGGCGGCATCGGGTCGCTAGGGGGAATCTCCCGCATCCCTCGATGGGTGACGTCCACCGGCAGCGGATCCCCGGCCGGAAGCTTTGCCGGGGCATATTCAACCCGCCGCAGATATCCGGTGCTGTCGAGCAGGCTGAGTTCATAGGTGATCTCGCGGATCCCAAAACGGAGCTGCTTTGTGTCCGACACGTCGAGCCCATCAGCGACCGAGAGCTTGAGGTGATAAAGCTCTGGCTTACCGTATCCGTTGGGCCACCAGAGGCGCGGATTCTGCACCGTAAGCTGCGGAAACTCCGCGGGAGAGAGTTTGATCGTGCTGTCGCCCGGAGCCAATGTGACGTCTTTCGTGACTGTGACGCCTTCAAATGTGGCGGAAAGAGTCGCTTTGGACGGAGTATCGGACGCGTTGGTCAGCGGAACATTGATCTCGACATTGGCCTTGGAGGTATCGGGCAGCGGCAATGTCGTGATGACCTGCGGGTCGCCAATCTTCACTGCATTTGTAGCTGTGAGTGTTACAGGCTGCCAGATACCGGTGTCGCGGTCTCGAATGGCAGGAATCCAGTCCCATCCCTCGGTCGCAACAAAAGTGGGCCCATCAAGGCACATCATCCCGCCGTTCTCACCGGGACCGCCCTTGATGGACTGCTCCTGTGGAATGCCGGGATGCGGCGGAGGAGAGACGCGCACCGCCAGCGCGTTGGTCTCTCCCGGCTTGAGGATGCCGGTTACATCAAAGTTGCCGCGAATGAATGCTCCAGTAATCGTGCCCAACGATTGCCCGTTGAGCCAGATTGCCGCGCGGTAGTTTATGCCGTGGAAGGTGAGGGTGAGACGCTTGCCGCTCACGCTCTGGGGAGCCTTGAACTCGGTTCGATACCAGTAGTCCTGCTTGTTCAGCGTTTCGGGGATAGCGAGGTTGTTCAGTCCATAGTCGGGATCAGGATAGACGCCCCGGTCGATCAGTGTGGTGAGCACCGTGCCGGGCACGGTGGCCGAGTACCAGTTTTTCGCGCTGAAACCCTTCGTTGAAATGGCTGTGCCATCTGCCTCGACCTTCGGAGCCTCGGCTAGCATCCAGCCGTCGATGGTCCACTCATTGTCGCCGTTGGCTTCGAGCGCCTCGCGTACAGACGGCAGAGATTTTGCGACCGGCGGCGAGAACGGCGCCTTGCTGCGCGGCATCTGGGAAGCGTCCTGCGGAGCGCGATAACCCGCTTGTCCCTGAGTCTGAAGCGGCCAGGATTTAGAGCCATCTTCGTATTCGGGCTCCGGATTGGGGGCGCCCTTCGCGTCGATCTCACTGATCACCGTGGCGGAGAGCGGCTCGCGCAGCAGCGTGAGGCTGGCGATTTTGCCGCCAAAGTGCCCCCAACCCGGCGCGGGCAGAGCAGCCGGAGCAATACCAAGCACGCCAGCCACGCTGCCGAGCACAAGCGTGCCTGTCGCTACCTGCGTGCCGTCGCTGTAGAGATGGAATTGCTGGCCGTCGAAACTTGCAGCGACGAGATGCCACTTACCTGGTAAGAACGAAGCCGCCCCTTCCAGTGTGTTGTCCTTACCGCCCCAAAGAACCAGTTTTCCGCCAGTTATGGCGATATAGCGCGCATACTCATCTTCGGGCTTGCCCAGACCCACAAGCAGCGTTGGCTTCGTGACCGCTTCGTCGGAATTTACCCACGCATAGAGCGTCCATGGTGAGTCGGCGAGCGTGACCGTGTCGTTCTCGGTCAGCTTTTTGTTCAGACCTTCGCCATCAGCGAGGAAAATCGCGTTATAGGGGCCATAGACCGGCGGATCGTTCGTGGTGACCTTGTAAGGAATCTGGACCTGCGCCTGAGATTCAGGCGCAGACACGATAAGGCAGGCGGAGAGTAAAACGATTGACTTGAACATGGGATACGTTTTGCTTTCCGCAACAATGTACACGGGTTTACATCTGCGGCGCACTCCGAATTCGATGCTTCGCTCCATCGTGGCCACTCTCACCGCTGTGTGTGACTTCGCAGCGATTGATAAACTGGAAGACAGATGATCCTGCCTTTTGTCCGCGATCTGTTGGGGGATCTGGAGAACTCACCCGCATTTGAGCAGGCACGAAGGCACCTGACCTTCGCCCGAGGGCGTCGTCGTGTGTCTGGACTGACCTCTTCGGCGCGCTCACTGTTTATTCCGCTCTTTGCCCGGGCCGCGGGCGCGCCCATCGTTGTCCTCGTGCCGGACAACAAAGCGGCCGACGCCCTATACCTTGCCGTTCGGTCTGGATGCGACCTCACAGGAGCAATCGCGCCCAACCGGGTTCTGAAGCTTCCCGCGCACGATGTTCTGCCATTCGAGAATCTTTCGCCGCACCCGGAGATCCAGGAGCAACGCGCCGCCACACTGTGGAAGATGGCAACTGGAGCAGCCTCGATTGTGATTGCGCCCGTTGAGTCGGCCGCGATGAAGCTGTTTCCGAGGCACTTTTACGGCGGACTCGCGCAGATTCTCCGCCGGGGTGAAGAGGTCGACGTCGAAACCTTGCTTGCCCATCTGTCCAGCGTCGGCTACACCCCAATGGACATCGTGGAAATGCCGGGACAGTACACACGGCGGGGCGGCATTCTGGACGTCTACTCGCCGGAGGCGGACCGGCCGGTTCGCTTTGAATTCTTCGGCGATGAAATCGACACCATCAAGAAATTCGATCCTGAAACGCAGCGATCCTCGTCTCCGCTGGACGAAGTCCTGCTGCTGCCGCTGACGGAAACCCCTCTGTCGGAACGGCTGCTTGCCGGCGTTCACACCCAGTTGAGCGGCGCCCGAATCGAGGCCGGGGACGACCCGGATCTTGTCGCCGAAGCTGTTGCGGCCGGAGGCGTAAGCGTTTTTCCGGGCTGGGAATTTTTCGCGGGAGTCGCTGGTGCAGACGCGACCCTTTTCGATCTGATGCCGCGCTGCCTGCTTTTCGTCGACGAGCCAGCGATGATCCACAACCAGATCGACCGGTGGTGGAACAAGGTCGAGCAGCGGCACGAGCGGGCCAGTATCGGATCGCTGATCAGACCCGAAGACATCTATCAGCGTCCCGAGTTGCTGGCCGCGCAATTGTCGTCGCATGCCGGCATTGACCTCGATCAGCTTGGGGCGATCGACGTGCTCGAAGAAGACACGACCCTGGGCGAGATCGTCTTCCAGTCTCGCCCCACATTGCGTTTCCATGGGTCGATCACGGCGTTCACTGATCAGGTGCGCACGCTGATGCAGCAGGAGACGCGCATGCTGCTGGTTGCGCCAAATCAAGGCGAAGTGGAGCGCTTGGCCAGCGTATTGCGCGAATACGAACTGCCGTATCGTCTGGGCAGCCGCGTGCAACATGGCGGAAGCGAGAATGTCTACGACGAGTCGAGCTATCTTGCGGGAAACTTCCGCACGCCGATCATCGTGCGGAGCACTCTCTCCGCCGGCGTAAGCCTTCCGGATGCAAACCTGATTCTTTTCGGTGCAAACGACTTCTCCGACGAAGCCGACGTTACGGCACGGCCGGCCCCGAGAAAATCGAAAACCGGGGCTTTTGTTTCCGACTTTCGCGATCTCACGGTTGGTGACTTTGTTGTGCACGTTGAGCACGGCATCGCGCACTACATGGGCCTCAGGGAGATCGACCAGGACGGCGTCACCATCGAGTTCATGGTGTTGGAGTTCGCCGAGGAGGCCCGGCTCTATGTACCGCTCACCCGCCTCGACCTGATCCAGAAGTACCGCTCCACCGACGCTGGACCCGCACCGATACTGAACCGCCTCGGTTCACAGCAATGGGCAAAGACCAAGGCCCGCGTGCGCAAGGCCATGCAGGACATGGCCGATGAGTTGCTGAAGCTTTATGCGCAGCGCAAAGCCGCACAGGGGCATGCCTTTCCTGCGGACAACGAATTCCAGCGCGAATTCGAAGACGCCTTCGATTACAACGAGACAGAAGACCAGCTTTCGGCCATCAACGACATCAAACGCGACATGGAGTCGACGACACCGATGGACCGGCTGCTGTGCGGAGACGTGGGTTACGGCAAAACGGAAGTAGCGATGCGGGCCGCGTTTAAAGCCGTGCAGGATGGCAGGCAGGTGGCCGTTTTGACGCCCACAACCGTGCTCAGCTTCCAGCACTTCGAAACCTTCAAAGAGCGTTTCAAGCAATTCCCCATCGGCATCGAGATGATCTCCCGCTTCCGCACCGCAAAAGAGCAGAAGAGCATCATCGAGCGAGTCGAGTCTGGGCGGGTCGACATCCTGATCGGGACCCATAGGTTGCTATCCAAAGACATCAAGTTTCATGATCTCGGCCTTCTGATTGTCGATGAGGAGCAGCGCTTCGGAGTGCGCCACAAGGAGCGGCTGAAGCAGATGCGGCGCGAAATCGACGTGCTGGCCATGTCAGCGACTCCGATTCCTCGCACTCTGCACATGTCCCTCGTCGGCCTGCGCGATATGAGCGTAATCGAGACGCCGCCGAAGGACCGCATGGCGATTCAGACTGTGGTCGCGAAGTTTGATGAGAAGCTGATCCGGTCTGCCCTGGAGGTAGAACTGGAACGGGGCGGCCAGATCTATTTCGTCCACAACCGCGTGGAAACAATCTATGAGCTTGCCGCAAAAATTCAGGAGCTGGTTCCGGCGGCGCGCATAACGGTCGGCCACGGTCAGATGAGCGAAGGCGAGTTGGAAAAGGTGATGCTCAGCTTCATGCATCACCATCACGATGTTCTGGTTGCTACCACGATCATTGAAAACGGGCTCGATATTCCGCTGGCCAACACCATCATCATCAACCGGGCCGACAGGCACGGGCTCTCCGAGCTATATCAGCTCCGTGGACGCGTGGGCCGGTCCAACCGCAGGGCATATGCTTATCTGCTGATTCCTCCGGAGCAGGAGCTGACGGAGGTTGCGCGGCGGCGCCTCGCGGCTCTCAAGGAGTTCTCAGATCTCGGCGCAGGGTTCAAGATTGCGGCGCTCGATCTTGAGCTGCGCGGCGCGGGAAATATGCTGGGCGGCGAACAGAGCGGCCACATCGAGGCCGTCGGGTTTGAGCTTTATACGACCATGCTGGAAGAGGCGGTTGCCAAGCTCAAGGGTGAAGAGCGGGTCGAGGTTCCAGCGACGCAGCTCAGCCTGGGAATCGGCTTGCGGATCGACGAGAGCTATATCGCCGAGGAGAATCAGAGGCTCCGCATGTACAAACTCATTGCTGGTGTGCAGAACGAGGGCACGCTCGCTGATGTGCGAGCCGAGCTTGAGGACCGCTACGGACCAGTCCCGGAGAGCGTGCGCCATCTGCTCGATGCCTCGGCCCTGCGCCTCGAATGCGAACGCATCGGCGTTTCACAGATCGACCGCAAGCGCGACCAGCTGCACATCCGCTTTGCGGAGCATGCGGGGGTAGACCCTGGCCGGCTGATGAAGCTTGTCGCAAAGAATGCGAAGCGTGGTGCTCAGTTCACGCCGCAGGGGGTGCTGCGCTATCCCCTCACTTCACCAAGGCCGGACGAAGTTCTGATTGAAATTCGGACTCTGCTGGATCAGATCGCCTTTACCGAAGTAGCCGTACAATAAGTATCTGTTACAGTTTCTTTTTGATCGAGGCCCTATGAATCGTCGCTTTTTGGCTGCCGCGCTCGTCTGCGGCGTTATGTTTTCAGGAGTAAAGATGACGCCGGCTGTGCATGCCCAGTCAACGCAACAGGACTCAGGCGCAGCGTTTCGCAGCTTGGCTGCAGACTATTTTGAGCAGGTTTACTTCAGGTTCGCCCCTACCGTCGGAACGCAATCCGGTCTCCACCAGTACGATTCGCAGCTGGAGGACTACACCCGCGCGGGCATTGACCGGCAGATCGCTGCCCTCAAGGCCTACGAGGGAAAGTTTGACGCAGTTTCAGATACAGGTCTCGACCTGAGCACGCAGGGAGACCTGGCCATGGTCCGGAACAACATTCGCGGCTCACTTCTCGAACTCGAGACGATTCGGGGCTGGGAGAAGGATCCGGATAACTATTCGAGTGGCATCGCGAACAGCGCATTCGTTCTAATGGAACGAAAATTTGCGCCCGCCGACGACCGGCTTCACTCCCTCATCGCCCGCGAGAAGCAGATGCCCGCGGTTTTCGCCGCGGCCCGGGAGAACCTGAAGAATCCACCCCACATATATACGGAGATCGCACTGGAGCAGTTGCCGGACATTATCAGCTTCTTTCAGAACGACGTTCCCGAAGCGTTCTCAGACGCGAAGGATCCGGCCACGATTGCGGAATTTCATAAAACAAATGCCGCAGTGATTACGGCGCTCCAGTCCTATGAAAATTGGTTGAAGACTGATCTGCTCTCGCGTTCGAATGGCGATTTTCGGATCGGCGCAGATACATTTTCGAAAAAACTTCTCTACGACGAAATGGTCGATACGCCACTCGACCGAGCTCTTGAAGATCGGCTACGCGAATCTGCACAAGAACCAGGCGGAATTTGCTCGTGTCGCCAAGGAAGTCGATCCCTCGAAGACGCCGATGGAGGTTCTGGCTGAACTCGGCGCCATTCATCCCGCCCCCGATCAGTTACTGCCAACGTTTCGAAATACCTTCGACGGTCTGATCCGGTTCATCCGCGAGAAGCAGATCATTACCATACCGTCGGACGTGCAACCGACCCTCGAGGAGACCCCGCCGTTCATGCGCGCGACGACGCAGGCATCGATGGATTCTCCCGGACCGTTTGAGAAAAACTCGACAACCGCGTATTTCAACGTCACGCTCCCGGAGAAAAAGCTGGACGCCGGAACATATTGCCGAGCACATGGCGGCCTTCAATGTGGGAACGATTATCAGCACCTCGGTTCACGAGGCCTATCCCGGCCATTATGTGCAATTTCTATGGGTGAACCACACCGATCTGAGCCAGGTGCGCAAGATTGTAACAGCCAACACCAACGTCGAAGGGTGGGCACACTACTGCGAGCAGATGATGCTCGATGAAGGCTACGGAGAGCCCGGAATCGGGGCAAAGAGTGAGCGCGAGGCGAAACTGATCCGCCTTGGCCAGTTGCAGGATGCCCTTCTTCGCGATGCTCGCTTCGTTGTCGGGATCAAAATGCACACCGGGCAGATGAGCTTCGATCAGGCAGTCGACTTTTTTGTGTCCGAGGGATACCAGTCGCGCTCGGTAGCTACGGTTGAGACCAAACGCGGAACAGCGGATCCCACCTATCTCTACTACACGTTGGGCAAGCTGCAGATTATGAAATTACGGGACGATTTGCAGAAGAAGGAGGGCACCGCATTCTCTTTGCAGCACTTTCATGACGATTTCATGCGTCAGGGCGGCGCTCCAATCAAAATCGTACGCCGCGCGTTGATGGGAGACGACTCGCCCGCACTCTAGGGCATCCTATGCTGCGGGACGGAAGAAATTTTGTCCCGGCGCAATCCTCTGTCAGACTTGAGGCAGGAAGTTGCTGCCGAACAAACCATCTCAAGGATCCACATGAAATCCAAGGTACGCAAAGCCGTCTTTCCCGCGGCGGGATTCGGTACCCGCTTTCTTCCTGCCACCAAGGCCATCCCCAAGGAGATGCTCGCCCTGGTGGACAAGCCGATCATCCAGTATGGCGTAGAAGAGGCGCTCGCCTCCGGATGCGATCAGATCATCATCGTCACCGCTCGCGGCAAGTCGGCGATTGAGGATCACTTCGACATTAGCTATGAGCTCGAAGCCTCACTTGAGAAGCGCGGCAAGAAGGAACTCCTCGAGATCAGCCGCAAAGTGTCGAACATGGCAGACCTGACTTACGTGCGGCAGAAAGAAGCCAAGGGGCTCGGCCATGCCGTGCTGATGGCGAAGGAACTGGTGGGCGACGAGCCGTTTGCAGTCATCCTGCCCGACGATGTCATCGACGCGCGCGTTCCCTGCCTGAAGCAGATGATCGACGTATTCGACGAGGTCCAGGGCTCGGTTCTTGCCGCCCAGGTCATCGAGGGACCGGCGATTTCAGCCTACGGAGTTCTCGATGGCGACCCTCTGCCCGGTAATCCAAAAGTGATCGCGGCCCGAGGTATGGTGGAGAAGCCAAAGTTCGAGCAAGCGCCGTCAAAGAACGCCATCATAGGACGCTACATCCTTACGCCTGCGATTTTCGAACTGCTCGAGAACATTACCCCGGGCGCCGGCGGCGAACTCCAACTTACTGACGCAATCAAGGGCTTGTTGAAGACAGAGAAAGTCTATGGCTACACGTTCGATGGAGTTCGTCACGATGCCGGTGACAAGCTTGGGATGCTGAAGGCAACCGTCGACTTCGCCCTCAAGCACGAGGACCTGGGGTCGCCGTTCCGGGAATTCCTGAAGTCGCTCTCAATCTAGACGAGCCGGCCTTTCCAAACCGGGCCGCATTTCGGACAATGCCATCAGCGCTCCGGGAGGCGGCATGGACAAGGGACGGCTCGAAGCATTCACGGATGGCGTGATCGCCATCATCATTACCATCATGGTGCTCGAAATCAAGGTGCCCGGGGGATCTGACCTGACGGCCCTGAGGTCGGGAATTCCGGTATTTCTGGCATACGCGTTGAGCTATCTCAATGTCGGAATCTTCTGGAACAATCATCACCACATGCTGCAGGCAACGGAACGTGTGGACGGGCACGTCCTCTGGTGCAATCTGCTGCTGCTCTTCTGGATCTCACTCATGCCCTTCACCATTCGCTGGATGGACGAGACTCACTTCGCCGCTGCGCCGACCGCTTCGTACGGCGTCATTTTGGTGCTCTCCTCCATCAGCTATCTATTGCTCGAAAAGGCAATCGTCCGCTGTAACGGCGACGACTCGATCCTCGCGCGGGCAGTTGGTGGCAACGACAGAAAATCCGTCATTTCCCTGGCCATCTATCTTGTCGCAATTCCGATGGCCTATTACCGGCCCCCTGTCGCGATTGCGCTCTATCTGGTGAACGCACTGCTCTGGTTCGCGCCGGATCGCCGGATCGAGAAGCTCGTGTGACGATCGGCTTTGCCGATTTCCGCCGCTACTTCCACTTGATGTTGCACCCGATACTCGGGCGCTGATCGGTGCTGATGGGTGTGCCGGCAATCAGGGCGTCCATCGCACCACGCAGGTCCCTTCCCGTCACGGGAACGCCGCTTCCCGGCCGGCTGTCATCGAACTGGCCGCGATAGACGAGCTTCAGACAATCGTCGAAAAGAAAGAAGTCGGGCGTGCACTTCGCGTCGTAGGCGCGCGCCACATCCTGCGTTCCGTCGTAGAGATAGGGAAAAGTGAATCCGAGGCTGCGTGCTTGTTCGGCGAGGCTTTCCGGCGCATCGTCAGGATAATTCGCGGCATCGTTGCTGCTGATGGCGACAATACCGATTCCGGAATTTTCGTAGTCACGGCCAAGCTGCGCCAGCTCCTTTTCGAGATGCTTGACGAATGGGCAGTGGCGGCAGATGAACATGACCAGCAGTCCTTTCGGACCGCTGACAGCCTGCGTGCTCACCAGGTGTCCGGATACGGCGTCCGTCAAGACAAAGTCCGGCGCCGACGTCCCCAGAGCCAGCATGGCGGATTCTGTGCGAGCCATGATGATCCCTCCTGTCTTTTAGCTTAAGAGCTTTTGGCTTTCCCTTTTTAACCTTTAGAACAGCATGCCTTTCCGTGGCAACGGCACGCCAAGATGCTCGTAGGCCAGCCGGGTGGCGACCCGCCCCCGCGGAGTGCGGTCAAGAAAGCCACGCTGAATCAGGAACGGCTCGTAGACTTCTTCGAGGGCGTCTTCTTCTTCGGCGAGCGAAGCGGCCAGCGTGTTCAGTCCTACCGGTCCGCCGTCGTACTTCTCAATGATGGTTAACAGCAGCCGGCGATCGAGTTCATCGAAGCCGTGGGCATCTACTTCGAGCATCTTGAGGGCCTGTTCCGCGGTAGCGCGGTCAATAATGCCCGAACCACGCACCTGGGCGTAATCGCGCACGCGCCTCAGCAGGCGGTTGGCGATTCGAGGAGTGCCGCGGGAGCGCATCGCTATCTCCCCCGCTCCTTCGGGATCGATGGGAATACCGAGCACTTCCGCCGAGCGCTCCACCACATAACGAAGATCTTCGTCCGAGTAGAACTCGAGGCGCAGCAGAATTCCGAAGCGCGAACGAAGCGGCGAGGAAAGCAGGCCGGGGCGCGTTGTCGCGGCGACAAATGTGAATGGCTTGATATCCATTACGTGCGTGCGCGCAGCCGGACCCTGACCAATGATGATGTCGAGCTTGTAGTCTTCGAGGGCTGTGTAAAGCTTTTCTTCAAGCACTGGCTGCAGCCGGTGCATTTCATCGAGGAAAAGCACTTGCCTCTCGCGAAGGTTCGTGAGGATGGCAGTTAGGTCACCCTGGATCTGCAGCGCTGGGCCCGAAGTCTGCTGGAAGCCAACGTTAAGTTCGTTCGCGATGATGGTCGCCAGCGTGGTCTTGCCGAGCCCCGGAGGTCCGAAGAGTAGCACGTGATCGAGCGCCTCGCCGCGCGTGCGTGCGGCCTCGAGCGCTATGCTTAGCTGCTCCTTGGCCTTTTGCTGGCCGATGAATTCGCGGAGAAGGCGTGGACGCAGCTTCAGTTCAAAGGAGCTTTCATCCTCGGAGCGCACCGCACTTATCAGCCGTTCCGGGTCATCTTTGCGAGGAGGCATTTCACTCGGAGTCTACCCGGCGGGGCGGGCTGAGGCAATCTGTGAGGTTCGACAATAATTTGCCGCGGGCGCTCCATGGCGAATTTTGTTTGCAACAGGGACTGGCGTCTCCGACAATACGGTGTTCCGTTAGACCTGCCGGAGCTTTTAGCTTGCGTTCCGTGCTGTCAAGAATCGCCTGCCTCATCGGGTGCCTGTCACTCGCGTTTGCGTCTACCCAGATTTCAGCGCAGTCCGAGCAGGATCTCGTCGATAGCGTTCGATCCGAGACCGATTCTGCAATTGCGGCAAGACCAGGTGTCACAGTATCGCGTTTCCTTGTCTTCAAAATGGATCTCGATTCGATTGACCCGAAGATGTGGAGTGCGCCCGCATCCCCCGATGGCGCGATCTCAGAACTTTTGCCCCGAGACACTTTCGTCTCACACGTATCGGATCAAGGCGAGCTTCCGCCTGCTCCGGTTCGAGGCGATTTAACTCCTCCGTTGGTCCACTTCGGTCAGGTCGTCGAGAACTCGCAGACCGCCCCCACTCTTGAGGGGGAAGAACACTATCACTGGAAGGGATTATTGTTGCAGTCTTTCTGGTTCTTTGGGATTGAGCAAACTGCTCGCCTGTTGTCGGACCCGTACTTTCGGTATCTCACGGCAGACAAACCCTTCTGGCATGACTATATTGCTTCGTTGCATCAATGGAATATGGGACGCTGGAGCGATGGGGACGATTTTCTTGTAGCCTATATCGGACACCCAATACAGGGCGCAGTCACCTCATTCATCGAAATTCAGAATGATCCTCACGACCGCTATCTGCGGTTCAGCAATACGCGCGCATACTGGCTGAGCCGATTCAAAGGCATGATGTGGGCCACGGTTTTCAGCACGGACGAGAAGGTCGGCCCCCTGGGAGAAACGGCACTGGGCAGTGAAGGCGGTTACACGTATATACCGGGCTGCCATCCGGGCACTTGCCCTCCCTACATACCAGGCGTTACCAAATACACGAACAATACCGGCTGGGTAAAGTTCATTACTACACCGGTCATTGGGACCGTCTGGGTGATAGGGGAGGATGCTATAGATCGTTACATCACCGGGCCGATCGAGGACGCGCATCCAACGCGACTCGCTCCCAAGATAGTGCGGGGTGGTCTCAACCCATGCCGCTCAGCGGCAAATGCAATGCGCCTCAAGCTACCCCGGTACAGGGACTATGAGCATCCCGAAACGATGAATCGCAATGCAGTTCATTTCATCAGTGAACGTGCAATGCTTGTAAGGAGTCTGCCGCGTTTCGAGATTTTTCCGCACTTCAATGCTTTCTCGCTGCCGATCAACACATCCCAATGCGCACCCTGCCGGAGTTGGACGACGGGTGCCGGTGTCGGTTTTTCTTATCGCATCAAGAACTGGCTGGATTTTGATTCCGACCTCAATCACCAGCCAGATGCCAGCCCCTTACCATCAGACCGCGCTGGCGGCAGCATTATCAGTGGCACGTTCGGCTTCCGCACCGGTCTGCAGACTCCCCGCTACGCGCTGAAGGTGGCGCTCCGGCCCGGCTTCGTCAGTTATGACCGTGCGTTTCTCACCAGCTCTACTGGAATCCATGGGGGTTCAGTCACGGCCCCGGTTATTGTTCCGCCAGCCAGCCCCGAGCCGCAGATCGGCCGCATAACACATTTCGTTACCAGTCTTTCGATCAACGGAGACTACGCTGTGAACCGCCATCTCGTGCTGCGTGCGGAATTCGGCAATACAGCCGTGCGATACAAGACTGATTATTATGACCGGGCTCCTGGGCGCGGTTCGCCGCCGTATCTTTACTTCATCTCGCCGGACGTCTATGCCACCAACGAAAGCTGGAGTTTTCAGTCGGGGCCGGTGATCCGTTTTTGATATTGCTGGACTAGCGCAATAAAAGCGGCAGGCTCGCGATGGACAAGGCCGCCTGGGCCAGCACCAGGCCGCCCGTGATCCACAGAAACCATTTGCGGTAGCGTGTCTCAAGCACATCGGCGAAGATTCCGCCGACGAAGGCCAGCAGAAACGGTACGACCCACAGGGACGGCGTACTCGGCACGCCGGTTGTTACAAGCAACATCAACAGGACCGTCACAACGAGCGGCGCTGTGTTGCCGAAGTAGCGCGAGCGTCGCATCGCAAGATACAGACCCAGTGCACCGGCCGAGGCCAGCGTCAGCCCGGCGTTTGGAAGACTGGAGAAGAACGCTTCGGAAGGTTCGAGTGAGAAGCCGATTTTCGCTGCTTCACTGCGAAAGACATAACCGAAGGCGTCCGGCCGGAAGGCATACGAAGCAAAGAGAATCAACATCGCGCCCACCACCCACAGGATGAGCAGCGTAGGAAGATAAGCGCGTTTCCCCTCGGCCACATAGGCCATAAGGCCCACTGTGAACAGCAGCGCGATCACGAAAGCCGAGATGTGGGCTGCGGCGGTGAATCCCAGAATGACGGTCAGCAGGACGATCCGGGGGCGCCATTTTTTTCTCGGTCCCTGCAGGGCGTGGGATACGCCGATCGCCGTGTAAACCGCCGCAAACAGCCCGAATGCAGCCCAGATCTCGTTGTTCGGATAGGTCGCCGCCGCGATGATCGGAGGAGAAAAGCAATAAAGAGCCAGGGTAATATATCCACCTGTGTTGCCATAGAGACGCCGTGTGACCCACCAGAGGCAACCTCCGAGCATGAGCGCGGCGAAGACGAACGGCAGGCGCAGCAGCAGGCTGATGTGGCTGACTTCGTGTCGCATCTCCCAGGTGGAGGTGGTGGACGCCTGGCCCGCAAAGATGCGCTCCAGCGTAAGCGGCAGGCCAGCCGCCCGGTAAGCCAGGGTCCCATCGTGAATGTTCCCGCAGGTGGTAAAGTACCCGGCCAGCGGCGAAGGTTTCTCCCACATTTCGCGCCCGCAGCGCGCGTACTGGTAATCGCTGTCCGAGAGGGTTTTGCGCTCGATGACCCATAGGCACTGTGCAAGAAATGCGAAAAGTAAAACGGCTGCTATCTGTTGCGGGCGGTCAAAGCGAAATTTGCGCAGGCGGTGTTTGCTCAGGGGCATCGTTTGGGCAGGGTGGGATCTGGGGTCTCCCCCATGCAAGTGTAAAACGAAGCGCCGAAAGCCTTCTGGAGCCCCCTGAGTCAGCCTCCTCGCGGCGGATTTTTGCCAGCGTCGCGGCCACTTTTTCTCCCGCTGTTGGGCCGATTTTCGCCCCCCTCGCAGCCGGGTCGGCACAGGCCTTTTGGTAGCTGCTGCAAACACCTGAATCCATTGGGCAAAGCGCCATTGCGGAGCATTAAATTAAGCCTTATCATAGAGTTAGGCCAAAGCCACAGGTTGAGTATCTTCTCATGTCGCCGGCGCGGGACCTCCCAGCCAGATGACTTGCGCGGCGGCCAGAAAATCTTATGGCAGACGATCAGAATCCCCAGCTTCCCCTCGGTCCAAATGGCAGCGACGGCAAGGGCGACCCGACGGGCGCCGCCAGCATAATCCCGATCAATATCGAAGATGAGATGCGCAAGTCGTATCTCGATTATTCGATGTCGGTCATCATTGGCCGCGCCTTGCCCGATGTGCGCGACGGCCTCAAGCCGGTGCACCGGCGCATCCTCGTGGCAATGGACCGCGAGGGGATGCAGTACAACAAGCGTCATTCGAAATGCGCCGGTGTCGTAGGCGAGTGCCTCAAGAAGTACCACCCCCACGGCGACAGCGCGGTCTACGACGCCCTGGTGCGCATGGCGCAGCCTTGGTCGTTGCGATACCCACTGGTTGATGGGCAGGGCAACTTCGGTTCGGTAGATGGCGATCCGCCGGCAGCCTACCGCTATACCGAGTGCCGCATGATGAAGATTGCGGGCGAGATGATGTCCGACATCGAGATGGAGACCGTCGACATGGTTCCCAATTTCGATGAGAGCACGGACGAGCCGGTGGTCCTGCCGACGAAGATTCCCAACCTGATCATTAACGGTTCGAACGGCATCGCCGTCGGCATGGCGACCAACATTCCGCCGCACAATCTCACCGAAGTCGTAAATGCCGCGATCGAGATGGTGAACAACCCGCATGCAGGTCTCGCCGAAGTCCTGAAGCATGTGCAGGGACCCGACTTCCCCACCGGCGGATTCATCTACGGCCGCAGCGGCATCGCGCAGGCGTATAAAACTGGACGCGGACGCTTCCTGATGCGTGCGAAAGCGGCAATCGAGAACATGGCCCAGGGCCGCCAGTCGATCATCGTCAGCGAGATCCCTTACCAGGTCAACAAGAACACCCTCATCAAGCGCGTCGCCGAGCTGGTGAACGAAAAGGTAATCGACGACATCTCCGACGTGCGGGACGAGAGCGACCGCGACGGCATGCGCATCGTCATCGAGCTCAAGCGCGGTGCCGAAGCCCAGATCGTTCTGAACCAGCTCTACAAGCACTCGCAGATGCAGGAGAGCTTCTCGATGATCTTCCTGGCCGTGGTCAACGGCCAGCCGCGCGAGCTGTCTCTGCCCGATGCCATCCGCCATTTCATCGACCATCGGGTGGATGTCGTCCGGCGCCGCACTGCCTTCCTCCTACGCAAGGCGCGCGAGCGCGAGCACATCCTGCTTGGCTATCAGATCGCGCTCGACCATCTCGATAATGTCATCAAAATCATCCGCGGATCGTCATCGCGAGCCGACGCCAGGGAGAATCTGTTCCAGTTTTTCTCCGGCAGGACCATCACCGTTCGCGATCAGGCGCTTGCGGGCGTCAAGCTCGATCCGGCGCGTTATGCAATCGACCCGGCAACGCTTATCTCGCCCACGCTCACGCTGAGCTACCGGCAAATCGACGCCATCCTCGAGCTGCAGCTCTATCGCCTCACCCAGCTTTCCATCGACGAGCTGCTCAAGGAACTGGCCCAGGTCCGCGAAAACATCGAGGAGTACGAATCGATCCTCGCCTCGGAGAAAAAACTGCGCTCCGTCATCGTTAAGGAACTCGAAGCCGTCAGGAAGGAATTCGGCGACGAGCGCCGCACCGAGATCCTCGACGAGACCGCCGAGCTCCAGCTTGAAGACCTCATCGCCGACGAGCAGGTCGCCGTGACCGTCTCCCATTCCGGATACCTCAAGCGCACGCCCATCTCGACCTACCGCCAGCAGCGTCGTGGAGGCACGGGACGGCTCGGCATGAAGACGCGCGAGGAAGATTTCGTCTCGCAACTCATCATCGATTCGACGCACGCCTATCTCCTCTGCTTCACCAACACCGGCCGCGTGTATTGGCTCAAGGTATACGAGATTCCCGACGTGGGCGCCGCAGGCAAAGGCAAATCAATGGCCAGCCTGCTCAACCTGCAGCCGGGCGAAACAGTTCGCACGATTTTGCCCGTGCGCAATCTCGAAGAAGAGGGCAAGTACGTCTTCTTCGCCACGCGCAAGGGCACAGTAAAGAAGACGCCGCTGAAGGACTTCTCTAACGTTATGGCGCGCGGCATCATCGCCATCGGCATCGACTCTGACGACGAGCTCATCGGGGTTCGTATCACCGACGGCAACCAGATCGTCTTTCTTGCCACGCACGAGGGCATGGCCATCCGCTTCGGTGAGGAAGATGTCCGCTCGATGGGCCGCCCGGCGTATGGCGTGCGCGGGATCGATCTCGGTAAGAACGACTACGTTGTGGGAATCGCGATCACTCCAAAAGAACGCAAGAAGAACGGCGCGGGAGCAGACTGCGCGTGTCTGATCCTCTCAGTTACCGAGAGCGGCTTCGGCAAGCGCACTGACGTTGATGAGTACCGGCTGCAAACCCGCGGCGGTAAAGGCGTCATCAACGTCAAGACCACGGCTCGAAACGGCAAGGTAATCGGCATTCACCTGGTCGATGACACCTCGGAGCTGATGATCATCAGCCAATTCGGCAAGATCATCCGCATCGACACCAAGACCGTTCGCGCAGCGGGACGTTCAACCCAGGGCGTCAAGCTGCTCTACCTGGAAGACGGCGATAAGGTAGCCGCCGCCGTGGTGATTCCGCCCGAGGAAGCCAAGATCGAACCGGAAAACGGAACCCTGCTTCAGTAAGAAATCACAACAGCACGAGAAGGCGCACCATGGGCGCCTTCTCTTTTGCGCATGAGTTACTTGATCTGGTGCAACCCGTTCTTCAACGGACCCGCAACGATGGCGACCATGCGTTCGCGGGAATCGCTATGGTTTTTACGCCGCAATTTCTGCTTCTGGCTCCGCGGCGCGATTGGAAATCTTCGCCATACGTACAGCTGAGGCAACCCAGCGGATCGGGTTCCACACGAACAGGGCCACGAGCCGCGGCATCTGCTTCAAGTCATCGACCAGCGAGCGGCTGCTTTCGCCGACCAGCATCGCTCCGTTTTGCATTACATGCCAGTGGAACATCGCTGAGACCAGCGTAGCGATGAGAGCGCCGATACCGAGCGCACGCATGTTGCCGTGATCCAGCCAAAGATGCAGGGCCGAATCACCGGCGAGTGATCCCAGGGGAACAACCAGTACAACGATGAACCAGGAGAGCCTGCGCGGTTTTACCTCGAGTGCCTGCTGCTGCCATGCAGAGAAGACTCCGGCCGTGAGCAGGACGTAACCGGCTTCGACCGCGCCGAAGTGCTCACGGGCGTGCAGCGGGCTATGCCAGAGTGCGGCAATGCAGGCCATGGCACGAATGACAGCTGCGATCAGCGCCGCTTTCCAGTTCCAATGAGTCAGGGGAAACAGCCATGAGCTTCGCATCCTGAAGCTATCAGGCCATGACCTTTGCTGGCATTCGATCAAATTGCGGTTACATTCCTGCCAAATTCATCGACGTGACTCTTCAAAGTGACGATCGATGAGCAGAACGTTCTCGGTTAAATGCGAACAACAAGATCCACGAAGCACGCAGGCCTGAAGACCCACCAATATTCTTCCCCGATACAATTTGATCCTTCCAGCCGTTGCAGGCTGGGATTTGTCGTACAAATGGATGGAACAAAGTTGGACCGCCCAACGTTTTCTCTCATGAACACTCCGACTGGGCTGTCCTCAAGCCTAGGTTCGAATTAGGATGCCCGCATGTTGCGAGAATTGCGGTTTGCCATTCGGATGCTGCTGAAACAGCCGGGTTTTAGCCTGATAGCTGCGCTCACGCTAGCGCTGGGAATCGGCGCAACATCTGCGGTTTTCAGTTTGATTCAGGGCGTACTGCTCACGCCCCCGCCGTACGAGAAGCCGGAGCAGCTCATGCTGATTTCAGCAGGGCGCACAGATGGACAGAAGATGGATAGCCCGCGCGGCTGGCCGGCGCAACAGTGGATGGAGTGGCAGAAAGAAGCGAAATCGTTCGACGGAATCGCCGCCTACGACTGGCTCTTTGATTTTCTGGTTCGCAATGACGGCAGCCAGTCCATGCAGGGGATGGTTGTCACCAAAGACTATTTTCGAGCAATGGGGCTGAAGCCGATGGCAGGGCGCGGTTTCGCGGATTCAGATTTCGGACAAGGACCCGTGAAGGCGATCCTGCTGGGATACGAGTTCTGGCAGCGGGCGTTTGGCGGCGATAAGCAGATTATTGGGAAGACAGTGCGCATAAGCCGATGGGATGTGCCGCCAACGGTGATCGGGGTGATGGAGCCGGGGGTGCGATTCCTGCCCTCGCCGGGTGCGGCGAAGGAACCCAATTACGACGTCAACGCGACCGTGGATTATTGGGTGCCGGGGGAACCAAATCCAAAGCACCTGAAGGAGCCGCGTTGGAACGTAGTCGCACGACTGCGGAATGGAGCAACTCCGCAGCAAGGGCAGCAGGAACTGGCCGTGATGACGGCAAGAGAGGCGCGGGCGGACAAGGAATTTGAAGGGTTCGCGCCGCGACTTGAGCCCGTAACGGATGAAATGAACCGTGATGGGAAACGGATTTTGCTGCCGCTGCTGGGCGCGGCAGCACTGGTACTGTTGATCGCTTGCGGAAACGCGGCAGCGCTGTTGCTGGTGCGAGGACTGCAAAGGCAACAGGAGTACGCAGTTCGGATCGCGATGGGCATGGGCCGCATCGCCCTTCTAAGGCAGGTTTTGACGGAGAGCCTGCTGCTGGCGGTACTCGGCGGTGCAGTTGGGGTCGGGCTCGCCTTTGGTGCGGTCAAGCTATTCAAGGCGGTTGCGGGACATGCCGTTCCGCGGCTGGATGGAGTGACAGCAGGCTGGGGAATTCTGGGGTGGGGACTTGGAGCAGCAGTGCTTGCGGCATTTTTCGCCGGAGCGGTTCCGGCGCTGCGAGCGCTGCGGTTGGATCCGATGGAGGTGCTGAAAAACGCCGGGCCGAAGGGAACAGCGGGAATCGGGGAAAGGCGTCTGCTGCGGGGAGTCGCGATGTTGCAGACGGCGCTGACGTTGGCGCTGCTGGTGGGGGCGGGTTTGCTGATTCGAACAATGGTAAAAATCGCGAAGGTGCCGTCAGGGTACAACACGGGCCGAATATTGACGATGAGCGTGACTGACGTGCAAAGCTGGTCGACTTGGGGCAGCTTTCACCGGCAAGCCTTGGAGCGCGTTGCGGCGATTCCCGGTGTGCAGTACGCGGCGTTCGCCTGGGGAGTGCCGCTCACGGGAAACAACTGGCCTGCGACTATGGAGATTGAAGGCCAGCCCCCGGCGATAAAAGAGAGCGACAAGGCAGCACTGCCGCTGCGCGCTGTGACGCCTGATTATTTCAAGTTGATGGGAATGGCGTTGATGGGAGGACGGGAATTTCGATCGACGGATGACAACAAAGCGCCCAACGTGGCCATTGTGAACCAGGCGTTTGCCGACCGCTACTTTCCGCATGGCAACGTAATCGGACGAAAGTTCTGGATGAACGGCCGAGATAAGCCGGCTACGGAAATTGTCGGGCAGATCGCGAACGCGCGGACGGACGATCTGACCCAGGCCGCATCACCGGAGGTCTACATGCCGCTGTGGCAGGCGCAGGCATTTTCCAAACATCTAGTCGTACGTACAACCGCAGATCCGCGTGCGGTGGTCGTTGCCGTTGAACGCGAACTTCGCTCAGTGGATCCAACGGCAGCCATCGAAAACGTCAAGACACTGGAGCAGATTCGCGACGAATCACTGGCGTCACGGACCTTCGCTATGCACCTGCTCACAGGGTTTTCGGTAGTCGGTAGCGTATTGACACTGGTGGGAATTTACGGCGTACTTTCCTTGTCCGTGGCCTCGCGACGCCGGGAGCTGGCAATTCGAAGTGCTGTGGGCGCGCAACAAAAGCATATTCGCAAGCTGATCTTCGGAGAAGGATTCCGGCTGATAGCAGGTGGCGTGCTCTTCGGCGCAGCGCTGGCGATTGTTTTGACGCGCGTGCTCAGGTCTTTCCTGTTCGAGGTGCAGCCCAGCGATCCTGCGACCCTGATCATCGTGGGAGCGTTGTTCGTGGGGGTCGGGCTCTTGGCGTGCTGGGTACCGGTGCGGCGGGCAGAAAAGGTCGATCCGCTGGAAGCCTTACGGCACGAGTGAATATGAGTGCTCCGGCGGTCGCGCACAATCTCAACGAGGCCAGGTTTTAGTTTCTAAAGCGACTTAGAAGCTGATTTTCAGAATCTGCCCGTTGTTGCCGACGAACCATCCGGCTTCCGGATTCGCGAACGCGACCCCCCAGTAACCGCTCACCTGCGGCAGTGCGAACCAGGTTTGTCCTTCATCGGGACTCCACGCAGCTGCGCCCGAGTCGAAGTCCGGCTGAGTCTCGGTCGTGATCACGACGGTCCGGTCGTGTTCATGGCCGGAGTGGTCTTCCTTGTCCCAATCATCGTGTTGCTCAAGGCCCCGCGCGTAAGCGAGACAGAAGATCGATCCTGGGATGGGAGGCTTATTGGTAAGCGTCCATGTTCGGCCGCCATCATCCGAGGTCGCGGCCTGGGTAGCGCTGTCCGTGGTCAGGTCGCCGCCACCCACAATGCCGTGCCAGGCATCGCGGAACGCCACCGAGAAACCGCCCGCGTTGGCGTTGCTCACGAACGGAGTGTCATACGCATTCCAGGTGTTGCCGCCATCGCGAGTCGCCAGGATTCGCGAAACGCTTGAGCCGCCGGTGGTAATCCAGGCGTTTTGCCGTCCTTGCGTAGTGATGCAAGTTCCGCTCGAGGAGAACGAAGCTTCGCCGTTCAACGCGGCCGGCATATTGCCGGCGATCGACTCCCAGGTCTTGCCATTAGTCGTGCGAATGTCGGGAAATACTCCGTTGACAGAATCGCTGTGCGTGATGCCGCGATCCGGCGTCCAGAACGCAAAGCAGTCATAGAATGCGTTCACCGTCTCGTTCTTGAACTGAATGGTCCAGTGCGCACCGCCGTCTTCCGTCTTGTAGATACGAAAATCCCCAGTGTTATCCCCGATGGACATCAGATAAGCGATCTTGTCGCTTACCCCCTGCACATCGCGGAATTGCAGACTCTCGGCTCCCGGCACGATCCCGGACTTCCAGGTCGAACCGCCATCGGTCGTCACCACATACGTACCGCCGGTTCCGGCTGCCCATACAACCCTGGAGTTCACCGGACTGACGGCAATCAACAGCTGCGTCGTGCCGCTCTGCTGCGCAGTGAGGGTGGGGTGACGACCCTTCCACGCGTCTTGCGCATGCGCGGCTACAGCGCCAGTGGCAATCAAAAGAACGAGCAGCAAAGAACGCTTTGGCATGGACTTCCTCCTCTGGATTCGCATCGCAGGCCCGCATGGTCGACCGGCGCCTCAAGCGTGGAGAAGTATAGGAACCCGCAGAAGCCGCGTCAAATCGAGACGCCTGATGGCTTTAAGGCTGCATTGCATGACGCAGGTGAGAAGACGTTCTTTGCTTGTGCGGCTGCCACAAGAAGACACCCCATCGGCCTGGCGTCGAGCGATGCGATTTCCGATCGCCCCCTTGTCCGGGAAGGCCGTTTGCAGACGAGAGGACCGGATACACCAGTGAACGGTAGCCGACTTATGAGGATTGATCGGCACTTTTTGCGGACAGCGCCCATCTTGGAGACTCCGACTCGTCCTTACCGCCCAGTCATCTTCAGCATGGCCTCTGGTAAACGTGCGCCCTCAAGCGAAAGTTTCGAGGTTGCGTCTTCGATCTGCTTGAGGTCCTCTGCCGTGAGTTGTACATCTGCAGCCCCGATGTTCTCTTCCATCCGAATCATTTTGGTAGTGCCAGGGATCGGGACTATCCACGGCCTCTGCGCTAACAGCCAGGCGAGGGCAATTTGCGCTGATGTGACGCCCTTACGCTCCGCCGCTGCTTGCACCGCATGAACAAGCACCATGTTGGCTTTTCGAGCCTCGGGAGAGAAACGGGGCACATGATTGCGGAAGTCGCCCGGATCGAACTTGGTGTTTTCGTCGATCTGCCCTGTAAGGAAACCAGCACCGAGAGGGCTGAATGGAACGAAGCCGATTCCAAGCTCTTCGATCGCGGGCAGTACATCGTCTTCCGGACCGCGCCAGAAGAGCGAGTACTCGCTTTGCAGGGCGGTGACTGGCTGCACGGCGTGAGCTTTGCGGATCGTATCTACACCCGCCTCCGACAAGCCAAAGTGCTTCACCTTACCTTCGGTGATCAGTTTCTTCACAGCGCCGGCGACTTCCGCGATCGGCACGTCTGGATCGACGCGATGCTGATAGAAGAGATCGATGTGGTCAGTCCGGAGGCGCTTCAGGCAGGCCTCAGCCACAGCCTTGATGTGCTCGGGACGGCTGTTTGTGCCAGGACCGCGCTTCCCGGTTTCCGGATCGACGTCGAAACCGAACTTCGTTGCGATCACAACCTGTTCGCGGATCGGCTGTAACGCCTCACCCACCAGTTCCTCATTTGCGAAAGGCCCGTAGGCTTCGGCCGTGTCGAAGAAGGTAACGCCTTTATCGTGCGCTGACCGCATCAGCTGGATCATCTCGCCCTTATCGGCAGCAGGGCCGTAAGCCGAGGTCATACTCATGCAGCCGAGTCCCAAGGCCGAGACTTCGAGACCGCTGTTTCCTAATGTTCTTTTCTTCATGATCGTTTACCTTCCTACTGCACCTATACAGCGCTTCACTTGGACATCCCGACCGCTCTTAGCCAGTTTTCTCAATCGGCGGCAAGACACCTTTTCGTCGCGTCATCTTCAAACTCTTCCGTACTTGTCAGATGCTCGCGGCTAATTCTTGCTGCTGTCCACTTTGACCGGCCTAAGCAGGTGCGAGAACGTGAGTTGAACAAGCTTCCACTTGCCGTTTTCGTTGCTATAAACCTCAGTCACCATGAAAGGATTCGTGACTTCACGCGCACCGACTACTGCCTGCAAGTCCATGTCCTCTAGCACGACAGCCGTCTTACCAAAGATGCGAACGTCCACTTCGTAAACGAAAGCCTTCTTGTACCAGATGCCACCGCTCTTGATGGTGGCTAGTTCCTGTGCTTTTCCCCAAGTCCCTCCCATGTGAGTGAACATGGCTTTGTCATCAAATAGTGACTCTAAGGAATCGACCTTCTTGTCAGCCATCCAATCCCACTTCATGTTCGAGAGGTTGATGACTTCTTGTTGTTCGGATGTATGGGTCGCAGCAGTTTTGATTGTTTCCGTTGGGGGAGTCGGCGATTGCTGCGCGTAGGACGACTGCGCGATCGGTGTTGAAAGAAGTAGACCTAACATTAATATTTTCATGGCTCTCCTTCAATATGTCTGGTTGGGTTGCACGTCCTCTACCTCCACTGCTGCTTTAAAACTAAGGCGCAATGCCACAAGTCGGCCCTGCGGGACACGACAACATTCCTGCAAATCACGACAATCTGAAGTCGTGGGGATTGACGCCTTTCGCAGCTACCTTGACGCCTCTTGCATGGCATGGCCTCAGACACTCGGATATCGTTGGAAGAGGAGAGTGAGGGATGCTTAAGCATTTCCGGGTTCCGGGACGTCTCGCCGTCAGGCTGGAGGAATTGGGGGTATCTGTTCCCGCAGTGCTCCGCAAAGCGGGTCTTCCGCGCGACCTGTTCCAGCAAACCCGAGTGCTTGTCTCCACAGGAGAGCTTTTTGCACTTTGGCGCGCAATCGATCAGGTGAGCTCTGACCCGCTCATCGGTGTAAAGCTTGGGGTAGAGACAAAGACCGAACGCTTTCACCCGATGGCGATTGCCGCACTCTCGACGGAAAACCTCGTAGCAGCTTCAGAACACATGGCTCGATACAAGAAGCTGACTGCGCCGGAAGAGATTCTTGTTGAACTGGACGAAGAAGAATTCACCGTCGGCTTCCGTTGGCTGCTCGCCATTGATGATGAGCCATCGAGCCTCACCGACTACTGCTTCTCCTGGGTGCGCTCTCTTGCTCGGCATGGAAGCGGCACGGCGGTAAACCCGCTCAGAGCCGAGTATGTCCAGCAGCGCTCGAACCTGCGTCAGATAGAGCGCAGCCTTGGCTGCGATGTTGTCACTGGCGCTCCACGAAACGTAATCGTCTTTCGTGCCTCAGAAGCGACAAAGCCCTTCGTCACGCGAAATGCAGAGCTCCTCGATCTACTCGCGCCACAGTTCGAAGAACAGCTGCGGCAGTACAAGGAGGAAGATAGTTTCCTGGAGCTTGTACGCCGCACGATCCAGGACAGACTTACAGGCCATCGTCCTTCAATCGATGCAATTTCAAAAGCTCTACACATGGGTCCTCGAACTTTGCAACGGAGACTCCAAGAATCTGGATCAAGTTTTCAGCGCGTGATGGATGAAGCGCGTCATCAGATGGCGCGTTACTATCTCAGCAACTCAGCCTTGGAACTGAACGAGGCTGCCTATCTTTTAGGTTTTGAGGATCCCAACTCATTCGGACGTGCCTTTCGGACCTGGGAAGGCGTGCCACCCAGCGATTGGCGCGAAACACACCGGCCCACAAGGGTGATGTGATAGGAACTCACTGTGTTAAAGCCAAGACATAAGTCCCGGTAAACGCCCTTCTCGCCACTTGAACGTAAAGTCGCCGCATTGGACTAGTGGTTTGTGGCTTTCGATTGGCAAGACCAGTCGCCTGTTACTCGCAGAACACCCGCACCTTCACCTTCTGGTCGTGCTCGTCCACATCCACATCGACGGTCAGGTCCTCGAGCTGGTTGACGATCTCTTCGAGATTGTTCGCGTTGATCGCGCTCATGTCGAAGGGAATTCCTTGCTCGTGCAGCGCCTTGTCCACCTGTGCCCGCGCCTGCGGAGGTATCAGGTTTGCCAGCTTCACCCCGGCGCGCAGCAACTGCATCGGCACCCGTGTATTTACCCGCACCGGCCCCTGTGCAGGATCGTCCGAGTCGACCATCACCCGCAGGTACTTCCTCTTCATCGCCGGGCGCGTCTCAGCCTCCGCGGGAGTATCGCGCTCGAGCGCCGCGATCAGACGCTCCGCTTCCTCCGCTGTGATCCTGCCCGCGGCAAGCATCTCCAAAACCTGGCGTCGAGTTTCACTCATAGTCTTCTCCTTCAGAAAATGTTCACCAGCATGCGAACGCTGTCGTTTACCACTTCCACCTGCGTTCCCCGCAGCGCTCCGAGCAAGCGGAACAACGCGCCGACAGCTTCAAACGGATCCACCTGCAGGCACAAAAAGGCAATGAAGAAGAACGGCGTCAATAGAGCGAGTGGCACGGCCAGAACGATCCACAACAGAAAGAAAGGAATCGACAGCCGGAAGCCGTGAACGCGGCAGTCGCCCACGCGCACCGCCCCTGCGACAGGAATCATGGCAGCGCCTCCAGTTCCCGGATGGCGTCGGCGGCGCTGATCTCGCCCGTCTTCAGCCGGTCCAGAATCGTATTTCGTACATCCGCTCGAGAGGGAGCCACATCGGTCTCCACAAACTCCAGGCTCTGAGCAATTCTGTTCAACCGCGACTTGATCGTCGGATAGCTCACCCCGAAGACACGCTCCATCTCCTTGATCGAGCCATGGCAGCGAATGAACGCGATAACAAAGACCTGGTCGTCGGAGCCGAGGCGGGCCAGTTGCGGCAACTCGAAGCGCCCCTCGATGGCGATGTCCTTGCCGGCCAGCCGAACCCGCTCCACGATCAGCGGCTCGCCCTGTGTCAAGCGGGCCAGCTCCTGCCAGTCGGTTTCTCTGTGGTTGCTCATAGCCTGAAGATGTTTAACCCTGAGGTGATTTATAGTTCAGTTATTCAATTTTTGTCAATACATAACTTAACTTTATTTATAATTAATCAGAATAATCTAAAATATATTCATCGTTAACGGTGAAATGCAGCTCCGCCGGCCTGATCCTTGGTTCCTGATCAGTGATCCCCTCCCTCTTGTGGCTAGGAATTTCTCCAAACCAGCTAAAATAAAAATAGGGCCACAAGAAGACTTGGCTGCTGTAAGCCAATCATTTTCTATGACATGCGGTAAGTCATTTCCTTGCTATTAGATAGAGCCGAGGTATCGCTTAAGTCCCGCAAATTGAATTAGCAACAGTTTCCGGGGGAGGGGGGTCCCCGTTCCAAGAATGGAACTGATCCGAGTCTTTGTACGTCAACTACTTCCATACCCGAAGTGGTAGATTCAAGGCTCGGAGGGCTCCAATGCTCTTGCAGGACCTGAGGTACTCCATCCGCCAGCTCCGCTCCTCCTGGGGATTCGCCGCGCTCGCCGTTGTCACGCTCGCTCTTGGCATCGGAGCCAACACCGCGATGTTCACGGTCGTCGAGAGCGTGCTGCTCCGGCCGCTCCCCTACCCTCAGGCTGGCCGCCTCGTCTACATCGGACCGGCGACTGCGGGATTCGGTAGCACCTCCTACCTGAACTACCGTGACATCCGCGACCAGACGCAGCAGATGTCGGCCGTGGGCGGCTACTCCGAGGACGTGAGCGTAGTCGAAGGTAAGGATGGGTCGATCAGCGTGGTCGCGCCACGCATGACACCGAACCTGTTCTCCATGCTCGGAGCGCAGCCCTTGCTTGGCCGGACCTTCACCCAGGCCGAAGGCGAGCCCGGGGGCCCCCAGGTGGCCATCCTCTCCGAGGGCCTCTGGCGACAGAGCTTCAGCGCCGATCCCGGGATCGTGGGACGGACAGTCCGGATCGGCGGCATCGAGCGGCAGGTGGTGGGGGTGCTTCCGGCCGGCTTCCACTTCCCCGATTCCATCGGACCGGAAATCGAGAAGGGGGTGTGGCTGCCGCTGCAGCCGAGCGGCGAGATGCTGAAGGACCGAGGGTATGACTTTTTCAATATCCTTGGCCGGATGAAACCGGGTGTCACGATCACCCAGGCTCAGCAAGACATCAACGCTATCATACAAAGGATCCATCAGGCCGATCCGAAAGAGTCCGAAGGTCTGACTTTGAGCGCAGCCTCATATCAGGAACTCCTGACGGGCCCCGTCCGGCCCGTCTTTCTTGGTCTGCTCGCCGCCCTGATACTCGTCCTGCTGATTGCCTGTGCAAATGTGACCAATATGCTGCTCGCGCGCTGCATCGGCCGGAAGCAGGAATTCGCCGTCCGGGCCGCCCTCGGCGCGACCCGAGGTCGCCTGATCCGGCAGTTACTGTCCGAGGGAGCCCTCCTCAGCCTGTTCGGCTGCGGCCTTGGCGTCATCCTTGCATGGCTCGCACTGGTCGGGCTCCGGAAGCTCCCAAGCGGAACCATTCCTCGTGAAGACCTAATTGCCATGCATTGGACGGTCCTCCTGACGCTGGCCATCGTCGCGACCGTTGTGACTCTACTCTCCTCCCTGCTGCCGGCATTGCTGGTTGCCCGGACGGACCCCCAGCCGGCTCTGCAAGCCGCATCGCGGGGGGTAGGCTCCCGATCAGTGACGGGCTGGCTCACCAAGCTGCTGGTGGCCGGGGAGGTCGCGCTTTCAACATTGCTGCTGGTCGGTACGGGATTGCTGTTTCACACCCTATGGAACCTGGAGCACGCCAGGCTGGGCTTCGACGTTGACCGGGTCACGACCTTTACGGCTATGCCACCGGATGCGGCTGGGTTTTCAAACATGGCTGTCTCAACCGATACCGAGCACGCCCCGGTTTCTGTCGCGTCATCGATTTACGCGCCGACGCTGGAGCGGCTCAGACAGGCGCCCGGGGTGCGAAACGCCTCAGTCGCAACCGCTCCTCCATTGTCCGGCATTGACATGCATTCTAGCTTTGACATCGTTGGGCGTTCATCGACGCCGGGCCATCATCCGCAGACGCGCGTGAGCGCCGCCAGCGAGGAGTACGCGCTTGCGATGGGCACTCCCGTGCTTCGCGGCCGTATGATCAGCGCGGACGACACAGCAAGCACTCTACCGGTGGCCGTGATCAATGAAGCACTCGCAAAAAAGTATTTTGCAGACCGGGATCCTTTGCAACAACAGATCGACCTGGGCGGTAAGGACACCGGAATGGTGAAGCCACTGACAATTGTCGGCGTCATCGGCAATCAGGCGGATCGCAGCGTGGGCGGCGAGGTCCAGCCGCTGCTACTAATTCCGTATCAACAGGTCCCGACAACATCCCTTTTCTATCAGGCTTTGCTCAAGACCGTCGTTAGCTTCATCGTTAAAACCCGAGGGGCCGCGCCAATCGCTCCAGAGATGCGCGCGGTCTTCAAGCAAACAGCTCCCGGCTACGCGCTTGATAATTTTCAAACGATGCAGGAGACGGTCGAGGCCAGCACGTTTAACCAGCGACTTGGGTTGTACCTCGTGGGCTCGTTTGCCGGGCTGGCCGTGGTAATGGTGATCGCGGGACTCTATGGAGTGCTGGCACAGCTAGTCAGCTACCGGCGCCGCGAGATCGGCGTTCGGATGGCACTAGGCGCCACGCGCGAAGGAGTCGCGCGGATGATTCTTCGCCAGGGGGGCGTATTGATCGGCATTGGGCTGACTCTAGGTTTGATACTTGCCGTTCTGGCCGGGCAGTTGGTAAAGGGATTCCTCTACAACGTGAAACCTGTCGATCTGGGAACCTACTTCGGAGTAGCATTTCTGTTGCTGATCGTAGGGTCGATCGCTTCGTTCATTCCCGCCTATACGGCGTCAACAATCGAGCCGATGGAGGCCCTGAGAGAGGAATAGTTCTTCGGACGTCATGTGAACCGGCAGGAATTGCAGCAATTGGTCTATAAGTTCATCGAGGCGCGAAAGTACGGCGTGATCTCCAGCATCGGCCCGAGCGGAGAACCCCAGTCCGCGCTGGTGGGCATTGCCGTTTCGGCTGAACTCGAGATTGTCTTCGACACGGTCAAGACCTCGAGGAAGTTTCCGAACCTGAAGGCCGACCCACGAATCGCGGTTGTGATCGGGTGGGAAGGCGAGCAGACGGTTCAGTATGAAGGCGTCGCCGTGGAGCCCGAGGATGGAGAGCTCCTGCGCGCCAAAGCTGTATATTTCGCTGCGTGGCCCAGCGGCGTCGAGCGCCAGAAGTGGCCGGGGATCGCTTATTTCCTGATTCGTCCGACGTGGTTGCGCTACAGCGACTTTGATACCGGACGGGTCGAGGAGATGCGGTTGTGATTCCGCGGTCTCCGACTGATTTGCCGGTCAGGGACGCCCAGACCAGCCGGCTTGTGATTTCTCCCTAGGTTGGTAATCTCCGATGACAGCAACCCTGTCCTTTTTCCCTACCTTTATGACCACCCGGGAAGGACGGCCAGGTATCTTCAGCAGCTTATCTTTTCTCAAGACACCGTTAATCTGAACGCCAGCGTCCACTTGGCGCTCGCCTGCCGTTCGAGATTCCGAGATCCCGAGAGCGACTAAGAGCTTTGCTACGTTGCAATGAAATTCGAGGTTGGGATTCTGCTTTAGCTTGTCGAGAAAGTAAGCGTCTGCCACAACCACTTGCAGCCAATCTACGAATACCTCATCGACGGTTGCGGATACGTCTCTTTCTTGATGTATGCGCGCCCAGTTTTCATCTGCTTCCCGAGCTGCTTCCTGGGAATGGAAGCCAGCCACCATCGTTCGAGCGAGGCTCTTTTTGGCTTCCATGGGATGGAGTTTACCCGAGGCAACGTCGGTCCGCATCTGATCGATTTCGCTCTGGCGCAGGTCAGTAAGCAGCGTCCAGTAGCGCCACATGAGCTCGTCGTTGATAGACATCAGCTTACCGTACATTTCCCCCGCAGATTCGTGGATCCCAATCGCATTGTTCAGCGACTTGGACATCTTCTGCACGCCGTCGAGCCCTTCAAGGATCGGCGTCATCAGCACGACCTGAGGCTCCTGCCCGAAGTCGCGCTGCAGCTCACGTCCAGTGAGCAGATTGAACTTCTGATCGGTACCGCCCAGTTCCACGTCGGCCTTCAAGGCGACGGAATCATACGCCATCGCGAGTGGATAGAGGATTTCGTGCAGAGCAATTGGCTGTTCGTTGTGAAACCGGGTGTGGAACTCATCCCGTTCGAGCATCTGCGAGACCGTGAACTTCTGCGCCAGGCGGATCATGCCCTCAAATCCAAGCGTGCTAAGCCACTCGGAATTGAACCTTACCTCTGTCTTGTCGCGGTCGAGGATGCGGAAGACCTGGTCGGTATATGTCTTCGCGTTCTCGTTGATTTCTTCCCGAGTAAGCACCTTGCGCGTAGTCGAGCGGCCGCTCGGATCGCCGATCAGCGATGTGAAATCTCCAATGAGGAATATGACCCGGTGTCCGAGGTCCTGAAAATGCTTCAGCTTGCGCATGAGCACGGTGTGCCCAAGATGAAGGTCCGGCGCGGTGGGATCGAAACCGGCTTTTACCCGCAAGGGAACTCCGGATTGGCGCGACTTTTCAAGCCGCTCGCGCAACTCTGATGCGCGAATGATTTCGGCTGCGCCTTTCTCGAGCAGATCCATCTGCTCATCGACAGGCAGAAATTCCATAGTAGTGGCAGAGTTCGTCATTGCTCTTTCTAGTATAAGGAGCGGAAGAGGTTACAGTCAGCCCGAGACGGCAATGAACTGAGGAGCCATCGCGTTACTTGTGGGAGGAGAATTTCAGCTCGATGTCTGCCTTTTGCTCTTTTCTTCAGCGCGTCGCTCTGGACTTGCCGGCAGTTCAGGTGACCCGCTCCAGGGCCCTGAATCGGCAGCAATGATCGGAGAGCTGGCGAGATCGTAGCCCTTCTATGAGCATTTGCTGTCCTGTGAACGTCGTGCTAGCATCCATAGCTCTTGGAGAAGCCGAACTTTCAGCGTCGTGAAATTAAGCCCCTACGTGTAATGCCTCGAATGAAGGATGAGGACGGAAGATTCGGATGCATCGCAGTTGAGACGCCTGACATGACGCCTTTGCGTCTTTCCGCCTTTGCAGCATTCACAGCCAAGAATTTCCTCGATCTACCGTCGAATCGATTGCTCCGTATCAGGGGCGAACTCATTTTTAGGAGCAGTTCATGAAGTCTTACCAGGGAAGTGAGATACGCAACGTAGCTGTTGTAGGGCATGCGCACAGCGGAAAAACCACATTGATCTCCGCGTTGCTCCATGCCTCAAAAATGACCCCGAGACTCGGGCGCGTGGAGGATGGGTCAGCAGTCACAGCTTATGACGAGGAGGATGTCTCGCGCCGGACAACCATGCAAAACGCGATCGCCTTCGCGGAATGGAACGGTGCCAAAGTGAACCTGGTCGATACGCCAGGGTTCCATATGTTCGTGCACGAAGCTAAGGCGGCTATGCTTCCGGTGGAGGCAGCCTTGATCGTGGTCAATACGCCCTGCGGGGTAGAGGCAATGACGGACCGTGTCTGGAAGTATGCTGATGAATTCAACCTGCCCCGTGTAATAGTGCTCAATCAGATGGATCATCCGCGGGCGGCGTCGGCGGTCGAGCCTGCCCTGGAGGCACTGCGCTCCCGTTACGGCCGCCAAGTGATACCTGTCCAGCTACCCATAGCAAACGGCAAAGGTTTTGAGGGCGTGGTTGATCTGGTTACGATGGAAGCCTTCTACTACACGCCCAATGGAGAGGGCCAGGGGAAGATCGGCGAGCTTCCCGGCGAGATGCAGGCGGCCGCAAAATCCGCACATGAGGCGCTTGTTGAGCTGGTAGCCGAGGGCAAAGACGAGCTGATGGAGGAATTTTTCGCGGAAGGCACAATCGCTGAGCAACACCTGATCACAGCGCTCCACGAGGCGATCCGCGAAGACCGGATTTTCCCGGTTCTGTTCGCCAGCGGATTGACGAATATCGCGACCGATCATCTGCTGGATTTCCTGAAGGTTTATGCGCCAGCGCCGATTGAGCGCACTCCGGTTGCGGCGCGCGCGGTGCTGACTGCGGTATCGGCGAATGGACATGCCGCCAATGGTCCTGTCAGCGGGGAACCCACTGATAGCGATGCTTCGCCCGAAATCGTGATGCGGAAGGTAGATGATAACGAGCCGGTCTCTATCTACGCTTTCAAAACAATGACAGACCCCTTCGCCGGACGCATCACTTTCTTCAAGGTATTCTCTGGAGTCGTAAAAAACGACGCGACCGTGACAAATTACGCGCGCCGCAGCGTGGAGAGACTCGCGCATCTTTCGATCATGCAGGGGCACTCCGCGGTTCCAGTGACCGAACTTCATGCCGGAGATCTGGGAGCAATAGCCAAGCTTCGTGACACGCTGACTGGCGACACACTTGGAGACAAGGGACACGAGATATTCTTCGAGCCTGTTGCGTTGCCGGAACCTGCGATGACCTACGCAATTGAGCCGAAGACAAGGGCCGATGAAGATAAACTGGCACCGGCGGTACACAAACTCATGGAAGAGGATTTGCTTGTTCGATTCTTTCGCGATCCGCAAACTAACGAGTTCCTCATCGCGGGCGCAGGGCAACCTCACATCGAGGCTATCGTCTCAAAGCTTCGGCGGCGCTATCACACTGAAGTCACCCTAAAGGCTCCAAAGGTTCCCTACCGGGAGACAATCCGCGGACGAGCTGAAGGTCATGGCCGCCACAAGAAGCAAACAGGCGGACACGGCCAGTTTGGCGACTGCAAAATCCGGATCGAGCCTCTCCAAAGAGGAAGCGGCTTTGAATTTGTCAACGATATCTTCGGCGGAGCAATTCCCCGCAATTTCATTCCGGCCGTCGAGAAAGGGATACAAGAATCGTCGGTGCGCGGTTATCTCGCCGGCTATCCCGTGGTCGATTTCCGGGTCACGCTCTTTGACGGCTCCTATCATGATGTGGACTCGAACGAATTGTCGTTTAAGATGGCGGGACGTCTTGCATTTCGAAAGTGTATGGAACTAGCCAAGCCTTCCCTTCTTGAGCCCATCATGCGCGTGGAGATTGAGGCTCCCGAAGAGTTCGCAGGAACTATCATGGGTGATCTCAACCAGAGGCGCGGACGGGTGCAAGGAATGGAGGGCCGAGGATCCATGACTTCAGTCCGGGCTGAAGTTCCCATGGCTGAAATGCTTAGCTACGGCTCAAGCCTTACGGCGATGACCCAGGGTCGGGGAAGTTTTCACATGGAGATGGATCACTACGATCTTGTGCCGCAGCCCATCGCTGACAAGATTATTGCGAATGCGAAACGTCCGGTGGCGGAAGAGGATGAGGAATGATGGTGACGTTTCGGAAAGTAACTATCCCGCCATTAACTCATCGTCGGCCATCTGAGTTAACTCCGGGTGACTAGCACGATAATTAGGTGTCCTGGATTTGAAACGACTTGACGCAGTGGAGCACCCGCTTCCACCTTCGGCGACTGCGAAAGGTCTCATGTTCGTAGGAATAAAGATGGTGAATACGGTACCGTGCCGGTCCTGAGAAATGGACGAACGGACCCGCAGGTTACCTCCATAGCGGCTCAAAATGGAACGAGTAACCCACAAACCCAATCCTGTGCCGGCTTGACCCTTTGTAGTGAAAAACGGTTCCCCCAGGCGCCTCTGAACTTCAGAGGACATTCCCGAACCGTTGTCGGCAACAATGATATTGAGTCCGCGTACTCCCTCGTCGGACCACTTTCGCACATTGTGAATTCTGAGAGTCAGCATTCCATCCATGGCGTTTGCTTCAATCGCGTTCGCGAGCAAGTTTGAGAGGATCTGCCGCATTTCGCCCGGGAAGGCGATCACGTCTTCGGCCGATTCGTATTGCCGTATCACCCGGATATTTTTACCGGCAATTCTCCTTCCGTAGAGCTCCAGCACCTCCTCAAGCAGTTCGGCGACCTGGAGGTGAATAGGAGCGCTTGTTTCTCGGGAGAATGACAGCGTCTGTCTACTTATCTGCACCACGCGACTCAACTCCTTTTGGGCCAGTTTCAGGTATTCCGCACGTTTTTCGCCGGAGCCCTGATCGATCTCCAAAAGATAGAGCAGATTGCTCAGCGATTCCAAAGGGTTGTTGATCTCGTGGACGATCGATGCGGTCAGCCGCCCTAAGGTCAAAAGCTTTTGATTCTCGCGAAGATGCTCCGCGGCCCGTTCCAGTTCGAACCGACCGGTGTCGTGCTTATTGCCTTCGCGCCGTTCCCGAAGGAACCGCTCGATTATTGTCGGGAGGCGCGAAAGATCGTTTGCATCAATGTGGTCTAATACAACGGCAGATCTCGCCGCTTTTGGCGAGGATTCAGGGTTAGCTTCGATCACAATGAAAGGAGTCTGGACTCCAAGGCTCTCCGCTAACTCTTTGATCTCACCAATCGATAACCCGCCGAAGTCGCTGACAGCGGCCAATACGAGATCAACCGATCCGGAGCGCAGCCTTGACAGATACTCTGACCGCGAGCTGACCGTTTCCAGGATCAGCGTCAGTCCGGCACGTCGAATACCTTCCCGGACCGCGTGCGCCGACGCGAGATTGTTCGCGAACAACAGAACTTTTGGCAAGAAACCAGCGGAGGCGGCGGAAGTTGATAGGGGTCCCATGATGGTCACGTATGCATGCTGCTTAATCAATTGACTCAGCCTGTTAACGTTCTGTGCAATACGATGACAACTCGTGATGGACTGTTGCTCGCGAACCACGGGCACGACGTATTGCCTGATGGCTCTAGGAGATAGCGTAGATTTGGATTCACGCGGGAGAATCTTTTAGCAACTCCTGAGCTTGGTTACACTCTAATGAGAGAGCTAAGTCTGCGAGGTCTCCCCGGGGTCGAATGACATTCTCCAAATGCTGCGTCTTTGTGTCTTTTGGGATCGCGGCGATTTTGTATTGCCGGCCCGTTTCGGGACAATCCAATCCGAATAATTCCGCCCAGAATCCATATATCGGGAGCGTACAGGCGGTTGCTGCCACCCCGGACGCGAGGCCGCTTTCGCTTGATGACGCTATTCGTTTTGGAATTGAACACAACCTTGCTCTCACGCTAGCCCGCCTGAATCAAACTTCCGCAGACGCGCAAAAACTGCGGCTCGAGAATGCGCTGCTGCCCAATCTGTCAGCTCATGCCGAAAATGGTGTACACCAGCTCAATCTTAGGGCGGCGGGGTTTAGCACGGGACTGATTGAACAGTTCGGGGTACCCCCGTCTCAAGCAGCGAGCTTTCCTTACATCGCTAAGGTTGATTCAACGGTAGGGCAAATCAATCTCTCGCAGGCATTGTTCACCCTTGCAGGCTGGGATGTGTGGAAAGCGGCAAAGGCTAATGAGCGAGCAGCCTATTTCAACACTCAATCATCGCGAGGGTTGGTAGTTCTGAACGTCGGGACGGCGTATCTACAGGCCTTGGCTGCCTCTGCACAGGTGGATTACGCCGCCGCGCTCCTAAAAACCGACGAAACGTTGCTGTTCCAGGCCCGCGAAGAACATAAAGCGGGAACCGCGGCAAACCTAGATGAGCTACGCGCGCGGGTTCAGTATCAGACCCAACAACTGACGTTGATTCAGGCCCAGAACGACTTCCAGAAAGCGAAGATCGCGCTAAACCGAGAGATCGGATTGGCTCCAGAGCAGGAGATTCGGTTGACGGATGCCACGCCATACGCCGATCTTGCTGCGGTGAGCATCGAACAGGCCAGACGGGAGGCCTATGCCAGCCGACAGGACTATCAGCAGCTCAAGCAACAGATTGAGGCTGCGCGGCTGGAGCGCAGCGCTACCAAGCACGAGCGGCTCCCGAGCATCACGTTCAACGGCAACTACGGGGTGACTGGCGTTTCCGGCGGCGTCTATCATGGAACGTTTAGCGCGACGGGGACGCTGAATGTTCCCATCTTCGAGGAAGCTAAATTTCGGGGCGATCGGGATGTAGCGGTTGCCCAACTCGAGGAACTGCGCTCTCAGCTCAACGATCTCACCAACAAGATCGATCAGCAACTTCGCGATAGCCTGCTTGATCTGCAGACCTCCGCCGAGCTGGTTCGCGTTTCGCACAGCAACGTGGAGTTAGCTACAAAGAGTCTGGAGCAAAGCACAGATCGCTTTCAGGCCGGAGTCGACGATAATCTGGCGGTAGTAGAGGCTCAGTCCACCCTGGCCCAGGCGCAAACGCAGTACGTCCGCAACGTGTACCAGTTCAACCAAGCGAAGCTTGGCCTTGCCCGCAATCTGGGAATCGTAGACACCCAATATAAGAACTACGTGCCAACTGGTACGGGCGGGTCGAGCGGTACTCAGCAGCCGCAGGGTGGAAAGTAGGGAATCCTTGCCAGCTATCGCTGCCTACCAGGGGGACCAACATCGGCATCGAACAACGCCGTCTCGACTACATCGGCGTGTTTCATCTGAACGATAATCCGGTAGGTTCCCGCAGTCGGAAACCCGTAAGGAAAACTCACGGTACTTGGCACGGCACCCGAGTGATTTATGTTCATTCCGGGCATTGAACTCATGTCACTCCGTGGGGCCGGAGTCGGCCCTGACATCTGATGGTTCTGTGCCTGTGCCATCATCAGGGCGGCCATCGATGCGGTCCCCGATGGGTGGATGTGCGCGAACACACTACCGTCCGTCTTGAGGAAAGCTGCATGACCGGGCATGCCCATGTACAACGCCATATCTGACGCTGGATGGCCTTCTGAGTCGAAGAGCTCAAAGATGAACTCGTAAGGAGTCTTTGCGGTCAGCGCCTCGGGGCGATTCCAGACCATGATGTAGCCATCTGGGAGCCTGTAGCTCGTGTTGGTCTGAGAGGCCTTCCCCCCCTGTTTGAGAGCGATGGAAATCCCTTCGGCGTCATCGCCCGTAAGTCCGCGGCCGGAAATGTCGGGGAGGGTGACCGATGAAGCGATCGTCTCGGGAAAGCCGTTTTCGTGGACGACATCTGCGTAGAGGCGATATTCACCGGCTGGGAGGGAAGGCAATCTAAGCTGGAAATCTCCAGTACCGACGGGCTCTGGATGGAGATGGAAGACAACATCCATGGCCGGCCAGCGCACCATATAAAGATGCATGAGGTGGTCGTGATCGGGGATGAAGTCGTCAAGCTTCCGCTGCTTGAGCCATCCTGGATCGGAGAGCCGCAAATCGAGCACGTTGCCAGGTCGCATCTGTGCCTGCATGTCGAGAGGCTTATAAACATAGCGGCTGTAGTCCGCGGCCTCTGCGCGCCACCAGCGGTTTCCAAAAATGACGGCACCCAGTAACAGAACAAATGTGATCGTCATCGCTACGTATGCGAGGCGGTTGCTGCCGGGCGGGACTTCGGCTCCCGGAGCAAGCCGAGCCTCCCGTACCGCTGCACCGACGATGCTAACCAATCCCACGATGAGCAGCATGCCCAGACAGGCGAGCGCGAGTCCGAGTCCAGGCTGCATCTTGCGGGTTCCGATGGCGGTCGCTGGTACCGGGACAGAAAAGACTCCTGGGCCTTTGCTGCCATTGAGTGTGAAGCGAATCTGCCAGGAGCCGGTGGCCATGATCCAGAGATGGCCCGTGAAGTACTGCGGATCGGCGGAAGGCCGTTGCATTGTGTCCGGCATCGGTGGGTATTTCGATGCCTCTCCCGTGAGCGGAATCGGCGTAATCTCGACGCGGTCGATACCCGGGGTATGTGAGCGGAGCTCAATATCGGCGACTCCCGGAATGACAAGCGGCGGACGGATCACGACAGAGAGCTTGTAAGGACCCGCGTCCCCTTCCACGTAGATATCCGGGCTGCCAACGTGGGCCAGGGCGGGTATGGCAGAAACAGTAAGAAGGAAGACAACGAGCAAACGCCGTAGAGAGGAGCAAATCTGAATGATCATCGTTGAATCTTCTTCATCCAGCGACCGAGCGCGAGCCCTAGCCAAGTGATGACAGCAGCGTAGACCATTGCCTCAGCGAGGCCTTGCCAGAGGGCCATTCCGATTTCCGGATGAAAAAACTGACGCTGGACATCGACAGATGTGGAGGGCATGTTGTAATCGTGAAATCCCGTACCGAAGAACCGGTTCTCCGCGGCCTTGCTCATAAGAAAATTGGCGAAGGGCCACTGGACAGATAGCAACGAGAGCACGAAGAGCGGCCCTGCGATTGCCGAAATCAACCACGGCTTCCATCTTTTGCTATAGGTAAGGAGCAGATCGATGCAAATCGCCGGCACGATGAGCAGGATCGGAAACTTGGGCGGAATAAAATGCGTGACGTGCTGATAAACAGGACCGAGCTTTGGCTCGGCTGGAAAGAGCGGAAGAATCAAGATAAGTCCACAGACGAAGACTGTGTAGATAGTGCTGATCCACGTCGCCGCCCAACGATTGCGCGAGGCGAGGTGAATTGCCGCGAAATAGAGCGGCGTTCCCAACGTACATGCAATATAAGCGCGCGAACTGTGCAGATAGACATCCCACGTGTATTCCATGCGAAAGAACATGGAGAGAATCAGGAGCAGGCCGGAGATGTACAGCATCAGCCACTGCAGTTGCTGAAATGCCGGACTTTCCTGGCCAGTCGCGGCCTCGGCGCGGTTCATTGCCGCCACGATGAGGAATAGCGACCCTAGACAAACGGCCCAGATGCCAAGCATGAGCACTGTGTGTGGCGGCGAGACGATCTTTACGTCGAGCCCATAGGCGTTGTGCCACCAGTTGTCGAACGGAGCCGAGGTCAGCATCGCAATGCCTCCCCAAGCGGCGAGAAATGCGCCGAACGGCCCGCGGAACCCAAAGACCCGCACTGAGGAAGCAACCATCTGCGCCGGACGCTGAAACGTAGTCACGAGAATGAGGTAGCCGCTACAGATGCCGGCCAGCACGCCGCATAAGTAAATCGCCATGTGGGCCGGCGTCCAAAAGGTATCTCGCCCAATAGAACGGTGCCAGGAAACATCCCAATGCGCGCCGATGGTGACGGAGGTGACGGCGAGAGCGGCAAACCATAGATACCATGGGATCCGCCCAGTGGTAGTGGCTGCAGGTCGTGCGCTGGTAAGAGTCGCCATGATAAACCTCGGACGATGCAGATAGGATACAGCGCAAAGCCTGCGCGCATTATGATGGCATGGAATTGCGAGGAGGCTTTCGTGCGCAGGTGGATTGCATTGCTCATAGTTGTGGCTGCAGCTTCGGCGTGGGGCCAGACAGCTTTATCGACCAAATGGGAAGAACTAACAGGTCCGGATTTCATTAGGGCAATACAACAGGCGCAAGGCGTCTGCGTTTTGCCCTTCGGGATTATCGAGAAGCATGGCCCGCATCTGCCGCTGGGCACCGACCTGATCAACGTTCGCTACGCTGTTGAACATGCGACAAGGCAGGAGTACGCGGTGATCTTCCCGGCTTACTATTTTGGACAGATCGCGGAAGCGCGGCAGCAGCCGGGGACCGTCTCCTACAGTATGCATATGCAGCTCGATCTGCTGCAGGAAACTACTGACGAAATGGCCCGGAACGGGTGCCAAAAAGTGGTGATCGTGAACGGACACGGCGGGAACGAGCATCTGCTTCCCTATTTCGCACAGTCTCAGTTGCAGAGCCCGCACAATTACGTTGTTTATGTGTATCGCTGGTCGGCAGCTAACCTCCCCGGCCGTCCGCCCCTGCATTCGAAAGTTGACATGCACGCCGGCGAGTCTGAGACGGCTCATACGATGGCCTCGCGGCCCGACCTTGTGCACATGGATCGGGCGAACCAGGAGTCAGGTGCTGACGAGGAGCGGCAGCATCTTCCCGATGGAGTTTATACGGGAATCTGGTGGTATGCGCGGTTTCCGAACCACTATTCGGGCGACGGAAGCCTCGCAACAAAGGAACTCGGCGAGTTCGATATGAAGGCCTGGGAGGACGGGATTGCGAATGTGATCAAAGCAGTCAAGGCCGACAATGTCAGCCTGGAGCTACAGAATCAATTCTACAAGGATGCCCAGCATCCGCTGGACACGAAGCAGTAGAGAGCTGAACTACTTGGATTGCTTTGCGATGATCATCGGGGCAATCTTGCTGTAGGTCGCCTGAGGGATGATCTTTTTTTGCACCAATTGATCTTTGCGGGTATAAGGACGTCCGGCAATAATCTTCTGCGCATACGCATCACCGATGCCCGGTAAGGACTTCAGCTGATCGGCGGTTGCGGTGTTGATGTCGATCAGATCCTGAGCAGGCGGCTTTACCTGCCTCGCCGTCGATTGCGCTATGGCTGGCGAGAATCTGCTGAAGGATATGCCTCCAATCAAAGCGAACGCCAGCAAAAGAATACCGGGTGAAATTCGCCGTCTCATCTCATTGTTCTCCCGGGCTTTGGGGGCCACACGAACGGGCGAAATCTTGCGCTTGCAACAGCAGCTTTGTCAAGGATCGAGCTAGGGGCTAAGTCGTACGACTTCGCCTCTAACGGCCAAGCAATGTCTGCTCAGTGATGGATTCGGAGAAAGAAAAGCCCGGCTTGGCGCCGGGCTTGAATTCGTACGATTGCGAATACTACTCAGACGCAGCCATCTCCTCGGCTTCGCCTTCCTGGCGCATCATCTCGAGCTCGCGCTCGTAGGCTTCGTGCGCTTCGGTGACCTCCTGCTGGACGCGCTGGGCCGCTTCTTCGAGCTCCGGTGAGAGCTGGATGTTGCGGTAGTACTCCATGCCCGTGCCAGCGGGAATGAGACGGCCTACGATCACGTTCTCCTTGAGGCCGCGCAGGTTGTCTACAGCACCATTGATGGATGCCTCGGTCAGCACGCGCGTGGTCTCCTGGAAGGAGGCCGCAGAGATGAAGCTGTCGGTCGAGAGCGAAGCCTTGGTGATGCCGAGCAGAAGCGGACGGCCAATGGCCGGGCGCCCTCCTTCAGCGATCACACGCTCGTTCTCGGCGCGGAAGCGGAACTTGTCGACCTGCTGCTCGAGCAGGAAGCTCGTATCGCCCACTTCCTCGATCTTCACCCAGCGGAGCATCTGCCGCACAATGGTTTCGATGTGCTTGTCCGAGATGGCCACACCCTGAAGCCGGTAGACTTCCTGGATTTCATTCACCAAGTAGCTCTGCAGCTCCTTCTCGCCCAGCACGGCAAGAATGTCGTGGGGGTTGAGCGGACCATCCATGAGCGGCTCGCCAGCTTTAAGACGCTCGCCCTCCTGGACGTTGACGTGTATGCCACGCGGCACGGAGTATTCCTTCTCTTCTCCGTTGTCCGCGGTGACGTAGATCTTGCGCTGACCCTTTGTCACTTCGCCGAACTTCACGACGCCGTCGATTTCGCTGATGATTGCGGTTTCGCGCGGCTTGCGGGCTTCAAAGAGCTCGACCACGCGAGGCAGACCGCCGGTAATGTCCTTGGTGCGCGTGGTCTCGCGCGGGATCTTAGCAAGGATGTCGCCGGGAAATACCTCGTCTCCGTCCTGGATCATCAAGTGAGCGCGCGAGGGCATGAGGTAGCGCTTGTTCCCCTTGGCTCCCTTGATGATGATGGCAGGCTGGCGCTTCTCATCCGAGGCTTCTGAAACCACCAGACGCGAGAGCCCGGTGACCTCGTCCACTTCTTCGTTCAGGGTAATGCCTTCCTGCAGGTCCTTGAACTGCACGGTTCCGCCGATCTCGGTGAGGATGGCGAAGGTGTACGGATCCCACTCGGCTAAAACCTGCCCAAGCTCGACCTGCTGACCCTCCTCCACCCGGAGACGCGCGCCATACACGATCTGATAGCGCTCCTTCTCGCGGCCACGCTCGTCGATCACGGCGATGGCACCAGAACGATTCATCGCGACCAGGCCGCCCTGCTTGGAGCGCACAGTGACCAGGTTGATGAACCGGATCGCGCCGTTGTTTTTGGCGTCGAGGCGGGACTGCTCGGAGACTCGCGAAGCCGTACCTCCGATGTGGAAGGTGCGCATCGTGAGCTGCGTTCCGGGCTCGCCAATCGACTGCGCGCCGATAACGCCGACCGCTTCGCCGAGCTCAACCATGCGACCGGAGCCGAGGTTGCGGCCGTAGCAAAGGATGCAGACGCCACGTCGCGATTCGCAGGTTAGCACGGAGCGAATCTTGACCCGCTCGATGCCGGCAGCCTGGATCGCAGATGCGATCTCTTCGTTGATCTCCTGGTTAACGTCCACGATGACATTGCCTTCGAAGTCCTTGAGCTTCTCGAGCGACACACGACCGATGATGCGGTCGCGCAGCGGCTCGATGATTTCGCCAGACTCAACGATAGGCATAACGTAGATGCCTTCAACCGTGCCGCAGTCCCTCTCGCTGACGATGACATCCTGCGCTACGTCGACGAGACGGCGGGTCAGGTAGCCGGAGTCGGCGGTCTTGAGAGCGGTGTCGGCAAGACCTTTACGCGCACCGTGCGTCGAGATGAAGTACTCGAGCACCGTGAGCCCCTCACGGAAGTTGGCCGTGATCGGAGTTTCGATGATTTCGCCCGAAGGCTTCGCCATCAGACCGCGCATACCGGAAAGCTGGCGAATCTGCTGCTTCGATCCGCGGGCGCCGGAATCAGCCATGATGTAGATAGGGTTCATGGCTCCTTCTTTATCCGCGTTCTTCATGTTGTTGAACATTTCGTCGGCGACGCGTTCGGTCACCGTCGACCACAACTGGATGACCTTGTTGTTGCGCTCGCCGTTGGTAATGGCGCCATCTAGGTACTGCTGCTGCACAGCAAAGCGCTGCTTTTCAGCATCGCGTACGACGGGATACTTCGTCTCCGGGATGACCATGTCATCAAGGCCGACAGAGAGGCCCGAGCGGGTTGCGAATTGGAAGCCCAGTTCCTTGATACGGTCGAGCATCTTCACCGTGACCTCAAGGCCGAGGTTCAGATAGCAGTAGTTCACAAGCTGTCCGATACCCTTCTTCTTGAGCAGACCGTTGACATACGGCATGCCCTCGGGAAGAGCGTCGTTCAGGATGGCACGTCCCACGGTGGTCGAGATGTACTGCTTGTCGTACTCGACCGGCTCGGTGTGCGTCAGATCCTGATCGTCGTACGCGGTGGTCATATCGAGAACCGGGCCGCTGTAGCGCAGACGGATCGGCGATAGCGTCTCCAGTTCCTTTGCCTCGAGCGCCATGAGTACTTCCTCAACGTTCGCGAAGACGCGACCTTCGCCTTTTGCGCCCTTCTTGGCCTTGGTCAGGTAGTACAGGCCGAGAACCATGTCCTGCGTGGGAACGGTGATCGGCTGGCCCGACGCGGGCGACAGGATGTTGTGCGAGGCGAGCATGAGGACGCTGGCCTCCACCTGCGCCTCAGGCGACAGCGGAATGTGTACAGCCATCTGGTCGCCGTCGAAGTCCGCGTTGAAGGCAGTGCAAACCAACGGGTGAATCTTGATGGCCTTGCCCTCGACGAGCACAGGCTCAAACGCCTGAATGCCGAGGCGGTGCAACGTTGGAGCACGGTTCAAAAGCACCGGGTGATCCTTGATGACTTCCTCAAGGATGTCCCACACGATCGGCTCCTGCAGTTCAACCATTTCCTTCGCCTGCTTGATCGTCGTGCAGTGGCCGGTCTGCTCGAGCCGATGATAGATGAAGGGCTTGAAGAGCTCGAGCGCCATCTTCTTGGGAAGACCGCACTGGTGCAGCTTCAGCTCTGGCCCGACAACGATGACCGAACGGCCCGAGTAGTCGACCCGCTTGCCGAGCAGGTTCTGGCGGAAGCGGCCCTGCTTGCCCTTGAGGGTGTCAGACAGCGACTTGAGCGGACGGTTGTTTGCGCCACGCAGGACACGGCCGCGGCGGCCGTTGTCGAACAGAGCATCGACGGCTTCCTGCAGCATGCGCTTCTCGTTGCGCACGATCACCTCAGGCGCATGAAGGTCCATGAGCTTCTTGAGGCGGTTGTTGCGGTTGATCACACGGCGATAAAGGTCGTTGAGATCCGAAGTCGCGAAGCGGCCCCCATCCAGAGGCACCAGGGGCCGAAGCTCCGGCGGAATGACCGGAATCACGTCGAGGATCATCCACTGCGGCTTGTTGCCCGACTTGCGGAATGCCTCGACAACCTTGAGACGCTTGGCGTATTTCAGCCGCTTCTGCAGCGAGGTCTCGGCCTTCATGCGCTCGCGCAGCTCGATAGCCAGCTCGTCAACATTGACGCGCTTGAGCAGCTCCTTGATAGCCTCGGCGCCCATCATTCCTTTGAAGCCGGTGGGGCGGTACTGGGCGTCGAGTTCGCGAAAGCGAGTCTCGTCCTTGATGATTTCGCGCTCGCGAGTCGGAGAGTCGCCTGGATCAACTACAACGTAGCTCTCGAAGTAGAGCACGCTCTCCAGGTCGCGGAGCGAGATGTCGAGCAGGTGGCCAATACGCGAAGGCAGTCCTTTGAAGAACCAAACGTGTGAACAAGGGGAAGCCAGCTCGATGTGGCCCAAGCGCTCACGGCGGACCTTCGAGACTGTCACCTCGACACCACACTTGTCGCAGATCACACCGCGGTGCTTCATGCGCTTGTATTTGCCGCAGAGGCATTCCCAATCGGTGACCGGGCCAAAGATGCGGGCGCAGAAAAGTCCGTCGCGCTCGGGCTTGAAGGTGCGGTAGTTGATGGTTTCCGGCTTAGTGACCTCGCCATGCGACCAGCTGCGGATTTTCTCCGGCGACGCCAGCTGGATACGAATCGCGTCAAAGTCGGTGATGGGAGCTGTCAATTCAAACGGGCTGGAACGGTACAAGGTGTTCCTCCTGGCAGCTTTGAGCTATCGCTCTTAGCTGCGGTTGCTACTGTTCTTTGCGTGCGGCCCCTTAAGAAGGCCACGTCAATCCTTGTGGCGCGGGCCACTAGCTGCTAACTCAAGGTTAGAGGCCAGTGGCTGCCTTTAGTCCGCGGCTGCCAGCGTCGGCAGCGGTTGCTTCTTTGCTTCGCCTTCAGGAGTCATCTTCATCAGCTCAACGTCGAGGCACAGAGACTGCAACTCGCGAATGAGCACGTTGAAGGACTCGGGCACGCCGGGCTCGATCGCCGCCTCGCCCTTGACGATGGCCTCGTAAATCTTGGTGCGGCCATAAACGTCGTCGGACTTGGCGGTGAGCAGTTCCTGAAGAATGTAAGCGGCACCATAGGCTTCCAGGGCCCAGACTTCCATTTCTCCGAAGCGCTGCCCGCCGAACTGCGCCTTACCACCCAGCGGCTGCTGCGTGATGAGCGAGTACGGTCCGATGGAGCGAGCGTGGATCTTGTCGTCGACCAGGTGCGACAGCTTGAGCATATAGATATAGCCCACGGTAACCGGCTGTTCGAACTGCTCGCCAGTCATACCGTCGAAAAGCAGCGACTTGCCCGAAGCCGGCAGACCGGCGGCGGAGAGCAGCGCTTTGATCTCGGTTTCCTTAGCGCCGTCGAAGACCGCGGTGCCGAACCAGATGCCGCGCGCCATGCCCAGGCCCACGCGAACCGTCTGCTCGTCATCGAGTTCGAGCAGCTGGCGCAGCGTAGCCGTATTGGCGAACTTGTCCTTGAAGATCTCGCGGATCGCGTTCGCATCCCGGTTCTGCTTGACGAGCGCGGCAACCTGAGTGCCGAGTTCGTGTGCAGCCCATCCCAGATGTGTCTCGAGGATCTGACCGACGTTCATACGCGAAGGCACGCCCAGCGGATTGAGAACGATCTCCACCGGCGTTCCATCGGGCAGGTACGGCATGTCTTCCTCGGGCAGGATCCGCGCAATAACGCCCTTGTTGCCGTGGCGACCGGCCATCTTGTCACCGACCGACAACTTGCGCTTCATGGCGATGTAGACCTTCACCAGCTTAATAACGCCCGGTGCAAGCTCGTCGCCCTTCTGCAGCTTGGCGATCTTCTCGTTGGTGATCTTGCGCAGAACGTCGATCTGACGCGAGGTCATCTCTTCGATCTCGTCGATCTGCTCGTTCACACGTGGATCCTTGTCGGCGTAACGGATGCGCTTGAGGTTCTTGGTCGAGATGCGCTCGATGGCATCGCGATCAAGAACGGCGTCCTTCATGAGGAGGCGCTTGTTGGTGCGCTCGTCATGCAGGTCGGCCAGTACTGTCTTGCCGCCGAGAATCGCTTCCAAGCGCTTGAGGCGCTCGTCGGTGAGAATACGAATCTCATCAGCGAGGTTCTTTTCAAGCTGCGCAATCTGATCGGACTCGATCTGCTTGGCACGCTCATCCTTCTCCTGGCCCTTGCGGGAGAAGATGCGGACATCAACGACCGTTCCCTCAATGCCCGGAGGGCAGGTGAGCGAAGCATCGCGAACATCGCCGGCCTTCTCGCCAAAGATGGCGCGGAGCAGCTTCTCTTCAGGGGTCAACTGCGTCTCGCCCTTCGGAGTCACCTTACCAACGAGAATGTCATTGTGCTTGATCTTTGCCCCGATGCGGATAACGCCGCTCTCGTCGAGATCGCGCAGCGCATGCTCGCTGACGTTGGGAATATCGCGAGTGATCTCTTCCGGTCCCAGCTTGGTATCGCGCGCCTCGATCTCGAACTCCTCGATGTGCACCGAGGTGTAGTAGTCCTCACGCACGAGCTTTTCTGAGATCAGGATCGCGTCCTCGAAGTTGTAACCGCGCCACGGCATGAAGCCGACGAGCACGTTACGTCCGAGGCCGAGTTCGCCCTGCTCCGTGCAAGGTCCATCTGCGATCACCTGCCCCTTGAGTACGCGGTCACCCTGACGAACTATCGGCTTCTGGTTAATGCAGGTGTTCTGGTTCGACCGCTTGAACTTGATGAGTTGATAGATATCCGAACCGACCTCACGCGAAAGCTGCGTGGGGTGGTGCTCACCTTCAACGCGGATGATGATGCGCTCGGAGTCAACTGAATCCACGATGCCGTTGCGGCGTGCCAAGATGACAGCGCCCGAATCGCGAGCGGTCACGCCTTCCATGCCGGTACCGACAAACGGGGCCTCGGAAACAAGCAACGGAACAGACTGGCGCTGCATGTTCGCGCCCATCAGAGCGCGGTTGGCGTCGTCGTGCTCGAGGAAGGGCACGAGCGAAGCGGCAACCGAAACCAGCTGCTTCGGGCTGACGTCGACGTAGTCCACTTCATCGCGGTTCACGAGTACGAAGTTGCCCTGACGGCGGGCATTCACCAGTTCTTCGGTGATGTGTCCCTTTTCATCGAGGTCGATGTTCGCCTGCGCGATCGTATGGCGATCTTCTTCCCACGCGGATAGGTAGAACGAGAACGGATCGAACTCGATCGCCCGCTTCTTGTCCTTCTTGAGCTGGTTGTTGAGCTTGAGCGCCTCAGACTTCTCGATGTGCTCACCGACACGCAGGCCGCTTTCGCCGGCGTTCGAGATCTGCACAAAGTCGAGCACCCGGCCGTCGGCAACGCGGCGGTAAGGCGACTCGATGAAGCCATATTCATTGATGCGCGCAAAGCACGACAGCGAGCTAATCAGGCCGATGTTCGGACCCTCCGGCGTCTCGATCGGGCAGATGCGGCCGTAGTGCGTGGGGTGAACGTCGCGGACTTCGAATCCGGCGCGCTCACGCGACAGACCGCCCGGCCCAAGCGCGGAGAGACGGCGCTTGTGCGTGATCTCCGAGAGCGGGTTGGTCTGGTCCATGAACTGCGAGAGCTGCGACGATCCGAAGAACTCGCGGATCGCGGCCATGACCGGCTTGGCGTTGATGAGGTCGTGCGGCATCGCCGTCGACATCTCCTGGTAGACGCTCATCTTTTCCTTGATGGCGCGCTCCATGCGAACGAGACCGATGCGAAACTGGTTCTCCATCAGCTCGCCGACCGCGCGAACGCGGCGATTGCCAAGGTGATCGATATCGTCCACCGAACCGATGTTCTTGCGCAGCTTGAGCAGGTAGCGGATGGTCGCGTAGAAATCCTCGGGCGTCAGCGTACGGCGGTCGAGGGGGGAGTTGTCCTGGTTCTCGTAGAGCTTGATATTGAACTTCAGACGACCCACGCGCGAGAAGTCATACTTGCGCGGATCGAAGAACATGCCTTCAAAGAGTGCGGTCGCTGTGTCCAGCGTCGGCGGATCGCCTGGGCGGAGCTTGCGGTAGATTTCGATCAGAGCCTCTTCCGGCTTCCGGACCGAATCGCGCCGAAGCGTGTTGGTAATGATGTTGCCCACGTCGTCGCGCTCGGGGAAGAAGACCTCGATCTGAGTAACGCCGCTCTCGATGATCTTGTGCAGCTTATCTGACGTCAGCTCGACGTTGGCCTCAACAAAAACCTCGCCGGTTGTGGTATCGACCACGTCTGATGCAGTGACCGCGCCGTCAAGCTCGGCAGCTTCAACCTCAACTTCGGAGATCTTCGCGTGGCGCAGTGCCTTCATGATCGAAGCCGTGACCTTGCGGCCGGAGTGAGCAATCTCCTCGCCCTTGTGGACGATGGCGTGTGCCGGCTTCGCGCCCAGCAGGTGCGTCGCCTTCTCAGCGTTCTCGTCGATGGTCCAAAAGAGCTTGCCATCCTTCACCGCGATCTTGTCGACCGTGTAGAAGGTCTTGAGAATCTCATCGTCGGCCTTGAGACCGAGCGCGCGAAGGAAGATCGTGCCCAAGAACTTCCGCTTGCGATCAATACGGACGTAAAGCGTGTTCTTCTGGTCGAATTCAAACTCCACCCACGAACCGCGATAAGGAATAATCTTGCCCAAGAAATAGGTACGGTTGTTCGCGGTCTCAAAGAAGACGCCGGGGGAACGGTGCAGCTGGGACACGATAACGCGCTCCGTGCCGTTCACAATGAAGGTACCGTTCTGCGTCATCAGGGGAATGTCGCCGAAAAAGACCTCCTGCTCCTTGATGTCGCGGATGGTCTTTGCGCCCGTCTCCGCATCCTTGTCGTAGATGGTCAGGCGCACAGTGACCTTGAGCGGGGCCGAATAGGTCATGCCGCGCTCCTCGCACTCTGCCTGGTCATACTTGAGCTGCAGACCCACAGGGTCGCCGCACTTGTTGCAGAAGTCGGGAGTGTTCTTGTTGTAGGTGCCGCACTTCGAGCAAAGCACATCGCCCGGATGAAACGGGTCGGTAATGACCATGTTGCCGCAGTTGACGCAGGAGGTACGTAGGTGGTGCAGGCCTTTCAGGTGGCCGCACTTGCACTCCCAGTTACCGATCGAGTAATCAACGAAATCGAGTTGGGAAATATTGCGGAAGTCGGTAATGGGGAAAACAGATGTGAAAACCGATTGCAGACCGTTGTCTTCACGCTCTGAAGGCAGCTTATCCATCTGAAGAAAGCGCTCATAGGAGCGGCGCTGAACTTCGATAAGGTTAGGAATCTGAATGGCTGTAGGTATTTTTGAAAAATCGAGACGGCTACGAAGTGCGCGGTTCTCGTTCGGCATGCTTGACTCCTCACGACTCGTCGACACGAGGCCCCCGGCCAATCTGGCCGAAGGAAGGAAACATCGCCCGAGTCCCGCGACATTCCCTGCTACTGCGCCTTGCCCGCGATTCGTGTCTGCCCCGCCTCGATCGGAGAAAACTTCGCGTCTCTTTCATTGCCGGCCGCTATAGCGCCCGGATATTCACTTGCACGGAAGACCATGGGAGGCGTAGGCTTCCGTGTTGCTTAAGACAACTCGGTGGGAAAAGACAGCGTCCGAGCGTAGTCGCCACCGGTCAAGACACCGGCGCGTGCTTGGCGGGATCGGGAAGAAGGGAGGGGTACACGCTGAAGGAAAACGGGGATTCTGCCGACAAAACGCATGAAAGCTCGCAGAGACAAGACCTCTCGCGAGCGCCACAACCGAATTGTGCACTGAATATTGACAGAATGTTTGTTTCCCGCCACTTGCAATACTGCGTGTTCGCCGCCCTACAGCCGATCGCAAATCATATCCACAGGCCCGCCGATTATCCTGTCGATACGCCGGTATGAAAACCACCGGATGAACTTGAAAACTGCCACTCTCGAAACCCGCGCAAACTGTCGAGCTCCCCCTGCGACGAGCCCGGCTGTACTATCCTATTGACGGATTATCGGATCTGAAGCGCAAAGACCAAGCCTAAACCACGCCTGCGAATAAAGCCCTTACGGCATCCTTCACAAGTGAAAAGCCAGCCAGACCAAACGCACCTCTACAAGAATAGCGCGTTTAGGTTTGGCATGCAACTTGCAGATAGCCAGTCGGGCCAGGGGCCGCGGTTTACCCATAGACGAAAAACTTCCGAGCTGGACCGCACCCGCCCGGAAGCCTTTCGAATCTTTAACTTACTTGATCTCGACGGTCGCGACGCCTTCGAACTTCTTCTTGATGTTCTCCGCGTCTTCCTTGCTCACGCCTTCCTTCAAAGGCTTGGGAGCGCCGTCCACCAGGTCCTTGGCTTCCTTCAGCCCCAGAGCAGTGACTTCACGAACCGCCTTGATGGTAGCAATTTTGTTCGCGCCGGCATCCTTCAGGATGACGCTGAACTCAGTCTGCTCCGCAGCCGCAGGGGCCGCCGCTGCCGCGCCGCCGCCAGCCACGACGACCGGAGCTGCCGCTGCCGCGGAAACGCCAAGGCGCTCCTCGAGCTTCTTGACAAGGGCTGCTGCATCGAGGAGGCTCAGCCCAACGATCTGATCTTCCAATTGCTGTAAATCCGCCATGATTTTTCTCCACCGTTACTAAATTTGTATTTCCCACCGAAGCGCCTTGGCGCCCGGTTACCGCTTGTCAGCCTTGAAGTTTCCGATGTGCCCAGACCCAGCACCCTTCAAAGCGGCTTGCGACTAAACCTTCTCAACCCTTAGCCAATAGCATTCAGTTATTCGCTTGCTCCGCCTGAAACTTCCGGCGCGGCCGGCTCCTCGACTACAGGAGCAGCGTCAACAACTACAGCAGCCGGCTGCGCTGCCGCTTCCGCCACCGGTGGCTGCCCGACAGCCTGTGCTGGCCCTACTGAGACCGGCGCGCCTGAAAACTTGTTCTGCTCGACTGCCTGGTTGATCACGACTGCCAGATCGCGGCCCGTCGCGTTGATCACTGTGGCCAAACGCTGTGCCGGCGAATTGATCAGGAAAAGGAGTTTCGCAAAGATCTCTTCCTTGCCCGGCATCGTAGCCAGTCCCTTCACCTCGTCGACATTGATGACCTTGCCGTCCACGATGCCCAGCTTGAAGGTGAACTGTGCGTTCTCCTCAACCCAGGTCGAAAGGGCCTTGGCCAGCGCGACTGGATCGCCATTGGTGTAAGCCACCGACGAAACGCCCTTCAACCCCTGCAGTGCAGCTTCAATCTGCGAGCCCTTCGATGCGCGCGCGGCGAGCTTATTCTTGAGCACGCGATAGCGGCCGCCCGCAGAACGCACTGTCTTGCGCAGCTCGAAGTCCTGTGCAACAGTCAGCTTCGCGAAGGTGCCAACGATAGCACTGGTCGAACCTTCGAGCTCTGTCGCGAGCTGCTCGACCTTCTCTGCCTTCTTTGCCTTAGTCAATGCCATAAAAATAAGCCTCTAGCTCCCAGCTACTAGCCTTTAGCTAATGTCTTCATCAAATCTTTAGCCTGCACGCTGGCGGCTAGGTGCCAGCGGCTGGATCCTGGCTACGCCTTTGCAGCGGCGTCGGCGATCGAGCTGTCCAGTGCGATCCCCGGGCCCATCGTCGAGCTAAGCGTGATGCCCTTGATGTACTTCCCCTTCGCCGCTGATGGCTTGGCGCGAACCACGCTCGAGATGACCGTCTGCGCGTTCTCAACCAGCTTGTCAGGCGTAAACGAAAGCTTTCCCACCGGAACGTGCACCAGAGCCGTCTTGTCTGTACGGAACTCGACCTTACCAGCCTTTATCTCGCGCACCGCCGCGGCAACATCGCTGGTCACTGTGCCAGTTTTGGGATTGGGCATCAGGCCGCGGGGACCGAGCACCTTGCCCAAACGTCCGACAGACTTCATCATGTCAGGCGTAGCGATCAGGGCGTCGAAGTCTGTCCAGCTTTCCTTTTGGATCTTCTCGACGAGGTCTTCGCCGCCTACAATCTCGGCGCCAGCCGCCTCGGCCTCTTTCAGGCGGTCTCCGGATGTAATAACAGCAACCTTTTTGGTCTTGCCCAGGCCATGGGGCAGCACAACTGTGCCGCGCACCATCTGGTCAGCGTGCTTGGGGTCGACACCCAAGCGGAGCGTCAGATCAACCGTCTCATCAAACCTTGCGAATTTAACTCTTTGCAGGAGCGGGACCGCTTCCTGGAGCGCGTAAGGGCGTCTTTCGACAGCTGCGCGCGCCCTCGCGACATTCTTACTGAACTTTCTCGACATGCTTCCTCGTCTTCCACCGCTCGGTCGATGTTGCCTGCCGGCCGTGGTATGTGTTGCGGCGCCTCGCGATGAGGCGCATCTGTAATTATGTCATATCTCTCTCGCGATTTCCACGAGAAACTGACAACAAAGGCTTATGCAACGACTTCAATTCCCATAGAACGCGCCGTTCCCTTGATGCTCTTAACGGCGGCTTCGACGGAGGCCGCGTTCAGATCGGGCATCTTCTGCTTGGCGATATCTAGCACCTGCGCCTCGGTCACCTTGCCGACCTTGTCCTTGTTCGGCGTGCCCGATCCCTTGGCCAGGTTGGCTGCCTTCTTGAGTAGGACGGCCGCAGGCGGAGTCTTCGTCACGAACGTGAAGCTGCGATCGACATAGACCGTGATGACGACAGGGATAATCAGCCCGGCCATCTCCTTGTTCTGCGTGCGGGCGTTGAACTGCTTACAGAACTCCATGATATTGACCTGCGCCTGTCCAAGCGCTGGACCAACCGGGGGCGCAGGAGTGGCCTTGCCGGCCTCAATCTGAAGTTTTACCTGTGTCTGTACTTTCTTTGGTGGTGCCATTGCGATTTCCTTCTTAGACAGCTACCAGCTTCCAGCTGCTAGCTTCTGGCTAAATTCATGAATTATCAAAGCTTTGTGCTGAACTCTAAAAGGCGAGGAAACAGAACTCTCCGCTCGAATTTCAGTTGGCAGCTAGTAGCTTCTTCTCTACTGCTCGACTTTCTCGACCTTGCCGAACTCGAGCTCGACCGGGGTCGACCGCCCGAAGATCGTCACCATCACCTTGACCGTCTCGCGGTCTTCGTTAACCTCGTCAATGACCCCATTAAAGTTCGCGAACGGACCCTCGGTGATACGCACTGACTCGTTCTTCGCAAACTTGATCTTGATCCGCGGCTTATCTTTTGCCGTCTGGCTGCGGAAGAGAATCGAGCTAACTTCGTCTTCGCTCAACGCCACGGGCTTATCCCCCGTCCCGAGAAACCCGGTAACTCGAGGCGTATTTTTGATCACGTGCCATAGATCGTTGTCGAGGTCCATCTCCACAAGAACATAACCGGGAAGAAAAACACGCTCAACGGTCCGCTTTTTGCCATTCACGATCTCCGTGACGGGCTCGGTGGGGATCATCACACGGCCAATCTTGTTCTGAAGACCAAACGCCTGCACCCGGCTTTCGATCGACTCGCGCACCTTGCGCTCGAAACCTGAATACGCGTGAATGATGTACCACTTGAAGCGCTCATTGGCTGCGGGGCTGAGTTGCCCGGGGCCCGGCTCTCCAGCCTCGCCGGTGTTACCGTTTTCGATTTCTTCCGCCATCAACATCCTCTTTGCTCTCGCTTACTGAGCGCTCCCTAATGCATGCAACAAGGAACGGAGAACCCAATCAAGCCCCGAATCTACGACATAGAAAAAGGCAGCAAAAGCGAACACCGTGATAATTACGACCGTGGTCGTCGAGCGCACCTCGGCACGGGTCGGAGTCACAACCTTGCGCATCTCGCTGCGCACATCCTTAAGGAAGTCGCGCGTGCGCACGAACAACCCTGTGACCCGATTGAGCGGACTGTTATCGCTCGGCGTCGGCCCTGCTTTGGCCATCGATTTCTTTTCTGCTACGGGCATCGCCCTGCTCCCCGGCACCATTCCTGGTTAGCCACTACTTCCTTGATCAATTCTGGCAGGGGCGGAGGGATTCGAACCCCCAAGTTCGGTTTTGGAGACCGACAGTTTAACCGTTGAGCTTACGCCCCTGCATTACAGGGTTTCGTCTTCGCGCCTCCGGCTCTCGCCAAAACCCTCCGGCTTTGCTCGCGCTGGCCGGCGCTCGCTCCGCCATTCACCCGACTCAAGACCGCGCCGCAAGGCGCAGTTGCCTGTACGGCCAGTCCTACTTCGTTTCCTTGTGATCCGTGTGCTTGCGGCAGCGCCTGCAGAACTTCGAGAACTCCAGACGGCTCGTGGTCGTCTTTTTGTTCTTCGTCGTCGAGTAGTTCCGCTCCTTGCACACCGGACACTGTAATGTCACAATCTCGCGCATTTTTTTATCCTATCTGAAACCCGGCCCCTCTTCTACCGCTGAAACCGCGCTTCGAATCTCCAAGCCTTTGGCGATCTCGCCTTCGTCGCCGCCAGAAGCGGACCCGCCCTCTGCCGGGCGCCTACTCTTAGAGCGCTGTCAGAGCACGGGTACGCCAGGCGCGCAGCACCACCCAGACCCTACTGCAGAATCTCGGTGATGGTACCGGCGCCTACCGTGCGTCCGCCTTCCCGGATCGCAAAGCGCAGACCCTTTTCCATCGCTACCGGAGTGTGCAGCTCGATCTCCAGCGAGATGTTGTCGCCCGGCATCACCATCTCCGTGCCCTCAGGAAGCTTCGCCGATCCGGTCACGTCCGTCGTACGGAAGTAAAACTGGGGACGGTAGCCGTTGAAGAACGGCGTGTGACGGCCACCCTCTTCCTTCGACAGCACATAGATCTCGCCCTTGAACTTCGTATGCGGCGTGATCGAGCCCGTCTTGGCCAGAACCATCCCCCGCTCCACGTCTTCCTTCGGAATGCCGCGCAGCAGCAGGCCCGCATTGTCGCCAGCAAGACCCTCATCCAGCTGCTTCTTGAACATCTCGACGCCCGTGACTACCGTCTTGCGCGTCTCGCGGAAGCCGACGATTTCTACCTCTTCGCCCACCTTCACCTTGCCGCGCTCGATACGGCCCGTGACTACAGTGCCGCGGCCCGAGATCGAGAAGATGTCTTCGATCGGCATCAGGAACGGCTGGTCAATCGCACGCGCCGGCAGAGGAACATTCGCGTCCACCGCGTCCATCAGCTCGTCGATCTTCGCTTCCCACTGCGCTTCGCCGTTCAATCCGCCAAGCGCCGAACCGCGGATCACCGGCACATCGTCGCCCGGGAAGTTGTACTTCGACAGAAGCTCGCGCACTTCCATCTCCACCAGGTCGATCAGCTCCGGATCCTCAACCGCATCGCACTTGTTCAGGAACACCACGATGTAGGGCACACCCACCTGGCGAGCCAGAAGCACGTGCTCCTTGGTCTGCGGCATCGGGCCATCGGTCGCGGCAACCACCAGGATCGCGCCGTCCATCTGCGCCGCCCCGGTAATCATGTTCTTGATGTAGTCGGCGTGGCCCGGGCAGTCCACGTGCGCATAGTGGCGCTTCGCGGTCTCGTACTCCACGTGCGCCGTCGCAATCGTGATCCCGCGCTCCCGCTCCTCAGGCGCGTTGTCAATCGTGTCGAACGAGCGGAACTTGTTGTTCGGATTGTGCTTCGACAACACCTTCGTGATCGCCGCCGTCAACGTCGTCTTCCCGTGATCAATGTGCCCGATCGTCCCCACATTCACGTGCGGCTTCGAACGATCAAATTTCTCCTTCGCCATACCTTGTCCCTCTCTTAGAATCTCTTGGTTCGAGCCTCAGTAGTAGGCATATACTTTCAAAAACTTCGCCCTAATTGCCGGATCGACGCGCTCGACCATGCTCAGATACCGCTCACGAATCTGGCCGCGATCGGAATCGCTCAGAGCAGCATACTTCGCCGAAGTCTCTGCACCGAGTAAGCCATCCGCCAAGACCGCCTCGAACTGCCTCGCCCGCAACTTTGCCCGCTGCACGCTGCGAAGAAAGACTGTCACCTGCGACGGAGCAAAAGCCTTCTCCAAAGTGCTGTGAACTTCAGCGAAGATCCTCTCGTCCTGTACGGGGAGCACTGCTTGCTCGAACATCTTCCTGATACTCTCCGCGCTAAGCCAGCGGCCTCGCGACTACCCTTCCCTCGAAATATTTGGAGCGGGAGACGGGAATCGAACCCGCGACCAACAGCTTGGAAGGCTGTGACTCTACCACTGAGTTACTCCCGCGCTACTCCAGCGAGCCGCCTGCCTTCGGCAGAAGCGCGTCAGCGCAGCCAGCCACTCACTGCTGACCTGCTGGCTCGCTAACCTCCTGACCTGCCTTCAATCCTGGAGCTGATGACCGGGATTGAACCGGTGACCTCTCCCTTACCAAGGGAGTGCTCTACCGACTGAGCTACATCAGCTTTAAAACCTTCACTCGCTGCAACCAAACCTTACCCAGAATGTTCTGTCCCATCGTACCGCGCCCGGTCGTGCTTTGCATGACCTGCCATCAGCACGATGCGAAGAGCAAATCCACCCAGCAGCACGAAGACCAGCAGTCGTACCCTACCCGGATCCATCGTTTGCCAGGCCAGAACCGCCAGAATCACAAGTGCGGTGAGCGCCACTAATTTGCGCTTCCCGCCTTCAAACCGCATGCTGGCGCCTTCCAACCCTTACTCTAAACTTCTGGTGCACAGGGGAGGATTCGAACCTCCGTAGCTCCAAGGAGCGGCAGATTTACAGTCTGCTGCCATTAACCACTCGGCCACCTGTGCACTACATTCGAGAATTTTGTCTTCGCGCCAACGGCTCTCGTCAAAACCCTCTCGCTGTGCTCGCGCCTGCCCAGCGCTCGCTCCGCGATTCATCGCTCATCGTGAGCTTCTTGCCCCAAATCACCTACGGGACACCCACCAGCATTTCCGGACTTCAAATTCCGGTAAAAACCGCCATGCGCTGGTTCAGGGATTTCGCTGCGGAGGGTCGACCGGCCACTCTGCTCACGCCTGTTCTTGCCCTGGAGAATCCGGAGCTGGCGAAGGGACTTGAACCCCCGACCGTCTGATTACAAATCAGATGCTCTACCAGCTGAGCTACGCCAGCCCAAAACAGCCCATACCGCTCTCGCTCTGGACACACAAACACGTCCTCTGCAACAGGGGCAACAAAACAAAATTTTAGCATGGCCGGAACGGTCCTGCAATGAACTCCGGTGGGGTAAACCGACGGTCGCGCGCGCACTTGCGTATCATGGTGCGATGAAAAACCCCACCCGTCGTGATCTGTGTTCCGCGCTACCCGCCCTCGCTCTTGTCGGGACTATTTTCTACGACAGTTCTCACGCCGTCGCGGAAAGCTCGTCGCTTCCCACTGAGTCCACCGTCTTTGCTTTCGACAGACTGCCGGTCACGCGCTCGCCCGACGGAGCCGCAACGCGTCCCATTCTGCGTGGCGTGGCTCCGACAGGCGAGCCCATCGAACTCCATGAGACAACTCTTATGCCGGGACAGATGCCGCACCCCGCTCACAAGCACGTTCACACCGAAATGATGCTAATCCGCGAAGGCACCGTCGAGTTCATCATGGGAGACCGGTCCGAGCGGGTCGGCCCGGGTGGCGTCTGCTTCGCCGCATCGAACACAATGCACGGGCTCAAAAACGTCGGTAGCGCGCCCGCAAACTATTTTGTAATCGCGATTGGCACCGAACCCGCCCACGGCTGATCTCTGAAGGACTGGACCCACTCCGTCTCCGCGAGTAACTACTCGAATATCTGTAATTGTGCTGTAATGCGGCACGAGGATCTGAAGCCATGAAACTGCTCGCAAAATTCAACCTCTTGCTCATTGTTGTTTTCGGCCTTGGACTGGCTCTCATAGCAGTTAACGCCCGCAGTTTTCTGCTTCAGGACGCGAAGGAAACGGTGCTGGCGCAGGCCAAGCTAATGGCCGCCAGTTCAAAAGCAACACGTGACTACACCGATGAGGAAATCAGCCCGATTCTTGAAAGTACCCCCGAGCACAAAAACGACTTTCTGCCTCAGACGATCCCGTTCTACGCCGCGACCGTAACCTTCAATCGGCTGCGCAAGTCGGGCCGCGAATACACCGATTACACGTACAAGGAAGCGACGCTGAATCCGACCAACCTCACGGACCGCGCAACGGATTGGGAGGCTGACATCATCAATCATTTCCGAAACGATCCCAGCGACAAGGAGTTGGTAGGCGAACGGCAAAGCGCAGTCGGTCCTACCCTGTATTTCGCGAGGCCGATCCCGGTGGAGACGGGCTGCCTTACCTGTCACAGTTCACCGAGCATTGCGCCCAAGGCCATGCTGAAACGCTACGGAACGGAGAACGGTTTTGGCTGGCATCTGAACGAGATAGTCGCGGCGCAGATCATTTCTATCCCCATGTCTGTGCCAATCAAATTAGCCAACGACGGCCTTCGCAACCTGCTGATCACGTTGGGAACCATTTTCTTTGCAACCATCGCGCTGATTGATATCGGGATGTACTTCATCGTCATCCAACCCCTCCGCCGGGTAAGCCAGACCGCCGACCGCATCTCGACCGGAGAGATTGATCTGCCGCCGCTCCCTGTTCACGGAAAGGACGAGATCGCCGAGGTCACCACATCGTTCAACCGAATGCACACCAGCCTTAAGAAGGCCATGGAACTGCTGAACGGGTAGTGGTCAACTGCGCCGCGACTGGAGAAAACGTTGCCGATCCGCCTCCGACGCGATATGCGTCGCAGCCTCTTTGTAGAGCTGATCGATATCCGTGCAGTGGGCCGCCAGTTTGCGAACGAGCACGCTGGCGATCGGCCCAATATAGACCGCTAGCTTCTTGGTGATGTCCCCGAGCGGCAGATTTTGCGGTGTCGACACAGATAGCGACTTCCCAGGCTGGCTCGTACTGCTTGGCTGGGGACGCGGGGTCGAGCCTCCCTGGACAGGTAACATCGTTGTCGGCAGCGAGTAGATATCCTCGATGTCCGGTCCGGAGATGGCATTGAGCGCAGCGAGAAATTCCTGGGCGCTGGCGAACCTGTCTTCCGGCTTCTTCTCGAGCGCCTTCATCACGGCATTCGAAAGTCCGGCAGGCAGGCGCGGATTTAGCTCAGCCGGAGAAACGGGCTGCTCGGTTAGGTGTGATCGCATAATCGCAAAATTGCTCGTGCCACCCACGGGAAGCCGCCCGGTAAGCACCTCGTAAAGTGTCACTCCGACCGCATAAATATCCGACCGCACCGTCGCCTTGTCGCCCGAAATCTGTTCGGGAGACATATAGCTGATCGAACCAACGAGAAAACCGGGAGCAGTCAGTTCCGACGACCGGTCCGTAATTGCAATCCCGAAATCCAGCAGCTTCACCTCGTCGTCTTCGGCGGTGATCATGATGTTCGATGGCTTGATATCGCGATGCACCACGTTGCGATGATGGGCGTATTCGAGTGCGGACAATATCTGCCGAGCGTAGCGCAAAACCTGCGGGACCGACAGCAGGGCGCGAACGCTCTTCAACCGAAGTGTCTCGCCCCTGACCAGTTCCATGATCATGATGAGTTGGCCCTCGTGATAGAAGGCGTTATGAAGTGAAGCGATATTCGGATGGCTGAGCACGCCAAGCATCTGGATTTCGCGGCGGAAGCGCTCGCCCATATCTGCTGTTGCCCGCTGGTCGGGAAGCAGTACCTTCATTGCCTCCGCACGTTGCGAGATGGCATGCCGTACCTCGTAAACCTCGCCTAGCCCGCCTGTGCCCAATATGCGAACGACTTCATAGTCGCCGACTCGTTGTCCTGCTTCAAATGCCATCGGTATCCGAACCTATTGTGCTTGAAGTGTAGACTCGCCGGCAAACTTGTAAGACGTTTGAAGACAATAGGTAGCACTGCGCCAGTAGCAAAGCCACAGTGCCGACTTTCCGCGTGAAATGAGATGATGGTTATGCGGGCGTTGCCTGCCGCCTCCTAAATGAATCGACGCACCAGGGTCACTATCGCGGTAGTCGTTGTGGTTCTGCTGCTGCTGGGCGGAGCCGTCTACCTGCGCAAGAAGGCGCCCCCGGAAGCCGCTCGTTTGCTTCCCGAATCCGACGGAATCGTCTACATCAATCTGCGCCCGTTACGCGCTGCAACTCACTTTGACGAGCGTCCGGTACAGCACGATCCCGACTACCAACGCTTTATCGATCAGACCGGCATCGAGGCCGAGCGAGACCTGGACGAGGCCGCCTTTGCACTGCACCGCATGGCCGATCCGAATGGACCCAACGGTCCCGTAGCCTTCTCGGAGGTTTTTGAAGGGCACTTCGATGGGAGGCGTCTCTCAAAGTACCTTTCTGGCGTTGCAACCTCGACGGAAACCTATGCCGGTCATGAAATCTACAACATTCCAAGTGCGGGCCGCACGGTGCGAGTAACCCTACTTGGCTATGACATGGTAGGAGTCAGCAACACACCTTCTCCCGAACAAATTCACTCAATTCTAGATCGGTACAGGACTGCTGCCCTCCCATTCACTGGATCCTCGCTGCTGGCGTCCCACTATAGCGACGTACCTTTGCTAGCACTGGCTTGGGGCGTTGGCCAGATCGGTCTGCCCCTCAGCGACTCTGCGGGAACAGTGCAGTTGATGGGCTTCACGTTGCCGCTTACGTTTGACGCGACCTTCATTGCCTCGCTCACCTGGACCGGAAAAACGAGGCTTCGCGTCGAAGAGATCACGCCGACAGAGGCAGCGGCGAAGACATCGTCGGACTCCATCGAGGCCCTTCTGAGTTTTGTCCGCGCCGGGGAAGATCGTGGGGATCCCGGCACGACCAATTCCGATTTAAGGGCACTTCTTGACTCGGCACAGATTGAGCACCATAAAAACCGTGTTGTCATGACGGCAACGATTCCGTCACGACTGCTTACAAAACTCGTGAACGCTCCTGTGAGCCTCGAGCAAATGCCGAGCACCTCCACAGTTGGCGAAAAATAGGCTGAGTCAGGGGCAGGCGTGTCTTCATCGAATGAAGACTCCTGTCAAAACCGTCTACCGCACGATTCCTGCATTTTTCTCACTCAACTAGCGTTGGAGGAACTGAATGCAAGCTACCCTACGAAGTAAGATCTCTTTTGTGCCGATGGTCATTGGATTCATTCTCTGCGCATCTCTCTCGGCACGAGCGCAGAATTCGCCGTCTGCAACTCTCCTCACCGGCCAAGCTGCCTTTACCGATTACACCAAGGAGGCGCCCGGTGTAAGCCGGAAATTGACTGTCACCGACCTACCAGCTCCGTACGCGACTAAGAGTGTCGACAACGGCCCGAATGTTGTTAAGCGGCCTGAGAACGCGTGGCCGAAGGCCCCCGCGGGATTCAAAGTGGAGTTGTATGCCACTGGATTGGACCAGCCCCGTTTGATACGCACGGCCCCGAACGGCGATTTATTCGTCGCGATCAGCTACCAGAACAAGGTCATGGTCTTTCGCGGCGTAGACTCCAGCGGCAAGCCGAAGCTCGTCTCAACCTTTGCAGAGAATCTCAGCCAGCCGTTTGGAATTGCGTTCTATCCACTGGGCCCAAATCCTCAATGGATATATATCGGAAACACAGATTCGGTTGTTCGCATTCCATACAAGAACGGCGATCTGAAAGCCACAGGGCCGGGACAAAAGCTGGCCGACCTGCCCGGAGGGGGACGCCTGCGTGGCGGCGGTCACTGGACGCGTGATATAGCCTTTTCCCAAGATGGCAAACGAATGTTTGTCTCTGTTGGTTCGCACTCCAATGTCGACGATCCCGATACACATCCAGAGGAGTTCCACCGCGCCGATGTGCTGGAATTCACGCCCGAAGGAAAGTTTGTAAAGGTCTACGCCTACGGAATCCGCAATTGCGTAGGCGAGGCCATAGATCCCACTACTGGCCAACTGTGGTGCTCGACGAACGAGCGCGACGGGCTTGGCGACAATCTCGTTCCGGACTACATCACCCACGTTCAGGAAGACAGCTTCTATGGTTGGCCCTGGTACTACATGGGCGGCACGCAGGACCCGCGGCATAAGGGCAGCCATCCCGAGTTGAAGTCGAAGGTGATCACACCAGACGTTCTCCTTCAACCGCATTTTGCCTCTCTTGAGATGACCTTTTACGAGGGTGCACAGTTTCCGGCAGGATACAAGGGTGACGCCTTTGCTGCCGAACACGGATCATGGAACAAGGCCACCCGCGCCGGCTATGAAGTCGTTGTTGTGCCGATGCATGACGGCCGTGCAAATGGGGTGTATGAGGACTTCCTAACTGGATTCACTACGCCTGAAGGCCAGGTCTGGGGCCGCCCTGTCGGCGTTACCGTTGCAAACGACGGATCACTCTTTGTTACCGACGACGGTTCGGGGTCCATCTGGCATGTGACGTATTCGGGGCATTAAGGCCCAACCGCGCAAGAAAAGGCCGGCTTCTGCCGGCCTTTTTTCTGCTCTAAACCTCAGAAGGCGAAAGGTCCTCAATTCCCGGCTTTTACGGGAACGGCAATACTCGCCAACTGATTCATCGTCTCTCGCAAATACTTATGCGGATTCACCGGCGTATTGCGGATGCGGACTTCGTAATGGAGGTGGGGGCCGGTACTGCGACCACTCGTTCCGACATAACCGATCACCTGGCCCCGCTTGACTTCCTCACCCGTGCTCACCGCGAAACCCGAAAGGTGACCGTAAAGAGTCTGAACTCCATGACCATGATCGATCATGATCTCGCGACCGTATCCACTGGCTAGCCCGGCAGTTAGTACGACCCCATCGGCAGCCGCCCGGACTGCCTCCCCGAAGCTGGTCGAGATATCAATCCCGGCATGAAAAGCACCCTCACCGTTAAAGGGGTCTTGGCGTTCGCCGAATGAGCTGGTAATGGGCCCAACGACTGGCCATAAAGAGGGAGCGTCCGCCATATTCAGCCATTCATTTCCGCTTAGAGGACTGAGACCTGCTGCGAACGCATGGGTCAGCCGTCCGGAAAGAGCTGTATTGCGCAAAGAGGCAAGCTGGTCGAAAGACTCCGCGTACGCCTCATCGGTGAAAGCGCTGCTGCTGTCTACAGCAACAGGCACCACATTCACGCTTGCTGCGCCCTTCATTACCTTGTTGTGTTTCAGACCGTAAAGCGCCGTCACTTCGCTGGCCAAAGAACCCAGCGATGCAGCCTGAACTTCTTTTTCTTGGGCTACCTGCTCAAGCTCCTTGTAATCCTTCTGCAATGCCTCGCGTTGGGACCGGACCTGATTGAAACTTGCCGTTTTCAATAGCATACGGCTGTATGACCCAGCCATTCCAGTAATCGTAAACGCCCCTACCACGGCGGCGGCCACGAAGACATATGCGTAATGGAGAGGAACAGGTATCTTCCTCAGTCGCCCGTCATCTTCTCGAGCAACAAAAATTATGTAATATCGTTTACGCATTCACCACAATCTGCGTGAGTCTTTTCGATTACTACACCTGCAAACGCTTCGATGAGCAAAAAGTCTTGGAGCATAATCGACCAAGACTCGAAAAGACAGGGCGGAGCTGAAATTTGTTGATCTTTCGATGAAGCTAACAGCTTGCGGCTCAAGGGTCAACCTAAAGCAGGGCGAGCCCTGTTCTGGGATTAGGTTTTCGGACGCGAACCCATCGCTTTTTGCATCGACATTCGTGCATTTATTTGTGATCGATGGATTATCAGCCTCAATCATCATGTTGCGTTATGCTGTGGCGTCGAAATGAAATCACATGCCACTCCACCCCGGAAATCGGCAGACGTCCGTAAGGTGTCGTCACCGGGGGAGCGTGCACTGATTGCAGCAATTCGCGATCAAGCGAAAAGGCCCCGGTCGTCCAAAAGCGCCGTCCGCATCGGAATCGGAGACGATTGCGCCGTTTTGCGCCCACCGGCTGGAGACGAGCTCGTCGTTACAACTGACTTTTCACTGGAGCAGGTGCATTTTCGGCGCGACTGGCATCCGCCTGAATCTGTCGGCCACCGTTGCTTGGCACGAGGTCTCAGCGACCTCGCCGCAAGTGGGGCGCGGCCCTTGGCTGCATTTCTATCTCTCGCTATTCCGGCGGACCTTAATTTGCCCGGCGAAGGAAGAGCGTGGCTCAATCGGTTCTTCGACGGGCTGCTGGCTCTCGCAGAGCGGTGCAAGGTGCCTCTGGCAGGTGGTGACACAGCACAGTCTCCAGAATTCGACTGCCGGGGACGGCGAGGCGCAGCGATGATAGCCGCAGACATTGTCCTGCTGGGGTCGGTAAAACGTGGCCGCGCGCTGCTGCGCTCGAGCGCCCGGGCGGGAGACGTAATTTACGTCACAGGCGCGTTGGGCGGCGCCTCAGCGGAGCTCATCGCATTGGGCCGCAACCCAAATCGGTTTGCAGGCCTTACCAAGGCGCAAAAGCACCATCCGCATCTCTACCCAGAACCCCGAATCAAGATCGGGCTCAGGCTCGCATCCGCTACGAATACCCACGCAGCCATCGACCTGAGCGATGGCCTTTCCACAGATCTCCTGCATATATGCGAAGAATCAGGGCTGGACGCAGAGCTGGATGTCGCGTCCATTCCTGTGCACCCGCTTGCTCAGCAGGCAGAAAAAGACGGGTGGATGCCCTCGGCTCTTGGCCTGGCATTGCACGGCGGCGAAGACTACGAGGTTCTGTTTACAGCTCCGAAGCAGTCGACGTTTCCCCAAAGGCTTGCCGGAGTCGACATTCATCCGATTGGCCGGATGGCGCCGCGTTCTTCGCGCCATGCCCGCGTTGTTCTTCGCAAATGGAATGGGCAAAAACGGACCCTTGAGCCGGGAGGTTGGGAGCACTTCAAGTAGATCCCGGCCAAATGCGCGCAGATGGCGACGTCTTGATAATCTCAACAGAGTCATGCATGATCTCAAACCACGTGTTCGGTTCGCGCCCTCTCCCACGGGATCGTTGCACGTGGGCAATGCCCGGACCGCTCTCTACAACTGGCTATTTGCCCGTCACAGTGGGGGAGACTTCATCCTTCGCATCGAAGACACCGACGTCGATCGAAGCGAGGCCCGGCACGAAACCCAACTGACCGAAGATCTCAAGTGGCTCGGCCTTAGCTGGGATGAAGGCCCGGGCGTCGACGGTCCTCATGCCCCTTATCGGCAGTCTGACAGGCTGGAGATTTACCGAGAGCACACAGAGCAGTTGCTCCGTGAGCAGAAGGCGTATCGCTGCTTTTGCACCGCAGACGAACTGGAGGCTGAGCGCCTCCGCGCAGTAACTGAACATCGCCCACAAGTGTATTCGGGCAAATGCCGGGGCGTATCATCCCCAAACGCCGAGGCGCGTGCCGCTGCCGGAGAACCCTTCGCCATAAGGCTGCGGATTCCAGATCGGCCACTGCGGTTTCACGACGTGGTCCGTGGTGATGTCGAGTTCGCAAGCGAAACAGTGAGTGATCCGATCCTCGTCCGGTCGTCAGGAGTGCCCGTCTACAACTACGTTGTTACTGTGGACGACGCTCTCATGGAGATCACGCACGTGATCCGCGGCGATGACCACATCTCAAATACTCCCAAGCAGGTTGCTATTTACGAGGCCTTTGGATGGCCGGTGCCTGAGTTCGCTCATCTTTCCACGATTTTGGGCAGCGACCGTGAACGCCTTTCGAAGCGACACGGAGCAACCTCCATTGCCAGCTTCCGCGAGATGGGGATTCTTCCGGAAGCGCTCATAAATTATTTGGCGCTCCTTGGCTGGGGGGCAGAAGGTGGCACCCGAGAGACCTTCACTCTCGCGGAATTAACCCACGAGTTCCAGATTGAACGAGTGACTGCAGCTCCGGCGATCTTCGACTGGGCGAAACTGCACTGGTTGAATAGGCACTATCTAAAGCAGTGCGAAACCGTACGACTTATCAGCCTCGCGGTACATTATTTTGAAAGCGCCGGCCTAGTGGCACCAAGAGCAAACGCCGAGACATTGAGTTGGCTTCAGAAACTGATAGCACTCTTTCTTCCGTCGCTTGACCAACTCGATCAGCTACCGTTAAGGGCCACCTTCATCTTTCGGTACGACCCAGAAGAGTTTCGCAACCGTAAAGACAATGCCGCTCTGCTGGCGACCGAATCGGCGCAAAGGGTCATTAAAGCATTCGCGGTGCGGGCTCTCAAAGCGTTCAAACCGGTGAGTTCGGAGCAGTTCAAGGCCTGGATGAACGAAATAAAAGTAGAAACTGGCACCAAAGGAGCGGAGCTGTTTCATCCCGTGCGCATAGCGCTGACCGGCAGTCATTCTGGTCCGGAATTCGATAAGCTCATCCCGATCATCGAAGAAGGCAGTCGCCTTGATCAGCCCGTTCACGTAGCGAGTGTCAGGGAGCGCATTGAGCAGTTCCTGGCAGATTGATGGATTACCTTTACCAAATTCCGTGTTGCGATTCACTTTGAGCCAAATCGATGCGCTTTCCATCGATTGACCTGACATTTTCCAGCAATTGGTCTGCCGAGATTTTGCCCCAACGGCCGTTGATCCTTCCCTTTCGGCAATTTGTGTATCCCAGGCAGGCGGAAGAAGTCGAACGCGACGCGCTCGAAGTCATGGTGCACCCGATAGACACGAAGCCGTTTCTTGCGACATTCGCTTTAGGGTTTTCTGATCCATCCGCTCTCATGGGATTGTGGTCGTGCCCCGATCCCGACTGGTTATGCGCGGTGGCCGGCGGCTACGCCTACATCGTAAGTACCACCAAGCCCGCGCAGTTCAAGCAGATCGAGTATCGCCCAGTACTGTCGCTTCGAGCATTGCGTGAGCATCGTCTTTTAGTCTTCGCCGGGCACCATTCAATTCTCGCCTGGGGTATCGACGGAAAGTCCTGGCAGACGGAACGGCTCTCATCGGAGGGCGTCGAGATTACTCGCATCGATGGAGATTACCTCGAGGGAACCGGCTGGGACCTGGTGAGCGATCGCGATGTCCAATTTGCAATCGACCTGCGCACGGGCACCCGGATCCCAGGGCCGCTCAGGCAGGCAAAGGCGAGTAAAAGCTAAGGGCCGCGTCGCCCTGTCTTAGCACGCGATAGCGGAACAAACCCCCAAATCGTTCGCCGAGATTGCTGCTCTTTAAGTGCTCCGCAACGACTACGGCCCCCGGCGCGAGTAGAGACCTGCAATTCCCTCCCAGTAAACCAAGCGCCAAGTCATACTCAACCGCCCTGTCGTATGGCGGATCGAGGAAGAGGATATTGGCCGCGCGCGCAGCCGAGGTTAACCTCTTAAGCGATTCCGCAACGGCGCGAGCATGGAGCACATATCCTTCCCGGATGCCTAACGCGGCCAGATTTGCACGAATTGCTTTAAGCGCAGGTTGAGCTTGCTCGACGAAGATTACCTCGCGAGCACCTCTACTGATCGCCTCGATTCCAACGGCTCCCGAGCCGGCATATAAGTCGATGAAAACTGCTCCTTTGATCTGAGGAGCAAGCACATTAAAGAGTGTCTCGCGCAGTCGGTCACTTGTGGGGCGTGTATCCCAACCCGCAGGGGCTGAGAGCGCACGCGAACGGTAATGGCCAGCTATGACCCGCATCGCACCTTATTTGGGGCTGGAAGCCGCGCACACTCTACAATAGATGACAGGAACAAAGCACGGAGAGAACGAAGGATGCGAGGCTGGTCATTTCCGCTGGGGCGGTGGTTTGGCGTGGACCTGCGTATCCACACCTTCTTTCTGCTACTGTTGGGATTCTGCCTGTTGTCAACGGGTGTTTCCGGATTGCCAGCCTGGCGCGGAATCATGCTCTGGCTGCTCCTGTTGCTCGCCGTATTCGTGCGTGAGCTTGCGCGTCTCATCGTTGCTGCTTATCACGACCTGCAGATCCGCAGCATTCTTCTCCTCCCCATCGGTGGGCTCTTTTCCTATGCAACGCCCGAGAGCGCCGAGCGCTCAGCTGAAGGCCAAGTGCAAATTATCCTCGCGTCAAGCGGACCGATCGCCAGCATTCTTTTTGCCGCAGTGACCGCGGGGCTCGTAGCGACTGCTGCTCCCGATGTGCCTATCCTTGCACATCCGTTGATCACGCCGACACACCTGGTCCGATCAAGCATCTGGCTTAGCATGCTGCTGGGCCTACTAAACCTACTACCGGCATATCCGCTCGATGCGGGGCGCATTCTGCGCAGCGCCATGTCACGAACGAGAGGGACGGCACAGGCCACTCGAGCTGTCTCCGGACTGAGCCAGGGCTTTGGCTTGCTTGCTATGGTGGCCGGGCTTGCTCTGCTGGCGCTGCCGGGTGGCATCTCCGCATCCGTGAGCCCGTGGCTCATCATGGGAGGGTTCTTCATCTTCGTCGGTGCTCAGCTCGAGGATCAGGGTGTGATGTTCCAGTCGGTTGTGGAAACTGTTCTCATGCGCGACGTAATGCTGACGGAGTTCTCAACGCTATCACCCTCCGACACATTGTCCGATGCCCTCTACAAAGCCATTCACAGCCTTCAGGATGAGTTCCCGGTTGTGCGGGGCGCCAATCTCGTAGGCGTGGTCTCAAAGCAGAGCATTCTTGCCGCCCTTCGCAGCGAAGGCAACGGGTACGTGCAATCTGTGATGGCGCGGAACTTCCAGGTGGCCAAACCCGAGGATTCGCTGGGTCTGATGATCCGGCGCATCACGGGCGGGCGGATGGCTCTGGTGCCAGTAGCAGTCAATGGCCGCGTGGTCGGAATCGTGACCTGGCAAAACCTCAGCAATAGCATGGGCTTACTCGCCGAACATCGCCGTTTTGAACGGGAGAACTAGGCTCGCCAGATGCCGGGAGAGGCCGACCTAGCCGCTCAGCACAAGGCTTTGAGCCCCGGCCTTTACCTCGTGGCCACCCCGATCGGCAATCTCGAAGACATTACTCTCAGGGCTCTCCGGATCCTGAAATCCGTGGACCGAATCGCCTGCGAAGACACCCGCCAGACACAGAAGCTCTTGAACCACTACGGCATCACTACTCCAACCGTCAGTCTGCACGAGCACAATGAGGGCGGCCGCACCTCGGAGCTTATCGCAGACTTGCTCAACGGCGAACGAATTGCAATTGTGTCCGATGCCGGGATGCCGGGCATCTCGGATCCCGGGATGTTCCTGACCAGGGCGGCGATCAATGCCGCGATTCCCGTATTCCCAGTGCCCGGACCCAATGCGGCGCTCGCCGCGCTCGTCGCATCAGGCCTAGATACGGAACGCTTCCTCTTTCTCGGGTTCCTGCCCCCAAAGACTACAGCGAGGCGAAGCGATCTCGAGAAGCTCAAGGCAGGCATCAATCAGCCCACGACTCTGGTCTTCTACGAGGCTCCGCACCGAATTCTGGAGACCCTGAATGACGTCGAGCGAGTCTGGGGCGCAGACTCCAAGGTTGCCATTGCACGCGAGCTGACAAAGGTGCACGAGGAGGTTCTGCGCGGCGCGGTCAGAGAAGTTCGCAAGGCACTCGCCGGACGCGACCGGATCCGCGGCGAGATGGTCCTGCTAGTCGAAGCACAGCCGCAAAGCGAAGAAGGAACAGCCGGTGCGATCAGCGTGCAAGAACGAATCCAGCAGCTGAAAGCGTCGGAAGACCTGGATGAGATGGGCGCGCTCAAACGGATCGCCCGCGAACGCGGAATCTCCAAAAGTGAAGCCTACCGTGAGTTGCAGCGAGAGCGGCGGACGAGGTGATTTGCTGTTAGATTGATGGGCCCAATTACTTCCACCAAGGAGCTACCCCCCCTCCCCCTTAAACTAGCTACTTAGTACATAATATTTGGCTTAGCCGTCACCTTTACCGTAAGTAATTCATATGGAATCACTTACTGCATCTCATAGAAAACATTAAGGTTGATGGCTTCTCCCGTGTGTTGGTCCCGATTTGGAATCCCAAAGAAAAAAGGGTGCGGCTGCGTGCGAGCCGAAACCTATCCTGATCCTATTCTTGTTTCTTTTCTTTACCCTCTATTTCTATTCTAGCTGTTTTGGGGAAATTCTCCGCCAGCGCAGGGTTTTGGGATTTGGCCAACCGCTGACTTCTAGACTTTTGGGTCGCTGCCTTTTTGGGCACAGGCTATCCGCGGGATACCCTGCAGATCATCGACGAATGTTACATTCTTGAAACCCGTCAGCATAGGTATGACGGCTGCACGCTGGCCATGCCCAATCTCCATGAGCAACCAACCGCCGGCCCTGAGCGCTGCACCTGCTTGTGGAATCAGACGCCGGTACGCGTCAAGACCATCGGCGCCGGCAAAAAGCGCAGAGGCTGGCTCGAAATCCCGCACCTCGGGCTCCAATGATTCGCCCTCGGCCACATACGGCGGATTGGAAACGATCAGGTCGAAGCATTTGCCACCGACCTTCGCCAGCAGATCCGACTCGACAAAGTGAATGCGCGACGCAACACCATACGTCTCGGCGTTTTCGCGGGCTACATTCAGCGCGGCGGGAGAGATATCCAGCGCGTCGACCTCGGCATTCGGGAGAGCATGCGCGAGAGCGATGGCAATCGATCCCGACCCCGTTCCGATGTCAGCGATGCGGAGGTGCGCGTCGCGATCTGCTCGCGCAAGCGCCGCCTCCACCAGATGTTCCGTCTCGGGCCGAGGAATCAGGACATCCGGAGTAACGCGGAATTTGAGTCCGAAGAACTCCTGCTCGCCAACGATGTACTGGATCGGCTCGTTCCGCGCGCGCCGGGCCAGCCACTCCTCATAAGCGGCAGCCTGTTCTTGCGTCAGCGCTGTCTCAGAATGTGCAAGCAGGTAGGCGCGATCACAGCCAATCGCATGCATCAGCAATAATTCTGCGTCGCGCCGAGCTGTATCCAGACCGCCCAGGCGAACCGACCCTCGAGCCAGCGCGTCTGTGATCGACTCCCGTTCAGCGATCGCGTCCTGTTCGGCCATCAGCGTTATGCAGCCTCGGCTTCGCCCTTCAGGCGCTCGGCGTTGTAATGAGCGGTGAGCGCGTCAACCACGGGTTGCAGCTTGCCGAGCATCACGTCGGAGAGCTGATGGATCGTCAGGCCAATGCGGTGATCGGTAAGCCTGTTCTGCGGGAAGTTGTAGGTCCGGATCTTCTCGCTGCGATCGCCTGATCCCACCTGTTGCTTGCGCTCCTTCGCCAAGGCTTCCTGCTGCCTTTCCATCTCGACCTCGTAGAGGCGCGCGCGGAGGACTCGCATGGCCTTCTCGCGGTTTTTGATCTGCGACTTCTCGTCCTGGCAGCTCACCACGGTGTTCGTTGGCAGGTGGGTGATGCGAACGGCGGAATACGTTGTATTGACCGATTGTCCCCCGGGGCCGGACGAGCAGAAGGTGTCGATGCGGATGTCTTTGGCCTCGATTTTCACGTCGACCTCTTCGGCCTCGGGAAGAACGGCCACTGTGACAGCCGACGTATGCACCCTGCCCTGCGTTTCCGTGGCCGGCACGCGCTGGACGCGATGCACGCCGCTTTCATACTTCATCTGGGAGTAGACTCGGGTGCCCTCAATGATGGCAATAACCTCTTTCAATCCACCGACCGACGACTCCGAAGTGGACAGCACCTCAACCTTCCAGCGATGCAGCTCGGCAAACCGTGAGTACATGCGGAACATCTCCGCCGCGAATAACGAGGCCTCGTCGCCGCCTGTCCCCGCGCGAATCTCGATGATGACGTTCTTCTCGTCATTCGGATCTTTTGGAAGCAACAGAATCTTGAGCTCCTCCTCGATGGAGGGCGCACGCTCCTCGAGTTTGAGAAGCTCCTCTTCGGCCATAGCGCGCAATTCGGTATCGCTCTCTTCCATCATGGCCTTTGCATCAGCAATCCCTTGCGTTACCTGCTTGTATTCCCGAAATTTCTCAACGACACTGTCGAGATCGCGATGCTGCTTCGCGATCTTCTGATATTTTTGCTGATCGGAGATGGTTTCCGGATCGGCCATCTGCTGGCCCAACGATTCATAGCGGGACTCTATTTGTTCCAAACGCTCGAACATGGCTCTTTCTCACGGCGCAATAGCGCGGAATTTGCAATATTGGACTGGAAAACAGGATTAGAGCAGGCTTTGCGGCGGGAGCCGCTAAAGGAGTACGCCGAAAAGAGAGATGACCTGCATTGATTTCAGTCTACTGCCAATTGGATGACCGAGGACAGGGAAACGGCGCAAGCCGGTTATTTATCGGGCATCTATAGTTTCAGTCTGGACTTTTCTGAATGGGCGGCTCCCTTCTTCAATTCGCTGAGCTTTGCGATCAGCTTGCGGCTACGACGAAGAAGCTCGAAAAGCGGGCCCTGATTGCGGATTATTTGCGCAGCCTCTCCGTTGAAGATGCCGGACGCGCCGCTCTCTACCTCTCCGGAGCGCCTTTCACCGAAACCGACCGCCGGGGGCTCAACGCGGGAGGGTCAATTCTGAGTCGCGCTGTTGCCGAAGTCAGCGGAGCCGATCGGGCGGCGATGCACAACTCCTATCGGCGTCACGGAGACCTCGGCGCAGCGGCCGAAGATCTTCTCGCAAGCCACAAAATCGACACGACTGTGCTAACTCTGAAAGAACTGGAAGGTTCGTTTGATGCTATCGCCGCAGCACGCGGCGCCTCGGCAAAACTCCCCATCCTGCTACATCTCCTCCGGAGACTCCAGCCGATCGAAACAAAGTACATCCTCAAGCTGATGCTTGGCGATATGCGGATCGGCGTGAAGCAGAGCCTGGTTGAAGAAGCCATAGCCGCCGCATGGAACGCCGCACCCGAGGCCGTCCGCCAGGCTGCCATGCTGACGGGTAGCCTGCCAGAAGTAGTGGCGATGGCTTCATCCGGCACGCTGGCTGATGCGCGTATGAAGCTCTTTCATCCGCTAGGCGTGATGCTCGCAAGCCCCGTCGCCTCGGTCGACGAAGCGATGAAGCGCTTTGCGGAAGAGATCGCAGCGGAGGAACCGGTCGAAGCGACTCTCGACCAGCCTCTTCTCGCCAAGGCCCTCATCGAGGACAAATACGATGGCATCCGCGCTCAGCTTCACTGCGGAGATTTCCTCCAACGGGGGCGCGTGGGCTTGTTTTCGCGGAGTCGCGAAGATTTGAGCGAGGCTTTTCCCGAGCTGGTCGACGCATTCTCAGCCATTCCCGAGCCGGCTATCCTTGATGGTGAAATCCTGGCCTGGAACCCCGGCGAGCAACGCGCTCTTCCCTTCACCGCCCTCCAGCAGCGCATCGGCCGCAAACGGGTGACCAGCGAAATGCAGAGGCAGATTCCCGTCATCTTTATGGGGTTCGATGTGCTTTATCTTCATGGGAATCTTCTGCTTGACCTTCCGCTTGTCAAGCGTCGGGAGCACCTGGAGACCTTCATTGCCCAGCACGGCGTAACGGCGCGCATCTCCCGAGGACGTGAACAGGCGGTATTGTTCGAAGAACACCAAAACGAGCGGGCCGATGATTTACCGCGCCTCATTTTGGCGCCCGCCACGCATCTGCGGACAGCCGACCAGCTTGACCGCGCCTACGATGAAGCCCGGGCGCGAGGAAACGAAGGCGTCATGCTCAAAGCTCTGGCGAGCACCTATCAGCCGGGGCGCCGTGGACTGGCCTGGCTCAAGCTGAAGCGTGAGCTGGCCACTCTAGACGTCGTGGTTACCGGAGCGGAGTTCGGTCACGGCAAGCGGGTCGGGATGCTCAGTGACTATACGTTTGCGGTTCGCGACGGCGACGAATTGAAGAATGTTGGAAAGGCTTACTCAGGACTTACTGATGTCGAAATTTCTGAGCTTACCAGCTTTTTCCAGCAACACACCATCGAGGACTTTGGCAGCTTTCGCACCGTCGAACCTCTCAAGGTACTTGAGGTCGCTTTCAATAACGTAATGCGGTCCGACCGGCATAGCAGCGGATTCGCCCTTCGCTTTCCGCGCATTCTCAGAATTCGATACGACAAAGCCGTGGACGAGATCGATACGTTGGCTCGCGTTGAGGAAATTTATAGCAGCCAGCCCGACAAGCCTATCGAACAGCCCTAGTGGCTACGGCCGTGTTCGTGGCCGTGCTGATGTCCGTGCGCATTAACTTCCTCGACGGCCATTACACAGCCGTGAGCTACCTCGCACTCCGCGTGCTCAAACTGGATTGTCGTATGGTGTATATGAAATTTCCGGCTCAGCCTGCCATTGATCTCATCGAGAATACGCGCACTCTCCGAGAGCGGGATATCCGCAATCGTCACATGGCTGGCCAACGCGTGTGTCTGCGAACCGAGGCTCCATACGTGCAGGTCGTGAACGTCTTCGACTCCTTCTATCTCCTCGAGCGTCGAGCGAATCTGGTTCAACGAAAGCCCACGGGGCATACCTTCAAGCAGGATATTCAGTGTTTCCTTCACGATGGAGATCGATGACCACAAAATCAGAACGGCGATCACCAGGGACAGTGCGGGGTCGATCCAGTTCAGGCCCGTGAACAGTATTGCCACGCCGCCCACAATTACAGCCGCAGTCGACAGCGTATCTCCCAGCATGTGAATGAAGGAGCTGCGCAGGTTCACGTCATGGCTGCATCTCCAGAGCATTGCAGCGATCACTCCGTTCATCACCACACCAGCTGCAGCAACTAACATCATCAACCGGGGCTGGACGTGAACCGGCTGGGCGAAACGGCGAAGCGCCTCATACCCAATCCAGATGCTAATGCCGATAAGCGTGAGCGCATTCAAAAAGGCCGCCAGCACGCCCGCGCGATGGTAACCAAAGGTCTTGCGGTCAGTTGCGGGACGCGCCTGAAAGTGTACCGCTACGAATGAGAGCAGCAGGGCAAGGGCGTCCGACGCATTGTGACCGGCTTCCGAGACGAGCGCCAGCGAATGTGCTCGCAGCCCGGCCAGCAGAGTAAGCGCAACATAGCCTAAGGTCGCAAGCAGCGAAAGACGCAGAACGTTTTGCATCTTCGCCGTCGGGGCTGCATGCACATGCATGATTTCAGTTTATCGAAACCTCAATTTTCGAGGTAAGGCACGGTGGCGCGTGAACCGCGTGCACCTCTGTGGATAGGAATGGAGTTTGCGGTTTCGCGCAGCCCGCTCCAGCCCTCCGCCACGACGATGCTGTTGATCGGCCGGTGGGGATCATACCGCACTGAGCACGGAAACCCGAGCCGCAGATCGTAAATATTCACGTACTCATGCAGGTTGCTCACGTCCTGCGAGCACTCGTAACACACACCGGCGATTTCATACTTATACAGAATGAGCTGCATACCGTTCGGGCGTCCTGACTCATGCGGGTTCACGTCCGAAATGTCCAGTATGGTTCCGTCGATGATGCGGCCCGTCAGCACAAGCTCCTGGCGTCGAAGCTGTTCCAGCTCTTCTTCGGAGGGCTGTTTACGGAACGCACGGTAGGTGAAGTAACCGCCGACGCAAAGAGCGATAGCTGCGATGGCCCCCAGTGTTCCGGGGTCGCGCAGTGAAAAGTCGCTCATCTGGCCCTCCGTCGGACGGTGTCGATACTTGAAGGATATCCCACCTCGACGACCGCGCGCAGTGAGAAGATGGGAGATTTCCGTAACCTGAACCAGGATGTTGCAAGATTCTGATCGGGGTCACCATCGTCACCGTTCCAAGGCTGCCCGATCCCACTTCGCAGCGTCCGCTCCCGCCTCGTAAGTGCTGCCCAGGAACTCCAGCAGTGCTTTATCGGGTGAGGACTCGCGCCGCAAGTCCTCGTATTTCAAAATGAACTCGCCCAAGGACGCATCCCAATATGCCTTTTCAGGCTCAGCCTTTTTCGCAGCCAGACCATGGGGAACAGGCGCCGCATAGCAGTAGAACGCTGCCTCGCCGAACCCTCCGTTGCCGGGCCAGAAACCCGCGCTAATTACCTCATGCGAATAAGCTTCCCGCGTGATCCGGTCTACCCCTGGCCTCTCGGGGGCGCGCCGGCCAGAGAAACGCGTAACCGCAAGGTCAAAACTGCCCCAGAAGAAGTGCACCGGGCTGATTTTGCCGATGAAGCCCGATGAAAACCGCTGAAAGAGCGTGGTTGCATGCATCAGCACGTGCCAGAAACGCTGCACATATTCGGGATCGTACGAGGCGTGGACTGTATCTTCGCGAAACGGTATCGGATCTTTTACCTCGACTGGCACCGGATTGATATGCACGGATACGCCAAGTTGAGAAAGCCAGCCGAGGTACTGCTGATAGAACTCGGCCACGGACTGCGCCCGCAGGGGCACTGCCAACCGCTCGCCGGAACTCAAGCGAAAGAGCAACTGGTGCTCGGCAAAATCGAATTCTATTTCAAGTACACCGTTCGGAATCGGCATAGCCGCTGTGCTCAGGCCGCGAGCCGTGACATACAGCGGTACGTTCCACCAGTGTGCCTGCAGAGGGCTCAGGGCAAGACGCGTCTTGCCGACAATCTGCGTCCACATGTGCAGAGTCGTCGCCGTTGGTTCCCATTCCCGCCATGGGAGGGATGGCCAGGTGTCGCTCGAACCATGATCCGCCATCGAATACTCCTGCAAGGAAGAAGCTCAATTATAAGCACCGGTTTTTCGCTGACAATTTCCTCTGCAGTGACGACAAAATCCTTACATCCGCCTGACAACCGCCATCGTTCCTCCGAGTTAGGCTCATCGTCGCATAGCCGAACCCGGACCCAGGAGACTGCACAGAAACGGCTATAGCCAATTTGCTTGAACGGGTGCCTCCCGCAGTAACTGCGAGGGGTGGGGGCACCCGCTTTTTGCCTCTTATTCGGCCCGCAGCGCCTGCAGCGGATCCACACGGGTCGCTCGCCATGCCGGCACAAGGCACGCCGCTGTGGCCGCCAGCAATAACGTCGCAATGACGGATACAAATACGACGCCGTCAAATGGCCTGGTTGCGTACAGCACCGAGCGGATCAGTTGCGTCGCGGCAATACTTCCGGCAATTCCCAGTCCAAGCCCCGCGATTGCCGGCCTCAGCCCATCCAGCAGCACCAGTCGCAGCAGCTGGCTCCGCTGCGCCCCGAGCGCAATGCGAATGCCAATCTCGGTCGTGCGCTGCGTCACCAGGTACGAAAGCACTCCGTAGAGGCCAACCGCCGCCAGCAGCAGAGAAAGTCCGGCAAAGGCCAGCACCAACGTCGCGCTGAAGCTGGAATTGGCAGTCGATTGGCCAACAATTTCCTCCATCGTCAGGATCCGCGACACAGGCAGCTCGGGGTCGAGTTGCGCAATCAACTTTTGGATCGGAACAGCCAGCGAGGAAACATCGCCGCGCGAATGGACAACGAGCGCCGTGTCGACGGCCTGCGCGGGGTTCCCGGACAGAATCGGAAACCACATCGTCGATTTCACTGGCCGGTCCAGGGCGAAGAGCGTGTCGCCAACCACGCCGATCACTTGATAACGATCGCCTTCCACACTGTCCCAGTGGGCCATTACATGCTTCCCGATCGGGTCTTCGTTGGGAAAATATTCTCGGACAAACTGCTGGTTGATGACGATGTACTTGTCGTTCGTCATCCCCCGCTCGTCCTCGGTGAACACGCGCCCCTTGATCAGCGGAATCCCCATCGCCGCAAAGTAACCGGGGTCTGCTGTCCGGAACAGGGCGAACTTGTGCACGCCCGGCGGCGGTGGAGGATGCTCCGGAAACGATATTCCGGTGTCTCCATATTGGCCGTCACCCGGTACGACATTCGTCAATCCCGCCGCTTCAACACCCGGAAGCGCACGCACCTTCTCGAGCAGCCCGGCATAAAAGGCCACAATCTGCTCCGGCTTTTCATACTTAGGCCTGCGAAGGAAAAACTTCATGGTCAGCACGTTGTCGGTCCGGCAGCCAAGATCGGCGGAGCGAAGCCGCAGAAAGCTCTTGAAGAGAAGACCGGCGCAAACCAGCAGAATCACGGTCAAGGCAACCTCCGCCGTTAGCAGCGTTTTGCGAAGCGTTGCGCGCGAGGCGCTTCCGCCGATGGTGCGCGAAGCGTCCTGCAGCGCGGAAAGTACGCCACGCCCGGTGGCAGAAATCGCCGGCAGCAGTCCGGAGAGAATGCCGGTCAGCAGGGTAATGCCAAGTGCAAAGGCCACGACCACGCCGTCAGGGTGCACCGCCTCGGCCCGCGGCATGTTTACCCATCGCGTTGTCAACCACCGAGTGGCCCACATCGCCAACAACAGACCGAGCGCTCCGCCCGTCAAGCAGATCAGCAGGCTCTCGGTGAGCTGTTCACGGCATAGCCGCATCCGGCTGCTGCCCAAGGCCGTGCGAATGGCGATCTCTTTACGGCGCGCCGCCGCCCGCGCCACCAGCAGATTTGAGAGATTCAGGCAGGCAATCAGGAGCAGGCATCCCACCGCGCCCATCAGCACGTAGAGTGGGGTCTTGACATCGTGTACCACATCATTCACCAGCGGCTGCGAAGTCACTCCAAGGGCGACCGGGCCCGAATTGTTGTAGCGAAGAAAGAGCGCGTGCTGGATACCGTTCACCTGCTGCGTCGCCTGCTCGATGGATACGCCCGGCTTGAGCCGTGCGATCACATGGCCCAGGTGATTGAAATGGCTATCAATGTTCTGCGGGCCTTCTTCAAGCCGGTACGGCGTCCAGAGCTGAACCACACGATGGGGATAAGTGAACCACTTGGGCAACACGCCGATCACGGTGTAGGGCTGCAAATTCAGGCGGATGGTTCTGCCCAAAATCGACGGATCACCATTAAATCGTCGCCGGAAGAGACTCCAGCTCAGCATAACCGTACGGTTCGCGCCTGCCCTGTCGTCTTCCGCTGTGAACGAGCGGCCCAGCACCGGCTGCACCCCGAGGATGGAAAAGATGTTCCACGAGCCGTACGCCGCACTTAGAAATTCCGGCAGCTCGTCCTTGTCGCCTGAGAGGTTGTAGCCCGACCAGCGCCAGATGGCCATCTGCTCAAAGCCTTGCGATGCCTTCTGCCACTCGTAAAAATCGCCAGCCGCCACAACGTTGGTCGAAGTCGGATCTTTCAGATCGTCCTGGCTGTAGAGCATGACCAGCCGGTCCGGATCGGTGAAAGGTAGCGGCCGCAGTAGCACCGAGCGCACCACGGTAAACAAAGCCGCATTCGCGCCGATGCCGATCGCTATGATCAGAATCGAGACCATCGCGAATCCCGCATTCTTCTTCAGAACCCGCACGCCATACGCCACGTCTCGCGCGAGGGCCTCGACAAGCGGCAACCCTCGCCGCTCCTGATAGGCGATCTTCACCTGCTCCAGACCGCCCAGATGAATCAGTGCCTGCCGGCGCGCCTCCTCGCGGCTCAAACCGGAGCGCATCCCCTCCTCAATGTCCATCGCGCGATGGCTTTCCAATTCGGCCGCAAAATCCCCATTTGCGCGGTCGGGGTGAAATACGCCGCACAATCGCAACCACAACGCCCGAAGCTTCCGCATCAAGCCTCCTCGGCGTTTGAGAGAAAACGGGCCAGGATCGCCGTCGTCTGCTGCCAGTCTGCGGTTTCCTTCTTCACCTGCTTACGGCCGGCTTTCGTCAGCTCGTAGAACTTCGCGCGGCGATTGTTCTCCGAGGCCCCCCAGCTCGATTGGATGTATCCCTCCTGTTCGAGCTTGAGCAACGCCGGGTAGAGGGTTCCGTAATTCAGCGAAAGCAAGTCGCCGCTGGTCTGCTCGATCCGCCTCGCGATGCCGTAACCGTGTTGCGGCCCCATCGTCTCCAGCGTTTTGAGAACCATCAACGCCAGCGTTCCCTGCCAAACATCCGCCTTATCTCCCACGAAACTCTGTCTCCTATGGCTATACCATAGGACTATCGCACACTTGCTATGGGAATGCAATAGGTGCTGGGCGCACGGGCGAACGCGCTTCGCGCACTGCCTCGCGAACCGTTCGAAGCAGGAGGGTTTCTAACTCAGGGCGCGAGTCGACAGGTTCACGGTCACCGTATCGTCGGGCGTCTTGGTTACGCCACCATCGGATTCGGGATGGTACTCGATCGTGAGCGTAGTGGCGGTAACGACGATGCGCAGATAGCCGAAGTCCGTATCGTCATAGCTCTCAAGCGTAAGTGTGCTGTCGATCTGGTACGGCGTGCGGAAGGCGCCTCGCATCGTCGAAAGCGGCGTGTGGCCGCCGCATCCGGCGATCACGTACGGAATCTGGATCTTGCCCACCGTGCGCGTGAAACGCTCGTAATTGTGCACGTGGCCGGAGATGACAGCGTGCGGCCAGACGCCGGCAGCAGTGCACGCGCTGTCAATGTCGGCCAGCATTTGCGGGCTGCCCCCATGCGTGGAATCGCCGCTGAAGGGCGGATGGTGCACGGCGATCAGGACCGCCCCGGTATATTTCTCACTCTTCACACGCTTGAGTGCGGCGGTGAGAAAGTCGATCTGCCGGCTGTCGAGCACGGTGTTCGAGCCGCCCTCGTCCGAAATCACACCCGGATCTTCGAGCACGTTGCTGTACAGCCCGAGTATGCGTACAAACGGCGCGTCGAAGGTATAGTAAACACCCGGCTGGATCATCGCCGTCCGCACAAGGCCACCGGCGTCAGGAGTCACGACCTGCTCCGTGGCGCAGAAGTTGGCCAGGTAGGCTGCGAGCGTGGGAGCCGGGTCGCTCGCGTACACCACTCCGTCATGGTTGCCAGGAATACCGAGGATCGGCGCGGGATAATTGCGATACGGCTCGTAGAACTGGTCGTAGTAGTAAGTCGCCTCGCCGAAGTAATAAACCACGTCTCCCAGGTGATAGAAGAACGACGGCACGCTGGCCGGGTTCGCTTCGGTAAAGTCGGAGACCATTTTGTCCGCTACCAGCGATTGCGTCGATGGTCCTTCGACGCTGCCCGTATCGCCCACGGCATGAAACACGATCTGCCCACTTGCCTGAATCGCTGCCGACTTCGCCGCGCCCGCGCCCCCATAGACCTGGGCGAGCGTCAGCACGGGCTCGACAGCGCCCCCAGTCGGCTCCGGAACCGGCTCGAGGTTGGTGAGTTCGGCATAGCTCTGATCGGTCACAGGATGTTTGAATCCGCTGGGGTCAGGCGATGGCGTAGGCTGCGCGAACACCGGTTGGGGAGTGGATGGATCGCCGCCGCTCGACTTTCCTCCTCCTGATTTCCCTCCTCCTGATTTTGGGTGTCGTTTCGCAGCATGCTTTTGCACGGGGATGTGTTTAGTCATCGGTACCTCTCGGCCTCCGCGCGTTCGCGAAAGTCAGGTGTCAAGTCCAGTCGAGGATAGCCCTCCGGGCGGCGACGTGGCATGAATTCCTGTTCATCTGCGATGAATTGGAACATTGACACGACTTTTCGCAGTTGACCGCCGAGACTGCTAGAAAAGTTGGCATATCCCCCAACTGGTGACTTGTCAGGAGAAACAAATTCCATAGATTGGTCACTAAGGAGTCGGAATTTAAAGATTGATGATCGCGTTGCCGACGAGTTAAGCATCCAGAACGCAGTTATCCAGGATGCAGTTCCGGATCCTGAACAACCGGGAGGAATGGGAATGATTCCCGAAGAACACGCACTTCGCCAACTCTTCCATCGCACGGTGTCAGAGTGCTATGGCGAGCACCTGGGCGTACACGACCGAGAGATCACCTCGTATGTCGCTGATCTTCTTACCGAGTTTTGCGTGGTCGAAAACCTCTACTGCATCCGCGATGTAGACGGCAGGCCCGTGAAGGAGATGAGCAAGATGCTCGCGGCCTCTGACCCGGTCCATGGAACAGCGCCTTCCTTCGACACAGAGCGCAAGGTCCGCAAGCACATCGGGGATTATGCCCTATTTTCGACAGGGATGTATCCGGAAGCAGTGCAGAGTTCGCGCTTTGCCGGAGACGCGAGCTTCCTCGAAATGGTGCGCATGGGCAAGGAGAGCTACTATATCGTCTCGCAGTTCAACCTGTTCGAGTATCAGAGCGAAGCGCCGTTTTTTGGGCGGCTTGCAGAAGAGTTCGAGACCTACATGTATGGGTTGACAAAGGTCAGAGGCGAACTGGATCGGATGGGCGCACCCCTCTACTTGATGTAGGCGCAACGAGAAGTCCGGAGCCGGAGCACGGCCAGGGTCGCTCCCGGCTGCTTACAGGATGTATTTCGACAGATCCTGATCCTTGACGATATCCGCCACCATCTGGCGTACATATTCGGGATCGATCACCACGACTTTTTCTGTGCCCCCGTCTGCCGTTGGCCTTTCACTAATCGGCAGCGGAACCGTTGCTCCAAAGTCCGTCACTGCCGCCAACTGCAACACGTTGCCTTCGCTTTGTGGCTGGGCCTTGGTGAGATCGGGAGCCAGGAAGCTGATCTCATCGAGCACCCGCTCCATAATGGTGTGTAGCCGCCGGGCGCCGATATTCTCGGTCGTCTCATTTACGCGGAAAGCAAACTGCGCCATCTCCTCCAGTGCCTCACGTGTGAACTCCAGTTTCAAGCCTTCGGTCTCAAGCAGCGCGGTAGATTGTTTGGTCAGGGACGATTTCGGTTCGGTAAGAATACGGATGAAGTCTTCGACGGTCAGGGACTGAAGCTCTACACGGATTGGAAAGCGACCCTGAAGCTCAGGGATCAGGTCGCTGGGCTTAGAAACATGGAAAGCGCCGGCTGCAATGAACAGGATGTAGTCTGTGCGCACCATGCCATAGCGCGTGTTGACCGTTGTGCCTTCGACGATCGGCAGAATATCCCGCTGAACGCCTTCGCGCGAAACATCCGGACCATGGCCGCCCTCGCGCCCGGCGATCTTGTCGATCTCGTCGAGGAATACGATGCCTGAGTTCTCGACGCGATCGACAGCCAGGCGAGTCACCTGATCCATATCGATCAACCGGCCCTCCTCTTCCTGCACGAGATACTCGAAAGCCTCGGCGACCTTCATCTTGCGCTTCTTCGTGCGCTGGCCGAAGATGTTCGGGAGAACATCCTTGAGATTGATGTCCATCTCTTCGACGCCCTGGTTGGAGATGATCTCGAAGGACGGCGTGTTGCGCTCACGGACGTCGATCTCTACCACTCGATCGTCCAGTTTGCCTTCGCGGAACTGCTGACGTAACTTCTCCCTCGTGCGCTGGTGGGAGTCGTTGCCGGGCGCCGGAAAGCTCCGAGCATTGCCTTCAATAACCTGCGGCCCCTGATGAGGGAGCGGGCTGGATGCAGATGCCGCGGGGGTCGCAGCGGGAGGGGGCAGAAGTAAATCGAGCAGCCGCTCTTCGGCGTTCAGTTCGGCCTTGTCTTCCACTTCTTCGAGCTTCTCTTCGCGCACCATATCGATGGCGATCTCGACCAGGTCCCTGACCATCGACTCCACATCGCGGCCCACATATCCAACTTCAGTAAACTTCGAAGCCTCGACTTTCAGGAACGGGGAGTTGGTCAGCTTGGCCAGCCGCCGCGCGATTTCTGTCTTGCCTACCCCAGTCGGCCCGATCATGATGATGTTCTTCGGCATGATGTCTTCGGCAATGTCCGGCGGCAGCTTCTGCCTGCGCATACGATTGCGCAAAGCGATCGCAACGGCGCGTTTGGCGGCGTTTTGTCCGACGACGTACTTGTCAAGTTCGCCGACAATCTCGCGGGGGGTTAGCTCTTCGAGCGCGAGCTCCTGGTCTTCAGCGGTTCCGGGTAAATAAATAGCCATCGTTGCCTGCTCCTTTCGGGCGGGCCTTTTTTTCGCTGTCCGCCTCAGGCGTGCAGCTCTTCAATCGTGATCTGGTCGTTGGTGTAAATGCAGATTTCGCCCGCAATGCGCAGCGATTTCTCAGCAATGTCGCGCGCCGGCAGCTCGGTATTCTCCATCAGGGCACGGGCAGACGCCAGAGCATAGGACCCGCCGCTGCCAATCGCGGCAATGCCCTCGTCGGGCTCAATCACGTCGCCTGAGCCGCTGATCAGAAAGGTCTGGTTCGGGTCGGAGACGATCAGCAGCGCCTCAAGGTTGCGCAGCATTTTGTCGGTTCGCCAGTCCTTGGCCAGCTCTACCGCGGACCGCCCCAGATTGCCGGCGTACTGCTCCAGCTTGCCTTCAAAGCGGCTGAACAGCGAAAACGCGTCGGCGGTCGAACCCGCGAATCCCGCAAGGATCTTGTCCTGGTAAAGCCGTCGGATCTTTCGCGCCGAGTGTTTGATCACCGATTCGCCCAGGGTAACCTGCCCGTCAGCAGCCATTACCACGCTGCCGTTGCGACGGACGCAAAGCACGGTCGTCGAGCGGATGCGCGGGGAGCGGGCCTGATCAGCTTGAGCGGAGACGAAATTGCCGCCTGATCTGGCGGCCGAGGAAGATTGCTGTTTCGACATTCTTTTACTAAGTATAACGCAGCAAGCTTGCGTCTACGCCGGCCCGAAGAAGTTCAGTCCGATAGATTGGAGCCAGCGCCTCAGCCCTCGCCCTGAATTCCGTTTCCGCCGCTTCGTCCAGCCTGGGTGGAGGTGTTGTGCGAGTCGCGACAGGAATGCCAAGCTTCATAAAGAACTCTTCCTGCCCCGCGGGAGAGCAGATGCACAATAATCTCGCCGGTTCTGCCGAAGCATTTCGGAATTGATGTGGGGCGTTCGCGGGAACGTGGATAGTCGCGCCGGATCGGAAAGTCTTCTTGACGCCGCGGAAGGTGAACTCCATTTCGCCCTCAAGTAGTGAGAATGTCTCCTCGAAGTCATGGCGGTGAGGAGGCGGGCCGCCTCCCGGAGGGACGTGCATATCGATGAGGCAGAAGCGCCCTGCAGTATCTCCGCCGGTAAGAAGGACTGTGTACGTATCACCGACTATCCCGATGTGAGGAAGCGTTGCGTCGCTGTCTGGCTGAGCAATCGTAAGAGTACGGTTCAAGTCATCTGCAGGAATCGGCGACTGATCTGCTTCACGAGGCATGGCCCAACTCCTTAGGCTATCTTGATTCGTGTAACAAGCTACTGGGGCTTCGCCGCTGCCGCCGGCGGCGGAGGCGCCTGACCATTCTTCTGTTTGTCCTTGTGCCCGAACATCTTGTCCAGATCGACTCCAAAATGCGGCTCTGAGCGCGTTCCCGTGATCTCAATGGGAACCTCCGTCCCGGCTCCATTCTTCATAAACAACGGATCGGCGAGCTTCAGCGCCCAGGATTTCCACCCGGTGACCATCTCGGAGAGCTTGGCCTGGAGGCGCGCTGTTCCCTGGAAATTGAACGTTTGACCGTCGAGCGTGTAAGCGCCGCTCAAGGCCACCTGCGCGCCCGGAACTTCATAATGCAGATCCGGGATCGTAATTTTCTGTGCGCCTAACTCAAAATCTCCGTTCATATTGGAAGCGACATCCGGAAGCGGCCCGTCCTTGATTTCTTTCGTCTTCCCTTGCCCCCGCAGGCTGAGTTCGTCAACTTTTGACTGGATCTTCTCGCTTGTGAAGTGAACATTCGTGACCTGAAAGTTGCCCTTCAGATGAAGCCGGTCGAGTACCGTCCCCTGACCCGGTGGTAAATGGAGCTTCGCATGCATTGTCAGATCGCCGGTCATCAGCGGAGGCTCAGTCTTCACACCCAGCTTGAGCATGTCGTCAATCCGGGCGGGTGAAACTGTTATATCCAGCGTAATGTCATGCCCCGGAACACCCGGCGCTCGCACTACGTCACCCGAGGCAACGATGTGTGAATGCGCGAGCACGGCGTCGACAGGGAGCAGGTGGGTGTCACCATTAGTACCGTCCACAATCGCGTGGAACTTCGTGTGCAGCGGCATCGAGTAGTTGGCCGTAGTCAGCCGGAAGTCAGGAGTATCCGTCTCACCGTCGACCACAATATTGTTGAGCGTGCCCTGATACACACCGGTCGAAGAGAGGATTCCACCAATGCCCTTGAGGGTGCTGAGGTCGGCGTGGCTGAAGCTGTACTGGCCGCGCACCGGCGTGTCACCCGGGCTGTGCGCGTTGTAGGGCCCGAAGTCGCCCGTCGAGTCGATGTGCCCGACCGGCTTCGGATTCGTGAGGATGGCATGGAACTTCATCGGCTGATTGGCGCCGACAGAAGTCATACGCACCTTGCTGATCTCAAAGTCAAGCGGCACCTTGCCCGGCTTGTTTGTGCCAAGAATCAGGGTTGCGTTGTCGATCAGCAGTTCATCGACCAGGATCTGAATCTTTCCCGGCTTCGACTCCCCTTTGTCCAACTTCGGTATCTCGTGCCGCTGTTCTTTTGGCGGCAGGTTGATGCCAAGCCCAGTGATCTGCACCTGCGCAATGTGCATCGGCGTACGGAACAGATCCCGCCAACCGGTTCGGAACGAGAATTTATCGACGGAAAAGAGCGGCTGCTGCATGTCAAGGTGCTTGGGATACAGCTTGAGCCCGCCCCCCTCGACCTCAAATCCGTGAAAGACTGACACGCCGAAGCTCGCCAGTTCCACCCGGCTGTCGAAACGCGTCGAAAGTGTCTCGATTACACGCGCGCGCAAGATAGGCTCGGCACGGCGAAAATAAATTGCGGCGACGATCAATATGCCGGCCGCAAACAGAAACATCGCAAAGCCGATCCACGCAATCACACGAACGACCCTCGACCGGCTCGGCCGCGTTGCCGGATCAGCTGTATCCTCCACCTGCCGCTCCCGTCTTCGCTCTACCTCAGGCATCCAACGCTTTGATGCAATTCTACTTCTGCTTGTTGGTTTACCATGCTGGCGACGCAGTTTTGAAAGGCCAGCGCATGCAGAAATTGGTCATAGGACTAGGGGAGCTTCTGTGGGACATGTTACCTTCCGGCAAACGGCTCGGGGGCGCGCCCGCAAACTTCAGCGTTATGGCTGCGCGTCTCGGAAATCGTGGACTAATCGCTTCGCGGCTCGGCAACGATGCGCTTGGAACATCGGCGAAGGAGCTACTGTCATCGTTCCCCGTAGACATATCCGCGCTGCAGGTTGATCCGGTACACGCGACCGGGGAGGTCGGCGTCGAATTTCGCAGCGGCGAGCCACACTACATCATCCACGAACCAGCCGCATGGGACTTTATGGAGTGGACTCCGGCGTGGCAGGCTCTCGCCTCCACCGCCGACGCGGTCTGCTTCGGATCGCTTGCCCAGCGAAACATTGCCTCGCGAGCGACCATTCGTAGCTTCGTTGCGGCAACAAGGGCGGAATGTGTTCGCGTCTTCGATGTCAACCTACGAGCTCCGTTCTTCAGTAGCGAAATTGTCTCCGGATCTCTCGCATCAGCGACCATCTTCAAGCTCAATGAGGTCGAGGTTCCACAAGTACTCTCGATGCTCGACATCCCGAAGCCCGCAGATGCCGCTGATGCCGGACTGCTCAAGGCAGGACGATTGATCCTCCAGCGATACCCACTCAAACTTGTAGCAATCACGATGGGGGGTGAGGGAAGCCTGCTGATCACACCCGACACTCACAATCGCCACCGCGGAGTCGCAGTCCCGGTCGCTGACACCGTCGGTGCCGGCGACGCGTTCACCGCCGCCCTCGTCGACGCATGGGTACGCGGGGCCTCCCTCTTGGAGATGAACGAGGCCGGAAATCGGTGGGGAGGCTGGGTTGCTTCGCGGCCTGGCGCCATGCCTGATCTCGATGCAGCGACCCTTGCCTCGATCACCCGTCAAATTCACACTTCTCACGCCGACGGGTTGTCATGAGTGGGCGAAGATTGTATCGTCGCGGAAGCAAATGACACATTTTCCTACTCCTCAGGAGCGCCGCGCCCTTGGACGCTCCCGTCGCAAGCAACTTACTCGGCAGGAACACGCACAGTGGAAACCGGAAGCCCGGCGTCACGCGCCAGTCGAGCTCCTCCAGGAGTCGATGCGCGGCCGTGTTCCGCACTTTGTCACACTCAAATATGAGCGTATGGTCGAGTCGCCCTTCGGCTACTTTCGCGGGGCCGTGCCCGTTATGGCAGCCGATCTAGCTACGCTGCCCAACACCGGATTCATTAATCAGATCTGCGGAGACGCCCACGTCCGCAACCTCGGAGCGTTCGCAGCGCCCGATGGACAGCTGGTCTTCGACATTAATGACTTCGATGAAACTACGCGCGGGCCTTTTGAATGGGACCTGAAACGGCTAGCTACCAGCCTTACGCTTGCCGGGCGAGCCCTGGGAATCAAGAAGTCAGGCTGCGAGTCGGCTGTACTGGCCTTTATCGATCGATACCGCAAGTTCATCGATACCTTCTCGCATCTGCCTGTAACGGAACTTGCTCACTATCAGGTGCACCGCCTGCAGCGCATTAACCCAGTTTCCAAGGCACTCCTCAAAGCAGAGCGCGCGACGCCGCAACATAATCTCGAGCAACTGACTCAAGTGGCGAAAAACTCAGCCGGCAGCCGGGTCTTCAAAGAAGAAAAGCCGCTGCTGGCGAGGGTTAGCGCGGGGCAGAAGCGTGCGGTGCTGGCTTCACTTGTCGAATATAACCAGACCCTTCAACCCGAGCGCCGTCACTTTCTGGCGCAATACCATCCAGTCGATGTGGCGTTCAAGGTAGTTGGCACCGGCTCCGTCGGTCTGCGCGATTACATAATCTACCTCGAGGGCAACGGCCCCGGCGATCCGCTCTTTCTCCAGATCAAGGAGGAGCCGGGCTCGGCGTACGCCCCATACGTCGGTGCTGATACCCTCACCTCGCATCAGGGCCAGCGTGTGGTGAATGGACAGCGGGCAATGCAATTCCAGTCCGACCCTTTCCTCGGCTGGACCACGATAGCAAATCGACACTATCTCGTTCGCCAGTTGAATGACCACAAAGGGAGCATAGAACTCGAGGACCTCGCAGGCGAGGGTCTGGTCGAATACGCCGAAATTTGCGGTGAACTGCTCGCACGCGGCCATGCGCGCTCTGGAGATGCCTGCGTTCTGTCCGGCTACCTGGGAAATGGCGCAAAATTCGGGGAAGCGTTAGTGCAATTCGCTGAAGCCTATGCAAACCAGACAGAAAAGGATTGGGAAGAACTGAGGATCGTCAGAAGAGCGCCGAAAACAGCCTCGACGGCAAAGACGGCGAGGCCTCGGAAGGAACGAGTGAGGTCGCGGCCGAAAGCACCCGCAGCCGCTGACTCGCTAAAATAGACTCATGTTGCAACTCGCCGACGCGGGTAAGCGTTTTGGCCCGAAGCTTCTTTTTCAAAGTGCCAACTGGCTGATTACTCCCAACGAGCGCACCGCTCTGGTCGGAGCGAACGGCACCGGCAAATCCACGCTCATGAAGGTGCTCGCCGGTCTCGATGGACTTGATTATGGCCAGGTGCAGCGTACCCGCGGCATGAGCATCGGATACCTCCCGCAGGATGGTCTCGCTCTCTCCGGCCGCACCGTCTTCGATGAATGCCTCTCGGTCTTCGACGAACTCCTCGGCCTTGAAAAGGAGATGGAAGCGGTCGCGGTCGCGCTCTCCGAGCTCGACCCTGAAAGCGACGCCTATGGCGCGGCCGCCGACCGCTTCTCCGAGATCGATTCTCGATTTCGTGCCCATGACGGTTACGCATTGGACGCCCAGGTAGGCACCGTCCTCACCGGCCTCGGCTTCTCGAAAGAAGACTGGCGTCGCCGCACCGAAAAATTTTCCGGCGGCTGGCAGATGCGCATCGCGCTGGCCAAGCTGCTGCTGCAGAAGCCCAGCCTATTGCTGCTCGACGAGCCCACGAACCACCTCGATCTCGAGACGCGCAACTGGCTCGAAGACTATCTACGCACCTATCCCAACGGATACATCCTCATCTCTCACGACCGCTACTTCCTCGACGTCACGGTCGACAAGATCATCGAGATCTGGAACAAGGGCCTCCACGTCTACCACGGCAACTACGAGAAATACCTCCAGCAGAAAGCCGAGCGCCGCGCCCAGATCGAGGCCGCCTATCGCAACCAGCGGGAGCGCATCGAGCAGCTCGAAGCCTTCATCAACCGTTTCCGTTACCAGGCCACCAAGGCCAAGCAGGTGCAGAGCCGCATCAAGGAACTGGAAAAGATCGAGCGCATCGAAATCCCCAACGAAGAGCCGATCATCCACTTCACTTTTCCGCAACCGCCGCCTTCAGGCCGCACCGTCGTCGAGGTTGCCGGTCTCTCCAAGAGCTACGGCCCCAAGCAGGTCCTCAACGACGTCAGCTTCACCATCGATCGCGGCGACCGCATTGCGCTGGTCGGCGTCAACGGAGCAGGCAAGTCCACTCTCATCCGCCTGCTCTCCGGCCAGGACACCCCCACCAGCGGCACGCTCAAGCTCGGCCACAATGTGCTCGCCGAATACTTCGCGCAGGATCAGTACAAGGTTCTCGACCCTGGCGCGCGCATGCTCGCCGACATCGGCGCGATCGCGCGCAAAGTCCCAGAGGCCGAATTGCGTAGCCTTCTCGGCTGTTTCCTCTTCTCCGGCGACGACGTTTTCAAGACCCTTGGCGTTCTCTCCGGCGGCGAACGTAATCGCTACGCTCTGGCTAAGATCCTCGTCAGCCCGGCCAACTTTCTCCTGCTCGACGAACCGACGAACCACCTCGATCTGCGGGCAAAAGACGTGCTCCTTGAAGCCATCAACTCCTTCACCGGAACCGTCATCTTCGTCTCCCACGACCGCTATTTCATCGACCGCCTCGCCACCCGCGTCTTCGAAGTCGCAGACGGCAAGGTCAACGTCTATCCCGGCAACTACGAGGATTACCTCTGGCGCAAAGAGGGCGGAGCCGAAGCGCTGGCTACGGCAACCTCCGCAGCGGAAACTTCCGCCGCTCCCGCTCTCTCGACTCCGAATGGCCACACTCCCGAGCCTGCCCCGAAAGAACCGGCTCGCCGCGTGAATCCCATCAAGCTCAAGCAGATGCAAGACCGCCTCAAATTCGTCGAAGAGGAGATACCCCGCCTCGAAGCCTCAATCGGCCACGCCGAGCAGTCGCTGGGCATCTTCGTCAGCGCCGAAGAGACCGCACGCGTCTCCCGCGCACTCGAAGACCTGCGCGAGCAACACTCCGCTCTCACGAACGAATGGGAAGAGCTGGCGATGCAGCTAGATGAGGCTTAATTCAATCGCTAGGAACCGCAGGAAAACCTGGTTCCGATTGATCGGATGTCAGCATATGTCTTTTTTGTTCTGGCTCGGTAGCGATGTTTGGGTCCCAGTTCCATCCAGCGCAGTTTCCTTCGTACCGCATTCGCCTCGGCTTTATCTCGGTTGCCCAAGATTAACACAGCGTTTCCGTCTTTTCCGATCAGGTCAGAAACGCGAACTCTTGCTGAGTCCATCGATAGATCCGAAAGATTTTCGGACGTCCACCACCATCGAACTGGCCCTTTAAGCGAATGGATATCGACAATGAGCGTTCCGTCTTCTTCACTTGACCTGCGCACGAAGTCAGGCCAAAGCAACGTTCGTCCCCCCTGCTCCATATCTCGCTTGAACTGTCGTTCCCTCCGTTTCATTACGGAGTTTGTAACAAGTCCGCACGGAATCGACAACCCGGCAGCCAGCAACAGTAATGGGACAAACATTTAGCGACAAGATCGGAACAATTTTGGCGGTTTTCTTGGCTCGGACATAGCCATATATCTCTTCTCGTTCAGGCGTGGCGAGCATGGAAGCACAATAACAGAGCCCCGGAGTTGAGCGGGAACTCTTCGTTGAGTATTCCCCCGGTACGATCCTCCAACAAGCGTCCGTACTTTTGCGGCGCAGCCGCGTGTGCCTGGAGGGCTAGTCCCCGCGTAGGCGCCGCCGGAGGCAACCTCCATACGGCATAATCAACTAGATGCCATCCCTCTGGAAGCCCGACAACTGGCCCGAGCGCCTTGCCGAACTTGAAGCGCGCACCGGAGACCTTAAGGAAGCGCCTCTCCGCCGTGACGTGCGTTCGCTCGGCATGTTGCTCGGCGAGGTTCTGCGTGAGCAGGCCGGCGACGCGCTCTTTGAAAAGGTTGAAGAACTGCGCCTCTCCGCCATCCGCCGCCGCGAGGCGCTGGCCGAAGACTCCGTAAAAGAGGCAGAAGACCTGCTGCAGCTCGCCGTTCTCGGCGTCAACACCATGCCCGTGGATCAGGCCTACCAACTCAGCCGCGCCTTTGCCTTTTATTTCGAACTCATAAATCTCGCCGAGACCAACCACCGCAAGCGCCGCCGTCTTTCCCTCCAGCTCAGCGGAGAAGCCGCTCAGCGTGGCTCCCTTCGTGGAACCCTGCGCGCCATGCGCTGCGTCGGCATACCCGCCGAAGAAGCCCTGCACTGGCTGCGACAGATCTTCATCGTTCCCGTCTTCACCGCGCACCCCACGGAGATCGCCCGCCGCTCCGTCCTCACCAAGCGCCGCCGCATCGGTGAATTCCTCGAGCGTCTCGACCGCATCCCCCTTCCCGACGAACAGCTCGCCAGCCTCGAAGAATCCCTCGTCGCCGAGATCACGGCTCTTTGGCAGACCGACGAAGTCCGCAGCAGCCGCCCCAAAGTCGCCGACGAAATCAAGATGGGCCTCGACTACTACGAGGTCTCCATCTTCGAAACCCTCCCCGGCCTCTATCAGGAAGTCTCCGACGCCCTGAAGAGCGAATACAACCTCGACATCGACATCTCCGAACTGCCCCTGCTGCTCGGCTTCGGCTCCTGGATCGGCGGGGACCGGGACGGCAATCCGTTTGTAACTCCTGAAGTTACAAGAGAAGCCATCCGTGACGCGAAATCCCGCCTGCTCTCCTACTACGATCACCGCCTGCAGCTGGCCATCGACCTGCTCACAACCTCCGCCCAGCAGTTGCCAGTTAGCGAGGAGCTCCGCGCCCAGCTCGATTCGTATCTGAATACACTACAAATTACTGCCGGCCAGGTCTTCGGCGGCCATTTCCAGTTCGAGCTCTACCGGCGCTTCCTAGTCTGCATCCACGCCCGCATGCTGCGCACCGCCGGCCAGCACACCGCCGATACCGAAAGCCTCGAAGCGTCCCTTACCTCGCTCCCCGCATACTGCTCTGCCGCCGAGTTCCAGCGCGATCTGGAAATCCTGCGCCGCAGCCTCGCCGAAAACAACGGGCTGCGCCTCGCCCAGGCTCTCGTCGACCCGCTCATTCTTCTCGTCCGCACCTTCGGACTCCACCTCCACACCCTCGACGTCCGCCAGCACGCACGCATTCACCGTAAAGCCCTCGAAGAAGCCTCCGCCTGGTGCAGAGAAAACGCAGGCAATGTCCCCGGCTCGCTCAGTGCCGAGACCCGCGACGTCATCGAGACCCTTCGCGCCGTCGCCGAGGTAAAAGCCGGCTGCAGCCCGGAAACCATCCGCCAGTACGTCATCAGCGGAGCCTCGAGCGCCGAAGACGTCCTCGCCGTCGTGTGGCTCGCGCGCCTGGGAGGCGTGGAAGTTGCCGCTAACGGGCGCGATCCCGGCCTCATGCCCGTCCCGCTCTTTGAATCCATCGAGGATCTGCAGAATGCCCCTGCCGTCTGCCGCAAACTCTGGACCGCACCCGACTACCGCAACCTGCTCGAAGGCTGGGACAACATCCAGGAAGTCATGCTCGGCTACTCCGACTCCAACAAAGACGGAGGCATGCTCACCAGCACCTGGGAAATTTTCCGCGCCCACCGCGCCCTCCACGAAGTAGCCCGCGAATGCGGCATTAAGCTGCGCCTCTTTCACGGCCGCGGAGGCACTGTCGGACGCGGCGGCGGACCTACCCATCGCTCGATCTACGCCCAGCCCGTCGAGGCCTTCGACGGCCAGATCCGCATCACCGAACAGGGCGAAGTCCTCAACTGGAAGTACTCCGACGTCGTCCTCGCCGAGCGCAATCTTGAGCTGATGATTGCCGCCTCGCTCGACGCACTCGCCCGGCCCAACGCGCGCGATCCCAAGGGTCATCAATCCGGCGTGCTGCTGCCCGAGTGGGAAACGGCCTTCGACGCGCTTTCCGCCACGGCCTTCGATTTCTACCGCGCCAACATCATCGACGACCCCGAAGTTCTCCCCTACTTCGAGCTCGCAACTCCTGTTGCCGAGCTCGAACACGCCAAGATCGGCTCTCGCCCTTCGCGCCGTGGCGGTAAAGCCAGCTTCACCAGCCTGCGCGCCATTCCCTGGGTCTTCGGATGGACGCAGTCCCGCCTGCTCATCCCCGCCTGGTTCGGCGTCGGCTATGCCATCGGCGAATACGCAAAGCAGCCCGGCGGCATGGACCTGCTTCGCGCCATGATGGCCGAATTCCCGCTCTTCATCGACCTCGTCCGCAATGTCGAGATGGCGCTCGCCAAGGCCGACCTCGGCATCGCCTCGCTCTACGCCTCGCTCGTCCCCGACTCCGGCCTACGCGACCGCGTCTTCTCGAAGTTGCAGGCCGAGTTCAACCGAACCCTCTCCTCCCTGCTCGCCGTCACCGGCCAACGCGAGTTACTCGAAAAGAACCAGGTCCTGGCCCGTTCCATCCGCCTGCGCAACCCCTACGTCGATCCCATGAGCCTTATTCAGGTCGACCTCCTCCGCCGCAAGCGTGCCGGCGAAGACACTGACTCCGTGAACCGTGCCATCGCCGGCACCATTAACGGCATCTCCGCAGGTTTACGCAATACCGGATGAAGCGAACCCTACCGCTTCGTCCTGGAACGAAACGAGCCCGCACCATCAGGCCTGAATTGGGAACTCGCCTGAGCGGAGCCAGCCGAAGCCGCTGATTACCACCGCAGAACCGTCGTATGCTCATGCAGAGAGGCAATCCGAATGCAGCCCTTAGCCGCGACCGCCGCGAAACCGCCCGAAGATATCGACGCCGTACTTGGTCGCTTTGAGGTCTGGTCAGCCTTACGCAAGAAGACAGAAAAGACCCCGCCGAACGCAAAGGTGCTTCACGAAGGCGTGCGCGAACTCTCTTACGAGAAGGCGCTCGAATCCAGCCGCAGCCGCTGGCAGACGCGCACCCAGCCGTCCGCAAGCGATGAATCGAAAGAAGAAATCCAGATCCGCACGGAACAGAAGCCTGCTCCCGCAATCACACAGGACAAGCCCGCACAGGTGGCGTTCAAGGACGATGCAATTCGGCCCGACAAGCTGAGCCTCAGCACTGCCGGCCTGCCCATTCACGGCACCGGTCCGCGCCAGAAAGCCACTCCGCAACCATTCGGAACGGTGCTCGCCGAAGCCCTCCCCATCGACCCGGACCCCAGCCCGGAGCTTGGCCCGCTGGCGCTCGTCTGGCCGGTTTCGCCGAAAAACGAGCGCCAAGTATCGATGTCGTTGCGAGTAGCTAGCTCTGAACAGGCGCTCATCAAGGCCCGCGCCGCCGAAGCCGGCCTGTCAGTCTCGGCGTATCTGCGCCATTGCGCGCTTGAGGTCGAGAAGCTCCGCAACCAGGTCCATCACGCGCTGGCTTTGATCGACGCGCGATCGGAGCGCAGTCTTACTGCGAGACAATCTTCGGCCCAGCGCTCTCAAAACCGTTTTTTCTCCCGCCTGCGTCAGCTAGTCTTCGGCCGTCCTCCCCGCCTGACGCTTGGTGCGTGATTTACCGCTGGCTGGCCTCGCCCGCCAGCACCCGCCGGTTAAATTCTTGAGACATTTTCCGCGGCACACTCAGGGACTTCCAGCCGTGAGACTTGAGATGCTTGGCCAGAAAAACGATCTGCCCGCAATGATAGGCGTAATGAGCTAACTGCCGATTGATAGCCTGCACCACGGAATGTGCTTCACCCCGGATCGTGATTGTCCGTCCCAGATCCTCGTCCGTCAGCCCCTCCAGCGCGCCGAAGAGACATCCCCAGCCTTCTTCCCACAGCGCCATCATCTCTGACCGGGCAGCGGGAGGCTCCTCAAACTCACTGTCGCGATTGCGTGTCGATTTCTCTCCATCGCTAGTCAGAAAATCCGTCCACCGGGATCGCATATTGCCCGCCATATGCTTCACGATCTGACTGATCGAGTTCATCTCCGGATCGAGCGTCGCCGTGAGTTGCTCATCCGTCACCTGCGCGATCGCACCCTCCGCCAGCTTCTTGTACTGGCGAAAGATCGCCTTCGAATCCTCGACATACGAGGTCGTAAATACCAACGCCATACTTTACCCCGGAGTGACCGTCGTCGCTTTGTCTTTCACAAAGCTCACCGACCATTTCTTCCCACCGGCATCATAGGTCACCGTACGATTTCCATAGTCCGATGAGTCCGATTGCTGAATCGTTCCCAGCGCCATAGACACTTGTAACTCGCTCATGCCGGGCTTCGGTTGGTGTTGCTCAATAGCCTTCCATACGTCGGCCGGCCAGTGCTTATACATTTGCCGCGGATCGTCATAGTAAAAGATATCGTCGCAATAATAAGTTTCGTCGCTATCCTTGATTGTGCCGATCGTAGTTGCGTATTCCGTATCGCCGCCGGGCATCTTGAAAACCGCAAGCACCTGCTTGTCTGCGGCAGGAAACCGAGTTGCGAGATTCGCCGAGGGCTTCTCTGTGATGACCTTCTCAATCGCCAGTTGCTGCACGCTGGGCAGCACCCCCGTCTGGTGCGCGAAGTCCACTCGCCCTCCAGTGTATGGATAATAGTCCAGCGAATAGCCCGCCTGTACCCACACGGGTTTGCCGGCGAGTTCCTTCGCTTCCTTCAGATCGGCAATGTACAACTTTCGAGGTTGGACTACATCATCCTGATTGAGCAGGCGCTGGGGAGCTTGGGCCTTCTGAACTCCTGGCTCATTGCGCTCGTGAAAAATGTAGAGCAGCCGCCCGCCCACAATCAGCAGTACAATCAGCGTGAGCAAACCTATTGCTTGCCAGCTCTTCATCCTGAATCCCCCTGCTGTCTTGGATGCGGTTCAAAGCTGCCGCACCTCCTGCGCGGCTTGCTCGACTTCCACATTCAGCAGCGCCTCGGCAGTGAGCTCATCTGCATTTCTTAAAGCCGGAAAGAGGACGCTCCAAAGCCCCGTGACCGCAAGAGAGCCTATTCCTCCAACCACGACGGCTCGGACTGCCCCCCACCACTGCGCCGTAAGCCCACTCTCGAATTCCCCGAGCTCGTTCGACGCTCCCACAAACAGTGAGTTGACGGCGCTCACCCTACCCCGCATCTCCGGCGGAGTTCCCAGCTGCAACACTGAGGAGCGAATTACTACGCTCACCATATCCGACGCACCGACAAGGAACAGCGCAAATAACGAAAGCGGGAGGCTCCGCGACAGCCCGAAAACGATCGTGAATGTGCCGAAGATCGCCACGCAGGTAAACATGACAGCTCCGGCTTTGCGCCGAATTGGCCACAGTGTCATTGAGAACGAGACGATCAGAGCACCCGCTGCCGGAGCTGCGCGCAGTAATCCGAGCCCCCGCGGGCCTGCATGGAGAATATCCTGCGCGAAAATGGGCATCAGCGATACCGCTCCGCCAAGCAACACGGCAAACAAATCGAGCGAGATCGAACCCAGCAGGATCGGCGTCCGCGCGACGTAGTGGAAACCCGCGAGGATTACTTCCATGGACGTCGCCCTGTGCTCCATTCGTCCTGGGCGTACCGAGAGCGATCTGACCAGCACAACAAACCAGACAAGTGACGCAAGTGTGAAGAGGTAGACCGCCGCAGCGCCGGAAATTCGCCGGTGCAGGGGGAGGGTGAAAAGGATGCCGCCCAGTGCCGGCCCAGTAATGTTCGAAATCTGAAAGATGGTAGCGCCCCAAGTCACCGCATTCACAAAGTGCTCCGCGGGCACCAGGTGCGGAATCAAAGCTGAGCTTGCCGGGCCGCTGAAGGCTCTACCGGTTCCAATAAAAAACAGCACCGCGTAAATCGGCCAGACCGTCCGCAATCCATGCCACGCAAACAGGAAAAGCGTGAGGGTACATAGACACTGGAGCGAATAGCAAAGCAGGATTACATGACGCCGATCGAAACGGTCAGCTACATGCCCGGAGGGCAGGATGAATAAGAGCCCCGGCAAAAACAACGCCAGACCGGTGTAGCCCAGATCAATGGGCTTGTGGGTCATCTGGTACACCTGCCAGGCAACAGCGAGCGACTGCGCTTCCGATCCGATGATGGCGATGACTCGTGCCAACTGGTAGCGTCGGAAGTCGGGGGAAAGAAAGGCGGCTGCAGCCTTACTGGGGGGACGGTCGGGCATGCCTATCTTTTTTATACAGTTCCTGTGCAAATGTTGTCAGGTTACTGTTTCCGGCGTTTGGTAACCGCGGGCTTTGACTATCCTTTCGGTTCTCGTACTCTGAAACATGGACTCGACGATTCGCGAGCAACGATCAGGCGGCCTGGATGCTCCCGGTAGCCTGGCGTTGGAAAGCATTGAAGAGCAGCTTCCGCCTCCAGACAGCACCGGTCTCGGGCCGCCTTCCGGCGTGGTTGCTGTTTGCCTTTGCGGTGTGTTCGCCTTCCTTAATCTCTACGTTACCCAGCCTCTCCTGCCACTCTTCTCGCTTGTTTTTCGCGAACCGAAGTCAGTTGTCAGTTCGACGGTAAGCGCCGCTACGCTGGGAGTCGCCATCTCCGCTCCCATTCTCGGAGCGCTGGCTGAGCATCTCAGCCGTAAGCGCGTTATCGTTACCTCAATTGTCATTCTTGCCATTCCCACGCTTTTAGCCGCCACTTCGCCGGGGTTGCTGACGCTCGATGCCTGGCGCTTTCTACAAGGCCTTATTCTTCCGGGTATCTTCGCCATTGCCATCACTTATATCGGCGAAGAATGGGACCACCACGCTGTCCCTCTCGTCATGAGCATTTACGTAAGCGGAACCGCTCTCGGAGGCTTCCTCGGCCGCATTGTTTCCGGTCTCGTCGCTGAGCACTTCAACTGGCGATGGTCTTTCGCGCTGCTCGCCGTCTTAACGCTGGCCGGAGCGGCCATGGTCGCTCTGTGGCTTCCGACCGAAACGCGGCCGATGCCTCAGGGAGCGCATCCCGACCTGATCACACAGCTTGGCTCCATGCTCTGCCATTTCCGCAACCCACACCTAGTGGCAACTTTCGGCGTCGGGGCCGGCATGCTTTTTACGCTCGTAGGCACCTTTACATACATCACTTATTACCTTGCCGATCCGCCCTTTCACCTATCAACAGCCGCACTCAGCTATCTCTTCGCGATTTACCTCATCGGTCTCGTTGTAACACCTGCTGGGGGATATCTGGTCACCCACATCCGAATGCGCGCCGGGATCGCCGTCGCGATATGCTGCTCCCTCGCCGGCGTTCTGCTTACTTTGAGCCATTCGCTTTGGATCGTAGTAATCGTTGGCCTTGGTCTGGTCTGCTCAGGAGTCTTCATTGCCCAAGCTACCGCAAACAGCTTCCTGCGGCTGGCTGCGCCCCCCGGCACACGTGCCTCCGCGGCCGGCCTCTACATCTGCTGTTACTACCTGGGTGGAACCGTCGGCGGCGTGCTTCCCAGCTACGTTTGGGAACTCGGGAGGTGGCCTGCCTGCGTCGTCCTCATCACCTCGGTCCTACTCGTCACGCTTTTCATCGCGCTCACGGGATGGAAGCTGCCGAGAGTTCCGCGGGCAGCCGCGTAAATCGAAGCCCTGATTCGAGAAATCAATATTCCTGGTTTAAGTCCTAAATTCTTAGTTGACAAACCATTTTCATCCGACTAGCCTCCTAAGTATTTAGGAGAAACAAAGACGTGGCGACGAAGCCAAACAAAACCGGCCTGACCAAGCTTGAACTGAAGATCATGCAGGTCATCTGGAGGCGCGGCGCCAGCACTGTCAGCGCCGTGCAGGAAGACCTCGAACCGCCGCTCGCATACACCACGGTTCAAACCATGCTGAACATCCTCGAGCGTAAAGGAAAGCTCCGGCGGCACCTGGAGGGCCGTGCCTACGTTTACGCCGCCAAGGTCAGCGAAAAGAGGGTGCTGGGGCAGGGTCTGCGAGACCTGATTGATCGCATGTTTGGCGGGTCCAGCGAAGAACTCGTCATGAGCCTGCTGAAGAACGGGCAGATTGATGCGCAAAAACTGGCCGAGCTGACCGAAAGATTCAACAAGGAGGCGAGCGAATCATGAAGAGCTTCGAATCCTGGCTGCTGACTTATCTTCTGAACTCCCTCTGGCAGATTCCGCTGCTCTTCGCCGCAGGTTGGATCGCGGCGCAGGCCCTCAGAAAAGCCGGAGCTGCCGCAGAACATCGCCTCTGGGTGATTGTCCTTCTCCTGCAAACCATTATTCCGGCTTGTAGCACCCTGCCACGCGAGTGGCTGCAAGCGCTTTTCGCGTGGGGCACAAATACCCGCGCCAGCGAAGCACATGTATCGGTTGTAGTGGGCCCCGGAACGGCGCTCGCCGGGCTGAGCCTCCCGGGCTCGCTGCTCACGGCGGTCGCATTTGCCTATGGCGCGGCACTTATTTATTTCCTGATCAGATTTTGCTGGAGATGGATAAAGCTTTCTTCTATCCGGCGCGAAGCTGTAGACACGAAGCTCAAGGGCCAGGCCGCGGCCTGGTGGGCGCACTGTTCCCGACGGTTCGGCATCGAAGATGTCTCGATTGCAACCTCTAATCAGATCTTCGGCCCGGTCACAATCGGGTTCGTTCGCAAGCTCATACTTCTGCCTGCCGAAATGGTCGCCGATTTACCGGAGGCTGAGTTGCAGGCAGCGATCGCGCATGAGTTCGCGCACCTTCGCCGGCATGATTTCCTGAAGAACCTTGCCTATGAATTGCTCTCGCTGCCCGTGAGCTACCATCCGGCGATCTGCCTGACTCGCAAACGGATCACAGAGACGCGAGAGATGGCTTGCGACGAGATGGCAGCAGAACTCTCTGGAAGACACGAATACGCACGATCGCTCTTGCGCCTGGCTGCCATGCTCGTAGATGGAGTGCCAGGTGGAACACCTCACGCCATCGGAATTCTCGATGCCAACGCATTTGAAAGGAGAGTTATGAAGCTAACCAAGAAACATCACCGACTCCGCGGTATACAGCAGCTCGCCGTCGTGCTTGCCTGCGCAACTCTCGCAATCGGAATCTGCGCGTCGGCAATGGCGTTAAGTATGCGCGTCGAAGCGGGCGCTGTGAGCGCCAACGATACCGCCCGCCCTCACCAGCCAGTCGAAGTGTCGGCTGCGGAGATGGCAGCGAACAAAATTTCTGGACCAGTTCCCAAGTATCCGGAGGACGCGAAGAAGGCGCGAATTCAGGGAAAAGTTGTGCTCGACGCGATTATCGGCAAGGATGGAACTGTTGAGCACCTCACCGTCGCGTCTGGTCCGCAAGAGCTTCAGCAATCGGCGCTCGACGCCGTCCGTCAGTGGATCTACAAGCCTTTTCTCCTCAACGGAGATCCCGTTGAAGTCAAAACCACCGTCAACGTGATCTACACGCTTTCGAACTAACAGAGCAGGCGAATTTCTATGCGAATCGTGATGTAGCCAGAAAGCCCGGCATAGCCGGGCTATTTTTTTGGCTATCGTTCTCCGCACACTTTGCGATAATCCGGATTTTCCGCGAGAATCCTTTGGCAGTAGCGATCGCAGGGGTGAGCTTCCCTCGATGCGAATTGCCATGCAGGAACCCTCTGATAAATCGTTAATCGAGCTTCGCGATGTGCTGCTCGAGACCTACGCCGTCAACGCCGCGATGAACCAGCACTTGCTGGCTCACATCGATCCGAAAGCCTGGCGCGCGGAGTTGCCCGGAGCCGATGGTCACCGAACAATCGCAAGCATATTCGCCCATCTTCACAATAGCCGCCTCACCTGGCTCAGGAATTCCGCCCCACACCTTAAATGTCCTGCTCGGCTCGATCAGGACCGCTGCACGATGAAGCAGACTGCCACAGCTCACAAAAGAAGTGCGGCACAATGCCTCCGCATGCTTACAGACGCTCTCTCGACGAACTCAGATCGCAAAATTACGAAATTCTCGCGGGGCTGGCTCCGGCCATGGCCCGCCGGAGCAACCATGTTCGCCTACATGTTTTCGCACGAGGCGCATCATCGCGGACAGATCCTGATGCTCGCGCATCAGCTCGGCTACCGCATTCCAGCAACCACTGCCTCCGGCATCTGGGACTGGGACAAGCTTTGGAAGGTGCAGGGCTTTGTTACTCGCCCTCGATGAGAGCCTCTGTCACTAGGAGGAGCCAAGATTGGTGCCGAAACCCAAATATGCAGATTGAGACTGTCTTCGCAATCAACGATAATGTGTTGAACTTTCATGAACAGCGCTCGCCAGCGACAGCGCTGGAATTTCTGGTTCATTCGCCCGACCGGCATCTCTTCCTTGAACAAATTCCCTAGACTGGAAACTGGCTATGGAGCTATGGACCGAATACGAAGGAAGAACGATTGACGATGCGTTCCCCTTGACAAAACTCTTGCGGCCTCAGGGCCGCAGCGCCTTCTTCCTCACGTCGAATGGCAATGGAGTCCCGCGCGTCATTCGCCTCGTCGAGCCGCACTTCGACGAAGAGGAAATTATCGCCCGGTGGCGGGCGATTGCTACGCTAACTCATCCCAATCTTCTGCAGCTCGAAAAATTCGGGCAAGTCACATTCGATGGAGCCTCTCTGCTGTATGCCGTGATGGAGCCTGTCGACGCCAATCTTGCTGACGTAGTCGTCAATCAGCGGCTTACGCTAGCCGATGCCCGCCAGCTTGCAACCAGCCTTGTCTCCGCCCTCGAAGTGCTGCACTTGAACGGGTTTATTCACGAGCACGTCGACCCAGCCAATATTTATGCGGTCGGAGAGGTCGTGAAGCTTCGCAGCGATTGTATTCGGGAATGCCCCGAAGGCAGCGAAGGACAGGAGTTGAAGAGAGGTGATCTGCGCGATTTTGCGACGGTGCTCCTGCAGTCGCTCACCCAGCAGCAAACGCTTGGAGCTGCAGCCGGAGACCTTCCGCTAGCCGCGCCCTTCGATCTCATCGTGCGGAGCACCATGAGTGGTGAGTGGGGACCGACTGAGATCAAAGCTGCCCTGGATCCATCATCCAGCCCGGCACCCGTTCCGACCCGTCTCCCTGCAGCAAGCATTTCTGCGGCCTCCAAAGCGGCAGAGCCGGAACCCAGGCAAAGTGAGGTCAGTGTCTCCAATACCGCCGAAAGCGAGCGCACAAATCTGGCCCATACCAGGCCGGTTCAGCGTTCCGGGGCGGTATTCGGACCGAAATCCATCGCGATCGGGGTTGCCGCTTTACTCCTTCTGTGGCTTGGATGGCGTTTGCTGTCCAGCCGTACGGCAAGTCCGCCCAGCACGCCAACCGCAAACTCAACACCCGCTCAAGTGGCAGATCATCGAGCCCCGGTTTCTTCTGCCTCTCTTGTCGTCGCGACCGAGGCGCCAAAACTGCAGTCCGTGGACACGCGCCATCAATGGAGAGTCATTGCTTATACCTATAACCACAAGGACCAGGCGCAACACAAGACTTTGGTAGTAGCGCAGGCGCATCCCGATCTGAGACCGGAGGTGTTCACACCTACAGGAAGCGCGCCCTATCTGGTGTCTCTCGATGGGGCGATGACCCGCGATGAGGCGTTTGCGCTGGTTCAAAAAGCGCGCAACGAGGGACTTCCGCTCGACACCTACGCTCAGAACTACACCGGCAAAAGCCGTTGAACTCGGATGAGCATTTCGAGCCTCACTTGACCGTCACGCGAAGCCCGGATGCATGGGGCACCCGAACAGAGAGCTTGCCATCGCGGAGTCGCACGGCCTTCGAGGCCCGAGTGATATGAGCCTCCCTGCTGTCGAGAGCCGGAGCGTGCATCGTCTCCGTCTCCACCGCTCCACTCTTCTTACCGAACTCCAGGACTAGCTCGAGGTCTTGCTGCGCATCTTTGTTCAGGATGACCAATGCCGCGTTGCCATCCGGAAGAACCGCAGCGTAGGCTGTCGCATCTACTCCGGTCGCCTGGAGTTTCGACGTAAGGTCTTCCTGAACGAAGGTGCCTCCGCTGAGCGCGCCGGCAAATTTCAGCCCGTAAGCCACTGGCTCCATCGCGTATTCCGAGCCGAAGGTCGCAATCGGCGTGTAGAACGGGTGGGGATGGGTCGCGATCTGCTCCGCACTTTTGCCTTGATCCTTGAGCATGACATCGCCGGGCAGGAAGCCTCCGACGGAATTTGCGACCGATTTGCCCGTTCCCCCGTGCAGGTTCACTCCAGAGTAGTTGTTGCTGGCCAGAAGCAAAGAGTAATCAGCGGCCCATAGCGCTGCTGCAAATACGTCGGAGACCCCCGGCTTTCCCCCTCGATAGCAGGTATTCCCTTCGGTCATCCGTACCCGGACATCCATCTTTTTTGCCGCGGCCGTCGCGATATCGGCTGTCATCTGAACCTTGGCCATTGTTGCCGGCTTAAGCAGGTTCGTGATGTTCACCTCGGGGTTCGTCGCAGGACCACCGAAATAGTAGTGGTGCGTGAGGGTAGTCACGTGCGGAGGGTTCTGAATCGACGGCCAGAGATCGGCGATCTCAGTCAGCCAATGGACATCCGCCGCCACGTCCGGCATGCCGAATTTTGCATTTGGCACGCGTACAGTCACAGCCCGGGCAATCGCGAGCCATTCCTCCAGATATGTCTTCGCGGACCACATCTTCGGATCACGCAGGTGGCGAGCGAACAGGTCAACCTCATTGCCGATCTGAAAATACTGCAGGCTCTGACCCAGCGCCTCGGCGACGAACTCCGCTTCCTCGGCCGCATGCTCCGGCGTATTCGTTCCCATCCCGATTCCGTACAGGCAGGTCCAACCTGCAGCCTTCAGAAATCCCGCCAGGTTGCGCACCGCATCGGCCGTCACGGGGTAATACTGCGGTTTAGGTTCGCCCTCAACAACGCGGGTCTGGGGATGCTCAGGTTCGGGAGAGTTTGCAGACGCCCTCCACCATTCGAACTCACTGGTATTGCCGCCCAGGCGCAATACACCCCGGGCTGAGAGCTCATCAAATGCACGCACCAAACCAGTATTTTCGGGTGAGAAGAAACTCGGATCAGTGAGTTGCTGCACCTCGTACGACAGGCCCACGAAGTCAGCCGGCATATGAGCTCCGGTGGCCTCGGCGGGTACCGTGAGGGTGACCTGGGCTGGCGCGGCACTCTGCGCACGAAGACCTGTTGCTGCAAGAGAAAGGGCGGCGGTGGTTAGAAAACTGCGGCGGCTGATCGAGGTCATCACTAGAAGTGTAATCGTGCGGATGAAAATACCCACCGCCGATCAGCCGCCGTATTCAGTTAGCTGCAGCCGCTCGTCGAACCACAACTCATGCAGCGGTAGCAGCTTCCGTTCCGAACCATGATGGCGCCGCAGGTGTGGCAACTGGGCGCATCCCCCATGTCATAGAGCCCCTTCATCGCATCCGCCGCATGGTAGAGGCCGCGGTCCTCCACAGGGTGTATTTCTGATGATTCTTGCTTTCCTGCGCGAAGTTCCGATACCAGGCCGCCCTGTGGTGCGCTGGTCGCTCCCATGCCTCGCGTCGTCGAGTGCTGCTCAGGGGAGAGTTGCGCCGGCTCGTCGCTGGCCCCCGAGGCTGTGGCCGGTGCGGCCAACCCAGCAAACAGCGACAGCTGCTGGCCCGAAAGAAACCGTAGCTGCAGCCAACGGAATATATAGTCCATGATCGACTTGGCGAAGCCAATCTGCTCGTTGCCCGTCCACCCTGACGGCTCGAAGCGGCTGTGTGCGAACTTCTCACAAAGCACCTTGAGAGGGACGCCATGCTGCAGGGCAAGCGAGACGGCTGTGGCGAAGCTATCCATCAGGCCCGAGACCGTCGAGCCTTCCTTCGCCATTTTGATGAAAATCTCCCCCGGCTGGCCGTTCGGATACAGCCCGACCGTGATGTAGCCTTCGTGCCCGGCAATGCCGAACTTATGCGTTAGCGATGCGCGCTCCTCGGGCAGGCGGTGCCGCACAGCCTTGGGAGGGCCCTCCGCGGGCTGCGAACCGCTTCGCATGGCCTCACCGGCGTCGGTGACGAACGATGCGAGAGCAGCCTTGAAGGCGGCAGCCACGTCGACGACCAACTTTGCTGTGACCTCGATCTTCTCGGCAATTTTGCCCTCAAGGGTTTTCACATCGCCTTCTGAAGCCCATTTGCCCGAGGCCAGAGCAGCCAAAACGCGATCGGCGGCTGCATTCGCAGTCTCGTCCCCGCTTGCGCCCTTGATGGCCTTGGCTCCCTTGCCATCGGAGACGTTCAGCGGCTGTGCTCCCTTCGACCCGTCGCGGTAAATCGCCACCGCCTTGAGGCCTTGACGCCATGACTCGACGTATGCCTCAGCAATGTCCTCGATCGTGCAGTCGTGGGGCAGGTTGACCGTTTTCGAGATCGCTCCCGAGAGGAAGGGCTGCGTGGCCGACATCATCTTCACATGACCCATGTAATGGATCGACCGCGTGCCTTTTGAAGGCTTGAACGAGCAGTCGAAGACCGGCAGATGCTCGGGCTTGATTCCCGGCGCACCTTCGATGGTTCCCGTTGCGTCGATGTAGCTAACGATCGCGTCGACCTCGCTGTTGTTGTAGCCCAGCTTGAAGAGCGCCGCGGGCACGGTATTGTTCACGATCTTGATCATGCCGCCGCCAACGAGCTTCTTGTACTTCACCAACGCCAGGTCCGGCTCGATGCCTGTGGTGTCGCAGTCCATCATGAAGCCGATGGTGCCAGTGGGCGCGAGCACCGTCACCTGCGAATTGCGGTAGCCATGCTTCTCGCCGTGAGCGAGCGCTTTGTCCCAGCAATCGCGGCTGGCATCCATTAGCTCATTCAGTTGCGGAACCACGAACGGTTCAGCGCTGGTCTTCGACTTGCCGATGTTGTTCACTTCCGCGCGATGCATGCGAATCACGTCCAGAAAGGGTTCCCGGTTCACATAGAATCCCGGGCAAGCTCCACCTTCGCGGTCTATGCTGGCAGTCAGCGGAGTCGCCGAAGCCAGCGGCGGGCACTTCTCGGCGAGCCGCGAAGACTGCAGATACGCTTCGCCGCACATGATCGCAGTCAGCGTGGCAGCAAAGTCGCGCCCCGCATCCGAGTCATACGGCAATCCGAATGACATCAGCAGCGCGCCCAGATTTGCATAGCCCAGGCCAAGCGGCCGGTAATCGTGCGAGTTACGCGCGATCGCCTCGGTTGGATATCCGGAGTTGTCGACGAGAATATCCATCGCCGTTATCAGCACGTCCACGGCATTGCGGTAGGCGGTGATATCAAATATGCCTGCCGGAGTGACAAATTTCAGCAGGTTGAAGCTCGCCAGGTTGCACGCCGAATTGTCGAGGAACATGTACTCTGAGCACGGATTCGACGCATTAATCCGCGCCGTGTTCTTCGACGTGTGCCATCTGTTGATCGTCGTGTCGTACTGCATGCCCGGATCGCCGCATTGCCAGGTGGCCTCAGCAATCTTGTGCATAATCTTGCGGGCCTTCTGCGTCTCGACCGGCGTGTGATCCTTGACGGTATAGGTGGTGAAATCGCCGTCGCGCTCATAGGCGCGCATAAACTCGTCGGTGACCCGAACGGAATTATTCGCGTTCTGGAAGAAGATCGAGCTATAAGCTTCGCTGTCCGGACCCGACGATCCGTCATAACCCTCGCGCATCAGCGCCCAGGCCTTGGCTTCCTCCTTCATCTTGCATTCGACAAAGTCGAGAATATCCGGATGATCCACGTTCAGAATCACCATCTTCGCCGCGCGACGCGTCTTGCCGCCCGACTTGATCACGCCGGCAAAAGCATCGAATCCGCGCATGAAACTCAGCGGGCCGGAAGCCGTGCCGCCACCTGACAGCTGCTCCATCGAGCCACGGAGCGTAGATAGATTCGTTCCCGTGCCCGAACCCCACTTGAAGAGCATTCCCTCCGTCTTGGCCAGCGTCAGGATCGAATCGAGTGAGTCGTCAACAGCATTGATGAAGCACGCTGAGCACTGTGGCGTTCGGTAACCCGTCACCGAGAACTCCACCGCGCAGGTATGCGGATTCCAGTGCCAGTTTTGCGCGTCGGACTGAGGCTCCAGCCGGTCGCAGCCCACGTTGAACCACACCGGCGAATTGAAGGCGGCCTTCTGCGTCACCAGCAGGTGCGCCAGTTCGTCGTGAAAGATCGCCGCATCCTCCGGCGTTGCAAAGTATCCGCCTGCCAACCCCCAGTCGCGCACTGTCTCGGCGACGCGTGCAATCAGCTGCCGGACCCCGGTTTCGCGCTGGGGCGTCCCCAACGGACCGTGCAGATATTTGCTGGCCACAATGTTGGTCGCCGTCATCGACCAGTCGATCGGCGCTTCGACATCCTTTTGCTCAAAGATGGTTTTGCCTGAGGCATCGCTGATCAGCGCGGTCCGGCACTCCCACTGCACCTCGTCGTAGGGCGAAACGGTGGCCTTTGAAAAGAATCGCTCGAAACGCAGCGCCGACTTTTCGGTGATTCGGCTGCTCGGGGAGGCTTGCGCGGGGGCTGTGGCGATGGAACTCCTGTTTGCCTCTGCCATATTGCTCCTTGTGATACCTCGAGTTGGATGCCCCGCACTGGGGGTCTTGCTTGAATTCCCGACGGTAGAAGAGGCCAAGCCACAGCTCACTTACCGCGTCACGATTTTTCTTCTTGAAGGGACGCGGGAGGCATGTTCGAACTTGCCCGCTGAGGCTTAAACCTGCTCATTCTTCCCGTGAACCTGCGGTGAATTTCTGCGCCGCAATTGGGAAAGTACCGCTGTTAATTGTGGCTGTCAAGCAACAACCACTACATCTTGTATTTTAGATTCAAATTGGTAACCGAATGCTCCAAAATTGGGCATTTGCCTGTGGAGAACGCACCGACGCCGCATCAGGAGCGGGTCGAATAAATCCCAACTGCGACCCTACTTGAAGGGTACAGCCGCCCAATGCGACCGCGACGCACCATAAATCGTGCAAAAGATGTGGACGCATGTGTGATCTGTGGAGAACCTTGTACTGGACAGCGCCGCCCCCCGGACATTTACCGCTGCCATGCCCCTTTCTCACCATACGCACTTGCCCGGGGAAGTGCCTTTCACCCTGCTATGATCGAGATGCAGCCGCCAAGCGAAATCCATCGACATCCCTGCTCCCCCGCTTGCTCCCAGGGAACCGTTCGTCCTGATTTCGCGTACCTTTCCCCCAAGGGGGCGCTGCTGGCAAATCTCCGCCTCAGGAAATCAGCTTGAAGAAGATTCTTATCGCCGTTGTCGTCGTTCTGGCCGTGGGGGCCATCGTCGTCTTCACCGTTATTCGTGCCCAGTCCGGATACACCAAGGTGATTACCGCCAAAGCCGTCCGCAAGGATCTCGTCTCCACCGTCAGCGGAACCGGCCAGATCAAACCGAAGACCTATGTCAACCTGGGGGCCACTGCCTTTGGCCGTATCACCCACCTTTACGTGAAGGAAGGCGAAAAGGTTCATAAAGGGCAGGAAGTCGCCAGCATCGAAAACGTGCAGCAGGGGGCCAATGTCGAGGGACAAAAGGCCGCCATTGCCGCCGCCCAGACCGATATCGCCGCCGACGTCGCTGCCGAAAAAACCCAGGAAGCCAACGTTGAGCATGCCAAGGCCGACCTGGAGCAGAAGAAGCTGGATTACGACCGTGCCAAGGCGCTCTACCGCGATCAGATCATGGCCAAGCAGGACTACGACGCCAAGAAGGCCGCCTATGATCTGGCCGTCGCCACCGTTGCCCAGAGCAATGCCGCACTAGCTCAGGCCAGGGCGCAGACTCAATCGGGCCGGGGGCACATGACCACCCAAGAAGCGACCCTGCGCGCCAACATCGATCTGCTGGGAAAAACCGTCGCCGTCGCCCCGTTTGACGGCATCGTAACGAATCTTCCCGTGCGCGAAGGCGAGACCGTGGTCGAGGGCATTCAGAACGCCCAGGGTTCTACCCTCATGACTCTGGCCGACATGTCCGTCATCACCGCGGAGGTCAAGGTAGACGAAACCGACATTGTCAATGTGAAGCTCGGCCAACCTGCCGATGTAACCGTGGATGCGCTGCCCGGTAAGATTTTCAAAGGGCATGTGACGGAAGTTGGAGACCAAGCCCTGCTGCGGTCGACCGGCGTAGCAACAAGCCAGACCACGAGCGGTCAGGAGGAGGCCAAGGACTTCAAGGTTGTCATCACGCTGGACGACCCCTCCGACGAGCTTCGGCCCGGTCTTTCAACTACCGCGAAGATTGAGACAGCAAGAAAGTCCGACGTGGTCGCCATTCCCATTCAGGCCCTCGCCATGCGAGTTCCCGATGCTCCTGGCTCGAAGCCGGGGACACGGCCCGACCCGTCGCAGAAACCGGTACAGGGTGTCTTTATCGTGAGTGACGAGAAGGGCAAGCTGCGCGCCCGCTTCGTCCCGGTCACAACCGGCATCACGGGCACAACAGACATCGAAGCTATCAGTGGAGTCAAGCCTGGCGATGAAATTGTGACCGGGACCTTCCATGTACTACGTGATCTCAAGGATAATGCTCTTGTGAAGCGCGATACGGCTCCCTTGGCTTCAGCCAAGGACACCGAGTCCTCCGGTTCCTAGTGTCCAAACGGCACGCGAGGACCGGAACCGCAGAGTGCCGAAATTCGTATCCCCGAACGCGTCCCAATTGCGACGTTTTTTCGCTGGCGGAACAGGAGTTTTGAATGACAACCGGAGCCACCTTCAAGCCCGAACCAGCCATCCCTCCTATTGGAGGTAACCACTTGTCCGTTCCGCAAGGGGACGTGATCGTTGTCGAGGACATCTGGAAGACCTACGACATGGGCTCTGAACAGCAGGTGCATGCGCTTCAAGGCATATCGCTAAACATCAGGCACAACGAGTACGTCGCCATCATGGGCCCTTCTGGCTCCGGAAAGTCGACCTTGATGAACCTGATAGGCTGTCTCGACACTCCGAGCCAGGGAAAATACTGGCTCAACGAGCATCTGGTTAGCGAACTGAATGACGACGAATTGGCCCGGATACGTAATAAAGAGATCGGGTTCGTCTTCCAGACCTTCAATCTGCTGGCTCGCGCCACCGCTCTGCACAATGTTGAGTTACCGCTCATCTACAACGGCACGCCAGCCGCCGAGCGCCTGGAACGGGCGCAGGCTGCTCTGCGGGCGGTCAATCTCGAAAGCCGAATGAGTCACAAGCCGAATGAGCTCTCTGGTGGACAGCGCCAGCGCGTTGCAATTGCTCGCGCCCTGATCAACCGGCCGTCGATCATCCTCGCGGACGAGCCCACTGGCAATCTCGACTCGAAGACCGGCGACGAAATCATGGCTCTCTTTGACGACCTGCACTCCCGCGGCAACACGATTGTGCTGGTTACCCATGAGCCGGACATCGCCGAATTTGCGCACCGTGTGGTTCACATCAAAGATGGAAAGATCTTCTCTGACGAGCCCTCTGCCCGGATTCGCCACCCTGGTGCACACACCAAAAGCGGCCATGCGCGCGAGGCAGCCGGCGCTACGCCCTAAACGTCTGGTCTTCACCTGCCGATAAGCCCTCTGTATCTTCAGAGGACAAGGGCTTGTACCTAGCAGGACATATTCAGGAAGATCTGCCGAACGCAACAGCGATCGCGCCTCACGTGCTGACGGAACACCCGGAGTGGCTTCTTGGTTCCATGATCGGGCGCAGCACAGCGATGCAGAGGCTCTTCTCGCAGATGCGCTGCACCGCTCGACATTTGCGCATAGCGACGATCGAGGGCGAGAGCGGAACCGGCAAGGCGCTGGCTGCACGAACTCTTCACGATCTCGGTCCGGCGGCCGGCGGCCCCTTCGTTTCTTGTCCGGCACGACAGTTTTTCGAGCAGAGCCCTTCAGCAGCATCTCTGTCGTCGCAGGCAAGGGAGGCCTGCGAGGGTACCCTGCTTCTGGTCCACATCGAAGAGCTGTCCCTTGACCAGCAGAACCGCCTTACTTCTTTGCTGCAGTGGATGGACCATCAGCAGTCGCGCCGCACGCCGGAAGGAGCGCCTCGCCAGGTATTCTTCAGTTCGTCGGCACCCCTGCGCAAGCTTGCCGGTTCGCCACAGTTTCGCACTGACCTCTGCCACCGGCTCACCGCAATTCGTTTCATCATGCCGCCGCTGCGAGAACGGCGCGATGATCTCGCACTTCTCGCCGATGCCTTTGTGCGTAACTTCGCGTCGACTCAAGGCAAAATGGTTCGCGGCATTGGCCCTCAAACACTCGATCGCCTTGCTGCGCACGCCTGGCCGGGCAACGTGCGCGAATTGCAGAACGTAATCCACACCGCTGCCTTCGGTTGTGAGGGCCATTGGATAAGTCCTGCCGACCTACCTTCACTCTCTACTCCGCAAGAGCGAACTCCTGGAGGAGTTTACATTGGGGACGACCCCAACCTCGATCGCGCTATCCTCCGGCATGTCAATCGGGTGCTCGCGCAGGTGGACGGCAATAAGCTCCGTGCCGCGAAGATGCTCGGTATTAGCCGCTCTACGCTCTATCGGCTGCTTGATGCCGCCGACGTAAATCGTAATCCAGTCGAGACAGATCGCGGCAATTCGCAGATCTGAAGCGTTTCATCTAAACTGCGCTGTAGCAGCTCCAGCCGCTTCGCTTCATGAATAGACTTTGTGTTCTCGGCCTGTTGGCCACCGCGTCGTTACCCCTTTTTGGCCAAACGTTCCCGAAATCCGTCACCCAATCTGCCGGGGCCCAGAAGCTTCCCGGACTTTCCTCAGCTGCTGTACCGGTTTCGCTCGAAGACCGTCGCGCTGCACTCAAAGCTCTGTTTGCGGAAATTTGGGAAGATCAGCTTCGACATTCGCCCGAGTTTGCCTCGTCCATCGGTGATCGACGTTTCAACGATCGGCTCTCTGACTATTCAGTCGCAGCGTATAACGATCGGATTGCGCAAGCGCGCGACTTCATCTTCCGCCTCGGGGTCATCGACACCACAGGGCTCACGGATCAGGAGATTCTCAGCAAGGACCTCATGGTCCGCAGCCTCGTGGACGAACAGGAGGAGGCCGAATACAAGCCCTGGGAGATGCCGGTCACGCAGATGTGGGGTCCACACGTCGACTTGCCAGCCCTTGTATCGCAGCTCAGCTTCGACTCGGTCAAGGACTACGACGACTACATCGCGCGCCTAACCAAGATCCCGACCGTCTTCCAGCAGATCAGCGCGAACATGATGACAGGTGTCGAAGATGGTCGCGTTCCGCCAAAATACATCCTTGAGAAGGTCCTGGTGCAGGTCAACGGGATCGCCAATCAAAAGCCCGAAGACAGCCCATTCGCCCGACCGGTACACAACTTCCCTGCCACGATCAGCTCTGACGACCAGACGCGCATCAAAACGGCGGTACTGGAAGCCATAACCAAGCAGGTACTTCCGGCTTACGCACAGTTCGCCCGCTTTCTTACTGCCAGCTACATTCCCGCCGGCCGCCCGGACCCTGGTCTGTGGTCAATTCCTGACGGAGACAGGTATTACGCTTTGCTGGTCCGGCAAAGCACGACCACTAATCTGGCGCCCTCCGCCATCCATCAGATGGGACTCGATGAAGTTAAAGGGGATGAAGCCGAGATGCTGGCGGTCGCCCAAAAGCTTGGCTTCAAGGATCTCCAGTCACTGCGCACCTCCGTTGCCTCGAATCCCAAGCTACACGCAGAATCCGCCGACGAGCTTCTCGTTCTTTACACTCACTACATAGACCAGATGCGGCCCAAGCTTCCTGACCTTTTTGGCACGTTGCCTAAGGCACCGCTACAGGTCAAGCCTGTACCCGAATTCATGCAGCAGGACCAGACACAGGCCTACTACGTCCAAGGGACTGCGGACGGCAAACACCCCGGAACCGTTTACGTTAATCTCTACAAGTTCAAGGAACGCGCACTGACCAACGTTGAGTCGGTCTCGTATCACGAAGGCATCCCGGGACATCACTTGCAGATTTCCGTAGCGCAGGAGCTTACAGGGCTGCCAACATTTCGCAACTATCTTGGCTACACCGCATACGCCGAAGGCTGGGCGCTCTATTCCGAGCGGCTGGGCAAAGAGGTAGGGTTTTACCAGGACCCATGGTCCGACTATGGACGCCTTGAGGCTGATACCTGGCGCGCCATCCGCCTAGTTGTCGACACAGGCGTGCACTCCATGCACTGGACACGCCAGGAGATGCTCGATTATTTCCGCGAGCACTCGTCGATGGACGACACCAATATCCAGGCTGAAGTCGATCGCTATGTCGCGTGGCCTGGCCAGGCGCTTGGTTACAAGATTGGGCAGCTCAAGATTCTAGAGCTGCGCTCAAAGGCGCAGACCGCGTTAGGGCCGAAATTCGACATCAAAGCCTTTCACGACCAGGTCCTCGACTCTGGTGCTCTGCCTCTGGACGCCCTTGAGCAGAGAATGGACAAATGGATTGCGTCGCAACAAGCTAAACCATGATCCCTGTTCCCTGTACTCTATTCCCTGTAGTCTGGAACGATAATGAACACTGCAGTCATCGATCGCGATCTGTCCGAGCTTCGTGTCGCCGTGCTGGGAGCCGGGAAAATGGGCGGCATCCTTCTCCAGGCGTTCCTGAAGCAGCAGATGCTCCGTCCAGACCAATTGCTCGCCACAGTTGCCCACGCCGAACGCGCGGCTGCGTTGTCTGCGCAATGGGGCATCGAAGTTACCACCTCAAACCGAGCCGTTGTCCAGCAGGCCGATGTAATTCTTCTCGGTGTCAAGCCGTTCCAAGTTCCAGATCTCATCGCCGAGATCGGACCCTCCCTGAGTACGAATAAGCTCCTCATCTCCTTTGCCGCATCCGTGAAGACCTCTGCAATCGAGCAGGCTGCAGGCATCGACATACCGGTCATCCGCGCCATGCCTAACACGCCTTCCATGCTGGGCGCCGGAATCTCCGCACTCTGTCGCGGTCGTTATGTAACGGAGCCCCAAATGGCCGTGGCCACTCGCATTTTTGAAACAGTCGGCCGAACGGTGATAGTCGACGAAAAGCACATGGATGCAGTCACTGGTCTTTCCGCCAGCGGTCCGGCGTTTATTTACATCATTCTCGAGTCGCTCGCGGAAGCCGGAGTCAAGGTCGGCCTGCCGCGCGACATTGCCACGCTGCTGGCCGCACAGACAACTTACGGAGCCGCCCGCATGGTGCTTGAAACGGGTTATCACCCGGCTTTGCTGAAGGACGCGGTGACAACCCCCGCGGGATGCACGATCGATGGCATTCTTGAGCTTGAAGAGGGTGGCTTGCGTGTGACTCTGATCAAAGCAGTGATGCGCGCGGCCCAGCGGGCGAAGGAACTCGCCGCCGGCTGATCGCGTCCGCAGCACAGCGGTGAAAGATGAATAATTCGTAAATAGGGTAGTGGCGTGGTGCCATTTCGGAATCTAACAGCCAGAATATTAAGGGTTGCTGCCGGTTGAGCTGCGCGCTTGCGAATCGCAGGGGGGCCCTATCGGAAGAGGAAGTGTACAGAAAATAAAACATTAGAAATTTGGAGGAACTATGCGTCCCAGTTTTCATGCCTGTGCTCTCTTAAGCGTCACCGCATTCGCGATCGTCGCCTGCAAATCCTCCAACAACGTGCAGATCTCGGGAGCAGGGAGCACGTTTGTCTATCCAGTGATGACCCGCTGGATCCAGGATTTCTCGCAGTCTCACACAAACGTCCAGATCAACTACCAGTCCATCGGCTCCGGGGGCGGTATTCAGCAGGTGAAAAGCCAAACGGTGGACTTCGGTGCTTCGGACGCCCCGCTTTCCGACGACCAACTGAAAGACATGCCACCCGTGATTCAGATCCCCGAAAGCGCCGGGCCCGTTGTCATCACCTATAACCTTCCCCAGCTCTCAAAGCCACTTCAGCTTTCATCGGACGCGCTGGCCGGCATCTTTCTGGGCACGGTCAAGAACTGGCATGACCCGCTTATCGTTAAGGACAACCCGGGGGTGAATTTGCCTGGGCAGCCGATCGTGGTCGTCCATCGCGCAGACGGTAGCGGTACAACAAATGCTTTCACCACTTATCTCTCGGCTGTCAGCCCTGACTGGCAGTCCAAGGTGGGCAAGGGCAATAGCGTGAGTTGGCCTGTGGGCATCGGCGGCAAGGGAAGCGAGGGCGTCACTGGGCAACTTCGTCAGGCCCCCGGTGCTATTGGTTATGTTGAGCTGACCTATGCCGAACAGAACAAACTTCCAGTAGTCAAGATGAAGAATCAGGCCGGGAACTACATCGCTCCGACCGCCGAAAGCACGACGGCCGCCATCGACGCCTTCACCGCACAACTCTCTCAGGATCCACGCACACCTATTGTGAATCCGCCCGCAACCGCTGCGAGCGCTTATCCAATATCCACACTGACCTTCCTCATCATTCCAAAGGACGGTCCCGACAAGAACAAGCGTACGGCTCTCAAGAATTTCATCCAATACATCATCACTGACGGGCAATCAACAGCCGGATCGCTGAACTATGCGCCCCTACCAGATGGCGTGAAACAGTTTGATCAGCAACAGCTGGGCCAGATGACCGCAGCGGGGCAGCCGATTCAATAACGGCCACTAGCACAGACGGCGCTCCGAGCGGGAGCCTGTTTCTCCGGAAACCCTCACATCACTTCGGGTGCGGTGATCCCGAGCCAGCCAAGCGACCGGATCAATTCGCGCTGTGCCACTGCCGCTGTCGCGAGCAACAACTGCTTCCTGGTTGGATCGATCTCCGTCAGGATATGGTGCTTGCGGTAAAAATTGCTGAAGTCTTGCGCTAGCTGAAAAGCGTGCCTGGCCAAGTACGCAGGCTCCGCCGTGGCGATGCATTGATCCAGCAAGAGCGACGTCTTGGCAGCGCGCAGCCAAACCTGCCAGATTGCGTCCGCATCTTCCCCGCTCACGTAAGGCGCCGCATCGACGCCCGCCATATCCGCAAGCGCCTGTTCGGCCGTCGTATCTCCTTTGCGGAAGATGCTGCGTGTCCGTACGACAGCGTATTGGATATAGGGTCCGGTTTCACCCTCAAAACTAAGCGCGTCCTTGAAGTCAAAGGCGATCACGGAATTGCGCGTGTACTTCAGCATGAAATAGCGGAGAGCGCCGACAGCAATCTCTTTGGCGATCGCCATTCGCTCGGCCTCCTCGAGTTCCGGGTGCCTCTCGTCTACTTCCTTCTGGGTTGCGGCGATCAGCCTGTCGATGAGATCGTCGGCCTTTACGCCGAAACCCCTGCGCCCCGACACCTCGATATATGACCGTTCCCGATCCTCCTCGGGAATGTCATATCCCAATTCCATCGCGCACCGCGGAGTCAGGGCGACCATCTCGTATGAAAAATGGGTGTAGTGCGCGGCCTGATCCGCGTATCCGAGCCCCCGCAGCGCCTCAATCACATTTGCCTGTGGGTCGGACTGGCGCGAATCGATGACGTTGTAGATTGCCTGTGCACCTCCAAAATGCGGATGATCCGGCACACCGCTCTCGGCGGAAATCCAGCACTCATGATCGCGGTACGCAAAGAATCGCTGGTATCCGAAGTCGCGCCCCAGCAATCCGAACTTCCAAAGGTGATAGGCGATGTCTTTGCCAACGTAAGTCACTGTACCGTTAGAACGGACGATGACTTTCGCGTCTTCATCAGGGCCTTGCTCTTCAGGGTTGTCAAGCTCTTGATCGAGACTTGCGTCACCGGTAGAGGCGGCGCCTGCCCGCTTCATCACCCAGCAGCCTTTGTTCTTGCCTTCGGTTTCGAAGTAGAGGACGCCCTTGGCCTTTAGCTGCTCGAAAGCCAAGTCCCAGAACTTGAGGTGTAGAATTTCGCTCTCACGGGGCAGGAAGTCGTACTCGATTCCAAGTCGCTGCATCGTCTCAAGATGCCTTCGCAACACTGCTGTCGAGATTAGTTCGCCGATCGCCGAAGCCTCGTTTCTGCCGCGCTCAATCTCATGCAGCGTGTCCAGCCGGACCTGCTTCCTCTCCTGCTTTTGCGCTTCATCCGCGTCATACCACCGCGATACCCGTGCATAGAGGTCCCAGCAGTAGTAATCGATGCGCTCGCCGCCAGCCGCCAGGCGCTCCACCAAAGCCTTCACTTCCTCAAGCGACATCCCTTCGAGATGAATCAACCCCACAACGATATCTGCGACCTGGACGCCGGTGTTGTCGATGTAATTCTGCACATCAACTTGCTGTCCTGCCGCACGTAATAGCCGCACAAACGTGTCGCCTAGAATTGCATTGCGCAGATGCCCGACATGCGCCGCCTTGTTGGGATTGATGCTCGTATGCTCGACCAGAGTATGACGATGCTCGCCAAGGGTCTCGATCTCACCAGTTGCGGCAACAGCCTGCACAGTCGCATCGCGATTCAGTCGTGCATTGATGTACCCGGCACCGGCTACTTCAAAGCCGGCGAATCCCTCGATGCTACCAAGCGAAGCGACGATTTCCTCGGCTATCTTCCGGGGAGCCTTTCTCAGGTTCCGTGCCAGCTCAAAGGCAATCGGCGATGCGTACTCGCCGAACCCGATCTCTGGCGGTTGCTCAATGACGTTGCCTATCTCGATCTCGTATAACTCGCGCAGAGCTGCGCGGAGCCGCCCTTCAAGCTTTTGCTGCTGTTTTAAATACACGTCCGCTATACCTGGAACACCCTCAATTTCGCGTCATTATCTTGGCTGATTCTACATGCGCGCCGTGAACCGCACCCGCTGCAACCCACACATCCTGTTAACATTGTAGGGAGAAGAATCGAATCTCAAGAGCGCGCATCTACTGCCTCGCATGTCCAACAAGTTTTACCTCACCACTCCGATTTACTACGTCAACGCGCGCCCGCATATCGGAACTACCTACACCACGGTCATTGCCGATGCGATCGCGCGGCGCAAACGCGCGCTTGGATTCGATACGTTCTTTCTGACCGGCACCGACGAGCATGGGCAGAAAATCCAGCGCTCTGCCGAGAAGGCAAACTGCAGTCCGCAGGAGTTCACGGATCAGGTTGCGGCGCAATTTCGCGCCCTCTGGGACCGCATGGGTCTCACGTATGACGACTTCATCCGCACCACCGATCCGCGGCACAAGCGCGGAGTGCAGAAGCTTTTCAGGCTTCTTCAGGAGCGGGGATACATATACAAGGGCTCCTACACCGGCCAATATTGCGTCTCCGACGAGGCTTACGTTGATGTTCCGCCCGGCGCACCCTGTCCGGAGTGTGGACGGATCACCGAAACGGTCAACGAGGAGAACTACTTCTTCAAGCTGTCGGCCTTCGAGCGTCCGTTGCTCGAACTATACGAAAGCAATCCGGACTTCATCCGGCCGGAGACACGCCGTAACGAAGTCGTCTCCTTTGTGAGAGCAGGGCTCAAGGATCTCTCCGTGAGCCGCACCAGCTTCAAGTGGGGTATTCCCGTTCCGGGCGACGAAACGCACGTCATCTACGTGTGGATGGACGCACTGGCCAACTACATGACCGCCATTGGGTACGGGAGCGACGATCCTGCAGACCAAGCAAAGTTCGAGAAATACTGGCCGGCCGACCTGCACCTTGTCGGTAAGGAGATCACGCGATTTCACTGTGTTTACTGGCCCGCGTTCCTCATGGCCGCAGACCTGCCGCTGCCAAAGAGTGTCGTCGCCAACGGCTGGTTGCTCTTCGAAGAAAATAAGATGTCGAAGTCGCGCGGCAATGTGGTCCGTTCCGAAACCATCCTCGATGTGCTCGGCGCCGACGCACTACGGTACTTCCTGCTGCGCGAGATCGTATTTGGCCAGGATGGCAGCTTCTCCTTCGACGCGCTTGTGCAGCGCTACAACGCCGATCTGGCCAACGGCTACGGCAACTTAGTCAGCCGAACTCTGACGATGATCGGCAAGTACTTCGATGGTGTGGTACCGGAATCACCTAGGGATGTTTCCCTAGTTTCTCTGAGAGATTTCGAAGCAGGTGTTGAGCATCATGCAATCCCGGCTGTGATTGACGAATTTGAGAAATTGAATTTCGCCTCTGCGCTTGAGTTTGTGTGGGAGATTATTGCGAATGTGGACGGCATCATTACTGCCAGCGCACCGTGGAAGCTAGCCACCAAAGACGATGCCGAAAGTCGATCCGAACTAGCGGATATCCTCTACACCGCCGCCGAGGCTATACGCATCATCACCGCCCTCGTCTATCCCGTTATTCCCGACGCCGCATCCAAAGTCTGGGCGCAGCTCGGGCTCGGTGACATTCACACCGCTGACCTGCGGAATCTTACCTGGGGCGGTTTGAAACCGGGCACGAAGCTCGGCGAAATCGGCCCCGTCTTCCCACGCGCAGAAAAGGACGCAATCATCCGTATGCAGGAGATCGAACAATCCAACAATTTCCAGCCCGCAACGACCTCGCCGGAGCCCAAGCTCACTCAGTCAACCAAGGTGACTGCGGCCCCAACACCTGTCGAAACTAGGGGCCTCGCCGTTGCGGCGGCTGAGGAGGCCGCGCCGCCGTCGATTGCCCAGGCGCAAGCCTCAGTAAAGCCTGCAATCCCGGGGGCACCTGCTCTCACTCAGACAGGCGAAAGCACTCAAACAGGCGAAAAGATCACCATTGATGACTTCGCGAAGGTCGAACTTCGCGTGGCGCAGATCAAAGTTGCCGAACGTGTGCCTAAGGCCGACAAACTCCTGCGGCTCGAGGTCGATCTCGGCTACGAGCAGCGTCAGATCCTTGCCGGCATCGCCGAAGCCTACTCACCCGAATCGCTCATCGGGCGGAAGGTCGTCATCGTCGCCAATCTCGCTCCGCGCAAGCTGCGTGGTCTTGAATCGAACGGCATGATCGTGGCTGCTTCACTTGAGGGAGGCAAACCCGTCCTCGCCGGCTTCCTCGAGGATGTCGAGATCGGCGCTCGCCTTAAGTAAGATGATTGACTCGCACGCCCATCTCGACAGCTCGCGCTACGATGCCGATCGCGACGCCCTGCTCGCCCGAGCCTGGGAGGCTGGCGTGCGCGCTATCCTCTCCATCGGCATCGGCGAAGGACCGGACACGATGCATGGGGCTCTCGATCTTGCCCGCGGCTATGCTGGCCGCACTGGCATACCTGCGATTTACGCCAGTGCTGGAGTCCATCCGCATGAGGCCCGCTTCGTCGATGACGCCGCACATGCCAAATTAGACGGGCTTCTCGACCAGCCCGAAGTTCTGGCCTGCGGCGAAATCGGGCTCGACTACTATTACGACCACTCGCCCCGTGAAGTGCAGCAATCAGTCTTCACGCGCCAAATGGAGATCGCCGCCTCACACCGGAAGCCAATCATTATTCACTGCCGTCCATCGGACAATTCGACCAACGCCTGGGACGACACGCTGAACATGCTCGAATCCCAGTGGGCTCCGACTGGGCTCGGGGGGATCCTCCACTGTTTCACCGGAGAGTGGGCGCATGCACAACGGGCCATAGATATCGGCTTCATGATCTCATTTGCCGGCAATATCACTTTTCCCAAGGCACAGGCCATCCGCGATGTTCTCGCCCAGGTTCCGATTGATCGCATCCTCATTGAGACAGATGCGCCGTTTCTTGCCCCGGTGCCCAACCGCGGAAAGCGCAATGAGCCGGCCTGGGTGGCTGAGGTCGCCGCCAAAGTCGCTGAGGTAAAATCCCTCTCTGCGGAGGAGGCTGCTTTCCATACTTCCGAAAATTTTCACCACTTTTTTGGTATCACACCGACAGCGAAAAATTGCGACTGACTCGGATATCGGGCACTCAACCAGATAATCTAAACAGGAGGAACTTCTATGGCTTCAGACAATTCCTTCGATATTGTTTCCAAGGTCGACCTTCAGGAGGTTCGTAATGCAATCGACCAGGCCTCCAAGGAGGTTCACAACCGTTTCGATCTGAAGAATTCGCACTCGGAAATTCGCCTCGAGGGGAACGATGTCATTCAGCTCGCCTCCGCGGATGAGTACAAGCTAAAGGCTGTTACGGAGATTCTCGAGCAGAAGCTGGTGAAGCGCGGCATTTCACTCAAGGCTCTCACTTTCGCCAAGATCGAGCAGGCATCGGGTTCCACTGTGCGGCAGAAGATCACGCTTCAGCAGGGCATCGCCTCCGAGAAGGCCAAAGAGATTGTTCGAGTTGTGAAAGATTCAAAGAAAAGGGCTCAGGCGTCGATTCAGGGCGACACGGTACGCATCAGCGGCAAAGATCGCGATACTCTACAAGAGATCATTGCTCTGCTCAAGGGTCACGATTTCGGCATCGATATGCAGTTCACGAATTATCGTTCAAATTAGGAAAGGCACCGGAACCAACCAGCCCGAGTGAGCACACTGGCCATAGCCACGGCAAAAGAAGTCTTCGACCTGCTGAGTGACGATCTGCGCGCCATTGAGCGTGAGTTCAGCGCGGATGCCGTTTCATCTGTGGCCGCTATCACCGATATCTCCGGCTACCTGCGGGAAGGCGGAGGCAAGCGCATCCGCCCGTCTCTTCTGCTCCTGTCCGCGAAGTCCCAGGGGTATAGCGGCCGGGGCATGATCCGCCTAGGGGCGGTCGTTGAAATGGTGCACAGCGCCACCCTTGTCCACGACGACATTATCGATGCGGCCGATATCCGCCGTGGGCGCCCCTCGGCGAACACCACGTGGGGTAACGCAAAATGCGTGCTCGCGGGCGACTGGCTCTACATGCAAGCCTTTAGAGTGGCCCTCGACGAGCGGAACTTCCGCGTACTCGACCTGCTCATCGGCCTCACACAGCAGATGGTCGAAGGCGAGCTGATCCAGATGGAGAAGCTGGGTCTGGCAATATCCGAGGAAGAGTACAACTCGCTGATCTACCGCAAGACAGCTTGCCTCTTCGAAGTCTCGATGCGTCTTGGCTCAGTCCTCGCCTCGATCAACGGCTCTGCGGAGCAGCAGATGGGCGAATACGGCCGTTCGCTGGGCATGGCCTTCCAGATCGTGGACGATGTGCTCGACCTTACTGCCACAGAAGAGGTCCTCGGCAAGCCTGCGGCCAGCGATCTACGCGAAGGCAAGGCGACGCTCGCTGTGATCCACGCCGTCGAAAATGGGAGTGACGCCGAGCGCGAGGCCATTCAGACGGTGCTCACCGAGCAAACCTTTGACACGGTGACCCATCCCGAGATTCTCGCCATTCTCCACAGGCATGGCTCACTGGAATACGCAATGAACGCGGCCTACCTCCATGCTGAAGCTGCGCGCACGGCCCTCGCTGATCTTCCCGACTCCGAATTCAAGCGGGCCCTGCTGTGGGTGCCCGATTTCGTGGTCGCGAGAGAGAAATAGGCCCCCCCTCCCCCATCCTCACGGTCCATTCCTGTAATCCATTCATTCCATTTGGCTTAAGATGAACCATGTTCCGTAAGTCATACATTTCATGGGAGAAAGCCGCAACTCATTGCTCCCGTTGGCCTTATTGCCTCTTTTCTATTGGAATTCCTGTAAGCCATTCATTCCAGGTGAGAATCGGTAACTCATTGCTCCCGTTTGGTTTATCGAGCAACCGTCGCCGGAATTCTGTAAGCCATTCATTCTATTCGATCAATTTGTAAGCCATTCAAATGATGATATTTATGGCGAGTATGCCTCAGAGCCATCCGCTCGAAGCCTCGCCGGGCAGGGGAGGCAGTCCGAAGAACATTCTTCTAATTCCATTCTAGCGGGTTGAGGGAAATAACCGGCCAGAAGGGAGGATCGCGAGCAGTTCTGGAATGAATGAGTTACAGGGGATTGCCCGGCGCCGGGATTGACACCGCCGCGCCGTGATATGCTCACCAGTCGCCCCCATGGATCCCGCCTGACCGAGCATGACTGACCGCACCACACCCATCCGCGTACTCGTCGCGAAACCCGGCCTCGATGGACACGACCGCGGAGCCAAGGTGATCGCTCGTGCCCTCCGCGATGCCGGCATGGAGGTCATCTACACCGGGCTGCGCCAGACCCCGGAGATGATCGTCAACGCTGCCGTGCAGGAGGACGTTGACTGCATCGGCCTGAGCATCCTGTCGGGCGCCCATAACGCGATTGTCCCGCGCGTGACCGCGCTTCTGAAAGAACGCGGGGCCAACGATGTCCTCGTTGTGCTGGGCGGCACTATCCCGCAGCAGGATCTGGAATTCCTGAAATCCCAGGGTGTAGCCGCAGTCTTCGGCCCGGGGACGCCGCTTGAGGAGACGATTCGATTCATTCGCGGAAATGTAAAGCCCCGCGGCCTTGGCGTCTGACTCTGTAACTTCCGGAAAGCCGGTGACACGTACTGAAGGGTGTAGATTCTCAATAGCAATGGCTCCAATCGGAATCGGTATAGAACTGGACGGTGTACCAGAAGCTTTCGAGCCTGCGAATTCGATAAACCTCGCAGGGAATGCCCGGATACTTGCCCGCTAAGCCACTGGTGGCACCATGAGACAGCGCATTATCTGGGTCGAAGACGAGGTAGATTACCGTATCGTTCCCACCCCAGCCCCAGCCGTCCCACTCAATATGCTTCAAGTCATTGGCCGGTCCTGTCGGCTGGCGCAAGACTTCGCGTTTGTACCTCTCTGATCTGAGCAGCCACTTCGCAGATTGAAGCAGCGTTGGCTGCGGAACCACATCATGCAGAAGGAATGCGCCGACGAGTGGCACGCAGACGAGAAAGATAGCCCCTAGGCTGATTGCCAACCATAGGATTCGGCCCTTTACCTTCACCATGTCCTCATGTTACCCACCACCGTGTCCGGTTTGTCGGCATTACGGACATTTCAACTCGAAGCTTCCGGTATGCCGGTGATACGCGAAGAAACCAACTGATCGTGAGCAATCGTGAAGGAGGCTCCATCAACTGGCCCTTCGTGCCGTGATGCCGATGATGAGCAGGAGGAAGACCGAGACGCCTACTAACCGAGGCGGCCACGGGCCACCGCGACTAATCCAGAGTGCAAATATCAGCCAGAGCAGCCCTGCTGCCAAAACGTACCAACGTTTACGCAGGTTCAGTATCCAATTTGGATTGGCTGGGCTGGACGTTGGAAGCGCGGTTCTCAGCAGACGGTAAAGGATCACCCCGGAGCCAGTCATCAGGAACAGACACAGCCACGCAAAAAACCGAGGTGTGATGGCCCCTGTAACAACCAGAGTGGTAAGTGCAAGCAGACTGAGAACAAAGGAAATCAGCCAAGCGATGCGACGAGCATCAATCGTGCGATGGTTAGTGGGTGATTCGTTGGGCATTTTCTCGACATGATAACCCACTCGGAACTGAGCCAACGCCTGTTCTGGACGTGTGGTCGGCTACCCTTCCCCAACCCCCAAAAAACGGGTAATGGACGGAATGCCGGTCACTCGCACGGAACGGATCGGGGTTACCTCGCAGAACGCCGCGAAGATCCACTGCTTCATGCTGTTCTCCGGTCAAATCACTTTGCGCCTGAGCCATTTCCTCGCGATTCGCAGGTCCGGCCCGCGATAGACTTGCCTATGGGATGATATCCGCGCCCCACAAGCCGCTTTCGGCTCTTCTCTCGCAGATTCTGGTCGCCTATAGTGTGGAACTCGATTGCGAATTCGAGTGCCGGATGCTGCAAACGCAGAACCGTAGCGCGCGCCTCTCGCTGGTCATTTGGCTTAATATGCTGCAGTTTTTGGCCGATGGACCAGTTTCGGTTCGAGCGCTCGCTTCGCGCGCGCTCACAGCCGAGGCTGGCGCAACAGCCGGGCTTGGTTGCCTCGAACGATGGGGCGTCGTTGCGCTGCAGCCCGGAAAGCGCGCCGGTTTCGGCAGCGGCCGAGGCATCCGCGCCGATTGGCCGGTTCGGCTCACGGCCACCGGTGAAACAGCCGTCAGAATCTGGCCCGACCTGATCCCGGAAATCGACGCCCGCTGGTCGAAACGCTTCGGCGACGACGCGACGAGGTTGCGCCGCTCGTTAGAAGCAATCGAGCGCCAGATCGACCTCGAATTGCCGCAGGGCTTGCCCGTTGCGACTCTGAAGCTGCCGGAGTTCGGGCCCCGGAAATCGGCTGTGGAAGACGGCCTGCCGCTGCCGGTGCTGCTTTCCCGAGTTCTGCTCGCGTTCGCGCTCGATTTCGAACGTGAGTCCCAAACGCCGATTTCGCTATGTGCAAACGCGATCCGCGTTCTCAGTGACGAGCCGATCCCTGAAACCGAGATTCCCAAACGAACCGGCTGTTCGGAAGAAACCGCAGGCATTGGCTGGCAGCTCAAGCCGTACATCATCGTTGAAAGAGACCCTGCGCGCGGCCGCGGCAAGTTCGTGCGCTTGTCCGAAGCGGGCATCAAGGCGCAGCAAGAGTATTACAGTCGCACGCGCGATATTGAGGAAAAGTGGAAGAAGCGATTTCGCATCCCAACGAAAGAAATTCGGGAATCGCTGACGACTCTGCTGAAAAGAGGCGAACTGTCTGACGGCCTGAAACCGCCTCCCGGAACGACCCGCGCCGGTGCCCAGACACCGGCCCTGGGCCTCGACATTGGACCTGCGGCACGCCAGCGCAGGCGGGACTTGGTAATTCAGACGGAAGCATTCGTGCGCGATCCGGCTGGCACTCTGCCGCATTATCCGCTCTGGGACATGAACCGCGGCTTCGGTCCGTAGCACGCGTTGCTCTCCTTGGACAGCCAGCACGAGCGCTTCCGACACGGTCGCACGGTTTCGGGTGAATTGTCGCCTGTCCGGAAGTTTGGGATGCCTCAATAAAGCTTGATTGACCCGAAATTGCCGATGCGTTGAAGGCAAAGCAGACGTGGGAGGACGACGAGCGCAATCCTCTTTCCGCGGATATGAATGCGGATAGAGATAAGTCCGGGCCAGTGATGCGGGGGTTATTGCCTGACGAAGCGATCCTTGTCCTGCTGGGCCGGTGGAGCGGCGACACCGTGTTCGGCCCCGGGGCTCGGCCGTGCGGAGGATGAGGCAAAGGGCTGTTTGCCGTCGGAGCCCGCAGCAGTTGGCGATCCCGGAACAGGGGGGATGCCTTCGCCATTCGCCACGTAAGCCGGGTCGGGCTTCCCGGTAGTCGTCATATCGGAGAGATGCATGGCCGGGGAGTGCGCTTTGTTCACGCGGCCTGTTTCGCATCCAGTGGCGACGAATCCCGCCGCCGCAGTGACCAGCACCCACCCTGAAACCTTCATCATCTTCGCAGACACTCGCACCCGAAACTCCTCCCGCGCGGGAAATCGAATCAAAAAGCCAATGTATCATTTCCGCGAGGGTTATCGAGTCATCGCAATCGAGCGTCTCCGGGCGATACTAAAGTCGGACCTCCCATGAGACTCGACTCGACTGTGCACCGTGTTTCGATCATCGACTCCCACACCGCAGGAGAGCCGACTCGCTTGGTCGTAAGCGGAGGTCCCGACCTGGGAAGCGGTCCTCTCGCCGAACGCCGGGAACGCTTTCACAGAGACCACGACGACTTCCGGTCGGCGGTCGTCAACGAGCCCCGTGGGTCGGATGTAGTTGTCGGCGCGCTCCTCTGCGAGCCGTTCGACCAGACCTGTACCGCCGGTGTGATTTTCTTCAACAATGTCGGCTATCTCGGCATGTGCGGGCACGGCACGATTGGTCTGATGGCTTCGCTTGCCTTTCTTGGCAGGATCGCTCCGGGCAGCCACCGCATCGAAACGCCAGTCGGAATTGTCTTCGTGACTCTCCATCGCTCCGGAGCCGTAACCGTCGAGAACGTGCCAAGTTACCGGTTTGCCGCATCAGTCCCGGTGGAAGTTCCCGGCCACGGCGAAGTTCGCGGCGACGTTGCCTGGGGTGGCAACTGGTTCTATCTGGTTGAGAACCACGAGAAGCGACTCTCGCTGGCAAACGTGGACGAACTGACGGAATTCACCTGGCAGATCCGTAAAGCGCTTACAACACACGGCATCACCGGGAAGAACGGCGCAGAGATTGACCACATCGAGCTCTTCGGCCCTCCGCTGGACGCCGCTGCCGACAGTACCAACTTCGTGCTCTGCCCCGGCAAGGCCTACGACCGCTCGCCCTGCGGTACGGGAACCAGCGCCAAGATGGCCTGCCTTTACGCCGACGGCAAGCTTGCTCCCGGGCAGGTGTGGCGGCAGGCCGGCATTCTCGGCACAATGTTCGAGGGCCATATCCGTATTGAAGATGAAAGAATTATCCCCAGCATCACCGGAACTGCCTACGTGACCGCTGAATCCACGCTTCTGCTCGATCCGACGGACCCCTTTTGCATGGGGATACGCCCGTGAGCCAGACAGTCGATGTCGTAGTCGCCGGCGCTGGCATTGTCGGCGCAGCCTGCGCGCTGGAGTTCGGCCACGCCGGCCTGCGCGTGGCTATCATTGAGCGCGATTCGGTCGCCAGCGGAGCCACCGGCGCTGCCATGGGTCACGTTGTCGTCATGGACGACTCGCCAGCACAGCTGGCCCTCAGCAGGTGGTCCCAATCGCTCTGGAGCGACCTCGCAGCCAGCCTGCCCGAATCCGTTGAATACTACAGGCCCGGCACGATCTGGATCGCGTCTGATGACGAGGAGATGGCCGAGGTCCGCCGCAAGCGTGACGCCTTCACCGCAAACGGCATCGCATGTGAGGTGCTGGATAGCAAGGCGCTTGCCGAAGCCGAACCGAACCTTCGCCGCCCGCTCTCCGGAGGGCTGCTGGTGCCGAACGATGCAGTCCTTGATCCTCGCCGCGCCGCCGAGTACCTCGTCTCCGAAGCCCGTAAACTCGGCGCTCAGCTCATCACCGGTCACGCAGTAACCAGCGCCGCTCATGGCCGGGTCATCCTCGACGATGGAGAGGACCTCCACGCCGCCCACATTATCAACGCCGCCGGATCGCTCGCACCCTCCATCACCCCCGGGGTCCTGGTCAAGAAGCGCAAGGGTCACCTCATCCTTACCGACCGCTATCCTGGCTACGCCCGCCATCAACTTGTCGAGCTTGGGTACCTCAAGAGCGCTCACGGCTCCGCCACGGAGTCAGTGGCCTTCAATATCCAGCCGCGCCTTTCCGGACACCTGCTCGTGGGATCGTCTCGTCAATACCTGGCTGAAAACCCGGAGGTCGACCAGCACATTCTCGATGCCATGATGGAGCGCGCCGCGCTCTATATGCCCGGCCTGCCTGGGCTCAGCAAAATTCGCAGCTGGACCGGCTTCCGAGCGGCCACGCCCGACAAGCTACCGCTCATCGGCCCTACCGAAGACCCAACCGTCTGGCTCGCAACCGGCCATGAAGGCCTGGGCATCACTACCTCGCTCGGCACCGCCCGGCTGCTGGCTGATCATCTGCTCGGGCGGACTTCCGCGATCCCGATCGATCCATATTTGCCCGCGCGGCTCACCGCTCTACAGGAGACACGATGAACTGGCATGGAGTAATGCCTGCAATGACCACCTGCTTTGATCGAGACCTCAAAGTGGACCACGTTTTCATGGATCGGCATGCGAAATGGCTCGTCGAGAACGGATGCAGCGGCATCGTCTCCCTCGGCTCGCTGGGCGAAGCCGCGACGCTTGATTTCGATGAAAAAGCGGCGATCCTCAAGAATATGGTGGCGGCACTGAACGGACGCGCTCCGGTCGTGGCAGCCATTTCCGCACTCTCAACGGCGGATGCGGTCACACTGGCCAAAGCGGCCGAGAGCGCCGGCTGCTCGGGCCTCATGGTGCTTCCGCCCTATGTCTATCGTGGAGACTGGCGCGAGACCAAAGCCCACATGGCGGCTATCTTCCGGGCGACGCCCCTGAGTTGCATGCTCTACAACAATCCGGTCGCATATGGGACGGATTTCCTGCCGCAACAGATTGTCGAGCTGGCGGAGGAGCATGCGAACCTGCAGGCGGTGAAGGAATCAAGCACCGATGTCCGCCGCGTCACGGCTATCCGCGCGCTCGCCGGGGACCGGCTGAGCATCTTTGTTGGCGTCGATGACGCAATTGTTGAGGGCATCGCGGCGGGCGCAACAGGCTGGATCGCAGGACTCGTGAATGCGTTTCCTGCCGAGTCCGTGGCCTTGTTCGATTTGGCCATGAACGGCCGGACCCGGGAGGCGTTCGAGCTGTATCGCTGGTTCCTGCCCCTGCTGCGAATGGATACCGTGCCGAAGTTTGTCCAGCTCATCAAGCTGGTGCAAGAGAATGCCGGACAGGGGAATGCTCGCGTCCGGCCGCCACGGCTTGAGCTGACTGGAGACGAACTGGCTGAGGCTCGGACAATCATCCGCGAAGCCCTGGCGGCACGGCCCGCCGTGATTGTCGAGACCGGGGTCAAGGGATGAAGATCCGCGTCATCGGTGGCGGACTCGCCGGCCCGGAGGCCGCCCTGACTATCGCTCGCCTGGGTCTCGAAGTCGATCTCTACGAGATGCGCCCGGTGCGGACCACGCCGGCACACCAGACGGCCGATTTTGGGGAGCTCGTCTGCTCGAACTCGTTAAAGTCGGAAAGCGAATATTCCGCGCCCTGGCTGCTCAAGCAGGAGATGCGTCGCGCCGGATCTGCTCTGCTCGCGTGCGCCGATGGGAGCGCGGTCCCTGCCGGGCACGCCCTGGCCGTCGACCGGGTCGAGTTCTCGCGGCTGATCGGTGCGGCCATTGACGCTGAATCGAACATCCGTGTACACCGCGAAGAAGTCACGAAGCTCGATCCGGATGATGGAATCACCATCATCGCGAGCGGCCCGCTCACTTCTTCGGCCCTGTCTTCGGAGATTGCCCGCCTCACCGGCAGCGAGCACCTCGCCTTCTATGATTCGATCAGCCCCATAGTCGAGGCCGACTCAATTGACAAGAGCCGCGTCTACTTCGCGGCGCGCTGGGACAAGGGCACCGCCGACTATATCAATTGCCCGATGTCAAAAGAGGAGTACGACCGCTTCTACGACGCGCTGGTCAGCGCCGAGCAGGTTCAGGAAAAGGAATGGGAGAGGCTGGACTACTTCGAAGGGTGCCTCCCCATCGAAGAACTCGCCCGCCGCGGCCGCGATACTCTTCGCTTCGGACCGATGAAGCCGGTAGGTCTGCGGGATCCTCGCACCGGCAAAACGCCGTGGGCGGTCGTTCAGCTCCGGTGCGAAAATCTCCGCGCGGATTCTTACAACCTCGTCGGCTTTCAGAACCACCTGAAGTACGGCGAGCAGGCGCGAATTCTAAGACTGATACCCGGCCTCGAGAGCGCAAAATTTCTGCGCTACGGGCAGATTCACCTGAACACCTATATCAACGCGCCGCGGGTGCTGAGTGAAACTCTGAACCTGCGCGAATACCCGAACGTCTACTTTGCCGGACAGATCTCCGGGGTCGAGGGATACACCGAATCGATAGCCACCGGCATGCTTGCCGGCCTTTATGCCGGAGCAAGCGCTGCCGGCTTAAACCCGCTGCCGATCCCCCGGCAGACCGCGCTTGGCTCGCTCGTTCACTACATCACTCATGCCGAGGGCAAGCGATTCGACCCGGCCAATATCACCTTCGACCTCCTTGTGGCTCTCGAAGAAGAGGCGCGACGCCGCATCCGAGACAAAAAAGAACGCCATCGTATCCAGTGCGAACGCGCTCTCACCGCCTTCGACGCCTGGTGGAACGATGCGAGGCGGACCCATTGCGCCATTGCCGTGCCGGTCAGTGGCTGAGGCGAAGGCCATGGTCAGTTCCCCTCGGCAAAATCTGTTTCAGTGGAGTACAATCCCCGACGCTGCTCTTGTCGGCTGGAGGATTTGCGGCTACCCTCAAAAGTTCAGCACGGCTTGGCTTTACGATCTCAAAGGAGGTATTGATGCGAACTCTAAGATACACGGGGCTGCTTTCACTTGCAGCTCTTGGTTTTCTGGCAGGCTGCGGCCGCCATTCGAATAAAGAGACGTATTACCTCATCTCGAACAACCTGGATCTACCGTATTGGAAGACCGCCGTCCAAGGTTTCGAGAAAGCGGGAGCCCAATATGATGTAACGACGAAAGTCGACGGGCCAAAGAACTATGACGTTCAGGAAGAAGTGAAAGATCTACACGACGCCATCGCGAAGCACCCAAATGGAATTCTTGTATCTGTCGCGGATGCCGCCGCATTGCAGCCCGAGATCGACTCCGCCATTGACCAGGGAATCCCGGTGATCACGATCGATTCCGATGCTCCGCACAGCCATCGTCTCTTCTTTATCGGCACCAATAATCTCGAAGCCGGTCACCTGGGCGGCCAGCGCGTCGTGGACAAGCTCGGCGGCAAAGGCAACGTGGTCTTCTTTACCATGCCTGGCCAACCCAACCTCGATGAACGCCAGAAGGGCTACATGGATATCTTCGCCACGCATCCTGGTATCAAGGTCATGGATGTGTTCAATATCAAAGGCGACTCCGGCACGGCCATGGATAAAACGCCGCAATACCTCGTCCTGACCGGACCTGCTCACGTCGACGCATTCATCTGTCTCGAGGCTTCGGCCGGCAAGGATGTTGCGACTGTGCTCAAGAACAACAAGGCTACTGACCGGCTGTTGATCGCGATGGACGTCGACCCCGATACCCTTCAGGACATCAAGGACGGCTCAATCAACGCTACTATCGCGCAGAAGCCTTACACCATGGGTTACGTCGGACTCAGGGAACTCGACCTTATCTACCACAGCGGCGTTAAGGCGTTCAGCCCCGATTATTCCCAGAACACCTTTTCGCCTTACCCAGTCTTCATCGACACGGGGACGGCTGAAGTCGACAAGAACAATGTGGACATCTATCTGCAGTCCGCCCAGGAGGCGAAGTAAAGTAGTCCTGACCTGAAGAAGCTGGCGAAGTTCTCGAACTGACTATCCGCTTCAGAGGTACGCGTTACCATAAGCGAAGAATGTCAAAATCGAGTCATCTATCCGCCCAGGTGCCGGGCCGTGCCGTGGTTTGCCTGTCCGGAGGCATGGATTCAGCCGTTTGCGCTGCTCTAGCTGCTCGCGACTATGATGCGTATGCGTTGCATTTCAGCTATGGACAGCGCACCGAGCGCCGCGAACTCGAAAGTGCCCGACAGGTGGCCCGTGCCCTCGACTTTTCGGATTTCCTGCATCTCGAGATCGACTTGTTTCGCCGGATCGGGGGATCGGCGCTCACCGATCCGTCGATCGAGGTTCCCACGGCGCCGCAGCATGAACCCATTGGTCATTCCATCCCTGTCACCTACGTTCCCTTCCGCAACGCCCACTTTTTATCGGCGGCGGTCAGCTGGGCCGAGGTCCTGGGAGCGCGTACCATCTTCATCGGGGCCGTCGAGCAGGATAGTTCCGGATATCCCGACTGCCGTCCTGCCTATTACCAGGCTTTCCAGCAGGTAATCCAGACCGGCACGCGTGAAGGAGACATCAAAATACTCACCCCCCTCATCCATCTGAAGAAAAGGCAGATCGTGGCGTTGGGTCTTGAACTTCGTACACCATTCAATTTAACGTGGTCGTGCTATTCGGGCGCGGACGAGGCATGCGGCGAATGCGACAGTTGCGTACTGCGTTTGCGCGCCTTCGACGAAGCCGGAACGCCAGACCCGATTCCCTACGCGCTAAGGAACCCATCATGAGAGCAAACACAACGATCGAAACCACACCACGCAAGGCCAGGCTTTGGCTTGCGCTCATCTGCGCAATATCGCTCGTGCCCGTTGCCGGCAGCCTGCGCGCGCAGGAAGCCACAGGCAAGATTCACGGACATGTGCAGGACCCGTCCGGAGCGTCTTTGAAGGGCGGGACCGTCAGCCTGTCAAACGACGGCGGCAAGACCGCAAAATACAGCTTCACGACCGATGACAACGGCAACTATACCGGCGAGGGAATCGCGCCTGGCACCTACATGGCGGTCTATCGGAACCCCGATACTCCGCCGGACAAGATGGTGGATCAAATCCCTGAAGTAAAGATCACCGCAGGTGCTGATGCCACTGTGGACTTCGACATGAGCCGCCCGGAGTACATTTCCAAGTTGACCCCGGAGCAGCGGAAACAGCTGGAGCAGGTCAGGGCGAAGAACGCCGAAATAAATAAGGAAAACGCCGGGATCAAGAACCTGAACGCGGATTTGGTAAAAGCTCGTCAGGACAACAAGGACAAGAACTATACCGAAGCCGAATCACTGATGCAGAAGGACACCCAGGCCAAGCCGGATGCTTCTGTACTTTGGGTAGAACTTGGCAGAGCTCAATACGGATTGAAGAAGAACGACGACGCCATCACCTCGTTAAAGAAGGCGATTGAATTGGAGTCGGCCAGCAAGAAGCCCAATCCCGACATTATTGCCGCGGCCAACGACACCTTGGGTGAGATTTATGCCTCTCAAGGAAAGGTGCCCGAAGCCCAGGCCGCTTATGATGCTGCTGTAGCCGCCGACCCCAAGAATGCGGCCATGCATTACACCAACGAAGCCATCATGATGGACCGCGCCAACCAGGTTGACGCAACGGTAGCGGCCGCGGACAAGGCGATCGCGGCCGATCCCACCAAGCCCATTCCGTATTACCTCAAGGGCAAGGCGCTCATCAACAAAGCCAGCATAGATCCGAAGACGCAGAAGATTGTCGCCCCTCCGGGCTGCGCCGAGGCTTATCAGAAGTATCTCGAGCTTGCTCCCGACGGCCCGTTCTCAAACGATGCCAAACAAGTCCTTGCTGAATTGGGAACCACCGTGTCTTCCACCTACAAGGCTTCGAAGAAGAAATAACCCACGCTTGTCGAGGGCGCCTGCCACCGAGGCGGCGCCCTTTCATTTCGCTACAATCCTGCTGTGGAAACCGCCTCTCCTTCCATCGTGCTGGGCTATGCCGAAGCTGATCGAACGGTCAGAGAACATAGTGCGTTGCTCGGCCCGGATGCCCGAAATCTCGAAATCCTGCCTCTTCTCGAAACGGTGGGCCGCGCGCTCGCGGCGCCGGTATTCGCTGATCGTGACCAGCCGCCCTTCCCACGCTCCACACGGGACGGCTTCGCCTGTCGCGCCGCGGATCTTGAACCTGGCAAGCCCCTTACTGTAATCGGCCGGCTACGAGCTGGGGAGAGCTGGACCGGACCCCCGATTGAATCCGATCAGGCCGTTGAAATTATGACCGGTGCCCCTGTCCCTCCCGGCGCGGATTGCGTTCTGATGGTCGAGCACGCAGTTATCGAAACTTCGCACATCCGTCCCGGTCGGAAGATCACGCCCGGAGAGAATATTGTCCAGGCTGGGGCCGAGGCGCGCTCGGGAAACACGCTGGTTCCCGCGGGCACACGCATCGGTCCGCAACACATTTCTGCTGCCGCCGCCTGCGGGTTTCCGGCCCTGCCGGTCTATCCACGTCCACGCGTGGCCATTCTGGCCACCGGAGACGAGCTCGTCCCCCTCGACAACCGACCCCTGCCCTGGCAGATCCGCAACTCCAACAGCTACTCCATCGCTGCACAGACGCTTGAGCACGGCGGCAAACCCGTTCTTTTCCCCATCGTCGCGGATACTCTGGCGACGATCGAGGAGGCCATTCACAGGGCACTTGATTGCGATCTGCTGATACTCTCCGGCGGAGTCTCGATGGGTAAATATGACTTTGTCGAACAGGCTTTGATCAATCTTGGCGCCGAATTCTTCTTTACCGGAGTGCGCATCCAGCCCGGCCGGCCGGTCGTTTTCGGACGGCTGCCAACTCAACCCTCGGGTCACCGGTATTTTTTCGGGCTGCCCGGAAATCCTGTCTCGACAATGGTCACGTTCGGACTGTTTGCCGCGCGGCTACTCGCCGCACTCTCCGGCCGCCCTGGGTCGGGACCCTGCTTCACTGAGGCACAGTTATCAGCCGGTATCGGGGGCAAGTCCAGCCTGACACGCTTTTTGCCGGGGCACCTCGAGAGCAACGCGAGCCACGCCCGGGTCTGCCCGGTACCGTGGCAAGGGTCTGGCGACCAGACCGCGGCCGCCCGGACCAATTGCTTTATCGTGGTCCCGGAAGGCTCCAAGGACCTCAAAGAGGGCGATCGGGTTTCAATCCTCTTTCTTTGAAGGGCTCGTATCCGCATCCTGGACCCTATACCCTTTCTCTATGAGCAAGCTCTCTCACTACGACGATGCGGGCCAAGCCCATATGGTGGATGTAAGCGGCAAGCCTTCGACCCGCCGCGAGGCTCGTGCCTCAGCCTTTGTCGCGCTCTCGCCCGAGGTGTTGGGGGCATTGCCCGAGAACCCCAAGGGCAATCCTCTCGAAGTTGCTCGCATTGCAGGAATACAAGCTGCCAAGCGGACTGCCGAGCTGATCCCCATGTGTCACCCGCTTCCACTGACTTTTATCGATGTAAAGACCGAAATTGTGCCTGAGGGGGTGACGATTGCCGCGACGGTCGCCACCACCGGGCAGACCGGCGTGGAGATGGAAGCCCTCACCGCAGTCTCCGTCGCCGCTCTCACCATTTACGACATGTGCAAGGCGCTCGACAAGGGCATCGTTATCCGCGAAATCCGTCTCGAGAAGAAGACGGGAGGCAAGGGTGGAGACTATGTTCGGACCTAGCTCCCGGCGGTCGCGAGGTATACCCCAAACCACTCGCGCTCGTCAGTCCAGCACTGCGTCAAAGCGAAGCCTGCATGCTGCAACAATTCCACAACGCCCTCGCGGGTGAATTTGTAACTATTCTCGGTGTGAATTGTCTCGCCGCGCGCGAACTTCACCTTGAGATCGAGCGCCCGGATCGTTACTTGCTGCGCGATCAGGCTCTCCAAGTGCATTTCGATCCGCGACTGCTCCTGATTCCAGAGCGCGCGGTGTCGAAAGAGCCGGGGATTGAAATTACCGTCCAGGTCGCGATTGATTCTCACCAGGACATTTTTATTGAATGCAGCTGTGACGCCCGCTTGATCGTCATAGGCGCGCACCAGCACCGAACGCTCCTTTACACGGTCGACTCCAAGCAGCAGACGGTCTCCGGGCGAGAGGTGCGCTCGCACATCGCGCAACAACTTTGCCGCGTGGGCAGGCTCGAAGTTACCAATACTCGATCCGATATAAAGCACTATCCTCCGCTTGCCGTCTGCGGGAAAATCCGCGACGCCGGTCGTGTAATCAGCGACTCTGGGAGTAACCGTCACACCGGGAATTTCTCTCTCAATGCGCTCCTTCGCCACGGTCAGAGGAGTTCCCGAGACGTCGATCGCCAGATAATCGAGTTTCTCCTGCCGGCGAACCGCGGCTTCCAGCAGAAGCCCCGTTTTCGTTGCCGTCCCAGCCCCCAGTTCGATCATTGTCAGCGCATGGCTGCAATTACCGGCGGCAGCCTCAATAATCGCGTCCGCATGCTTCGCAAAGATTCCTCGCTCAGTGCGAGTCAGGTAATACTCCGGCAGCTCTGTGATCTTTTCGAATAGCCGGGAGCCTTCTTCATCGTAGAAAAGCCATGGAGAGAGCGTCTTAGGCCGGGAAGTCAAGCCGGTGTAGACTTCAGACCCCACCGGAGTCTGTGCCGCCTCGGGCAGCGCAAGTATCGAGGAGAGGCTGTGCATAAGGGGATCAAGGCTCCTGAGAGGGGTCGAAAAGCGTTAACGATTCGCCAAGCGTATACCGGAAAACTGCCAGCGGGTGGCCGGTGAGAAGAAATTCCTGTACGTGCTTCGAATATGAGATGCGGGCGTGACCGCAGAGCCGCCTCGAAGCACCATCTGGCTGGACATAAATTTGCCGTTGTACTCCCCGAGCGCGCCGGGGAGGGCAGCAAAGCCGGGATAGCAAAGATATGCGCTCGCCGTCCACTCCCACACATCGCCAAACATCTGCTGCAACCCGGCGCCACTTCCGGCTCCCAGAGGATGCAAGACAGCGGCTTCCAGGAGATTGCCTTCAACAGGCAAAGGAGCAGCCACAATCTCCCACTCGGCTTCTGTCGGCAGGCGCTTCCCGGCCCACCGCGCGAAGGCGTCCGCCTCGAAATAGCTCACGTGGCAGACAGGAGTGTTGAGCAACGTCTCCAAACTCACCCCGCCGCGGAGCGTAAAAACCTGCCAGTCACCTTCAGTCTCAAACCAGTACAGCGGGGCCTTCCACCCCTGACCTTTGATCGTGTCCCATCCCTCCGACAGCCAGAGTTCGGCTCGCTCATATCCACCGTCGCGCATGAACTGCAGATATTCGCCGCACGTCACCAGTCGCGATGCCAGTTCAAACGGCTCAAGGAAAACCTTGTGCCGGGGCTGTTCATTGTCAAAGCTGAAACCGTCGCCGCTGTGGCCGATTTCTGCCAGACCGCCCTCATGGCCGATCCACGTCGATTCACCCGCGGTCGACTGCGGTAATTCCCCATCCTTGTACGCTGGATGCAGAGGGTTCGCCCAGAAGGCGTTCTTGATATCGTAGGCAAGCAACTCCTGATGCTGCTGCTCATGATGCAGGCCCAGTATCACCCTCCGCTCTGCTTCTTCGGGCATGCCGCTGTTGATCAGCCGTCCCATCGCTTCCTCTATGTGGCGCCGATATTGAAGAATTTCCTCCAGCGACGGCCGGGAAAATGAGCTGCGCAGCTTCTTAACAGGCTGATCGGAGACTGAGTTGTAGTAGCTGTTGAACAGCCAGACGAAGTCGGGATGAAAGGGTCGATATCCGGGCAAGAAATCCGACAGCAGGAAGGTCTCGAAAAACCACGTGGTATGCGCCAAATGCCATTTGGCCGGACTGGCCTCGGGGCAAGCCTGCACCATCATGTCCTCAGGGGTGAGCGGCTCGCAGAGCTTTTCCGTCTGCCGCCGCACCCTACAGAACTCTCGTGCCGCGTCCGCCAGCCGACTCCCAGAACCAGCGGTCTGACCCAACCCCGTTAGAGTTCCCATCGATGCGCAATCCTCCTCTAGGTTAGAGAGCCGTCATCGTCTTCTGTTGCCCGTGAGACTACCACTAGATGTGCCAGCTGCCGGAGAAGTTACAGGCATTTTCCCGTTCGACGCACACCAGACCGACTCTGACTGCGTCTTCCAGCCGTTTTCGGGCGTCTATCCTCCAAATCGAAGCTCCCGTAGCACTCACCGCTTCGGCTCGCGCCAGTCTAATTGAGAGATACTGAATTGGTCATGAAATTCGCTTTGCGCGCACTGGTTTTGCTCTTCGCCGCCTCGCTCATTCTACCGTTCGCCAGCGGACAGGAAGCGTCCGCGGGAGCCGGACCGCCGGGCGACAGGCAAGGTATGGGCGCTGCATTTGCCGAGCACGGCATCAGGGGTACCGTCACTGCAATAGCCGGCGACAACATTTCGGTGAAGACGGAGACCGGCGACATCTACAAAGTGGAAACCGGGCCGAACACGCGATTCCGCAAGCAACGCGATCAGGTCAAGATCACGGACATCCACGTCGGCGACATGGTAGCCGCAGCCGGCGACAAAGACGAAAAGGCAAAGACGGTTGGCGCGATGTTCGTGATGCTCATCGATAAAGAGCAATACGAAAAAGCACGCGCCGACTTCGGCAAGACATGGACTGCTGGATCAATCCAATCGATCGACGAAACTAAAATCACCGTCAAGCGCCCCGACAATGTCGTTCAGACCATCGTGGTGGACGAGAACACCTCATTCCGCAAGCACCGCGACAGCATCACGCTTGCTGATATCAAGGTGGGAGACAATGTGACCGCCCGCGGCTCTCTTCAGAACGGAAACTTCCTCGCGACCGTATTAAGTGTTGGTGGACCCGGCGATCGTGGGGGGCCCGGTGGGCCAGGTGGGGGAGGCGAAAGGCACAGCCAATCCAGCTCCACCTCTACGCCTGGTTCCAGCCCTGCCCCGCCGAACCAGTAGACCGCTGACCCTATGACGCGTCGTCGCATCTCGATATCGCTTTTGCTGATCGTGTCAGAGCTGATCGGATCTGGCTATGCCCGTGCTCAGCAGCCACCCACCCCCGCGCCCACGCAGTCCACGACAGTTCCCGCCGTTCCTTCCGCATCAGCCGCACCAGCCACTCCAGCCGCCGCGGCCCCCCAGGCCGGCGGTGTCATTCACGGCTCAGTCAAGTCCGGAACCATTCCGCTTCCCGGCGTCAGCATCACCGCCACCAACACTCTCACGGGACGCAAATATACGACGGCTACCAACGCTCGCGGCGACTACAGCATGACCATCCCCTCGAATGGCCGTTATGTCCTGCGCACTGAACTCGCCGCCTTCGCGTCCACTACCCAGGAAGCCCTGCTCAACGCCACGTCGCATGACCAGAAAGTTGACTTCACCCTCACCCTGGCCTCGCGCGCAGCACAGGAGGAACAGCAGCAGACGGCCGCAACCCGCCAGTACACAGGACGCGGCACAACAAACTTGTCACTGGCGGACGCGGCCACCGGCTTGATTGAGGCTGCCGGAGGCTCGTCCAGCTCCTCTGCCGCGCTGCCATCGCTCGCCTCGAACCCTGATGTCTCCACCGAGTCGGTCGCCGTCGCCGGTCAGAACGGCTCTACCAACCCCTTTGCAGGAATCAATTTCGGCGACGGCCAACTTTCGGCCGAGCCTGACGGAGCCGGTGTTGGTGGCCCTGGCGGCGGAGGACCCGGCGGAGGCGGTCCGGGTGGTGGAGGAGGGGGCGGCGGCTTCGGTGGCCGCGGCGGAGGCGGGGGCGGCGGTGGCTTCGGAGGAGGAAGTCGCGGTTTTGGAGGACGAGGCAACTTTCGCAACTTTAATCCCAACAAGCCTCACGGCGCATTCTTCTGGACTGGCGGCAACTCGGCCCTGAACGCTTTGCCCTTCGCTTTGCGCGGCCAGCCCGTCAGCCAGCCCAGCTACGCCTCCAACCGGTTCGGGCTCACTTTCATCGGAGCGCCGTACATTTCGCACCTGATCACGCACGATACGAAGGACTTCATCTTCTTCACGCTATCCGGCCAGCGCTCGTCATCACCTTTCGATCAATATGGAACCGTCCCTCTCGACGCAGAGCGCGCCGGCAACTTCCAGGGTCTTACCACGCCCGGGGGCATACCCATCACCATTTACGATCCCGGCTGCTATCCCGGCGACCCCAACGCGGGCAAACCTTTCCCGAACAACACCATTCCGTCGCAATGCATTTCGCCGCAAGCCACGGCCCTGCTGAAGTATGTCCCGGAGCAGAACCTCCCCGGCACCACGCAGAACTACCACCTCCTGAGCTCAGCCCAGACGAACACCACCACCATCGGAGCGCGCCTCATTCACAACTTCGGAAGTGGGGGGAATAACGCCGCCCTCGGTAATTTCATCCGCCAGCGCCTTGGTCAGGCCAGCTCTCCGGGATTGCATCAGAGCATCAACTTTAATTTCAACTACAGCCACTCGGCCTTGGACAACCTCAACCTCTTCCCTGATCTCGGCGGCAAGCAACAGAGCAACCAGTACTCGCTGCAAGTTGGCTATTCCATCAGCAAGGGCCACCTTGCCAACATGCTGAATCTCAATTGGAACCGCACCAACGCGGAAACCACCAACTACTTCACCAACACGACCGACGTCGCAAGCCAGATCGGCCTCAACGGGCTCCCTTCAGTGCCACAACTCTACGGCTTGCCCGATGTCACACTTAACCAATTCACGAGCCTCAGCGAGCAGCAGCCGAGTTTCCAGATCAACCAGACCATATCGCTCTCTGAATCGCTTTCCTGGATCCACAGAAAGCACAACTTCCGCTTTGGCGGCGACGTTCGCCGCGTTCACCTCGACCTGATTGGCGAAACGAACTCCACCGGCACTTATATCTTCACCGGCGTATACACCCAGGCGCCCGGCACCAGCCCCAACACCCCCAACGGGTTTTCGACGTCCGGATCTTCGCTGGCCGACCTGCTGCTTGGCCTGCCCCAGCAGACCAGCATCCAGGCGCCCTATCAAAAATCCTATCTGCGCGAGAACGTGATCGATGCTTATGCCCAGGACGATTGGCGTGCGCGATCGAATCTGACCATGCTTGCCGGGTTGCGCTACGAGTACTTTTCGCCCTACTCGGAGAAGAACGACCGGCTCGCTACGCTGGATACAGGCAACGACTATACGGAAGCGGCCACGGTTACACCCAACACTTATGGCCCCTACACCGGTTTTTTCCCGCACACTCTTGTCTATCCCGAGAAGGATAACTTCTCGCCGCGCATCGGAATTGCGTGGCGCGCGGTCAAGGACACCGTAGTCCGCGCCGGCTACGGCATCAACTTCGCCAATGGCCAGTACGTAAAATTCGTGCAGGATTTTGCCTTCCAGCCGCCGTGGGCCAACGTTCAGACCAATGAGAACACGACCGGCGCCACCCCCCTCTTCACCCTCGCCAATGGCTTCACCGCGGTGCCCCCGGCCGAAGGCAATTACTCGGTGAATAAGAACTACCGCCTCCCTTACGTGCAGGTCTGGAACCTCGACGTCCAGCGAACGCTGCCGCTCGGCATTGTCCTCAATGTTGGCTACAACGGCTCAAAGGGCACTCGCCTCGACATCGTCGATGCTCCCGGACGCTTTGGCACCGCGGTGCCGAACGTGCTCTACGACTACGAGAACGATGTAGCCTTTTCCAACTTCAACGCCCTCGCCGTCCGTCTTCGCAAGCGCATGCAGAACGGAATTGCTCTCGGCGCGACCTACACTTATTCGCACTCCATTGACAACGCCAGCTCGATTGGCGGGAATGGAGGAACTGCGGTAACTGTCGCCCAGAACTGGCAGGACCTGCTCGCGGAAGAATCAAACTCCAGCTTTGACATTCGCAACCAGGTCAAAGGGGATTTCGTTTACGAGCTGCCCTTCGGCGTCGACGGCCATTACCTAAGCAGCGGAAACTTTCTATCGCACGCCGTCGGGGGCCTTTCGGTTTCTGGAACTTTTGATTTCGCCAGCGGCTCGCCGCTTACCCCACACTACGAGGCCGAGGTTGCCGATGTTGCCCGCGGCAGCACCGGCTCGCTGCGCCCCGACCGTATTCCTGGCGTGTCCCTTACCGCGGGCGGGGGGAGCGTCGACAACTGGTTTAATAAATTAGCCTTTGAAAACCCCCCGAACGGCGGCTATGGCTCGGCTTCGCGCTACTCCATCCCCGGACCTGGCACGGTCTCAGTCAACATGTCTTTTTCGAAGACCCAACGCTTTTCCGAGATGCGCACCCTCGAAGTCCGCGCGACGGTCAATAACGTCTTTAATACCGTCCAATACTCAGGCGTCGATACAACCCTCGGCTCGGCAACTTACGGCGAGGTGATATCCACCGCTGCCATGCGTCAATTTACCTTCCTGGCGCGGTATCGTTTCTGAGGGAGACTATGATGACTTACCGTCTCCGCACGATCGGATTGACCACAGCCCTCGCATTGGCGGGTTTCTTCGCAGTCCGCGCCCAGCAATCGTCCGATCAGAACCCCAGCCAGTCATCCTTCACACTGAAGGTGAACAGCGACCTCGTGCTAACCAACGTGGTCGTGCGTGACAAGAAGACGGGAGAAGTCGTCCGCGGCCTCACCGCCAAAGACTTCACCATCCTTGAAAACGGCAAGGCGCAACAGATCTCGAGCTTTGACTTCGAAAGCGTTGATCAGGCCACTCCACTCGACGAGGCCACCATCAACGGCCAGACCGGGAAGAGCATCTTTAACGCGAAGAACGGAGTTGCCGGGCCTGAAGAGCTTCGCAACCATCGGCTCATCGTCCTTTTCTTCGATCTCACGTCCATGCAGCCCGAGGACATCGAGCGCTCGCAGGAGGCGGCGCGCAACTACATCAACCACCAGATGCAGCCCGCCGACGTTGTTGCCGCCGTCTCGCTCGACACATCGCTATCGCTCGATCAGGACTTTACCCAGAACAGGCAGCTACTCCTCAACGCCGTCAATTCTTACTCGGGCGATCAGGGACAGGGCTTTCAGCAAGGCGCCACCAGTACGACTAACCAAGTCGAGGACACAACCTCGTTCACGGCCGACGAGCAGGAGTACAACGACCTCAACACCGACCGCGAACTCTTCGCCATCGCCTCCATCTCCAAATCGCTCGCCTATATCAACGAAAAGAAGTCGATGCTCTATTTCTCGGGCGGCATCCAGCGCGACGGCATCGAGAACCAGGCCTCGCTGCGCTCGGCCATCAACTCCGCTGTGCGCGCCAACCTATCGATCTATAGCGTGGACACACGCGGGCTCCAGGCCATCTCTCCGCTCGGCGATGCATCGACCGGCAGCCTGCGCGGAACCAGCGCCTATAACGGGGCGGCTCTCCAGAACAACCTGGATGCTAACTTCAACACCCAAGAAGTGATGGCCACGCTCTCATCCGACACGGGCGGCAAGGCCTTCTTCGACAACAATGATTTTTCACCCGCCTTCGAGCGTATTCAGCGTGATACTTCTGCCTATTACGTCCTTGGGTTCCGCTCGACAGATACGCGACGCGACGGCCGATACCGCAGACTGACCATCAAGATCAACCGCCCCGACCTCAAGCTTGAGTACCGTCCCGGCTACTACGCCCCCGCCGATTATCAGCACTCCACCCGCGAGGACCGCGAGCGCCAGCTTGACGACCAGCTCGCCAGCGATCTCCCGGCGACCGATGTGGCTGTTTACATGGAGACGCTCTACTTCCGCACCGACGACACGCACTACTACGTACCTGTTTCCATCGTCGTGCCAGGCTCGCAGATTCCATTCGTCAAAGGCGGCGACAAGGACAAAGCGACCCTGGACATCATCGGCGAAGTTAAAGATCCCGCCGGCCACGTGATCGGCCAGGCCCGCGAAACGGTCAAGCTCGCTATCGATCAGGCCCAGCAGGTCCGCCAGAAGAACGTGCAATATTCGACCGGTTTCACCCTTCCCATCGGCAAGTTCCATCTGAAATTTGTCGTGCGCGAGAACGAAACCGGACGTATGGGCTCTTTCGAGACCGACATCAACGTTCCCGACCAGCGAAAAATTCCTCTAAAGATGAGCTCCGTCGTTCTCGCCAGCCAGCGCATTCCAGCCGCGAAACACGCCGACAGTCCGCTTGTCCGCGACGGCGAACAACTCGTGCCCAATCTGCCACACGTCTTTCGCCAGGACCAGCACCTCTATCTGCTCTACGAGGTATACGCTCCCGCACACGCCGCGCCGGCAGGGGCAGCCGACGCCGGCAAAGACGCCAAGCCCGCTCAAAAAGGCCCGAACGCTCCTGTCCGCGTTTTAACCAGCATCGAATTTCTAAATGGGACGACCAAGGCCTTCGAAACCCCCCTCGTTGAAGCCAACTCCCTCAATGTCCCGACCCGCGACGCCGTCGCCTTCCAGTTCGATGTGCCGCTCACAGGCCTCAAGCCCGGCCTCTACACCTGCCAAGTGAATGTGATCGACGACGCGGGAGGCAGCTTCACCTTCCCGCGGACCGCAGTGCTGATCCGCGAGCCGGCACAGGCTGCAACCCCGACAACCCCCCAGACACCTGCGCCGCCAGCTGGCAGCTCGTCTGCACCTGGACGCTAGGTTCGAGTGGTTGTCCAGGTTTCTTTCTGGCCGCGGCGCCCGCCATGAATCTCTTCGAGCCTCGGGTGAATCCTGTACGGTGGAGTCTCTCGAGGAGAAATACCGATGGGTGTAATCCTGGCCGCTGCAATCGTTGTTCTGGTGTTGATCGGTTTCTGGATCAAAAGCAGAAGAGACCGGCGTCTCCTGGACGAACACAGCATCACGCCTGACGCACTTTACAACTTGCTCGATTCCAAACAGGCTGTGCTCGTTTTTGACGTCCGGCAGCCACTCGATCTGCTGGCCGATTCGGAAATCATTCCAGGTGCAACGCGGCTTGATCCGGAGGAGATTATCCAGAATCCATCCCTCATACCAAAAGAGAGCGAGTCGGTGGTTTATTGCACCTGTCCGAGCGATGCGACTGCCCGGAGGATCCTGCATCGGGCGCTCGCTTTGAGCTTTCTCCGGGTCAAATTCCTCAAAGGTGGACTGGCGGCATGGAAAGCGAAGGGTTACCCCGTGGAAGCGTACAAGAAACCCTTTCACCTCGATACTCTTTCGTGACGCGGTCTGTTAGAGGGAGCCAAGCGACAGGCTTTACCGCACAGATGATGCCAAGAGTGCCGGACAGGATCACATTGATCTCACTCCGTGAGTTCACGGGGTATGATTTTCGGCATGTCGCGCCCTGCGGCGTTCGTTGGAATCATGATGATGACTGCGCTGGCGCTCCAGACTGCCGCGCAGAAGTGCGGCTCGGACGCACAAAGCACAATCGCCACGGACCGCCCGTCGAATACAAGCTCGAGCATTGTGGTGCCGTGCGGAAGCCTTCAGTTTGAGAACGGCTTTTTGGTCACCGGTAATGGAGGCCAGCAGACAACCGACTTTCCAGAGACGGCGGTGCGCTTTGGCATCCTGCGGAGGACCGAGCTGCGTCTTGGCGTGCCGGACTACTTCTACAACTTCGACACGGGCTCGGCGTTCACCAACGGGTTCGGCGACATGAGCGTGGGTTTCAAGCAGCAGCTCGGACCGTTGGGCGATTTCAATATTTCGATCATCCCATTTGTCAGCCTGCCAACCGGGGCAAATCTCATCTCTAGCCACGGCTATGATCCGGCGGTGCAGTTGCCGTGGTCGCACGGACTGGGCAAGAACTGGACCGTTGCCGGCATGTTCTCGGTAGCGTGGCCAACGCAATCGGGCGAACGCAACCGGACAGGACAGGCGAGCATGCTCTTCGACCGCCAGCTTACCGCTCCATGGGATGCCTACGTCGAATACTCGGGCTCATTTCCCGAGCGCGGCGGCCCGCAAAATATCATCAACACAGGCATGTCCTACAAGCTCTCGCCGCATCAGCAGCTTGATTTTCACGCTATCTTCGGGCTGTCGGCAGCGACTCCGGATTACCAGATCGGGCTCGGCTATTCGTTTCGACTGCAGGTGATTCATGCGAAGTGACTGACCGCGGCTTCGTGACGCGTGTCACAGCTTTTGTTGCCTGGCATTCTCTAGCATTCTCCCGAATTTGAATCCTGACTTTTTGCGCTCGTCGTTTGTGATGACGGCGCGCGGTGAGGATCGATGCCAAGCTTCCGCGATACCGGACATCTGTTTCGATTTGCGGGAATTTTTGTGGTCGCAATCCTCGCATTTTTTGCCATCCGCGGCTGGCTGGTGCCACACACATTTGGACAGTACGGGCACTACCGCGGAGCCGCACCGAGCGAGATCGCCGCGAAGCCGCTTCATTTTGCAGGCCACCAGACTTGCGAGACCTGCCACGCAGATATAGCGGACAAGAAGAAGGCGGGAAAGCATGCCCTGGTCAGCTGCGAGGCGTGCCACGGGCCGCTCGCTGCGCATGCCGACGATCCTTCCATTCAGCCTGCAAAGCTCGACACAGCGAAGCTGTGCGCTCAATGCCATGAAGCGAGCGCCGCGAAGCCGAAGAGTTTTCCGCAGGTGGAAACTGCGAGTCATTCGAACGGCCTTCCCTGCGAGACGTGCCATCAGCCGCACAGCCCGGCGATCGAGGCAGGAGGTGCACAATGAAGATCACTCGCCGTCAGATGCTGGTTCTGCTTCCGGCCGCGGCCGTCGCCTGGGAGTCGCTCCTTGCGGGCACTCCGGAGTCGTCGCCAAACTACAACATGACCGAACACTGGTGGGGCATGTTGATCGACATCCCGAAGTGCATCGGCTGCGGCAACTGCGTGCGCGCCTGCCAGGCCGAGAATGACGTGCCTGATGGACTCTTCCGGACGTGGGTGGAGCGTTATCACGTGACCGACTGGAATCTGGCCAACCCCGAGGTCATCTCGCCTGACGGTGGCAAGCTTGGATTCCCGGTGGCGAAGGAAGATAACGGCAAATACTTCTTTGTTCCCAAGATGTGCAACCACTGCGCCGACTCACCCTGCACGCAGGTGTGCCCAGTCGGAGCGACGTTCATCGGTCCGGATGGGGTGGTGCTGGTCGACCAGAAGTATTGCCTCGGCTGCGCCTACTGCGTGCAGGCGTGTCCTTACGGTTGCCGGTACATTCACCCGACAAAGAAGGTCGCGGACAAGTGCACGCTCTGCTATCACCGCATTACGAAGGGGCTGACGACGGCGTGCTGCGAAGCCTGCCCGACGGGGGCGCGGCAGCTGGTTGATCTCAAGAATCCGAACGATCCGATCCATGCATTTCTGAGAACGCATGCGGTGCAGGTACTGAAGCCACAGATGGCCACCGGCGCGAAGGCCTTCTACAACGAGCTCGATGGCTCGGTGCGATGAGAGGTGTCTGATGCAGGGCGTTGATGGCTTCATGTATCCGAACGAAGTGCAGCTCCAGTGGAGCGTGCTGATCGTTCTCTATCCCTTCATCACAGGACTAGTCGCCGGCGCGTTCATTCTTGCGTCGCTAGTGCGCGTCTTTCATGTCGAGGCCGTCCGACCAACTTACAGGCTTGCCATGCTGACGGCGCTGGCCTTTCTTCTGGTTGCGCCTCTGCCACTGCAGCTCCATCTCGGGCATCCCGAGCGCTCGTACGAGATGTATTTCACGCCGCATCGCACCTCGGCGATGGCCATGTTCGGATTCGTTTATCTCTGGTACCTGATGGCGGTGCTGGTGGCGGAGATCTGGCTGGATTACCGCCGCGACATCGTGATCATGTCGCAGTCCGCAACCGGCTGGCGGCGGTGGATGTACCGAGTGATGACGCTTGGGTCGAGCAATATCAGCGATCGCGCCATCGAGATCGATGACCGGGTAGGATGGCTGATTACGCTGATCGGTATCCCGTCGGCGTTTCTGCTGCATGGGTATGTGGGATTCATCTTTGGATCGATCAAGGCGAATCCGTGGTGGTCGTCGCCGCTGATGCCGGTGGTTTTCATTTTCTCGGCCATGGTCTCCGGCATTGCCGCGGTGATGCTGATCTACATGCTGGCCGCGCGGCTGCGCCGGCAGACCATCGACATGCGCTGCGTGGACACGATAGCGCGCTATCTTTTCTACACATTCATCATTGACTTCAGCCTGGAGATGCTCGACCTCGTGCATCGCATCTACGAGGCCGATGAATCGTTTCGCAGCCTGGACTTCATGGTCCACTCCAAACTCTATTTCTCCCAGATTGTTCTGCAGATCTTCGCAGGCACTCTCGCTCCGATTACGCTGCTTGGGCTAACCCAGATAGTGAAATTGCCGGTGAACGTGCGCAGGAAAATTTATGTGATCGCAGGATGCCTTACGATGGTGGGCATTTTCGCGATGCGATGGAACGTGGTGATCGGCGGGCAGTTGTTCTCGAAGAGCTTTCTCGGGTACACGACCTACAAGATGAGCCTGATCACGCGCGAGGGATTGCTGATGACGGTGCTGCTCAGCCTGCTTCCATTGTTCTTCCTGTGGGTGCTGGTGAAGCTGTTGCCGCCCTGGTACGAGAAACCCGACACGCTTTCGCTCGTCGGCTGAATTCGTTGTGCCGGATTGTTTGGTGCGGAACCCGCGCGCCTCTCATAATCAAGGAATGACTTTGACTGAACAGGCGGGCGCGAGAGAGATGGCCGCCGCGCGGAGCGACTATCGCGGACGGCTGGCCCCGTCTCCGACCGGGCTGCTGCATCTTGGCCACGCGAGCACGTTTCTCGAAGCGGATACGCGGGCGCGCGATGCCCGCGGAACCCTGGTGCTGCGCAATGATGACCTCGACACTCAGCGCTCGCGGCGGGAGTTCTATCAGGCCATGCTCGAAGATCTGGCATGGCTGGGCATCCGATGGCAGGAGGGCCCAGATGTGGGCGGGCCGTTCGCGCCGTATTCGCAGAGCGAGCGCCATGAGTACTATCTAGCCGCGTGGCGAAGGCTGCTCCACGACGGATTCATCTATCCATGCCGGTGCTCGAGGAAAGACCTCGCCCAGGCGGTCGCCGCTCCGCAAGACAACGACGATGAGGGAATTTATCCAGGAACATGCAGGCCGCCGGGGCCGTTAGCGCGCGACTTCGCGTCTCCAGCGGGGAATAACTGGCGTTTCCGCGTTCCCGACGGCGAGATGGTTAAATTCGAGGACCGTCACTTCGGAACGGAGAGCTTTACGGCTGGAACCGACTTTGGCGATTTTCTTGTCTGGCGGCGCGACGATGTGACTACGTATCAGCTGGCCTGCGTTGTCGACGATGCCGGTATGAGGATGACTGAGGTCGTGCGAGGCGCTGATCTGCTGCGTTCGACGGCACGCCAGATCCTGCTCTACCGCGCGCTTGAGCTGGCGACACCGGCGTGGTATCACTGCCCTCTGATCATGGACGAGAGCGGACAGCGCCTGGCCAAGCGGCATGACGCCCTCTCGATCCGCGCGCTTCGCGAGCAGGGAAAAACGCCGGAGGAGGTCCGGCGGATGGCCGAAGTAATGAGGCCGCCGCGGCTCTGTGAGCAGCGGTTTCCGGAAAGCCGGATCACGTAGCCACGAGAATTACTCCCACGCACAAGTGCGCGGGGCTGATTGCAAGATCAGCCTGCTGATCCGCGATGGTTCTTGTCGCCGGTGGCACGGTCAGCGTGATATCCTCAGCCCAAAGCCGAGCTATGCGAAATCAAGCGACAAATCCGCACTCCGACTCCAGCCACAAGCGCTGGAACCGGGCGTTTGCTCGCATCATCGCGCCCCGCCGGCATTTCCGCGTGCTGCCTACCCGCACTCGACCTAGCCTCTTCGGCAGCGACTAAGGACCCCCCGTCCAGCGAGGACTCCGCGTCCGGTCCACAGAATCAGAACAGAACTACCCCCTTCCTGGAACCACTCGATGACCCAGGCTAACCAGCCTTACAGGAGAGAAACGATGACAACGAAATCTGAAATCCATACCCGGCAAGGGGCCCAGCACGGACCGAAACTGGTCACTCCGCTACCCGGACCCAATGCGCGCCGGATCGTCGAGGACGATGAGCGGCTCATCTCGCCCAGCTATACGCGCTCGTATCCGATGGTGGCCAAACGCGGGCGGGGCGTTCGTGTGGAGGATGTGGACGGCAATGAGTTTCTGGATTTTGCCGCTGGTATCGCAGTGACCTCGACTGGACATTGTCATCCCGAGGTGGTGAAGGCGATCCAGGAGCAGGCCGCGGAGCTGATTCATATGTCCGGAACGGACTTCTACTACGAGGCGCTAGTTACGCTGGCCAAGCGGCTTTCGGCGGTTGCGCCCATGCCCGGGCCGCATCGTTTTTACTACGGCAATTCCGGGGCGGAGGCGGTCGAGTGCGCGCTGAAGATCGCCCGGTATCACACGGGCCGGCAGAACATCATTGCCTTCTTCGGGGCATTCCACGGCCGCACGATGGGCGCGCTTTCACTCACCGCTTCGAAGCCGCAGCAGCGCCGCCGGTTCGCGCCACTGGTACCCGGCGTGACGCACGTGCGTTATCCCTACACTTATCGCGGATGTAGCGGCGGCCCACAGGAAGAGGAAGCCTTTGCGCTGGGCTGTGCGCGCTATATCGAAGAGAAGCTGTTCAAGACGACGCTGCCTCCGGAAGAGGTTGCGGCGATTTTTGTCGAGCCGATCCAAGGTGAGGGCGGATACGTGGTGGCTCCTCCGATCTTCATGCAGGAGCTGCGGCGTATCTGCGACAAGTACGGCATTTTGCTGGTCGCGGATGAAGTGCAGTCCGGCGCGGGACGCACGGGAAAGTGGTGGGCGATCGAACACGCCGGGGTCGAGCCGGATATCGTCTGCATAGCGAAAGGCATTGCCTCCGGCATGCCGCTCGGCATCTGCATGACGCGGGCCGAAATCATGGACTGGAAGCCGGGGTCGCATGCCTCGACATTCGGGGGAAATCCTGTTTGCATTGCGGCGGCGCTGGCGACTATGGACATCCTCGAGCGAGAGGGCATTGCCAACGCGGCGAAGATCGGCGAACTGATGTCCGACCGGCTGCGGAGCTGGCCGAAGCGCTTCGACATTGTCGGCGAAGTGCGCGGGCGCGGCCTGATGATCGGCATCGAGATCGTAAAGGACCAGGATTCGCGCGAGCCGGCGGGAACGTGGCGCGATCGCATCGTCGATCTGGCGTTCGAGCGCGGGCTGCTGACTCTCGGCTGCGGCGAGACGTCGATCCGGCTGGCTCCGCCGCTGATCGTCAACCAGCACGAGGCATCGATTGCCCTGGATATTCTCGAGGAGTGCCTGACGGTGGTCGAGGAAGAACAAGCGAAGAAACCGCTGGCGGAGTCTGCCGTTTAAAGCGCTAAAAGCGAAATTCATGGTGGCGGCAGATGATTTCCGCCGCCGTTTTCTTTTTAGATTCGAATTTCGCTGTAACGGCCGGAATTCGACTGCCACTATCCCAGCGTTGCCGAGTTGCTCACGGCTTATGCGGTCTTCACAAAGGAGAACAGATGCATAGGTGGGAAACGATAGTCTGCGAGGCTGAAGTCACTGGTTTTGAAGGATGGCCTGCGCAACCGACGGGTCGCGGCAAGGTTGTCAGCACTCCCTACCCCAAAGGTGAAACCCTTGGCCGTCTGTACGGCGCTACGCTGACCGAGCGAGTGATGGTTTATCTCGAACGATACGACCGGGCCGCATATGGCCTATAGCAGCAGGCCCACTCCGCGGCCATGCAGACGAGGCTCGCGTCGGTCGGTTCGGGTCCCAGGGGCGGTTGCAAGAACATCAGTTCCCGGCCGGCGCTCAACCCGAACGGTCAGCTTGGAGAAACTCCCTCCCAGCAGTGTAAACTTGGGCCCGTGCCAGCCTGCTGCGGAGGAATGGGGTTTGCAATTCATCGAGTTCGATGAGCCATACCTTGAAAAGCTCAAATCCGGGGACGCGGCAACCGAAGAGCACTTCGTCGGCTACTTCAGCGAGCTCATCCGGCTTAAGCTACGCTCGCGGCTCAATTCGCAGGAAGGCATCGAAGACGTGCGGCAAGAGACTTTCGTGCGGGTGCTCGGGCAGCTGCGCGGCGAGAAGGGTCCGAGGCACGCTGAGCGGCTCGGAGCGTACGTGAACTCAGTCTGCAACCACGTGCTGCTCGAGCATTACCGCTCGCGGAGCAGGACCGAGACCGGGCTGGAGGATCAGCCTGAGGTAACCTTCCTGGATCACAAACCCGATGCCCTGAGCGTACTTGAGAGCAAGGACACGCAGAGGGTCGTCCGGCAGATTCTTGACCAGATGTCGGAGCGCGACCGCAGCCTGCTGCGTTCGGTGCTGCTGGAGGACCGCGACAAGGATGAGGTCTGCGCCGAACTCGGCGTCAGCCGTGATTACCTGCGGGTGCTCGTGCACCGCGCCAAGCAGGCCTTCAAGACCTTTTATTTGAATCAGTTAGGTGAGCAGAGGCCCTACTGAACAGAAATGACGAAACGTTTTACTGCCAGCAGCACTATCACTATCAAGAGAAAGAGAGACCATGACTATGAATCATGACGATGCGGTCCGGCTCTCTCTAGTAGAAAAGTATCTGCTGGAAGAGCTTGAACCCACTTTACGTGACGAGTTTGAAGAGCATTATTTCGATTGCCGGGAGTGCGCCGAAGACCTTCAAGTGACTTCCGCGTTCCTCCATGCCGTCAAGAATGAGCTGAGAGCGGCGCCTGTTCCAAAACCCGCGAAGAGCGCGGACAAGAAGCCGTGGCTTGCGCGGCTGTGGACCCCCGCGTTTGCGGTGCCCGCGCTGGCGGCGTGCCTGCTGGTGATCGCCTATCAGAACTTCGTCGTGTTCCCGCGGTCCAGAAATGCGATTGCGGAATTGCGAGCTCCTGAGGTGCTACCCGCGGTCTCGCTGGCGGGGGGCAACAGCCGCGGCGGAACGGTGCCGTCGGTCACCGTCGATGGAGCCCACGCATTCCTGGTGTCATTCGACGTTCCCACGCAGGACCGCTTTTCGAGCTATACTTGCGTGCTGTATTCTCCTACCGGCGCGCTCGCCTGGAGCGTTCAGATTTCGGCCGAAGAGGCGAAGGATACAGTATCGATCCGCGTTCCCGCGGTACAGGTGGCTCCGGGCGGCTATACGCTGGCGGTTCAGGGAAATACAAGCGCGGGTGGAAACGGGGTCGATCTCGCGCATTACCGCTTCACCCTGACCCAATAGCTTCATACTCACCCGACAGAAGTCGAATTCACCATCAGAGAGGCCGGAGGCATGCAGACAGATGTGAAGAAGGTCTTTTACTTCCATGCAGATGCGAACTCGCTCGGCGGCTACCTAGAGAATCCGTTCCGGGCGGTCCCGTCGCAGGCGTCAGTGTCGCTACCTGCGGCTGGCGGCTACGCCTCCGTGCGGGCACATGACTTCAAATACGAGGAACTGATTTCTTGCCGCTCTACCTACACACACGTGGCTGGCGAGCCTGTGAAGATGAACGGCCCATGGAAAGCGCGGGTAACAGCCGTCGCTGAGGGCGTTAGTATCCTGAATGTTCTTACTGTGGAACGAGCGGTCGCCCGGGTGTTTGTGGAGCATCCGGCGGATGGCGGACCACCGAAGATTTCTTTTGCCGGCTCCCACTTCCATAAGCTCCGCTTTCTCGGCAAGGACGTTGAGCCGACTCTGAACTCGACCCTGCTGCCTGAGCATCACCGGACCGGCGATGCTTACAATGAGAGCGAAACCTTTGCGCCCGAGATCGAATACACGGCGCTCTGGGATGTGGCCCAGAGGCAAGCGGCGGCGTTACGCGACGCTCGAGGCGTGCCGGCCTGGGCGGTCGACAGATACGGATGGCTGGCTGGGAAACAAAAACTCGATGGCGGCGATTATGGGATTTGCTCCCTGGTCGACGGAATTCCGCCCGTGGCGGGCGCCCAGTCCTATGGCCATTTTCTGGAGGTGCCGGATATCGGACGGTTCTTCCTCGGCGAAGCTCTGATCATGCCGCAGTCGATCCAGTTGACGTTGCTGCGGGCCGAGCTTGGGTGCAAGGTGCAAGGCGCGACGACCGTGGCGACGGCAAGAACCAATGGGGCTTCCTATCCGCCGTAATCCTCTGTGTAGCGGCGATTGCCTGGGTTACTGGATGTCATTTAAAGCGCCCGGACGATTCCGATCGTGCCATGCGCGAAATTCGCGAAGACATGACACACGGCGATTTGACTGTCGCCCAAGCCAAGGCCGAGCGAGAACATACCTATTATTCGGGCCGCAGTCCGGAGTGGGAGACGAAGTTCCGCCTTGTTGATGCTGAAATCCTGACCCTCGAAGGCCGCAGCCGGGACGTGCTCGGCTTGTTGAACGATGCGAGCACGTTTCCCGCGAGCGGTGACCTGCCAATCAAGCGAAAGATCCTCCGCAGCCTGGCCCTCGCTCACATGGGTCAACCACAGTTGTGCGACCAGGAACTGCAAGAGGCAAAGCAGCTCTCCGAGTCCAGCCACTCAAAGCTGGAAGGCGAGCTGCTTGAAACAGAAGGAATCATCGAGGTCCGCCGCCAGCAACTCGCGAAAGCTGGCACTTCATTCCGGGCGAGCCTGGAAATCGCACGCGAGCTGGACGATAAGTTTCTGGAAGCAAGCGATCTCCTGAACCTCGGCTGGCTCGCTCTGCAGAGCGAGCACTATGACGAGGCGCTGGACTGGTCCAATGCGTCTTCGCAGATCGCCCGATCGATTCAGGCGCGCGTGATCCTGGAGACGGACCTCGGCAACATCGGGTGGGCGTATTACAGGCTTGGGGATTATGAAAAGGCGCTGGCAAATTTCAAAGAGGCGGAAGAGCAAGCCAAAAACCTGGGTTCGCCCGCGTACCAGATTACCTGGCTGAACAATGCCGGTCTGTCCCTCTATCAGCTCGGCGACCTCAAACAGGCGCAGAGCTTCTATCAAAGAGCACTAGCGGCGGCGCAGGCCATCGACAGCCAGGAACTAATCGCCAACACCCGCACATCCATCGCTCTGCTGTTCCTGCAACAAGGACAACTCGACTCGGCCAGGCTGGAAACGGATGAAGCTCTCAAGGCTGCGCATTTCCTGCAGGACAAATCCACCGAGCTAGATCCCCTGTTCCTGCAGGCAATCCTTGCGGAGCATCAGGCAGATGCCGCGCAGGCGGAGCGACTGCTACTCCAGGTGCATAGAGATTCGGCCGACTCCCCTGACCTGCAATGGGAAATCGAAAATTCTCTTGGCGATTTTTACGCGCGGCAACAGCAACCCCAAAAGGCAGAGAAGTGGTACCGCGACTCCATCCAGACCTTCGAGACCCAGCGCTCTTCGGTGAAGGACGAAGAGCTGAAACTGCCATTCTTTGCGAACGGCGATTCTCTCTATGACGACTACGCGGATTTCCTGGTCGCCTCTGGCCGATCCAATGAGGCAATGCGCCTTCTCGATCTCGGCCGCGCGAGGACGCTGGAAGAAGGGCTTGAGCCGGATAAAGGAACTGCCAGCGAGGGGCGACAACAGGCAATGAACCCGCAATCGATCGCAGAGAGATTGCACGCGGTGATTCTCTTCTATTCGCTCGAGCGCGATAAGTCCTATCTATGGGCGATTACGGCGAACGGCATCAAAATGTTCACTCTGCCGGCGGAGAGAGATATCGACGGCCACGTCCTGCGCTACCAGAAGGCGATCCTGCGATCGAGCGATCCGTTGCGCGAGGCGAACGAAGACGGGCGCGCACTTTATGACATGGTGATCGCGCCGGCGGCGTCCTTGATTCCCAGTGGCTCGCGCGTGTTTGTGATTCCCGATGGCAGCCTGAATGGATTGAATTTCGAGACACTGCTCGCGCCCGGACAAGACGGACTGCGCTACTGGATTGAAAATGTAACTGTAACGAATGTGAATTCCATGCACATGCTGTCGGGTTTTGCGGTCAACATGCGTGAACCGCATACGAAGAACCTGTTGCTGATCGGCAACCCCGTCCTGGCTTCTTCCGAGTATGAAAGTCTACCCAACGCCGCAGCTGAGATCAGCGAAATCTCGGCGCATTTCGCTCCCGATCGCCGCACCGTTCTAACACGGGCCGAGGCTGTTCCAGCGGCCTATGCGGCGAGCAACCCGGAGCACTATTCGTATATTCACTTCGTCGCGCACGGAACGGCGAGCCGCCTGAGCCCGCTCGATTCGGCAGTGGTGCTTTCGCCCGAGCCGCGTCACCCGGACAGCTTCAAGCTTTACGCGCGGGATATCGTGCACCAGAGGCTAAACGCGCAGCTGGTGACGATTTCAACCTGTTACGGGTCAGGCCAGCGCGCCTATGCCGGCGAAGGCCTGGTCGGACTTTCATGGGCATTCCTGCGGGCGGGCTCACATAATGTTATCGGTGCGCTATGGGAGGTAAATGACGCTTCCACGCCCAGGCTTATGGACCAACTCTATGCTGAGCTGCAGAAGGGATCCAGCCCCGATGCGGCACTGCGAACGGCCAAGCTGTCGCTAGTTCACTCCGACAGCGTCTACCGGAAGCCACTCTACTGGGGCGCGTTCCAACTCTACGCGGGATCGTGAGACGCAGTTGGCAACGACAAAATGGACGGCATATGATTACCGGTGGACCCACGTATGCAGAAAGACCCTGTATCGATTGAGCAATTCTTCCTTGGCTGCCTCGCTCACGCTTCCTATCTGATCAGCTCAAACGGTATCGCCGCCGTCATCGATCCCCAGCGCGATGTGGATATCTACATCGACACTGCGCGCGAGAAGGGGCTGAAGATTGAACACATCATCGAAACGCATTTGCATGCGGATTTCGTATCCGGACACCGCGAGCTTGCGGAGCGCACGGGAGCGCGCATCTACATGGGCGCCGCCGCAGGCGCGACCTTCACCCATGTTGGGGTCAGAGACGGGGATGAACTCCAGTTCGGCAACTGCCGCTTCGATTTTCTTGAGACTCCGGGGCACACGGTCGAGAGCATCTGCGCGGTATTGACAGACCTGACCGAGCCATCCCGGCCGCGTGCGGTCTTCACAGGTGACACGTTGTTCGTGGGCGATGTAGGCCGCCCTGATCTTTCGGCCGAGCATACTCCGCAGGAACTGGCCGCTTTGCTTTACCAGAGCCTGCATGAAAAGCTTCTGACGCTTCCTGATGAGACGGAGATTTTCCCCGCGCATGGCGCGGGCTCGCTATGCGGGCGGCAGATGGGCACCGAGCGGTCTTCAACGATCGGCAAAGAGCGGCGATTCAACTACGCACTCCAGGCGCGGAGCCCCGAAGAATTCATAAGCCTGTTGACCGATAGCCTGCCGCCACGGCCTGAGTACTTCGGGCGCGATGTAGAGCTGAACCGCCAGGGAGCATCGGCCATTGGTCAGCTTCCGTTGCCTTCGCCGCTCGAGGCAAAGGAGGTGCTGCGCAGGCAATCGGAGGGCGCTATCGTGCTCGACACGCGCCCGGCGATGGAGTTTGCTGTTGCTCATGTTCCCGGCTCTCTACACATCGGCCTGTCAGGGCAATATGCCTCGTGGGCGGCACGGATTCTGGGCCTCGACAAGCACATTATTCTTATCGGCGAAGTCCCCGACCAGCTGCGCGAATCGCAGTTGAGGCTGGCGCGAGTAGGCATCGAACACGTCGATGCCTATCTCGAAGACGGAGTCTCCGGATGGATCGAGGCCGGTTACCGACTGGACTACATCCCGCAGATTTCGCCGACAGAGTTCGCCGGGCTTCTCGAGAGCGACAAGGGCGGAATCAGCGTTCTCGACGTTCGCGAGCCGGGGGAAGTTGCCGCCGGGGCGATTGAAAATTCGATTCGCATTCCGCTGGGACAGTTGTCGGCGCGGTCCGGCGAACTAGATCCATCGAAGCTCATCGTCGTCCACTGCAAGGGCGGATACCGCAGCTCGATCGCCGCCAGCATTTTGCGGCGCGCAGGCTTCCGCGATATTGCCGACCTGAGCGGGGGCTTCGACGCCTGGCAGGCGGCGATAAGCCAACCCGCCGTTTAGGAGTACGCGGCGGGGTTTGGGGCGGTTTGCTATCCGGGCACACTTTTCTAAACCGCCGGCCTGTTGTTCTGGAAACCATGTTGGCTGCAGTGATACTTTTGTCGGCAAGTAGAAAGCTTCGCGCGGCCTCCCCCTTCCGCTTGAGCTGACTGGCCGGCACCCTAACCTCGTGCACGCCGTTGTTCCGTGTCCCAAAAGGATGGCATGGCTCAGAATCGGCAGCTATCGGTTTTTGTCTCCTCAACATCGAGCGACCTCGACCCCTACCGGACAGTCGCGGGGCAGGTGATCCAGGCGCGCGGATGGATCCCGATCATGAACGAGTCCTGGGGTGCGATGGCGGAGCGGGTGGTCGACGCATGCTACCAGAAGGTCAAGAGCGCCGATCTGGTGCTATTAATCATGGCTTTCAAACAAGGTACCGTTCCCTCGGAAGATCAGGGTGGCAACGGGGTCGACTCTATCACCGCGCTGGAAGTCGAGTACGCCAGGAAGAACAAGATCCCGGTGCTTGGGATTCTGGCCAATGAGAAGACATGGCCGGGTTCGCTGTATGAGAAGAAGGAGGCCGCGAGGGAATGGGTCGACAAGTTCCGTGCCGGGTTCAACCAGCCCGCGGAGTTCTTCGACCCGGAGCAGCCGAATCCCGACGCGAAGGAAACCGATCAGCTTCCGCAGTTTCGCACCAAGGTAGGCGGCGTGTTGCTGAATTATCAGCAGGAGCTGATTGCCAAGGCAGAAGTGAGAGCCGCAGGCGGAGCCGAAGGTCCCGACTTCTTCAGCCGCGCCCGAACGGGAGTCCTCGAGGGGACAATCATTCCCTTTCTCGGGTCAGGGGTCTACGGCGACGGCGGCCTCAGCGCGCCCTCCTTATCGCGAGCCCTGAGCGTGGACCCCGACGCGGACGAGAGCTGCCTGGCGACAGCGGCCGAATATATGGAACGCCATCTGGACTCGCGCTTCGATTTCCTCGAAAAGCTACATCGCATCATCGAGGAAGGCATGACGCAGCTGGCGGCGCAGCCCCTTGTTTACAAACTGCTGTTGGCCGCGGCGCGGCCGCCCCTGATCGTCTCGTCAACCTGCGACCTGGTGCTCGAACAATACCTGGAGAAGCAGGGGAAGGAATACATACTCGTCTGCCATATCGTGCGGTCGTATCGGAACGAGAATGACGGGAAGCTGCTTGTCTTCGATGGGAAGAACCACGAGATTACGGTGGCAGACAAGGTGCGTCTCGACCCGAACAAGTACATCATTTACAAACCGCTCGGCTCGCCGCTGCTGCACGACCGGCTCGATCCCGACCTCGAAATCGACACCGTGGTGATCACTGAGAGCGACCATCTGGTGCTGCTTGGGCGGCTCGAACATGAAATGACACAGATTCCCACCGCTCTCTGCCGGCACCTGCAGCGCCGCCCATTGCTGTTCGCGGGCTATGGGCTCGATGTGTGGCACTACCGGCTGGTAATGCAGGTTTTTCAGCTTGTCCAGGCGCAGGGACGCCCGACACCTATCGTTGTAAGACAGCCGGCTTCTCCGATGGAGGAGATCGTCTGGCACCGGCTTGGTGCAGACATCCTGCGCATTTCTCCCGACGAGTTCGCGCGGCGGGTGCTTGCCGACCTCGCGCCAAAGAACGGAGCATCCAGTGGCGGCTAGCACGCTCGAGATCGATCCGGCGATTGCGCATCTGAAGGCGCCGTATGTCGGAGTACGCCCGTTCGAGCGAACGGAGAAGGCAATCTTCTTTGGGCGCGAGCTGGATGCAGGCTTTCTCAAGGACAAGATATTCTCGGCCCGGCTGACGCTGCTCTATGCGCCCTCGGGAGTCGGCAAGTCTTCGATCCTTCGAACACTTGTAACGCCGGCGCTCGAAGAACAGCATGCGTGGGTGAGGTATTTCGACAACTGGACCGGGGACGATCCTTGTGCCGCGATGAAGACGCGACTGGTCAAGTTCGCGTCGGAGCTGGGACTGCGCGATGCGGGAACAGCGACCGACAAGGGGCCGGCGACATTGACGGACATTATCAGCCGCATCGCCACCGCTGACGACCGCACCGCGATCCTGATCCTCGACCAGTTCGAGGAGTTCCTTGTGGCACACGGCAAGCAGCTCGACCCGCTGCGGAAGGAGCTAGCGGCGCTGGTTCGCGCCTCGGGCCTTGATGTGCGCGTGGTGCTCTCATTGCGGCAGGAGTTTCTGGCGGCGCTCGAGCCCTTTCGCAACGAGATCCTGAACCTGTTTCAGTCCACCTATCTTCTCGACAGCCTCGACGAGCAGGGCCTGCGCGATGCGATCGAGAAGCCCGTCGAGTTTTTCGGCGGCAAATACGAGCCTGAGCTGACCGACCAGCTCATGGCCGATCTGCGCGCCACCGAAGACCGGGAAACACTGGCATCGAGCAAGGCGCAGATCGATCTGCCGATGATGCAGATCGTGTGCGAGCGCCTGTGGCAGGAGACAGTGCGGCGCGATCAGAAGACGCTGACGCTGTCTCTCTACAAGAAGGAGCTGGGCGGGGCCGACAAGATTCTCGAAACCTATGTTCGCGGGGTGATGCCCAAGCGCTGGTCCGACAAGCTGCTTACGGCAAAACTGATGCGCCTTCTGGCTCCGGCGAGCGGCCTTAAGAAGCCCTATACGGCGGCTGAACTGGCGGAGAACGAGGGGCTCGACAAGGAACGCGTCGCCACCGAACTTGACAGGCTGAAAGCCGAGCGCATTCTTCGCGAGCGCGAATATCACGGACAGAAGCTCTACGAGCTGCAGCACGATGCGTTTGTGCGCTTCGTCAGCCCGTGGAGGGACGACATCCTGCGGCAGGAGAAGGTGCGGCGGCGCCTGTCCCGGGTTGCTATCGGGGCTTGTGTACTGCTGGTCTTTGCCGGATATTACGTCTACTCGGGGCTCTGGCACGACCGGAATCTCATCCGAGACCTGGCAAAGGAGTCGCTGCAGGAGCGCCGCAACAACGCCGAGATGAGCTTCGATTCGGCGACCACCGACCTGTTGTTTCGATGGAAGAGCTTCACGCTGCTGAACCACCTGCTACACAACTACGAAAAGTTCATTCCCGACGGATACGGCCTGGCGAATGCACCTCCGCCGCGAGATATCAACAAGGCCACGCCAACCGAAGCGTGCGATTTCCTCTGCGTGCACTATTCGGCTGACCGCCGCGCCGACGATGAGGGATACATCAACGCCGAATGGCGATATCTGGCTACCTCCTACTTTGCTTTGCGGGGCATCCCTGTCCCCACGAAGCTCCAGTTCAAGCCGGAGCAGGGGTACGCATCAACGCATTACACGGTGACAAGCGGCAATGTGACGCTGCTGGACACGCGGAAGATTCCGATCAAGGACGACTCGGTCTTTCTGTCGCGCACCAATCTGAAGGGACCGGCCAGGGACTTCTTCGATCAATACCGGAGCAAATGGCCGGACGTTCCGGCGCAGGATATCGCGCCATTCGGGCCATACACTGTTGTTCCAAGCTGGCTGCGGCCAGTGTGGAAGGTCTCCGGCAGCCCGGCAACGGACGTCCGTGGACTTCCGGCGATTTACCTCGCTTCTGCCCTGCTGAAGAATCCGGAGCCGCTCTTCGGCGACAACGCGATGCAGGTCCTGCTCACAAATGCGCGCAAGAACTACCCTGAAACGGTCTCTGAGGCTCTCGAAGCACGCGGATACGATAACCTGCGCAAGGATCTCGCGCAGCTGGTGAGCGTGAAGCATGGTGAATCGCTGACCAATCTTCCGGTAATCCTCGACGCGCTGGCGGCTTACCCGGCGAGCGATCCAGCGAACACGCCGGAAGCCGTAGCCAACAAGGTATCGAATGATCTGCACACGGCCGAGGCTAAGATTCCCCGGCGGTTGGCCGGGCCCTGGAAGCGCGATGCTGGCGAACCCACAAAGGTGCCGCCGTCAGGTCCGGACTACTCCGAGATCCAGTCTTATATCCCCGGACTGGAGCTTGCGGTGAAGGTCTACATGGGGAAGGGCCTGCAGGATACCTGGTTCAACGAGAGAGCACCAATTCTCAATCCCCGCCTTTATGAACTGCGCGACAAGCTGCTGACGAAGTATGGAGTCGAGCTGCGTCCGCCGCTGGTGTATACCCCCGATGTGGACGATCCGCTGCCCCCGAGTGGCTATCGCATCGAGACTGTCGCCTCGCGTGCGCCCCAGTGCATGGTTCCAGCGGTAACCCCGCGTAACGCGTCAGATGCCGACGTCAATCAGTTCATCGACACCGTCGGACAGTGCATCGTCGCGTCCAGGGCGTATTGGGTGATGTCGGAAGATACGAGCACTCAGCGTCTGCGTACCGGTCCGGCGATAGCGGCTTGGCTCGACTCGCAGTACTCGCTGACTGACCAGAAGTTCCTGATGCGCGCAGTCCTCACCGGGCGGGACCATTCAACTGGCACGAGTTCGGCGCCGGGCAACGGTCTGGTTGCGCCCGAGGACAGCCTGCAGCATGCAGACTGGCTACTGCGCTCGCTAGTCTTCTGGACGCAGGTCGATGACCCACGCGACACGATGAAACTGGCTGATTCGCTGCGCGACACGCAGCGCGCCCGGCTGACAGCTGTCAAGGCCGATGCAGCGTCGAATGCACCCGTTGGAAAGCTCGTTGGCGACGGCATCCGTGAACTGCAGGCCGACCAGGTGAAAGCCGCGCAGGCCTCTTTCTCCAAGGCTGTCGCGGGAGATCGGGCCGCAGCGGAGCGCCAGTTCCTTGTGTTATATCCGGGATCACTAAAGGTGAGCCAACTGCACGACGCCGCGGCGTTCTGTAATGCGGCAGCCCCACCGTATTACAACGCGGATGCGCAAGACGTGATCCAGAAGCGGATCGACCTCGAGGAGACGCTGAAACGCTGGAGTGGCGACCTCACACCGGATCAGGCGCGGCGCTACGGCCTCTGCCTTCTCTCCGCCTACTCTTCGAGCTCCCACGGTGAGCAGCTGGAGATTGCCACGGCCCTGGAAAAGCAGCACAGCAATCCGGCCGATTGGTCTCCACAGGAAGCGCGCTGGCTGGGCGAGAAGATTCTCAGCGAATACAACCCCTACACCGACAGCGATGCTTTCCGAGATGGCGGCGCCATTCTGATCAAGAGCGCGATGATTCGCCTACCCGAGGCGGACAGCCGCCGGACGTTTGGGTTCGTCATGGGAGACACTGACCAGTTCTACCTCACCAAGATGAACGGGCCGGGGCCGAAGGCATGGCGCCTGCACCTGCTGCGAGAGCTGGCCGATGCCCGTCCGGAGCCGGTGAACCTGTTTGATCTTGCGAGCCAGCTTTACCAGATTGATCGCAAGGAGGAGCTGGAAGAGGTCTTGCGGCTTACCGACCGGGCAAAGCAGGGGCTTCCGAACGAGGCAGATCCGCAACAGAGGGTGCGTGACCTAGCGCTCGTTTACTACTACCGGGCCTCGGCACTTGAGCGGCTTTCCGATCTTGGAACAATTAATCCGAACCTCCAGATCGGAGACCACCGGGCCGAAGCAGACGAAAATCTCGAACAGCTGCAGCGGATAAAGGACTGGGAGGAGTACGCCGCAACCACAGAAAGCGAGTTCATATCGGAGCGCGGCAACTATACGAAAGCGATAGAACTGGATCGCGAGGCAATGGCGCACTTTTCCGACTCAGCGAAAGACGATTCCAGCTGGTACGAAGTACTCCTGACATCACAATTGCTGGCCAACGATCCAAAAGGCGCAGCCGAAACGGCGAACCTTGCCAAAGATCGCGCGGACAAGCTCAAGAACACCTTGAACCGCCAGACGGAGGATGAGCAGGCGAGCCTGATGTTTACAGCGGCCCTGGGCCAACTGGTTACCGGATCGGAATCGATGGAGGAGACAGGCCGCGATTTTCTGAGCAAGGACCATCCCTATGTGCCGTATATCGCGATGATGCTCTACGCCCGCATCGCCTCGGCGGAGACACAGCAAGAGGCGAAGGGCGTTCTGAACGAGCGATGGGAAAAAGCCGACCGTCCGCACTGGAAACAACGCCTGCAGGGAGGCGATGAAACAGCATGGCGCGAGATGCTGATTGGGTTGTATCTCGACCAATTGCAGCCGGGAGAGATCTTCGATCAGCTCAAGGATGAGCAGTCGTTCGCGAAGTCCGATCTGCGGTTCCTGCCTATGTCGCGGCAAGACATGCTTTGCGAAGCATACTTTTACTCCGCCCTGCTGGCGGAGTCTAAGAAAGACATGAGAGCAAGGGATGCAGACCTGAGAAAAGTGCTCGATACCAAGGTGGTATATTTCACGGAATACGACCTGGCGAAATACATGCTTGCACAGGAGAATTCAGGACACTGAAGCGGGCGCGGCAAACCGGCTTTTCTCCTTCGGGACGGTATAGTTTGCTTTGATCCCGCTCACGCGAGACAATCGGTGGGCTGCGGAGGCAGACTTCGATGCCAATTCGCGTTTGCTTCATGGTGATGCCCTTTGGGACCAAGGACACGGGCGCGGAGCCCGGCAAGGGTCCGGCGCAGATCGACTTCAACGCGCTGTGGGATAAGGCGCTCCGTCCCATGATCGAGAACGACCTCGGCTACCTGCCTATCCGCGCGGATCAGGACGCGGGATCACTCATCATTCAGGCGATGATCGAACGGTTGGCTATTTCCGACCTAGTGATCGCCGATATGACGATCCCCAATGCCAATGTGTATTACGAAGTCGGCGTGCGCCATGCGGCGAAGAAGACGGGATGCGTGCTCATCGCGGCAAACTGGTCGAAGCCTCTCTTCGATGTGGCGCAGATGCGACGGCTGACCTATCCGATGACGGAAGGCGCGGTGACCGACGAGAGCGCGGCGGCGATCCGCGAAGCCCTGAAAGGGGGAATCGGGCAGGTCATCGATTTCGATTCCCCCGTCTACCAGGCGATTCCAAAGTTTCCCGGGCCGGTCGATATCAGCACGGTGCAGTCGTTTCGCGATGTGGCAGAGAGATTAGCGCTCATCCAGTCGGAAGTGAGCGTTGCCCGTTCGCTGCCTCCCGCGCAAGCGAAGGAAGTGGTGAAGAAACTCGCCGACAAGTATGGAGCCGATGCCGTGACGCTGCCCAGCGTCGCCCTCGAGATCTTGATGCTGCTTCGCGACACACGCCAGTGGACCGAGGCGCTGAGCTTTGTCGAGGGGCTTCCGACGAAGGTGAAGGATCTGCCGGTCATCCGCGAGCAGCACGCGCTGGTTCTCGGCAAAAACGGCCAGACCCTTGACGCGATTGCGGAGCTTGAGGCGTTGATCCGGACCGCGGGCGACACGTCGGAGCGCAGCGGGCTGATTGGGGGGCGCTACAAAACCCTGTATGAGAGCCCGGCGGATGCTCCGTCGAAGACCTTGTATCTGAACAAAGCGATCGCCAGCTATCATCGCGGCATGATGCTCGACCTGAACGACTACTATCCTTCGAGTAATTTGCCGCGGCTTTATCGGGAGCGGGGCCAGAAAGGCGACGAGGCCGAAGCCCTGACGGCGGCACAGCTTGCGATGGTTGCGTGCCGGCGTTCGCTCGAGCGAAACCCTGCCGATCGTTGGGCGCTTCCCACTCTGCTCGGAGCAGCTTTTGACTCGGGCGATGTCGCTTCGGCGGGAAACCTGCTCGACCGCTTTCGGCAGGCAACGGTTGCACCGTTCGACATTGACTCGACCGTTCCCGATCTGCGGCGATCACTTGGCCTGCTGGCCGATACCAAAGAGGCCTCGGCGCTGGCCGCAATCCTTGCGGAATTTCAACGGCTCCTCGACCAGAACGGAACCGTCACCGCGCTCGCCGGCCGCCGGATCGATCAAGCCAAGGCACAGGACCGTCGCTTTCCGGTTGAAAACGAGAAGAGAGTTGCGGCACGCATCGCGAACATGCTGGTCGGAACAGTCAGCACCGGCGTGATCTCTTCGGCTGCGTGTGGAGCGGATATTCTTGCCCTCGAATGCGCCGAAACACTGGGGCTTCGACGCCGCGTGGTGCTACCTTTCGGGCGCGAGCGCTTCCGGTCGACGTCTGTGGCCGATCGCGGCGAGGAGTGGGGTGCGCGCTTCGATGCCATTCTTTCGAAGCTGGCAGAGGAAGATATCGTCGAGCTGACCTTCGATGGGGACGACGATGCAGCCTATGCCGCCGCAAACGTGCGCATCCTGGACGAAGCAGCACAGATCGCGGAGGTTGACGACAAGCGAGTGATGGCTGCTGTCGTCTGGAATGGCGTGGCCCGCGGGTCATCCGATTTAACGGAGGCGTTCCGGCAGCTTGCGTTGGCAAGGAAAATGGAGGTCGTTTCAGTCCGAACACTCTAGCCTTGGCTCAGGGCTTCTCTCCGCGGCGAGCCAACCTGCGAAAGAACATTCCTGCCGCGAGAAAGAGCGCGGAGATTGCCGCGGCTACGACGCCGCTACCCAATGCATGGTGGTGCAGGCTCAGGGCCGCAACCAGGAACCAGGCTGCCGCCCCGACAAACCATATCCACACGGACCACGTTCGAAATAGCCCTCTGCCAATCCCGCTCTGGTCCGCATCCCGATTCAATTCGCCACCTGAAAACATTGTGCGCGAGAGCTACCGGCTTTGGCCAATCGCGGCCGTTGAAAGTCTAATCCGCGCGGCAGATAAGGCATTTCAGATACTCGGTCTCCGGAATCGTGAGCACAACCGGATGGTCGGCTGCCGCGCCGCGGCGCTCGATGAGCTTCACCCGGCGGCGTGCATCGCCTGCCGCTGAGGCGACCACGGCCGTGAAGTCCGCCAGGGAGACATGGTGCGAGCAGGAGCAGGTAACGAGAATGCCGCCCGGCCGCAACATCTTGAGGGCGCGCAGGTTCAGTTCCTTGTATCCGCGCAGAGCTCCTTCGACTGCGCGCTTCGATTTGGCGAATGCCGGCGGGTCGAGAACGATGGTATCGTAGACGGTTCCGGAGTCGCTCCAGTCGCGCAGCAGGTCGAAAGCGTTGGCTTCGATCCAGTCGACTCCGGAGTCGCCGAGGGCCTCTCGGTTCGCGACAAGGTTCTGCTCGGCTACTTCGAGCGCCGCACGCGAAACGTCAATGCCGGTGACCCGTGGGCATGCCCTTGCAAGGTGAAGCGCGAATCCTCCCTGATAGGTGCAAATGTCGAGTGCTTCGCCGTGTGCATACCGGGCCGCGGCAGCATAGTTCTCGCGCTGGTCGAGGAATGCTCCGGTCTTCTGTCCGGCGCCGGCGTCGTAATGAAAGCGGAGTCCGTTGATGCGGAAGAGCGTGCGCATCAGTGGCTCTCCACGCGAGTAGAGCGGGGCGGCATCGGGCGGCGTGGTCAGCTGCTCGAGCTCGCGGATGCGCGGATCGGGGCGCTCAATGATGGTTGCGGGATCGAGCATTTCGCGCAGGGTATTGGCGGCAACAATGCGGACCGCCTCGTTGTCCAGCGCCCGGCTGAGGAGCTGCAGGATGATCAGCTCGCCATATTTGTCCGCGATGATACCCGGGAGGGAGTCGGCCTCGCTGAAAACGAGCCGACATGCGTCGGTGTCGGCTCCCGAGAGAATGGGGCTACGCTCGGCGATCGCGCCCGTCAGGCGCGCGCGGAGCAGGTGGAGCCATTCGGCTTCTGTTGCAACCATATCTGCCGAAATGAGGCGAAGCGCAATTTCGGAGGTGGGGCTGTAGAGGGCTGTGCCCAGCAGGATTCCTCGCTGGTCGGTGACAGGAAGCAGGTGCGCAGCGTCGTCGGGGACGGAAACGACATCTGAACGGTAGACCCAGACGTGTCCCGCGCGCAGGCGGTCGGCGGCTCTGCGGGAGACGACGGCAGCCGATATTTCGGGATTTTTTGAGGGAGCGGGGTCTTTGGGAATCGCGGCTGCGACTGATGTTCCGGCGCTTGTCTTCGCTGCGTGAGATACGCCTGCACCGGGGTCCCGGCGCCGTGTTTTCAGGTCATTGCCAGCCATCGGTATCCGCCGTACCAATGTTCGCACAATGTAACGCGCATATAATGAGATATGGCAACTGCCCAGACGACGGCGCCGACCGCTGAGGAGTCCTCAGAACTGCTCGCGGAAAAGTTCGATAAGCTGCTTGGTCTGGTGCGTGCCAATCGCCCCGGCGACGACCTCGATATCATCCGCAAGGCCTGGGACTTTTGCCTCGAACATCACGCCGGACAGAAGCGCGCATCGGGCGAGCCATTCGTGCTGCATCCGCTGGAAGTGGCGCTGGTGCTCGCGGAGATGAAGCTCGACTCGACCGCCATTGCGGCAGGTCTTCTGCATGACGCCATCGAAGACACCGAAGCCGAAGCGGATGAGATTCGGGCGAAGTTCGGCGACCAAGTTGAGCACATCGTCGAAGGCGTCACGAAGATCGACAAGATTCAGTTTGCGAATCGCGAGGACCGCCAGGCGGAGAACGTTCGCAAGATGTTGCTGGCGATGGTCAGCGATGTGCGCGTCGTGCTGATCAAGCTTGCAGACCGGCTGCACAACATGCGTACGCTCGAGCACCTTTCTCCTGACAAGCAACAGAGCATCGCGCGCGAGACACTCGATATCTATGCGCCGCTGGCGCACCGGCTCGGCATGGGCAAGGTGCGCGGCGAACTCGAGGACCTTTCGTTCCGTTACGTCGATCCTTACACGTACGAACAGCTCCACGAAGCTGTCGAAGCCCGGCGCAAAGAAGGCGAGCAGTTCCTCTCCGGCGTTGAGGGCTTGCTGGCCGAGAAACTGCGCGAGAACAATATCGAGGCACGCGTGGAGTGGCGCATCAAGCGCCTTTACAGCATCAGCCAGAAGCTTCAGAAGTCGAAGATTTCTGTCGACCAGGTCTACGACCTGCTTGCGCTGCGCGTGATCACCAAGAATGTTCCGGATTGCTACGCGGCTTTCGGTCTTATCCACAGCATCTGGCGACCGGTACCGGGACGTATCAAGGACTTCATCGCGATGCCGCGGCCTAATTTGTATCAGTCACTGCACACAACTGTGATGGGCGAGGGCGGTCATCAATTCGAGGTACAGATTCGCACAGAGGAGATGCACCGCATCGCTGAGGAAGGCATCGCGGCGCACTGGAAATACAAGGCGAACGGGTCGCCTATAAGCGCACGCGATGAGCAGCGCCTCGCGTGGGTTCGGCAGCTTGTCGAGTGGCAGAGGGAGATGACTGATCCCAACGAGTTCCTCTCGACGCTGAAGATCGACCTCTATCCGGAGGAGGTTTACACCTTCACGCCCAAGGGCAAAGTAGTTGTGCTGCCCAAGGATGCAAGCCCGCTGGACTTCGCCTATTCGATCCATACCGAGGTAGGCAACACGTGCGTGGGAGCCAAGGTCAACGGACGCCTCGTTCCGCTGCGTTCGAAGCTGCGCAACGGTGACATCGTCGAAGTGGTTACGCAGAACGGACACACGCCGAGCCGCGACTGGCTGACGATCGTCAAGAGTGCACGCGCCCGCAACAAGATCAAGCACTGGCTTAATGAGCACCAGCGCGAGCGGGCCATCGAAATCGGCCGCAAGCTGCTCGAGCGCGAGGCGCGAAAGTATAAAGTGGCCGTTTCGAAGTTCGAGGAGGCCGACTACGCGCGCGTGGCCACCGAGTACAGTATGGCGACGCCGAATGATCTGATGGCCGCCATCGGATTCGGCAAGTATTCGGCGCGACAGGTACTGAACCGGCTCAGTCCGGGTCTCGTGGCGCAGACCGGTTCCGACCACGAACCCGCGAGTGACGGTGGTGTCTCCGACGCGATGAAGCGCGTCTCGATGTCGAGCGGGACGGAATCGCTGCAAGTCGAGGGACAAAACGAGCTGCTGGTTTATCGCGCCCGATGTTGCAATCCCATTCGCGGCGAAGAGATCGTTGGTTACGTAACACGCGGCAAAGGCGTCGCCGTGCATGCCCGCAATTGTCCTAATGTGCAGAACCTGCTGTATGAGTCTGATCGGCGCGTTTCAGTCGAATGGGCGCGTCCAGCCGACGAGGCTACGGGGCGCACTGCGACCTATCCGGTAAAGCTCACTATCTTTTGCGACGACAGGCCCGGCATGCTGAAGGAGCTGACCGCTATCATCAGCGACGAAGGAACGAACATCCGCACCGTGGATTCGCGTCCTGGACAGAATGCCGATGCGATCGTGGAGTTTGTCGTCGAGGCTCAGGATGTCCGGCAACTGACACGGCTGGTGCAGGGCATGCGCCGCGTTCCCGGCGTGCGAGACGTGCAGCGGTCGCAAAAGCTTTAGCCCGGATATTTGCCTCCAAAGACTCCCGCCCAGCACAATCAGTGCATGAGTTCGAAGATCGCTATTTCAACCCCGGATGCTCCCGCCGCTATCGGCCCCTACTCTCAGGCCGTCCGCTCGGGCGATTTGCTCTACACCTCGGGACAGATCGCCATCGATCCGGCCACGGGCCAGGTAGTTGCGGGAGGCATTACCGAGCAGACCACGCAGGTCTTCAAGAACCTCAAGGCGATACTCACCGCCGCCGGTGCGGAACTTGCCGACGTCATCAAGACACAGGTTTTTCTCAAGGACATGAATGACTTTGCTGCGATGAACGCCGTCTATTCTGCGTACCTGGCTCCCGAAGGGGTGGTTCCGCCAGCCAGATCGACCGTGGAGGTAGCGCGCCTGCCCAAAGACGTTCTGGTCGAGATCGAAGTCATCGCGCGCCTGTAACGATATTGGTCTGAAGTTCATCCAATAGCTTGAGATGAGAATTATGACCGAGACTAAGACGGAAAAGATCCAGAAAACTGATGAAGAATGGCGGGCGCAGCTTACGCCTGAGCAGTATTACATTACGCGGAAGAAGGGTACCGAGCCGGCATTTTCCGGAGCGCTCTACCGCAACCATGACGACGGTATCTATCGCTGCGTAGCCTGCGACGCGCCGTTGTTCCGGTCGGATGAGAAGTTCGAGTCCGGCTCCGGGTGGCCGAGCTTCTGGGAGCCTGTAAGTGCCAATGCCGTCGAAAACCATGACGACAACAGCTATGGGATGCGCCGCATCGAGGTGACCTGCGCGCGATGCGGGGCTCACCTGGGACACGTCTTTCCCGACGGGCCGAAGCCGACCGGGCTGCGGTACTGCATAAACTCAGGTGCCCTGAACTTTGAGAAAGCAAAGTCGTAGCCGATGCCGGGCGGCGGGGTTGCGCGATTCTTCCGCCGCCTGGCAGTCGTTGCGTTCGCGAGTTCTATTGCTGCCTGCATATGCATAGAGACCGCTTATGCGGCGCCTTATCCGGCGCCCTGGAACGATCCCGTTGCGAGTTCACGTACGCTCACGATCGGCGGAGCCTCGATCCAGCTCGACTTCGGGCCCGGAACAGTCGATCTTCCAGCTGAGCGCATCATTGCGTGGGTCACAAATGCGGCACAGTCGGTGTCGATCTACTACGGACGGTTTCCGGTTCGGCGTGACCGCATTCTGATCGAGTTCGATCCGGGAAGGAGCGGTGTCATGCATGGCACGACCTGGGGCGGAGTCGGCGGCTTTCCCGCATTCACCCGCATCCACCTGGGCGAGCACACGACGCAACAGGACCTCGATAGCGACTGGATGATGACCCATGAGCTGCTGCACACCGGCTTTCCTTCAATGGCGGATGATAATCACTGGATAGAAGAAGGACTGGCCGTCTACATCGAGCCGATCGCGCGAGTGCAGAACGGCCTGTTGCGCCCGGAGAAGATCTGGGCGGATATGAGGCGCGACATGCCGCAGGGCGATCCGGAACTTGGCGACCGCGGCCTCGACCTGACGCACACCTGGGGCCGCACCTACTGGGGTGGTGCGCAGTTCTGCCTGCTGGCGGACGTTACCATCCGAAAGCAGACCCACAACCGCAAGGGACTCGAAGATGCGCTGCGAGGTATCGTTGCCGAAGGGGGAACGATTGATCAGGACTGGCCTATCGGAAGGGCATTCGCCGTCGGCGACCAGGCGACGGGCACGCACGTGCTGACGGAGCTCTACAACAAGATGAAGGACAAGCCAGTTCCGGTCGATCTCGATGCGCTATGGAATGAGCTGGGAGTGGAGCGGACCGGCGACGGGATCCGTCTGGATGACAGCGCGTCACTTGCAGATATACGCAAGGCCATAACGCGTCCCGAGAAATAAGCCAGACATGAAAAGCCGGAAGCGACAGAGGCTTCCGGGCTCGCGTTTCGAACCGAAATCAGCTTAGGCTTTTACGACTTTGCCGGCTTTGATGCAGCTGGTGCAAACGCGCAACTTCTTCGCGCCGCCTTCGACCTTCGCCTTGACGGGCCGGAGGTTGACATTCCAGCGCCGCCGACTGATGTTGTGCGCGTGCGAGATATTATTTCCGAACTGCGGACCCTTGCCGCAGATTTGACAAACCTGTGCCATGATTAGCTCCAAATCCTGAATTGTTCGCGCGCGCTGGCCCGTTCGGTTTTCTCGCCTGGACAGCTATTTCTAAAGAGAAAATCGGGCGGATAGAGAAACAGGAATCTATCCCGTCGCCGGACCTCCATTTTAAACCAAATCAGGCCAATATATCAATCGGATGCGGCGGTGTTGCTGCGCAGCGATTGCTCGGTGAAAATGCGCATTCTGCCCTGGTCGCAAATCAAGCCTCAGCCATTGACCTGTGGCTCACAGCACCGTAAAATTAAATGGTTTGGCGATTCTGCCTTTCGCTCTGTCCTGTGCAGGTTCCGCGAAGTCCGGAAGCGCGGGAGAGAAAGAACAGGCGCTGGTGAATTCCGAGCGCGCCCTAATTCAGAGCGAGCATGTATCCGCCCAGCCTTGCATTAAAGATTCGCGTTCGCATAAGCGGACGCCGGAGGAAGTATGTACGCGGTCATTCGTACCGGTGGAAAGCAATATCGCGTCGCCCCGGGCGACGTTGTGAAGATTGAGAGGGTTCCGGCGGGCGAAAATAGCGCCGTCGAGTTCAGCGATGTGCTTGGCGTTTCCGGCACAGATGGATCAGAAAACGACGCGCTCGCGAACGCGTCGTCTCTCCGCGTGCTCGGCACCGTGCTCGGCGAGGGCCGCGGAAACAAGATTCTGGTCTTCCACTACAAGCGGAAGAAGCAGTACAAGAAGCTGCAAGGGCATCGGCAGGATTTCACGCAGGTCCGCATCGACTCAATTGAAGTTGATGGCAATTCCTATACGGCCCAGAAGTAGAAACACTGCGGCCTCGCCGGCCGCCACGAGGGATTTAAGAAAATGGCACACAAAAAAGGTCTTGGAAGTTCGAAAAATGGCCGCGACTCTAATGCACAGCGGCTCGGAGTGAAGGCATTCGGCGGGCAGCTGGTCACGGGCGGGTCTATTATCGTCCGCCAGCGTGGAACACCGCTCAAGCCCGGTCTGAACGTCGGTCGTGGCAGCGACGATACGCTCTTCGCAAAGATCGATGGACGCGTCAAATTTGTCGACCGCGGGCGCTCAGGGCGCTTCGTCGCCGTCGAACCGGTTGCTGCATCTGCAGAGTAAATTCCAGCACAACGGAGTCACTCGAATCCCGGCCCTGCGCCGGGATTTTCACGTTTGTGCCGACCTCCGCGAACGTACGATGAAACTCACGTTCACGCGCAATGGCGTTGAATACGCCTTCACAGCCGCGTGACGGGCTGCGCAGAAAAGCGAAAGCCCCGATTGACTCGGGGCTTTTCTGTTTTGGTGACTTGCTGCTAGCTGTTCACGCTGATCGAGTTCTTCGTCAGGATCTTATCGACGACCTGCTCCACATCCTGCAGGAAGGTTGCGCTCGACTGGCCGACGACAACATGCGGCGTGGCGTGCCCGAGCGCGTTGGCGATCTCGTTCCAACGAATGAGAGGCGAGGAGACTGGCAGTGTGATAGCTTCGCGCTCCGCGTGCGGCTCGGGCATGACGAAGTATACGATCCAGCCGCCAAGCACAAGCGTGATCGCAACCTGGAGCACGATGTTCATGTTCGAGTCCAGATAAGTGCTGCGCACAGCGACGAGCGAGGAGATCAACTCCATCGCAGCCTGCAGTCCGAAGCCAAGCGAAATACCGAACGCCATGCTGCGGAACGAGCGGCCCAAGCTGTGAATGAACAAGGCGAGGAACGCGAGCAGGCAAAGCTCAAGGATGCTGACGCAGCGCATGACCTGGAAGCCGACCGACATCAGTCCGGCGCCAAGACCTCTGAAAGGCAACGCCGCGCTAAGAGAAATGATTCCCGAGATGACCGCGACCCAATTGAATGCAAGCAGGCCAAATCGCCGGATACCGGGCACCGGCTCGGTGACATAGCAGAACACTTCGCGAATCACGAAATAGATCGTGATCGCAGTCACCGTGTAGAAAGTCCAGTAGGTATAGAAGTATATGGAGTACTGCTGCGTGTCCCCGATCGGCGCGAAGCGGTGGAGATTAAGAATAATCTCAAGGACCGCTGCCGAGGCAGCACGCAACCCCAGGTATGTTGTCATCATGGGAAACCGCTTCGCTCTTCCCGACTTCACGAAGAAGAAAAGCGCCAGCACGATGAGAACCGGCTCTGCGAACTCCAAGACGTTCATGGAAACGGCAATAGATTGCATAGAGGGTCTTCCAATCCAGACACAAGCATAGCCGGATTTGGTGAACATCTCAATGCAACCGTCGCCTCATTCGCCATACAACCTTCGTGTTAGACGAGGGGCTAGCAGGTAATCAGCCGCATGCTGACTTCAAGGGGCCCAAAAGTACTCAGCGGCCGTGTAGCTGGCAGGGCTTTCCAGGCTCGCAGATCGGCGCCGGCATGGCGGAGTTGATTGCCAGATGGCTGACTCCAAGGGTCTGGGCTTTGGCGGAATGGTTGGTAGCGATTCCAGCGAAGATACCAGCCGCAGTGAGAGACAGGATCGAGGCGCGCACGATGAGTTTCATAAGTAGTAACCCCTGACAAATTTCTTAAATAATCTCTGGCAAAATCCAGTGTTCTTAGTATACTCGTGGCAAGATCTAAGTCTAATGTTTTCAACTACTATATATAGTATTAAACACCTCGATTACCGAGGTCATTGAAATAACTTACTAGTAATACCGCCCACCCTGGTACCATGGCTCCGGTATAAGCTTTACCCTCACCGGCCGCTGCCCTTCGCATGCTATAATTTAAGCAAGTCCAAAGAGCTGAAACCCTTTCGCTTTCAAGCTTTTATTCCATTCCGGGGCCGTCCGGTTCCGGAGCACTCTCAAGGGTTTCTGCCCGACCCGGAGTTTCATGCCAGTCAAAGAGCTCGAATCCACAGCAACCGCAACCCTCCCTGAGGGCGGCATTCCCCAGAACGGCAAGTCGAACGGCAGCTATACCGGCGACAACATCAAAGTTCTCGAAGGGCTCGAAGCTGTTCGCCTGCGCCCGGCCATGTACATCGGCTCGACCGGTGAGATGGGGCTGCATCACCTGGTTTACGAAGTGGTCGACAATTCGGTGGACGAGGCGCTCGCCGGCTACGCGGGCAAGATCGAAGTCATCATCCACGACGACAACTCGATCACGGTCACCGACGACGGCCGCGGCATTCCCGTCGATGAGATGACGCTCGATAACGGTGAGAAGATGCCGGCCGTCCAGGTCGTGCTCACCAAGCTGCATGCTGGCGGCAAGTTTGATTCGTCGACTTATAAAGTCTCCGGTGGTCTGCACGGCGTCGGCGTTTCCTGCGTGAACGCATTGTCAGAGGCACTCGATGTAGAGATCTGGCGGCCGGAGAAGCCGGACGAGTCGAGCCACACGTTCGAGCAGAGCTACGCGCGCGGAATTCCAACGACCAAGCTGAAGCGGACTGGGACGTCGAAGCGCCGCGGGACCAAGGTTCACTTCCTGCCCGATAGAACCATCTTTACCGTCACGGAGTACAACTACGACACGCTGGCTCAACGGCTGCGTGAGCTCGCGTTTCTGAACAAGGGCCTCGAGATCACGCTCACTGACGAGCGCACGACCGATCCGAAGACGGGCCAAGCGAAGAGCGCTGTCTTCAAGTACGCGGGCGGCATTGCGGAATTCATCCGGCACCTCAACCGCGGCAAGCAGGTGTTGCACGACAAGCCGATCATGATGGAAGGCACCCGCGAAGGCGTCGAGATGGAGATCGCGCTGCAGTACAACGACAGCTACTCGGAAACAGTCTTCTCGTTCGCCAACAACATCAACACCGTTGATGGCGGAACACATCTTTCCGGCTTCAAGACGGCACTCACCCGCACCATCAACTGGGCGGGCCAGCAACTTGGGCTTTTCAAAGATGTGAAGGAAAACCTCTCCGGCGACGATGTGCGCGAGGGCCTTGTAGCGGTCATCAGCGTGAAGCTCTCGCAGCCGCAGTTTGAAGGGCAGACGAAGGGCAAGCTGAACTCGGATATCGCCGGCACCGTACAGGCTCTGGTCAACGAGAAACTCGGCATGTTCCTCGAGCAGAATCCGCCGATCGCCAAGCGGGTTATCAACAAGGCCATCGAAGCGGCGCGCGCACGCGAAGCTGCACGCAAGGCCCGCGACCTTACGCGTCGCAAGGGAGCACTCGATGGCGGCGGTCTTCCCGGCAAACTAGCCGACTGCAGCGAGCGCGATCCAGACCGCTGCGAGCTCTACCTTGTTGAGGGTGAATCCGCCGGTGGAACCGCCAAGCAGGGCCGCGACCGCCGCTTTCAGGCCATCCTGCCGCTCAAGGGCAAGATCCTCAACGTTGAGAAGGCGCGGTATGACAAGATGCTCGGCCACGAGGAGATCCGCGCCATGATAACGGCGCTCGGCACCGGCATCGGCAAAGACGACTTCGACACCGCCAAGCTGCGCTACGGCAAGATTATTCTGATGACCGACGCCGATGTCGACGGTTCGCACATCCGTACGCTGCTATTGACGTTCTTCTTCCGGCACATGAACGAGCTGATCAAGCGCGGCAACGTCTATATCGCGCAACCGCCGCTCTACAAGATCAAGAAGGGCAAGTTCGAGCAATACATCAAGGACGACCGCGAGTTCGTCAAAGTGATGATCAAGCGCGCCTCTGACGGCATGGTTGTGCGCTACGGCGAGAACGCCAGCAAGCTCGAAGGCGCAGCTCTCACCAAATTCATGAGCCAGCTCAACGAGTATCTGGGATTTTTCGAGAAGGTCGACAAGCGCCTGCGCAACGAGGAAGTGACCGGCCTGCTTGCCAAGTCTGAGCTGGTGCGCCGCAGCGATTTTGAAGGCCCGAACGGTGCACCTCCGGCAAAGCTAAAGAATTTGCACAAGGAGCTCGAAAAGATCCAGAAGAAGTACCAGTTCAAGGCGCTCTCCCAACCCCTGTTCGATGAAGAGCACCAGACCTGGTCGCTCAGCTTCGCTGACGGGCAGGGCGCGGAGCGCCGCATCGACTGGACGCTGGCGTCTTCGCCCGAGTATCGGCAGATGATGGCGAAGTACGCGCAGATCAATGAGCAGCTCGAACCGCCCTATCTGATCGAGTATGCGTCGAAGTCTGCGCCAGCTGGTGAGCCCGAGGAGAGCGAAGGCGAGGCAGCGGCTGAAGGTCAACCCGCGAAGGCAGCGCCAAAGCGCACGGCACGCGCTCCGCAGGAGCCGGTCGAAAAGCAGACTCCGCGCGAGTTGTTCGAACACGTGATCGAGCAGGGGCGTCGCGATTACCAGGTGCAGCGCTACAAAGGGCTGGGCGAGATGACCTCGGGACAGTTGTGGGAGACGACAATGGATCCCGAGCGGCGCACGCTTCTCTCGGTCAAGCTCGAGGACCTCGCAGAAACGGAGACTATCTTCACTACGCTGATGGGCGAAGACGTCGAGGCGCGCCGCCACTTCATCGAGGAAAACGCGCTCGACGTGAAGAACCTGGATATCTGAGTTACCGGCATTTACCTCCGGAGGCCCTCCGCGTGGAGGGCCTTTGCTGTTGGGGCTAACCCCGCTGCCAGAGCTTTGTCAGCGCTCCGCCGTGCCCACTCACAGGATCGGACTCAGGAAAGGGCAGCACAGTCATGCGGCGTATCGCCTCCTCGTCCGGCGCGCTGCGGCAGATATCCCAGTATTGCGCGGGCGGGTACGCGCCGACGACGAGGAAATCCTCGGTCGCGCTTAGCCTGCAGTGTCCGGTACCGGTGGGCAGAACTGCGACATCTCCGGCGCGGACTGTAACTTCGTGCCCGTTTTCTCCGCCGAGCATGATGCGAGCCTGTCCTGCGACGAAGCCAAGCACTTCGTGCGCTGTGGAATGGTAGTGGTGGAAGTCGTAGACGCCGTTGCGCCATTGCGGAGGCCAACCGTTTTGGACGAATATCGCCTCGAAGCGCGATGCGGGGTCCTCGCCCGAAGTAGCAAACACGCCCCGGTACAGCAATACGGGCAGGTGCTCATTGTTAGGCATCCAGCCATTGCGCGAGAGATGCATGATTTCGGGCTCGCCCGCTGAGCTGCTGCGGCCGAATGCCGAACCGGCCGACGCCAGCCCAAGTCCGGCAAGAATCGCGTTGAATCGACGGCGATCGATGTGGCTCATGTTTCCTCCCCTCATTCAAGAGATGCAGGAAGCCTGATCAAAGAATCGCGAGCGCGATTCCCGCCTTTCCCCAAGTCACTGCGCTCTGTGATACGTGATCTCGCCTTGAACCAAGACATCCTGCACGTGGCTTGTGTATTCAAACGGATCGCCGTCGAAGACAGCTATGTCGGCATCCTTGCCTTTCGTGAGCGATCCGGTTTTATGGTCGATGCCCAGGAATTTTGCCGGCGAGATAGTGATGGCGCGCATGGCCGACTCAAGACCCAGACCGTTCGCCGCCGCGATGGCAGCCTCGAAGAGCAAAATGCGGCTCTTCGGAACATAGCCGACGTAGCCGGTCATGATCGCGACAGGAACGCCCGCCTGTTCGAGCAGGGCGGCGTTTTCATAGGTGGCGTTAGCTGTCTGCATATCTTCGAGCGGCTGCATGACAGCTCCGACCAGAGATGGCACACTGGCCTCATGGATCCTGTCTCGAATGAGATAGCCCTCAGTTACTGACGCCAGCATGTACTTCAGGTGAAACTCCGCGCCAATGCGGATTGCCGTGTCGATATCGTCGGCGCGATACACATTGAAGATTGCGGGGATCTTGCCCGACACCACAGGAGCCAGCGCCGCCAGTTTCGTATCGAGACTGGGCTGCTTCGACGCGTCGCTGCCGTCTTTCTTCCACTTATCCCATTTCTCCTGGTATTGCTTCGCCTGCAGCAGCGCCTCGCGGATCATCTCCGCAGTTTTCATGCGGGTAACCGGGGCCTTGTGATTTCGGCCGTACGTCTCTTTCGGCGCTTCACCCAGGTTGAAGATCATCGCCGAGTTGGGCTGCACGATCTGCTGATCGGCAGTACGGAACGGCGAGTTCGGCCCGGTGGTCTTGAAGATTCCCGCCGAACCTGCGATCGGATTCCTCGGCCCCGGCGTCACCTGCATGGTCGTGACACCATAGGCATTCACGTAGCGAAACAGCAGATCCTGAGGATTGAGGCTGTCGCGCACGTTGACGTCGGCGGTGTTGGGGTCGGTCGCCTCGTCCTGATCCTGATCGGCGGGAATGTTGTACGCGCCGGAGACGCCCGTTGAAGTGTAGGCGTCGATGAGCCCTGGCGTGACATAGACGCCGTGAATCACCTGGTATCCGCCAGGCACCTTGACGTCGGCGCCGAGTTGCACATCCTCGATCTTGCCGTCCTGGATCAAGACCACTCCGGGCCCTCCCTGTGGGCCGGCATCCATGGTGTAGAGATGATCTGCGACGATGGCCACGTTAGCCGCTTGTGCGAATGGTGCGAAGGCAATCGCCGAGAGAAGCAGCAGGCGGGATCGTCTCACTGGCCACCTCCCTGCAGCTGCGGATATTGCTTGATCGCGTTGAAGCCGCCGGTGGCGTACCGCAGATCAACGGGGTTGGTGCGGTCGAATACTTTTTCTCCTTCGATCCAGGTTTCGAGCACATGCGTGTATACGCTGAGCGGAGGACCGCTGAGCACGATGAAGTCGGCATCCTTGCCCGGATCGAGGCTGCCTACGCGCGATTGAAGATCGAGCATTTCGGCGGGATAGATGGTCAGCCCTTTCATCGCGGCGTCCTCGCTCATGCCTCCGCGCACGGCCAAGGCGGCTGAGCGCAGCAGCAGACGCGAGTTGGTGATGGGATCGTCGGTGTTGAACGCGACCTTTACTCCGGCTTTTTCAAGCCGCGCCGGACAGCTGATGCTGAAGTTGATGGTTTCCGGCTTGCCGCCCGGCGAATCGATCATAGTGAAGGTCACGCCAATGTGCCTCTTGGCCAACTCATCGCCGACCTCACATGATTCGGTTCCGTGATGGACAACAACGCGGTAGTGGAATTCGTCGGACAGGCGCAACACCGTCATTACGTCGTCGGCTCGGTGGGTGTGATTATGCACGACGCGCTTGCCGTCGAGAATCTGGACGACCGCGTCGAGGCCGAGGTCGCGGTCGGGCGCTTTGGCTGTCTTGTCATTTGCGGACACAGCCTTGTTGTAGGCGTCCCATTTGGCTTTGTACTCTTGCGCCTTTTCGAAGATGCCGCGAGCCAGTGCCGCCTCTTCCATCCGCGTCATCGGAGCCTGGCCGCGAGTACCATAGCCCTTGGGATTCGTGCCATTCGCCATCTTCATGCCGCCGATCGTGTCCGGAATCAGCATCTCTTCGATGGTTTTGCCGCGTAGCTTCACATAAGCAGTCTGGCCGCCCATCACGTTGCCGCTGCCGGGCATGATGTTCGCCGTCGTGATGCCGCCCGAGGTCGCGATGCGGATATTAGGATCGGCGGGGTCGATGCCATCCATCGCGCGCAAGGCCGGCTGGATGGGTCCGCTGCCCTCGTTTGCGTCCTGCGAGTCCTCGACTGTCGGGTTGGCATCGATGCCGATATGCGAGTGCGAATCGACGATACCAGGCATGACGATCTTGCCGGTCACGTCTTTCACAACCGCGCCTGTGGGAACCTGCACCCTACCCTGCTCGCCAACGGCCACGATCTTGCCGCCCTTGATCACCAGGACGCCGTGTTCGATTGGCGGCGAGGTGATTGGCAGGATCCTCGCGCCCTGCACCACGAGGATGTTCTGGTCGTGGGCCGTTTGCGCGGCCCCCGAGGGCACGACCATCGAGATAGCGGCTCCTCCGCACAACACGGCCGTCAAAACGACTTTCGTTCCGAACATAAACAACCATCCTGTTTCTAATTGCCCCGCGAGTATACTGCGATTTTGCCTGTCCCCATCAACTTGATTTTTCTGAGGATGATGCCCCTATCATGTCCGCAGCCGTTTTTTCCAAGACCCAGCCGCCAGCGACTTCCGCTTTCGACCGCCGCGCCTTTCTCACCATCTCAGCCCGCTTCGGCCTGGCTTCGACTTTCTTCCCCGGAGCGCTGTACACCCTCGCCGCGCAAGCTCAATCGGACAATTCCCCGGCAGACAAAAGCCTTCCCAAAATCACTCCGGAAATGATCGACCAGGCGGCCGCGCTTGCCGGCGTCACTGTCTCGGCAGATCAGAAGCAGATGATGCTCGACGGTCTCAACGAGCAGCGAGCGGGATACGCCGCTATCCGCAAGCTGCACCTGCCGAATGATGTGCCGCCGGCGTACATTTTCGATCCGCTGCCGCCCGGCGCCACGGTCAACACCGAAAAGCGAGAGCCGGTCTACAGCAGTGCGGTCGCAACCATGCCGCCGAATCTCGAAGACCTGGCGTTTTTGACGATCCCGGAACTGGCCGATCTGGTGCGCCGCAGGAAAGTCTCGTCCATCGACCTCACGCAGATGTATATTGCGCGGCTGCGGAAGTACGATCCGGTGCTGCACTTCGCGATCACGATTACCGAAGGCCGCGCGCTCGCTCATGCCCGCGAGGCAGACCGGGAGATTGCTGCGGGGAGATATCGGGGCCCACTGCACGGGCTTCCGTGGGGCGCGAAGGATCTGCTCGCCGTGAAGGGCTATCCGACCACGTGGGGGGCGGGCGGATTCGAAAAGCAGACCATCGATGCCGATGCCACGGTAGTTCAGCGCCTGGATGCGGCCGGCGCCGTGCTCGTAGCGAAGACTACGCTTGGCGCGCTCGCTATGGGAGACAAATGGTACGGCGGGCGAACGAGGAATCCGTGGAACCCGAAGCAGGGGTCGAGCGGCTCGTCCGCAGGGTCGGCGGCGGCGACTGCAGCCGGATGCGTTGCCTTCGCAATTGGATCCGAGACGCTGGGTTCCATCTCCTCGCCGTCAACGCGCTGCGGCTGTACCGGGCTGCGGCCCACGTTCGGATTTGTGCCGCGCACCGGCGCGATGGCACTGAGCTGGACGATGGACAAACTCGGGCCTATCTGCCGCGCCGTGGAAGACTGCGCCATCGTGATGACGGCTATCTACGGGCCTGATGGCAAGGACCTGGCGACGCGCGAGGCCGCGTTCAACTGGAACGCGGAGTTCGACTGGAGGTCGCTGCGCGTGGGGTATTTCGCCAGCGAGTTCGAGCCAGACAAACCGCCTGTGCCAGCCGAAAAGCAGGCGCATCCCGAAACTGCGGAAGAAAAGAAGAAGCGCGAGCAACACGAACGCGAAGCGGTAGCCTATCGTGCGCGCCGCGCCTACGACCGCAAGTACGACCTGGCCGCGCTCGACAAACTGCGCTCGATGGGTTTGAGCCTCATCCCGGTCCAACTGCCCGATCTGCCCTACGGCGCAATGACGGCACTATTGACCGCCGAGGCAGCGGCCGCGTTCGATGAACTCACCATGACGGGCCGCGACAAGCTGCTTACCGAGCAGGGTGTCGAGGACTGGCCCAACGATTTCCGCATCGCCCGCTTTTATCCCGCCGTGGAGTATGTGCAGGCCAACCGCGCGCGCACCCTGGCGATCAGGCAACTATCGGAGCTCTTCACACAGGTCGATGTCATCGTAGCTTCCACGAACAGCGAGCAGCTCGTTGCGACCAATCTAACGGGAAATCCGGCCGTCATCGTGCCGAATGGGCTGCGCGGGCCGGATGCGCCTGCGCCACCGGCAGTAGATACCGGTGATGACGACCAGATCGGCGGCCCGGGCACCCCCGTGAGCATTACGTTTCTCGGCGGCCATTACAAGGATGCAACGCTCTGTGCCTTTGCCCGGGCCTACCAGGACGCGACGGGGTTCCAGAAGCTGCATCCGAAGCTCGGGTGAGTTGCGAGACAGGCGAGAAGCACTATGCAGCGAAAGGACAACTGATAACTTGAAACCATGCCCCTGCTCGAAGCGCGCGGTCTTTCAAAGAGCTACGACTCCGGCGCGCTCGCAGTCGATAACGTCTCGTTTTCGATCGAGCGCGGCGAGACGCTCGGGCTGGTCGGCGAGTCGGGCTCGGGGAAATCGACGATCGCCCGTATGGTGTTGGGGCTGATCGAGCCAACCAGCGGGAGCGTGCTCTTTGACGGAAGGCCTGTCACCGGTGTTCCGCAGCGGCAACTGCGGCCACTGCGGCGCAGGATGCAAGTGGTCTTTCAGGACCCTTTCGCTGCGCTGAATCCACGCACGCGCGTCCGTGACATCATCGCCGAGCCCCTGGTGATTCATCGCGCCTGTCCGCGAGCGGACCTTAAGCCTCGGGTTTCGGAGCTGCTGCGCGCTGTGGGCCTCGATGAGTCGGCGCTCGCCCGTTATCCGCACGAGTTCTCCGGAGGGCAGCGCCAGCGAATCAACATCGCCCGGGCTCTCGCGCTGCGCCCGGAGCTTGTCGTGCTCGACGAGCCTGTGTCGGCGCTCGACGTCAGCGTAGGCGCTCAGATCATTAACCTGCTGCGCGATCTGCAGCGCGAGTTTTCTCTCACTTATCTGTTTATCTCGCATTCGATGCCACTCGTGCGCTACCTGGCGACAAACATTGCGGTGCTCTGTCGGGGCAGATTGATTGAAAGCGGGCCAAGCCTCGAAATCTGCCACGCGCCGCGCGAGGCATACACGCAATCTCTTCTCGCCGCGACGCCTGAGATCCGCGACTGAAAAGGTACACCGAGGTCGTGCGAAAAACACCATCTACAATGGGGTGGTGTACGCCGCTTCCCTCCCTGAAAATGTGATAGCCCGCGATGAGCTGCTGGCGTTTGCCGCGTTTCTCGGCGGGCTTGTGAACTCGGTTGCCGGAGGCGGCGGATTCATCGCCTTTCCCTCACTGCTTAAGGCCGGCCTTTTGCCTATCGAGGCCAATGCCACCGGAACTGTCGCGCTCTGGGCCGGCCAGTTCACCTCTATCGCCGGATATCGAGAAGACCTGCGCAAGAATATCGGCCTCGTTATCCCGGTTGCGACGGTTGCGTTGATAGGTGGCTACGCCGGAGCCTGGACACTGCTGCACAACAGTCAGAGATCGTTTCTGCGGCTTGTGCCCTACCTGTTCCTGCTGGGAGCCACCAGCTTTGCCGTCAGCGGTCCTGTCTCCCGCGCCGTCAGGCGGCGCATTGAGCGCCACGGTAACGCCAAGGAGCACGTTGCGCTTATCCCATTGCTGGCTGCATTGCTCTGCATCTGCTACTACATCGGATACTTTGGCGCAGGCGCAGGGCTGCTCACGATGACTGCTCTGGCCTTCTGCGGAGTCGAGCGTCTGGCTGAGATCAACGCGCTGAAGGTTGTCATTACCACGATGGCGAACGGTATCGCTGTCGTCACTTTCATCATTCACGGAGCGGTCGAGTGGCGCTTCGGCTGGTTCATGATGATCGCCTGCGCCATTGGCGGATACACGGGCGCGCGCAACGCGCGGCGCATCAGCGACCGCATCCTGCGGCCCTTCATCATCGCCCTTGGATTCACCATCGCCATCTATTTTTTCCTGCACCGGAGCTCGCTCTAATGCATTCGCATGCGGTCTCGTTCCAGCACCCATCATGGTTCGTCAACCTCATCGGCTCAGTCGCCGCCGTCTGCACGACGATCTCGTTTTTGCCACAGCTCATTCGCGTCTACCGGCTCAAGAGCGCGCACGAGATCTCTCTGATCATGTTTTTGGTATTTTCCTTTGGCGTCTTCTTGTGGCTGCTATACGGAATCTTCATCCGTTCGTTTCCCATGATTGTCGCCAACGGGTTAACGCTCGCGTTGTCGCTTGCCATCCTCGGTTTGAAGATCCGCTATGATGGGCAGCGCCGGGCCCGTTCTGCGAAAATAAAGAGAGCATGAGTCATGAAGGCATCCGTCTGGTCAGCGCCGAACAGGCAAGGCGCGAAGACGAGCAGAATCGCGAGCTTCCGCGCGAGGCGAAGGAGCCGGCCAAGGTGCGAGTCCACAAGACTGAAGGCACCGGGCTCGAGATTGACTGGAAGGATGGCCACCAAAGTTCGTGGAGCTTCGCCTGGCTGCGGCAGGCCTGCCCCTGCGCAACTTGCCATGAGGAGCGCGAGAAATCCGGACGCAAGCCGGGCGAGCCCAAGGCACAACCCGCTACCTTGCTTCCGATGTATCAGGACCCGCCGCGGCCGAACGTGGTGACTCCGGTCGGGCGCTACGCGCTCAGCTTTGAATGGAATGACGGCCACAAGAGCGGCATCTACTCTTGGGATTATCTGAGAAGGCACTGCGTGTGCGGGGAGTGCCGAAGCAAGTCTGAATGAGTGCACCCGATTTCCATGCTGGAACTCACTTCACAAGCTCATCCATGCTCGCGTTGTGAGCAGGGATTTGCGCACGCTGGCTCCATTCGCTCTCGATGATCCCGAGTCCCTCGGATGCATCCCGTGCCACCTGCACTAGACTGCGGTTTTCGGGCTTGATCAGCCCAGCCTCCACGGCGCGATCGAAGAACGCGAGCAACGGATCGTAGTAACCGCCGACATTGACGATGACGCACGGCTTGGTGTGGATGCGCAGCTGTGCCCAGGTCAGAATTTCGATGAATTCGTCGAGCGTCCCGTATCCGCCCGGCAGAGCGATGAAGGCGTCGGCGCGGGAGGCCATTAGCGCCTTGCGCTCGTGCATTGTGGCTACGATGTGCAGCTCGGTGAGGCCGGGGTGCGCGATCTCGAGATCGATAATCACGCCGGGGATAACGCCGACAACCTTACCTCCGGCTGCGAGCGCAGCATCGGCAAGTGCGCCCATAGTACCGACGGAAGCGCCTCCGTAAACCACACTGTAATTGCGTTCGGCAATCCTGTGGCCGAGGTCACGCGCGGCCTCGAGGAACTCGGGCTTTGCGCCGGACGCGGAGGCGCAGAAGACGGCGATGGATTTCTGAGGTTCTGTGGACATCGTGATCTCAGTCTAACTGGCGATTTAAAATAGATCGTGAGACCTCCTAATTGCAGCATCTACTCGACAAACTCAATCCCCAGCAGCGTGAAGCCGTAGAGGCCGTTGACGGCCCGGTGCTCATCCTCGCCGGAGCCGGTTCGGGCAAGACCCGCGTCATCACGCACCGCATCGCCTATCTGATCGAGCGGCGCGGCGTCGCGCCGGACTCGATACTCGCGGTCACCTTCACCAACAAGGCTGCGGGAGAAATGGCCGAGCGGGTCGAACAGCTCATCGGCCACTCGAGCCTGGCGAGGCCTGTCGTCGCGACGTTTCACTCCTTCTGCGTCCGCATGCTGCGCCGCGACATCGAGGCTTTGCGCATCGGCAATGAAGGTCTGACCAAGAGCTTCGCCATTTATGACGAGGCCGATCAACAGGCGGTGGTAAAAGCCGCCGTGCGGCGGATGAGCCTCGACGACAAGCAGCTCACGCCGCGTGTCGTGCTCTCAAAGATCTCCTGGGCGAAGAACCACATGATCGATCCGCAGGAGTACTACCTCAATTCCTCCGACCCCATCAGCGAGCGCATCGCGCACATCTACGGCACCTACAGCAAAGAACTCCGCAAAGCCAACGCGCTTGACTTTGACGATCTGCTGCTCGAGGCCGTGCGCCTGCTCAAGTCGTCGAGCGAAGTGCGCGAACGCTACAACCGGCGCTACCGTTATCTTTTGATCGACGAATATCAGGACACCAATCGCCCGCAATACGAGCTGATGAAGCTGCTTGCCGGCGAAGGGAAGAACGTCTGCGTGGTGGGCGATGAGGACCAGAGCATCTATTCCTGGCGCGGCGCGGACATCCGCAACATTCTTGAGTTCGAGCGGGACTTCCCGGGAGCGAGAACTATCCGCCTGGAACAAAACTACCGCTCGACGCAGGTGATTCTCGAAGCCGCGTCGGCTGTGGTCGCGCGTAATGCGCAACGCAAGGGCAAGCATCTTTGGACGTCGCGGCAGGGCGGTTCGCTAATCGGCTACTACGAGGCTCCTGACGGCGAGAACGAAGCACTTTACATCGCCGATACGATCCAGAAGTATCTGCGCAAATCCGGGGACGAGCAACCGCGTGCGGCCGTGCTCTACCGCACCAATTCGCAGTCCCGGCTGATTGAAGAGGCGATGCGCCGCTACGGCATCAGCTACACCATGGTTGGCGGCTTCTCGTTCTACGAGCGCGCTGAGATCAAGGACATGCTCAGCTATCTGAAGCTGGCACAGAACCCGAACGACTCGGTCGCTCTCCAGCGCATCATCAATACGCCAGCGCGCGGCATTGGCAAGACCACGCTCGAGACGCTCGAACGCATTGCGCTTGAGACCGGCATGAGCACATGGGACGCGATCGGGCGCGCCCTCCGAGAGAAATTGCTGCCCTCGCGCGCGCTTATCGCACTCGACGGTTTCCGCCACCTCATTGAGGACGCGCGCGCCATGCTCGCACCGGGCTTCGCGGACAAGCTCACGGCTGATCTCAACTCGGACGCGGATGCCAGCTTCGACATTGCGGCAGCTGAGGCAGACGTCGATACGGCGTTCGAGTTTGGCAGGCAGGCGCAGCATACTCTTGCGTTCGCCAATGAGCCGGAGGAAGACGGAGACAGGGGCGAAGAGCAGTTCGACGAAGCGCCGCTGGAGGCAGGCTCGTTCAACCCGTTCGAAGACGAGCCGCCGGTTCCGCATGCCGCACCGCAAAGAGCAGCCGAAAAAGAATCAGAGAAGCCGGCCTTTCGTAAGCCGGGAGACGCCGCGACGCTGCCGGAGCTCATCAAGTTTCTAATCGACCGCACCGGATACATCCGCTCGCTTGAAGAAGAGGGCACGCCGGAGGCCTTCTCGCGCATTGAGAACCTAAAGGAACTTGCCAATGCAGCCCAGGATGCCGAGGAGCGCGGCGAGACGCTGGCAGAATTTCTTGATCACGCCGCGCTGGTGAGCGATACCGACCAGTACAAGGCCGACTCGCGGGTTACGCTGATGACCCTGCACTCGGCCAAGGGGCTCGAGTTTCCGCTAGTCATTCTCGCCGGGCTCGAAGAGGGATTGTTTCCTTTGTCGCGCACGCTCAACGAACCTGACCAGATGGAAGAAGAACGGCGGCTCTGCTATGTAGGTTTGACACGCGCAATGGATACGCTGGTCCTGACCCGCGCGCGCTACCGGCGACGCTACGGCAATGACATGCCCGACACCAGCCTGCCCTCGCGCTTCCTGGAAGAGATTCCGACGCACCTGATCGAAGACCTCTCGGGTGCGGGACGCCCTGCGAGCACCTGGTACAATTCCGGCGGCAGCTACGACCGATACGGCGGATACGCGGCGTCGCGGCCCGGACGCGGCGGGCACGAGGAGGTTTCCGAGCGGCACTACAGCTACGAAGACGAGGACCAGAGTGTACGGCCTGCGGCGGCTCCGCGCCGCGATGCGCAACGGCCGCCGAAGCCGGGCAACTCGCTCGACAATATCGCGCAGTTCTTCTCACAGCGGGGAGCGCCCGCTCCGCGCTCGCGCCCGAAGCTGGACATTCCTGCGCCGACCGGCAAGACCGGCCTCAAGAGCGGACAGCGTGTGCGCCACCCAAAGTACGGTGAAGGCGTGATTTTTCGGCGCGAAGGCGACGGAGAGGACGCGAAGGTTACGGTACAATTTTCAAAGTTCGGAGTGAAAAAGCTGGTGGAGAGATTCGCCCAGCTGGAGCGGCTTTGAGCCGGCTCCTCTACACGACAAAAGGAATCGAATGGCAAATACCAAGGCAGTCACCGATACAGCAGAACGGAAAAAGATCAAACGCACCGCCCGCAAGAAAGCGGCTCCCAAGCCACCAAGGACAACTCCGCGCGGCTCGCGCAAGAAGAGGGTCAAGCAGTTGACCCGCGGTCAGAGCAAGCGCAAGTAAAAGGGGTCCTGCCCGCTCGGCGAATTTCTCTCGCGGAGCGGGCCCCATTCCGGATACACTCCCCTCAACGATGCCCTCGAAGAGCCGGACTCTGCCGTTGGAACGTTCCAAACCACAGGCATTATGCTGCAAATCCATCGACAAGCTTATTGCCGAGTCTGAGAACCCCGAAACGCGGCTTAAGAAGACGCTTGGGCCGATTTCGCTCACGTCGCTCGGCATTGGCGCCGTTATCGGGTCGGGCATCTTTACGGTGGTCGGCACGGCGATCTCCGGTGAGAAGTTCGACACCTCTTCAATCATTAATACTCCGGTTCTCGATTACCTCGTCCATCACACCGCGCTTGCAGGCCGGCCCGGCGCGGGTCCAGCCCTCGCGCTCTCGCTTGTGCTCGTGGCGATAGTTTGCGGGTTCACCGGGCTCTGCTATGCGGAGCTTGCGTCCATGATTCCCATTGCGGGCTCGGCGTATACGTACACCTACGCAACGCTCGGCGAGTTGATCGCCTGGATCATCGGCTGGGACCTGATCCTCGAATATGCCTTCTCCAATATGGCTGTCTCGGTGGGGTTTGCCGGTCACGCCGTGGCGCTGCTCGACTGGCTCGGCATTCATCCCAACCTGCGATGGATCTCGCCCGCTTATCTGCCCTCAGGGCTTTCTGATCTGCAGGGCAACCCGCTCTATCCGCCGGGCTGGCACTTCGGCTTCAACTTTCCGGCATTCCTGATAGTGATGATTCTCACCGCGATCCTGGTGCGCGGCATCCGTGAATCGGCCGAGACCAACAACATCATGGTGCTGCTCAAGATCGCGGCTATCCTGCTCTTTATAGGTGTGGGAGCACACTACGTCCAACCCAACAACTGGAAGCCGTTCTATCCCAACGGCTGGTCGGGCGTGCTCACAGGCGGCTCCATCATCTTTTTCACCTACATCGGATTCGATTCCGTTTCGACTGCCGCTGAGGAGTGCAAGAACCCTCAGCGCGACGTGCCCATCGGTATCATCGCCACGCTGATAATCTGCACAATTCTCTATATTGGCGTCGCAGTCATCCTCACGGGGCTCATCAAATGGACGGCACTCGTCGACGATGCGGCCCCAGTCGTCAATACACTGAAGAAGGTCTATCTCCAGCATCCCGGCGCGGCGCTCAACTGGACCCGGCTTGCCATTATCGTGGGCGCGATGCTGGGCATGATTTCGTCGATCCTAGTGTTTCAGATCGGGCAGGCACGGGTCTGGTTTGCCATGTCGCGCGACCGGCTGCTGCCTTCGGTCTTTGCGAAGGTCCATCCCCGCTTTCGCACGCCGGCGGTTGCGACCTGGGTGGCGGGTTTTGTCGTTGGGCTGCCCGCTGGACTGCTCGACATCGGAACGTTTTCTGACCTCTCGAATATCGGTACACTTTTTGCCTTCGTGCTCGTTTCCACGGGTGTGCTCATTCTTCGCTACAAAGACCCGGGGCGGCACCGCGGGTTTCGTTGTCCCGGCGGACCGATCTTTCCGTTATTGAGCATCGGATTCTGCGTGCTGCTCATGGCGGGACTGCCGATCATCACCTGGATTCGCTTCTTCATGTGGCTGGCCATCGGCCTGGTGATTTACTTCTTCTACAGCCGGCATCGCAGCGAGTTCGCCTCGCGCTCCTGATCAGCCAATGAACGTCGAGTCGGTTCGCGCCTTCCTGCTCATGCTGCCTCACGTCGAGGAGACGATTCAGTGGGGCGACAACTTCGTCTTCTGGGTTGGAGACAAGGCCATTGGCGGCAAAATGTTCGCGCTCGCCAACCTCAGCAAGGACGGCCATGGGGTCCTTTCGTTTGCTGCCGGCCCCGAGCGGTATGCCGAGTTGCTGGAGATCGAGGGTGTCTTTCCGGCTCCTTACATGGCTAGGATTTACTGGGTCGCGATCGAGCGCTTCGACATTTTTCCTTCGAACGAGCTAAAGGAGCACCTCCGCAACGCGCACACGATCACTTACCAGAAGCTTCCGAAACGGACGAAGGAAGTTCTGGATATGCCCGCAGCGGAGCGGAAGAAGCTCGCCGCCGCGCCGAAAAAGCTGCTGGCTTCACGCGCGAAGAAGTGAGGCACGAAGGATCTTCGCCTCCGTGCCTGTTGTGGCGAAGAGTTTTGCGTGGCTGTTAAGGTTTCGCTTCAAACACCATGTTGAACGGCGTCTCGGTTGCGCGGCGGAACTGGCTGAACCCTCCCGCGGCAACCGCCTCGCCGATCTTCTTCTGACCGGCCTGCGCGCCCAGTCCAGCACCTACTTCCTGAGACAGCGAAGCCGGCACACAGATGATCGTTGAGGCGGAGTAGTAGATCCGGCCCACTGGATTCAGGTTCGCCGCGACATCATCGCCGGCAATCGGCTCGACAATCATCCAAGTGCCGTCGGAGGCCAGCGCCTCGTGCACATGCTTCGCCGCGCCGGCCGGATCGCCCATATCGTGCAGGCAGTCAAAGCAGGCGACAAAGTCGTAGTCCTTACCTGGGAACGACTTCGCCGGGGCAACGTCGAAGTGAACGCGATCGTCGAGTCCCGCCTTCTTCGCCTTGTCCCGCGCCGTGGCGATTGAGGCATCGTGGTAATCGAAGCCGAAGAACTCTGAGTCGGGATAGGTCTGGGCCATCAACAGAGTCGAGGCACCGTGGCCGCAGCCGATGTCGGCCACGCGCGCTCCTGCCTCGAGCTTCTCCTTCACGCCGTCAAGCGCGGGAATCCAGTTGGTTGTGAGATTTGCAAGATAGCCGGGCCGGAAGAAACGCTCGCATCCATGGAATAAGCCCTCCTGGTGCTCGTGCCAGCCGAAGCCTTTGCCGGTGCGGAAGACCTCCGTTAGTTTTTCCTCGTCCTTCATACAAGACGCGACCATGTGATAGAAGCCGGGCAAGTGTACGGCACTGTCTTCCTGGGCAAGCGCGAACGACTGCTCCGGAGTCATGTAATAGGTACGGGTAGTTGCGTCGTACTCGACGTACTTTGCGGCTGCATTGGCGTTGAGCCATTCGCGCACGTAGCGCTCAGCGGTTCCGGTTCGTCGAGCGAGTTCGGCGGGAGTGAATTTTTCTCCGCTGCCCATGGTTCGGTAGAGATTCAGCTTGTCTCCAATGACGATCAGCGCCGCGTGCAGGGCGGCGCCCATATCGCTGACAGCCTGGCCGAGCAGGGCGTGAAGCTTGTCCATATCTAGTGGACGGTTTTCAGTCTCGGTAGCCATGATCTTCCTCCTTGGGATGGAGTCATGCGGCGACCTGGGAGGAACTGGCGGCGGCTCACAATGAATGGAAAGAAAGGAATCGCAGCTCGGCCACCGTATGACGTGGGTGGCCTATTTTTAACACCTCGAAACCGGCAGAAGCAAGCGGCCTCTCTCAATCGGTACGGAGTGCGCGGGTTGGGTCAACGCTTGCTGCGCGACGGGCGGGAACAAATCCTGCCAGCGCTGCGACGAAGCCAATCGCGAGGATACCGATGATATAGACGGCGGGATCGACGAAAGACACGCCAAAGAGCTGACTGCGCACGGCGCGAGCTGCAAACAAAGCAACGGGCAGAGTAACGGCGACGGTGCATCCGGTCAGGACGAGGGTTTCGCGGAGGATGAGCCGCACCACAGTTCCGCGACGCGCACCGAGCGCCATACGAATGCCGATCTCACGCGTGCGCTGCGCCGTGGAGTACGCCAGAATGCCGTAGAGACCGATTCCCGCGAGTAACGCTGCGATCCCTCCGAAGATCGTAGCCAGCAACGCTACGGTACGCTGCGCGGAGATGTTATCGTCGATCGCCTGAGTCATCGTCTTTGTATCACTCACGATGAGCTTGGAATCGATGTTAAGCACGGCCGCGCGAATGCTGTTGGTCGCGGTCTGCGGAGCCTGCCAGGTGCGCACGTAATATGTAAGGCCGACGGCTTTGCCTGCCTGCAGGTAAGAAATGTAGTAAGTCGGCAAAGCAGGATCCTGCACCGATGTATGCTTCACGTCGCCTACGACGCCTACGATGACCGTATCGGTTTCAGGGTGGTTATTGCGATTCACATGCCGGCCCAGCGCAGCCTGAGGACTGGCAAAGTAGTGCTTTACAAAGCTCTCATTGACGACCGCAACCTTCTGTGAGGTCGTGGTGTCAGAGGCGTTGAACGCGCGGCCGGCGATGATGGGAACGCCAAGGGTCTCAAGGTATCCGGTGCTAACCCAAGGCAGTTCCACGTCGAACTCTTCGTCTGGTTTCGGTTTGTAGCCGATCACGTTTACGTCTCCGCTGCGAGTGTTGCCGGTCAGATCGTCATCATCGGTTGCTCCGGCCGAACGAACGCCCGGCAGAGACGCAAGCGCTTCGAGAACGCGCTCCTCCACCGGAGCAACGCCTGCCGCCGGATAGCCCGCCATCGCCGGGGCCAACTCGAACGACAGGAGATGTTCAGTCTCGAAGCCAGGATTTACGTTGCGCAGGTTCCGGATGGTGCGCACGAACATGGCCGCTCCAACAATCAATAGGAGGCTGAAGCCGATCTGCAGGGCGACGCAGGTCTTGCGAAGTCGCAGCGAGCCACCCATGACGGTTCCGACCTGCTGCTTCAACGCTTCGGCGAGACGAGGATTCCAAAACTGCACGGCGGGCGCGAGGCTGAAGAGGAGGCTCCCGATAACCATTGCAGCTGTCGTGAAGGCAAAAACGCGCCAATCGAGCGCGGGGGTAAATGCCTGCGGATCGGAAGAGTCCTGCGCCATCCAGCGAATAAGAGAAGACAGCGCTGCAGGGGCCAGGGCCAAGCCAAGCCCGGCACCTAGCGCGCCCAGCAGGAAACCCTCGCACAAGAGCTGGCGCACGATCTGGCCGCTGGTTGCCCCGAGCGCATAACGCACGCTGAACTCGCGCACACGATTGGCGGCGCGGACGAGAAGCAGGCTCGCCACGTTTACAATCGCCATTGCAGCGACCAGCAACACCATCCCCATCACGATGGTCAAAGGCATACGCACATCGTTGCGCAAAGGCGAGAACCCCCTGGCGCCCGCGTCAACATTCAGATGCGCGCGATTGATAAACTCCTGCCGCGCCTTGTCCGAATGATCCTTCATCGCTGCGAATTCCGACTGGCGCAGAGAAAGAAAAAGCGCATTAAGAGAGGCCGCTGCGCGCGCAAGCGATACCCCCGGACCTAGACGCCCTGCGATGGTGATCCAGTATGACCTGTGATCGTTGAGATAGTCCCACTCCGGCTCAACAGTGTGCTGCATGGTGATGGGCACATAGACCTCGGGTGTGCGGCCCCACACCACGCTGTTAAATCCAGGCGCTGCCACACCGGCAATCGAGAACGGCGTGCCATTGATGAGCAGAATTTTGCCCACAACCGGCACTTCGGCCAGATGCGTCTTCCAGTAGTCAAAGTTCAGAACGGCTACAGGATTCGCTCCGGGAGCCGTTTCATCGCTTGCGACCAAGAGCCGGCCGAGGGCAGGACGCACGCCGAGCGTCTGGAAATAATTGCCGCTGACCATCTCCACCGAAACTGCTTCCGACCGGTTGTTCCAAGTAATGCCAGAAGTCACCGAAGCCGAAGCCACAAGCCCACTGAGGACGGTATTCTTGTCGCGCAGGTCGCGATACATCGGATAGGAAAACTCGTGTATATGGCTTTCGGTGCTGCCGCCCTCGGAGTGCCTGTGGCCGGGATGTGAGCCAGCAAAACTTAGCACAACTAGCTGCGATGGATCCTCGACCGGAAGAGCGCGCAGCAACGCCTGGTTGAGCAGGCTAAAAATAGTGCTGTTCGCGCAGATGGCGACGGCGAGAGTAAGAACAGCGACACTTGCAAGTCCGGGACTGCGCAGCAACCCGCGCAAAGCGAATCGCAGATCGCGCAGCAGCAGTTCGAGAGACCAGGTGGGGCGCTGCTCGCGGCATTGTTCTCGTGCGCGCTCGTGCCCGCCGAAGGCGATCGCTGCCTGACGACGGGCTTCCTCCACAGACATGCCGGCGGCGAGGTTGGCTTCAACCTGGCGGTCGATGTGGAACTGGAGTTCTTCGTCCACTTCGGTGCGCGATTTACCAGCGAAAAGAAATCGCAGTCGCGCAAGCGCTTCTCTCCACATCGCGCCTCCTAGATCTCCTGCAGAACCAGATTCACAGCACCCGAGAGCCGGCTCCAGTTCTCGAGTTCGGTGTTGAGCTGCTTCCGGCCGGCTGCTGTCAGCGAGTAGAAGCGCGCTTTGCGGTTGTTCTCCGACGAGCCCCACTGGGCGCGAATCCAGCCCTTATACTCCAGGCGGTGAAGCGCTGGATACAGCGAGCCCTGCCCAATCTGGAGCACGTTATCTGAAACTTGCTGGATGCGCTGCGCGATGGCCCATCCATGCTGCGGCTCGTTGGCAATGGCTCTCAGAATGAGCATGTCGAGTGTGCCCTGGAGCAGATCGGCGGGTTGCGGCATTGATTCCCCTTGACGTTCGACAAAAGAGTAGATGGGCTTCTTGTCGATTGTCAAGGGGAAGACTGACGTGCGAGCTGCCCCAGTTCTATTGGTCTTTCGCGGCTTCCCGGCTGTGAGCGGCCATGCGGGGCAGTTGTTCGATAAGGAATTGCAGATACTCGTCCATTCCGGCTCCGGTCTTCGAGGAGACGCAGAACTGGCGCATGCCAGGCCGGACGGCCTGGATATTGGCGCGGACTGCGTCCTCGTCGAATTCGACGGCTGCTGCGAGATCGACCTTGGTGATGATGGCGACGTCGGCACTGTTGAAGATGGTTGGGTACTTGAGCGGCTTGTCCTCGCCCTCGGTGACCGAGAGCAGAACGAGGCGCAGGTTCTCTCCCAGATCGTAGGAGGATGGGCAGACGAGGTTGCCGACGTTTTCGATGAAGAGGATATCGAGCGGGCCGGTATCCCATTCACCGAGAGCGCGCTCGACCATCGCGGCTTCGAGATGGCAGAGTGTTCCCGTCGTAATCTGCTTGACCGGCGCCTGGCTTCGGGCGAGGCGGAGGGCGTCGTTTTCAGTGGCCAGATCGCCGACGAGGGCGGCGACGCGATAGGTGGGGCGGAGCAAGGTGAGCGTCTTTTCGAGGAAAGCTGTTTTGCCAGCTCCGGGGCTCGAGACAAGGCTAACGACGAAGGTTCCCTGGGCGAGGAAGCGCTCACGCAGACCGCGTGCAACGATGTCGTTCTGCCTGAGGACGTTCTTACGTACTTCGAGGAGCCGCGGCTGGCTGCTCATCTCGTACCTCCAATGCGGTAACAGCGAGTTCTTTTCCGTGAATGACCTCGAGGGCTGGGGTGCCGCAGACCGGGCAGGAGAGCCACTGCATCGAGTCCAGCGTGCGATCGGCGTTGCAGGTGGAGCAATGGATTTCGACGGGCACTTCGCGGATGACAAGGAGCGAGCCTTCGAGCGGTGTGTCCTGACAGGCGATCTCCCAGGAGAAGCGCAGGGCGTCGGCGACGACTCCGGAGAGCGGCCCAATGTCGAGGTGGATGGCATCGACGGTGACGGAACGATTGCGGGCTTCCTCGAGCGCCAGGTCGACGATACTCATCGCGATGGAGAGCTCATGCATGGGGCGATCCTTGAATTGCCTGGGGGAAAGCGGCGAGCGCGGCCTGGCCAAGGCTGATGCCTCCATCGTTGGGCGGAACGGCGTGGTTGGTCAGGACGCGAAGGTTCGCTGAGTCGAGCAGCGGCTCGAGGTCGGCGAGGAGCAGCTCGTTCTGGAAGACACCTCCGGAGAGGACGACGGTGCGAATGCTGTCCTCGTCGGCGAGAGTCTTGATCGCGGCGAAGAGGCCGCGGGCGACGCCGAGTTGGAATTTGCGGGCGATTTCCGCGATGGGTAGATCGCGGAGGCGGTCATTGACGAGGGGCGAGAGCAGCGGGCGGAAGTCGAGTTCGCCACTCTCGAAGGGGAACGGGTAGGCGTCGGCTGCAGGAGCGTTGTGGGCGAGTTGTTCAAGCCAGATGGCGGCCTGGCCTTCGAAGGTAGTTTCGCGCGTGAAGCCGAGCAGCGCGGCTGCGGCATCGAAGAGGCGGCCCATGGAAGTCGTGGGAAAAGTCCGGAGGCCGCGGTCGATAAGCCGAAGGGCCCTGCCATAGCGTGATCCAAAATAAAAAGGCGCAGCAGTGAGGTCAGGGAGATCCGCGATCTGCGACAGGAATCCAGCAGCTGCCTGGACTGGATATTGCGCAGCGGCGTCACCTCCGGCGAGGGCTGCGGGGCGGAGATGAGCGATGCGGTCAAATCCGCCCCGCATGCTGCCCAGGAAAATTTCGCTCCCCCAGATAGAGCCGTCATCTCCGTAGCCGGTGCCGTCGAGACTAACGCCGATAACGGGCTCGTCCCACAGGGCGCGCTCGGCAAGAACGGAGGCAATGTGCGCGCGGTGATGCTGAACGACCAGTCGGCCGGCGCAAGGCAGCGAGAGAGCGTGGAGGGTCGAGGCGTACTGTGGGTGAGCGTCGTGCGCAATGACAAGTTCGTCGCGGCGCACGTCGTACATCGAAATGAGGTCGTCGACGGTCTCTTCAAATGCACGGAATGCCTGGTAGTGGTCGAGATCTCCGATGTGCTGGCTGACGAAAGCCTGTCCGTCGACGACGAGCGTGATGGTGTTCTTTAGATCGGCGCCGAGCGCGAGCAGTGGACGCGAGGTCGGTAGTTGCGCTACAGCTGAGGGGGCGTAGCCGCGCGATCGACGGAGGATCATCGGGCCGAAGACGCTGGCGCGGACGACTGAGTCGTCGACGCGGCGTGCGATGGGCCGCTCGCCGATCAGAAATGCGTCGGCTATGCTCTCGAGCCGACGCAAAGCATCTTCGTCTTCATAGGCAATTGGCTCGCTGGAGCGGTTGGCGCTGGTCATGACGAGAAGGTCGGGCGCTCCAGCGGCGAAGAGCAGGTGATGGAGAGGGGTGTACGGCAGCATCACGCCGCGTTCGTCGTTTCCCGGGGCGACTCCAGGGAGTTCCTGTCTGGCTGGCGCGAGGACGATGGGCCGGGCAATGGAAGTGAGCAGGGCTTCGGATACGGGGTCGATGCGGACGAGGATGCGGGCGGTGTCGAGATTGCGGGCCATCAACGCGAAGGGCTTTTCTTTGCGGAATTTTCGTTCGCGCAAAGCGGTGACGGCGTCGGCATTGCGGGCATCACAGGCAAGGTGATAGCCGCCGAGTCCTTTAATAGCGAGGATCTTGCCTTCGCAAAGGAGTTCTGCGCTACGGGAGATGGCGTCTGCACCGTCGGAGATGGTCTTCGGGCCTTCAAGAAGGAAGTAGTCTGGTCCGCAGGCCGGACAGGCTACGGGCTGTGCGTGAAAGCGACGATTCGCGGGATCGTGGTACTCGCGGCTGCAGAATTCATCCATGGGCCAGGTGCGCATCGTCGTTGCGGCGCGGTCGTAGGGCAGTGAGAGGATGACGCTGTAGCGGGGTCCGCAGTTGGTACAGTTGATGTAGGGATAGCCGGAGCGCGGATCGGCCGGGTCGAAGAGCTCGGCGAGGCATTCGGCGCAGATGGGCAGATCGGGCGAGATACGGACGGTAGGGTGATGCAGCCGCTCGCTCTCGCGGATGGTAAAGGCGCTGAGGCCTTCGCAGTGTGCGGGCTCGACTTCGATGGCGGAGATGGCTGCGGCTGCCGGCGGGCTGGCTCGCATCTCCCGCATGAATGCGGCAAGGCTCTCTTCGTCGCCCTCGAGGTGGATCTCAACGCCCTGATCTCCATTGAGCACCCATCCTGTGAGCGCGTTGGCCTGTGCGAGGCGATAGACCCAAGGGCGGAAACCGACCCCCTGGACGACGCCGCGGACGCGGATGGAGCAAGCAGTTGCCATCAGGAGGCCGGTCCTATGGCGCATCCGCGGCCATGCCAGCCAACCTGAATGACCTTGCCGTCCTCGACGAGGATGGGGACGGTGCGGAGGCTGCTATCGAAGGAGCGAAGGCGTTCGCGGGCCGCCGCGTCGGCTTCTATGTCGTACTCGACGAAGTCGCGGCGGTTCCAGTGCAGCCACTCGCGCAGTTCCTCGGTATAGGGGCAGGAGGCGGTGCCGTAGAGCTCAAGCGGCATGGCGAAGCATCTCCAGCGTTTCCCGGATGATGTGGTAAGCGGAAGCCTGGACCTCCTGAATACGGGGGATATAGTCGCTGCGCACGATGATGGGGAAATCGGCCAGGCCGCGGCGATGGATTTCGCCTCCGTCATACCCGAGGAGCGCGACGGTGAGCAGGCCGCGCTTGCGGGCCTCCTCAAGCGCCATGACGATGTTGCGCGAGCCGCCACTGGTTGAGATGCCGACGGCAATGTCTTCCGGTCGAGCCTGGGCGATGAGCTGGCGCAGAAAAATGACCTCGGGCCCGATGTCGTTGGCGAGTGCGGTGATGTTGGCGGGCTCCATCGAGAGCGAGACGGCGGGAACCGGGTGGTATCCGGCGGGTGGCAAGATGCAGTCGAGCGCCCAGTCGTTAGCATCGGTGGCCGAGCCTCCATTGCCGAAAAGGATGAGCTTTCCTCCCTGAACGAGTCGCTGATGGACGGCGAGCGCGGTACTGCCGATGCGTTCGGACTGCTCTTCGGCGAGCTTCGTGCGGAGATCGGCGTCATCGCGGACCTTCATCTCAATCGAAGCCGCAACCTGGTCGATAATTGCTTCGGTTTCCTGCTTCTGCTGACCGAGGAATGGATAGAGGAATCCGGCCTGGCCGACATCCTGCCCGAGTTCGCGGTGCTCGAAGAAGACGTGGACCGTTTCCCAGAGTGTGTGATAGAGGATTTCGATGAGCTCTTGGTGGATGAACGGTTCGTCGGTCGGCGGTTTGAGGGTGTAGGAACCGACGCTGCCGGGAAGTGCAAACGTCATCGCTCCGCGGGAGTGAGCCGCAGCGAGCGCGGCGGCGACTTCCGGATCGCCTTCGGGAGGGCCGAAGCCCATCACCATGTCATCGGGCTGAAGGATCGCATCGAGCCAGGGACGGAAAGCCATCGACAGATCAAGCGCCGGCAGAGCGCGCTTGCCCACGATGACCGGATGCACAAATTCGACCGAGACATGCTGAGCATCAGTCGAATAAGGGCCGCGTCCGAAGGCGAGCAGGCGGCCTCCGCGAAGAAAGCGCTCAGACATTTCGCGGCAGGCTTCCGCTAAGCGACGGGCTTCGTGAGCGAAGAAGCTTTCGGTGATGCCGTTGCGCAGCAGGAGACGGTCTTCTATTTGCGCGGCGATGCGAGCGGCGGTTGAGGCTGTCTCCATAGGTTCAACAGATGCGCGGGAGAGGGTCGCCGACTAGCATGTCAACGATGCGGCTGCCTCCATAACGTGTGGTGACGAGCACGGCGCAGGCGGGCTCGGGGCGGACCTCGCCAATGATGATGGCCTCTTCGCCACCTTCTGTGAGTTGCAGCGCGTTGAGAGCCGCGGTGGCGTACTCGGGCGCAACGACAGCAAGAAACTGCCCCTCATTGGCGATGTGGAGGGGATCGAGGCCAAGCAGCTCACAGGCTCCCCGAACTTCGTCGCGGATAGGGATGGCATCTTCGGCGAGCACGATGCCGAGGCCGCAGTCGCGGGCAAGTTCATTGAGCGAAGTGGCGACGCCGCCGCGCGTGGGATCGCGCATCCAGCGAATGCCGGGCGCAGCCTGCACCGCCATGGCTTCAATAAGCGGCAGCACGCTGCGGGTGTCGGAGGCGAGGTCTGCCTCGAGGTCCAAATCGCCTCGGGCGAGCAGAATGGTGATGCCGTGATCGCCGATCGGGCCGGAGAGAATGACCTTATCGCCCGGACGGACGGAGTGCGCATCGACAACAATTCCGGGCAGCGGGCGGCCGATGCCCGTGGTGGTGATGTACATGCCGTCGGCTTTGCCACGCTCCACGACCTTGGTATCTCCTGCGACGAGGGGAATGCCAGCCTGGCCCAGAGCATCGGCCATAGCACGGACTTCGGCCTCGAGCAAGGCGGTCGCCAAGCCCTCCTCGAGCACGAACGTTGCGGTCATGGCGAGGGCGCTCGCTCCGGAGACTGCCAGGTCATTCAGGGTTCCGTTGACGGCGAGCTCGCCAATGGAGCCGCCGGGGAACTGCAGCGGGCGGACGACGAAGCTGTCGGTGGTGATGGCGAGGGAGGGAATGTCGAGAGTAAGGACGGCCGCATCATTCAGCGGCTGTGCGGAATCAGCAAAGAGCAGCGGTGCGAAGAGACCTTCCACGAGCCTCCGGCTGGCCTTACCACCGGCGCCGTGTGCCATCTCGATGCGCGGATCGCGGAAGCGGACGGCGGAAGCGGCCGCACCGTTCAGGCTACGGAGACGAGGTTCTTCCGGTGCTCGTAGTGGTAGTGTGCTGCGCATGAGCCCTCTGTTGAAACCATGAGCGCGCCAATGGGGTGCTCAGGCGTGCATTCCTTGCCGAAGAGCTTGCACTGCGCCGGCTTGAGCACGCCCTTCAGGACTTCTCCGCACTGCGCGGCCTTCGGGTCGGTGACGCGCGCGCCCGGGATCGGAAAGCGCCGCTCGGCATCCCACTCGGCGTATCCGTCGCGAAGCTTCAGCGCCGACTGCGAGATGAATCCGAGGCCGCGCCATTCGAAGTATGGCCGCAGCTCGAAGACTTCGGCCATGGCCTTAAGGGCGGCGCGATTGCCTTCCCACGGGACGACGCGCTTGTACTGGTTTTCGACGCGGGCCTCGCCTGCGCGAAGCTGATGCAGCAGCATCACGATTGATTGCAGCAGGTCGAGCGGTTCGAATCCTGAGGTCACGACGGGCTTGCCTTCGCTGCGGGCGATCCATTCGTAAGGGCGGCAGCCGATGACGGTCGAGACGTGCCCGGGGCCGATAAAGGCGTCGAGGCGCATGTCGGGCGAGTCGAGGATCGCGCGAATCGCAGGAACGATAGTGACGTGATTGCAGAAGACGGAGAAATTATGGAGGCCTTCGGCTCGGGCGCGAATGAGGGTGAGCGCGGTGGACGGCGCGGTGGTCTCAAAGCCGATGGCGAAGAACATCACATGCCGGTCAGGATTTTTGCGCGCAAGCTGCAGCGCATCGGCCGGCGAGTAGACAATGCGGACGTCGGTTCCACGGGCCTTGTGCTCAAGCGGGCTGCCGTTCGCGCCGGGGACGCGCATCATGTCTCCGAATGCGGTGAAGATGACGGCGGGATCGCGGGCAACAGACAAGCCGTCGTCGATGCGGCCCATAGGCAGGACGCAGACCGGGCAGCCGGGGCCGTGGATGAGTTCGATATTTGCGGGCAGGATGTCTTTGAGGCCGAAGCGATAGATGGCGTGGGTGTGCCCTCCGCAGACCTCCATGATCCGGTAATGCCGGCCGGTGTCGGCAAGCCGGCGGATTTCTTCAGCGGCCTTGGCGATCAGCTCGGGATCTCGAAATTCGTCAACGTATTTCATCAGAGACTTCTTCCGAAGAGCGACATTTCACCACCCAAGACAAAGAGAGCACACAGGCTAGTGCGGAGGATCGGCGTCGGAGATGCCGTATCCCCGGACCTCCTCCATTGCCTGCTCGGCTTCACCGAGCATGTTCAGAAGGTGCATCTGCTCGAGCGCATCGTGCTCGCTGATTTTCGTCATAGCAAAGCCTACATGGATCAGCACCCAGTCGCCTGCAGCGGGGGATTCCTCCTGGATGAGGCCAAGGTCGACCTTGCGGCGCACGCCGGCGACTTCTACGGTTCCGAGATGGGCCTGGGCGGGGTCGATATCAACGATTCTGCCGGGAATAGCTAAGCACATGAGGGGCCTGCTCCGGTTGTGCCGTGGCCGATCGTCATTCATGCCTCCGCGCAACAATTTCGAAGGAGAACTTCAGCTCGTCCTTAAGTTTCAGAGCGCCGCCCGCCACCGAAACCAGCTTGATGCCGAAGTCGGTCTGCTTCAGGGCGAATTCTCCCGATGCCCGTAGCATACTCCCTAAGAGAGTCACTCGTGCAGCAATGAGTTGCCGCCGTGTCGCTCCGTGAAGGGTAAGTTCACCATCGAGATTGGCCGCGAGAAGCATATCTGAGATCCTGCTGACAGAAATCGCTGCAGCTTCGTAGCGGATTTCAGGATATTTGGCGCTTTCGAGAACCTCCTCGTTCATCAACCGCTCCATCTCGCGCCGGTCTTTGGAACTGATGTCGTCCTGGACGGCCAGAGAGGACGCTTTGATCACGAGCTGAAAGGCACTCGCCTCGAGCTTCGCAGGGTCAAAGTTCATTCCGCCGCTGAAGTCGCGAATGGCCATTGTGGGATTGTGCCCCATCGCGGAGAGGAGCCCAGTGGCAATGGCTCGTACATTAAAGCGGCTGGCGCGGCCATCGATGGTGAAATGGGTTGGGACAGTCTCCGGCTCGGTGTCGGTGCTCGTGGAAGTCTGGGTCATGAAGCCACTCACATCGCGCGCAGCTTGAGATATCGTTCAACGTCAGGCAACGCCGCATTCGCCAGATTCCCGATTCCAAGCTGGCCCATGTACCGGCGCACTACGGGATTGGACAAAATCAATCCAGCTCCAAAGATAACCAGCGATACGCCGGCAAGCATATAAAGCGTATCTTTGTCGCTCCCGCTTCCGTTGTGGGTGGGTTCGAGGATTTCCATCGCCATCACACGTCTCCCTTCACTTGCGAATCTTCATTGAGGATCTTCGATACAAGGTGCTCGATTACTTTTACTGCCTCCGGAATCGCAGCCTGGACGGGCGAGCTAAGGCCCATATGTCCTTCTTCGCCGCCAAACGTGGAGGGCTCGCAGCCCACAAGGAGGACGCGCTTCAAGGGCCCGTGCATAGCCGAAGCCATGCGCAGCACATTCATCGGGTTCATCGCGTGCGGCTCGACAAAGTTTGGCTGTGCGAGCGAAGCTGCGGGATCGTTCGGATCCGGCTCGACGACGTAGACGGTTCCGGGCGGCTGCCCGTGCGGAAAGGCGTCGATGAGGATGGTGGTTTCATAGCCATCCTGCAACGCATAGGCGAGGTCGAAACCTCGAATGCCGAAGTCTGCAGTCCGGACGGACGCTGGAAAATCGTACGTCGAAAGCTGCTGCGCTACTTCGACTCCGAAGCCATCGTCGCCGAGAAAGATATTGCCAATACCGGCGATGAGAATGCGCGGAGTTTGCGCGGTGCATGCCTCCAGCTGGTCATTCGGCGGAAGCGGCTCAACTTCTGACGGATCGAAGAAGAATCGATGGCCGGGCTGGCGAAGCAAGCCAAGGTCGCGGCCCGGATCTTCGTCAAGAACAACGCAGACATGCAGTTTTCCTTCGTAGTCCTGTTCCATGCTTTCGATGGTCGCGATCTGGCCGTGGAGAGCGATGTCAAGAACATCTCCCCCCTTGTGAGGGAACAGGCGAACGCGGTCTCCGGTCCGGACTTCCTGGCCTGAGATCACGATGTGATCGAGCGGCGTTTTATCTTCGAGAAGCTGCCACTCCCATTCGTTCATTGCGCCTCCTCGACCGACGAGCCAACGGAAGGACGCAGTTCGCGAAGTACTCCATGAAGTTTCATGAACTGCTCCGGCGGCATGTTTTCAGTTCGCTCCAGTATCTGCCGCGTGCGCTCATCAGAGCGCCGCATCTCCTCCTTTTCCGCGTCGGTCATGGTGAGAATGCGAAGCGAAAGTATCTCATCGATCTCGGTGCCATCGAAGAGGCTGCCGGGGCTTTCAGGTGCGATCTGCGGATAGTCGTAGAGAATGATGGGCGACGACAGCATCGTGCCGCGCTCGCCGGGCTCCCCAACCAGAACCGGCCATGTTCCGATGTTGGAGCACGCCTCAGCGAGGCTCTTCATTTCTTCGGGAGGATCCAGCAGAGAGATAAACTCGCCGTTCTCCAGATGAAGGATGGTATGCGTCGACAGCAAAGAGTACCTGAGAGCATCGGCGCGGTTTTCCTGAATGCCAGCTCCCGTCAGATTGCGAATCGCGATCACGACTTTGCTCACATTGCCCTGACAGCGCGACAGTGTGACTTCGACGCAGCCGGATAATCCCTTGGATTCGCGGATGAGAACTCCCGCGATCAATCCGGAATCGTCATGCAGAGCTTCAACTTCCCTTCCTGCAGGAAACTCAAAGAATTGCAAATGACCAGACGGGATGGCGGCTGAGTATTCCGTGAGGGCAAGAACCTCTCGCTCCCGCGCTTCCTGCCAGGGAATGTATGTTCGACCGGCAATATCGAGTCTGTCGACCGACTCTAATGGAATCTGGTCGTCGGAAGCAAGGCTGCGAAGCGGCTGCTCTAGCCTGCCGACAAAGCGGTCAACGGTCTGCAGAAAACGAACCTTCACGGTGAGCCGTGCCAACCGCCCCGCCTGAAACAGGCACTCGGTCTGCATCGTTGTAGCTTCCGTGCCGCTTTGCTGTTCGTTGTAGGCCTGTGGAGCGAGCACTCCGAAGTTCCATCGCTCCTGGTTCTTCACAGCCGATGCGCGGTAGGGATAGAGCATGTAGCCTTCATACAGAACGGCTTCAGCGATCTTCTCCACCTGATCGGGATTCATCGGCTCAATGCCTCTTCTGCGGCCAGCATCCGGTCCAGCATTCGATTCACAACCTGTTCCCACGTGGGAATGCCATGTTGCATCTTGTATTCATTCAGCCGGTCGAACACATCGCGCTGGAGGTTGAGCCAGACCGTGTTGGGATAATAGGACTCCATCATGTCGCGCCAGATCTTCACCGGCAGCCGAAATGCGGCTTCCTGCTCCCACGGAATTGGAGCGATCTGCAGAGCTTGATATTCGTCCGCATAGAAAACGGTGCCGCTGAACAGGAACTGTAGCGGTATTTCGCCTTCGCTCAGGCCGTCGAAGTATTTCGTCACGGCAACATTGAAGTCGAAGGTACATGGCACCGGCAGATCAACCACAGTGCTTCCCTGAAATCCCGGCACGATGATACTGGCGTGCGTCCACAGGAGGGAGCGTAGAGTGCGGTTCCACCGTTCGGGCTCGCCGAAGAGGTCGCGCATGCGAGCCTGTTCTTCAGGAGTGTAGCGGCGGCGAGTGACGTCGATCTGGATCTGGCAGCGAAGGGCAACAGTGTGGATCGCCTCGCCTGGATCGGCGTTCGCGATGCGCAGCTTGAATGCAAGCGCTGGAGCGATCGCGTAACGAACCGGCTCTGCCGCCTCGATGCTAAAACTGAGTTCAGGCATGAGCTTCTCCACTGATGATTTCGGCTCGCGATCTCAAGGTCTCAAAAAAGCGCGCGATTCCCTCCCACACCTCGGAGCCGCCAGAAAGGCCTTTCCAGTTAGAGCGAATCATACCGACCAGGCCATAGCATTGATCGATCGGCGTGATGAAGTACTCGTGATGAGAAGAGCCGCGCCCATGGCCGATGCGATTGACCAGCAGCGCCTCGATATCCGGCTGAAGATGGTTCAAAACCGGGTTATCGTGCACAATTTCGTCCCAGGCATCGAGAGGCAGGAGGGACTCGACCGCTCCTGCCGGGCTCGGGTACAGCACAGTCATTCCACCGGAGACGCTAGAGCGGAAGAAGAAGGCCATGTTGATCGGGATGAGCAGGCTATCCCACTGCGCGTCTGTCATGCGAAATGCGGCCAGCAGACGAACAGACCGGGATACTCGGCGGTACTTGCCGCGAGTTGGTCCGTCGAAGAGCACCGCGCACGTTTCGCAGGCACAAACGATGTTTCGCGAGGCCGGATCGATCAGATGCGGGTGCTGGTCAGCAAGCGCGGCGCTGCATAACTCGCAGCGCTCGAGCGGGGTCCGCGGGCGCGCGAAGCGACGAAGCACGGCGAAGGCCTGATCGGCAGACGGGATGGTCTCTTCGGACATCTTCAGCTTCTTTCACTTGCGATAACGCCTCTAGCGCCATTCGCGAGAAGCGCTTCCAGAGCGACAAACCCGGTGGATTCGCTTTCCGGCGAGAGGACCGTCAGCGAGGTCACGTCCGGGGCCAATTCGTAGACGCACTCTTCAAGCACGGAGCGCAGATTGTTGGCAGTTGAGCCACAGCTGTGTTCAGGCCCACGAAGCCTCACCTCGACAGCGCCATCATGAATGGCGATTAGTTCCGCTTCACCGCCCAGCTTGCGCAGGCGGGTTCTGGCATTTTCGAGAGCGGTTGCCACGCGGGTTTCAAGAGGATCGGGATGAAGCGAATAGAGAAGCAGGAGACTCCGCGTTATCGGATCACGTCCAAGCCTGGCGATGATGGCTTCACCCGAGTCGCCCGATTCAAAGATGATTTCCATGATGCGCTCTATCCCAGCACCATGGACTTCCATCAAGAGTTGCACCAGTTCCCTGGCTGCGATGTTCGATCCGGCAGCCGACGCATGTTCGAGTTCGCCGACGAGTGCGCCGAGCCGTTGGACCTTGAGCTGGAATTCCTTTTCGCCTGTCACACCGCTCCCTTTTCGCTGGCTACCAACCCGGGCCCGAACGAACTAGCATAGCTCGGGCCCGCTGATCCCCTCTTAGCTTCTCGCCGTTATGTGCCTTGGTGCGGCTGCAGCCCGAACATAGGTGAGTGATGCGTTTCGAGCACTTTGCCGTTGCCGAGGTACATATGTACGCCGCAAGGCAAGCAGGGATCGAAGCTTCTGACGGCGCGCATAATGTCGATGCCCTTAAAGTTCTCCGGGCCGTTCTCCTCGAAGATCGGAGTGTTCTGCACAGCGTCCTCATACGGACCGGGCGTGCCGTAGATGTCGCGGGGATTGGCGTTCCATGGGGTGGGAGGATAGGGGTGATAGTTGGCGATCTTGTGGTTGCGGATCACGACGTGGTGCGAGAGCACTCCACGAACAGCTTCATGGAAGCCGCATCCGATTGCTTCTTCGGGAACCTTGAAGTCGTTCCAGGTTTTGGTTCTTCCCGCGTGTAGTTCGGCGAGTGCCTGCTCGGCAAAGTAGAGCGCGGCCGCGGCGGCGTAGGCCTGGAAGTAAGTGCGTGCACGGTCACGCTCTATGGCGTTGCTCCACTTGGGAATCTTCCACTCGAATTCAACCTCGGGCAGAGACATAGTCTTCGGGAGATAGATCTTTACGCTGTGACCGGTAGCCTTGAGGTAGCCGATATCTACGATGCCGGCCAAAGCGGTCGCCCAGAAGCGCGCGATCGGGCCGCCACCGGTATCGAGGGCTAGATAGTCTCCCGTGCGTTTGTCGTACCAGCGCGGCGACATAACCCACGTGTACTTGCCCCCGAAGTCGCGCTTTTGCGGTTTGGGGAAGGTGCTCTGGTTCCAGGGATGGCGCTGGTCGACGGGATTGCCGAGCGGATCGGTCTTGACGAAGGTCTCGGAGTTCTGCCAGTCGTCGTAATAGGAGCTGCCGAGGAGGATGCGGATGTTGAGGTTGATGTCGACCAAGCTGGTCGTGACCAGCTCGCCGTCGACTACGACGCCGGGGGTCACATACATTGCACGGCCCCAGTCGGCCATCCGCTCGTAGGTGTAGTCGCAGACGTCAGGATTATTGAAGGAGCCCCAACAACCGAGAAGAATCCGGCGTCTGCCAACTTCTTCGTAGCCGGGGAGGGCTTCATAGAAAAAGTCGAACAGGTCGTCATGAAGTGGCACTACTTTTTTCATGAACTCGACGTACTTCATCAGGCGGACGATGTAGTCGGTGAAGAGCTGGACAGTGGGCACGGTGCCGACTCCACCGGGATAGAGCGTTGATGGATGTACATGGCGGCCTTCCATCAGGCAGAACATCTCGCGGGTCATGCGGCTCATCTGGAGTGCTTCACGGTAGAAGGCGCCGGTGAAGGGATTGAGCGCCGTCATAATTTCGCCTATCGTGCGATAACCGTGAAGCTCAGCGTGCGGGGCGGCTGTTTTTACCGCTTTCTCCCATACTCCGGGGTTGGTTTCCTTGACCATCTGCTCGCAGAAATCGACGCCTACGAGGTTGTCCTGGAATATGTTGTGGTCGAACATGTATTCGGCCGCTTCGCCGAGGTTGACGATCCACTCGGCCATGGCGGGCGGCTGGACGCCGAATGCCATGTTCTGAGCGTAGGTGGCGCACGTGGCGTGGTTGTCTCCGCAGATGCCGCAGATGCGGCTGGTGATGAAGTGAGAGTCGCGGGGATCTTTGCCTTTCATGAAAATGCTGTAACCGCGAAAGATTGATGAAGTGCTGTGACACTCTGCGACCTTCCGCTTGCCGAAGTCGATTTTGGTGAAGATGCCGAGGCTGCCGACGATTCGAGTGATCGGATCCCAATTCATCTCTACCAACTGGCCTGGCCTTGAAGCTTCTTCTTTGTGTTCTGCAGTAATTGTGCCCATCGTGTTGGCTCCTTCTGGTTGTTCGCAGGATCTGGTTTAGTAGGATCTTGACTGATAGCCAGTCGTCAGTTCAGCGCGGGGATGACGCCACTTCGGCTCTTTATTCACCGTGTCGTTGGTCAACGAGCGCAGGGCCCGGATCGCTCTGCCATAAGCACCAACGGACGCGGTCGAGATCTTCGCCCCCGGAGGCTCATCCATAAAGGGCATAAACTTGTCCGGGAAGCCGGGCATGGTACAGCCGATGCAGATGCCGCCGACATTGGGGCAGCCACCGATGCCGGCCATCCAGCCGCGCTTGGGCACGTTGCAGTTGACGACAGGCCCCCAGCATCCAAGCTTCACGATGCACTTGGGCGAGCTGTACGAAGTGGCGAAGTCGCCTTGCTCGTAGTAGCCGGCGCGATCGCAGCCTTCGTGGACCGTCGTGCCGAAGAGCCACGTGGGGCGGAGCTGATCATCGAGTGGGATCATTGGCGCAAGCCCCGCCACCTGGTACAGGAGATAGAGCACCGTCTCCATGAAGTTGTCGGGCTGAACCGGGCAGCCGGGAACGTTGACGATGGGCAGTCCGGCTTTCGACTTCCAGTCCCATCCGAGATAATCTGCCAGGCCCATGCAGCCGGTGGCATTGCCTTCCATCGCGTGGATGCCGCCGTAGGTGGCGCAGGTACCGCAGCCCACGACAGCGATAGCCTTGGGAGCAAGGCGATCGATCCACTCATTCGTGGTGATAGGCTGACCCGTCTTCGGATTGGTCCCGAGAGCAGCCCAGTAGCCTTCCTTCTTAATCTTCTCGTTCGGAATTGACCCCTCAACTACAAGCACAAACGGATCGAGCTTGCCTTCTTCAGCGCGGTAGTAAAACTTCATGAAGTCATCGCCGACTTCATAGGCGAGAACGGGATTGTGCAGGTGAACCTTGGGAAGGCCAGGAATGGCTCCCAGCAACACGTCCTCGACACTTGGCTGTGTGGCCGCAGTGATGGATACCGAATCACCGTCGCAGCCCAGGCCGGCAGTGATCCAGACGATATGGACCTCTGCTACGGCAGGCTTTTTCTGCGTAACTCGACCGTAAGGCGCTGCTTCCGCTGTCATAGACTGGGGATCTCCTCTCGGAAAAATGACGGGCTTCGCTCGGCGGCATCGTTCGTGGCCGACGCCCTCGCAGGCGAACAGTTCATGGAAACAAAGGCCTGAAAGGCCTCACAAGCAGGACGGGCCCGATTTTTCCCTCATGCAAATGCCCGGAGGATTATCGGGGATTCTCCGATGGGCTACTCCGTCCGCTCGCTAATCTTGGACTGGATGGCGTGCTGGACCAGCTCCCGGCCGGTGCGGAGAGAGAGTTTCTCCTTGATATGGGCCTGATAGGTCTCGACAGTCTTGATGCTCAGGTGCAGATTTTCTGCAATCTGGCGCGTGCTGTGCCCCTCGCCGATCTGCCGGAAAACCTCCAGTTCGCGATCGGAAAGAAGCGATAGCCGCGAATTCTCGCTCCACGACCCGCCGCTCACCAATTGATGGAGCAGCTTGCTTGCCATCTTTTCGCTGAGATAGATGTCTCCGGCAAGAATGCGGCGAATCGCCACAAGAACCTTTTCGGTTGCCTCCTGCTTCATGATGTACCCGTTGGCACGGGCCCGAAGCGCCCGCTCGGCGTAGATCGTCTCGTCATGCATCGAAAGGATGAGAATCGGAAGGTTCGGATAGAGGGTGCGAAGGTTCTTCAGCAGGTCAAGGCCGTCCGGCCCCTTGAGCGAAATATCCACAATGAGGATGTCGGGCTTGCAGGCGGCGATCTCTCTGAGAGCCGTCTGCGCTTCTTCGGCCTCTCCACAGACCATCAGATCAGGCTCGCGGTCGATCATAAGCGCCAGCCCCTGGCGCAAAAGCGGGTGATCGTCCACCACGAAGACGCTTTTCTTGACAGCTTGCGGAGCAGCCTTCGAAGTGAGCGTTTCGAGCATTGAAGCTACTCCATTTCCTTAAGCGGGAAATTGCAGACAACTGCAGTTCCGCGCGGAGCGCCATGGCGGACTTCGAGCGATCCTCCAATCATTCCGGCACGGTAATGCATGATATGCAGTCCCATGCCGTGATTGCCCGCTGGGACTTCGGCCATGCCGCAGCCGTCATCCCTGATCAACAATGTACCGCGCCCCTGCGCGGCCGTGAGTTGAATGACAATGTTCCGCGGCTCTCCGTGCTTGATCGCATTGTTCACGGCTTCGCGCGCAATGTGGTAAAGATGCGTAGCCGTAGTCACGTCGTGGACCAGGACGGGCTCGCTGCATTGAAACCTGCACGTGATTTGAAACAGGTCCTCCACTTCAGACGCCCATAGCTGCAGGGCCGACATGAGTCCCTGCGACTCCGAGACGACAGGAAGCAATCCTCGGGCAAGCTCACGCGTCTTGTAGATCGCCTCATTGACGAACTTGACAATTTTTGCCGCGTCTTCGGCCTCCGGCCTGCTCCTTTCCGCCAGCCTGGCTTCGTGCGCCTTGGCCATAAACGCGATTCCGGTAAGGTGCTGGCCCAGCCCGTCGTGAAGATCCTGGCCGATGCGCCGCTGCTCGCGCGCGCTGATTTCGAGCAGTGCCTTCTCCAGGTGTTTTCGCTCGGTGATGTCGATTCCAGTGGTGATGACGTAGTTCGATGTATCATTTGCGGGCAGCAGGGTGCTCGTCCATGCGATCAGGCGCTCGTCGCCCCGGCGCGTTATCCAGCTGCTTTGATAGCTCTGCGGAAGCAGGTCGGTGCGGAGCACTTCGAAGGTGTTGCGGAATCCCTCGGCCTCATCAGGCGAGAGGAAGAGGTCCCACACGCGCTTGCCCTGAACCTCTTCCATCGAGTAGCCGGTAGTCAGCTCGCATGCCGGATTAAAGCGCAGTATCCGCCCCTCGTCATCGAGCACGACGACCAGGGCTCCGACGGTATCGAGGATGGTCGAGACGAAGTTGCGCTCTTCCTGCAGTTCTTCCTCGATGTGCTTCATGTCGGTGATGTCGAAGGCGACGCCGTGGATGAACCAGGGGCGACCGTCCTCACGGCGCATCATGCGCGCATCGCAATGGAACCAGATGGCGCGCCCATCCCGCGAGATCACGCGATAAGCCGAGCGCAGAGGTTTGCCGGAGAGGAACATCTCGGCGGCCTCGATGCTCCAGCGCTGTTTGTCGTCGGGATGGATGTGCTGAAACCAGCGAATCGGATCTTCGAGCCACTCCGCGCGCGAGTAGCCGAGCACGGCTTCGATCTCGGGGCTGACATAGGCCTCGCCAATGCCGCGATCGAGATAGGCCATGAAGACGACGGCGGGAATCTGTTCGAGAAGGGCGCGGTACTTGTCTTCGAGGTTCGGCTCACACGCATCAGGGCTCTCATCGCCATCGAAGATCGAAGCATGCTGTGCCGCCGGAGGGGCAAAGACCTGGGCCAGGTCGAGGAGCACCGCTTCTGCCTCTGCGAGACTCGAAGCATCACTCAGATTGGGAAAGGGGCTTGCGTCGAGCCGCGACGTTCGCATCGTGTGCACGGACATCGTTTTCACTCCACTTTCCGCTCGGCGGGCCGCGTTGACTCACGCGGGCTTTCCGTTAGGGCTTCGCTAGTCGCGCTGCCGGGGCGGTGTCTCCAGACTGGCTCCTTGTTGAGCGAGGCCTGCGTGAAGCGCCGTAAGGCATGAATTGCGCGCCCATAGGTCTGAACGGCAGCAGAGGACAGAAGAGAGCCCGGAGGCTGATCCATGAAGGGCATGAACTTGTCCGGAAATCCCGGCATGGTGCAGCCAATACAAATGCCTCCAATGTTCGGGCAGCCACCAATTCCGGACATCCACCCGCGCTTGCCCACGTTGCACTGCACCACGGGGCCCCAGCAGCCCAGCTTAACGATGCAGAGCGGAGAGCCGTACTCCTCGGCAAACTGCGCTTGCTCATAGTATCCTCCGCGGTCGCAACCCTCGTGGACCGTGCTGCCGAAGAGCCATGTAGGACGAAGCGCCTCGTCAAGGGGGATCATCGGCGCGTGTCCGGTGGCCATGTGGAGCAGGTAAAGCAGGGTTTCGGTGAAGTTGTCTGGCTGAACTGGACAGCCGGGGATGCAGACGATTGGGATCCCCGCGCTCGATCGCCAGTTCCAGCCGAGATAATCAGGCAGCCCCATGCAGCCGGTGGGATTGCCCTCCATTGCGTGGATGCCGCCATAGGTCGCACAGGTTCCAGCGGCGATGACGGCCCAGGCTTTCGGCGCGAGCCGGTCGATCCACTCGCAGGTGGTGATGGGCTGTCCCGTCGCGGGATCGGTGCCGAATGAGGCCCAGTAGCCTTCCGGCTTGTTTGTCTCATCCGGGATGGAGCCCTCGACTACCAGAATGAAGGGTCCCGATTTTTCATCGGCGGCGAGGTGAAAACGCCGCATGAAGTCGTCCCCGACCTCAAGTGCGAGAAAGGGATTGTGAAGTCGGACCTTGGGAGTCCAGGGCAGCGATCCAAATAGGAGGTCTTCGAGGCTAGGCTGCGTGGCTGCCGTCATGGCGATGGTGTCTCCGTCACAGCCGAGGCCGGCGGTGATCCATAGAACGTCCAGCTCCGTTACGAGCGGCTTGCGATCGAGTGGGCGGGCGCAGGGCATGATGAAACCGGCTCCTTTCCGTGCGGAGCCAACGCACGGAAACGCAACCGTTCATCTTGGGCCCCCGGCCGGGTTTAGGCAAGGGCTAACAGCATTAGGTCACCGCTACATAGACCGGATCCTGAGATAGCGCTTGATGTCGGGGGCCATCGAAAACAGCAATGCCACCACCCCCACGGTCGCAACTGCCACTAACGCTCTCTTCATGAGTTTCCCTCGTGCTCGGATTCAAAACCTGGATACCTACTGAGACCTGTAGCTTGGATGCAGGCTACCAGCTTTGGGTGACGGGAGGCACTGGCCTGTCCAGATTCAGGAGCCGACGTTTCCCGCCATCGCGGCGACAGTCGTGCGCGAAGCTTGCTTCGCCTGCCGATGCTCCAGTACCGTCGAATCATGTTCGGAGTCACCCTCTCGCTCACCGGAAGAGTCGCCCTCATCACCGGAGGGTCGCGCGGCATAGGGGCCGCCACTGTCCGCCTCTTTCGTGAGGCTGGAGCCCGCGTTGCATTCAACTATCGCAGCGCTAAAACGGCCGCCGAAGCGCTCTCAAACGAACTCGGAGGCGCTGAAACCTGCCTGGCTATCGAGCACGAACTGTCATCACCCGAGCACGGCCGGGCACTGGTCGAGGCGACAGTCCACGCCTTTGGACGCATCGACATCCTCGTCGCGAATCACGGGGTATGGCCGCCTGAAGATGCATCCATCGCTACGATGTCCGATGCGCAGTGGCGGCAGACACTTGCCGTAAACCTCGACAGCGTCTTCGGACTCACCAAGGCCGCCGTCGCCCAGATGAAGCGCCAAGGACCGCCGTCATCGGATACCCCGGCCGGGCACATCGTCTTTGTCAGCTCGACTGCAGGACAGCGCGGCGAAGCCTTCCACGCAGACTATGCCGCGAGCAAAGGCGCACTCATCAGCCTGACGAAAGGCCTTTCGACGGAACTCGCGCGGGACGGTATTTACGTAAACTGCGTCGCTCCGGGATGGGTCGAGACAGACATGTCTTTGCCGGCGCTCAAAGATCCAGCAACCGCTCCGAGGATCTTCGCGACGATTCCGCTGGGGCGGGTGGCGCGTCCAACGGAAGTGGCCGCGCCGATTCTGTTTCTCTGCACTCCTTACGCTGGATTCACCACAGGCGAGATCATGAACGTTAACGGAGGCGCAGTTCTGGCCGGATGAAAAAGCTCATCGTCCTCTCTATTCTTCTCCCTGGTGTTGTAACCGCGCATGCCCAAACCGGCACGTCTCCTGACGCCAACCAGCAGAAGGCGCGGACACTCCTCAGCGCGATGGTCGAGGCTATGGGCGGCCAGCGTTGGCTGTCATTACAGAATTCCTACTTCCAAGGGCGCGCCTCCGGTTTCTACCAGGGCAAGCCTACCGGAGCCATCGAGGACTACTTCCAGTGGCGCACTCCGGACGGCCAGGAGCGCGTCGAGTATGGAAAGAAGCACGATGACGTAGTGATCTATACCGGCGGCCAGTGCTGGGAGGCCACTTACCAAGGCAAGAAGACTCTCCCCAAGGATATCTGTGACGATTATGAGCGGCGCCGCGCCCATTCGATTGACGTCGCCATCCGCGTCTGGCTCAAGGACCCCAATACCATCCTCATCTACGAGGGGCAGACACTCTCCGAGCGACATCTGACCGACCAGGTAACGCTCATCTCGCCGTCCAACGAGTCCATCACCATCCAGATGGACGCGGAAACCCACCTGCCTCGCAGCCGCACCTTTCCATACCGCGACGCCGTTTACCACGATAAGAACGAGGAGCGCGAGGAGTACGACGACTACCACACCTTCGACGGCATCCCCACGGCTTTTTCCATAACGCGCTTCAAGAACGGAGACATGACCAGCCAACGCTTCCTCTACAAAGCGGCATATAACGTGCCCCTACCGCCGGACGCCTTCAACATCGATGCTGTGGCAGCTAAAGTGAAGAAGTAGTCGCTCCCGAATTTGAGGGCGTTCTGTAAACTCGAAACGGCAAATCCCGTCTATTCCTAGGCATGGGACACATGGTATCCACGGAGCTTCCGCCGCTCGCCCGGGCCGAGTCAGTGCTTGAACTGGCCGACTTCGACGAAGTGGTCCGCCTCTACCGGCCCCGCATCTTCCGCTTTCTGATGACGTCGCTCGGGGACCGCGACCTGGCTGAGTCGCTCACGCAGGACTGCTTTCTCAAGGCCTACACGGCCCGGCACCAATTCCGGGGAGAGTCGAGCCTGAACACGTGGCTCACGCGTATCGCGCTCAACCTCGTGCGGGATCACCTGCGCAGCCAGCGGATGCGCTTCTGGCAGAAAACGCGGGAGACGGCGCTCGACATCGTTGATGTGGGCGACTGGGTTCCCGACGGTGCCTGCTCGCCCGAGGAAGTCTGCCTGCAGCAGGAGCGCGTCCGCGAGATCTGGAGGTCGGTCGATAAGCTCTCCCGTCAGCAACGCACCGTGTTTCTGCTGCGCTTCGTCGAGGAGATGGAGCTCGCGGAGATAGCCGACGTCACCGGCATGAACACGAGCACTGTCAAATCGCATCTCTACCGCGCCCTGCGCATCGTGCGCGAGCGCGCTTCCGGAAAGTCCGAAGGTGAACAATGAACACGCACCCTGAACAATTTCGTGACGTCCTCCCTCCCGACGAGGTCTTGATCGAGCCCTCGGGCCAATTCGGCAACGACCTGCGCAATTTCCGTGCCGCGGCGCATCGCGCTGCTGAGCGCCAGGCTTCGGAGCCGGTCCCGTTTGGCTGGCTGAATGCCGCGAGACGCCGCAGGCGGCAGGCGCAGCGGCGTCACATGTTTGCTCTGGCCTCGGTAACGGCGTGCGTGGCCCTGCTCTTTGCTGCCGCCCTGCCAACGCTGCATCATTCAAAACCGGTTACGGAAGCGGCGGTCCATCAATCGAATGCCGACGACACGGCGCTGCTCGAGCAGGTCGACACGGCTGTATCGGAATCGGTTCCGTCCTCGCTTGCACCTCTCGACGCGCTCGACAACTTGGACACCAAGACATCCACAGACACCCAAACATCGCTCAGCAAACCGGAGAAGAAAAATGTCTCGCAATAAATTGAAGCACCCTGTCATGGTTCTCTCGCTGGCGTCGCTGCTCTCGCTCACCCCCGCCTTCGCCCAGGACTGGCACGGCTCTAATGGCGGACCTGGCGGACCGCCGGGACCGCCGCCCATGGAGCGCGCCTTTCGCGGCGGCGGCCCGGGGCGCTGGTGGGACAACCCCAACGTCGCCCAGCAGGTGGGCATCAGCGACGATCAGAAGAAGAAGATGGACGACATCTACCAGCAGAGCAAGCTGAAGCTGATCGACCTGAAGGCGGCTCTCGAGAAACAAGAAGCAATCATGCAGCCGCTGATCGCGGCCGACCAGCCGGACGAAACAAAGATCCTCAGCCAGATCGACGCGATCGCGCAGGCCCGCGCCGAGCTCGAAAAAGCTAACGCCCGCATGCTTCTCGGCATTCGTACCGTGCTTACTCCAGACCAGTGGAAGAAGCTGCGCTCGCTCGCCCAAACCCGGACGGAAGACCGGGGCAGATGGAGCGGCGCGCGGGGTCAAGGCAGGGGCGGCCCGGGTGGTTCTCCAGCCGGACCTGACGGCGGGGCGCCTCCGGCTCCTCCGGAAAACCAGTAAACATAGCAAACGGGCCCGAGCAGATGCTCCATCTGCCTCGGGCTTTTTTTTGCGTGGAATCTTTACCTGAAACTTACCTCGATTACCCGGATCTCCGGATAATTCTGGTTCCAGCCTTCAGCCACATGATCGAAAATCAGCCGAAATTCCCGTGTCTGGCCGGGCTTGATGGGGGCCGCTGACACCGACTGCGTATCGATATAAGGCTCGTGCGTGCGGATAAGGTTCAGTGGCATTGTTTCCTTCTGCACAAGCTGATTCGTAAAGTCGCGGAATGCGACCTGCACCGTAATCCCGGACACCGTCTTGCCGCCGTTGTTGACGATCTGCCCGTCTATGTACGTCGCCTTGCCTCCAGCCACGCTGGAAGCTTCGCTCATCTTGAGATTCGAGATTGCGAGGTTGGCGGCGTAGGGATCGGGTGGGGCGAGCCCTGCTCCTCCGGGATTCGGGGGAGGACCGTGGTGGCTCCGCAGCAAGAAGACGCCCAGAGCCAGGAATACAACGGTTCCGGCGATAATCCATGGTGCGAGCGAGCGCGGCTCCTTAGCTTTGTTGTCGGGGCTGAGAAAGTCCGGGGTCTGTCCGCCTGTCGCCATCAGCGCGATTCTACATCTCAGATCGGGTCTGAGATACGGCCATCCGCTGTGGCACCCTGTTAACTCCAAGATTAACTTTCAGAATTTTTTGTTAAAGCTAGAAACTTCCGAGCCGAAAATCTCTCTATAGGAATGAAGGGCAGCAATCCGACGAATGGCACTGAAACGTATTTAATTACGCAGTCACTAATAGCAAGGAAGGAAAGAAGGCCTGGCTATGCAGCACCTAGCGAAGCGAACAGCGACCCCCACGGCAAAAACCGAGAGGCAGGCTTCGGACTACGTGTACCAGGCTGCCACTATCGCCGCTGCGTTGCTCCTGCTCCTCACGGCCGCCGCGGTTTAGCCTCACAGCTCCATCGCGTATTGCGCGGATAGCTCGCCCTGTCCTGCCTTGGGTTCTCTCGTCAGATTGAATACCAGCTTTTCGAGCACCAGCCTCTTGTCCGGCGGCTGCGACCGCAGCTCGAGATCTGCTTTGGCGATCAGCCGGAGGGCCCGCGTGATCTCGCGGCTCGACTTGTAGCGCCGCGCCTGGCGAATCAGATCGTCAGCCGCAAACGGCGGCATGCGGAAGCCCTGCCACAGGGCCTGCCATATTGCCCGCGAATCACGCACGTTCTTCTCGAGGATCACCAGCATCTGTCGGAACGTGCGCGCCAGCATATAAAGATGGCCGATGGCCGAATCCTCGCCGCCGTCGGAGGCATTGAGGAGGCCTTGCAGGAGTTCGAGGGCGCGAGGCGTATCCTTTGCCGAGATCGCATCGGTCAGCTCGTAGAGGGAGCGTTGCTTGGCGGCAAGCACCATCGTCTCAACGTCGCCGAGCGTAACCTGCTTCTTCTCACCGGCGTAGAGGACCAGTTTGTTCCATTCGCTGGCGATGAGCATCATGTCGGCTCCAAGGGCGTCCGCCAGCTCGCGAGCTGCATCGGAGTCGAAGCGTACACCGGCGAGTTCGCTCTCGGCGGTGATCCAGCGTAGGGCGTCAGTCTCGTCGACTCGCGCCAGTTCCACCAATCCGCACCAGTCGCCGAGCGTCTCGCGGATACGCTCGTAGCGGTTTTTGTCCTCCATGTCCATGCGTCGCGGATCGGACGGGATGCGGATGTGGTCTGCAATAAGCAGAATCAACGCCTGCGGATTGGGCACCCGGAAATACTCCTCGATGGCAGCAAACTCTTCCTTCTTTGCGCCGCGCGTATAAAGCGCTTTCAAGCCGCGAACGAAGAAGACCTGAAACGGAGCCATCAGCGAAGGCGTCCGCGCCCGGTCCAGGACTTCAAAGATGTTGGTTTCGGTAAGATCGAGGTCGGAGAGGCAGAATTCCCGGAGGTCCTGCGGAACCAGTGTCTCGATTACGGCCCGGCGGCACCGCTCGTATAGGAAAATCTCGTCGCCCAGCAATACGTAACCGGGACGGAGACGATTTTCGCGCACCTCAGCGACAAAACGGTCAGCTGCCGCAAATCCCGCGCCCATTTAGCGTTGTTCTCCGTCGGCAAGTTTAAGAAAAATCAGAAGGATTGGAGCCATTAGAAGGATTCCAGAATATCGGAGACGAGTGCCTGCGAAAAGTCGCGGGCGATCCTCTGGCTTGCCGCCGGATCCTCGAGAATGAAGGTGACCAGATCTTCGGTGGTTTCGTACTGTTGCCGGAAGAGATATGTTGAGTTCTGATACAACACCTTTTTGTTCCGGTCAGTGAGCACGACCTTGGTACGGATCGTCACAAGAAAGCTGGACGACTGGCCGGTCTGCGAATTGTAGGTGAGGGGAACGACCTGAAAGCTGGTGATGGTGCCGTTGAGTGTCGCGTCCGCATCTGGATCGACGCCTGGAACCAGATGGTAGGGCGTGCGGCTGGAAAATTCCTTGATGACCGCCTGCGTGAACGAGATCTCGGTGTGGTACGACTGCGTGACGTTCTGAAAGGTTGGCACGGCGAGAGTGTGGACCGTCTGTGGGAGATGCGACGCGGAGCCGGCGGTGTGGTATCCGCAACCGGCGGTCAAGAAGAGAGACGCGGCGAGTCCCGCGACCAGAGCCTTACGCATGTTGAACTATTTTCGCAGATGCGCGCTGAAAGGGTGAATTCCCTATTGCCTTCCATGCGCGATCTGAGGAGGACAGATCTAGAATGCCGCCATGCTTCGGCTCTCGTGCGCGCTCATCATCTGCCTCCTCGTATTGTCCGGTCACTTTGGAACAGATTTCTCCACTGTCCGCTTCGATGGTGTCGGGCCCGTGCGGGTGGGAATGGATCTGTCAGAACTGAACAATGTGCTTCGCACGTCCTACTCCAAGCCATCTGACACCGACCAACAGGGCTGTTTCTATGTAAAGGTGCCCGGCCAGACAGGGATTTTGCTGATGCTCCTGGACGGCCATGTCGCTCGCGTGGATGTGGATAACGCATAGACTCGAACTACGGCAGGAGTCCATAACGGCGATAGCGAAGCCCGCGCGCAGGAACTTTACGGGAAGCAGCTACAGACCGAGCCACACAAATATGTGGAGACAGGCCACTATCTGACGGTGCTCTCGGCGGATGGAAAATATGGAGTCCGATTCGAGACCGACAAAGGCAGTATCACTCGCTATTATGCGGGAACAAAGGCGGCGATTTCGCTGGTCGAGGGCTGTGGCTAATTAAATGCTGCCTGTTTCATCCTCCAACCGCCTCAGGAGGCGTGAAGCTTCACTTCGTATGCCAATCCTTTGACGGCGAGCCGCGTTTCTCGAATCATCAGGACACAGCCGCAGACCAGCGAAATGACCGCGGAGGCTCCGCATACAACGCCAATTCCAGCTGCCGTCCGGAAGGCCGGTCTTCCGCCGAAATACACTACGATAGAGCCGGCGATAGAGATGAGAGCCGAGCTGGCAAAAAGTCCGAGACCCAGGTAAAAGCAGCGAAGGGCTCGCAACAGTAGTTGAGCACGCAATTGCAAGTCGGGAAGCTGGGCCTCCCAGAGCTCATAGCCTTTGTCGCCCGGCTCGAGCTTTGCTAATTGCGCGGTCACGGCGTGAGTGCGATCCGCCACGCGCGCGAGGCGATTGTTCGTGCCCAGAGCCAGAACGGACGATGCATTGGTGAGCACCGCGGGGGCCACCTGTGATCTTTCAAGAGGTTGTCCATTCGATCAGGACCGGAGAAGCTGTTTGTGACGAGCAAGCAGTAACTCAGGAGACCGAATGGACTATCACAAGAATGCCCCATGGACGGCGGTGAGTCGAGAGCGGCTGGCCCGCATGGTGATTGAAGATGGCATAAGGCTGGGGTCGGCAGCGTCCCGGTTCAGTGTCAGCGTCAAGACAGCAGCCAAATGGGCGGGCCGTTATCGGCAGTCTGGCCCAGCTGGCCTTGTCGATCGCAGCTCGCGTCCGCGCCGCAGCCCGCGGCAGATCAGTTCCTTATTAGTGGAAAAGGTACTTGCACTTCGTCGCCGGCACATGCCCGGCTACCAGATTGCTCGCCGCACCGGCCTGAGTCCGGCTTCGGTCAGCCGCATCCTGCGCCGGGCAAAACTGAGCCGGTGGCGCGATCTGAATCCCCCGCCTCCGGTGCAACGCTACGAGCATCCACGGCCCGGCGACCTGCTGCACCTGGACATCAAGGGCATGACACGCTTCGGCGAGGTCTCGCTGCGCGGCGATGGCAGGCTGCGCGGCAAAAAGGAACATCCAGGCTTCCTGGCTCTGCACGTGGCCGTCGACGACCACTCACGTATGGCCTTCACCCAAATGCTGCCCGATCAGAAGGCTGAAACCACCATCGCCTTCCTGAACTCGGCCGTCGAGTTCTTCGCCCGCCAGGGCATCGCCGTGCGCGCGCTGCTGACCGACAACGGCTCTAGCTATCGCTCCACTCGGTTCCGTCACGCTTGCCAGCAGATGGCAATCAAACACAGCCGCACCAGACCTTACACACCCAGAACCAACGGAAAGGCCGAGCGATTCATACAGACCGCGTTACGCGAATGGGCTTATGCCAAACACTGGTCCGACTCCCAGCAAAGAGATGCTCACTTGCTGCCTTGGACCGACTACTACAACCGAGAAAGACCCCATGGTAGCCTCAACTACAAGCCGCCCATCAGCCGCTCCGAAATCGGAACAACCTCTTGATCATCTACAGCCACCACAACGGTGAGGATCGAAAACGGATCGGCAGCCGACGTAGGTTCCATTATTTCGTCCTCACGGCTCGCAGTTATCCGCTAACGCAAATCTACGGCCAAGCAGCTGACTTGAAACGTATCACCCACGCGAACTCCGTTCAAGAACTCAAAACAAAAGGCAGCCTCGATTGAGGCTGCCCGTGCTTGTGATCGGACTGCATTTACGCGGGTGAGGGGCTGCCCTCGGGGAAGCTTGCTCCGCGGCCTGGTTCGGGCTTAAGAACCTGCTGGACGTCGCCTGTGGGAGTGCCATTGCCACCGCTGGGCTTCGGCGGAGGCAGTTCCTTGCCCTCGATGATCAGGCGAATCTCGTTCGCGTCGATCGTCTCACGCTCCAGCAGAGCCGTCGCCATCCGGTGCATGGTGTCCTGGTTCGTGTTCAGGATCTCGTACGCCGAACGATAGGCCTCGTCGACAAAGCTGCGAACTTCGGCGTCGATCTGCCGCGCCGTCTCCTCGGAGAAGTCGCGGTGCTGCGCGATCTCGCGGCCGAGAAAGATCTGCTCTTCCTTCTTGCCGAAGGTCAGTGGGCCGAGGCGGCTCATGCCGTACTCGCAGACCATCTTGCGTGCCAGGTCAGAGGCTCGCTCGATGTCATTGCCTGCGCCGGTCGTCATCTGCTTGAGGAAAATCTCCTCGGCGATGCGGCCGCCCATAAGGATGGAAAGCTGCGTCTCCAGGTAATCCTTTGTGACGGTGTGTTTGTCGTCTTCAGGCAGCTGCATGGTTACGCCCAGCGCCATGCCGCGCGGAATGATCGTGACCTTGTGCAGCGGATCGGCATGCTGGCGCATTGCGGCAACGAGAGCGTGGCCGGCTTCGTGATACGCCGTCACGCGCTTTTCCTCGTCGGTCAGCAGCATCGACTTGCGCTCGGCGCCCATCAGGACCTTATCCTTGGCAAGCTCGAAATCGAGCATGGCCACCGCCTTGCGGTTGTAACGCGCCGCGTTCAGGGCGGCTTCATTCACCATGTTCGCCAGATCGGCTCCGGAGAAGCCCGGCGTGCCGCGAGCCATGACGCGAAGATCGACATCATCGGAGAGCGGGACCTTCTTGGCGTGCACGCGGAGCACTTCCTCGCGCCCTCGCACATCGGGGCGTCCCACGACGACGCGGCGGTCGAAGCGGCCCGGCCGAAGCAGCGCCGGATCGAGCACGTCAGGCCGGTTAGTCGCCGCGACCAGGATCACACCGTCGTTCGACTCGAAGCCGTCCATCTCGACGAGCAGCTGGTTCAGGGTCTGCTCACGCTCGTCGTGACCGCCCCCAAGACCTGCTCCGCGATGACGGCCCACGGCGTCAATTTCATCGATGAAGATGATGCAGGGGGCGTTCTTCTTGCCCTGTTCGAAAAGATCGCGTACGCGGCTTGCGCCCACGCCGACAAACATCTCGACGAAGTCCGAACCGGAGATCGAGAAGAATGGCACGTTAGCTTCGCCGGCTACTGCACGCGCCAGCAGGGTTTTGCCGGTTCCCGGAGGCCCGACCAGAAGCACGCCCTTCGGGATCCTGCCGCCCAACTTCTGGAACTTCTGCGCCTCGCGCAGAAATTCGATGATTTCCTTCAGCTCTTCCTTGGCCTCGTCCACGCCGGCCACGTCTTTAAACGTGACCTTCTTCTGCTGCATGGAGAGCAGCCGGGCGCGGCTCTTCCCGAACGACATGGCCTTGTTCCCGCCGCTCTGCATCTGGCGGATCATGAAAAACCAAAGGGCGCCGATCACAATTACCGGCGAGAACTGGATGAGGATGTTCCACCATCCACTGCCCTCTGCGTTCTTGACCGTCACCTTGACCTTGTTCTGGTCGAGCACGTCGTACAGGTGCGGATAGTTCGAAGGCACGGTGACATGGAAGCTCCCCTTGTCGCCCTTCAGGTGTCCGCGCACCTCGCTGCCGATGACGGTTACGTCGCTGATCTGCCCCTGCTGCGCATCCTGGAGGAACTCAGACCAGGCGATCTCCTGATCCTTCCCCGTGCCGGCACTCTTCTGGAAGAGCTGCCAGAGAACCACGAGGCAGGCAAAGATGAATACCCAGAAAATGATTGTTTTGACCGTCGAATTCACGAAAAAACCTCTCTTCTCTCAACGCGCCTGTGCAGAGAGAAATCCGGGGTTAGCTACAACAAGTAACATCTCTCCTGGGAGACGAGACACGCCACCCAGACCCCCTGCATTAGACGCCACGGCCGGGGAGGAAGTATCAATCCATGCCTGTCGAAAGAACCCGGGCCTCAGGACACCTGCAATCATTCTACTCCCTCGGCCTTACGGACTAGCACCCCAGGCAGTTCCAAATTTCTCCCCGATTTGGGGGATCGAGACGACGGGCAGTAACCTCCAAAGCCTCGGGGTTGAAAATCGCCCAAGTCCCGGGGTTCGTCACTTTCCTGTGGCGTTGCCACAGAAGATCATGTCATTCTCATGTGGTCACCACACAGGAGGATTGCCCCTTTGACCCAATCCAAGCTTGACCTGCTCCAGGGAACTCTCGACCTCATGGTTCTCCAGACGCTGGCTTCCATGGGAGCCCAGCACGGCTATGGGATCGCCCGACGCATTGAACAGGTCAGTGGCGACGCTGTTCTGCTCAACCAGGGAACCATCTACGCCTCATTGGTCCGCCTGCAGCAGCGGGGGTGGATCTCCGCCGAGTGGGGCACGTCGGACAACAACCGCAAGGCCAAGTTCTACGCTATTACGAATCAGGGTCGCAGACAGCTCGCCGAAGATGCCGCCTACTGGCAGCGCCTTGCTGACGTTATGGGCCGCGTCCTCGCCATGCCGAACGAGGGAGGCAACCAGTGATCGACTCCGTGCGCCAAGCCTTTCATCGTCTCCGCTCTTTTTTCCACAAAACTCCCCTCGACCGGGAACTCAACGCCGAGATGGCATCGCATCTCGAGTTTGCCATCGAGGAAAACCTGCGGAGCGGCATGTCGCCCGAGGAAGCACGCCGCCAGGCGCTGGTCCGGTTCGGTGGTGTCCAGCACGCCAAAGAGCAGCATCGAGAAGCCCGCGGGCTTCCTGCACTCGACATCTTTCTTCAGGATCTCCGTTATACGCTGCGCACCCTGCGCCGGGACCGCGCCTTCACGGTCGTCGCCGTGTTGATTCTCGCGCTGGGCATTGGCGCGAATATTGTCGTTTTCAGCGTGGTGAGCACAATCCTGCTGCGGCCGCTGCCTTTTCCCAATTCGCACGAACTGGTATGGATCGCACCGCCGCCGCAAAAGTGCGGCTTGTCGTGCGCGACGTATTCAGCCGATGCATATGACGAATTCCGCACACTGAGCCGGTCTTACCAGGACGTGACCGGATATATGGCGTTCAGCACTGCCGATAATCTGCGGCATACCGGCCGGGGCGAGCCGGTGCCGGCGACGGGCATTGAAGTGATGGGCAACTTCTTCCAGATTCTCGGCGTGCAGCCGGCGATGGGGCGATTGTTTACGGCTCAGGAAGCCCTGCACGGCGCGCATCCGGTGGCGCTGCTGGCCAATCCGTACTGGCGGCGCCAGTTTGCTTCCGATCGGGAGATTGTGGGCAAGGAGATCGATCTCAACGGAAAGCCGGTGACAGTGGTGGGCGTGCTGCCCGACAGCTTTGACTTTGGAGCAGTGTTTTCGCCGGGCGCCAAGGTCGATCTGTTTACGCCGGAAATCCTCGATGACGAGCGGCAATGGGGAAATATCGTCACCATGATCGGCCGTTTGAAGCCGGGGGTAAGCCTCGGACAAGCGCAGGCCGAGGGCCTGATGGTGGAACCTCATCTTTGCTGGAGCGTGAAAATCCCGCAGAGTTGCGGCCAGTACGTGGGCAAAGGGTACTCGATGCGTTTGCGGACGCTGAAGGATTACGTCAGCGGCAAGCTGCGCCGCTCGCTGATTGTGCTCTGGTGCGCGGTGGGACTCATCCTGCTGATTGTCTGCGTCAACCTCTCGAATCTGCTGCTTGCCCGGGCGGCGTCACGCACGAAGGAATTCGCCATGCGCACGGCGCTGGGGGCGAGTCGCGGCAGACTTGTCCGCCAGTTGCTCACCGAGAGCCTGGTGCTTTCGGGTGCGGGAGCGATTCTCGGCCTGGGACTGGCCTTTGCGATGATTGCCTGGCTCGCACACCAGGGGTCGATTGCCCTGCCCCTGCTGAGCAGCATTAAGGTGGATGGGGCCGCTCTCGCGTGGACCTTGGTGATTGCAGTTGCAGCGGCAGTTCTTTTCGGACTGGCGCCGGGACTGAAGATGTCGAGCGGAAATCTACAGGAATCGCTGAAGGACAGCGGACCGGGAACGAGCGAAGGCAAAAAGCATGAGCGCATGCGCGGCGCACTGGTAATCTCCGAAGTCGCCCTGGCCTGCGTGCTGCTGATCGGCGCGGGATTGCTGATGCGCAGTTTCCTCAATGTGCTGGACATCGATCTCGGCTTCCAGCCCAACCAGGCTGCCTCCATCAAAGTGGACTACGACGACACCGCGCCGACCGAAGAGGCGAGCGTGGCGAAGCGCGCGGTGATCTTTCAGCAGATTCTCGAACGCGTCCGCGCGCTCCCCGGTGTCGAGGCCGCTGGCATGGCCGATTTCCTTCCGCTGGGACAGAATCGCGCCTGGGGAACACCTACACCCAAAGGGAAGACCTACCCACCCGGCTCTCTGCCTGGTCCGCTGGTCTATGTTGTGACCCCGGGATTCGTGGAGGCGATGGGCATGCGCCTGCACGGGCGCGACTTTGCCTGGAGCGACAACCTGAAGAGCGAGCATGTGGTCATGATCAACTCATCGGCTGCACGGGTCTTCTGGCCGGGGGAGGATGCAGTCGGCAAGACGCTGACCAACGGCCGCTTCGATCTGCACGTGATCGGTGTAGTCGATGACATTCATGCCGACAGCGTGGAAGGGCAACCCGGCTGGCAAATCTATTACTCGGCATTGCAGGAAGGGCCGGAAGGCGCACAACTGGTGGTGCGCACCAGCCTCCCGCCCGCTGCCCTTGCCGGAAGTGTGCTGCATGCGTTGCGCGAGTTGAACCCAAAGCAGCCGGCTGCTGAGTTCCGGCCGATTAAGACCATTGTGGATCGCGCTGTCTCTCCGCGGCGATTCTTCGTGCTGCTGGTGACGGTCTTTGCTGAGTTCGGGTTGCTGCTCGCCACACTGGGCATTTACGGAGTCATCTCCTACTCGGTGGCGCAGCAGACGCAGGAGATCGGCATCCGCATGGCGCTGGGTGCAACGCAGGCTCATGTGCTGCGCGGAGTGATGCGGAAGACAATGATCCTCGCAATTACCGGAATCGTACTGGGAACGGTAGCATCGGTGATTGTCGGGCGCTGGATCGCATCGCTGCTCTTCGGGACGCAGCCGACCGATCCTGCGACCTTCGCGGGCATGATTCTCGTCATGACGGCGGTTGCACTGATCGCCGGCTATATCCCCGCTCGCCGGGCCGCGCGCATCGACCCCATGGTGGCATTACGCGGCAACTGACGGTGCTTCCGGACGCCCGTGTCCAGGCTGGGCGCGGGTGGTGTAAAGCTACGGCTTGATCACTGCCTCCAACTTCGGGATCGCGTTCAGCATCGCCTCCCCGGTTTGCAGATGTTCATCGACCAGACGCGATGGGGTGTGTGCCAGCCATTCGGCCAGCGAAATATCTTCGTAGTAAGCCGTGGGAAAGACTTCGAGGAACACCAAGTCTGTATCGCCTGTGTTTTCGATGTAGTGCGGCGCGGACTTTTCGATGTAGCCCACATCGCCTTCTTCGAAGTCCATAGTGCGTGCTCGGGCTCCGGCGGCAAAGACCGTCATTCGCGCCTTGCCGGTAACGTAGTATTGCCACTCGTCCTCATTCGGATGCCAGTGCAACTCGCGCAACCCGCCTGGCTTCAGAGTCACGATGGCGGCTGCGATGTTGGTGGCGGGCCAAATCTTTCGGTCAATGATCTTTACTTCGCCGCCCCTGGCTTTTTTATTCGGCTGCATCTGCCCCGGCCGAAAGTCGAAGCTGTTGGGCACTGGCCCCGTCCCGGCTTCGGCCGCCTTCTGTTCTTCCGCGAGCGGACGGGGCAGGTCACGGGCAAAGATAAACATTTCTTTCTTCGGCGAATTCGGAAAGGGATTCTCCGTGGCATCGAAGTTTTTCGCCAGCACTTCGGGAGGAGTATGCGCGATCCAGTCGGTGAGCAGAAAGGTCTCGAATTCGTTGAAATTTCCGTCGTCGAATACCAGCAGGAAGCGCGCGCCATCCGGTCCTAAGCCCTGAATCGAGTGCGGAATACCGCCGGGAAAGATCCAAAGATCGCCAGCACTCACATCACTCACAAAACTGCGCCCTTGCTCGTCGACGGCTGTGATGCGCGCATTGCCGTAAAGCATCAGCGCCCACTCGGCTCCCACGTGCCAGTGCAATTCGCGGATGCCGCCGGAGATCAAGCGCATCTCAACACCCGCCATCTTCTTCGAGATGGGCAGATCGCGCACGGTGACCTGGCGTGTCCAACCTCCCCCTTCAATGCGCTTGTGCGATAGCGAGAAGGAATACTTGAACGGAGGCTGCCCGCCCGAGTCAGTCTCCGGAGGCCACACAGAACTCGGATTCTGCTTGTCGAGCACCTTATTGTTCGGCCCGGGCTCGGATTCATTCGGCAAAGTGTGATCTGGCGACCGCGGAACCTTCTGCTCCTGCCCGTGCGCAGCCTGCAGACCAGCTACCAGAGCTGCCGATCCCAAGCCAACAAACTTTCGCCTCGAAAAGTCTTCTGCCATCGTTTCTCCTCTAACTCCGTTCTCCCAAGGTCTGGTTTCGCTTCACCAGCCTAAGCTCACGCGGACTCCGCTCGGCGAAGAGTTCTGCAGTAAGCTGCTGCCGGCGCGGACCGCCGGGCACCAACACGCCCATGAGCTTCTCGGTCTGGTCGAAATTTAGGGCCGTACCGAGCTGCCGCGCCGCAGCGCGCAGGACCCTTCGCCGAACGGCGGCCGACTGCGGCAGTCGAGCAATTTCAAAGGCGAGGCTGGCCTCATCTGGATGCGTCGATGTTGCTCTGCCGCCCCCGCGCACAGGCTTGCCTGGCAGCAGCAGGCCCGGCAAGATGCACCCCAGCTCTGCCTGCCAGTAGGCTTCTTCATCGCGCGCCAGCGTTGCCATGTTTGCCAGCTGCGAGTGAATCTGAGGATTGTATTGCGCGAGCGCCGGCAGCAATTCGTGCCTCAGGCGGTTACGTGTAAACGTGGTATCGGCGTTCGTCGCATCCTCACGCCATTCCTGCCCGATCTCTCTGAGCCACGCCTCGATCTCGGCTCGCCGCGCGCCCAGAAATGGCCGCACGATTACGCCCCTGACACACTGAATCGTGGGATGAATACCCCCCAGTCCCTCCGTCCATGCACCGCGCAGCAGCTTATGCAGAACCGTCTCCGCCTGATCGTCGAGGGTGTGCGCAGTCGCGACTGCATCGGCGTTGCCCTGCTCCAGCAGCTCGCGAAACCATGCATAGCGCAGGTTCCGCGCTGCTTCTTCGATCGTCTCGCGATTGTCGCGCGCCGCGGCGGGCGTATCCACGTCGTGCCGGTAGAATCGCAGTCCGTGAACCGCGGCCAGCGAACTGACAAACTCAGCGTCGGCGTCCGCTTCGGATCCGCGAATGCCGTGATGGACGTGGGCGACCGAGAGCACCAGCCCGATTTCCGGAGCGTCCTTGACCAGCTTGCGAAGAAGTGCGACCGAATCTGCCCCGCCCGACACCGCAACCGCGATGCGCATTCCCGGGTGCAGCTGCTTGCGATTGATTGGAGGCGCTTCTGACATCAACCTCTATCGTAGCTATACTTTTCACCATGTTGGAAACTCGAACGGCCACAGCCACCGACGCGCACCTGATCACCCATCACCGCCGGCGCATGTTTGTCGACGCGGGACGTGCCGACAGCCCGGTCCTCGATGTCATGTCGCAACACTTCGAGCCCTGGGTCGTCAGGATGATCAACGAGCAGAAGTACTTCGGCTGGCTCACATCCGACGGGGATCGGGTCATCGCCGGCGCGGGCTTGCTGATCCTCGACTGGCCGCCGCATCCCCTCGATCCGCGCTCCAGCTATCGCGGTTATTTACTCAACGTTTACGTTGAGCCTGAATACCGCCGCCGCAAGCTCGCCAGCCATCTCATCGAGCTGGCTCTCGCCGAAGCCCGCCGCCGCAAAATCCGGGTGGTCGCCCTGCACTCGACCGAGGAGGGGCGGCGGCTTTACGAGAGCAACGGCTTCCGCCAGACCAACGAGATGTTCTACGTCGAGCCCGTCGAAGCCTAGCTTGAACCTTGGCTATTTCGATCGAGGTGCTCGCCCATGATGCTGCTCCGCAGGCCGTAGAAGCGGCGCGCGACCTGCTCCTCGAATACGGGCACTTCGTGACTGAGGCAGAGGGTCCCGCGCATTTCTGCTTCGGAAAGCTGCGGGAAGAGGTCGACGGACTCCCGGACACTTACCGCAAACAAGGCGGTGAAATGCTCACGGCATATGCCAACGGCGATACCGCCGGATGTGTCACGTGGCGGGCCCTTCCCCACATCGGCGGAGCCTGCGAGATGAAGCGACTTTGGGTACGTCCGGCGTTCCGCCGGCTCAAGCTCGGCGAGCGGTTAGTTCTGGCTGCTATCGAGCACGCCATGCGCGCCGGATTCGATGCGATGTATCTGGACACCTTTCCGGGTTCGATGAAGCCGGCCTTTGATATGTATCTTAGGCTCGGCTTTGCGCCGTGCGACCCCTACAACGACAGCCTTTACGAAGGAATCGCCTTCATGCGCCGACCGTTGAAATAGCCTAGGCGCTCATTTCTGGCCCTGTACCCGACCCGTTCGTCACAACCGGCTTGGATACCACGCCGGTATTATGTTCTTCTGTCGATTTGGGACCAGCCGTTCGGTCACATATATTGACCACTGGAGTCAGCCAGACATGAAAAGCCGTGCATGGATCTTAGCCCTCGCTATTGCAGTCGCAGCCCCACTGCTCAGGGCACAAAGTAATACCCCGGCGGAGAGCAAGCCGGCGCTGCTCCCCGGGCTCGACAAGCAGCTGATCGACACCGCTGCGGACCCGTGCACCAACTTTTTCAAGTACGCCTGCGGAAACTTCCCGAAGCTGTATCCCATTCCGTCCGACCAGTCGACGTACGGATCGTTGCAGATGGTCTATGACTACACCGAGTACACGCTCCACTCCCTGCTCGAAAAGGTCGCTGCTGACAATCCCTCGCGCACGCCGAGTGAGCAGAAGATCGGTGAGTACTACGCTTCCTGCATGGATACACCTGCCATCTACGCGCTTGGGATGAAGCCGCTGCAGCCGGAACTGGATCGCATCGCCGCGCTGACCGATAAGAAGCAACTGACGGATCTGCTGGCCCACTACCAGCTCATTGGCGTGAACGCCTTTATGAGCTTCGGCGAACAACAGGACTTCAAGGACGCCAGCCTCCAGATTGCCGTTGTCGACCAGGGCGGCCTCGGGCTGCCGGAGCGTGATTACTATCTCCGCACCGGTGCTGCCGCCGAGAAGACCCGTCAGCAATATGTAGAGCATGTCGCGAACATGCTGAAGCTGATGGGTGAGCCCGACGCCAAGGCTGCCAGTGACGCGAAGAAGATCATGGGTCTGGAAACCGCGCTGGCCAAGATTTCGATGGACATCACTTCGCAGCGCGATCCGAAGAACGTCTACCACCTCATGCCGGTCCCGCAGCTCGCCGGACTTACGCCAGAGATTGAGTGGACCGCGTTCTTCGAGCACACCGGTCTACCGTCCATCACTAATCTCAACGTTGCCAACCCCGACTTCTTCAAGGGCCTGAACACACTTCTGGCCTCAACCGACCTCGATACGATCAAGACCTATCTGCGCTGGCAGCTGATCAACGGCACTCCCAGCTACACACTGCCTGAAGCGATGGACAAGGAGCAGTTCGACTTCAACGCACGCAAGCTGCGCGGCCAGCCTGAGCAGAGAGCCCGCTGGAAGCGCTGCGTACAGGCCACCGACGGCGCGCTGGGCGAGGCACTCGGCGAAGTCTACGTGAAGGAGAATTTCCCACCGGAGAGCAAGGCGGCCACCGTACAGATGGTCCACGATATCGAGGCGGCGATGGACAAGGACATCGACAGTCTTGCGTGGATGAGTCCGGAAACCAAGGTGAAGGCCAAGGAAAAGCTCCGTCTCGTCGCCGACAAGATCGGCTATCCGGACCACTTCCGCGATTATTCGGCGCTCAAGGTTGTGCGGGGCGATGCTTACGGCAATGCGGTGCGCGCGACCGAGTTTGAGAGCAAGCGGCAACTGGCCAAGATCGGCAAGCCGGTGGACCGCGGCGAGTGGGGTATGACACCGCCCACCGTCGATGCTTATTACAATCCCAGCATGAACGACATCAATTTCCCGGCCGGTATCCTGCAGTCTCCATTCTTCGATCCGCATGCCGATGATGCCGAAAATTACGGCCATGCCGGCGCCATCGTTGGTCACGAGCTTACGCACGGCTTCGACGACGAAGGACGCCAGTTCGACGGCAACGGCAATCTCGAGGACTGGTGGACTCCCGAAGACGGGAAGAAGTTTGACGAGAAAGCCGATTGCGAAGTGAAGGAATACGGCAGCTTCACGGCCGTCGATGACGTGAAGGTAAACGGCAAACTGACGCTCGGCGAAAATACCGCCGACAATGGCGGCCTGCGCCTCACCTACATGGCCTTCCTGGCCGATGCCAAACGGAAGAACATTGACTTGACTGCGAAGGACGCTGACGGCTACACGCCGATCCAAGAGTTGTTCATCGCCTACGGCCAGAACTGGTGCGGCGAGAACCGCCCACAGGAGCTGCGCCTGCAGGTACAGACCGATCCGCACTCGCCCCGCGAGTTCCGTGTCAACGGCGTCGTCCAGAATATCAAGGAATTCGGTGAAGCCTTCGGCTGCAAGCCCGGACAGCCCATGATGCCGGTTAACGCCTGCCGAGTGTGGTAAGGCGCCGCGCGTCGAGGGCCCGCAGGCATCTTCGAAGGTGTGGAGGAGACCTACAAGATGCGAATCGTCGAAGTAAGAGCCCCCGGCGGACCAGAGCAGCTTGTTGTTGGGCAGGCTCCGGTTCCGGAGCCGCGCCGCGGCGAAGTGCTCATCAAGGTCGCAGCCAGCGGTCTGAATCACGCTGACATTTACCAGCGACAAGGCAACTACCCGCCTCCTCCCGGTGCGTCGCCGATTCTCGGTATGGAGGTGTCGGGCACCATCTCGAGACTCGGTGCGCTCTGCGACCCGCGCTGGAAGATCGGCGACAGGGTCTGTGCCCTCCTGGCAGGCGGCGGATACGCGGAATATTGCTCCGTGCCTGCCGGGCAGTGCCTGCCCGTTCCGCAAAACATCGATCTGATCGATGCGGCAGCGCTGCCGGAGGCTGTTTTTACCGTCTGGGCCAATCTCTTCGAGCCTCCCCGTCTCGCCGCCGGCGAAACTCTGCTCGTTCAGGGCGGCAGCAGCGGAGTCGGATCGACGGCCATCCAAATCGCAGCGGCGTTCGACGCTCGTGTTGCGGCCACCGCAGGCTCAACGGAGAAGGTCCAGTTCTTACTGGAACTCGGCTGCGAACGCGCCTTCAACTATCGCGAAGGAGACTGGTTCGCTACGGCGCGCGCTTGGTCGGAGTCCCGTGGTATCGACGTGATTCTCGACATGGTGGCCGGCGATTATTTCCCGAAACACCTGGAACTTCTCGCGAAGGACGGCAGGCTCATCCACATCGCGACGCAACGCGGAGCCAAGGTCGAGCTGGATCTGCGGATCGTCATGATGAAGCGGCTCCTCATTACCGGATCCACGCTTCGCCCGCGCTCTGCGGCGGAGAAGACCGCTCTGCGCGACTCAATCGAGCGCGAGGTCTGGCCTCTGCTTGCGACGGGAAAGATCCGCCCCATCGTGCATTCCGTGTTTTCGATGGAGGAGGCCGCCGAGGCGCACCGACTCATGGAGTCCAGCCGTCACATCGGCAAGATTCTGCTTCGAATGGATTAAGGCCGCTTGCAGCCTATCGGTGACTAAGCCGCAGCGACTCCCAGCTTCCGTCGCTTGCCCAGCCGCCGTCGACCGACAGCGCATGGCCGTTGACGAAGCCGCTCTCGCGTTCATCGGCGAGAAATGCAATCGCTCGTGCGACGTCATCAGGGGAGGCGAATCGTCCCATCGGCACGCGGCCGGTAATGTCCGCATCCACGTAGGTGCCGCGCGCCTGGTCGGCGGCGTCCATCTCCGTTTTGACCCAGCCCGGACAGACCGCATTCACGCGCACGCCGTGGCCGCCCCACTCCGCAGCCAGTGTCCGCGTCAGGCCAATCAATCCATGTTTTGACGCGTTGTAGGCGGCACGATCTCCAATGCCGAGCAGCCCCGCAACAGACGCAACATTAATGATCGATCCGCGGCCCGCTTCGAGCATCTTTGATCCAAAAGCCTTCGCCAGCAAAAACGGCGCGACCAGATTGACCTCGAGCACGCGGCGGTAATCCTGTGCCGAAGTCTTCTCGGCCGGTGAAATCAGGCTGATGCCAGCATTATTTACCAGCACGTCTGCGCGACGGAACTGCTTCAGCACCTCGCCTGCAAACTGCTCGACGATAGTTTCATCTGCAATGTTCCCGGCGAAGCCCATCACCGCGCCGCCGCTCTCTTCGATTGCGCGAATCGTCTCTTCCGGCATGCGGAGGTCTATCAGCGCCAGCACGAATCCGCGCTCTGCAAGCAGCTCCGCGGTGCGGCGGCCGATGCCCTGCGCTCCTCCGGTGACGACAGCCACACGTTTATCTTCAGTCATGCTCTCATCGTCGCACAGAGGCGATTACTCGACACGCAGCGCCTGCATCGGATCGAGCTTCGAAGCTCGCGTCGCCGGGAACCACACCGCCGCTAGAGCCACCGCGCTTAATATCACCGGTACGGTTACAAATACCAACGGATCGTACATCTTCACGCCGAAGAGGAAGGTCGCGAGCAGGCGGGTGAGACCGAATGCCGCACCCACGCCGATGACAACGCCAATCAGCGCCAGCGTCATGCCATGGCGAACGACCAGATTGCGAATCTTCGCGCGATCAGCTCCCAGCGCCATGCGGATTCCCATCTCCTGCGTACGCTGCTGGACTGAATAGGCCATCAGGCCGTAGATTCCAATCGCCGCGAGAATCAGCGCGGAGGCACCGAAGATGGTCAGCAGGAGCATGTTGAAGTCCTGGCGCGCGGTCGAGCCCACGACCACTTCTTCCATCGTCCGCACCCGCGCAACCGGAAAGCCCCCGCTGGCCTGCCGCAGTTGTTCGGTTACCGTGGGAATGAACTGGTGGGGATCGGTTCGCGTGCGCACCAACCATACCACCGGCCCGATGCGCGCGTTGAGCGCCGTGATGCCGTCGAGCACCTGGGCCTGGGGAATGATCATGACCGGGCGCGGATCGCGGTTGAGTCCGCCGTCACGAATGTCTCCAACGACGGCGATGATCTGGCGCGCGGGCTCCTCGAACTCCGGTCCCACACCTTTGCCGATGATGATCTGCTGGCCGACGGGGTCCTCTCTGGGCCAAAATCTTTTCGCCATTGCCTGGTTGATGATCACGACACCGGGCGCGCCGGCAACGTCCTGATCGGTGAAATCCCGCCCGCGCAATATGGGAATCCTGAAAACATCGAAGTAGCCGGGGGATATATTCATCCATCCCGCGCCGCCAGTCGCCGGGTCTTTGCCCAACGGGCGTCCCACCACGATAAAAGGCAGGCCGAATCCGCCTTCGAGGGGCAGGCAGCAGGTCGATGCAGAGGTTTCCACGCCCGGAATCGCGTTGAGCCGCTCACGTCCAACGCGCACCAGCTGCGCCACGCCCGCCGCCCTAGCAAAGCGGTCCCCTGTAAGGGACATCTCCATGGTGAGAACGTTGTGCGCATTGAAACCCGGATTCACGCCGCGCAGAGCGATGAATGTGCGGATCAGCAGCGCCGCCCCAATCAGCAGCACTACCGCCAGCCAGACCTCCGTGATCACCAGCAGCGACCGCGCGATGCCTTGACGAAAGCCGGTTCCGGCGCGGTTGCTGCTCTCCTTGAGCGTGCTGTTCAGGTCGGGCCGGGCCGCGCTGAATGCAGGAAAGAGGCCGAACAGAATGCCGGTAAGCACTGACACTCCCAGCGTGTAGGCCAGCACGCGCCAGTCGATGCCCACCCCGGCGCCGTTCTCGCCGATGCGCGGGATGCCTCCCGGGCTGACGGCCAGCAGCGCGCGCACGCCAACGAAGCCGAGAATCAGCCCGAGCGCCCCGCCAACCAGAGAGAGCAGCACGCTTTCGGTCAGCAGCTGGCGAATGATGCGGCTGCGGCTGGCGCCCATTGCGGCGCGGATTGCAAATTCGTGCTTGCGGCCGGTGGCGCGCACCAGCAGCAGGTTGGCAACATTGGCGCAGGCGATCAACAGCACGAAGCTCACGGCCCCCACCAGAACCAGCAGCGAGGTCCGAACATCGCTAACGATCGAGTCGCGCAGCGGCTGCACGGCGAATCCCTGTTGCGGATTGGTCTCGGGATAGCGGCGGCGGAACTGCTGAGCCGCGAGTTTCATCTGCGCGTTGGCCTGGGCCAAGGTTATGCCCGGCTTAAGACGTCCAGCCGCCATGAAATAGTGCGCTTGGTCATTGCTGTTGGGATCGAACTGGAAAGGCAGCCAGAGATCGGCGGCGGGATCAGTATCGAAGCCCTTGCCCACCACACCAACAACGGTGTAGGGCTCATTGCCGAGCGAGATGGCCGATCCTACAATCTGCGGATTGCCTCCGAACCTGCGCTGCCAGAGACCATAGCTCAACACAACTACCTTGCCGCCGCCAGGCGAATCTTCGTGCGGTGTAAAGGTACGGCCCATCATGATGGGCGCGCCAAAGAGGCGGAAATATCCTTCGCTAACGTGCAGGCCGTGCACCTGCTCCGGAATGGCACCGGTAAGATTGAAGCCCGGACCACCGAAGTCATAAGCGGCGACGTCCTGAACGACGCTGGTTTGCTGCTGCCAGTTATGAAACTTGGTGACGGAAGCGCCCGGGTCGCTGCCCTCGGGGTACGTGTTCATGAACTCGACGATCCGATCCGGGTCTGGATAAGTGAGCGGCTTAAGCAGCACCGCGTTCACCACGGTGAAGATGGCCGTGTTCGCTCCGATGCCCAATGCCAGCGCTGCTACGGCCGTGAGGGTGAAGCTGAGGCTCTTCACAAACATGTGGAGCGAGTGCCTCAGGTCGTTCAAGAGATTGCCCACAAGTCCGCTCCGGATTGATTTCGTTGGTCGAGCTACAGATCGAGCTTACAGAAGACGGGATACGCGCCGGGTGCGTATGGTTCGGTAGACGCGGCATTCGTCCGAACGGTGAGCGGCACGGGCTTTTAAATTTTGCTGGCAGGCAACTGCGGGGCGAGAATCCTCTCCTCACCCCGCAATCACGCAGCTATCGTGGAATGCTTGTGTAGCCGAGCTGGAACGGATTGCCTCCGAGCGCCGCTATCAGGTACCAGCCCGTGGCTCCGATGTGCTTCGAGGGCCCGTAGGTGTAGTAGAAGCCGGTGTCCATCAAGCTCGTCGCTGCCACCAGCCCCTCACCCAGCGGAATCGTCACTCCGTTCACCGTCTGTCCGGCGCCAAGCTCGCTCTGAGCGGTCTGAATCTGGTTCAGGAAGCTGACCGCCGTCGTCAGGTCCTTGAAGCGTGCCGGCAAACTCTCCCGTCCCGCAATCGTCCGCGCAAGCAGCCCCGCGACCGTGTGCGACGTCCCTTCGAGCCATACCGCGTGCGGATCGCACCCAGGAAGAATGGGGGCGAAGCTTGCGGTGTCGAAGACCATCCCCGTAATTTGCTGGTCGCCGGTAAGACTGCTGTTCGGAGAAGACGCCGTGTCGGTCGACTGAAGGTTCGCAAGAGCCCAGTCGATCGTCTGCTTGTAGTGATTGTCGAGCAGGCCGAGGTAGGACCACGTCTGGCAATCCTCGGGAACCGGGTATGGATTGATCGTGACCTGGTCGCCCAGCGTCCCAGTGTAGAAATATCCGCCCGCCGCGTCATACATGGCGTACACAAACGCGAGAGCATGCTGCGCGAGGCTCACCCACGATGCGCCATTGTCGGCGGTCCCGCCGCGCGTGAGCTCCGCCAGCATGGTGAAAAAGGCGTAGGTGTCGATGTTATGTTCCGTCGACTTGCCATTCGGAGATGGCACCGACTGGTTGTACTGGTTGATGTTCGTTCCGAAGGAGTACCCACCGGGCCCCTGCGTGTTGTAGGTATTCGCGACGATCCAGTTCCCCGCCTTGAGCGCCGCCGTCAGATACTTGCTCTGCCGCGTCCTCAAATAAAGCTGTGCCAGGGCCATTCCCGCCCATGCTTGATCGCCCACGGCGCTGGTGTAGAAATAAAACGGAAATGCCGCGGGAGTGACGTAGGCCCCATCTGATGTAGGCGTATTTACAAAGTACGCCTGCCCAAAGCGCCCATCGGCAATGGGGAAATTGTTCGCCTGCGCGTAGATCAGCCCGTTGCCCAGAACCTCCGCGCGCTTCAGGCCATCAGAGTTGCCACGCAACAAATAGGCATGGATAGAGACCGCGTTGTCATACGTAAATGACGTCGACTCCAGGCCACTACCGTCGGAATAGCTTTGCGTCAGCCGAATTGTGTCGCCGGTCGCATAGGCATCCATCATCATTTCCTGGAACGCAAAGGCGCTGTTGATTGAACTCCAGTAGCTCTTCGCCTCCGCTGCCGGCGATGTTCCAGCCATCCCTGCCGCATACGCCGGGTTCGTCACGCCCAGCGGAGCCAGCCCCGCGGCCGCAGCCGCTCCCACACCCATGCCAAAAAAGTTCCGTCGCGAAATTGTTCCTTTACTCATTACTTATCAGCCTCCTGGATTTGGGGGTCCGATCGACCCGGCACGGAGTCTACTCGCGAGTCGACAAGGCAGGCAAGGCAATCCGCCGCATGGAACCGGGGTGCTGTAGACTGCGTAGCAAATGCCATTGCGGCCGCCGAAGATCTGCGGCGCGGAGCGACTCGATGCATGATCCGCTATGGATGCGCGTTTTTCTCGGTGTTCACATTGCCGCTGGCAGCGGAGCCTTCGTGCTCGCGCCGCTTGCCCTTCTGACCGCGAAGGGCGGCAAGGCGCACCGGCTATGGGGCAAGATCTACTTTTGGTGCATGGCTGTAGTCGGCTTCACGGCTTTGGTGATGGCAATCTACCGGCCGATCCTCTTTCTCGCGTTGGTTGCCATCTTCAGCTTCTATTCGGCGTTCGTCGCCTACCGCGTGCTCGGACAAAAGGGCGCGTGGAAGGGCGAACCTGTAGTGAAGCCGCTCGACTGGATTGCGGCGATTTTTTGCTTTGCGGCCAGTGCGGGTCTTGCTCTTCTGGGCGCATTCCGGCCGGCGTTGGTCTCAAATCTTGGTATTCCGGCGATCATCTTCGGCGTTATCGGCATGCGCATCGCCGGAGGTGCCATGTGGGGGTTCACCCATCCGCCGAAAGAGAAGATGTTCTGGTGGTACGCGCACCTGCAGGGCATGATTGGCAGCTACATCGCCGCATGGACGGCCTTCTCTGTCGTCACCATCGGCCCGCTGCTCCATCATGCCTGGTGGATATGGGTGACCCCGGTGTCGATCGGCGTGCCCGCCATCATCGCGACTACTGCTTATTACAAGCGGAAGTTTATGCTGAGGCCGAAACCGGCTGTCGTGTAAAGGCACGTGCGCGTGAGGACCTCGTCATGTCCATTTATCCGGTGCTCGAATTGGACTTCAAGAAGCATCGAGAGCTGGCCGACAACATCTGGAATGCGCAGATGGCGGGCCATCCCAAAGTGCTTACGTATTGCGGTCCTCTTCTGAAGAAGGCCAATCGGAAGGAAGCAATGCATTACAACTTGGATTCGTCACGATATGAGATTCCTCACATCCTCAGCAGAGACGAATATCCATTTGCATGCACTTTGGAGGGCGGCCCAAATGCATGGGTCGGCCATATAGCCAAAGCCCAGAACGACGCGCAGGGCGCCCTCATAAAGAACTTCATTAGTAAATACGGAGTCGTTCCAGCGCCGGGGGCGAGATGCAAATTCGAAGTGAGAGTGATTAATCACTCGGGAGGGCCAGTCAGATAGGCACTCTAAGCCATCAAACAAAAGCGGCGGCACCTTCATCGAGAGATGCCGCCACAACCGTAATTGCTTTTGTTACCTGATCTGGAAGCTCCCCATCAGCGGTGTCTCTGCTGACGACGGCCCGACCTGCACCTTGTAGTCTCCCGGAACCAACCGCCAGCCGTCTTTCTGCTCGTCGAAGACTGAGACGTACTTCGGATCGATCTTCAGCGTCACTGTCTTCGACTCACCCGGCGCCAGTGCCACGCGATCGAAGGCGACAAGGCGCTTGTAGTTCTCGCCAGCCGAGGCCGGCAGCGCCGCGTAGACTTCGGCGATCTCTGTTCCGGCGCGACCGCCGGTGTTCTTCACGTTGAAGCTGACGTCGTGTCCTTGAGGGTCGACGTTAAGCCCCGAGTATTCGTAGCTGGTGTACGACAATCCAAACCCGAACGGGAAGAGCGGCTGAAGGTTCTTCGACTCGAACCACTTATAGCCGACGCGCGCGCCCTGGATGTTGTAGTCCACATCGAAAGGAGGCAGCCGCCTCTCGTTGTGCATGATGCGCTGACCGCGCATCACTGTAGGAACCTGGACAGTCACTGGTTTCAGATCGATGCCGGGAACCTCAGGAAATGCCAGCTGCGAGTCGCTCCTGGCAAAGGTCACCGGCAGCTTCGCCGAAGGATTCACATCTCCGAACAGCAGATTTGCGATCGCCTCGCCGCCGCCGATCCCCGGGAACCACGCCTCCACAATGCCCTCGACCTGGTCGACCCATGGCATGGTTACCGGGCCGCCGGTTTCGAGCACCACAATCGTGTGCGGATTCGCCGCCGCAACGGCGCTCACTAGCGCGTCCTGGTTGTCGGGCAGGGAAAGCGTCCGCGCATCGTGGCTTTCATACATCGGCTGATTCCCGAAGACTATGGCCACGTCAGAAGACTTTGCCAACGCAGCGGCCGAGGCATTGTCAGTGCCGGGATTGAATTCAACCTTTGCGTTCGGTGCACGCTTTTGGATGTACTTCATCGGCGACGAAGGAAAGTACACCGTCTCGCCCCAGTTCGCGCCACCAGGATGCGGGTTAACTGCATTGCCGCCTGGCGGATCGACCTGCGCCGATCCTCCGCCGGACAGAACGCCTAAGTCGGCATGGGAACCGATGATTGCAATCGAGCCGGGAGACTTCAGCGGTAGCACATTGTTCGCATTCTTGAGCAGCACAATACTTTCTTCGGCAATGTGTTGTGCATCGTCACGCCCCTTGAAGGGATCGACCACCGACCTGGGCATCGGTGGGTTGTCGACCACACCCGCGGCAAACATGCTGCGCAGAATGCGGTGATCCATGTCTTCGAGACGCGACAGGGGCACCTGGCCACTCTGCACGGCATCTTTCAAAGCCTGACCGAAATAGATGTCCTCGGGCATCTCCTGGTCGAGACCGGCCAGGGCGGCCTTCACGGTGCTATGCGTCCCGCCCCAATCGGATAGCACCCATCCCTTGAAGCCGAAGTCCTTCTTGAGAACCTGATTCAGGATCCAATCGTTCTCGCAGGAATAATCGCTGTTCACGCGGTTGTATGCGCACATCACGCCTGAGGGCTCGGCGATGCCGATCGCGATCTCGAACGCGAGGAGATCACTTTCCCGCGCTGCCTTGTGGTTGATGTTCGCGCTGAGGATGTCGCGGCCGGTTTCCTGATCGTTGAAGGCGTAGTGCTTGATGTCTCCCATCACCTGTTGCGCCTGAAGGCCCTTCATCAGGTTGCCAGTCATCGTGCCGGCCAGCACCGGATCCTCACCCGCATATTCAAAGTTCCGACCGTTGCGCGGCTCGCGGGTGATATCCACGCCGCCGCCGATCGACATGTTGTAGCCCTGCGCCCGCAGTTCACGTCCGATGACTGAACCGTAAAGCTGCGCACCCTTGGGATCCCAGCTTGAGGCTGCGCCCAGCGTTGAGGGCAGCAGCGTCGCATAGCGGCTGTCCCTCGCAGCCAGGCGCACGCCCACCGCCGAGTCGGCCATGTTGATGTCGGGAATGCCCAGCCGGTCGATTCCCAATACATAGCTTGCGCCGCCGTTCGAGCGCGGCGGAACGGGATCACCTTCGCGGAGCGCACCCCAGCCGGTGCCGTGCACTAGTTGGATCTTCTCGTCGAGCGTCATCTCCTTGATGACCATATCGGCGCGCTGGTCCGGCGAGAGGGACTTGTCGTCCCACGGATGATGTACCTTTGGCGGCTTCTGGTGCGACTGAGCGGAGCCGGCGAAAACCGAAAACGGCAGAAACGCCGCCAAGGCGGCGGCGCAGAGCAATACCTTACGAGACTTCATGTACCTCCGGATGAAAACAGGCGAATATCGGAACGCCGCGATCTTACAATCTTCGCGACACAACCGTCAAACTCAAACGATTTACTAAAGCCTCGCAAGACATAACCCAACGGAGGTACCATTACCGATCATGCGAAGCATATCCGTCCGCTGGCTGCTCGTTGCCGGAGTGCTGACGTCCGTTGCCGCCGCTCATGCCGAGGGATTGCGCTCCCCCTGGGACTCAACCACGATCACGCCTACAGACGCGCCTTATCAATGCCCGGCGCCGCCGGCCTTCGCTCAAACACTCGACGCCGAAGGCTACTACACAGATTCGCATTACTCCATCATCGACCCGGCAAAGAAGGCGGCCTACGAAAGGGCTGACGCCGAGCTGGTGCACCTCGGCCAATATGCCGGACTCGCAGCCGATGCATGGCTCACCAACGGAAGCCGCGCCGCGGCCGCGTGCGTGTATTCGCTCTTGTCCGCAGCGGCGCAAGCCGGCGCCTGGACAGGCGAAATGCCGCACAACCAGGGGGTATACGACCAGAACTGGCTGCTCAGCGGCACCGCTATTCCCTACCTCAAGGTCCGCGCCAGCCACTTGGGAACACCCGGGCAGGATGCCGAAATCCAGAAGTGGTTCCACCTGCTCGCCGGGCGCGTACGCGACTACTTCGACATGAAGCGGAATCGGCCCGGCAGCGATGCATGGAATAACCACATCTATTGGGCGGGACTGGCGGTCGCCGCGCAGGGTATCGCATGCAATGATCACAAGGCTTTCGAGTGGGGGATCAACACCTACTACCAGGGCATGAATGCCATCAACCCCGACGGATCACTCAATGCGGAGATGAGCCGCGCCGCAATGGCGCTGCACTACCAGCTTTACGCTCTGGCCCCGCTCATCATAATCGCTGAACTCGGCGAGGCCAACAGCATCGACATGTATGCTGCGAACCACGGCGCGATCCACCGTCTGGTCAAGTTCGACACCGCCGCACTGTTCGACCCGTCGATCATCACGCGCCGCACGGGAGTCGAACAGAACGTCTCTCACGATATCTCAGGATTTGAAATCGGGTGGGCCGTCCCGTACGTCCGGCGCTTCCCCGATCCCCGGTTATCTGCCTTGATCGCAAAGGCTCCATGGGTGCGCTTCTGGCAGTGGGGCGGTGCGCCGCCGGGCGCGTAGCGAACATGCGCGCCCCAGCGGGACACATCGGGGGTGGGGAGGGGATTGGGGGAACGGGGGGAGCTAGCGACTTCCGCAAATACGAAAGCGATCAATGGGGGTCACGGTCGCGTACACCGGCACAGGTTTCGGATTCGGGGCCGCAAATGCCGTTGCCACGCCTGCCATCCGCTGCAGAAGCGAGGCGGGTGCGATGCGCTGAACAACAACCTTATAGGACGGCTTGGAGGAGCGGCGATAATCAGAAATTCTGGCTATGGTAACTTGACGCATGAGTACTTTTCTCTACCCTCATGATGTTACTATGCGGGGACTCCGGCGACAATAATTTGTTCGGATTGGGGCCGCCTATTTTTTCAAAGCGGCCTTCACACTGTCCGGCCGGAACATCCGTTCCGCTCCACCCGTGACCGTCTTTCGCGGAACAAATCGCTGCACGAACACCATGGCATTGTTTGCAAAGCTCGGGATGACCCAATGCTTTCCGCGCACCAGCCCTTCCAGTCCGCGCTGCGCCACAACGTCCGCTTTCTGAAATCCTCGACCCCGGTCGGCGGCTGGCGGAGATCCCGCTACCTTGCCGAACTCTGACTCTGTCGGCCCCGGGCACAGCGCACACACCTTGATGCCGAATCGTGCCGTCTCTTCGGCCAGCGCCTCGGCAAGCATGCGGTCGAAGGCCTTGGTGGCTGCATACGTTGCCATGTAGGCCACGGGTTGATAGGCCGCCGTTGAAGCCACGATCATCACGTACCCTCGCCTGCGCTCAACCATCTTGGGCAGAAAGAGCCGCGTCAGATCGACGACAGCCGTGCAGTTTACCTCAACCATCGCGCGCTGCCACCGCGGATCACCGGTCACAAACTCGCCGTAGTAGCCGAAACCCGCGTTGTTAATGAGCACATCGACTGGAATCCCCTGTCCTTCAGTGGCGTCGAATAACTGCTGCGGAGCCGCAGGATCGGCCAGATCCGCCGATATCACATTCGTCTTGATCTGGTGCTCGCTTCCGAGTCGCTGCGCCAGCGCCTGCAGCCTGTCGACGCGCCGCGCGGTAAGGACCAGGTTCGCACCGGCCGCGCCCAACTCAATCGCCAGCGCCTCGCCGATGCCTGCGCTTGCTCCCGTGACAAGTGCCCATTTGCCTTGAAATGCATCCCTTAGAATCGCCGAACCAGCCATCTCATCTCTCCGAGAATCAAGCTGCCATAGTGCGAAACTCCTGGCTCCGCGGCCTCCAGCATGCGTTTGCTGCCGGAGATGCCGGTGGGCCCCGGGCCTAATCGTAGACCGACGCGGTCGCCTGGAACTCCTCCCCTACCCACTCCGTGAAGGCATCTGCCGATTGATGCCGCCCGAGGAAGTGCATCACGATGGCCTTCCCCGGCATTGATCCGCCTGGCTCGAGCACCATCCGCCGGTACTTCATCGACGTCGGATCGTCCAGAGGGTGCTTCGAGAATTGGCTGTAAAAGTCGAGCGCAATTACTTTGTCGTAGAGATAGGTGTAGTAGTTCGACGAATAGCCAACAAGATGCGTGAAGCTCGCGTACATATGGTTCCCGTCGATCCATTTGTAGGGCAGGAAGCGCCCATACAACTTCTGAAAGAGTTGATCCAGATCGAGCGTTGCCGGATCGGCGGTATGCGTCTCGAGCGAATATGTCGTGTAGAAGAGCTGCGTCCTCACCCAGTCTGCCCGCCCGAATGCTCCGGCCCGGTTCATCCGCTGCACCAGTTCCGCCGGAATCGGCTCATTGGTTTCGTAGTGGTGCGCAAAGGTCGCCAGCAGGTGCGGATCCCGGAAGAACTCCTCGAGCATCTGAGACGGGACCTCGACGAAATCACCCTCCGTCGCAATCCCGCTGATCCCCGCCCATCTCTGCCGGCCGCCCAGCAGGGCATGCATCAGATGTCCGAATTCGTGGAAGTAGGTAATCACGTCGGAGTGCTGCAGCAGCCCGGGATCGCCCTCCTTGCCGCCCGGGAAATTGCAGATCAGAGCAGCTTCCGGAATCTGCCGCGCCTCGGCAAACTCTCCCTCGCGCCGGTCGAGCACGCCCGGAATCAGGGGATGCGCCGAGAACCACTTGTCCTTCCCCTCGCGCGGATGCATATCAAGGTAAAACCGTCCAATCAGGGCCGCCCGCTCCTCCCGGTCGCAGGCCTCCTCGTAGACCTCATATGTGACGACGTCCTCGTGCCACGTCTCTGCGTCTTGCACCCGCCGAAACTCCACCTGGAACAGCCGCGCCGCCGTGTCCAATACACCCTGCTCGACGCGGCCGTAGGGGAAATACGGCCGTACCGACTGAGAATTGAACTCAAAGGCCGAACGCCGGTAGAGTTCCAGCCAATAGCCCCGGCTGGCTGCGTCGATAATTTCCAAGCCCGGCTGCACGGTCTGGGCAAACTCGAGCACCATTGAGTATTCCTTTTCCGCACCGCCCCGTGTTGCCGCGTCCAGCTCGTCCAGAAACGCCTGCATCTTGGCCGCCGACTCCATCATCTGATCGGCCGTGGCCAGATCAGCCCAGGTCGAGAAGCCGAGGATCGTCGCCAGCTCCTTGCGGATTGCGAGGAGATCCAGCAGAATCTGCTTGTTCTGCGGATAGGCGCGCGTGTTGTAGGCCAGAAACATTGCCCGCCGCAGCTCCGGCGACTGGGCGAAGGTCATTACCGGCTGGTAATCGGGAAACTCCGTCGTCAACGAGATCTGCCCTTTCTCGTCCGGCTTGTGTGCCTCAAGGTAGTCCTGGGGCAGACCTTCAAGTTCCGAAACATTGCCCACCGTGACGGTCTTCACGTCCTCCTGGACATTACGCCCAAAGGTCAGCGAGAGCAGCGTGGCTTTATCCTGCAATTGTTTGATCCGTACCCGGGTGGCTTCATCCTTGTCCACGCCGGAGAGGCGATACTGCAGCAGCGTGCGGTAGAGGTAGTGCCGGGTCGCATCGTCGGCGGTCTCCGGAGGAACCTCCGTGAGCGCCTGGTAGACCTTCTGGTTCAGCCCCAGCGCCACGCCCGCCTTTGCCACAAGTTGCGTAAGCGCCTGCGCCGCATCGCGCACGGTCTTGTCCGGATACACGCTGTCGAGCAACGCCGTCTGTGAACCGGTAGCCGCCAGTTCGGCTACGGCCTCGTCGTAGGGCCGCAGCGTATTTTCAAGCGTCCGTGGGCCCTCCACAGCCAGCAGCCGGTCGATAGCGTCCTGATGCCGGGCCAGCCGGGCTTTAACCCAAGTTTCCAGGGTTTCCGCGGAAGCCCGGCCAGATCCGTCTGGGTTCCAGGGGTGGGGAAAGGGATGGGGATGCGATACTTCAGATGAGTGGATCGTCAGCGTGGAAGTCGCCTCAGACATATTGCCGGCCGGCTCGCTCATGGATAGAACCTCTCATCGAGCAGGTTAAACCCAGGAGGCGCTCCGGTGGGTGAAATGCACAACGATTCACGCAAGAGATGTTGCATCCTGGTCGCGCACCCGGTAAGATGCCGCAATTGCAGACATGAAGGCATCAGAAAAAGTTAGCGAAGCGCCCGCTCCCCGGGAGCATATGTTGACCGCGCTTTCGCCCCATTTCATCCGTTCGCGGATCGGCAAACTCTGCGTTGCCATCATTGGATCTACCCCGGCCGAAATGATCGACAAGGCTATTGAGGCGGTCCGCGAGAACACCTTTGTGGAATTCCGTCTCGATTACCTACCCAATCCGGCGGCCGCACTGCCCAAAATCAAGCAGCTTCTCAGCGAACGCAGCGAGGTGACGGCCATCGCCACCTGCCGCCGCGTTGCCACCGGAGGCAAATTCAAGGGCACCATTGCCGCTGAGCTCGAAATACTCCAAAAGGCCGCCTCCGCCGGATTCCACCTCGTCGACCTGGAGCTGCAGACCGCGGAGGCCCTCAAACACGGTCAGCTCGACAAGCTGCGGGCGCACGGCGCCGCACTGATCATCAGCTATCACGACTTCACGACTACCAAGGATCTCGACGGCATTTTCGAGCGCATCCGTCCCTACGAGCCCGAGTTCGTCAAAATCGTCTCGACCGCCAAGACCCTCGCCGATAACGTCACCATGATGCGCTTCCTTGAGCGCACCCGTGACATGGCCAATGTGGTTGGCATCTGCATGGGAGAACAGGGCATCATCAGCCGCGTGCTCGGCCTTCGCGCCGGCAGCATCTTCACCTTCGCCGCCGCTCACCCCGGCGAGGAAACCGGCCCGGGCCAGATCTCGGTCCGCACGCTCCAGGAGACTTACCGCATCGACCAGGTCGACGTCGCAACCAAGGTCTATGGAGTTGCAGGCAACCCCATCAAGCATTCGCTCTCGCCGCTCATGATGAACACGGCCTTTCGCCGCGAGACCGTCAATGCAGTTTTCCTCGCGCTGCAGACCACAAAGCTTACTGACCTGCTCACGCTGGTCCGCGAGGTGCCGATCAATGGTCTGGCCGTAACCATGCCGCTCAAAGAAGAAATTCTTAAGCACCTTGAGAAGACCGACCCGCTCTCGGAAAAGGTTGGGGCCTGCAATACGGTTGTCCGCTCGCAAGACGGGAAGCTCTACGGCTTCAACACCGACGTGGCCGCCATCGTCCGCCCTCTCGAGCGCCGTCTCCCGCTCAAAGATGCGAAGATTCTCGTGATGGGCGCCGGAGGCGCGGCTCGCGCCGCTGTCTTTGGCCTCAAGGATAAGGGCGCCGAGGTTTTCATCCTGAACCGCACCTCGGAAACTGCCCAGAAGCTCGCCCGCCAGGCAAAGGCCAAGACCTTCAAGCGAGATCAGCTCGCCAAGACTAACTTTGACGTAATTATCAATGCGACACCCGCCGGGATGCAGGGCGTGAAGCCGGCCAACCTTCTTGAGCCCAAAGAGATGAATGCGCGTCTGGTCTTCGATCTGGTCTACAACCCGATTGACACGCCTCTAATTCGCATGGCGCGCGAAAAAGGCATTCCGGTCGTTACAGGAGTTGAGATGTTCGTCCACCAAGGCGCACGCCAGTTCGAGATCTGGACCGGCAAGCCGGCTCCTGAGGACGACATGCTGCGCGTTGTTGTGCACGCCCTACGACAGCAGGCTGAAGCAGCAAAACAGGCCGCACCGGTAAAAGCAGCTTCGGCGCATTAGATTGCCATGAGCCCTGAAAAAACTACCACATCCCCCATGCGCGGCTGATGTAGTCCGTCAACGCCATGGTGATCAGCACGAGGAAAGTAAAAAACCCGGCCGCGACGGTCAGCTTTGTCAGTCGGGAGCTGTACTTCACGTGCATGAAGAAGAGGATGACCAACACTGCCTTGATGCACGCGATTGCCAGCGCGACGACCACGTTGAACGGCCCCAGTTCCAGATAGGCTGCACCCACCGTGCTCGCCGTCAGGACAAGCAGCGCACCGAAGATAACACCGTAAACCTTCGGGCTCACGATGTGCCCTGCGTGATGTGTCGGCTCGGTGTCGAGAATCTCTTTTTGCGTCAGTTCGGACATTTGTTTCGCCTCTACTTCAGTTCGCTGTTCCCCGTTTTCACTGATGCCGACTTATCAAGTACAACAGCGGGAACAGGAAGATCCACACAATATCGACGAAGTGCCAATACAAGCCGAAGTTCTCGACTGTCGTCATGTGCCCCTGTGTGTACGCTCCGCCCCACGCGCGAACCACCAGAATGATCAAAAGAGACACGCCGATCACCATGTGCAGCGCGTGCATGCCGGTCATGGCGAAATAGAGAGAGAAGTAAACCTGCGTCTTTTCCGCCATGTCCAGCGGGAGAGGCTTGTCTTCGGGATAGTGAGGGTCCTGGTGGACAAAGTCGTTGACGCTGAAGTTCAGTCCGGGGACGTGGTGTTTCTCCCACTTCTCGTGATACTCATCCGCCTTGATGCCAAGGAAGACGCAGCCAAGGACAATCGTCGCCAGCAGCCAGCCGACGAGCGGCTTACGCCAGCGCATTTCGGCGGCGTGGACGCCCATCGCCATCGTGAAGCTCGAACAGATGAGCACAGCCGTGTTGGCCGCTCCGAGCGCGATGGAGAGCTGGTGGCTGCCCGCCACGAAGGCCGGATAGTACCAGTTGCGGTAGATGAGGTAGGCGGTGAAGAGCCCGCCAAAGAACATGATTTCCGTCAGCAAAAAGAGCCACATGCCGAAGGTGGAGGTCTCTTTCTGCTGCTCCAGATTCGCGAAGTGGTGCCGCAGATAAGGCGGATGCTCGTGCTCCGCGTGCTCGTACTCGGGATGGGTTGCGATCGCCTGGCTATCCAACGGTCTGCACCTCGTGTTTGGTCTTGTTCGCCAACCACTCGTAGTCGTACGCCTCGTAATCGATCACCGGCGTCTCTTCAAAGTTTGTCGTCAGCGGAGGCGACTGTATCTGCCACTCCAGTCCAGTGGCCTGCCACGGATTGGAGCCTGCAATCTTCCCGTACTTGAGCGACCATGTCAGGTAAAGCATCGGAAGCAGGTAGCCTATGCCCAACACCGTCGCACCCGCGGTTGACAGAACATTAAGGACCTGGAATTCCGGCGGATAGGCAGCATAACGGCGTGGCATGCCCAGATAGCCGAGGATGAACTGAGGGAAGAAGGTCAGGTTGAAGCCGATGAACGTGACCAGCGCAGCCAGCTTCGACAACCCCTCCGGATACATCCTTCCCGTCATCTTCGGCCACCAGAAGTGGATTCCGGACAGGAACGCCATCAGCATGCCCCCTACCATGACGAAGTGAAAATGCGCCACGATGAAGTAGGTCTCTGTCAGGTGGATATCCATCCCCATCGATCCGAGGAAGACGCCGGTCAGTCCGCCGATGGTGAACAGCCCCATGAAGCCGAAGGCATAGAGCATCGGCGTCTCGAAGGTGATCGAGCCCTTATACAACGTGAACGACCAGTTGAAGATCTTGATCGCCGAGGGCACGGCGACCAGCATGGTCAGTAGCGAGAAGACCAGCGCCGAGTAGTTCGAGATACCCATGATGAACATGTGGTGCGCCCATACGAAGAAGGCGAAGACCGCGATAGCCACGGAGGAGAACGCTACCGCGGTATAGCCGAACACACGCTTGCGCGAGAATGTGCTGATTACCTCGGAGATAACGCCCATCCCGGGCAGAATCATGATGTAAACGGCCGGGTGCGAATAGAACCAGAACAGGTGCTGGAAGAGAAGCGGATCGCCGCCCTTTGTCGGGTCGAATACCCCTATGCCAATCACCCGCTCCAGAACCACCAGAACCAGTGTGATTGCCAGCACCGGCGTACCCAGCACCATCAGGACGGAAGCAGCATAGTGCGACCAGACAAAGAGTGGCAACCGGAACCACGTCATTCCCGGCGCGCGCATACGGTGCACCGTCACGATGAAGTTCAGCCCGGTGAAGATCGAGCTGAAGCCGGCGACAAAGACCGCCAGCCCTGCGGTGATCACATGCGTATTCAGGTAGTGGGTGCTCAGCGGAGTCGTGAAGGTCCAGCCTGTGTCGACGCCGCCAAGGATCAGGGCCGCCAACGTCATGACACCGCCGACCACATACAGGTACCAGCTCAGCAGATTGATCTTGGGAAAGGCGAGGTCTTTGGCGCCCACCATGATCGGCAACACAAAATTCCCGATAGTCGCCGGCACTGATGGCACCAGGAAGAGGAACACCATGACGATGCCATGCATGGTGAACATCTTGTTGTAGGTGTCGGCCGCCATCAGGTCGGTCGGCGGAGTCAACAGCTCAAGCCGGACCATGCCGGCAAAGAAGCCACCGATGAAGAAGAAAAACGTGATCGAGATCAGATACAGAATCGCGATTCGCTTGTGATCTCCCGTTAGCAGCCAGCTCTTCAGGCCGTATCCATCGTTGAGATAGGATCTTTTGGGCAGGGTGGCCGTTGACTGGTCCGGCAGACTGACGATTGTACTCATGGCTTCACCATTCCCGGCGCTGTGGGCGCCGCTTGCTGCACCCGGCCCTGATTCGATGCCGGGCTCTGAGCCGAGCTCTGTACCTGGCTCGTGTTCAGAGTTTGTTGAATCCGATAGTTTGAGTTGAGCTTCCTGATATATTCCACCAGATCGATCATGCCTTCCTCGCTGATCTGGCCTTGATATGTCGGCATGATTGGCGCGTAGCCCGCCATCGTATGCATCGTCGGGTTGAGGATCGAGTCCCGCAGAAATGCATCGTCCACCATCGAATAGGAGCCGTTAGTCATCTGCACCCTGGTCATGTAGACCTCGGCGAGATTCGGCCCCCGCGCACTCGCGTTCCCTGAGTGGCATGCGTTGCAGCCCAAGCTGGCGAACAGCCGCTCACCGTTCTGCGCCAGCGACATGCCGCTCGTCGAGCCCTCGGTCCATGCCTCGTAGTCTTCGGGCTTCATCACCGTGACGGTGCCAATCATCTGCGAGTGCAGCGTTCCGCAGTACTGCGTACAAAAGAGGTGATAGGTCCCCTCCTGGGTCGCCTCAAACCAGACCGTCGTATAGCGGCCCGGAATAACCTCGCGCTTCACGCGGAAGGCCGGAATCGAAAAGCTGTGGAATACGTCCTGCGAAATCATGGTCAGCTGGATCGGGCGTCCCAGCGGAACGTGCAGCGAGTCGATCTCGTGCTGCCCGCCCGGATGCTCTGCCTTCCACATCCACTGCTTGCCGACGATGTAAATGTTCATGGCGTTGGTGGGCGGGTTGTAGATGCGGAAGTAGAGCAGCGCCCCCCATACAAAGGCGACCATGAAGAGGGCCAGTGGAATGATCGTCCATGTCGCCTCGAGCAGCGTCGAGCCCTCGATCTGCGTCGCTTCCGGATTCCGCTCCTTGCGGTAGATGATGGAGAACCCGACCACCAGTGCAACCACCAGCACCATGCCGACAAGCGAGATCAGGATCAGAAAGAAATAGAGGGCATCCGCGTGCGGAGCGATGCTCGACGCCTCCGGCGGAAAGAGCGCGAAGTGCGTGAGCCAATTAACGAGGAATTGCCAAAGTACTGGACTTATAAAATGCATCGTTCCCTTTTATCCGTTCGGGTATTTCCTGTCTCTTTCGACATCGCGCCGGAACATCGCCGTCATATATCCGCCAAGCCCGAAAACCGTCACCAGGCACCCGAGCTGCACCACTCGCGCAATCACCAGGCTATGGCGGTTAAGCTGCGGGTCGTACCGGTAACAATAGGTAAGAATCGCATCCACCGGCGAACCGATCTTCCCCGCTGACGCCTCCACCAGCCCCAGCCGCAAGTCGTTGGGCGGATACTCCACACCGAGGTAGTACTGTGCAACCTTGCCTTCAGGCGTCAGGATCTCGATTGCGCTGGCATGTGCGAACTGGTCCATGCGCCCGTCCGGTCCAGGCACACGCGCGTACTGGAACCCGACGGCGCTCGCCACGGCGTTGATCGCCGGCTGCTGTCCGGTGAGGAAATGCCATCCATTTGCCGTTTCGGGATGGCCATACCGCTTCAGGTAAACAGCCTTCTCGCGCGCCGCGATCTCGGGCGTCTCTGTCGGATCGAAGCTCACGAAGACCACGTTGAAGTCGCGGCCCGGAACGAACTTGACCATCTCGAGGGCGCTGACCACGCCGTTGATTTCCTCCGGGCAGACCATTTTGCACTGGAAGTAGACCAGCGACAGAACCACCGGCTTCTTGCCGAAATATTCCCCGAGCCGCACCGTCTTTCCAGTCTCGTCCCGGAACTCGGCATCGAGGGGCACTTGCGCATTCAGCCGCTGTGTGACTTTGACCCTGTCCAGCACCGGCGGAGCCTGATCGCTGACCTGCCCCATCTGTTTGTCGCCATAGCTCGAAACCTGGGCGCGCGCCGCCGGAGCCAGCAAGCCAACGAGCATCGCGGCCGCAACAATTGGCAGCGCCCCGCTCATCGTTCTCCTTTGCCCTGTGCCTACGCTCCGCATTTCGAACCCCTGTGGTCCAAGTAGTGATCTCTGTTCCGTTCTCAATTACCTATTATTCGCCTTCGTCGAAGCTTGTTCACCTGCCAGCCTTGCAGGCCCCATTTCCTGCTGCTCGAATCCTGTGCGGGCGAAGCCGTCGGTAAGAGGCATCTGCACCATCGGCCGCGTCTCTCCCGCCATGAGCGGCTCGGCTGGTCCCTGCGACTCCATCACTTTCAGATGCCCGGGCTGCGCGACAAGCTCCATGGCGCGTTCGATCGGAATTCTCACCTTCGTGTGCGAGGCGTCGGCCCAGGTGTAGTGGTCGAGGAGCAGGTCCTCGCGCCCATGCAGGTTCGCCAGATCCTGGTTGCCGTCGTCGATCTCAAGCCGCGGCGTGGGGAACTTCTGCGTCAGAGACTCCAGTTTCTGCTGCTGCTCGGCTGGATTGGACTGCATTTCCAGCTTGCCCGGCTGGGGAACATTCGTCGCATTCCACTTGTTCGGCGGCCCGTCGCTCTTGAGCAGGGCGTAGTTGATCACCTTGCCCATCCCGAAACACAGCACGAAGAAAACGCCCACCGACACGAACAGCCCCACCAGGAACACCATGATCCCCTGCACGCTGACGTCGGTGACTTCATAGCCCTCCTGCATCGAGGCTTTTTTGTCGTGTGACTCATGCTCGTTATGCATGTGCATGTTCAGGCTCCAAAATCTCTTCAAGGTGCGGATCGTTGACCGCCAGCACCGGCCGCTTCTTCAGCTGCGTAAAGAAGTACGCCAGCCAGAAAGCCACCATCGCCACCGGTAGCGTCGCGTACTCCAACATACCCACGCTGAAGTGCAGGTTGCGCTTCGCGTCGGGGAAGTTCGGCTCGATCAGCCACCACAGGTCCCACGCACGCGCGAAGATCATGATGCAGCAGACGACGGCGAGCCGTTCTTTGATTCGCTTGAGCGATGCCGACAACAGGAGCGTGAACGGAATCAGCCAGTGAAAGATCACATCCAGCGTGGCGACCACGCCCCAGTTACCGCGGATGCGATCGAGGTACCACGGAATCTCTTCCGGTGAGTTCCCCGACCAGATGATCAGGAAGGCACCGAAGGCCAGATACATATTCAGCATCGTGAAGGCGAAGCAGAGCTTGCCCATATCGTGCTGTTCGGTCACCCGGAACGTCGACCGGATCGGATCGGCCTTCGATAGCGCCATCAGCGTCAGCAGCGCCAGAGCAAAGACGCCGTAGCCCTGCGCCACCAGGAACTGGAAGCCATAAACTGTCGAATACCACGTTGGATCGAGCGACATGACCCAGTAAATGACGCAGATGAACAACAGAATCGAGTACAGCAGTAGGCCAAAGCCGCTCAGGTTTTCGAACTTCGTTCTCCAGTACGCGACATCCGGCTCCGGATCGGCGTCGCGCTGGAGCGACCACTTATTCAGCAGCGTCACATAAATGATCATGATCGCCAATGCGATCAGCGACACTGCCCAGAATCCCCCCGGATTCAAAATGCCGTGCTTGTAGTGGATGGCGTGCGCCAGCTCGTTCGAGATCTGCCCGTTTTTCAGTGCCGTGAGCCAATCTGCATACTTCGCCCAACTGTAGAGCTGCCCCATTGACGCGCCGAAGATCCCTACGGGCAGGAACATCAGCAGCACCAGCGGCCAAGTACGCGTCATGGCCTCGAGCGGACGCCGGATGATCAGGCCCCACTTGCCCCCCGACAGATACTGCACAAACAAGAGCGCCATGCCGCCGAAGCAGAAGTTGAAGCACATCATGTAGCCGTGGAGCCATGCGCGCAGAAAATGGTTCCAGTGATCGCCGCTGAGAAAGCCGAGGATGACGGCGAGCACCAGAAATATGCCGCCCACCATGAACGCGCGGGAGCGCCAGATGTCGACAAATGCCGGCGCATTCAGGTCTCTGGGCAGCGTTTTCGCTTGATTTCCGTGTGCCATGCGTTTCCTTATTTCGTAACCGGCTTGGCGCCTTCGCCGCCGCGCGTGGTCGAACTTCCCGCATTACTCGGGTTTTGAATCGTTGCATTTGGAGCGTTCGCGGGCTTCGCCGGTGCTCCAGCCGCTACACCTGTCTCCGGCGTCGCGAATACTGCCGTCGCCGGCAACTCCCACGGCCCTGCCCATTGCGGATGCCCTTCTCCCTCTGCAATGTCGTTCAGGTTCTCGACCGATGTCCCAGCCGGCACGTCTGCCGGCGTGGCGTTCTGGCTCAACTGCAGCGCGCGAATATACGCCGCCACGGCCCAGCGGTCTGCCGGAGTAAGCTGCGCCGAGTAATCGGACATCGCCCCGTAGCCGTTCGTCATGACGAAGAAATAATGACTCAGCGGCTCGGCCAGGCGCTTCGGATCGTGGAAATTTCCTGCCGGCTTGTAGCCGCGCTCGACAATCATTCCCAGGCCGTTACCGACCCGCGAGTGGCACGGAGTGCAGTAGATGTTGAACCGCTCCTGCCCGCGCTCGAGCACCTGCATGGTTGCCCGAAACGGCAATGCATCCTGCTCCTTCCCGTCGACCAGTCCGGTGTAAAAATACTCATTCTCGTGCAGCTGATTACGGGACACCGTTCCTACCACTTGCGGACGCACCGAACGCCCGTCGGCAAAGAACTCCGACTGGCGCTGCGGGATCATCTTCGGCTGGTCCTGCATGTCTTGCCGACAGCCTGCGGCCAGCACCAGTGCCGCTCCAGCAGCCGCTATCGCCAGCGTGCGGCGGCTCCGCGCTCTGTGCTCTGCGCCCTGCGCTCTGCGCTCTGTCTTAATACTCCACCTCCACTACCGAAGCCGGCGCCAGGGTCTCGAGAAAAGTGCGCGTCTCGGCAATCTCGAACTTCGGGTCGCTCGACTCCAGACACAGGAAGAATTTGTCGCTGGTCGCCCCGCTGCGGAAATTCGGTGCGTTGAACAACGGATGATAGACCTGCGGCAACCCGCACAATGCGAGCATGCAGAAGGCTGCTGAAAGACCCGCATACAGGATGGTCCACTCGTAGGCGGGCACAATGAATGCGGGCCATGAGAAGTACGGCCGGCCGGCAATATTCAGCGGATAAGCCCAGATGGAGATCCACGACTCGAGCAGGAACATCGCTCCCAGTCCCAGCAGCCCACCGATCAGCGTTACCAGCGGCACTTCGTTCTTGTGGAATCCAATCGCCTCCGCCGCTTCCTCCACCGGATACGGCGTGTAGCAGTCCATCCTCCGGTATCCGGCCGCATAGGCGTTCTCCGCGGCGTGGACCAGTTGAGAGGGCGTTTCAAATTCGGCCAGCAGGCCGTAGGTTCCTTCGCGTTCAGCCATCAGTCACCCGCCTCGAGTTGTGGTTCGGATTCCGGCCGTATTTTCGTCTGCGGAAGCAGCATGCGAATCTCCGACATCGGGATCATGGGTAAGAAGCGAATAAACAGGAAGAAGAGAAACGTGAACAGCCCCAGTGTTCCCGCAAAGGTCGCGTAGTCCCACTTAGTCGCCCGGTAGGTGCCCCACGACGACGGCAGGTAATCGCGCGTCAGGCTGGTCACGACAATCACGAAGCGCTCGAACCACATGCCCGTGTTCACGATCAGCGACATGATGAAGATCAGGAAGGGATTGCTCCGGAACTTCCTGATCCACAGCAGCTGCGGCAGCGCAATGTTGCAGGTGATCAGCACCCAGTAGGACCACCCCATGGGCCCGAACATGCGGTTCCACATCATGAAGTATTCCCAGTGGCTCGCCGAGTAGAAGTACGACATGAAGACTTCGGTCGAGTACCCGTAGGCCACGATCAGTCCCGTCGCCAGCATCACCTTGCCCATGTTGTCGATGTGCCGGATCGTAATCATGTCTTCCAGGTGATAAAACTTGCGGATCGGGATCGCCAGCGTGATCACCATCGCGAAGCCCGAATAGATAGCTCCGGCGACAAAGTACGGTGGGAAAATCGTCGTGTGCCAGCCCGGCAGCAGCGCCACGGCGAAATCGAAGCTGATGACCGTGTGTACCGAGAGCACCAGAGGCGTCGCCAAGCCGGCCAGCAGGAGCGACGCGGTCTCATACCGCACCCAGTGCCGAACCGAGCCACGCCATCCGACCGCAAGGAATCCGTAGAACATCTGCGCAAACTTCGAGTGGGCGCGGTCGCGCAGCGTCCCGAGATCGGGAATCATCCCCATGTACCAGAAAACCACCGATATCGTCGCATACGTCGACACCGCGAAGACGTCCCACAGCAGCGGCGACCGGAACTGCGGCCACACATTCATCGTGTTTGGATAAGGCAGCAGCCAGTACCCCAGCCACGGCCGCCCGACGTGGATCACCGGGAACATTCCTGCGCATACCACGGCAAAGATCGTCATCGCCTCGGCGAAGCGGTTGATCGAGTTGCGCCATCCCTGCTTGAACAACAACAAAATAGCCGAGATCAGCGTGCCCGCGTGGCCGATACCGATCCACCACACAAAATTGATAATTGCGAAGCCCCAGGCGACGGGGATCGTAATCGCCCAGATTCCGGTGCCCTTCAGGAACAGCCACGTCACCGCCACCAGCAGCATCATCACGAACCCGCCAGCCAGCACAAAGCCGCCAAACCAGCCGAGCGGCGTATGGGGCGTAAGCACGATGCGCGATATCTTTTCCGTGACCGACTTGAAGGTATGCCCGGGCGCGAGCACCCGGTATTCCCCGGTTACCGGGTCGATCATTGGATCTTTGATCTCTGGTTCTTTCGTTGCCATCGCCTTAACCTCTCAGCCTCGACCTGAAGCTTGCCATCCCGGCCGGAGCATGGGTGCCACATCCTGAGCCCGCAGTCGGCGAAGGATGGGAACGCACGACCCTTGATCCCTGTCCCCTCACGAGCTGAACTCCCCGCGCGCCTGCGAGAGCTCTTCGTTGATATTCATCACTTCGGCCACATAGGTCGTTCGAGGCCGTGTGTTGATGTCTGACAACACGCCGTAGCTGCGCTCTTGTTTCTTCAGTTTCGCCACCTTGCTGTCGCCGTCGTTGATGTTCCCGAAAACGATCGCGTCGGTCGGGCAAGCCTGCTGACAAGCCGTCACAATCTCTCCGTCGCGGATCAGCCGGTTTTCCTTGTCCGCCTGGATCTTCGCCGCAGAGATTCTCTGCACGCAGTAGCTGCATTTTTCCATCACTCCGCGGCTGCGCACCGTTACATCCGGATTCGTCATCAGCTTCAGGCTGTTGGTGTCGTACAGGTAGTCGGTATAGAGCAGAAAGTTGAAGCGCCGCACCTTGTACGGGCAGTTGTTCGAGCAGTAGCGGGTGCCCACACACCGGTTGTAGATCATCATGTTCAGGCCTTCGGGCGTGTGTACTGTTGCGCCTACCGGGCAGACCTGCTCGCAGGGCGCATTTTCGCAATGCTGGCAGGCCATCGGCTGGAAGTGCGCCCGCGGAGCGGCGAGATCTCCTTCGTAGTAGGTGTCGATGCGCAGCCACTGCATCATGCGCCCGATCCTCACCTGCTGCTTGCCGACCACCGGGATATTGTTCTCCGCGTAGCAGCTAGCCACGCAGGCGTTGCAGCCGACGCACGAGTTCATGTCAATCGACATGCCCCATGCATTGTGATCGTAGCGGTACGCCGGGAACATGCTGGTCGTGGGTTCGGGCACGTCTTTCCCGTCGCCGACATGCGCGAATTCCGGCTCCTTCTTGAACTCCTCGAGCGTCGCCCAGCGGATGATCCCGCGGTCGATCGCCTCGTTGCCTTCGAGCGAATGTGTCCCGCTGCCGTCGCCACCCACCGCAACCGAACGATGGTCCTGGTAATGGCTCTTAGTGACCGCGAAGCCCCACGTCCCGTCGACCTTCCGAACCGTTGCGCCGGTGACATACAACGGGGAACCGGACGGCCGGATCTGGTACGCGTCGAAGCCCACGCCGCCGCCCACGCGCCCCATCCTGCGGCCCTGGCCGAGATGCAGCGTGATGCTGCCGTCTGCGTGTCCTGGAACCGCCAACGCCGGGGCCAGTACCTTTTTGCCGTTTACTGTGATCTCGAGAATGTTCTGTTCTTCGAAACCCAGCTTATCGAGCGTCGCGTAACTCATCAGCGCCGCGTTGTCCCACGAGATATTGGTTATCGGGCGGGGGATCTCCTGCAGCCAGCCAACGTTCGCATAGCGTCCGTCATAGACATTCGGATCGGGCCGGAACACTACCTCGATGGTATCGGCCGGAAGCTGGGCCGCCGGCGCAGGAACCTGGGCCTTGCCGCCGCCGCCCTTGGGAGTGAAAGCCGTGTCCGCGATCCAGCCGTCGTGCAGCACCTTGCGCCAGCCGAAGTCCGCATCGGCGCCTCTGCCCGGCGTCTTGTCCTTCCAGGTCTCCCGCACCGCGGAGTAAGCCGACGTGTCCGGATCGCTCAGGAACGACTGCAGAATCTCATGAGCCGTGTGGCCGCCGTAAAGCGGGTCGATCATCGGCTGTACGACCGAGGCTGTCCCGTCATAGGCCCGCGCATCGGACCAGCTTTCGAGATATTGCGCAGCGTGCACATGCCACTGCGCGTTCTGCCCTGTCTCGTCGTAATGAAGTCCAAGATGTGCGACTGTCTTCACGTTGCCCATCGCATCTTCGAACTCGAGATCCGCCGGCGCCGAATAGACCGGATTCGCGTTCAGGATCATCAGCCAGTCGACCTTGCCGGCATTCATGTCCGCGACAAGCGCCTTCATGTCGTCGCCCTGAATCGAAGGCAAGGGATTCACCGTCTCGGTGTAGATCACAGTCTTGCCAACGTTGCCCAGGGCCTCATTGATTGCAATCGCGGCCAGGTGGACGGCTGGAGTCTGCTGCTCTCCCGGAATTACGACACACTTGCCTCCGTTCGCCTTGAGGTCTTCGGCGGCAAACTTGAGAAACGCCTCAGCATCGCTTGACCAGGTATATCCACTCAGCGCGGAGCCCGCACCTACAGCTGCGGCCAGCGCCGCCGCAAACGCCGGGATATCGCTCGCACGGAGTGCCAGCCGATGATCGGCCTTCATCCCCGTGGTGGTTGTCATGGACTCGACCGCGTACAGCCGGTTCATGCTGTAGTCGCCGGACTTTGCATTTTCGAGCTTGCGTGGCTTCGCGTAATCCTTCGCCAGGCGATGAAATCCCGGATGCGCAGCGCCGGAGAGAAAGTCCGCATCGAGCGATACGATCACTGTCGCCGCATCCAGCTTGTATTGCGCATCGGCAAAGTCGCCAAAAGCAGCCTTCGAAGCTGCGTACGCCGAATCCCGGTTTACCGGGTCGTACTGAATGAACCTGGCCTTGGGGTACGCCGCCTGCGCCGCCTTCCACTGCCGCGCCAGCGTCGGCGAGGTCACGGTCGCGCTGAGCACATACAGCCCATCGCCGCCCGAAGCCTTCTTGTCGGCGAGCATGCCGCGAAAATTCGCCAGGAACACGGGCCAGGTGCTCGACTCGCCGCGATGGATGACGCGCTGCGACCGGTCGGGATCGTACAGGTCAAGCAACGTGCCCTGCGTAATCGGATCAGATCCGCCCTGGTTATAAGGATGTTCTGGGTTTCCGTCGACCTTGATCGGCCGGTACGCCTCACTCTTGACCAGAAGCGGAACCGCGCCCGTCGGGAACGGAAACACCGTAGCAAAATACACCGGCTTGCCCAGAACCAGGTCCTCGGGCGCCTTTACATACGGATAGATCGGCTCATCGGGCTGCTTCGTGCAGCCGGCCAGCCCGGCCAGCGCCATCGACGCGCCCATGACCTTCAGGAAGGACCGCCGTGATACGGTATCGATCCACTCCGATGCCTGCTCTGGAAACTCCGCCCGGACCGCCGCCTCGAACTCCGGCGTCCCGGCCAGCTCGTCGATCGACCGCCAGTATCTCTTGCCCTTCTGTCCGGCCAGCTTCGCCCTCACCTCGGCCAGTGTCAGCTTCGTGCCCTGGCCCTCCATCGCCGGAATTTCTCGGTCACCCATTTTCTCGACGGTTTCTCCTACTGCGCTTTGCGCTCTGCGCCCTGTGCTCTGCACTCTCATCGGTGGCACACCTCGCAGCTTGAAAGCTCCCGCGGAGGACGGATGTGATAGTGCTCGACGAGGAACTGGCCCAGCGCCTCCTGGTTCGTGAACTTCGTATAGCTCGGCTGCGGAGCCGGCGGCGTCCCAGCTGGAGCATCGGTCACCTGAGCATTTGCTACTGGAATCAAATGCAGGGATGCCTGCTCGGAACCACCCGCGCCAGGACTTGGATCGGTCGTCGTGCAGCTCACCGACTCGGCCGTCGGTGTCCCCATTTTCACATCCACGGCTGCGCACCAGACTGGATTCAGATCCGAGGCCGGCTTCCATGCCATGTTGTAAATCTCGCTTGTCGGCCGCAGGTTTACCGCCGGGTTCCGGTGACAGTTGAGACACCACTCCATCTGCAGCGTGTTCTGTTGATACATGATGGGCATCTCGTCCACCCGTCCATGGCAGCTAGAGCAGCCCAATCCCTTGTTCACGTGAATCTCATGGCTGAAGTACGCAAAGTCCGGCAGATCGTGAACCTTAGTCCATACAATCGAGTGGCCGGTCGCCCAGCTCTCACGAACCGGCTCGAGCAGATTCGCATTCGTCCAGATCTGCGCGTGGCAGTTCATGCAGGTCCGAGTCGGAGGGATGCCTGCGTAGCTCGACTTCTCCACGGTCGTATGGCAGTACTGGCACTGCAGGCCTAGCCCCTCGACGTGATGCTTGTGGCTGAATGGAACCGGCTGATCCGCCCTTTGTCCCTGCCGCGTTACCCAGGGAGACCGCTGCAATTGATCGAGCGTTACACCCAGGGCGATGACAATTAACCCCGTCAAGACCAGGCTAGCCCGTGCCAGCGCGTTCGAGCTGCGGTCAAAAATCTGCGCCATGAATACGTCCTTGCGTCTTCCTTAATACGTATCGGTTGGAGGATTACCGCACGGCCTCGCGCGTAGCGGTTTCCGGGTTAGGAACGTAAAAACTTTCACTTTTAGTCGAAGAATCAATATAGCAGGCGAAACGGCAGCAGAATCAACCCTCAAGACGCTCGAAGGAAAATTTCGCGGCGAATTTTCGGCCTAAAGTAAACGACCATTTCAGTCGCAATTGTGCCGATAACAATTCGTGATCGCATGATCAATCAGATGGATCAGCAAGCTCGCTAGAGCGACCACTGCCATTCTCACGAAGGGCACGGTAATCATGCTTCACGATGCAAAGCCTGCGAGTCGCGAGTCGTTGTCTCTAATTCTGAATCCTGGCCGCTGAATGCCGAGTCGTGCTTCTTCCGCGCGCCAGCCACCAGGCAAAGGTAACAGGATCATCAGCAGGATCATCACCACATAAGGAAGCCGCGAGAAAATCCAGATCGCATGGCGCAGATGCGTGTCGAACTTTCTCAGCAGCCGCAATCTGCGAAGAGGAGATCGTCACCGACTGCCCCCATTCGAGCGCGATCATCCTCGGCAGAAAGCCTTGATGGATACATCCCTCGAGGCTATATACCCCTACGACGTGAGAGAAATGCGAAGCCACAATCAGGTCGCGCGCGAAAACTCCTCCCACGACAGTCTCGTCATCCCCGCTGCATCGTCGTCCGAAGTGATTCCCACCGCCAGCGTCTGTGTCCGCGGACCGAGCAGTCTTTCTCTCCAGACGGCGGAGAGACCTGGGAGGTGAACTGGATCTGCGAGCTATCGCGGTAGTTTCGCCTTCTGCGCCGAGTCGCCGACTTACCTATTCCCTAATGGCTGGTGGTTACGGCGGACTGTCCCTGACCGCAATCCCGCTACAACCTGCCCTCCACACCCTGTACCCTGTTTTTCATGACAGACGGCCGCCTCGCGCCACGCTACGATACCGCACTCGCCATCCGCGAGCTTTCCGCAGCCGACCCCATCCTCGGGCGCCTCATCGAGCGCGCCGGTCCCTACACGCTCCGTCTCAAAAGCCAGCACTCGCCGTTCGAAGCCCTGCTCGAATCGATCGTCTACCAGCAGCTCAACGGAAAAGCCGCGGCCGCGATCCTCAAGCGCGTTATCACCTACTTCGGCGAATACCACCCCACTCCCGAACACCTGATCGCCGCGCCCGACGACCGCCTCCGCGGCTGCGGACTCTCCGCCAACAAGCTTCTCGCCCTGCGCGACCTCGCCGCAAAAACCCTCGACGGAACCGTCCCCACGCTCGCCCAGATCCGCCGCCTTTCCGACGACGAGATCATCGAGCGCCTGACGCAGGTGCGCGGCATCGGCCCCTGGACCGTCGAGATGTTATTGATCTTCCGGCTCGGCCGGCCTGATGTTCTGCCCGTCACCGACTACGGAGTGCGCAAAGGATTCGCCCTCACCTTCAAGCGCCTGCCCAAAAGGAAGCCCTTCGACTCCTCGCTGCTCGCCAAGGCCGACGAGATGCTCCGCCGCGGCGAACGCTGGCGCCCGTGGCGGTCGGTGGCAAGCTGGTACTTGTGGCGCGCCTGCGACCTCGCGGGCAAGGCTTCACCGCCGCCGGATTAGCGAAAGCGAAGGCCTCCCCACCATCCCCGAGATTTAGGTTGCGCGCCGCACTCCTGCGGAGTAAGGTTCAACTGCCCAAGAACGGCCGACGGTAATTCCCCAGAAGCACGATCCCTCCTCAGCATCTGCCGAAACCCCCTATCGCCTGACATTCCTGGTCGCAATCTCTATCACGCCTGAGGAGGCGAGTAATCCATGAAGAAGCTTTTCGGATCATTAGCAGGACTATGTCTTGCTGTCACAGGCCTCATTTTCACCGCATCAGCCACAGCATCCGCGCAGGATCAGGCGGCGAACACCACACCGCCGCCGAAGGTGTTGCAGATCATTATGGAGACTCTCAAGCCGGGCCAGGGCGGCAATCCGCACACAAAGACCGAGAGCGCATTCGTCAAGGCTATGTCCGACGCCAACTGGCCCACGCACTACTTTGGCATGGACGCCCTCTCCGGCCAGTCGCGGGCAGTCTTCTTCGTCGGCTACCCCTCATTCGACGCCTGGCAGAAGGACATGGACGCCACCATGAAGAACACCAGCCTCTCGGCGGCGCTCGACAGCGCGGCGGTCGCCGACGGCGCCCTGCTTGAGGCCTACGAAACCAGCGTCTACACCTATCGCGAAGACCTCAGCCTGCGCGGCCCCGTCGACATCCCGCACATGCGTTACATGGAAATCGCCATCTACAACGTTCGCCCCGGTCACGAGAAGGATTTTGAAGAACTGGTCAAGATGTACATTGCCGCCCTCCAGAAGACGCCCCACGCCCATTGGGCCACCTTCGAGAAAATGTATGGCGCGCAACCTGCTGGAAGCAGATTTATCGCAGTTACGCCCATGAAATCGCTCGCCGAAGTGGATCAGGAAATGATCGACGGAAGCGGGTTCGAAAAATCGATGAGCGCAGACGAGCTGAAGAAGCTGCGGGACCTCACCGCGGCCTCTATCGAGTCCACCCAATCGCATCTCTTCGCCATCAATCCCAAGATGAGCTATGAGCCGACCTGGGCTAACACCGACCCGTTCTGGAGCCAGAAGTAAAAGACACAAACACGTGCAGCTCAGATCCGGATGCATCCCCATCTTTGGCTAAAGCCAGAGACGGGGATGCATCCGGCTTCAGGGCCTCACCTCACGGCTTATCAGGTCAGCCCGAAGATGAGACAGCTATCGACAAGACTATCTATCGATATCTTCAAACAAAGATCAAGTGTCATTCTCCCCCCTGCGACTTCGCCGGCAAAGCCTCACCGCCACCGGATTAGCTGACTACTCTCGCAATTTAATTCACAGCCGATACAAGCCCCACGCTATTAAAGAGCCTCAGTCGCGAGAGAGCTACCTCTTTCACCGCCTCAATGACCGGAGGAAGAATCTTGTACGGGACGACTTCATTCGGGTTTTTGGCCAAACTCGCTTTGAGGCTCTGTCTCCATGCCACGCGCAACTCGGTGTTGATGTGGATGATGTTGATTCCGGCCGCGATCGCTTTACGAAAATCCTCGTCGTCGGTTCCCGAACCACCGTGAAGCGTCAATGGAACACCCGTGGCCTTTTTGATTTCGGCGATCCGGTGTATGTCGAGATGCTTCCTTGCTTCTCCACGGACCATGCTTCCGGACATGCCGTGCATGTTGCCCACAGCGGGAGCCAGAATGTCGACTCCCGTAGCCGCGACATATTGCCTGGCCTCTTCAGGTGTCGTCAGCCCCTTGGACACGTCGATCGTCGTCTCGTGGATTTCGGAGCCTGTGCCAATGTCGCCGATCTCTCCTTCGATGAGCATCCCAGGATGAATCGCCTTGAGCCTGGCGACCGCTTCCTTCGTCTGGCGAATGTTCTCCTCGATGGGCAGCGCGGAGAGATCGAAGACAATGGAATCGAATCCCGCCCTTGCCGCTTCCTCTGCCTTCGCAAGAGCGTGCGTGTGATCCGCGTTCAGGAAGATCGGAACACCCGAATCTTCGCGCAGGCTCTTTACCAGAGCCGCGATCTCGCGAACTCCCATAAAATCGCGCTCGCCCTGAGACGCGCCCACTATCACTGGGACATCGAGCTCACGCGCGGCAGCGACGACCGCTTTCAGGAGAACTAGATCCGAGATATTGAAATGGCCAATAGCCACTCCATGTTGTTGCGTCTGCACGAGAACGTTCCGCAGGGTTTCCATGAGCACACCTCCACCGGTTTTGAGACCCAACGTGATTTTGCGCCCACATACGCAGGCAATTCAACGGAACCCAGCCACATATAGCGTGAATTTCTCTTGACATCTCATAAGTAATTGCTTATACAATTTTCCATAAGCCAATGCTTATGCATTCACAACAGCGACCCGCTCTCTTCCGCGCCCTCGGCGACCCAACCCGCCTGGCGATCTTCGAGCTACTCGCTCGTCAGGAGCACTCCGTCTCCGAGTTGGTCGATAAATTCGAAGTCACCCAGCCAGCCATCTCACAACACCTCGCTTCCCTACGCTCCGTTCGGTTAGTCAGCACCCGGCGAAGCGGACGCCACGCCTACTACCGCGCTCGCCCCGAAGGCCTCAAGCCGGTAATCGACTGGCTGCAGCACTATCAAAGCTTCTGGTCCGAAAAGCTGAACAATCTCAAGTCCGTTCTCGACAAATCCGTATCAAAGGAGGATCCCGATGCCCCGCGGCACTGAATCTATTGAGGTCGACTATGTCCTCGAACATGCACCTCAGGAGATCTGGCGACTTCTTACCGAGCCAAAGCTCCTGGCCGTGTGGCTTATGCCCAGCGACATCGCACCCGTCGTTGGACACAAGTTCAATTTCCGCACTAGGCCCATGGGTGACTGGGATGGGGTCATCGATTGCGAGGTGCTCGAGTGCGAGCCTTTCACGCGCTTTGTCTATTCATGGCAGGGCGGCCCGGCCAACCACCGGCTTGACACTATTTGTGGCTGGACACTCACTCCAACCACCTCTGGCGGCACGCTCCTGCATCTCAGCCACACCGGATTCGAGGCCAGTATGTTCGCCTACCAGATCATGGACCAGGGATGGCGCAACATGAATCCCGACGGAAAATTCGACCGCATCCTCAATGGCGAGTACTTTCCGGACCGCGAATGCGTCCGGGAAGAAGTCGGCAAATCATAAAGAGAAAAAGTGGGGAGCCGGTCTCTCTGCCAGGACCTGACTCCCCGCGGCTCAAATTGCAGTAAGCGGCGCTGAAACTACTGCTCCGGGGGGAGACTATCGGTTGAGACCGCTCAACCCGCAGCCTGTGAGAGATCACATTCACGGCACTTGGCGCGGTGAACCAGCATCGCCGCCAGCGCTTCTTCAACGCGCCAAGCAACGTCCCTGCGGAGCGCCCGATCCCGCCAGAGCGACCGCATCACGGGAGGCCGCTAGAAAACGGAGAGCCAGCCTGTTCCCCAAGGTGCAGAAAATTCTCGCCTTGCCTATCGTGACCGGTTCGTTCAGGTCCACAGAGCTATTCTCTGCCGGAACGAATCTTCCCCACGAACTATCTTTCGGACAATGTCCTGAAGTTACGCGGCCTGATCGCGAGCCTCTCCCAAAGTAACCCGCGCGGTCATCTTCCGCCGTCCCCGATAGAAGGTTACCGTCACGGTGTCACCGGCCTGATGACGGTTCATGATGTCGGCGATGTCCTGCGTGTTGGTCACTTCCTGGTCGTCGATGCCAACGATGAGGTCGCCGCCGAGGTAGATCTGCATATTGCCGTAGAGCGCCACTTCGGTTCCGCCTCGCAGGCCGGCACGCTCCGCCGCGCCGTTCGCCACAGTGCGCTGGATTAGCACACCGTAATCGACCGGCAGTCCGATCTGCCCGGCCAGGTTGGGATCGATCGGCAACGACACGATACCCAGCGACGGCCGGCGCACGCGGCCATACTTCTGAAAGTCTCCCAGCACAGCTTTGGCGGTATCGATCGGGATTGCGAACCCGATACCGGCATTCTGCTCCACGCCTTCGTTTCCGGTGGCGATGAGGGAGTTGATCCCTATCACTTCGCCGTGTGAGTTGAGCAGGGGCCCCCCAGAGTTGCCGGGGTTGATGGCCGCATCCGTTTGGATGGCGTTCTCGATGGGGTTGCCCTGGGGACTGTGGATCGACCGGATCGCGCTGATTATCCCGGTGGTCATCGTCCCCTGAAGCCCGAACGGATTGCCGATGGCATAGACCTTCTGCCCCACAACAAGATTCTTAGAGTCCGCAAGCACTGCCGGGACAAGGTTCGGTGTTGCATCGATCTGAAGCAAGGCCAGATCGTGACTCGGATCGCGTCCGATCACGCGAGCCTTGGAACGATGTTTGTCATAAGTGGTGACCTCGATCTTCTGCGCATCGGCAATGACGTGGTAGTTCGTCAAAATATGGCCCTGCTTGTCGAGGACGAAGCCGGAGCCCTGGCCCTGTTGCGGCACCGGCCCATAGAAGAAGTTGAGCTGGACTGTCGAAGACGTGATGTTCACGACGGAAGGCATCGCCTTCTTATAGACCTGAATGTTGTTGCTCTCCTCGGCATCGAACTCCGGCGCAGCGTGGGCCTCGGTCAGAGTCAGGGGGGACCCGTTGCCGGCAAGAGTCACCTCGCGCTGGGACCCCTCGTAGCGTGACGTGAGATACCAAAACCCACCAACAATGAGAAGAACAAGGACCAATCTTCGAACAATCATGGACGCACTCTTTACCACGGGTTTCCCCGGCCCGCATTCCCCCGAGGAGACGTTATTAAGATTTTATCGACTCTGAGCGATTCAGACCCGGGAGGCGGCCTTGAGTTCCGCGAAAATCCGCTCGACCTGGCGCCGCGTTTGCTGGATATCTCCCTCGTTATGGATCACATAGTCGCAGAACGGAGCCTTCTCCCGATCGGGGATCTGGGCAGCCAATCGAGAGCGCGCATCAGCTTCGAGATCCGGTCTGGAGCGCGTGCTGTCTGACATCCGAGCCAGGTAGCGGGCGATCTTCAGCTCGTCCGGAGCAGTTACGAGAATTACCCGGTCGAAGCGCCGTCTCCATCCGGGTGCCGTGCCTTGGGCATCGGCTTCGAAGATAAGAGCTGACTCAACGATGACGACGGCATCAGGATCATCGGCAAAGATGCGGTCCGCCCTGTCTTGTTGCTCGCTGATCACCGCCGGATGAACGATACGGTTGAGGTCTGCAAGCCGGTTCTGCCGGAACGCAAGATCGGCTAGCAGACGCCGGTTCAGGGTTTGATCCGGATTCACCACCGCCGGCCCGAATTGTCTCACGATAGCCCGATAGACGCTCTGGCCGGGGGACATCAACTCCCGTCCGATCGCGTCGGCTTCGATCACATAGGCGCCGAGCGACCGGAACATCTCTCCCACGGTGCTCTTACCGCTTCCTAATCCACCGGTCAGGCCGGCTCGCAGCATGATCCTCTTCTCGGTCGATTGCCCGCTAGGACTAACCCATTAAACTGGGTTCATGCACGAGATCAACCGTTTGCATGAGATTCTCGACCTGATTGTATGCCCAGCGTGCTACGGACGACTGATGATCGGATCGAATGAGATCCGCTGCGCGGTATGCGAGCGGCGGTACGAGATAACGGATCAGATTCCAGTCTTGATTACGCGTTAATGAGATGAACACGCTTCATCGCCGCATTTCACTCTCCGACAGCACATTCTGTGAAAAGAAATTACACCTTGGTGAAAACCGCACGACCACTCTATGCGTATGTTTAGGTCAGGGGCATGCAGTAATTTCCGAGCACACGCAAATTGACTGCCTCGGAGGGGCCAATTTCGTATGAACGACAGTTTGCTTGTCGAATCAACCTGCGATTTCGCAGCAACTCGGACGAGATCTCTGGTGTCTAACTGAATCAAGCCGTGGCGAATATGGCAGTGACTGCAAGGAGAGAATCGACAATGGAAAGCGACAGGGTAGAGCAATTTGCTAGGACAGAACTGGCGGATCTGCGCAACCAGCTTTTGCAGTCCGGAATCGACTTCTGGCAGGCGGCTGAAGTTCTATCTGCATTCCTCGCAGGCCGTGGCTATGGCGTGAATCCTGACCAGGCACGCGCTGCCGTAATGCGTATCGAAGGCGCCGGCTGCTCCTATGAGTGCATGCAGTCGGAGCTGGAACGCGTTGCCTTGGTGATGTAGGCCATTCGCGCTTTATTGAGAAGACCCCAGACTGTTTGTCTGGGAGCTATAATCTCTCGCTCACATGGGCTGAGATTCTGAATCGCCGTCGCGGCCAAACTGCAGGGCGCCCACGATTCCATTCACAGCAGTTGCGGAAAGCTTTTCTGCGATTCCAAAGGGTGGTCTTATGGCCCGAGTCACACCTCTGATTTGCCCTCAGACCATCTGAATTTTGGCGGAGCCGAACTTTGGCCGGCTCAAATTCCTCTCTCCGAACCTGTGATGGCATTTAAGATCGCTCGTGTTCGTTATCTCTTCTCTTTCGAGCACACGATGATCAGATTTACGAGATGCGCTGCCTTTGGCACGGCAATTCTGTTGGCGGTGAATCTTTCTTCGCTTGGACAGCACGAATCCGGCGAATCCAAACCGGTGGTGCTCCATGCCACCCGGCTCCTCGACGTTGCCGCAGGGAAGATCGTCTCGCCGGGGGAAGTGCTAGTCGAGGGCGAGCGGATAGTGGCCGTGGGCGCTTCAGTGGATCGCCCGACGGGCTCTCGGGTGCTCGATGTGGGCGACGTCACATTAATGCCAGGGCTGATCGACGCTCACGTGCACCTGTTTCTTCATCCCGGGGCCGAAGACCTGCAGACGGTCGAGGAGTCTGTTCCACAGCGGACGATCCTGGCGACGCTTGCCGCGCGTGACGATCTGATGGCTGGATTCACGGCGGAGCGCGACATGGGCACCGAGGGGGCCGGGTCGGCGGATACGGCGGTGCGCAATGCGATCAATCAAGGCCTGATCCCGGGACCGCGGCTGCGCATCAGCGGGAACGCCATCGATATTCTCGGCGGCCACGAGGACGCCAACGAGTTCAATCCTGCGCAGCACGTGCTGTCGAATGCGACCTATGCGAACGACTCCGAGCAGATCATCGAGGCCATCCGCGAGCAGTTCAAGGAGGGATCAGACTTCGTCAAGATCTATGAGACGGGAAAGGACTCCATTCATGACGGGGTGTTCTCAACACCGTATCAGTACACGACAGATCAACTGAAGGCCGCTGTCGAGGAGGCGGCACGCGTGGGGAAAAAGGTTGCGGTGCATGCGATGGGCGAGCCGGGGACGCTATACGCGGCTCAGGCCGGCGTGGCGTCGATCGATCATGCGGCACAGTTAAGCCCGGAGACAATGCGAATCATGCGTGAGAAGCAGATCCCGGCAGTTCCGACCTTTACCATCTTCGAGTACTTCGCCGATCATGCTGCGAATCCAGCCGCGGCAGCGCGAGAGCGCGCAATGTTCGATTATCACGCAGCGGAGTTCAAGAAGCAGATGGCGGCGGGCATTCCGTTTGCCGTCGGATCAGATGTGGGGCCGTTTCCGCACGGAACGCAGGCGCGGGAACTGGTGCTGATGCATCACCTCGGAATGCCGCCGCTTCAGGTGTTGCAAGCCGACCTGATCAACGGAGCCAGTTTGCTCGGCTGGGAAGGGCAGATCGGCGAGCTCAAGGCTGGATACTACGCGGACATCATTGCTGTCCCGGGCAACCCGCTGGAAGACATCAGCGTCACCCAGCGGGTCTCGTTCGTGATGAAGGGCGGCGTGATCTACAAGCGTCCTTGAGTTGCGATTGCTAGATCGCTTTGTCGGCGATCGTTAACGCTTGATCCAAGGCGGCGACTCCCAAATCAATTTCTTCTTTTGTGATGATGAGCGGCGGGGCGACGACGAAGTGGCTGATCCAGGCCTGGAGGGATACTCCCCGTTTAAGCATGTCGGCGGCTACCTGCTCGACGACGGCCGGCTTGCCGTCCACCTTGTCCTGCATGGTATTGAAGGGGGTCTTGGCCTGCTGGTCTCGGACCAGCTCTACCGCCCAGAGGAGTCCGAGACCGCGGACGTCGCCGATCAGGGGTGCTTCGGCTTGAGAGCCTGGAGCTTGGCGCCCAGGTACTGGCCCATCTCGCGGGAGCGGGCTACGAGGTCGAGGCGCTGCATCTCGTGGATGGCGGCGACGGCCGGGCCGAGGGTCATGGGGTGGGCTTCATAGGTGTGCCCGTGGGCGAAGAAGTGGTCGTCGAAGTACTCGGCGATCTTGCTCGTCGTGGCGCAGAGGCCGAGGGGAACGTAGGCGGAGGTGATTCCCTTGGCGGTCACAAGGATGTCGGGCTTGAGCACCCAGTTGTCCATGGCGAACCACTCGCCGGTGCGTCCCCGGCCGGACATGACCTCGTCAGCGATGAGCAGGACGCCGTGACGGTCGCAGATCTCCCGCAGTCTGGGCATGTATTCCTTAGGCGGGACGAGAACTCCGTTGGTGCCGACGACGGGCTCGACGATCACGGCGGCGACATCGCTCTCGTTGGCGATCATGTGCTCGAGGTAGTCGGCGCAGGCGATTCCGCACTGAGGGTAGGTGTGCTGGATGGGACACTTGTAGCAGTTGACTTCAGGGGCGAAGACGAAGCCCTGGCCTTTGCCGCCGACGGATTCAAGCGGCCAGCGGGCGGGTCGCCGGTCGCGGCGATCGAGGCCATGGTCGATCCGTGGTAGGAGCGGTAGCGGGCGAGGATCTTGGTCTTGCGGGTGTACATGCGGGCGATCTTGAAGGCGGCTTCATTGGCCTCGGTGCCCGAGGTGGTGAAGAAGAATTTGGTCAGGCCGGCGGGGAGGACGTCGAGGAGGAGTCGGCTGAGCTCGACGCGGGCGTCGGTGGTAGGCCGGCATGATGTAGGGGAGCTTGCGGGC